>NZ_JBIALI010000004.1:0-876967 GCF_042873375.1 Kribbella sp. NPDC004875
CATCGGCGACACCCGCCCGCTCCAACACCGCCGCGCCGACGCCATCGGCATCCTCGCCGACCCCCGCTACACCGAACAACTCCTCACCCAAGCCCGCAACAACCCCCACCATCCACCCACCCAAACACCCCCATCCGCCGAAACACCAACGCCCGCCGAGGGCCCCATCCCCGCCAGGACGAGCGCTCCTGGTGGAGCTGATGTTGCTTGGGCGGTGTGTATGCGGGGGACAGGCTTCGGCGTCGATGACGACGATCTGCTGGCTGAGTGGAACACCGGGTGCGTGGAACCGGGCGACGGCGACGACGCCGATCGCGACGCACCCCACCCGAGCTTCAGCAACCTGCCGGATCCACTCGACGATCCCTGCAGGCAAATCATCGAACCGTTCGAGCCCGAAACCGCGGCTCACTCCGATGACCCCGCAGACGACGGCTGGGCGATGGATCCTGCTGCCCGCCGCGCTCTCGACATACGTCTCGCCCAAATCAGGCACGCCGCCCACACCAAACCCCACGGCGGTGGACAGTTGCGGCCCGGGCAGACCGAGGTCTTTGTGCATCTCACCGACCACACCCTGGCGACCGGCGCCGGGGTTGTGCGTGCCGAAACCATCGGTCCGCTCCTCGCTGAACAGCTCACCGAACTCATCGGCCACGGCCCCTACACCGTCAAACCCGTCATCGACCTCAACAAGGCAATCAGCGCCGACGCCTACGAAATCCCCACCAAGATCCGCGAACACATCAAACTCCTCCACCCCGTCGAACTCTTCCCCTACGGCACCCGCGAATCCCGCACCACCATCGACCTCGACCACATCCAGCCCTACGACCCACTCGGCCCACCCCACCAAACCAACACCACAAACCTCGCCCCACTCAGCCGCTACGCCCACCGCGTCAAAACCCACGCCCGCGGATGGACCGTCCACCGCCTCGACCGCCAAACCCTCCAATGGACCACACCCCACAACTTCACGTTCCACGTCGACCCCACCGGCACACACCGCGTGAACCCGGCGATCGACAAGATCGACAAGACTGACGTGGGTCTGCGCAATCGTCGGGAGGGTCAATGCTGATTCGCAATGTCGCGGTGCTCGTTGTTCCCGAGGTGGGGGAGTGCCGGGTCGAGGAGGCCCAGGACATCCACATCGAGGGCGACCGGATCACGACGATCGCTCCGACGGCCAGTGCGGCGGGCGATCGCGATGGCGGCGGCGGCGGTGATGGCGGTGCTGGTGGCGATCGCGTTTTCGATGGTGACGTGATCGACGGGACCGGACTGCTTGCGGTGCCAGGGTTGATCAACTCGCATACGCACAGCCCGATGGTGATGATGCGTGGCGCCGCCGAGGATCTGTCGATCGAGGACTGGTTCAACCAGCGCATCTGGCCGATGGAGGTGAACCTGACACCCGACCGGGTGCGAGTCGGTGCGCGGCTGGCGTGTGCGGAGATGTTGCTGGCCGGCGTGACCACGTTCGTCGACCACTACTTCCACGCCGACCAGATCGCCGCGGCGGCGATCGAGTCCGGGATCCGCGCCGACCTCGCCCCGACGTTCTTCTCCTCAGCCGGCCAGGACGCGATCGACGCGGCAGTCGAGACCACCCGCGAGCTCAACCACCTCCACCCCCGCGTCACCGCCAGCCTCGGACCACACGCCACGTACACGGTGACCGACGACGACCTGAGCCGTACGGCGGAACTCGCGCGCGCCGACGGAATGCGGATCCACCTGCACGCCGCCGAGACCGACGACCAAACGCAGGCGTCGCTCGACAAGCACGGGGTCACGCCGATGCAGGTGCTCGAGCGGACCGGAGTACTCGACGCCGGCGTCCTGATCGCCCACGGATGCGGGATCCGCGCGTCCGATCTCCCGATCCTCGAGCGGTACGCCGATCGCGTCGCCGTCGCCTCGAGTCCGAAGGTCTACCTCAAGCTCGCGATGGGGGAGGTGACCCCGATCAAGGGCCTCCGGTCGGCCGGTGTTCCCGTCGGGATCGGGACCGACGGAGCCGCCGTCCACAACACCCTCGACGTCTGGGAAGCGATCCGCATGGTCGCCCTCACCCAGAAGCAACGCGAGCACGACGCGGCGTGGATGACCCTGTCCGACACCCTGCGGCTCGCCACTCGCGGCAGTGCGACAGCGGCGGGTCTCGGCAACGACGTCGGCGTCCTCGAGCCGGGCCGTCAGGCCGACATCGCGCTCGTCGACCTCTCCGGTCCGCACAACCAGCCGATCCACGACCCGCGGGCCGCCCTGGTGTACTCCGTGCGCGCGTCCGACGTCGTCACGGTCCTCGTCGCGGGCCAAGTCGTCGTACGGGACCGGCAGCTACTGACGATGGATCGCGACGAAGTCCTCGCCGACGCGCGCGAACTGGCCCACGCCCTCGTCGATCTCTCAACCGGGGGAGCCGTTCAGCACTACGAGCCCTGACTCAGTAACCCAGCAACGCCTGCAGGATCAGATTGTTGCGCGCGGTCTGACCGGCCGGGACCGACGTGTGCACACCTTCCCGCAGGTACGTCGTGAGGTGGGTCGGCGACGCCGCCAGCGACTCCGCCCAATGGACGACTCTCAGGTTCGGGTACTTCTTCGCCGCATCGGACAGTTGCGAGTTGATCCACGCGCTGTTCCGCTGATCCGCCAGCTGCACCGCCGCGGACTTGGCGGTCCGCGCGCACTGCACGTTGACCCAGACCACGGTTCGTTTCGAGCCGACGATCCGCATCGTCCGGTCCACCTGTGGGCCGAACGCGGGCGGGTTGAAGATGTCGTTCGTCCCGGTCGCCATCAGGATCCGGCGCGGCATTCCGTACTGCGTCGCCCAGCTCTGCAAGGCGTCGACTGCCGGGGCGGTGGGCCGGCCGGACCAGTTGTGGACCGCGATGGTCTTGCCACTGCGCGCGATCAGCTGCGAGGCGAGCGCCTTGGCGTCCTGCACCGCGATGCTGTCGCCGAACATGTACACGCCGTCGTTGTCGCGGACGTACGTGATCGTCGCCTCGGGGGCGATCGCGTGGCTGAGGACCGTCCAGTCCCCGAGCGCGCCGGACCCGTACGGGTCCGAAGCCACGGCCGTCTGCGCCACCGAAGCCTCACTGGTCGCGACGGCTGCGACGGTCGCCGCGGCCCCTGCCATCAGGACATGACGCCGATTCGGTCGCATGATGATCCCCCAGGAATGAACGGAAATTCGCGTGGACCCTACATCGTCACGCTCCGCGACCGTCAACTGTCCGTAATGCAATAGAGATCTGACGGACGGTTGACTGAGATCATTTCGTGAAGATCCCGGGCGGCAGTCTGTGACTGCTCGGGCACTCTAAGCTGCTCCGCATGACTGTGGACCTGGCTTCCTGGCGGCGCGCGCCGTTCACCGGGGGCGGCCTGACCTACGACTGCTTCGAGAAGGGCGCCGGGCCGGGCGTGGTGCTGATCCCCGAGATCCCCGGCCTGACGCCGGAGGTGGCCGCCTTCGGCGAACACCTGGTCCGCGAAGGCTTCACGGTGGTCATCCCGTCACCATTCGGTACGCCGGGACGCGCGGAAACCAACGGCTACGTGCTCGGCACCCTCGCCCGGCTGTGCGTGTCGAAGGAGTTCCGCTGCTTCGCGGTCGACGCCGAGCGCCCGATCACGAAGTACCTGCGGGCCGTGGCTGTCGACCTGGCGGCACGTACGCCGGGGCTCGGCGTCGGCGTGATCGGGATGTGCTTCACCGGTGGGTTCGCGCTCGCGACCGCGGTCGAGGACGTGGTGAAGGCGCCGGTCCTGAGCCAGCCGTCGACGCCGTTCCCGGTGAGCAAGAAGCGGCGGCAGGATCCCGGTCTGTCGGAGCGGGAACTCGAGGTGATCAAGGATCGCACCAGGACCGATGGACTGTGCGTTCTCGGTATGCGGTTCAGTCAGGACCGGATGGCGCCGGCGGAGCGTTTCAGCACTCTGCGTACACACCTCGGCGACGCGTTCGAGGTGATCGAGCTCGATTCCGGGCCTGGTAACCCGGACGGATATACCCGCGGCGCGCATGCGGTCCTCACCCGGGACCTGCGCGAGGATCCGCCGAACTCGGCGTTCCACGCCCGTTCCCGGGCGGTCGAATTCCTCCGGACACACCTCACAGCAACGGACTGACGACTCTCGGAATCCCTTTTGTTTTCCCTCTGGTCGCGAGTGCCGCGCGCATGGCACGATCTTCCACCGGGGGCACTACAGGGGACGCGTAATGGCGGGTGCCCAGGCACCGGACGAGTGAGGCTGTATGAACGGGCGGACCGCACAGGACAACCGAAAGCCGGCGAACGGCGGCGAGAACGCGAACGGGCACAACGGTCACGCTCCGCAACCGTCCACTGACATCGCGGCGTCGTCCGAGTGGCAGTCCGGGCAGCAGATCGCGGAACTGCGGGTCGACCAGCAGACCGAGGCGCCGCATTCGCAGTGGCTGTCCGAGGTACGTGACCGGCCGCGGGTCCAGAACGGTACGGCGCTGCGCCAGTTCAACACCCCGGTCCGGGTCGACGAAATCGCGGTCGCGGCGATGACACTCGCCGAGGACCTGCAGGCGGCGACCCAGAACATGCCCGAGTCCGTTGAGCTCCGGCGCTTCCGGCGCGACCTCGACCAGGCCGCCACCACCTTCCGCGACCTGGCGAGCAAGCTCGAGGTCACGGCCGGCAAGCTCGTCCGGCTGGCCGCGAACGAGGGCCAGGCCTGCGGTGTCGGCTGGGGCGTCTGCCCCGAGCACGGCCTGACGCTGATGAACGTCGGCGACACCGTCACCTGCCACGTGCTCGGTTGCGGCCTGGAGAACGAGGGCGAGGTCGAGCGCTGTGAGCATCCGGTCGCCTACCGCGTCGTCGACGCGGCCGGGCCCGCGCTGCTGACCTGCTCCGGTCACGCCATCGCCTGTCGCCTGTACTTCGACAACCCGGTGATCACCGCGACGTCCGACAGCATGGAGCTGTTCTAGCCCTTAGGTTCCCGCAAAGGGTTGACGACGCACGCGCTCGAACTTAGTTTGTTGGATCAACAGACAAAGTCGCGAGAAGGGTGCCGGATGACGTTGACCGACGGTCGTCGCCCCGGGGGCAGGGGTGTTGCCGCCGACCACGTCTCGCTTCGGCGCAACAACCTCTCCGTCGTCCTGCGGCACGTCCGCGACCTCGGTCCGCGGTCCCGCGCCCGGATCGCCGACGACACCGGGCTCAACAAGGCGACCGTCAGCAGCCTGGTCGCCGAGCTCGTCGAACGCGGCCTGCTGCGCGAAGGCAGCGCGGACTCCAGCGGCGCGCTGGGGCGCCCGGGACAGCTCGTCGAACTCGACGGCACCGGCGTCTGCGGCATCGGCGCCGAGATCAACGTCGAGTACCTCGCGGTCGTCGCGCTCGACCTGGCCGGCGAGGTCGTCCTCGAGAAGCGCGTCCCCGTCGACGTCGCCCACCTCGACCCCGGTACGACGCTGGACCGCCTCACCGTCCTGGTCCAGGAAGCCGTCACGGCCGTCGAGGCCCGCGGTGGACGGGTGGCCGGCGTCACGCTCGCCCTCCCGGGACTCGTCCAGGTGGAGACCGGCGAACTGAAGCTCGCGCCGAACCTCGGGTGGAGCGAGTTGTCCGTCGCCGAGGAGATGCGGAGCCGGCTGGGCGCACCGACGTACCCACTGCACGTGGACAACGAGGCGAACCTGGCGACGCTGGCGGCGTACGCCGAACTTCGGCGGACCGGGGACGAGCCCCTGCACGACCTCGTGCTGCTGACCGGCGCCGTCGGTGTCGGTGGTGGTGTGGTCTCCGGCGGGCATCTGCTGCGTGGCGGGCACGGGTACAGCGGCGAGGTCGGGCACATGCCGGTCGCGCCGCCCGGGCAGATCTGCGGCTGTGGGCGGACCGGCTGCTGGGAGACCGTCGTCGGCCTGAGCGCACTGTTGCGTAAGGCAACGGACAACGACGACCCGGCCCGGGATCCCGCGCTCGATGTGGAACGCCGGCTGGCCGAGATCGTCCGGCGGGCCGAGGCGGGGGACGCGCGGACGCTGGCCGCGCTGCAGGACGTCGGCAGCTGGCTGGGGATCGGCGGAGCGATCCTCGTGAACATCCTGAACCCGGACGTGCTCGTCCTCGGCGGGTACTTCGCCGTGCTCGGGCCGTGGCTGCAAGAACCGCTGGAACAGGCGATGCGCGAGCGCGTGCTCGCGCCGGACGGCGGCGGCTGCCGGGTGGTCCGCTCGGGGCTCGGCTTCGCGGCCGCGGTCCGCGGCGGCGCGCAGATCGCCGTCGACCAGGTCTTCGCCGACCCGACTGAGATGAGCAGAGGAGAGTCATGACGAACCTTGGCATCGGCCTGATCGGCTACGCGTTCATGGGAGCGGCCCATTCGCAGGCCTGGCGGAGCGCGCCGCGCTTCTTCGACCTGCCGCTCGAGCCGCAGATGAACGTCCTGTGCGGCCGCAACGCCGAAGCCGTCGAGGCGGCCCGGGTCAAGCTCGGCTGGAAGGAGGCCGAGACCGACTGGCGCAAGCTGCTCACCCGCGACGACGTCCAGCTGGTCGACGTCTGCACGCCGGGCGACAGCCACGCCGAGATCGCGATCGCCGCGCTGGAGGCCGGCAAGCACGTGCTGTGCGAGAAGCCGCTGGCCAACACGGTCGAGGAAGCCGAGGCGATGACGGCCGCGGCGGAGGCGGCCGCCGCCAGGGGGATCCGGTCGATGGTCGGGTTCACCTACCGCCGGGTGCCGGCGATCGCGCTGGCCCGGCAGCTCGTTGCCGACGGCAAGCTCGGGACGATCCGGCATGTGCGGGCGCAGTACCTGCAGGACTGGATCGCCGACCCGGAGGCGCCGCTGTCCTGGCGGCTGGACAAGGCGAAGGCCGGTTCCGGTGCGCTCGGTGACATCGGCGCGCACATCATCGACATGACGCAGTACATCACCGGTGACACCATCGGTGAAGTCAGCGCCCGGCTGGAGACGTTCGTGAAGGAGCGGCCGGTGGCGGCCGAGCATTCCGGGCTGGCCGGCACCGCGGGTACCGAACGCGGACCCGTGACCGTGGACGACGCGGCGGTCTTCCTGGCCACGTTCCGGTCCGGGGCACTCGGCGTGTTCGAGGCCACCAGGTTCGCGACCGGCCGGAAGAACGGCATCCGGATCGAGATCAACGGGAGCCTCGGCAGTCTGGCGTTCGACTTCGAGGACATGAACCTGCTGCACTTCTACGACGCCACCGAAGACTCGAGGACGGCGGGCTTCCGCCGCATCCTCGCCACCGAACCCGTGCACCCGTACGTCGCCGCGTGGTGGCCGCCGGGGCACCTGCTCGGCTACGAGCACGGGTTCACCCACCAGGCCGTCGACCTGGTCACCGCGATCGCCGAAGGTACCGAGCCGCGACCGTCGTTCGCCGACGGTCTGCAGGTTCAGCGCGTGCTGGCCGCGGTCGAGGCCAGCTCGGCATCCCGACAATGGCAGGAGATTGCGCAATGAACGACTACACCCCGACGAAGGACGACAAGTTCTCCTTCGGCCTCTGGACGGTCGGCTGGCAGGGCGTCGACGTGTTCGGTACGGCGGTCCGCCCCGCGCTGGACCCGGTGCACACGGTCGAGAAGCTCGCCGAACTCGGCGCCGCCGCGGTCACCTTCCACGACGACGACGTGGTCCCGGACGACAGCACCCGCGCGCAGACCCTCGAGCGGTTCACCAAGGCGCTGGCCGACACCGGCATGGCCGTCGAGATGATGACGACCAACCTGTTCGCACACCCGGTCTTCAAGGACGGCGGCCTGACCGCCAACGACCGTCAGGTACGCCGGTACGCGCTGGCGAAGGTGTTGCGGAACGTCGACCTCGCGGCCGAGCTGGGCGCGACGACGTACGTGCTCTGGGGCGGGCGTGAGGGCGCTGAGTCCGGCGGGTCGAAGGACGTGCGGGCCGCGCTCGACCGGTACAAGGAGTCGATGGACCTGCTGTGTGCGTACGTGCGCGAGCAGGGGTACGACATCCGGTTCGCGATCGAGCCGAAGCCGAACGAGCCGCGCGGCGACATCCTGCTGCCGTCGATCGGGCATGCGATTGCCTTCATCAACGATCTCGCGGACCCGGAGCTGGTCGGCATCAACCCCGAGGTCGGGCACGAGCAGATGGCGAGCCTGAACTACGCGCACGGGATCGCGCAGGCGTTGTGGCACGGGAAGCTGTACCACATCGACCTCAACGGGCAGCACGGTCCGCGGTTCGACCAGGACCTGCGCTTCGGGGCCGGGAACCTGCGCGAGGCGTTCTGGACGGTCGACGTACTGCAGGGCTCTGGGAGCTACCCGGCGTACGACGGCCACATCCACTTCGACTACAAACCGCCGCGCACCGAGGACGAGGACGGTGTCTGGGAGACCGCCCGCGCCTGCATGCGGAACTACCTGATCCTGCGCGACAAGGTGCAGGCGTTCCGGGCCGACCCCGAGGTTGCCGAGGCGCTGGCCGCCGCCCGCGTCGCGGAACTGGCCGAGCCCACGCTGGCCGCGGGGGAGTCGCTCGACGACCTCCGCAACGCGAAGTACGACCCGGACGCCCTCGGCGCCCGCGGCCTCGCCTTCGAGAAGCTCGACCAACTCGCCATGGAACACCTCCTCGGCGTCCGCTAGCGGGCACGCCCCAGGGATCTGCCGGTTCGGGGATCCCTGGGGCTACGCTCAGGAGCATGACTGCTGAGCGGTATGTCGCGCGGGTCGTGGAGGTTCCGGAGCGCGGGATCAAGCTGGAGACGGTGGAGGGTGCCACGGTTCCGGAGGCGCCCACCGAGGTGAACCTGCTGGGGATGGCCATCGCGCTGGCGCTCGGCGCGGCGGGGTACCGGCATCACGCCGAGCAGCGGGACGCCGAGTTGCAGACACTGGACGCGTTGCTGTCCGGCGAGGCGGTGATGCCGTGGAAGCCGGCGGCCGACGCGGGGACGGCGTACCTCGTGTGTGACCTGAACGGCGGTAAGCCGACCTGCGAGGTCCGACCGACCGCGGACTGATCTTGGACGCCATCTGGCCGGAAGCGCCGGAGCTGCGGCGGCCGCGGATCCTGCGGCAGCAGTGGCTTGATCTGACGTTCCTGCACTGGGCGATCGATCCGTCGGCGGTCGCGCGGTTCTTCCCGCCGGGCACGCGACCGGACACGTTCGAAGGACGCACGTACTTCGGCCTGATTCCGTTCCGGATGGTCGGAACCGGACCGCCGCACGGCCCGGCCGTGCCGTACTTCGGCACGTTCCTGGAGACGAACATCCGGTTGTACTCCGTCGACGAGAGCGGCCGGCGTGGTGTCGTGTTCCTGAGTCTGGACGCCAACCGGCTGGCCGTGGTGGCGGCCGCGCGGAGTGTCTTCGGCCTGCCGTACCGGTGGGCGCGGATGGGTCATGAACGCAACGGCAGCCACCACACGTACACCTCCACCGTCCGCGGGTCCGGCGCTCAGTCGCTTGTCGGCGTGGAGATGGGCGAACCCCTGCGGGCCGGCCCGCTGGAGGACTTCCTGACCGCGCGGTGGGGTCTGCACGTCGAGCGCGGCGGCCGGACCTGGTACCTGCCGAACCACCATCCACCGTGGATCCTTCATCACGCGAACCTCACGGCGCTGGATGCCGATGGTCTGCTGCGGTCCGTGGGCCTCGTTCCACCCGGGCGCGCGCCGGATCATGTCGCGTTCAGCGCCGGGCTGCCCGCGGAGTTCGGCGTACCGCTCAGGCCATGAGGTCGGCGGTCTCCTGGATGATGAACGGGACGTCCAGCTGACGTGCCCAGCGGTTGATCTCGGTCGCTAGCGCGCGGGATCCTTCGGCGTCGCCTTCGTCACGGAGCAGGGTCGCGAGCATGGTCTGCTGGGCGAGGGTGGGGCGGAGGTGTCCGACTTCCTGCAGGAGTTCGGCCGACCGCTCCCACTGGGTCCGCGCGAGCGCGAGGTCCCTGGCGGCGTGGGCGTGGTAGCCGAGGTGGCGGAGCGCTTGGGCGATCAGCAACTTGTCGTCGGTCTTCTCGCCGAGTTCCAACGCGGCAGTGTAGTGGTCGACGGCCTCGGTCGGCTGTTCGTACACGTTGTCGGCGATCGTGCCGGCCCAGAAGTACGCCGCGCCCCGGTGAGCGTCGTCAGGAGCTTCCTCGATGAGCGCGAGCGCGCGCGTGCGCAGGTCTGACTCGCCTGCTTGGAAGAGGGCGGTCGCGTAGTCCTTCCGCAACGTGAGCAGCGCGAGATCCCAGGATCCGTCGAGGAGTGCGCCTGCGGCGGTGAGGGCGGCGGACGCGTGGTCGGTCTGCCGGCCGAAGTCCTGGTCGACGGTCACCTCGGCGAGTGCGAGCGCGAGGGTGGCGCGTTCGGTGGCGTCGTCGGTCGTGGCGGCGTTGAGGAGGTTGGTCGCGGTTGACCACTGGCCGGCGCGCATCAGGTGGAGGGCGGCGGTGGCGATCTCGGTGGCTGCGATGTGAGTCATGAGGCGAAGGTATTTCGACATCGAAATATTTGACAACTAACCTTCAGTCGCTGAAAGGTCGGGTGGGTGAAGGATTTCGTGGACGAGCACGTCGATCTGTGGGCGGGGCAGCTGGATGACCTGGACCGTGATGTCGAGGGCATCACGGTCCGCCTGCAGGTCCTGACCCGGTATCTCGAGCGTCGGCGCGAGGCGGTGCTCGCGGCGTACGGGCTGCAGTTGTGGGAGTTCAAGACGCTGCACATGCTCCGCCGCGGCGGTACGCCGTACCGCGCGACGCCCGGCGAGCTGGCGCAGCGCCTCACCATGTCCGCGGCCGCGATGACCAATCGGCTCGATGCGCTCGAGCGACGTGGGTACGTCGAGCGTTCGCATGACCGCGACGACCGCCGCAAGGTGTTCGCGACGCTCACGCCTGCGGGGAACGAGCTCTGGGAGCGGGGGATCGGCGACATCCAGCGGGTCGAGGAGGACTTGATCCACCAACTGCCAACCGCGGATCGCACCCGCCTCGACGACCTCCTCCGACAGCTGGTGAAGGTCACCGAACACGATTCCTAGCCAAGGCATGTCAAGGTTCACGACCCAGCTCCGACGTCCAGGTAGAAGCACCCCGGACCTGGAGGACGGACCGATGGAACCTCTGAACCTGATGGTCTCGCTGAGCCACTTCGCCAACGACAACCGAGACAACAAGCACGGCCTGAGCGAGCCGGCAGGCCGCCGCGATCACCGTAACTGGCGGCTGACCGGCTGGCTGATCAGCGCGCTGCGCTCGCGTCCGACCTCGGTGAACCCGAACCGGCTGTACCAGCGCACGAGCTCGTCCGACGTCCCGAGGCCCGCCAGCGAGCACCCGAGCGCAACCGCATGATCCAGCGCCGCCGTGACGACAGCCGACGCCGCACCCCGGCCACGCTGTTCCTCGGCGGTTGCGACCGACCAGAGGTTCGCCGTGTCCCCAGCTCTCACGATGGTCGCCGACGAGACCAGACGATCGCCGTCGAAGGCTCCGACGATGTCGGCGGCACCGGCGCCGTGAAAGAAGCCGGTGAGGCCGTCCGTGTCGTCGTACACGCCGCCGACCATGCGCAGCAGCCGGGCCCGCTCCTCGGAGTCGCCGATGATCGCGGTGGTGAACGTCGACGGCGGCGACACCGGACGAGTGGCGAGCTCGCAGAGCATCAGTGGCGCGGTGTTCGTCGAGGTCGGGTTGAATTCGTCGAGTGCCGCCGCGAGATCCTCCCGATCGAGAATCCGGACGGAGATGTCTCCGTCATGAGAGGAGTCCACGGCGAGGCGCACCAATCGAGTCATTGCCTCCCTCGACGGCGTGCTCAGGAACAGCTGGTGCGCGATCTTGCCCGGCCGACCGGCCCACCAGAAGCAGTCGGCCTCGTCGTACCGTTCCCAGCTGAATACTCCGTCTGCCGACGGCCGTTGCGCCAACCGGCGCCAGCCGACCACCGCTGCGTCCCAGACAGCCTGGCCCCCAGTCGCACCGCTCATCTCGGCACCCTACTTGGTCCTGCGGCGTGTCAGAGTCCTCCTGTGAATGATGCTTTGAAGAGTGCCTTGCTCGCTGCGTACGACGGGCAGTTGCGGGGGACGAGTGAGAGTGCGGACGTGCCGACCAGTACCGATGGGCCGGTGATTCGGGTCGAGTACCCGAACCGCGGGTTCGTCAGCTATCGCACGCTCGACGGTCTGGACAGTGCCGAAGTCGACGCCTTGATCGCTCGCCAGCGTGACTACTTCGCCGCCAAGGGGCAGTCGGTCGAGTGGAAGTTGCGGGGGCATGACCAGCCCGCCGACCTGCCGGAGCGGCTGCGGGCCGCCGGGTTCGAGCCCGAGGAGCAGGAGACGGTCCTGGTCGCGGAGAGCGCCGACATCGTCGAGCGGCTGCGCGGTCGCGAGTCGGTCGACGGCATCGCGATCCGGTTGGTGCACGATCGGGCAGACTTCGAGCGGATCGCCGCGATGGAGTCGACGGTGTGGAACGACGACTGGTCCTGGCTCACCGACGACCTGGTACGCCGGCATGCGGGCGGCGCCGACGTGTTCGTCGCGGAGGCCGACGAGCAGGTGGTGTCCGCGGCGTGGGCCGTCTACAAGAAGGGCACCGAGTTCACCGGCCTGTGGGGCGGCTCGACCCTGGCGGAGTGGCGCGGCCGAGGCATCTACAAGGCTCTCGTCGCGGTCCGCGCCGCCCGCGCCGTCGAGCTCGGCTACAAGTACCTCCACGTCGACGCCTCCGACGACAGCTCCCCGATCCTCCAGCGCCTGGGCTTCGTGGCAGTCACCACCACCACGCCGTACGTCCACACCGTGTCTCAGGCGGGCGGTCGGTAGAGGGCGTAGTGCATGGGGCCGTTGTGGGGGAGTTCCAGTTCGGCGATCACGGTGAAGCCCAGGGACTCGTAGAACCTGACGTTCGCGGGGTCCTGGGTTTCGAGGAACGCGGGGGAGCGCTCGGCGTCCGCGGCAGTCAGCCCGGGGGTGATGACGGCGCGGCCGAGGCCCTGGCGCTGATGGTCCGGGTCGACCGCGGCGAGGCCCAGGAACCACAGTGGCCGACGGGGACGGAAGATCGCGGTCGCCTGCCCGTACTCGGCGGCGAGCGCGGCGCGCGCCCCGGAGATCTGCTGGAACGCATCGGCGTGCGGCGCGAAGGCATCCGGCGGGGTGGCCGGAGTCGTCCAGACGGCCACCGCGGTCACGTCGTCCGTCACCCAGACCCGCCCGTGTGGCAACCCGACGGCGGTGACGAACAGCCGGTGGTACGCCGCGAGCCGCTCGGCGTACCCGTCCGGGTCGAGGCAGGCCCGTGTCATCGGGTAGTCGGCCAGCGCCCGGCAGAACGTGCCGACGATCGCGTCGACGTCCGCGGTGGTCGCCTCGCGGACCTTCATCGCCGGAGGACCTCGAGGATCAGGTCGGCGACGGCGCGCATGCCGGCGGCGTTCGGGTGGTACGGGACGAAACCGCCGAGGTTGGGCGGCAGCATCGTGAACCCGGTCGTCCATGGCTCGGCCGAACCGATCGCGTGCTCCAGACTCGCCGCCGACGCCGCCACCAGCTCGGCTCCACCCGCCGCGGCCGCCTTCGCGAACGCGCCTGCCAGCCCGTCGGCCATCATCGCGACGCTCGGCAGCTGCTCCTCGTTCAGCGGTACGTCGAGCCGCGGGCGGGTGGCCGGCCCGACGAGACTGAGATAGTCGACGAGCAGGATCCGTGCCTCGGGCGAGCGCTCGCGAGTCCGCTCGACCACAGTCGTCAGCGAATCGGCGACGGCCTGGTACGACGCGTCGTCCTTGAGGTAACTGACCCGCGCGCGGATCCGGTTCGCGACCCGGCGCCCGAAGATCGTGGCGGGCTTGGCGATCGTGTTGAGGAAACTCCCGCGCAGGAACGTCCCGATGTACTCGAGGTCGTTGCCGCCGGCGGTGATCGTGACCAGCGCGGTGTCCGGGGTGAGCGCGTCGAGCTGCGGCGGCGCGTCGTCCTGCGCGGTGTCGAGCACGTGCGCGGTGGTGGCACCGGAGTACGTGACGTCGGTGAGGTCGAGGCCGAGCTCGGCGGCGACCAGGTGCGCGTAGTTGGCGCCCGACCGTCCGGCCGGTGGATCCACGATCGGGCTGATCCCGGGACCGGCCGCGAACGAGCTGCCCAGAGCGACATACCGACTGCCGGAAGCGATCACCGCCCCACGATATCCGGTACGAGATACTGCCCCGGTGAGTGAGGACATCTTCGGTACGGCGGGAATTCGCGAGCGAGTGCTGGCTGGTTGGGCGGCCGCCCCCGTGCGGTTCCGGGAGGACGCCAACGCCGAGGAGGAACTGGCGCTCGGCGGGTACGTCGACCGCCTCGTCATCGAGCTGGCGCAGAACGCGGCCGACGCGGCGGCGCGAGCGGGTACGCCGGGACGCGTGCTGTTCGAGTTCCGCGACAACACCCTCGTGGTCGCGAACACCGGCGCCCCGCTGACCGCCGAGGGCGTCCAGTCCCTCGCGACGCTCCGCGCCTCGGCGAAACGCGACGCCGGCCCCGGCCCGCGTGGGGAGGATGTCCCTCCCGTCGGGCGGTTCGGGGTCGGCTTCTCGGCGGTGCTCGCGGTGACGGACGAGCCGGTTGTCCTGTCGCGCAGCGGTGGTGTGCGGTTCTCGAAGGCGGACACCGCTGACGGGATCGCGGGGCTCACGCCTGAGCTCGACACCGAGCTGCGCCGTCGCGACGGTCAGGTGCCCGTCCTTCGCCTCCCGTTCGAGGCCGACGGCGAGCCGCCGGCCGGTTACGACACCGCCGTCCTGCTCCCGCTCCGCGACGAGGCCGCAGTCGCTCTCGTACGCCGCCTGCTCGCCGAGGCCGACGACGCGCTGCTGCTGGCGCTTCCGGGTTTGGTCCGCATCGAGATCGAGACCGACGAATCCCGCCGAGTTCTCGAAGACGCCGAGTCCCGCTGGCACATCCACCGCACCGAAGGCGTCTTCGACCCTGCCGAACGCGAGCAACTGCTGGCGGATCGACCGATCGAGGAGCGCTCCCGTCCGACCTGGTCGGTGGTCTGGGCACTACCTCGGCAAGCAATCCAGGCGCTGCCAGGCGTTGTGCAGGCACCGACCCCGACCGACGAACCGCTCTCGCTCGAAGCGTTGCTGCTGGCAACATTCCCACTCGATTCGACACGTCGCCACGTCGCCAAAGGACCGTTGACCGATCGCCTCGTGCGGGAGGCAGCGACGGCGTACGGCGAGCTGTTGCGCGTGCGGGCCGAGGAAGGCGACGACGTACTGCGCTTGGTGCCGACCGGTCTCGCGGCGGGTGGTCTCGACCGGGTGTTGCGGGAGGAGATCCTGCGCCGACTGCCGGAGGTCGCGTTGCTGCGGGCGGTGGCCGACGGAGAACTTCTGCGCCCACGGGACGCGGTCCTGGTCGAGGGTGCGGACGACGCGTTCAACGAGGTACTCGCGCCGATCGTTCCGGGTCTGATCCGAGCGCGTCGCGAAGACCGGCTCGCGCTGGATGCGTTGCAGGTAAGGCGTCTCGATCTCTCCGATGTCGTGGATCAGCTCGGCGGTGAGGAGTCACCGGGCTGGTGGCGAACCCTCTACGCCTCGCTGTCGACGATGGTGACCGACCCACTGATCAGGGAATCGCTCGGCACCCTCCCGGTCCCACTCGCCGACGGCCGGCTCGTCCGTGGCGTCCGCGGTGTCCTCCTTCCGGGACCGGAGCTCCCGGTCGACACCCTCGCAGCCTTCGGCGAGTACGGCGTCCGCGTCGTCCATCCCGGCGCCGTGGACCCCGCCCTGGAACGACTCGGCGCCATCCCCGCGACTCCACGATCGCTCCTCGAAGACAGCGCGGTCCGCACTGCTGTCGAGCACTCCGCCGACGCCGACGACCCGGACGCGATCGCCCACGCCGTCCTCAGTCTCGTCGCCGCCGACCCTTCCCAGGCCGACGGTCTGTGGTGGTTGAACGACCTCGTGCTCCGCGACGCCAGCGGCGACCTCGTGCCCGCGAACGCCTTGGTGGTCGAGGGTTCCGATGCCCAGACCGTCCTCGACGCCGACGAGGTAGCGCCCGTCGCGGCCGAGGTCCTCGACCGCTACGGCCGGCCGGCGCTCGAGGCCGTCGGCGTACTCGCCACGCTCGGCGTCGTCACCGCCTCCGACGTCGCCCTCGACCAACTCCCCGAAGCCCTTCAGGACCTCGACGCGATCGAGGACTGGGCGTACGACGTCGCGCCCGACGGATCGCGGTACGGCGCGACCGTCGGTGAGCTGATCGCGATCCGCGACCTCGACTGGATCACCGACGACAGCTGGCCGAAAGTCCTGGAACTACTGGGCTCTTCGCCGGATCTGCGACGCGCGCTGGTCACTCAGGTCCGGGTCGTCGGACCCGATGACCGGCCGCTCGGTGTCCCGTCGTACGCCGCCTGGTGGATCCGGGAGCACGTCGTGCTGGACGACGGCGAGCCGCTCGCCGGACGGGCGGATCCGGACGCCGAGCCGGTCCTCGCGAGCTTCCTCGACGAAGCACCCGACTGGACCGCCGGCCTCGATCCCGAGGTCCGGACCGCGGCCGGGCTGGTTCGCGATGTCGGCGATCTCGACGCTGATGGTATCGGTCTGGTATTGGACCGGTTGTCCGATCCGGACCGCGAGGTCGACGAGGCCTCGATCCTGCGGCTCTGGAACCGGCTCGGCACTCTCGCACTGTTTCCCGGCGACGCACCGGCCCAGGTCCGCGTGCTCGGGACCGACGGCGTGACCCGGGTGACGGACGTCGACCGGGCGGTCGTCGTCGACGGTCCGATGTGGATCCAGCGGACGGATCTCGGTGGGTTCGTGATCGGGTCCGGAGCGGCCGCGGACGGGCTGAGTGACCTGTTCGACGTCCCCATGGCGCAAGAGGTTGCCGAGGGCAAAATCGACGGGACCGGTGCCGAGGCCGACGTACCGGCGCTGGTCCGGGAGCTCGTACCGGAGGTGCCTCCGGTGTGGTGGGAGCACGAGGAGCTCACCGTCGACGGCGTCGAGGTCGACTGGTGGGTCGACACCGACGGGGCCCCGCACGCCGCGACCTTCGACGGTCTCGCCAAGGCCCTCGCCTGGGCCGCCGGGCGCTGGGACCGGCGGCATGTGATCCGTGCGGTTCTCAACGAACCGGACCGAAGTGTGGAACTTCTGCTCGACGCCGTCTACGACTGACCGGATCCGGCCGCGAGGCCTTGCGGGGCCCGAAGATACACACCCTGTAACCGTACTTGGAAGCGTTTCCGCGTACGGCGTCACGGAGAGCGAGCCAACGTTGTCAAAGGTTGGTATATCGACTGATCTGCGGATATGACGTCAAAGTTCCAACGTGGCAATGAACTCTTGCCAACGTTGTCAGGCCTACTTATAGTCCGTGGCACCTCTCGGTCGGTGATCAGCCCGCCCGCGCAACGGAAACGGAGGTGACATTCGTCATGAACGAAGCACCGCGCCCACAGTTCGAAGACGTCGAGGATGTCATTCGGTACCAATTGAGTCGACGACACATGCTCGGAGGAGGCGCGGCCGCGGCGGCCACGGCGTTCCTGGCGGCCTGCTCCGGCGGTGGCTCGTCGTACTCCGACAAGCCGGCCGGCAACAACAAGCCGGTCGCCACCAAGTCGATCCAGATCGGCAAGGCCAACATCCCGGTTCCCCGGGACCAGACGGTGATCGTCGGCCAGGTCGAGTACACGGTCTTCGACAGCTTCAACGGGATGATCCCGAACGGGTCACCGTCCGGCGCCGGCGTGGAGCTGAGCACCGAACCGCTGTTCTTCCTCAGCTTCGCCACCGGCAAGCTCACGCCGTGGCTGGCGACGGAGTACAAGTACAACGACGCCTTCACCGAGCTGACGCTGAAGTTCGACCCGAAGGCCCACTGGAACGACGGCCAGCCGCTGGGCGCGAACGACTTCAAGTTCACGGTGATGCTGCTGAAGGACCGCCCGGACCTCTTCGGCGGCGGTGGTGACCTGAAGGAGTTCGTCAAGTCCATCGCCGTGCCCGACCCGCACACCGCGGTGGTCACGTTCCTGAAGCCGGCGCCACGCTTCCACTACAACTTCATCGCCGCGATCTCCGGTGCGCCGAACAACATCATGCCCGAGCACATCTGGAAGTCGCAGGACCCGACGAAGTACAAGGACAACCCGCCGGTCCGCAGCGGTCCGTACAAGCTGAAGCAGGCGATCCGGAACCAGAAGATGTTCGTCTGGGAGAAGGACCCGAACTACTGGAACAAGGACAAGCTCGACGTCAAGCCGCAGTACGTCGTGTTCCAGAGCACGTCGAAGCAGCTCGACCAGGCGTCGCTGGCGTTCGAGCGGGCCGAGTTCGACGTCGGCTCGGTCGACGAGCAGCACGCCAAGCAGCTGCGGAACACCGGCTACCCGAACCTCGTGACCACGCAGTTCCACGACCCGAACCCGCGGGTGTTCTGGCTGAACTGCGACCCGAGCCGCGGGGTGATGTCGGAACCGAAGATGCGCTGGGCGATCAACTACTGCATCGACCGGGAGAAGATCGGCAACTCGATCTGGCCGGTCAAGGTACCGCCCGCGCAGTACCCGTGGGCGGACTACCCGACCAACGACAAGTGGAAGAACGACGACCTCGCGAACAAGTACAAGTTCGAGTTCAACCCGGACAAGGCCACGCAGATGCTGGACGAGATCGCGCCGAAGAACGCGGCCGGCAAGCGGGTCTACAAGGGCAAGGAGATCAACCTCGAGATCATCACGGCGTCGCCGGTCGACGGCGCCGAGTACGCGATCGCCAACGTTCTGAAGATCCAGCTCGCGAAGGTCGGCGTACCGGCCACCCTGCGCAGCCTGTCCGGCAGTGTCCACGACGACAAGTTCCAGCGCGGGCAGTACGACATCGACTCCAACTGGGCCGGCTTCGCGATCGACCCGGTGCAGCTGTACACCGACTGGACCAGCGACAAGTACCAGCCGGTCGGCAAGAACTCGGCCGGCAAGAACAAGATGCGGTTCCGCAACCCGGAGTTCGACAAGATCATCGAGCAGCTGGGCGTACTCAACCCGGACTCGCCGGACGCCAAGCCGTTGCTCGACAAGGCACTGGAGATCTACTTCCAGCAGATCCCGTTGCTCGCGTCGATCCAGACCGGCTACCCGTCGTACTTCAACACGGCGTTCTGGAAGGACTGGCCGACCGACGACAACCTGTACGAGGTGCCGCTGAACTGGTGGCCGCACTTCATCTTCGTGCTCGGCAAGATCAGTGCCACCGGGCAGAAGGGACCGGCGTGACGGCGGAAGCCCCGCCCGCGGTAGTCACCGACAAGAGCCAGGACTCCGCACCCGCTTCGGGGGTGCGGGCCTGGCTGTCGCGGCATCCGCTGGCGGCGTACGCCATCCGGAGGTTCGGGCTCTACCTGGTGGAGTTGTGGGGCGCGCTGACGATCGCGTTCTTCTTCTTCCGGATGATGCCCGGTGACCCGGTCCAGACGCTGATCCAGACGCTGCAGCAGAACTACGTCTACAACGCGCAGGCCAGTGCCGAGCTGATCGCCCGGTACCGGCACGAGTTCGGGCTCGACGGGAACCTGCTGACCCAGTACTTCAAGTACATGGAGAAGCTGATCCTGCACGGCGATCTCGGGCCGAGCCTGATCAACTACCCGACGCCGGCGCAGACGGTGATCCTGCGGTCGTTGCCCTGGACAATCGGTCTGCTCGGGATCTCCGCGGTCCTGGCCTGGATCCTCGGCGTGGTGATCGGCGCGATCGCCGGCTGGCGGCGCGGCAAGCTCGGCTCCGCGATCGCCACCAACCTGTCGATCGCGCTGTCGCACGTGCCGTACTTCTTCGTCGCGCTGATCCTGGTGTACGTCTTCGCGTACTCGATGGGACTGTTGCCTGCGAGATCGGCGTACGACTCCAACATCAATCCCGGGATCAGTCTGGCCTTCATCGGCAGTGTGCTGAAGTACGGACTGCTGCCGGGGTTGTCGATCGTGATCATCGGGACGTTCAGCTGGATCCTGTCGACCCGGATGCTGATGATCCCGATCCTCGGCGAGGACTACCTGGTGTACGCCGAGGCGAAGGGACTGAAGAACTCGCGGATCCTGACCCGGTACGCGCTGCGGAACTGCTACCTGCCGCAGATCACCGCGTTCGGCATCTCGCTGGGCTTCATCTTCAACGGCAACGTCCTGGTCGAGCAGCTGTTCAACTACCCCGGACTCGGCACGACGCTGGTCACGGCGATCCAGCAGCTCGACTTCAACACGATCCTCGGGGTCACCGACATCGCGATCTTCTCGGTGCTCACCGCCGTCCTGCTCCTCGACCTCCTGCTCCCGCTGCTCGACCCGCGGGTCAAGTACTGGAAGTGATGACGATGAGACTCCTGACCGCGGTACTGCGGACGATCCGGAACAGCCGGCGGCTGGCGACCGGGCTGACCATCCTCGGGCTGCTGGTGCTGCTCGCGCTGCTCAGCCCTTTGATCACCAAGGCCGTCGGTGGTGGCCAGGACCCGATCGAGCTGGCGGCGTACGAGAAGTGGCTGGTGCCGGGACCGAAACACCTGCTCGGCACCGACCAGTTCGGCCGGGACGTGTTCGCGATGGTGGTGAAGGCGCTGTCGGTCTCGCTGCAGATCGGTGCGATCGCCGGCGTGATCTCGACGGTCGCCGGTGTGATCGTCGCGTTCGTCGCCGGGTACAAGGGCGGCTGGATCGACAACGTGCTCTCGACGTTCACCGGCATCCTGCTGGTGATCCCGACGTTCCCGTTGCTGATCGCGCTGTCGGCGTACGCGAAGAACGTCAGCCTGTTCCAGGTCGGCGTGATGATCTCGATCTTCTCCTGGCCGTTCGCCGCGAAGACGATCAGATCCCAGGTACTGAGCCTGCGAACACGCCCGTACGTCGATCTGGCGCGGGTCAGCAAGGCCCGTGACCTGGAGATCATCGTCACCGAGCTGCTACCGAACCTGCTGCCGTTCATCGGCGTCGGTTTCGCGTCGTCGGCACTCGGTGCGATCTTCGGCTTGGTCGGTCTGGAGATCATCGGTCTCGGCCCGGGCGGCGTGATCGACCTCGGGCAGATCATCTTCAACGCGATCGGCACCGGCGCGCTGACACTCGGCGCCTGGCCGATGTTCGTGGTCCCGATCGCGCTGCTGACGTTGCTGTTCGCGGCGCTGAACATGGTGAACATCGGGTTGGAAGAGGTCTACAACCCGCGGCTGAGGGGAGTGGCCGGTGAATAACGTTCTCGAGGTCAAGGGGCTCGAGGTCTCGTACTCGACGAACCGCGGCGACGTGAAGGCGGTCCGCGGGATCGACCTCGACGTGCGCCGCGGCGAGATCCTCGGGATCGCGGGCGAGTCCGGCAGCGGGAAGAGCACCCTCGCGGTCGCGCTGCTGCGGCTGCTGAAGGCGCCGGGCAAGGTGACCGGTGGCTCGGTGATGTTCCACCCGTCCGGCCGATCGCCCGTCGACCTGCTCAAGGTCAACGGCGAGGAGTTGCGGGTCCTGCGCTGGAGCGCGCTCTCGTACCTCCCACAGGGCTCGATGAGCTCGCTGAACCCGGTGATGCGGGTCGAGGACCAGTTCAAGGACGTGATCCTCGAGCACGCGCCCGGCCGCAAGGAATCGGTGGGCGAGATGGTGCCGAGGCTGCTCGGGCAGGTCGGGCTGGAGCCGCGGGTCGCGCGGATGTACCCGCACGAGCTGTCCGGCGGGATGAAGCAGCGGGTGCTGATGGCGATCGCGGTCGCGCTCGAGCCGGACCTGGTGATCGCCGACGAGCCGACCACCGCGCTGGACGTGACGATCCAGCGGGTGATCCTGCAGTCGCTGGCGGATCTGCGGACCGACTTCGGCGTCACGCTGATGGTGATCTCGCACGACATGGGCGTGCACGCGCAGCTGGTGGACCGGGTCGCAGTCATGTACGAGGGACGGCTCGTCGAGGTGGGCGACGTACGGCAGGTCTTCAAGGACCCGCGGGACCCGTACACCCGGCAGCTGATCGAGTCGATCCCGCAGGTCGGACGGAGGGCGTCATGAAGTCGGAGCTCGAACTCAGGGGCGTACAGCAACGGTTCCATGCCCGCGGGGTGGCCGACGGCTACGTGACCGCGGTGGACGACGTGAGCTTCAGCCTGGCCGCGTCGCCGCCGCAGATCGTCAGCCTGGTCGGCCAGAGCGGCAGCGGGAAGAGCACGATCGCCCGCAACGTGCTCGGCCTGCAGAAGCCCACGGCCGGAACGGTGCTGTACGGCGGCAAGGACATCTTCAAGCTGAGCCGGGCCGAGTACGACGCGTACCGGCGCGACGTCCAGCCGGTGTTCCAGGACCCGTACGCGATCTTCAACCCGTTCTACCGGGTGGACCGCGCGCTCTGGAAAGCGGTGAAGAAGTTCAAGCTGGCCGACACCCGCGAGAAGGGACTCGCGCTGATCGAGGAGTCGCTGCGGGCGGTCCGGCTGGAGCCGGAGAACGTGCTGGGGCGCTACCCGCACCAGCTCTCCGGTGGTCAGCGGCAGCGCATCATGCTCGCCCGCGTGCACATGCTGCGGCCGTCGTTCATCATCGCGGACGAGCCGGTGTCGATGCTGGACGCCCAGGTGCGCAAGCACTTCCTGGACATCCTGCTGGACTTCCAGCGCGAGCACGGGATGACGACGCTGTTCATCACCCACGACCTGTCGACGGTGTACTACCTCGGCGGCGAGGTGATGGTGATCACCAAGGGCAAGATCGTCGAACGCGGCCCGGTGGCGACGGTGATGCACGAACCGTCGCACGCCTACACCAAGCTGCTGCTCGACTCGATCCCCTCGCCCGACCCGGACCAACGCTGGACCAGCCGGATCGCCGTGGACGAACTCGACCAGGTCGACGACAACACGCCCGCCGACACGACGAAACCGGAGGTCCCAATCATCTAGTTCTGATACCCGGGTCGCTCAGGCCGGAGGTGCCGTTCTCGATGTGGCCGGCGAAGCGGCGCAGGTACGTCGAGTCGGCGGTGGTCGTGATCGAGACGTCGTACCAGCGGTTCGTGGTGCCGACGGTGTACTTCGTGGTCCCCCTGCCGACGTCGAGCGTCTTGGGCGATCCGCCGTACGAGTTGGCGATCGTGACCCGGCGGGCGGCGTCGGAGGTGAAGGTGAGGTCGACGTTGCCGGTGGTCGCGTTCTCGCGGGCGGTGATCTCCAGGCCGGTGGCGGGCTTGCCCTTGAAGGTGCGCAGGAAGCCGTTCGGGCCGTGCACGGTGAGGTCGGTGACGCCGGCCGAGTAGACCGGGTTCCAGCTGTCGGCGACGGTTTTGCCGGCCTCGGTGGTGTATGTCCACGGGCCGTCGGTGCGGTTCGCGGACGTGATCAGGAACTGCGCGCCGGCTCGCGGCCCGGAGCCGAACGTCAGCTTGTACTTGCCGTCGGCAACTGCACCGTCGACGACCGGTGCGTACGGCAACGGCCGGGTACGGCGCCGGCCGCGCTCCTGCCCGGGGAGTGCGCCCACCGCGGGCGGCGTCGGCACGTAGTCCGGGTGCCGCTTGTTGTCCGGCGGCTGGTAGGCGCTGGTGTCCGGGAGCTTCGCGGGCTGCGTGGCCGACGTACCGAAGTCGAATGCGGAGGAGAGATCGCCGCAGATCGCCCGGCGCCACGGCGAGATGTTCGGCTCATGCACGCCGAAGCGGCTCTCCATGAAGCGGATGATCGACGTGTGGTCGAAGACCTCGGAGCAGGTGTACCCGCCGGTGCTCCACGGCGAGACCACGAGCATCGGGACCCGCTGGCCGAGCCCGTACGGACCGTGTGCGGCCTTCGCGCCGGTGTAGAGATCGGGGCCGGCGTCGACGGTCGACAGGCCCTGGTTCGCATCCATCGGCGGGTACGGCGGGACGACGTGGTCGAAGAAGCCGTCGTTCTCGTCGTACGTGATGAACAGCGCCGTCCTGCTCCACACCTCGGGGTTCGCGGTGAGCGCGTCGAGGACCTGGGAGATGTACCAGGCGCCGTAGTTGGCCGGCCAATTCGGGTGCTCGGTGAACGCTTCCGGCGCCGCGATCCAGGAGATCTCCGGCAGCCGGTTGGTCTTCACGTCGGCCGCGAGCTGCGCGAACAGGCTCTCGCCGGCCTTCGCGTTCGTGCCGGTGCGGGCCTTGTCGTACAAGGGGTTCCCGGGCTGCGCGTTCCGGTAGGTGTTGAAGTAGAGCAGCGAGTTGTCGCCGTAGTTGCCGCGGTACGCGTCGTCGATCCAGCCCCAGCCGTGGTCGCCGTCCAGGCCGTCACCGATGTCCTGATAGATCTTCCACGACACCCCGGCCTTCTCCAGCCGCTCGGGGTACGTCGTCCAGCCGTAGCCGGCCTCGTCGTTGCCGAGGACCGGGCCACCGCCGGTGCCGTCGTTACCCGTGTAGCCGGTCCACAGGTAGTAGCGGTTCGGGTCGGTGGAGCCCATGAACGAGCAGTGATACGCGTCGCAGAGCGTGAACTTGTCGGCGAGCGCGTAGTGGAACGGGATGTCCTCGCGGGTCAGGTACGCCATCGTGGTCGACGTCTTCGCCGGGATCCACTGGTCGTACTTGCCGTCGTTGTGCGCGGCGTGCGCGTCCGGCCAGCTGTGCGCGAGGTCCTGGATGAACTGCAGGCCGAGGTTGTCGGCGTCCGGCCGGAACGGCAGGATCTCCTTGCCAAGGGCATCCTTCTGGTAGAACGTCGGCTTGCCGCTCGGCAGGTTCACCGGCCGCGGGTCGCCGTACCCGCGGACGCCGCTCAGCGTGCCGAAGTAGTGGTCGAACGAGCGGTTCTCCTGCATCAGGACCACGATGTGCTCGACGTCCTGGATGGACCCGAACCTGCGATGGGCCGGGATCGCGGCGGCCTGCTCGATACTGTTCGTCATCGCGGCGAACCCGGCCGATGCTCCGGCCAGCTGCAGGAATCTCCGGCGGTTGATGTCTGGCATGCGGGTCTCCTTCTCGGGGCGGGTGGAGTCTGAAACACCAGCACTGCATCGCAGGCACCCTAGTCTGAACGATTAACCGACGGAAGATGAACTGTGTTGTTCATTTTCCGTGAGTTTCAAACTATTCTGAACGCCGGAGGTGTGAGTGGATCACGTCTGGTATGTCGCCTACGGCTCCAACCTGGCACTCGAACGATTCCGCTGCTACTTGTCCGGCGGACGACCTCAGGGTGGCGCGCGGGTGTATCCCGGCTGCCGCAATCCGAACCCACCCGCGCGGACCGCACCCGTCACCGTTGCGGGAGGTCTGGTCTTCGGCGGCGCGTCGAAGGTGTGGGGCGGTGGCTCCGCCTTCTACGACCCGGCCGCAGCGAGTGAGCTCGCCGGACGCGCGTATCTCCTGACATCCGAGCAGCTCGCCGACGTCGCCGCGCAAGAGATGTGGCGCGACCCCGGCGGCACGTACGCCCTCGAGCTCGCGGCGCTCCTCCCGAACGTCACCGAACTCCACTCGCTGGGCCCCGGCCGCTACGAAACCGTCGTCCGCCTCGGCACCCACGACGACCTCCCGATGTACACGATCACCCATGGAACGGTCGCCGACCTGGACCCGGTCGCACCAACAGCGTCGTACCTGCGCTGGATCGCGACCGGACTGGTCGAAGCGCACGGATGGACCGTCGACCGCGTTGTCGACTACCTGCACGCGGCGCCGGGCGTCCGGCTCGGGTGGACGCCCGGCGCGTTGCGGTCAGCGCTTGACGGCGGTGCAGGTGGCGGTGGATGACTTCGTGGGATCGCTTTCCGAGGTCGCGGTGAGGGTGATCTTTCCGATCGGGCCGGTGCCTGCCTTCGTATGGACCGGGACCGTGATCTGCTGGCCGGCGTCCGCGGTGGCGAGGGCGTTCGGGAGGGCGATCGGCCAGCCGTCGGACTTGGCGGTCAGGCGGTAGACGTCGCCCTTCACGTACGGCGTGACGTCCTCGGGCTGCGTTGACGACGTACCGGACTTGCCGGTGTTGGTGAGCCGGAAGTCGCAGGTCTGGACCGCGCCGTCCGGCTTCGCGACCGTCGGGAGGAGGCGTACGCCGCGTTTCTGCGGGCCCGCGCCGTCGAGGGAGCGGATCGCGACGGTGTAGGACAGCACGCCCTGCGCGTCGCGGTGCACGTTGGTGATGTAGAAGTGCAGGCGGTTCGCGGTGTCGGTGTACTCGTACTCGCTGCCCGAGTCGGTGCCGGCGTGGAACAGCGCGTCGGACAGTTGGCGGTAGTCGCCGATGGTGATCGGGACCTTCGTACCGTCGGGCAGCACGTAGTCGGTCATGTTGATGTCCTGCGGGTTCGCGTCGACCACCCACTCGAACGGTGCGCGGTCCTGGTTCTTCGTCTTCGCCAGCAGTACGCCGTTGTCGGGCGTGAACGAGTCGGTACCCATCCGGTCCACCACCTCGACCGTGTAGTTCTGGTACCCGCGGCCGTCGCAGAGCGGATCCTTGGTCGCGTCACACGGCGCGTCGAGATCACCGGCGCCACCGAGCTCGATGTTGATCCCGGACAGCTCCTTCGCCCCGGGCTCGACGCTGCGCGCCTTCACGTTCGCGATCACGACGCCGGAGCTCGCGAGGGCTTCGCGCGAGAGCCGGAGTACGTTCTGCTCGTCGACCATCTTCAGCTTGAGTTTGTTGCGGAGCATGTGTTGCGCGCCCATCGACGCGCCGCCGGTCGCCGGGATCATCCAGCGGCTGTGTGGACCGCCGGGGCCGTTGAAGCTGCCCCGGCTGAGCATCTCCCAGATCCCCGTGTAGGCGCGCCGGGGCGGGACGCCGTACGGGTTGTTGTAGTTGTCGCCGATGCCGAGGATGTGGCTGAACTCGTGCGCGAACACGGCCATACCCGAGCTCTCCGCCTGCGTGGACGATCCGCCGCCGGCGTTCGGCCAGATCGACGCGCCGGCCGCCCAGGACGTCCAGTCGACGTACCGGGTCTGCGACCAGTTGGGCAGCGCCGGATCCGGCGGACCGAAGTCGTCGGTGACGTCCTGCTTGGTCGGGAACTTCATCATCCCGAACTCCTGCCAGGTCGAGGACTCGTCCTGGCCGGCGCTGAGGAAGAACACGAAGTCATAGCCGGCGGGTACTTCGGGACCCTGGTCGGCGACCCACGCCGCACGACCGTCGGTGCGGATGTCCTTCGTGCAGGTGTCGCCGGCCGGACAGCTCGCGCCGCCCTGGAACTCCATGCCGTACTCGTGCGACTTGCCCGGCATCCGGTACGGGCCGAACGCGGTCAGGTCGACGCCGTACCGGCCGGCGGAGTCCTCCATCCAGTACTCGTGCAGTGTGTGGCCGTGGTTCAGCGGCTCCGGGGTGTTGAGGAAGTTCTTGTAGAACTGCGCGACCTGATCCCGCGGTACGCCGTTCGCCGCGGCACTCGGATTGCCGAAGGCGGTCGACCCCTTGGGCTGGGTGATGACGAAATCCTGGTTCGGGTAGTCGAGTAGCACGAGCGCACCCTTGAAGGTCCGCTCCGATCCCTTCACGGCCGGGTCGGCCCAGTTCGTGCCCGGCGGTTTGACGTAGTCGCTCCACGTCATGTGATCCGGGTTCTCCCAGTTCTGCGGGTCGATCGGGCCCGGCAGTCCCTGGGAGACAGTGGTCGCGACTCGCTTGTCCGGCCCCGACTCCTGCCATGGCTGCTTCTGCGGCCAGTGCGGGTACTGCCAGGCGTTCACGGGATCCGGGGGAGCGGTGGCACTCGGCGAGGCGAGCGCCACCGAAGGCACCGACACAGCGGCCAGCACGGCAACCAGCCGCACAACACGACGAAACTTCCGTTGCTCAGACACGGGCGGGCATCCGATCCTCAGCGGGGGCGGGACAACGGGCCCTTCGAGCATGCCTGGTGAGACGGCCGTACCACAACAGATCGGGTCACTGTATACAGTATGGTGGATTAGCGGCTGCAAGGGATGGAGGGCTCATGTACTCGGTGACCGACCCGGCGACGGGTGTTTTGGTGGAGGAAGTGGCGAATTCGACGGAGGAGGAGGTTCGGGCGGCGGTCGGGCGGGTGCATGTGGCGTACCCGGGGTGGCGCAGGCGCGGGGTGGGGGAGCGGGGGGCGATCGTCGCGCGGGCGGCGGAATTGTTCGCGGAGCGGGCGGACGAGCTCGCGGGGATCATGACGCTGGAGATGGGGAAGCGGGTCAGCGAGGGGCTCGGCGAGATCGGCATCGTCGTCGACATCTTCCGGTACTACGCGGAGCACGGGCCGGCGTTGCTCGCGGACGAGCCGCTCGACATCAAGGGTGGACAAGCCGTCATCAGCAAGGGCCCGATCGGCGCGCTCCTCGGGATCATGCCGTGGAACTTCCCGTGCTACCAGGTGGCGAGGTTCGTCGCGCCGAACCTCGTGCTGGGGAACACGATCCTGTTGAAGCACGCTTCGATCTGCCCGCGGTCCGCGCGTGCCATCGAGGAGATCCTGCACGCGGCCGGCGTACCGGACGACGTGTACGTGAACACGTTCGCGTCGAGCCGGCAGATCCCGGCGATCCTCGCCGACCCGCGGATCGCCGGCGTCTCGCTGACCGGCAGTGAACAGGCCGGTGTCGCGGTCGCCGCCGAGGCCGGGAAGCACCTGAAGAAGACCGTGCTCGAACTCGGCGGGTCCGATCCGCTGGTGATCCTCGGCACCGACGACCTGGACGAGACGGTCAACGCCACGGCGACCGCGCGGATGCGGAACTGCGGCCAGTCCTGCAACGCACCGAAACGCATGATCGTGCTCGCCGACCTCTACGACGAGTACGTCGACCGCCTGACCCAACGCGTCGCGGAGTACTACGCCCCGGGCGACCCCTCCGACCCAGCGACGAAGCTCCCGCCGCTAGCTTCGATCGCGGCCGCCGACGAGGTCGCCGGGCAGGTCGAGAAGGCGGTCGCGCAGGGGGCGACGCTGCGCACCGGCGGCCGCAGGATCGGCCCGGGCGCATACCTCGAGGCGACGGTCCTCACCGACGTCACTCCGGAGATGGACGCGTACTACGAGGAGATTTTCGGACCGGTCGTGATCGTGTTCGAAGCCGTCGACGAGGACGACGCGGTCCGGCTCGCGAACGACACGCCGTTCGGGCTCGGCGCGTCCGTGTGGGGCACCGACCCCGATCGCAACCGCCGCGTCGCGGACCGGATCGACGCCGGCATGGTCTACCTGAACCGCGCCGGCGGCTCGCAGGCCGACCTGCCGTTCGGCGGCATCAAACGCTCCGGCCTCGGCCGCGAACTCGGCCCGGCCGGTATCGAGGAGTTCATGAACAAGAAATCCATCCGGCTCCGCTGATCGTCGTGCGCTCCGGAACGGCGCATACTGACGGCACATCCGAGCTCGTGCCGAGGGGGCCGACGATGACCGTGCCCGGTGGCTACTCCATCAAGACCTACCGCTACCTGCGGATGGCGATGGTGGCGATGATCGTCCTGCTCGGCGCCGCCCTGGTGATCGAGTGGTCGAAGACCGACCCACACTGCCTGCAGACCTCGATCAGCGCGTACTACTACACGCCGGTCCGCGCGATCTTCGTCGGCGGCCTGATCACCATCGGCGTCTGCATGGTGGTGCTGAAGGGCAACACCGAGTCCGAGGACATCCTGCTGAACGTCGCCGGAATCCTCGCGCTGGTGGTCGCACTGGTCCCGACACCCGGCCAAGGCGCCTGCCACTCGGTGCGGGTCGCGCTCGGCGACGCGGCGCCGAACGTCTCGAACAACATGCTCGCGGTGTTCGTGGTCGGCGTACCGTGCCTGCTGCTGACCGCGTTCTTCATCGTCCGGGACCGCAGGCGGCAGCCGGCCGGATGGACCCCGATGTACGTGCTGGGCCTCGGGGTCGCGGTGCTGATCTTCGGCGGCGGACTGGCCTGGTTCCTCGCCGACCGGTCCGGGTTCATCGGCAACGCGCACTACGCGTCCGCGATCGTGATGTTCGTCTGCATCGTCGCGGTCGTGCTGCTGAACGCGGAACAGTACCGGCGTAAGCAACGCAAGCACGCCGTCCCGCACTCACCGGCCAATCGGTACTCCGTGATCGCGGTGGCGATGGTCGCGGTGCCGTTGTTCATGGTCGTGTGGAAGAAGGCATTCGGCTGGGAGCACGCCGTGCTGTGGATCGAGGGCACGCTGATCGTGCTGTTCGCGGCCTTCTGGGTCAGCCAGACACAGGAGCTGTGGACCGACGGGATCCGTCAGGAATTGCCGCGGTCACCGCAGGCCACGCCGTCACCGTTGTGATCGAGCGCCCGGGAGTACCCGGGATCGCCACGGCGTAGCGGTGCCTTGCCGGCGGCACGGACCTCGTCGCAGTTCCGATACACCACCGTGGCGGACGTCGGGGTCGTCGTCGGCGTCGTGGTCAGGGTCGGCGGTGGTGCGGAGGTCGGTGTCGTGGTCACAGCCTCCGGCGACTGCGGAGATGAAGTCGGCGTCGGTGTCGGCGTGCGGGCCGACGGTGTGGCGGTAGCAGTCGGCGAAGGTTTTGGAGTGGTCTTCACCGGAGTCGACGTTTGCTCTGTCACCTCCGCCGGAGTCTCGCTGACCGGTGCTGGGGTGTGTGTCGCCCGTGGCATCGTCGGTCGTGAAGACGGTGCGAGCACCGGCGCCGTGCTCGTGGACTCGCCGCCGCTGAACGGGTACGCGAGTACCAGTGTCATCAGCGCGACCGGGATCACGATGGCCGCCAGTGCGGTCGTCCGGCGGGGTCCGCCGTACCTGCCGATCGGTCCGCGGACCGGTTTGCCGTGCTTGTCCACCCAGAACGGCCAACGTGCCGGTGGTGGTCCCCAGGACTCCGGCGGCTGCCATCGTCGCGGTGGACGCCAGTCCGGTCGCGGCGGTGCGGGCCACTCCGGTGGTGCATTGAACTGCCTCACTGAATTCCTCCCCGAGGCAGCCTAGCGACTACCCGCCGGGAAGAAGCAGCTACCCGCCGAATCCCTTGTATTTCATACGTTTGTCCGCCGCCGAGCCCCGGGGCCAGGACGCGGTACGGCGTCCCGCGGAGACGTCACCGAGTGGCCTGCTTCGCACCGGAGTTCGGTGTGCACGGCCGCGCCGCAGTCGCGGTGCGCGATGGTGAGCGGCGACCCCTCGGGGCCTGTGAGGTACTTGTCGCCCCAGTCCCGGATCGCGATCAGGATCGGGTACAGATCGAGGCCCTGCTCGGTCAGGCGGTACTCGTAGCGCCGGCGCGCGCCCGGTTCGCGGTACGGCGTCCGGCGCAGGATCCCGTGCTCGACGAGTGTGGCGAGCCGGTTGGACAGCACCTGGCGGGGGATGTCGGTCCGGACCCGGAGGTCGTCGAACCGGCGGATGCCGTTGAACACCTCGCGCAGCACGACCACGGTCCAGCGCTCGCCGAGGATCTCCATGGTGCGCCCGATCGGGCAGTTCGCCACCGACCAGTCGAGCGCGTTGTACGTCGTCGTACTCATCCGGCCAGCCTAATGCGCTCTAGGTCTCGTTGACAGACCCAGCTGTGCGGTGTGAGGCTCGGTCCATGACGGAGACTCAGCAGACGGCTCGCAGCCGGACGTTCACCTGGACCGACCCGGCCGAGGTGGCGGTGCAGATCGGTCGCCTCTCCGGGCTGGAGACGCTGCAGGCGATGCAGGACGGTCGGCTGCCGGCGCCGCCGATCCTGCAACTGGTCGGCGCGACCGGGTTCGAGGCCGAGGAGGGCAAGGTCACCGTGTCGATGCCGGCGGCCGAGTTCCACTACAACCCGCTCGGCTCGGTGCACGGCGGCGTGATCGCCACGCTGCTGGACACCGCCGCCGGCTGCACCGTCCATTCGACGTTGCCGGCCGGCGTCGGCTACACCTCCCTCGACCTGATGACCCGGTTCGTCCGCCCGGTCACGGTCGACTCCGGCGTCCTCCGCTGCGAGGGCGGCATCATCAGCCGCGGTCGTCGTACGGCGGTCGCGGAGTCACACCTGTACGACGAACGCGGCAAGCTGCTCGCCCACGCGACGTCGACCTGCCTGATCTTCGAGCTGCCTCAGGCCTGATCGGCGAGCGCCTTCTCGCCCGCCACCAGCCGCACGCAGGTGGCCAGACCGGTGATCGCGGCCTCGACCTCCGGCAGCTCCGGGTACGTCGGGGCGATCCGGATCACCTGGTCCTTCGGGTCGTCGCCGTACGGGTGGGTGGCGCCGGCCGGCGTGATCGCGATACCGGCCGCCTTCGCCTTCGCGACCACCTCGCGGGCGCAACCCTCCGGGACTTCCAGGCTGACGAAGTAGCCACCGGCCGGGGCGGTCCAGGACGCGAACCCGGTGCCGCCGAGCTCGGCGGTGAGGATCTTGTCGACCGCGTCGAACTTCGGCCGGATCAGGTCGGCCAGCGTCCGCATGTGCTCGTGCAGGCCGTCCGCGTCGCGGAGGAACTGCACGTGCCGCAGCTGGTTGATCTTGTCCGGGCCGATGCTGCGCTTGGTCGTGTGGCTCAGCCACCACTTGATGTTGTCCGGGGACGACCCGAAGAACGCGACGCCGGCGCCGGCGAAGGTGATCTTCGAGCTCGACCCGAACACGAACGCGCGGTCCGGGTGCCCGTTCTCGGCGCACAGCGCGAGGATGTCGGCCAGCTGCGCGGGGGAGTCGGTCAGGTGGTGCACGGCGTACGCGTTGTCCCAGAAGATCCGGAAGTCCGGCGCCGCGGTCTCCATCGCGGCCAGCCGGCGGACCGTCTCGTCGGAGTACACCGTGCCGTCCGGGTTGCTGTACTTCGGGACGCACCAGATGCCCTTGATCGCGGCGTCCTCGGCGACCAGCCGCTCGACGACATCCATGTCCGGGCCCTCGGGCGTCATCGGCACCGGGATCATCTTGATCCCGTACCGCTCGCAGATCCCGAAGTGCCGGTCGTAGCCCGGGACCGGGCAGAGGAACGCGAGCCCCTCGACATCGGCCCAGCGGGTCTCCGCGCCCGGCACCTTCCCGAGCAGCGCGAAGACGACCGCGTCGTGCATCAGTTCGAGGCTCGAGTTCCCGGCGGCGAGCAGCTGGTCGACCGGCACCTGGAGGTCCGCCGCGAAGATCGCCCGTACCTCGGGCAGCCCCAGCAGGCCGCCGTAGTTCCGCAGGTCGGTCCCGTCCGCGGCGACCGGCTCCCCGCTCAGCCCGAGCACACCGTTGGCCGCGTCGAGCTGCTTCGGCGACGGCTTCCCGCGCGTCAGATCCAGCTTGAGACCCTTGGCCACCAGCGCCTCGTAGTCCTGGCGCGCACGCTCGACCTGGCCAGTCAGCTCATCGACACTCACGGGGGGAGTCCTTTCACAAGTACCGGGGGATTCGGCCCCAAGCCTAGTGACCTCCACCACGCCCTACTTCGGGAGGTCCATCTCGAGCGTGTAATACCCACCCCCGGTCGGCGGCACGTCGAACGCGGCCACCAGCACCTTCCCGTCCTCGACGATCCCCGACACCAGCCCCTGCCGCCCGGGACCCTTCGCCCGATCCCCCGGAACCGCAATCGCCTTCCATCCCCGCCCGTCGCGACTGAACCAGGCGGCCGCGTCGACCTCGTCGTCGGTCCCCGTGGTACCGAGTGCGATCAGCCCGTTCGGAACGGGGACCAGCTCACCGGCGAAGGCCCGGCTGGGTGCGGCGATCTGGTTCGTCCAGGTCAGACCGCCGTCCTTCGAGGTCCACGTGACCCAGCCGCCCTCGGTGTCGTCGTCCGTGCGGTCGTACTCGCCGAACGCGACCACTGTGTTCCCGATGCGTTCGAGACCCCGGACACTCGCCGAGGAAACCCGCTTCGCGAGCGGCAGGTCGACCACCGTCGTCCAGTCGGTGCCGTTCGCCGACAACCACACCGCCGGGGTCCCGTCGCCGCGGTCGCCACCGGCGACGAAGCGCGAGCCGACCGCGAGCACCGTCGACATCCCGGCCTCACCCGAGCCCAACGACCGCAGGTTCTGGCTGCGGGTACGGCGCGTCTGCTGGTCGCCGGAGGTGGCCGGCAGTACCTTGCCGCCGACCCCTTCGACCCAGCTCCGGCCGTCCTTGGAGTACGCCGACCACGCATCGGTGTGCCCGTTGCCGTCCTGACGCCCGCCGACCACCACCCATCCCGACGGACCGACCGCGATCGCGGCGGCGCTCGGCCCGCCGTACGGCGAGCGCGCGCCGACGCCGAACACCGGTGAGTCGGCCTCGGTCCAGCGGCCGTCCGTGCCCCGGACCCAGACCGCGGCCCGGCGGCCGATCGCCAGGTTCTTCTCGCCGACAGCCGCCACGCGTCCGTCCGTGGTTGCGACAGCATTCTGGACGAAGTTGCGTACGCCGACCTTCCGCCCGGGCAGCGTGGTGGCCTGCCAGTCCGAGCCGGTGCGCGTCCAGCCGGTCGGGTCATTCGACACGTCGCCCACCGCGACCAGCGCCTTGCCGGCCCGCAAGACTGTGCCCACGTGCGACGACGGACGGCCGCCGGACAGTTCGGGGGCCAGTGCGACCGGGGTCACGCGTGCCTCGGCGTACCGCCAGATCGCCGGCTCGGTCGAACCGCTGCGGTCGTTCGAGCCGACCATGATCGCGTCGCTGCCGACGGCGACCGAGTCGGTGACGAGTTGGGTGCCGCGAGCGCGCTGGCTGTTCGTGTCGGTGCCGTCGGCGAGCTGTGCCCAGGTCGGACCGACGGCGACCGTGGTGTCGATCGTGGTGGTGGAGACCTGTGCGGTGGCCACCCAGTCCTTCCCGGCCTTGACCAGCGTGCCGGGGATGTCCTCGTACGCCGAGCCGAGCGTCCACGGGGTGGCCGCCACCTGCCAGGAGGCTCCGGTGGGACCGCCCTCGACCACCAGCGTGTCCCACGAGTTGTTCACCTCGTCGAAGCCGCCGCCCTGGACGAGCGCCACGAACTTCCCGTCGCCGACCGCGAGCGCGTTGTTGTAGACGCTGTAGTCCTTGGCGACCTCGCCGCGCACCGCCGCGGTCCGGAAGTGCTGACCGTTGTCGGTCGAGTACCAGTACTGCAGGCGATCGGTCTGGTGAGCGTCGTCAGGGGTGGACAGGTTCCCGGCGATCACCACGGTCTTGCCGGAGGCAACGATCTCGTCGCCGGTCACTTCGCCCGGCACGGTCTGCTTCAGGCCGATCGACGGGCCTTCCGTGCGGTGCCAGGTGACGCCGTCCGTGGACTGCCAGTAGACGAGGTGATTGCCGCCGACGGTGCTGCCGCCGACGATCGCGAAGCCGGTCGAGGTGGCGGTGACCGCCCTGAGGTAGTCCGTCGTCCGGACCACCTTGGGGTCGTCGGCCAGGTGTTTCCACGTCGTCCCGTCGGGACTGTGCCACAGGACGGTGCTCGGTCCGTCGCCGATGGCAACGAATCCTGCCGGACCCGCGGCCATGTCCGTCACGCCTTCGAAGGGATGGGACCGTGCCACCGACTCCTTGTCCAGCTGTCCGCGGGTCCAGGTCCTGCCGGCGTCGTCGCTGCTGAGGAACAGGGCTCTGCTGAGGTTGTCCGATTCCTCGAAACCGGCGGCGACCACGCGCTCGCCGCGGGCCGCGACCGCCTGCAGGGCCTGATTGGTCCGATCACCTGCGGGAGCAGTCTTCTCGGCGGCTTGCGGGGCCGTCGGTTGGGTGAAGTCGACGGGCTTCACCGTCGCCCGGCCGGATGCGGGTGGGTCGGACTTGAACGACGACGTGCATCCGGCCAGGCCGATGAGTAGGCAGGTGGTGATGATGCGGAGCCCCAGGCGCTTCATGGCTGGGAGTTTACGGAGAGTCAACCCCCTGGTGGGGCGTCGAGATCGAACCTGTGGATAACCTCAACCGACCGTTTGCAGGAACAGGGTCAGTTGCCCTTGCACTTGGGGTATTTGGGGTCCCAGGGTCCACAGGTCGGGAAGCCCGGCGGCGGCTTGATGGTCGGCGGCGTGCCGGGCGGCGGTGGGCTCACCGGCGGAGTGACCGGTGGCGTCGGCGGGATGGTCGGCTTCGCCCTGCTGCCGTTCGAGATGTACAGCAGGATCGTCGCGCCGGCCGGTGCGCCGTCCTCCTGCCGCGGGTTCGTCCACGCGACCGTGCCCGCCGGGGCGTCCGAGTCGACCTGGGGCCCGTGGTCCATCTGGACCTTGAAGCCCATCGACAGCAGCTTCGCGCCCGCGTCCGCGGGCGTCATGCCCTTCAGGTACGGCAGATCCTTCACATTGCCGCGGATGATCTTGTCGTCCGGCTTGACGAACTTGCTGGTCGGAATCCCTTGCAGCGCGAGCTGCATCGCGGTCTCCCAGACCGGACCGGCCGTCCCGGAACCGGAAGCGTCGCCGATCTTCTTGCCGTTCAGCGTCAGGTTCGCGAGGTCCTCGTACTTGGGATCGGCGTCAGCGACCACCGAGGCGGCGGCCAGCTTGGACGAGTAGCCGGAGAACCAGACCGCGTGGTTGTTCTGGATCGTACCGGTCTTGCCGGCCAGGTCGCTCTTGCCGAACTTCAGCTTGGCGCCAGTCCCGCCCTTCGCCATCACCTGCTGCAGCACGAAGTTCACGCCGTCCGCGACTCCCGGCGACAGCACCCGGTGGCAGTTCGGGCCCGGGGTCGGGGTCGACTTGCCGGTCTTCAGCGAGGTGATCGAGAGGATGATCTGTGGGCTGCAGTACATCCCGCGCGCCGCGAACGTCGCGTACGCGTTGGACAGCATCAGCGGCGTGATCTGGCCGACCGAGCCGAGCGTGAACGAGACCACCTGCTGGAGCGGCTTCATCGTCTGCGCGTCGTACATGCCGAGCTTGGAGGCGATCGTCGCGATCGGACACAGACCGATCTGCTCGGACAGCTGCAGGAAGTAGGTGTTGGTCGAGGCGCGGGCCGCGTCGACCATCGACGGGTCGGCGATCGTCTTGGTCGAGTTCTTCGGCGTGTATTCGTCCGCGGAGGTGGTGCCGCTGCACGTGCTGAACACCTTGCCGCTCAGGTCGATCCGCTGCGGCGAGTTGATCCGGTACGTCGTCGGCACGCCCTTCCCGATCGCGGCGGCGATCGTGAACGCCTTCATCGTCGACCCGTTCTGGAACCCGCCGTACCCGCCGGCGTAGGACTTCTCGACGTTGTAGTTGTACGCCGTCTGCCCCTTCTTGCTGCCGTACCCGCGGCTCTGCGCCATCGCCTTCACCAGACCGGTGCCGGGCTCGACCATCGTGACCGCGGCGACCGCCTGGTCACCGGCCTTGGTGTGCTGCGCGATCGAGGCCTGCGCGGCCGCCTGGACGCGCTGGTCGAGCGAGGTCTTGATCACCAGACCGGACGTCTCGATGTAGTTCTCGCGTTCCTCCGGCGTCTTCCCGAATGCCGGGTTCGCCTTCAGCTTCGAGACGACGTACTCACAGAAGAACGGGTACTTCGAGTTCGCGCAGCCGCTGGGGATGACGCGGACCTTCTTCGGGTCGATCACCGGCGTCTTCAGCGCGTCCGCGGCCTGCTTGGCGGTGATGACGTTCAGTTCCTGCATCCGCCGCAGGACGACGTCGCGGCGCGCCTTGGCCCGCTTCGGGTTGTCGATCGGGTCGTAGCCGGTCGGGTTCTTCACCAGGCCGGCGAGCATCGCGGCCTGCGGGAGGTTCAGCTTCGCGGCGTGGACGCCGAAGTAGTGCTGGGCCGCGGCGTCGACGCCGTACGAGCGGTCTCCGAAGAAGGCCAGGTTCAGGTAGCGGTTCAGGATCTCGTTCTTGCTGAGCTCCTTCTCGACCGCGATCGCGTAGCGGACCTCGGCGATCTTCCGCTCGTAGGTCTCGGCGGTCGCCTGCTTGACCTCCTGCGGCGTACGGGCCTTGTTGATCAGGCTGAGCTTCACGTACTGCTGGGTGATGCTCGAGCCGCCCTGCTGCACCCCTCCGGCGGACTGGTTGCGGAGCAGCGCGCGCAGGGTGCCCTTGGCATCCAATGCGCCGTGCTGGTAGAAGCGGTCGTCCTCGATCGCGACGATTGCCTTCAGCATCAGCGGGCTGATCTGCTTCAGCGTCACCGGGGTCCGGTTCTGCTGGTAGAGCGTCGCGATCGTCCGGCCCTCGGAGTCCTGGATGACGCTCTTCTCGGCCACCGGCGCCGTCTCGAGGTCCTGGGGCAGGTACTGGACCGTGTCGTGCGCTGTCGCCGCGGTGACGCCGGCCAGACCGGCGAACGGGAGGGCCAGCCCGGCGGTCAGTGCTCCGGCCAGCGCGCTGACCGTCAGGAACACGAACACCGACCACACGACGTTGGGCCGCTTGGCCCGCCGTTCGCCTCTGTGCATGGTTGGGCAGATTACGTGAGGTGAGGGCTTTCCGGGAGTCTCCTCGTTACGGAATTTACACATTTGGCTACAGATCTCACTACGAGTGACCGTATCCTCACGCCCCGCCCTACGGTCAGGGCCGAATCAGGACTTTCAGCGCCTCGCGCGTGTCCATCGCGCGGTACCCCTCCGGGATGCCGTCGAAGTCGACGGTCCGGTCGAAGACCTTGCCAGGGTCGACGGTTCCGTCCAGGACGCCCGGCAGCAGCCGTTCGATGTACGCGCGGGCCGGCGCCGGGCCCCCGGTCAGGGTGATGTTCGGCAGGAAGAGCGTCGTGAAGCCGATCGGCGCCTCGTCGTACTGCGGGACTCCGACGCGACTGATCACGCCGCCGGGGCGCACGACCCCGAGCGCCTGCTCGTACGCCGGTAGGTGGCCGACCGCCTCGAGGACGACATGCGTCCCGTCGCCGCCCGTCAGCTCCCGGACCTTGGCGATTCCCTCGGCCCCGCGCTCTGCGACCACGTCCGTGGCTCCGAACTCGACACCGAGATCGGTGCGGTCCTTGTGCCGGCCCATCAGCACGATGCGCTCGGCACCGAACTGCTTGGCCGCGAGGACGGCGAGCAGCCCGACCGCGCCGTCACCGATCACGGTTACCGTGGTCCTGGCCGACACGCGGCCCTTGAGCGCCGCGTGGTACCCGGTGCCGTAGACGTCGGACAACGTCAGCAGTGACGGCACCAGTGCGGGGTCCTCGCCGCCGGGAACCTTCACGAGGGTCCCGTCCGCCAGCGGTACCCGGACCGCTTCGGCCTGGCCGCCGTCGACACCGTTCGCATTCCAGAAGCCGCCGTGCCGGCAGGACGTCTGCAGGCCCTCCTGGCAGAAGTCGCAGGTTCCGTCGGACCACGCGAACGGCGCGATCACGAAGTCGCCCTTCCGCAGGGTCGTCACGTCGCGACCGATGTCCTCGACGACGCCCACGAACTCGTGGCCGATCGTCTTGCCCTCGGGCGTGTTGGGCAGGTTGTGGTAGGGATGCAGGTCGCTGCCGCAGATGCAGGATCGGACCACCCGCACCACGGCGTCCGTTGGTTGCTGGATCACCGGATCCGGTACGTCGATCACGCGCACGTCTCCGGCGCCGTAGATGTAAGTCGCTCGCATGGCCCCAGTGAAGACTGCTGCGGGTGGGCGTGGCAGTGCCTGTCGTTCCAGGTAATGCCAGTGCCTCCCTGATCACCACGACCGTCCGTAGTGTGGAAGGCATGGACCATCGGGCCGAGATCAAGGAATTCCTCAGCTCCCGGCGTGCGCGGCTGACTCCCGAGCAGGCAGGGCTGCCGGTGTACGGCGGCAATCGCCGCGTGAAAGGCCTGCGGCGCGAGGAGGTCGCCCTGCTCGCGGGTGTCTCGGTGGACTACTACGTCCGGATGGAGCGCGGGAACCTCGCCGGCGCGTCGGAGAGCGTCCTGGAGGCGCTCGCGCGGGCGCTGCAGCTCGACGACGCCGAACGCGATCACCTGTTCGCGCTCGCCCGCGAGTCCGACGCCACCCCGGTCCGGCGGCGGCCGGCGACCAAGGGGATCCGTCCCGCGTTGCAGCAGGTCCTGGACGCGATCACCGATGCACCCGCGTGGATCCGCAACGCGCAGTTCGACATTCTCGCGGCGAACCGGATGTCGCGGGCGCTGTGGGCGTCGCTGTTCGCCGATCCGCATCGGCCGCCGAACACGGCCCGGTTCACGTTCCTCGACCCGGCCGCGCAGGAGTTCTTCGTGGACTGGGAGCGAGCCGCCGACGACATCGCCGCCGTACTGCGTCTGCAGGCCGGGAAGAACCCGCACGACAAGGCGCTCAGCAACCTGATCGGCGAGCTGTCCACCCGCAGCGAGACCTTCCGGACCCGCTGGGCGGACCACAACGTCCGCTTCCACCGCTCCGGCCGCAAGAAGCTGCACCACCCGGTCGTCGGCGACCTCGAGATCGACTTCGAGGCGATGGAGTTCCCTTCCGACCCCGGCCTCACTCTGCTCGTCTACACCGCCCCGGCCGGCAGCCCCACCGCCGACTCCCTGAAACTCCTGGCCAGCTGGTCGGCCACCCAAGAAACAGTTGCCCAAGACAAGGAATAACTCCGTGCAGATTCTTCCCAAACCGCCGACCGCCAAGGGCCCGGCGGAGTGGTTCACCGGTGACGTCTGGTTCGACGTGATCATCCGCGGCGAGGCCCCGTCCCGCGTCCGCGTGAACACCGTCCGCTTCGCCCCCGGCGCACACACGGCCTGGCACCGGCACGCGAACGGCCAGACCCTGCACGTCACCGAAGGCGTCGGCCTGGTCCAGTCCCGCGGCGGCGACGTCACCGTCATCCGCCCCGGCGACGTGATCTACACGCCACCGGGCGAATGGCACTGGCATGGCGCCTGCCCTGAAACCTTCATGACCCACACCGCCATCTGGGAAGGCCCCACCGAGGACACCCCCGAAACCGAATGGGGCCCCCACGTCACCGAGGCGGAGTACGTCGTCCCTGCGTGAGAGCCTCCGGGAGGTTTCCCAGGATGGTTAGGCGTTTGGTGGCTCGGGTGATGGCTACGTAGAGGTCGGAGAGGCCTCGGTCGGAGTCTGTGGTGATGCCGGTGGGGTCGGCGATCAGGACGGCGTCGAACTCGAGCCCTTTGGACTGGGGTACGTCGAGGAGGGCGACCGTGCCGTCGAGGACGGATGGGTCGTGGGTGCGGGTGACGTCGGGGAGTACGGCGGCGAACTCGTCGTACCGGGAGGCGGGGACGATGACGGCGAGGCGGCCGTCGCCGAGTGCGTCCTGTTCGGATTTGATCGCGGTGCGGACGGCGTCGGCGAGCGCGGCGGCGGGGACCGGGTCGATGTAGGGCTGGGCGCCGGTCTCGCGGACCGACGTCGGTGGTTGCAGGGTGGGGTCGATCGCGGCGAGGACGCCCGCGGCGACGGTCATGATCTCTGCCGGGGTGCGGTAGTTGACGGTGAGTTCGGCGGTCCGCCAGCGGCGGGGTGCGTAGTGGTCGAGGAGCTCGGCCCACGAGCGGACGCCGGCGGCCGAGCCGGTCTGCGCGATGTCGCCGACCAGCGTCATCGACCGGCGCGGGCAGCGGCGCATCAGCATCCGCCAATCCATCGCGGACAGTTCCTGGGCCTCGTCGACGATGACGTGCCCGAACACCCAGTCGCGGTCGTACGCCGCGCGCTCGGACGGAATCGACGGCCGCTCGAACTGCCGGGTGCGCTGGGCGATCAGGTCCTTGAACTGCTCGATCTCCCACGGCTCGATCGTGATCCGCTCGGCGGTCAGCTCGATGTCCACGACGCCGCGCGCGTACTCCCGCCCGGCCTCCGCGGCCGCGTCCTCCTCCGCGGCGCGGCGTTTGCGTCCGGCAACGACTTCCGAGGTCTCGCCGAGCAGTTCGGCTGCTTCGTCGAGCAGCGCCACGTCCGGCTGGGTCCACTCGGCCGACACAGATCGCAGTACCGCGGAACGCTCGGCAACGGTCAGGTACGGCGCGGCCGCGGCGAGCCGATCGTCTGACGACAGCAGCAGCGAGACCAGCAACTGCGGCGTGAGCTCGGGCCACAACCGGTCGAGCAGCTCCAGGACCCGGTCGTCCTCGAACAGCTCCTGCTGGATGTCCTCGATGTCCGCGTCCCCGACGTACTGCCGGCCGATCCGGTCGACGATCTGGTTGGTCAGCGTCTTGAGGATCCGCCGGACGAACAACGGCCGCGCGCGGTTGTGCCGGCTCCGCGTCGCGAGCGCGTCCTGCTGCGCCTTGCGGATCGCGTCTGGTCGTAGGACCAGCTCCTCCTGGTTGACCTTGAGCCGGATCGGCTCGTTCGGAATCACCCGGAAGCCGGCGATCGCCCGCTCGATCACGCCCGCCATCGCGGACTCGCCCTTGATCCGTGCCGCCGCGGCCGACTCCGGCGCGGTCCCGGAAACGCCGGGGAAGAGCTCGCCGACCGTCGCGAGCACTACGTCGTTCTCACCGAGCGAGGGGAGCACCTGGTCGATGTAGCGCAGGAACGTGGTGTTCGGCCCGACGACCAGTACGCCGCTCCGCCCGAGCTGCTCGCGGTACGTGTAGAGCAGGTACGCCGCCCTGTGCAGCGCGACCACGGTCTTTCCGGTCCCCGGACCGCCCTGGACGACGAGCACGCCAGGCAGGCCGGACCGGATGATTTCGTCCTGCTCGGTCTGGATCGTCGCGACGATCTCGTTCATCCGGCCGGTGCGGCTCGCGCCGAGCGACGACAGCAGCGCGGCCTCGCCGATCAGCGTGCTGCGTTCGCCGTCGCCCAGCGCATCGAGATCGAGTACGTCGTCGTCCACGCCGACGACCGTCCGGCCGTGCAAGCGGATGTGCCGCCTGCGTTTGACGCCGAGCGGCTCGGCCGCGGTGGCGCGGTAGAAGACCTGCGCGACCGGCGTCCGCCAGTCGATCAGCAAAGGGTTGTAGTCGTCGTCGAACAATCCGATCCGGCCGATGTGGAACCGCTCGCCGGCGGTCTCGTCGATCCGCCCGAAACACAATCCGCGTTCCACCGACGACAGTTGTGAGAACCGTCCGGAAAACAGATCCGTGAACGATTCGCGTTCGGTCCGGGCCTGGTCCGTCCCGGTGGTTTCCTCCAGCTGCACGCGGCCGAGTTCCCCGCGGGCCCTGTCCCGCAGCACGTCCAGCCGCTCGTACATCGCCGTCACATCGCCTTGTTCCGCGGCGATCTCCTGTTCCAGCACGCTGCCCCCGATCCCGTTCTTGCACAAACCCCGAATGATTTGATATTCTGAATTCAGAGGCCCCGGAGAGGGCTTCTTTTCATTTCCCGCACAAATACCCCACGGTACCTTTTCCGGGGTTCGGCGGCAATGGCTTCTCCGCAAACACCCGCTTCACAGCAGGCTGCCAGGAAAGCCGAAGGATCCGCTCAGCGCGCGACTCGACACTGAGGTGAGCCCACCCCAGTGAGGAGTCGCCCATGACCGGTTCGCCCGTTGCCGTGCTGTCAGGCCGACAGGCCCGCAACGACAGCGCCGTACGGCTCGGGGCCATGGCGGTCCTCTGGCTGAGCCTGCTGCTCGTCACCTTCTGGTGGGTCGTCGACGGCGGCGTCCAGGAGCTCGGCGGCTGGGCCACGGGCCTCACGTCGCTCGGGCGCCTGACCGGCCTGGCCGCGGCGGTGCTGTTGCTGGCGCAGGTCGTGCTGATGGCCCGTGTACCGCTGCTGGAAGCGGCGTTCGGCCAGGATTACCTGGCGCGGATCCACCGCGTCACCGGGTTCACCTCGTTCAACCTGATGCTCGCGCACCTCGTCACGATCACCTGGGGTTACGCGGCGGGGGAGTTGCGCAAGACGCCCGCGACGCTGTGGGACCTGACTGTCAATTACCCGGGCATGCTGCTGGCCGTTGGTGGCACCATCGGTCTCTGCCTGAGTGTGCTGACCAGCATCCGCGCCGCCCGCCGGCGGATCCGCTACGAGTCGTGGCACCTGCTGCACCTGTACGCCTACCTCGGCGTCGGGCTCGCGCTGCCGCATCAGCTCTGGACCGGACAGGAGTTCCTGTCGTCGACCGGCCGGACGGTGTTCTGGTGGACGGCGTGGGCGGTCGCCGCCGCGACCGTCCTGGTCTACCGGATCGGGCTGCCGGTCTGGCGCAACGCGCGACACCGGCTTCGCGTCACAGCCGTCGTACCGGAGAGTGACCAGATCGTGTCGGTGTACGTCGCTGGTCGGCGACTGGAAAGCCTGCGGGCCGAGGCGGGTCAGTTCTTCTCGTGGCGCTTCCTCGGTCGGCCAGGGTGGACCCGGGCCAACCCGTACTCGCTGTCGGCCGCACCGGACGGTCGCGGCCTGAGGATCACCGTGCAGTACGCCGGTGACGGGAGCGCGGCCCTCGGCTCGGTACGGCCCGGTACGCGCGTGCTCGTCGAGGGACCGTTCGGACGGATGAGTCCGCGGGCTCGTACTCGGCACAAGATCGCCTTGATCGGAGCCGGGGTCGGCGTCACTCCGCTGCGCGCGCTTGCCGAGGGGCTCAGCTACGAGCCGGGTGACGCGGTGCTCGTCCAGCGGTACGCCGACAAGCCGTTGTTCCACGACGAGTTCCAGGCATTGTGGCGGGACCGTGGCCTGTCTTTGCTGACGTTGCCCGGTCCGCGGCGCAGCCCGGACTCGTGGTTCGGCGCCGGCGTCGGCGAACTCGACGACCTGCACGCATTGCTGCACTGGATCCCGGACATCGCCGACCGCGACGTCTACCTGTGCGGACCCGGGGCGTGGACCCAACTGGTCCGGGCCACCCTCACTGCCGCCGGTCTGCCGACCGAACGGCTCCATCTCGAATCCTTCAAGTGGTGACCGCTGTGAAACGTATCGTCCTCTGGTTCCTCGGTACGGCGTCGGCCGTCGTCCTCATGTTCGGGTACCACACCTCGACCTCAGGCCCCGAAGGAACACCGCTGTCCGGCGGCACCATGGGCACCAACCCCGTGCCCACGCCATCCACCACACCATCCACCAGACCATCGACGACACCGTCCACCGTGCCCTCGTCGGCTCCCTCGTCCGCCCCGTCGTCGGCGAAGTCATCCGCGACCGTTACGGGTCAGGTGGCGCAGACTCAGTGGGGACCGGTCCAGGTGCAGCTCACCGTGCAGGCTGGCAAGATCACCGCGGTCGACGTCGTGCAGTACCCGAACGGGAACCGCCGCGACGCCGAGATCAACGACTACGCGCTGCCGATCCTGATCGACGAGACCATGCAGGCGCAGAGTGCCCAGATCGACATGGTCAGCGGCGCGACCGTCACCAGCGACGGCTACATCCGCTCACTGCAGAGCGCCCTGGACCAGTCGAAATGACCACCCGATACGTCGAACACGTCATGGGTATGCCGATCAGCCTGGCGCTGCGCGGCCGCCACACCGACGACGAGGCCGCGGTACGCGCCTGGGCCGCGGCCCTCGACATCCTGCGTACGGCGGATCGCGTGTTCAGCACCTATCGTCCGGACTCCTGCATCTCCCGCCTGAACCGCGGCGAGCTGACCGTCGCCGACTGCCCACCCGAGGTCGCCGAGGTACTCGCGCTCGGCGAGCGGGCCCGCATCGAGTCCGACGGCGCCTTCGACGTACGTCGCTCCGCGGTTCTCGACCCGAGTGGCGTGGTGAAGGGCTGGGCGGTCGAACGCGCTGCACAACCCCTCGACGAACTCGTCGCCACGGACTACTGCGTGTCGGCCGGCGGCGACATGACCTGCCGAGTGTCCACGCCGGACGGGCCGGCCTGGCGGGTCGGCATCGAGGATCCGTTCGACCCGCAGCAGGTGGCGGCCGTCGTACCGATCCGCAACGGCGCGATCGCAACCTCCGGCCTCTACCGCCGCGGTGCCCACCTGACCGATGCGCGCACCGGCACGACCCCAACCGCCCTGGCCTCGGTCACCGTCCTCCACCACTCCCTGACCCAGGCCGACATGGACGCCACCGCAGCCTTCGCCCTGGGCCCCGACGGGCCGGCATGGCTCCGGTCACGCCCCAACCGCGCCGGCCTGGTCATCCTGGCCGACAGGACGCGTCAGGTCTTCGGGGACAGGACCCGCGCGATGACCTCGTCGACCATGGTGCGCGGAATGGGGCGGTGGGCGACGAAGTGGCGGTAGAAGAAGGGGCTGGTCAGGAGGTCGGTGGTGAGTTCCGGATCGGTGTCGGGTGGTAGTTCGCCGCGATCCCGGCCACGTTCTAGGGCGATCAGCATCGGCTCGCGGCGGCGTTTCGTCAGGTCCTGGTGGAGTTTCGCGAGTGCGGGGTCGCGTTCGGCGGCGTCGATGAAGGCGGCCAGTAGCCGGGGGAAACGCGTTCGTTCGAGGAGCGTGACGAACGCGGTCAGGATCGCGGTGGCGTCCTTGGTGACCGAGCCGGTGTCGGGGATCGGAAGCGGTTGGTAGGTCGCGTCCATCGCGTCCACCAGGAGGGCACCGGTGGTGGGCCAGCGGCGGTAGAGGGTTGCTTTGCTGGCGCCGGCTCGGCGCGCGACTGCCTCCATCGTGAAGCCGGCCAGGCCGGCGTCGTCGAGGACGTCGAGGGCGGCGGTCAGCATCCGCTGCCGCGCGCCGTCGCCACGAGAGACCATTGATCCACCTCCATCGAAACGCTATCGTACCGTTAGCGGAAGAGTACGGGACCGTTTCGATAGCTGGTGAGTCAGATGAGAACGACGTACTGGACGACGACCGCGATCGTGGTCGGGGAGTGTGCCGTCGGCGGCACGATGGACCTGTTCCGGATGCCGCCGTTCTACCCGATGCTGATCGACCTCGGGTATCCGAGCTACCTGGCCACGATCCTCGGGACCGCGAAGCTGATCGCGGCGGTGATCGTGATCGCGCCGGGGCTGCCGCGGCTGAAGGAGTGGGCGTACGCCGGGGTGCTGATCAACATGATCGGCGCGGCGGCGTCGAACGCCGCCGCGCACCGGTACTCCGGGATGATCGCCCCGCTCGCGTTCGCCGCGCTGGCGCTCGCGTCGTGGGCGATCCGTCCCCGAAGTCGAAGGCTCAGCGGCTGAACCCCGCGGTCAGACCGCTCAGCAGTTGCCGGCGACCCACGGCGTACAGGATGACGATCGGCAGCGTGGTGAGGACGACGGACGCGAGGACCGCCGGGACGTTCACGCTGTACTGGCCCTGGAAGGTCCAGAGCGCCAGCGGCAGCGTGCGCTTGTCCGGGCTCTGGGTCAGGATCAGTGGCAGCAGGAACCCGTTCCACACCGCGAGGCCGTTGTAGATGCTGACCGTCACCAGCGCGGGCCGGGTCAACGGCAGCGCCAGTTTGCGGAGCATGTCCCACTCGGTGGCGCCGTCCACCCGCATCGACTCGAAGAGTTCCTTCGGTACGTCGCGGACGAAGTTCGACAGCACCAGCACGGACAGCGGGATCGAGAACGCGACCGACGGCAGGATCAGGGCCAGCAGACTGTCGTACAGGCGCATCCGGATGATCAGCAGGTAGACCGGGATGATCGTGGCCTGCAGCGGGATCGCGAGCCCCATCAGGAACATCCCGTTCACGCCGGCCAGGAACTTGCTGCCGGCGCCGCGGATGATCGCGTACGCCGCCATGAACGAGATCGCCACGGCCGGGATGATCGTGCCGATCGTGACGATCACGCTGTTCACGAAGTACCGCGGGAAGTCGGACTCGATGACCAGCTTGTAGTTCGCCGTCGTCGGCGCGGACGGGAGCGCGAACGGGTTCTGACTGAAGTACGCGCTCTGGTCCTTGAAGCTGGTGACGACGATCCAGTACAGCGGGATCAGCACGACGCCCAGCCAGATCCAGCCGGCCAGACCGCCGAACCAGTTCAGCTGCAGGAGTTTGTGGGCCTGGACCGGACCGCCGCTGCGCCGGCGGGTCGCCGTACCGGCGCCGCTGGTGGCCACCGTGTTCGAACCTGTGGCCATGTCAGGCACCTTCCTGCTGGCTGGCGGTCGTACTGCCACCGAGCCGGCGCAGCAGCAGCGCGAGCGCCAGACCGATCAGCACGATGATGGTGGCGATCACACTCGCCGGCCCCATCTGGTTGGACATGAAGCCCCGCTTGTACATATCGAGGGCGAGCACCCGGGTGGCGTCGCCGGGACCGCCCGCGGTGAGGACGAAGATCAGATCGAAGAACGTCAGCGAACCGACGACCATCAGTGTCGACGACGTGATGATCGTGTACTTCAGCTGCGGCACGGTGATGCTGAAGAACTGCCGGATCCGGCCGGCCCCGTCGATCGAGGCCGCCTCGTACATCGTGGTCGGGATCTGCCGGACGCCGCCCTGGTAGATCAGCGAGTGGAACGGGATGAACTGCCAGGAGACGATGAAGATCACCACGCCGACCGCGAGGGTGCTGTTACCGAGCCAGTCCTGGGTGAGGAAGCCGATGTGCAGCCCGGGCCCGAGTCCGAAGTTCGGGTCGAGCAGCGCCTTGTAGGTGATCGCGATCGCGGCCGAGCTGAGCAGCAGCGGGATGAAGTACAGCACCGCGAGGAACGCGCGGTAGCGCTGCCGCCCGGCCAGGAACGTGCCGAGCAGCAGGCTGATCGGGGTCTGCACCGCCCACGAGAGGATCATGATCTCGAAGGTCACCAGGATGCTGTGCGGCAACTGCGGATCGGACAGCACCGTGCGCCAGTTGCCGATCCCGGCCGGATGGATCGGGCCGAGACCGTCCCACTGGGTGAAGCTCAGGACGAGCACACCGATCAGCGGGATGACCCCGAACAGGACGAACATCGCCAGCGCGGGCAGCACCATCCAGGTGACTCGACCGCTCCGCCCGACACCGGACGTCGGCCTTTCGCGGGTCGGCAGCACCGGCGAACGCGTGGTGGGCGGAGCGGTCGCGGTCATGGGGCCTCCCGGCCTGGACTGAGGAGCGCAGGGAGCGCAGCGACTGGAGCGACGAGGGAAGGCCGGGAGTTACAGCCCCATGACCGCCGCGACGGAGTCGCGGCATTCAACGCGGTCATGGGGCCTCCCCGCCTTGGTGGCGGTGCTTCGGTGAAACCTTCGTCACTGGCCGATCACCGCGTTCATGTTGGTGGCGAACTGCTGCGGGGAGATCGACAGCTGGAACAGCTTGGCGATGTTGTCGAGCAGCGTCTCGGCCTGGGTCGGGCTGAGCGCCTGGTCCCAGGACTGCGCGAAGTTCTTCGCGTTCGCCGCCGTGTCGTAGACGAAGTTCAGCCACTCGGAGTCGTTCTTGTCGGTGATCGACGAGAGCTTGTCCTTGGCGCTCTTCACGACCGGGATGTTGCCGGACTTCACCCAGGCGTCCACCGTGGCGTCGTCGAGGGTGTTGTTCGCGATGAACTTCTTCGCGGTGTCCTTGTCGCCCTGGCTCGCCTTGGAGGAGATCGACATGTACTGGCCGGGGTTGCCGACGGTGTCGGTCGGGTCGCCCTTGCCGCCCTCGTACACCGGGAAGTTCATGTAGCCGAGGTGCCCGCCGGTCACGAAGTCGCCACCGGAGGACTTCATGTTGCCGTAGGTCCAGGCGCCGTGCAGCATCATCGCGGCCTTGCCGGTGAACAGCAGCGCCTGGTCGGCGTTGGAGTCGGCGGTGATCGACGAGAAGCCCTTGATGAAGCCGTTCGCCTTGATCAGGTTCTGCATCTCCTCGAGCGCCTTCAGCGCCGACGGGTCGGACCAGCCGTCCTTCTTGCCGTCGTAGATGTTCTGGAAGACCTCGCTGCCGCCGATCCGGTCGAACAGGAACTCCAGCCACATCATGTTGGTCCAGCGCGACTGCCCGCCGAGCGAGAACGGCGCGATGCCCTTCTCGTTGAACTTCGGCACCAGGTCCATGATGTCCTGCCACGACTTCGGCGGCTCGACACCGACCTTCTCGAACGAGCGCTTGTCGTAGAACAGCACGATCGGCGTCACGGTCTCGCCCGGCACCGCGTAGATCTTGCCGTTCACGGTCGCGGCCGTGAAGGCGGACGGGAAGATCGAGTTCTTCAGGTCGGCGTGCTCCTTGTTGAGCCAGTCGGTCAGGTCCTCGACCTGGTTGGCCTCGACGTAGGACTTCAGGCCACCGCCGCCCCAGCCCCAGATCAGCGTCGGGCCCTGGCCTGCCCCGATCGCGGTCTTGATCTTGGCCTTGAAGGCGTCGTTCTGGAACTCGGTCGTCTTGATCTTGGTGTTCGGGTTCGCGTCGTTGAACCGCTTGACCTGCGCTTCCCGGATGCCCTGCTGCGGCTGACCGGTGAGGAACCAGTACGTCGTACCGCTGCCGGCCGCCGCCGATCCGCCGGCCGTGGAACCCGGCGTGCTGGTCGGCCCGGAACTGCCGCACGCGGCGAGCCCGGCCGCGAGCGCGCCGCCGCCTACCAGGCCGAGGAAGCTACGTCGGGATGTCGTCATCGGATCCACTGTGATCTCCGTACTCCGTGCTGCCCCGCAGGTTGCGGAAGCACCCGCCGATATGACTTGTTTTCGAAACATAGATTTCGGTGATTGTGCTGTCAAGACTTGAACTAAGCCCACTTCCGGGTCACAGTTGGGTCTCGTAATCCCTGCTGTTACAGGCGAATAACGGCAGCCGACACGATCGGCGGGTCCGGCCGGAGAGTTTCGAAAACTTTTCGATAATTGATCGCCGAAACGAATGCGGATCAAAGGGAGATTTTCTTGTCCATCTCGACTGACCGGCCCTGGCGCGATCCCGAGCTGCCGGCCGCGGAGCGGGTCACGCTGCTGCTGCTGGCGATGACGCTGGAGGAGAAGATCGCCCAGCTCGGCAGTCGCTGGGCCGGCAACGACATGGCCGACACCGAGGTGGCCGAGCAGTCGCCGGACGAGACGATCAACGTCGCGCCGATGGAGGACGTCTTCTCGGCCGGCGACGCGGTGTCGCTCGAGGACGCCAGTCGCGAGGGTCTGGGGCACCTGACCCGGGTCTGGGGCAGCTATCCGCAGACGGTCGAGCAGGGCATCGCCGAGGTGGTCCGGCAGCACGAGGTGGTGCTGAAGGACTCCCGGCTGGGTGTACCCGCGCTGGTGCACGAGGAGTGCCTGACCGGCTTCACGACGTACGGCGCAACCGTTTACCCGGCGTCGATCGCGTGGGGTGCGACGTTCGACCCGGAGCTGGTCGAGCGGATGGCGGCGGCGATCGGGCGGGACATGGCGGCCGTCGGCGTGCACCAGGGACTGTCGCCCGTCCTCGACGTCGTCCGTGACTACCGGTGGGGTCGCGTGGAGGAGACGATCGGCGAAGACCCTTATCTGGTGGGGATCTTGGGATCGGCGTACGTGCGTGGGCTGCAGAGCGCGGGCGTGCTGGCGACGCTGAAACATTTCGCCGGGTACTCCGCTTCGCGCGCCGGGCGCAACCACGGTCCGGTGTCGATGGGCAAGCGCGAACTGCTGGACGTCATCCTGCCCACGTTCGAGACCGCGATCGCGACGGCCGGCGCCGGTTCGGTGATGAGCTCGTACGCCGACCTCGACGGACTGCCCGCGAGTGCGGATCCGTGGCTGTTCACCGAAGTACTGCGGGAACAATGGGGTTTCGAGGGCACGGTCGTCTCGGACTACTGGGCGGTGCCGTTCCTCGCGTCGATGCACCGCGTTGCGGCGGACACCGCGGACGCGGGTGCCCTCGCCCTGACCGCAGGCACCGACGTCGAGCTACCGGACACGATCGGGTACGCCGCTCTGCTGGACAAGGTGAAGGCCGGCGAGGTGTCGGAGGAGCTGGTCGACCGCGCGGCGCGACGGGTCCTGCTGCAGAAGGTGGAGCTTGGCCTGCTCGACGAGGACTGGACACCTGCGGGCTCGGTCACCCCCGGCGTCGACCTGGATTCCGCGGCGAACCGGGATCTCGCGCGCGAGTTGGCGGAGAAGTCCGTCGTACTGCTGGATGCCGGCACCGTGCTGCCGCTGGCGAACAGCGGGAAGGTCGCTGTGGTCGGGCCGTGTGCGGACGACCCACGGACACTGATGGGTTGTTACGCGTTCCCGAACCATGTGCTGCCGCGCTATCCCGACCGCGGCCTGGGGATCGAGATCGCCTCGCCGCTCGATGCCCTACGCAACGAACTGACCGGTGCCGAGCTCTCGTACGTGAAGGGTTGCGAGGTGATGGGCGACGACCGGTCCGGGTTCGCCGACGCCGTCGCGGCCGCCGAGGACGCGGACGTGTGTGTGGCGTTCGTCGGTGACCTCTCGGGACTGTTCGGTCACGGGACGTCAGGGGAGGGCTGCGACGCCGAGGACCTGCGGCTGCCCGGCGTCCAGGGCGAGCTGCTGGACGCGCTGCTCAACACCGGCAAGCCGGTCGTCGTCGTGGTGGTGTCCGGGCGTCCGTACGCGCTCGGATTGTTCGCATATCGGGCGGCCGGGCTGGTGCAGGCGTTCCTCCCGGGCCAGGAAGGGGCCGGCGCGATCGCCGGCGTACTGAGTGGACGGATCGTGCCGAGCGGGAAGCTGCCGGTGCAGATCCCGAGGCACGTCGGCGGGCAACCCGGGACGTATCTGCAGCCGGCGCTCGGGAGTGTGGAGAGCGCTGGGATCAGCGGGCTCGAGACGCGGCCGTTGTATCCGTTCGGGTACGGAGCGTCGTACACGGACTTCACGGTCGCCGATCTCCGGCTGAGCGCGCCGGAGATCGGCAGCGACGGCGAGTTCACCGCCACGGTGCGGGTGACGAACACGGGCGACCGGGCGGGTGCCGAGGTCGTGCAGTTGTACCTGCGCGATCTGGTCGCCCAGGTCGCGCGGCCGTTGAAGTTGCTGACCGGGTTCGCACGGGTGCCGCTCGAGCCGGGTGAGGTGGCTGACGTCACGTTCGTGGTGCACGCCGATCGCACGGCGTACACCGGTCCGGACCTGCGCCGGATCGTCGAGCCCGGGGACTTCGAAGTGATGGTGGGCACGTCGTCGCTCGACCTGCCGTGTCGTGCCATGCTGCGGATCAAGGGGGATGTGAGGGTGGTGGGGCACGACCGGGTGCTCACCACGCCGGTTACTGTCAGCAACACTGTCAGCAACGCGGTCTCGATCAGATAGCACGGCGGAGGAGGGTGATGAGATGTCGCGGTTGAAGGGTCGTGTCACCCTGGCCACGGTGGCCGGGTCGGCCGGTGTTTCGGTCGCCACGGTCTCCAAGGTGCTCAACGGCCGCAGCGACGTCTCGCCGGCGACCCGGGCGCGGGTCCAGGACACTCTCGAGAAGCACGGGTACGTCGGACGTCGCCCCGACCCGGTCACCCGGGAGACGGTCGAGCTGTTCTACCAGGGCGTGCTGAACGCGTACTCGGTGCAGGTCATCCAAGGTGTCGTCGAGGCTGGTCAGCAGGCCGGTGTCGACGTGGTGCTGAACGCGCACCCGCCGCACCCGCAGACCTCGAGCAGCGGCCGCGCCGCCCGATGGATCCGCGACCTGATCGGCAACGGCCGGCACGCCGCGATCGGCCTGACCAGCCAGCTCGCCGACGCCGACCTGGCCGCGCTCGCCCGCGCCCGGCTGCCGCTGGTGGTGGTCGACCCGGCGAACATCCCGGAGCCGGACCTGACCAGCGTCGGCTCGACCAACTTCGCCGGCGGCATGGCCGCCACCCAGCACCTGCTGTCCCTGGGGCACCGCCGGATCGGGTACGTCGGTGGTCAGCCCACCTCAGGCTGCAACCAGGCCCGGTTGAGCGGCTTCCGCAGCGCGATGGACTCGGTCGGTGCCGAGGTGCCGTCGGAGTACGTCTGGCTGAGCGACTTCCTGTACGACGACGGGCTGGCCGGCGGGTCGAAGATGCTCGACCTCGCGGACCGTCCGACCGCGATCTTCGCGGGCAGCGACGAGGTCGCGGTCGGCGTCCTGGAGGCAGCGCGGGCCCGCGGGTTGCGGGTGCCGGAGGATCTGAGCCTGGTCGGCTTCGACGACACCGAGGTCGCCCGGCTGGCGTCGCCGCCGCTCACCACGGTCCGGCAGCCGTTGCGCGAGATGGGCGCGGTCGCGCTCCGGACCGCGCTGCAACTGGCGGCGGGGGAGCCGGTCGCGTCCCATCACGTCGAGCTGGCGACGACACTGATCGTCCGCGGCTCGGCCGCTCCCCACGAGCTGAGGTCGGTCGCGGCCTCCTGATCACTCCCTGCGGTCCGCGACCCTCCGGGTCACCAGCACGGCCGCGACCAGGACAGCCAGGCACAGCACGGCCCACAACGTCGTCGGTACGGCGTTGACCCCGGCGGACTTCTCGTTCGACAGCACCTTCATCAGTGCGCGGATCGGGGACACCCAGCGGACCAGCATGAACAGCACCAGCGTTGCCGCGGCCAGCATCGCGACCCCGATCCGCCGGATCACCAGCCGCGAGCACAGCAGGCCGATCGCGATCCCGATCATCGCCGCCGCGAGCTGCGCACCCGCGCCTACGAGCACGTCGCCGGGCCGGGCGTGGTGATCCCCGGTGACGAGTGGACAGACGAGGCCGAACACGAGCAGCGGCAGGCACCAGGTGAGGACGACGGCGACCGTGATCGCCAGGACGCGCAGTGAGCTGCCGATCGTGACGACGGTGATCTGCCGTTGCGTCGGGTCCTCGTGGTTGACGATCGCGACCGTCATCCACGTCGCGCAGACGAGCATGACGAGCACACAGAAGCCGTACGACGACTGCAGCGGCCCGTTGTCGGACGTCGTACCGACTGCGATGACGCCGAAGAAGATCAGCATCGGTGGGAGGTAGCGCTGCGAGAGCAGGACACTGTGCAGCAGGTAGCGGTAGTGCGCCGTCATCGGGATCTCACCTGCCGGACCGTGGTGACCGACCAGCCGTGGTTGAGTGCCACCAGCAGCGCCTCGTCATGGCGTCCGGTCGGCAGCGTGAGCGTGACGTTGCCCGCGTCCCGCCGTACCTCGAGGACGTCGGGGTGTCGGGTCCAGTCGATCTCGGCGCCGGGAACGAGCGAGACCTCGGTGAGGGCGAGTTGCTGGGCGGTCGTTGTGAGCGTGCCGTGCTCGATCGCGCAGACTCGGGTCGCGGTCGAGCGGACAGTCTCGGCGGAGTGCTCGGTGAACGCGACGGCGGCGCCTCGGTCGGCGGCCTCGGTGAGCAGCTCGCGAAGGGTCGCGTGGGCAGTGGTGTCCAGACCGGCCCACGGTTCGTCGAGGACTAGCAGCTCGGGTGGCGTGAGCAGCGCCTGCGCGACGGCGACCTTCTGGGCGTTGCCCTTGGACAGCTTGCGCATCGGGGTGTCGGCACCACCCGACAACACGAGCCGCTCCAGCAGTTCGTCCGTACGTGCTCGGGCCGCCATCGTGGTGAGTCCACGGATCCGCCCCATGTGCCGCAAGTACGCCGAAGCGGACAGGCGATCGTGGGACGCGAAGACATCCGGCACGTAGCCGACCACGCGCGCGTGCCGCTCCACCGTGCCCTCCGAGGGCCGGGACAGACCGACCATCAGCCGGAGCACCGTGGACTTACCGGAACCGTTGGCGCCGACCAAGGCGAGCAGCTCACCCGCGTTCACCTGCAGGTCGACGTCACTCAGGATCTCCTGTCGTCCGTACCGTTTGGAGACGCTCTGCAGCCGGACCACTTCCATGCGCCGAGCCTATCCAGACCTCGGGGTTCATCACGCGCGCGAGCGGGCGGGTGAGAACGATCGACACCAGCAGCGAGACCGCGGCGAATCCGGTCATCGCCGGAGCCGCCGCGGTCAGATCGGCGACCGCGCCGGCCGCGATGGCGGTGATCCCGAACAGAGTCATTCGCAGCGCCGACTCCAGACCCAGCACCTGCCCACGCAGCTCGACCGGCGTGAGTTCGACGAGCACCTCCTGCTGTGCGAGCGAAGCGGAGTACCCGCTGGAGCCGACGGCGACGAGCACGCAGAGCACAGCCAGCGGCAGGTCGAAGGCGAAGGCGAGGAACGGTACGGCGAGCAGGAGCCGCAGCCAGCGGGCCGCGACCCGGCGACCGTTGCGGGTGAGGAAACGCCCGACGACGAGATCGCCGGTCATCATGCCGGCGGCTCCGGCCGCGAGCAGCCAGCCGGCGCGCGACCCGGCGTACGGGACGAAGAGGGCTTCGCAGCCGACGATCAGGGCGTTGGGAAGGGTGAGCGCCACCAGCAGCGGGCGGGTGCGGCGTTGCGCGAGGAGTGTGCGGTTCCCACGCCAGGTCTCGGCGATTCCGGTCCGTGCGACCCGGCGCGGCGCGCGGTCCCGCAGACCGAAGCGGACAACCGGCACGGCGAGGGCCGCGCAGCCGGTGGCGATCCAGAGCACGGTCGACGGGCCGACCGCCTGGAGCAGGATGCCGGCGAGGCCGAAACCGGCGATCTGCATCGCGCCGACGGACAGGTTCATCGCCGAGCGGCCGAGGACGAACTGGTCCTCGTGCACCACCTCACCGAGCAGCCCCCACCGGACCCCGCCGCCGATCGACAGGCCATAGGCGAGCGCGAGTGACAGCACCAGCCGGAGCCCCGGCGACAGGTCCACGGCTGCTTGGATGCCGACCGCAACGGTCGACAGGACGGCGAGCAGGGTCAGGATCTGCCGGGGCCGCGCGGTGTCGGCGGCCGACATCAGCGTGGAGACGCCGAGCACCTGCGCGAGTGACGGGCCGAACATGATCGCCGCCGCGAGCAACGCCGAGCCGGTCGTCGCATCCACCAGGATCGCCAGGGTCAGGCTCGTCATCGTCGACGACGCGTTCCCGAGCGCACTGCCGATCCACAGACTGCGGAACTCTCGGTTGGCGAAGATCGCCCCATAGGTACTCATGCCGAGCAGCATCGACCGCGGCCCGTCGGCCGCCTACAGTTTCGGGTGGAGGCGAAACATTGTCCGAGTTCCTGGTCGACGCCGACACCCTGGTGAACGCCAGGTTCGGTACGTCGCAACTCACCGAGACCGTGTCGGCGCTCAAGCTCCTGCGTGCACCGGTCGAGCCATGGTTCCGGCCGTGGAAGGACACGCACGTCCCGGCGTTCCGGACCGCGGTGGCGGCGAACCCGCTGTGGACCGCGTTGCTGGACAGCGCCTTCGGGCGGAGCTGGATCGCGGACTTCCTCACCGTGCCGCCACTCGAGCCGGACCTCACGCTGGATGCGGAGCTGGAGTACCTGACCTCGCTGGACGACGACCACATCCGCGCGGACCTGAGCGTCGTACGGACGCCGTTGCCGGAGATCCTGCTGACGTCGACCGGGCTGGCCGCGGAGGCGGCGGACTTGTTGCGGTGGGTGTGGACGGCGACGGTGGAGCCGGACTGGGCGCGGCGGCTGCGAGTGCTGCAGGCCGACATCGTGTCCCGGACCGCGCGGCTCAGCGAGCAGGGCTGGTCCGGCGTCCTGCGCGGCCTCGGACCGGACGTGCGGTGGCTCGGGGACGGGCGGATCCAGGTCAACCGCTGGGACTACCCGGTGACCGACGTCCGCGGTCGCGACCTGATGTTCCTCGCGGCGCACACGCAGCGGGTGAACGTCAGCTGGCGGCTCCCGGACCGGTTCGCGCTGACCTATCCGGTGACCGGGATCTTCGCGATCGCCACGGCGCCCGACGAGTCCTTGGTGCAGCTCCTCGGCCGCAACCGCGCCCGCATCCTGGCCGAGGCGGCGGCGCCGGTGAGTACGACGTTCCTGGTGGCATCCACCGGACTCTCACTCGCGACGATCTCGGACCACCTGCGGGTCCTGACCGACGCGGGGTTGCTGGAGCGTCGGCGGTCCGGACGATCGGTTCTGTACTGGCAGTCCGACACCGGCCGCCGCGTCGTACGGCGGCCGGCGTCGAACCCTTCCGAGCCCCGATGAAGCTCGTGCAGCCGGGCAGCTAACGGATCTGCAGCTCGGTGGAGAGTGGCAGATCCGAAACCGACGAGCCGGCTCGGATCGCGAAGACACCTGGCTCGGTCGTCCAACCGTCCGCCCAGTGCTCGAAGGCGTGCTTGTGCAGGTGCACCGTGATCTCGCGCGCTTGCCCCGCATCCAGCTGGACGACAGCGAATCCGGCCAGCCACCGGACCGGGCGGTCCACGCTGCTGCCGGGCCGCTCGACGTACACCTGGACGACGTGCTTGCCGGCGCGCCCGCCGGTGTTGCGGACCGTCAGCGCGACCGACGTCGGGTCGTTCGCGCGCAGGTCGGACAGCTCCCAGGTGGTGTAGCCGAGCCCGTGCCCGAACTCGTACGCCGGCTCCCTGCCGTCCTCGAGGCCCGCCTTCAGCCACGCGCGGTACCCGATGTGGATGCCCTCGTCGTACCGCACGATCCCGTCCCGCGGCGTCACATCGATCACCGGTACGTCGTCCTGCTCGCGCGGCCAGGTGGTCGGGAGGCGACCGCCCGGCTCGCTCCGCCCGAGCAGCACGTCGGCGAGCGCGTCGCCGTACTCCTGGCCACCGAAGTACGTCGCGAGCACGGCCGCGACCTCGTTGCGCCAGGGGAGCAGCACCGGGGAGCCGGCGTTGACGACCACGACGGTGCGTGGGTTCGCGGCCGCGACCGCGCGGACCAGATCGTCCTGGCGGCCGGGCAGCGCGAGCGAGGTGCGGTCGTAGCCCTCGGACTCGACCTTGGAGTTCGTGCCGACCACCACGACCGCGACGTCGGCAGCCCGCGCGGCGGCGACCGCCTCGTCGATCAGCGCCTGCGGGTCGGCGTCACCCGGCTCGACGCCGACCGTGATGCTGAGCGCCCCGCCCAGGCTGCCGTCAGCCTTGGGGATCTCCAGCTCGACCCGCACGTCGATCGGCTGACCGGCGGTGACGTCGAGCGGTGTGGAGATGGACGGCGGCGAGAGGATCGCCGCGCCGAGGTCGTTGCCGACCGGGACCGCGGTGTCCTCGCGGAGCAGCTTGCCGTCGGCAAAGATCCGGCCGCGGCCGACCGAGGCGAACCCGAGCCGGACCGGGCCGGACTCGGCCGGCGTCCACGTGGTCCGGAACTCGAAGACCGTCGTGTCCGCGACCGGCGCGTCGCCGCCGAGGTACACGAGCGCGCTCGAGAACCGGTCCTCGGTGAACAGCTCGGAGCCGTCCGCGCCGAGGAACCGCACGCGGGCGCCACGCTCACCGGACTCCGGGTTGGTCATCGTCGCGAGCGGCAGCTCGGCGACGCCTTCCTGGACGACGGCTCCGATCGAGTAGCTGACCTCGGCGTTCGGGAGCGCCGCGCGAAGTCCGTCGAGCGGCGAGACGACCTGCTTCGGAATCACGGTCGCGCTACCGCCGCCCTGCGTCCGGGCGTCGCGGGCGTTGTGCCCGATGACGGCGACCTTGGTGAGCTCGTCCGTCTTCCACGGCAGGGCTCCCTCGTTGCGGAGCAGGACCGTGCCCTCGGCAGCGGCCGTACGGGCGAAGGCGACACCGTCGACCTGCGGCGGATCCGCCGGCTTCGCGAACCCTTCGAGGGCGCCGACACGGGCCGCGAGCGCGAGGATCCGGCGGACCTTGCGGTCGATCGCGTCCTCCTTGACCTCGCCCGCGCGCACGGCCTCGACCAGTGCGTCACCCCAGGCGCCGGTCGGGCCGGGCATCGCCAGGTCCTGCGAGTGCTTGGCGCTCTCGACACTGCGCACCGCGGTCCAGTCGCTGACCACGACGCCGTCGAAACCCCAGTCGGTGTTCAGCGGGGTCTCGAGCAGGTCGTTCTCGGACGCCGTGGCGCCGTTGATCGAGTTGTAGGCGCTCATCACCAGCCACGCCTCGGAGTCGGTGATGGCCTTCTCGAAGGCGAGCAGGTACACCTCGCGCAGCGTCCGCTCGTCGACCACGACGTTCGCGGTGAAGCGGTCGGTCTCGAAGTCGTTGGCCACGTAGTGCTTCGGGGTGGCGCCGACGCCGAGCTCCTGGACGCCGGCGACGTACGCCGCGGCGAGTTCCGCGGTCAGCACCGGGTCCTCGCTGAACGCCTCGAAGTGCCGGCCGCCGAGCGGCGAGCGGTGCAGGTTGATCGTCGGGCCGAGCACGACGTCGACGTTCTTACGGCGCGCCTCGAGCGCTGACACCACGCCGTACCGGTGGGCGATGCCGAGGTCCCACGACGACGAGAGCGCGGTGGCCGACGGCAGGTTGAGCGACGGGTCCCGCTCGTCCCAGACCGGGCCGCGGACGCCGCTCGGGCCGTCGGACAGCACCATCGAGCGCAGTCCGATGGCGGGCAGTGGATGCGTGGACCAGAAGTCCCGGCCGGTGAGGATCCGGACCTTCTCCTCCAGGGAGAGCCGGCCGAGCAGGTCGTCGACGTTCATGGCGACGATGCTACGACCGAAAACCGAGTGATGCTAGGTTTTGGACATGGCTACTTCCCGCGGTCCGTACGCGAAGGGGGTCGCGAAGCGCGCGGAGATCCTGCGGGCCGCGCTCGCGGTGATCGCCCGGCACGGCTACCGCAAGACCTCGACCCGCGAACTGGCCGCCGCGGCCGGGCTCAGCGAGGCCGGGATGCTGCACTACTTCGGCTCCAAGGAGAAGCTCTTCGAGGCCGTCCTGCGGGCCCGCGACGACGCCGACCGGGAGCGGTTCGACGCCGCCGACCCGATCGACGGCCTGACCGCGATCGCCGGCCACAACCGGTCGGTGCCGGGCCTCGTCCAGCTCTACTCGACGTTCTCCGCCGAAGCCGGCGACCCTGAGCACCCAGCCCATCAGTTCTTCGTCGAGCGGTACGCCGGACTTCGGGAAGCGCTCGCCACTGCCGTCCGCGCCCGCCAGGCGGCCGGCACCCTCGACCCGGCAGCCGACCCGGAGACGATTGCGACCCTACTGATCGCGCTGTCCGACGGCCTCCAGGTCCAGACGCAGTACGAGCTGGACGCCGACCCGGCCGACCTGTTCGGCCACCTGCTCGACCTGTTGGGTGGGCCTACGCGGGATAGTTGAACCATGACGAAGCCTGCTGACCGGCCGGCGACCGCGGCAGGCGTGGACCGGCGGGTGCTGACCAAGGAGATCTGGTTGGTGCTCGCGCTGTCCCTCGGGGCGTCCGCGGTCTCGGCGGTCATCTCCTTCGCCGGCGTCCTGACGTCGGCCAAGCCGATCAGCGGGCAGACCGCGGTGATCGTCGGTTCCCGGGCTCCGGGCCGGCCCTGGCTGGACCTGTCCTGGCAGCTGTTCGCGATCGTGACCGCGCTGGTGCCGGTCGCGCTGGTCGGCCACCTGCTCGCCCGCGGGCACGAGTCGTTCCGCGCGATCGGTTTCGACCTGCGGGACCGCTGGCGCGATCTCGGCCGCGGTACGGCGATCGCCGCCGTGATCGGGGGCGCGGGGCTGCTGTTCTACATCGGCGCCCACGCGGCCGGCGTGAACCTGACCGTCGACCCGTCGCAACTGCCGGACTACTGGTGGCGGATCCCGATCCTGGTCCTGGTGTCCGCGCAGAACGCCGTACTCGAGGAAGTCATCGTGCTCGGGTACCTCAACCACCGGCTGGACCAGCTCGGCTGGTCGCCGCGCGGCGCGACGGCCGCGAGTGCGCTGCTGCGCGGGTCGTACCACCTGTACCAGGGGCTCGGCGGGTTCGCCGGGAACGTGATCATGGGCGTGATCTTCGGCTACCTGTACCGGCGGTGGGGCCGCGTGATGCCGATGGTGGTCGCGCACACGCTGATCGACACGGGCGCGCTGGTCGGTGCGACGTACCTGCTGGGGAAGGTGTCCTGGCTGCCCAGTTGAGGAGCGCAGCCGAGCGATTTAGTCAGGTGTAAAGACTGACGCGTAACCGATCGGGGACCCGGCGGGTTGACACTGCTGTGACAGTCAACGGGGAAATCACCAGTCCGCCAGAAATCGATGCCGGACTCGCGGCCGCGGCACTCGCCGTGTTCGCCCACCGGCACGAGGTCGTCCACCTGCTGTACGCCGCCACCGACGAGCCCGATGCGCTCGCCCGGATCGGCGACCTGCTGAAGGTCGACGGGGCGACCATCGCCCGGGTCCTGGACCAGCCGCTGCGCTGGATGCTGCCGCAGTTCCGCGCCGAACTCGAGACGATCGCGGCCACGCCGGACGCCGCGATCACCGCGCCGGCCGTGGCGCCGAAGGATGCGCCCGCGGACCTGGAGCACGCCAGCGTGCCGACCAGCTGAGCGGCGTCCAGCGCGCCGGGTGCACCGCTCCATCGCTAGGTTGGAGCGGTGCTGACGCATGGGCGGGACATTCTGGACAGAGCGGACGAACTCACAACGGCGTACGTCGAGGTGTTCACGGCACCGCCGTTCGAGCACCGGGATCCTGAACAGACGCGGATCGCGTTCCGCGAACGGCTCGAGACAGACGCGCAGCGGCCCGGGTTCCAGGCGTGGATCGAGCGGTCCGAGGACGGCCGGATCGCGGGGTTCCTGACCGGCTGGACGACGCCGGCGCCGTTCCGGACGGACCGCTCGTACGGCAGTGTCCTCGACCGGCTCGGCGCGGAGCAGGTCGAGGAGCTGCTGGTCGGGGCGTTCGAAGTCGACGAGCTGGGAGTGCTGCCGCACGCCCGCGGCACCGGGCTGGCGCGCCGCCTGCTCGAGGCGGCCACCCGGGACCACCCGCGCGCGTGGCTGCTGGCGTGGAACCAGAACCACGCCGCGATCGCGCTCTACCGCCACCTCGGCTGGAAGGAGCCCGAGGTCCGCGGCCCCGAACACGACATCCTCGTCTTCGTCGCCCCCTGACCCGCTTTCCGGAAGGAATTCGTCACCTAGTGACGAATTCCTTCCGGAAAGGCGGGCTCACAGGTTGAACAGGTCGATCGCGTTCTCGTGGGTGATCGCCTTGTGCTCGTCAGGCGTGAGGTCGGCGGCCTCCAGAGCGCCGAGGGCGACCGACGGGTCGATCAGGGTGGCGTCAGTCCCGAACATCATCCGGCCCGGGCCGATCTGGTCGAGGATCCAGCGGATCCGGTTCGCCTCCGGCGCCGACCAGCACGGCTCGAACCAGATCCGGTCCGACCGCTCGGCGGCCTCGGGGACCCGCGGCCAGCCGTTGGCGCCCATGTGACCCGCGAGCACTCGCGCGTCCGGGACCCGGGCCGCGACGTCGGCGAGATCGACGACGGTGTCGCCCCAGGTGTGCACGAGCGTCGGCAGGCCGTACTCCGTGGTGAGCTCGATCGCCGCCCGCATCCGGGGCGAGCTGATCGGCGTCCGGCTGTACTCGCTGTGGATCTTGGCGCCGACCCACTGCTGCCGCCCGTCGCCGGCGAGCAGCTCGTCGAGATCGGTGCGGGCCTCGTCCAGGCGGCGCGGGTCGACGACGATCATCCCGCGCAACCGCGGGTCGGCCGGCAGTTGCTCGGCGAGCGAACGGTTGCCGAGCGGCGCGTCGTACACGATGCCCTCGATCGCGGAGACCAGCTGGAGGTCGATGCCGAACCGGTCGATCAGGTCGATGTTGACGTCGATGCTCGTGGTCTCCATCGAGAAGAACCACGGGCCCCAGTGCGCGTGCACGTCGATCAGCATGCGGGCTCCAAGAGGGTCTCGAGGGTGCGGCTGCCGGCCTGTGCGATCTCGTCCGGGCCGAGTTTCGACGTGAGCAGCCGGCGGACCACCGACCGGGTCTCGTGGAACGGCGTCCGGCAGCCGAGCACCAGCCGCTCGGCGCCGACCTCCGCGGCCACGATCTCCAGCGAGTCCGGCCCGGTCAGCATCCGCGTCGAGGTGTGGAAGCCGGGCTCCGACCGCGCCATGATCACGAAGTCGCCGAGGTAGTAGAAGTGCGTGTCGAGGAACACCACCCGCGCGCCGAGCCCGCGCAGCGCCGGTCCGACCTTCCGTACGTCGCCCTCGGTGAAGATCGTCAGTCCGGCGTTCACCAGCAACTGCACGACGTGCCCGAACGCGGGGTACCCCGGCTCGACGCTCTGCGCGGTCGGCGCCAGCCGGACCGCCCGCGGCGGCGTGTCACCGGCCAGCTGCCGCTCGAGCTCCTTCTCGGCACCGAGCGGATCGCGCAGGTCCAGCACCGGGCACGCCGTCCACCCGTTGCCGTCAGCAACCTGCCGGGCCTCGTCGTTCCCCGACGGTACGTCGAAGTGCACCGCCCGCAACCCGGACACCACACCACCGGAGATCCCGCTCGCGGCGAGCACACCCTTGATCTCGTCGGCCCGGCCCCAGCGGCCGGTGGTCACCTCGTGCCCGACCAGGATGTCGCAGTCGAGTAACAGTGGATCGGTGGTCATGGGGCCCTCCCGGCCTGGACTGAGGAGCGTAGGGAGCGTAGCGACTGGAGCGACGAGAGAAGGCCGGGAGTCAAGGCCCCATGACCCTGCCGGCGCCGGAGGCCCGGCCGAAAGCACTGTGGACCTTGCGGATCGCCGCGACGATGTCGTCCACGTCGGACTCGGTGTAGTTCTCGTTCCAGGGCAGCACGAGCAGCCGGCTGTTGATCAGGCTCTCCGCGTTCGGGCACAGACCCACCGGATACTCGACGTCCTGCAGCGGGAAGCCGGACCGGCCGTACGTGATCCGCTCGCGGACGGCCGGCGCGGCGTACAGCGGGCTGGTCAGGTAGCCGCCGTTCGCCGGAATGCCCTCGGCGGTCAGTGCCGCGGCCCACTCGCGCATGTCACCGGCGGCCTCGTCGATGATCAGCGGGTACTGCCAGTACACGTGGTCGTGCCCGTCGGGTGGCGCGGTGACGCCCGCCAGGTCCGCGATCGCGGCAGTCGCCCGGAGTGCCGCCGTACGACGGTCCTCGACGACGCCTCGCAGCCGGTTCAGCTGGGCCCTGGTGACGGACGCGACCAGCTCGGTCATCCGGTAGTTGAGCGCGAGGAAGAGGTAGGTCCGCTCGTCGGTGTCGCGCGGCCAGCCCTTGTCGGCGAACAGGCGCATCCGGCGCGCGTGCTGGGCGTCGTCGGTCACGGTGAGCCCGCCGTCGCCGGCGCTGATGTGCTTGGTCTGCTGCAGGCTGAAGCAGCCGATGTGCCCGATCCGGCCGACGAACGTGTCGCCGACCGGTGCGAGGTACGCCTGCGCGCAGTCCTCGATGAGCAGGATCCCGTGCCGGTCGCACAGCTCCCGCAACTCCCGCACCCTGGCCGGCTTGCCGAACAGGTGAACGACGATCACCGCCTTGGTCCGCGGCGTGATCGCGGCGGCGACCGACTCGGGCGTCAGGTTCCCGGTGATCGGGTCCACGTCCGCGAACACCGGTACGGCGTTCTGCATCATGATCGGGAACACGGTGCCCATGTCGCTGATCGGGGTCGTGATGATCTCGTCGCCCGGGTCCGGGTTCACCGCGGCGACGGCGAGGTGCAGCGCCGCCGTACCCGAGCTGCACGCGACCGCGTGCCCGGCGCCGAGCAGGGACGCGAACTCCAGTTCCAGCGCCGGTACCTCGGCGCCCCACGTGGCCGAGAGCATGCCGCTGCGGAGCACCCGCTCGACCGCCTTGACCTCGTCGTCGCCGAACCGGCGGCCGCTGGCGTTCATCACCGACGGCAGCGGCTCGGTGCGGACCGGCGTACCACCGTCGCGCGCGAGTTGGCTGTTCTGCATTGCGGCCATCCCTCCGATATTTGCTTAGGGCAACGGGAGCTGAACGAGATCACGGTCCGCCAGACCCCAGACGGTCTGCCGCGCACCGCGTACGGGCGTCAGTTGCGGCACCGTGAACCAGCCGTCACCGAGCTTGCCGACCAGGAGTTTCGCCTCGGTGAGGTCCGGCCCGAGCTGGTACAGGTTCCCGCCGAAGTTCGTTTCACAGTAGACCCCGGTCCGGTCAGTGTGGATCTGGCCGTAGCCGGAGAGCTTGTTCGCGCCCCGAATCGCGGTCCCGGTGCGCGGGTCGTAGGTGAACCACCCGCCGCTGGTCCGTTTCAGGACGCCGTACAGGATGCCGTTGTGGACGGCGACGCTCTGGATCGAGCGCTCGCCGGCGAACGGTTCGACGGTCCAGAGCAGCTCGCGGCGACGCAGGTCGAATGCTGCGATCGCTGCCGACGCGCGGGTCGCGGTGACGCCGCCACCGCCGACCACGTCGCCGCCGAGATACGCGACGCCGTCCGCGATCGCGACGGTCATGACGCTCTGGTCCGGGAGTACGCCGTAGTGGACGTCGAGCTCGCCGGTCCGGACGTCGAGGAGCGTCAGGGCGCCGGTGAGTTTGCCGGTACCGGGTGCGGTGGCGACGGCGAGCAGCTTGGTCGCCTCGTCGTACGCCGCCTGCCACGGGCGGAGCTGGGAATGACCGATCACGCCGAAGGAGTGGACATCGCCGCTGCGCGGGTTGACCCGGACGATCTCGGTGCTCGGGTACAGGGCGGAGTACAGCTCGCCGCGGATCCAGGTGAGGGTCTTCGCTTCCCCCGCGACCCGGAACCGGCGGGTCTCGTCGCCGGCGTGCTCGGTGATCACCCAATGGCCGCCGACGTAGAGGTTCGGATCGCCGAGCACGATGGACTGCGGTTTGTCGGCCGCCGCGGTGAACCCGGCGTCGAGGAGATCGAGCAACTCGAAGGATCCGGTGGTGACATCCAGCCACCACAGAACGCCGGAGCCGGTCGAACCGAGGAGCGTCTTCTCGTCGAGGAACTCGATCTTGCGGTGCTCGTCCTGCGGCGCCGGCGTCGCGATCGCGGTGAACTTGGTGCCGTCCGAGGACCAGACGGTCCCCGATCCACGAGTCGTGACGTACGCCGTCCCGTCGGGCCCGACCGTCAGCGTGTCGATGCCGGTCTCGCCGGCCGGTAGCGGGAGGGTCCGGACGTCCGTGCCGTCGAGCGCCATCGTGGTGAGCGCACCGTCGCTCCCGACGTACAGGCGGTCCGCGGTCGCCGCGAACGGGCCGAACTTCTGGCCGCGGATCGACTCCGGCGTCAGGTCGCGGAACGTCGAGGTGGTGCGGTCGTAATCCACGAGTTGCGAGGGTGTGTAGATCCCCGCGTAGACGTGGTCGCCGGCCGCACCGACGTACCGGGCGTACTGCGCGCCCGCGACCGGCGCGCCCAGCTTGGTGAGGGCGTTGGTGGCGGGATCGATCTGCCAGACCGTCCCGTTCGGGTAGCTGACGGCGAAGACCTGGCCGTCCGGTGCGGTGGTCAGGTCCCAGACGAAGCCGTCGGCGCCCGCGAGACTGCCGACGCGGATGAGCGAGCCGTCGGCGGGGTCGAAGCAGTACACGTCGGGGACCGGGTACAGGCCGACGTAGATCTTGCCGGCCGCAACGGTGATTGCCCAGCCGCCTTCGCCGACCGGGAGTTCGACGGTTCGCGTGACCTTCCGGGTGGTGAGGTCGAGCTCGGTCAGCCGGGGTGGGACGATGCCGCGACTGATCACGTACACGCGGCCGTCGTGGACGGCGCTCGCGACGACGGCGGCGGTCAGACAGGCCGGTCCGAACGTGGGCAGCGTAGAGCCGTCGATGGGACTGTCCTCCGCGTAGGCGGGTAGTTGGGCGAGCGTGCCGGCGGCGACAGCGGCGGCGAGGACGGTACGGCGGGGGAGTCTCATCGCAGACCGTCGATCCGGACCAGGTCGCGGCCCTTGATCGTGTAGAGCGCGTCGCCGTTGTGGGACGTGGTGATCAGCGGATAGCTGTAGATCTGCGCGGACAGGCCGTCGACGACGGTGGTGACCTTGGCGCCGTCGACCTTGAAGACCCGCTGGTTGTCGGTGCCGTAGAGACCGGAGCGGGCGATCGTGAGCCTGCTTTGTCCGGTGCCGATCGACGCCGTGTCCTGCACCTTTCCGGTGTGCGGATCGAGTACGGCGAGCCGTCCGTCGTCCGTGGTCGCGTAGAGGCGGCCGCGATAGCCGACGACGTCGCTGTAGCTCTGTGCCTTGGGCAACGCAGCGGTCTCCCACAGCACCCGATTGCGCTTCAGATCGAACGCGACGACGGTTGCCTCGGGCAAGATCGGTTCCGTTCCGAGACTGTTCCGGGTCGCGCCGCCGAGGTACGCGATCCCGTCCGCGGTGGTGACCGACCGGATCGACTGGTGCGGTACGACGCCGCGGTGGACCTCGCGTTGCCCCGAGTCCAGGTGCTGCTCGACGAGCGTTCCGTCGTACTTGCCGTAGTCGGGTTCGGTGGAGATCAGCCAGGTGCCCGAGCGGGCGTCGTACGCGTCGTCGGTCGGGCGGGTCTGCTCGTTGCCGATCTGCCCGAGCTCGTGGAGATCGGAGCCGTCGGGTTTCATCTGCCACAGGCGGGCCAGTGTGTAAACGCCGAGGTACACGCTCTGGCCGACCGGCGTGAGCGTCTTCGCCTCGCCCGGGAGGAACGTGCGCGTGCTGGTGCCGCTCGCGAGGTCGTGGACCTGGACGCCGGCCTTGCCGCTGACCAGGACCGACGTCGGCGTCGCGGCGATCGCCATCGCCTGCTCCGGCGCGGGCGGCAGCCCGGCCTGCCCGAGGTCGGTGCCGGTGAACGTCCCGGTCGCCTCGTCGAAGTCGACGACCTGGCTGGTCAGCTCCGCGCGGATTGTCGAGCCCTCGACGAAGATGCGGTTGAAGTACGCACCGTCGTACGGCGAACCGAGTCGCGTGAGCGTGTTGTCGCGGTAGCGGTAGAGCGTGCCGGACGGGCGGGTGCCGAGGTAGATGTCGGCCCCATCCAGCGTGATCGCGGTGACGTACTGGTCGCCGCCGGGGGTCTGCACCTCGACCGGGCGACTCAGGTCGGCGGTGTCGAAGACGAGCATCGTGCCGGTGGGGGACAAGCTCGCGGCGAGTTTGGTGCCGTTCAGGGCGAGTGTCGCGACGAACGTACGGTCGGCGTACGCGGCGGGCAGGACGTCGCGGCGGGTGCCGGTGGCGCGGTCGATGGCGATCAGGTGCGCCTGGGTGCCGACGCCGGCGTAGATCGTGGTCGCGTCGGCCGCGATGCTCCGGACGTACTGCTGCCCGGGTACGGCGGCGCCGTACGACCTGGTGGCGCCGGTGGCGGGGTCGTACTCGTGGACCGCGCCGTCCGGGTAGGTGCCGGCAACGATCTTGCCGTCGGGCGTGGCCGCGATCGACCAGATGAACGATCCGAACTGGGCGACCTTGGTGGCGGTCCCGCTCGTGGTGTCGATCTTGTAGACGTCGCCGGGTGTGTACAGGCCGACGTACAGGTCGGTGCCGACATGTGTCATCGCCCAGGCGCCGGCGCCGGTGGGCAGCGAGAGCTTGCGGTCGACGGTCCGGCTGACCGGATCGAAGGCGCCGACCTGGACGGGCGAGACGCCGGACGTGATGGTCCAGATCCGGTCGCCGACCTGCTCGGCGACACTCGTCGAGGTCACGGCGGAGGCCGGACCGAGACTGGTGACCATTGGACTTTCGGTCACGACCGGAATGGAGGCGCGGGCCGGAGCAGAAACGCTCACCAAACCTGCGCAGACGACCAGAGTAGTGATCAATCCCCGTGCGAATCGCTTGTCCACAAGGCCTCCCGGGACGGAACGCACTGAATTACGGTCATGGCTGAAATTAGCCGGACGTGCGTCGGTGCGTCAACCGTTCGGGAAACAATCAGAGATGAACGCGGTAGACGACCAGCGGGCGGCCGCTGCCGGTGCCGAGCTGGGTTCCGGTCGCATCCGCGAGGCCGGCCCGCTCGAGCCGGTTCAGGACCCGGCGCGCTGTGCGTGGCTGGATCCCGAGGTGGTCGGCCACCGACCGCGTGGTCAGACCGTCCTCCTCGGTGCTGTGCACGAGCTCCTGCAACCGCTCGAGAGTCGCCTTGGAGAGCCCCGCGCGCTGCGCGAGGAGCTGCAACTTCGACCGCTGCTGGGCCCGCGGCGCCGCACCGCCGACCAGCACGAGGTCGATGTCGTTGCGCAGCGACACCACCGCAGCGGTCCGCCCCGCGGTCTTCGCCCGGCCGAGCGCGCGACGGGCCAGCGCCTCGGTCTCGGTCCCGGAACCGCCGATGCCGAACCCGATCCGGACGGGTCCGAATTGCTCCTTCAGGCGAGTCAGCATGCCGAGTTCGGTGAACGCGGCGGTCGCCTGCTCCAGCGGTCCACGAGTCGCGATCACCAGCCAGCGCTTGTCGTCGTACCGGATCACGCTGCCGCCGAGGGAGCCGGCCTCGCGCCGCAGCGCGCTCTCGGCGTCGGGGGAGATCTCGACCAGACCGAGCGCGATCTGCGCATCGTCACTGCGCAAAGCGTCATGGACGAGCAGCAGGCTGTTCACCGCGCTCCGGACGGAGTGCACCGACGGTGCCAGCCGCAAGGTCGTCTGCTCGGTCCGGAGCTTCTCGTACGCCGACCGCAGACAGGTGATCGCCACGGTCGCGCGGGCCTCGTGGTGGAAGGCGAGGATGTCGTCGAGGCTGAGCCCCGGCCGGTACGGCAGCACGCGCACGCCGCGGGTCGGCAGCCCGACCTCGTCGAACGTCTCGCGGACCTCCGCCTCGTCGAGTACGTCGATACTCAGCGAGGTCACGTCCCGCCCCTCGCGGAGCAGTTGGACCAATGCGCGCATCAGCGTCGCGCCCGTGTACTCGACGTGCGCGGCCGGACGGTCGAGCAGGTCCTGCGCTGCCGCGATCTGGTACGGCACGACGCCGGTGAACAACCACGCGTCGACGCTGCCGGGCGCCTCGGCCATCACCTTGGGTGTGTCCGTCTCGCGCCGGTACCGCAGTGGGACGACCTCTACTCCACGCAGCCCTTTGACGATCCGGCTCGTGGAGGTGACCAGGTCCGACGGTCCCACCACTCCGATCGTCGTCACCATCCGAGGGTCCCCTCCTTCATCGGCTCAGTCTCACCACAAGACCCCACCGGAGCAAGAACCCGCGCCGTCGGTCGGCTAGGTTCGCACCATGGACCGCGTGCAGCAGTGGATCGACGACGGTACGGCGCTGTGCCGCGAGGCACTCGCCGATCTGGACGCACCGTCGCTGTTACCGGGGTGGTCGCGCCGGCACGTCGCGGCGCATCTGTCCCTGAACGCCGAGGCGCTGGGCAACCTGGTGTACTGGGCGCGCACCGGCGAGGAGCGCCCGATGTACCCGTCGCGGGAGGCCCGCAACGCCGACATCGAAGCGAGCGCGAACCGGCCGGACGACGTACTGCGCTCGTGGTTCGACACGTCGGCGCGGACGTTGTCGGACGCCTTCGCCGAGCTGACCGATGATCAGTGGCAGACGCAGGTCCGCACGTCGCAGGGCGAGCCGATCCCGGCGACCCGGATCCCGTGGATGCGGTCCCGCGAGGTGCTGATCCACGCCGTCGACCTCGGCACCGGGCTCACCTTCGCCGACCTTCCGCGGGACTTCCTGGTGGCCCTCTGCGAAGACATCCGCACGCAGCGCGGCGACGTACCGGCGATCGAAGGCCCGCTTCCGGACCAGGCCGCGTATCTGTCCGGCCGCGCCTACTCCAACCTCACCACCGCGGACGGTGCTCCGGCCGAGCCGCTCCCGCCCTGGCTCTGAGGGTCAGAGGAAGGCGCCGACGGACGGGGTGTTGCCGGCGGACCAGTTGAGGATGGCGGCGTACAGGACTCGGCGGTGCGGGTCGCCGTTGGTGATCTGCGCGTCGGTACAGGGGGTTGTGCCGGTGCCGCAGACCCAGGCGTGCAGGAAGATCCGCCAGCCGCCGTCGAGGGACGGGGTGACGTCGGCGCCGCCGGGACCGCAGAGGCCGGTGCCGGCCGACGTCATCAGCGAGTTCTCGGTGGCACCGGTGAAGTTCCAGCGATCGGTGGAGCGCAGCCAGACGGTCGCGTAGCTGCAGTTGTCGTAGCCGTAGCGCGACGCGAACAAGATGTACTGCGATCCGCGCTGAACCATCGTCGGGTTCTCGATGATGCCGTCGCGTCGCAGCAACTCGCGGCTGTCGGAGCCCGCCGCATGCAGGCCGGCGTCGTCGAGCGCGACCATCCGCAGCGACGACGGGATCTGCTGGGTCTTGTAGAGCAGGAAACGGTTCCCGTCGCTGTCCTGGAAGGGGGAGGGGTCGATCACACCCGCCGCCGCGATGGGCCGCCCGGGTACGGCGTCCTCGCCGCCGTGCCGCCCGTCGGGGCAGACGAGTGGAGCGTCGCCGATCGGTTGGTACGGGCCGCCGGCTTGCGACGACGTGGCGACGCCGATGCACCGCTGCCCGCCGAAGCTCTTCGCGACGGCCGAGTAATAGAGGACGTAGCCGGCCGACGTCTGCCAGGCATCCGGTGCCCACACGTCCGCGGTGGTGTCCATCCACGCCGGCGCGGTTTCGAGCGCCGTACCCACGCTCGACCACGGTCCGCTCGCGGTGTCGCCGCGGCTGACGCGGCCGTTCGGCCCGGTGGTGAACGCATAGAAGTCACCGCCGGAGCGCAGGATGCCGGGATCGGCGACCGAGTTGTCGGGTGCGTACACGGGCTCGGGTGCGGCCGCTTCGGCGGGTGACACGATCACCAGTGCGCCGGCGACAGCCAGCAGCAGAGCTTTCCACATGCGGACAACCTCCCCAGGGGCGTGGATCAGTCGCACCACATCCTGAGGCCAATTCCCAACGCCCTCAAGACCCCAGGCCGAACATTTTTCCCACCTGCAGTTAAGAGATCCCCGGCGACTCGTCCGGGGTCGCTGCCGAGCGGTTCAGGCGGGTCTTCGCGGAGTCACTTCACGACCTTGTAGCGGAGATGGGTGACGTCGCGCGCGGGGAGTTGGCGGACCTGTTCGAGTTCGATGTATTCGGCGGGGAGGTTGTCGAAGAGGCGGCGGCCCCGGCCTAGCAGGACGTTGACGACGCTTAGCTCGAGTTCGTCGATGAGGCCCTCGCGGAGCAGTGCCTGAGCGGCGCCGGCGCCGTGGACCATCACGTTGCGGTCGCCGGCCGCGGCCTTGGCCAGGGCCGCGGCCTCGGCGGGATCGGTGACGTACTGCGCCGTTCCGGGCGGCACGTCGTCGGGGTCCACGTGACGCGTGAGGATGAACATCGGTACGCCGTCGTGGTGGTCACCCTGCCACCGGCGAGCATGCTCGTACGTACGCCGTCCCGCGATCAACGCACCGGTCGCCTGACCCTCGGCGTACACCTGTGCGCTCGGGCCGTCGCCGTTGCGGTCGTCGAGCCAGTTGAACAGCCGGAAACCGCCGCGCCCCATCGGCTCGTCGAAGCTGTCGTCCGGGCCGACCACGAAGCCGTCGAGCGACATACTCATGTACAGCACGATCATCGGGCACCTCCAAGTGCTTGCGGGAAGTGGAACACGCCGTCGGGGTCGTACTTCTGCTTGATGCCGCTCAACCGGTCGAAGTTCTCCCCGTGGTACGCCGTTGCCCAATCGGTCAGCTCGGGATCGGGGAAGTTCTGGTAGACCCGCCCGGACGCGAACCGATGGGCGAGTGCCCACGACCTTCGTACGGCGTCCCGCTCAGGACCCACGTGTTCGAGCAGGAACCGCTCGCCGCGATGCGCGAACGCCGTCGCGTCGCCAGGAACCCGGTTGTACGCGCCACCCATCGGGGTGAAGTGCAACTCGCAGTCGCCCCGCACGAGATCGGCGACCGCGTCCCGCGGCAGCGGTGCTCGGAAGAACTCGGACCTGCTGTGGATGACACGATCGTCCGGCTCGCCTTCGGACAGAGTGCGTTTGAGATCGGGCCAGCTGAGATCGTCCCGCAACGCGATCTCGCCGTCGCCGAGCGGGCCCGGATCGAAGCGACCGAGCGCGGCGCCGAACACCTTCACACCGTCCGCGGTCACCTCGAGCGAGGCGGTGATGTCGTCCGGAGCATCCGGAGCCCAGCCCTGCCACGCAGCGATCACCTCGGCAGCTCGCGCCCGCGGCCAGGTGATGACGAACAGGGTTGCCTGCGGCGAGGGTACGGCGGCGAAGGTGAGCGACGTGACGACGCCGAACTGACCGCCACCCGCACCACGCAAGGCCCAGAACAGATCGGAATCACGCTCCGCGTCACAGGTCACGATGGTGCCGTCAGCAAGCACCACGGTCGCGGCAAGAAGCCGGTCGCACGTGAGACCGTAGCGCCGCCCAAGCAGCCCGAGTCCACCCCCGAGCGTCAGCCCCGCGATTCCTACCGTCGGCCCACACCCGCCGGGAATCGTCAGCCCGTGCCGATGCAGCTCTCGATAAACCCCCGCCAACCGGGCCCCGGCCCCGATCGTCGTAACCGTGTCCCGAACTGAGATCGCACTCAGCGTCGACAGGTCGAGCATCACGCCGGTGGTGGAGGAGCGGCCCGCGAAGCAGTGGCCCCCGCCTCGTGGAGTCAGCGGGAGGTTGTTCGAGCGGGCGTACGACAGCGCCTCGACCACATCGCCGGTCGACTCACACCGTGCGATGACGTGTGGGCGGATCCCGGCGTACTGCGGATGCGCCGGCCGCCGCAGCTCGTCGTACCGCTCGTGGTCAGGACCGATCAGTTCCATGAGCCGACGCTAGAAGCGGACGCCCGCGCTGCGCTTGAACGAAACGGTCGTACCACCCGGCGAGGAACGGCCGGTACGACGCCGAGTGGTCGTGACCGCAGTCGCACCGGTCGGCCTTGTCGCCGAGCAGGTCTCGCGGTGTCACTCCGGTCAGTCGTACGCACTCGCGGGTCAGGTGCGCGTGATCGGCGTACCCGGTCTCGGCCGCGAGGCCGGCGAGCCCGCTCCCGAACCCGGCCTGCGCGAGCGCGAGGTACCCCTGGAACCGCAGCGTCCGCTGCAACGCCTTCGGTCCGGTCCCGATCGCGGTCAGGCACCGCCGCCGCAGCTGGCTCTCCGACAACGCGAGATCGTCCGCGAGGGTCGCGATCCCGGTCGGCTCCCACGGCATCAACCGGCGTACCATCTCGGCCACCACCGGATCAGGCCGTAGCTGCTGCCCGGCCAGATACCGCTGGACGTCGAGCAACGCCGCCTGTGGTGTCGCGGCGCCGGCCACCGCCCACCCGATCGCCTCCGCCGCCGGACCCCACAGATCCACCGCGCAGTCGACGAGCTCATCCGCCGGTACGCCGAGCAACGGCGTACCGGCGCCCGGCATGAACCGCACGCCGACGATCGTGGTCCGGGCCGGGATCGTCTGCAGATGGGCCCGGGTCAGCGGCCCGATCAACCGCGGCACGCCCCCGACCGGGCAGTGCAGCTCGACCCCACCGGTCGGAAGATCCCGTTGCGGGTACGGCTGTGTTCCCGTGCGCTGGATCCAGACCGTGCGGACGAGGCCGGCCAGTGCCGGCACCGGCGGACTCTCGTCGTACGTCTGGTCCATGTCCAAACCTCGCAGGCTAGACCTCGATGTGCGAACCGATGATGACCGTGCGGTCGCGGGGGAGACCGAAGTGTTCGGCCGCGTCCGCGGTGATGTGCGACGTGGCCAGGAACAGTTGCTTACGCCAGCCCGCCATCGTCCGCGCCTTCCCGCGCCGGAGCTCGATCTTCGACAGGAAGTACGACGCCTTGTCGAGGTCGAGCGGTCCCTCGGACTCGTCCGGGGCGAGCCGCGCGAGCGCGGTCGGTACATCGGGGGACTCCATGTACCCGAACTTGATCGTGACGTGGGTGATCCCGTCGTCGCCGTAGCCGAGGTCGTTCACCATCACCCGTTTGTCGTCCGGAACCCGCGGGACCGGCTCGGTCTCGATCGCGACGATCACCACGTGCTCGTGCCGGACCTGGTTGTGTTCGACGTTCGCCCGCAAGGCGAGCGGCGCGCTGGTCCCGCCGCGGTTCAGGAAGATCGCCGTCCCGGGAACCGTGCGGGCCGCCAGCTTGCCGGAGCTCAGCTCGTCGATGAACTCCTGCAGCGAGCCCTCCGCCCGTTCCCGCTCCTGGGTGACGACCTCGCGGCCGCGCTGCCAGGTCGTCATCACGGTGAACGCGGAGAGCGCGATCAGCAGCGGCAGCCACGCGCCGTGCAGCAGCTTGGTCAGGTTCGCCGCGATGAACAGGCCGTCGATGAGCAGCAGCGGGACCGCGCCGAGCAGGATCAGCCACCTTGGGATGTTCCAGCGGTAGTGCGCGACGTAGAAGAACAGCAGTGTGGTGATCGTGATGGTCCCGGTCACCGTCATGCCGTACGCGTACGCGAGCGCGGCCGAACTGCGGAACGCGAAGATCAGCGTCAGCACCGACACGAACAGCAGCCAGTTCACGAACGGGACGTAGATCTGGCCGATCGTCGTCGCCGACGTGTGCGTCACCCGGAGCCGCGGCAGGTACCCGAGCTGGGCGGCCTGGGCCATCACCGAGTAGGCACCGGTGATGACGGCCTGTGACGCGATCACGGTCGCAGCGGTCGCGAGCAGGACCAGCGGCAGCCGCCCCCAACTCGGGACCAGCAGGAAGAACGGGCTGCTGATGTTCTCGTGGTTCTTCAGCAGCAGCGCGCCCTGGCCCAGGTAGCTGAGCGTGAGGGCCGGCAGCACCAGGAACAGCCAGCCGCGGCTGATCGCCTTCCGGCCGAAGTGCCCCATGTCGGCGTACAGCGCCTCGGCGCCGGTGATCGACAGCACGACCGCCGCGAGCGCGAAGAACGCGATGTGGAAGTGCCCGGCCAGGAACCCGATCGCGTACGTCGGGGAGAGCGCCTTGAGGATCTGGACGTGTTCGAGGATGCCGCCCACCCCGGCCGCGCCGATCACCACGAACCACAGGATCATCACCGGACCGAACGCCCGGCCGATCGTCTCGGTGCCGCGGCGCTGGACCATGAACAGCCCGATGATGATCACCGCGGTGATCGGGATCACGTACTCGCCGAGTGATGGCTGGACGGTCTTGACGCCCTCGACCGCGGACAGGACCGAGATCGCCGGCGTGATCATACCGTCGCCGAAGAACAGTGAGGCGCCGAACAGACCCACCGTCGCCAGTGCCGCGGAGGCCTTGCGGCCGGGGTGCGTACGGGTCCACTTGCGGAGCAGCGTGATGAGCGCCACCACGCCGCCCTCGCCGTTGTTGTCCGCACGCATCGTCAGCAGGATGTACGTGACGGTGACGATGATCATCACCGACCAGAAGATCAGCGACACCACGCCGTACACGTTGTTGTCGTTGAGCGGCACCGGGTGCGGGTCCTCGGGGTTGAAGACCGTCTGCAGGGTGTAGATGGGGCTGGTGCCGATGTCGCCGAAGACGACACCGAGCGCGCCGACCACCACGGCGAGCTTCACCGTGTCGTGCACCGAGGGGTGCGGCGCGTTGGGCGCTGGGTCGCGCGGCGTGGCGCTGTGCGCCTGCTGATCCGTCACGTCCCGGGACACTACCCGCCTGGAGAGCTCACGGCGCGCATGTCGAGCAGCCGCGGACGGTTCCGACGTACCGGGTATGACAGCCGAGCGAGTACTGCGGACCTACCTCACCCTGGTCGTGGTGTCGACGGGCGCATCGTCGATGATCTGGGGGATCAACACGTTGTTCCTGCTGGACGCCGGACTGAGCGTCGGGAAGGCGTTCGCCGCGAACGCGTTCTTCACCGCCGGGATGGTCCTGTTCGAGGTCCCGACCGGCGTGGTCGCGGACACGGTCGGCCGGCGGGCGTCGTACCTGCTGGGGACGGCCACGCTGATCGGTACGACGCTGCTCTACCTGCTGCTGTGGCGGACCCACGCCGCGTTCGGGTGGTGGGCCGTGGTGTCGGCGCTGCTCGGTCTCGGGTTCACGTTCTTCAGCGGCGCGACCGAGGCGTGGCTGGTCGACGGGCTGCACGCGACCGGGTACCGCGGGTCGCTGGACGACGCGTTCGCGAAAGGTCAGGTGGCGAACGGGATCGCGATGCTGGCCGGCTCGATCGGCGGTGGCGTACTGGCCCAGATCACAAACCTCGGGATGCCGTACGTCGCCCGCGCACTGTTGCTGACGGCCACGTTCGCGGTCGCGTGGCGCTCGATGCGGGACATCGGGTTCACGCCGAAGCAGCGGGTCTCGGTGCGCGGCGAGATGAGCGGGATCGTGCGCGCCTCGCTGCGGCACGGCCTGCTGAACCGGCGGGTGCGCTGGGTGATGCTGGCCGGCCCGTTCACGGCCGGAGTCAGCGTGTACGGGTTCTACGCCGCGCAGCCCTATCTCCTGCAGCTGTACGGGCACACCGGCTCGTACGCCGTCGCGGGTCTGTCGGCCGGGATCGTCGCGGGGGCGCAGATCGCGGGCGGGGCGTCGGCGTCGTACCTGGCACGCGTGTTCCGGGACCGGATCCGGACGTTGATCGCGGCGATCGTGGTGTCCGGCGTTCTGATCGCGTCGATCGGGCTGGTCACGTCGTTCGGGCTCGCACTGGTGCTGCTGATGGGCTGGGGGACGATGTTCGCCGCGATGTCGCCGGTGCGGCAGGCGTACCTGAACAGTCACATCCCGTCGGAGCAGCGGGCGACCGTGCTGTCGTTCGACAACCTGCTCGGGTCGGCGGGTGGCGTGGTGATCCAGCCGGCGCTCGGCCGGACCGCGGACGTGTGGGGGTACGGGACGGCGTACCTGGTGTCGGCGGTGATCCAGGTGCTCGCGGTGCCGTTCCTGGCGCTGGCGCGGCGTAAACCGGTCGAGAGCGCGCAGCGCGAGGCCCTAGCCTTGCGGGCGTGACGGCTCGACTGATCATCATCAACGGTGGGTCCAGCTCCGGGAAGACCGGGATCGTGCGGTGCCTGCAGGCGGTCCTGGCGGAGCCGTGGCTCGCGCTCAGCGTGGACGACTTCGTGGACGCGCTGCCCGCCGATCTGGAGGGCTCGCCGGAGGGCATCGTGATCGGGCCGGGTGGCGAAGTGTCCGTCGGCCCGGCGTTCCGGGAGCTCGAAGCGGCCTGGACCGCGGGGGTCGTCGCGATGTGCCGTGCCGGTGGCCGGGTGATCGTCGACGACGTGTTCCTCGGCGGCACCAGCTCCCAGCAGCGCTGGCGCGACGCGATCGGCGACGTCGAGACGCTCTGGGTCGGCGTCCACTGCGCACCCGAGATCGCCGCCGGCCGCGAGATCGCCCGCGGCAACCGAGCCGGCGGCATGGCCGAGAAGCAGGCCTCCGTCGTCCACGAGGGCATCACGTACGACATCGAGGTCGACACCTCACATACCGAGTCCCTCACCTGCGCCCACACCATCGCGAGCCATGTTCGTTAAGTGACCGTCGACGACTGCGAGGGCGTGGATGGTGTGCTCGCGGTGCTCGGTTGCGACGGCCGCCGCGTCCTCGCCGGCGAGGATCCGGCGTACCGCTCGGAGGTGAACGGTGCGGTAGGCAGCAACGGTCAGGGCCGCGGTCAGCTCGGGATCGGGTACGGCGGTGTTCGCCATGGCGGCCGCGATGGCCTGCTCGAGGTGATCGGTGAGCTCGCGGGCCCGGGACTGTAGCGCGCGGGACTCGGCGACGACCTCCCAGAACCGGCGGAAGTGACCGCGGATCGTGGCGAGCGGGTGTCCTTCGTCGGCGAGCCTGACGAGCAGGTCGGACAGTGCCAGTACCGCCGACGTACCCGCCGGCCGGTCGTTGACCGCGCCAACGACCAGCGCCTCCGCCTCGGGATAGCGGTCGAACAGCAGGTCTTCCTTGCGGGCGAAGTGCGCGAACACCGTCGGCCGCGCGACGTCGGCCGCCTCGGCGATCTCGGACACCGACACCGCATCGAACCCGCGCTCGAGGAAGAGCGCGGTCGCCACCTCGGAGATCCGGCTGCGGAGCTCGGCCTTCTTCCGCTCCCGGCGGCCGTTCTGGTTCACGGTTGAACCATACCGGATAAAAAGATGTACTGAGTATGAGTTTGCTTGCTACGCTGCCGAGCATGCACGCCATCGGGGTGAACTACGACACCGGCCTGCGGTACGACGGCCGGGACACACACGAGCGCTTCGACGCCGACGTCGCGCGCCAGGACCTGGCGGTGATCGCGAACGAGTTGCGTGCTCCCGCGGTCCGGGTCTCGGGCAACGATCCGGACCGGCTGGAGGCCGCGGGGGAGGCGGCGCTCGCGGCCGGGCTCGACCTGTGGTTCTCGCCGGTGCCGATGGATCTGGAGCCGGACGCGTTCATCGCCTTCCTTGCCGACTGTGCCGGTCGGGCGGAGAAGCTGCGGCAGTCCGGTCGTGGTGAGGTCGTGCTGGTGCTCGGGTGCGAGCTGTCGGTGTTCTGCAAGGGCTTCATTCCCGGCGGGACGTCGGGGGAGCGGCTCGCGGTGATGGCGGACCCGGCGACCTGGACCGATCCGGCCAAGGTCACCGAGTTGCAGGCAGGGCTCGCGCGCTGGGGCGACGTACAGCAGCAGTTGGTGTCGGCGGGGCGCGGGGCGTTCGGGGGCCGCATCACCTACGCGGCCGGGATGTGGGAGGACGTGAACTGGGACCTCTTCGACATCGTCAGCGTCGACGCGTACCGCGACGCGGCCAACCGGGCGACGTACGCCGACGAGCTCCGGGCGCGGTCGAAGTGGGGGAAGCCGGTCGTCGCGACCGAGTTCGGCTGCTGCGCGTACCGCGGTGCGGCTGACCGCGGCGGGACCGGCTGGATGATCGTGAACCGCAGTGTCGACCCGCCGGCGCTCAACGGTGCCTTCGAGCGACGGGAGGAGGAACAAGTGGAGTACCTCTACGCACTCGTCGAGGAGTTCGACCGGATCGAGCTGGCGGCGGCGTTCTGGTTCAGCTACGCGGGCTTCGGCCTGCCGCACCGCCCCGACGATCCGGCGCACGACCTCGACCTCTCGTCGTACGGGCTGGTCGCGGTCGGGGACGACGGGGAGCGGACACCGAAGCTGGTGTTCGGGAAGCTGGCGGAGCTGAACGGCAAGCGGTCTTAGACCGACCGGTACATTTGCCGATGTGTTGACAGCGAAGGGTGCGGCGACGCGGGAGCGGATCGTCGCGGCGGCCGCGGCCGAGATCCGCGAGCGGGGGATCAATGCGGTGAAGCTCGACGACATCGGGCAGCGCAGCCGCACCGGGAAGAGCCAGCTCTTCCACTACTTCCCCGAGGGCAAGGAACAACTGCTGCTCGCGGTCGCGGAGCGCGAGGCCGAGCAGGTGCTCGAGGACCAGGAGCCACAGCTCGGTCAGCTGACCAGCTGGGACGCCTGGCGCGAGTGGCGGGACATCGTCGTCGAGAAGTACCGGCGGCAGGGCGTGAACTGCCCGCTCGGCGTCCTCATCACCGAGATCGGGCGGCACACGCCCGCCGCGCAGGCGGTCACCGCCACGCTGCTCGCGCAGTGGCAGGAGCGCCTCGCGACCGGCATCGAGGAGATGAAGGCCGCGGGCGAGATCCGTTCCGACGTGGATCCCGCCCGCGCCTCGGCCGCGCTGATCGCCGCGATCCAGGGCGGCGTCGCGATCCTGATGGCGTCCGGTTCCTCGACCCATCTGGAGTACGCGCTCGACCTGTGCCTGGACTACCTCCGTGCAGGTTGAGACCAGTTGAGCACCGGCGGCTGGTAGCCGGTCGGCTTGTCGGCGACCCTCGCGCCGGGGTTCACCAACCAGCCCTGGTACTCCGGCGTGAACATCCGGTACACCGATGACGGCGGCACGGCGCTCGCGTCGTCGAGCGCTGCCCGCAGTTCGGCAGGCAGCTCGAAGTCGAGCGACGCGATACTCGATTCGAGCTGCTCCGGGCGGCTCGCGCCGACGATCGCCGACGCCACGCCTGGCTGGGTCGCCGCCCAGTTGACCGCCACCTGCGCCATCGTCACGCCGAGCTTGTCGGCCACCTCCCGCACGGTCGTCAGCAGGTCCCACTGCCGGTCGGTCCAGGACTGCCCGGCCGCCCCGTCACCGGTGAGCCGGCCCTCGCCCGCCATCTGCTGCGCGGCGTCACGCTGGTACTTCCCGGTCAGGAAGCCGCCGCCGAGCGGGCTCCACGCGGTGATCCCCAACCCGAGTTGCTGCGCCACCGGGACGTGCTCGGTCTCGACCGTCCGCTCGATCAGCGAGTACGGCAGTTGCAGGCTGACCATCGGCGTCAGCGAATGCGCGTCGGCGAGGGTCTGCGCGCGAGCGGCGTACCAGGCCGGTACGTCGGAGAGTCCGGCGTACCGGATCTTGCCTGCGCGGGCGAGGTCGTCGAGGGTTCGCAGTACCTCGTCGACTCCGGTGATGCGGTCCCAGGTGTGCAGCAGGAAGAGGTCGACATAGTCGGTGCCGAGCCGGCGCAGCGATTCGTCGAGGGCGCGGATCAGGTGCTTGCGGCTGTTGCCGCCCGCGTTCGGGTCGCCGGAGTCGACGCTGTTGGTCGCCTTGGTGGTGAGCACCATCCGCTCCCGGACGCCCGCCTCGGCGATCAGCCGGCCGAGGATCCGTTCGCTCTCACCCGCGGTGTAGAAGTCGGCGGTGTCGATGAAGTTGCCGCCGGCTTCGACATAGGTCCGGAAGATCGCCCGGGCCTCGTCCTCGGTCTTCCCGTACGGCGCGTGGAAGCCCGCCTGTCCGAAGTTCATCGTGCCCAGCGCGAGCCGGCTGACGCGCAGTCCGGACCGCCCGAGCAGGTAATAGTCGTCAAGTGCCATGCCCACAGAGTTGCTCGCGAAAAATGGACCGGCAAGTACAAAGCCAACGGGCCGCGCGGTACCTGCCGCGGGCGCCATGCGGCGACCGGTAGTGCGTGAAAGGATTTGACGATGCGCTTGTCTGAACAGCAGCGGGGTGTGCTCGGGCGGTTGGCGGAGTTTGCTGTGCCTGGGTCTGGCGGTGGGACTGGTGGTGGGGCGGTCGGGTTCGTCGAGCAGGTGTTGACGGTGGATCGGCCGGACTGGCAGGCGCGGGTGGAGCGTGCGCTGGCGGTCGAGTTCGATCGGGTGCTGGACGACCCGGACGGCGCCTGGCTGGTGCGGTTGATCGCGCAGGGCTACTACGCGCAGCCGTCCGCCTGGGAGACGGTCGGCTGGCGTACGCCGGAGTACGCGCCGGTGCACACGTCGCTCGACGTGACGGCGCGCGCGGACCTGGCGGAGCGGTACGACTGCGTGGTGGTCGGCTCGGGCGCCGGTGGGGGTACGACGGCGCAGGTGCTCGCCGAGTCGGGGCGGTCCGTGCTGGTGGTGGAGCTCGGGAGCTACCCGTCGACCGAATCGCTCTCCCACGACCACCTGCGGAATCCGCGCTCGGTCGTGGGGTTGCCCGCGGCAACGGATCCGGACCCGGCCGGGCGACCACGGGTGTCGGTGGTGGACGGGGTCCGACGCGAGGTGCTGCCACCCGACGGCGGGTGGGGGAACAACGCGTTCACGGTCGGCGGCGGAACGCGGGTGTACGGCGCGCAGGCCTGGCGGTTCGTCCCGCGCGACTTCCGGATGGCGACGACGTACGGCGTACCGGAAGGAAGCGCACTCGCCGACTGGCCGATCTCGTACGACGACCTCGAGCCCTACTACTCGTTGGCGGAACAGCGGTTCGGCGTGAGCGGCGGCGGGGCGGACCCGTGGCATGACCCGCGATCGGTTCCGTTGCCGATGCCGCCTCTGCCGCGGACCGGATCGGCGCAGCGGCTGGTGGCTGCGGCGGAGCGCTTGGGATGGGGGACTCTCGACGTGCCGCTGCTGATCAACTCGGTCGACTATCAAGGGCGGTCCGGGTGCGTGCGATGCGCGCAGTGCGTCGGGTTCGCGTGTCCGGTGGAGGCGAAGAGCGGGACGCACAACACCGCGCTCCCGGCGGCGCTGGCGACAGGCAACTGCACGTTGGTCACCGAGACGACTGCCGAGCGCTTGGTGACGGATGCGACCGGCCGGGTCGTCGGCGTCGCGCTCGCCGCGAGTGACGGGTACGGCGGGATCTGGCGCCGTACCGTCGCGTGCACGGAGGTCGTCGTCGCGGCGGGCGCCTCGGAGACACCGCGGCTGCTGCTGAACAGCGCGCACGACGGCGAGCCGCACGGCCTCGGCAACAACCAGGATCAGGTCGGCCGCCACTTGCAGGCCCATGTGTACGCCGGTGCGGTCGGACTGTTCGAGGACGAGGTGATGGATCTCGTCGGGCCCGGGGTCTCGGTCGCCACGTGCGACTTCCGGCACGGGAACGACGGGATCGTCGGCGGCGGGATGCTCGCGAACGAGTTCGTGCCGACCCCTGCGTCGACGTACGACTATCTGACCGGTGCCGGGCTGATCCCGGTCGCCGGGGCGGCGAGCAAACAGGCGATGGGGCGCGAGCTCCGCCGGATGCTGCGGGTGGTCGGTCCGATCCAGGAGGTCTCCTCCGCGGAGTCCCGGGTCCGCGTCGACCCGTCGGTGGTCGACCGCTTCGGCAACCCGGTCGTCGTCACCAGCGGCTCGATCCATCCCGAGGACGCCCGGGCCCAGGCCTTCATGAGCACCAAGGCCCGCACCTGGCTCGAGGAGGCCGGCGCCACCCGCACGGCCGTCAACCGTCCAGGGACGTTGGGGCAGGCGAGCACCGGTCAGCACCAGGCGGGTACCTGCCGGATGGGCGATGACCCGGCGCGTTCGGTCACCGATCCGAACGGCCGCCTCTGGGGCCACGACAATGTCTGGATCGCCGACGCGTCCCTGCATGTCACCAACGGCGGCGTGAACCCCGTCCTCACCGTCCTCGCCAACGCCCTCCGCGTCGCCACGGGGATCACCCGCACCTGAGGCCCACCTGAGGCCCACCTGAGCCCTGCCGCTGGCGGGTTGTTGGACGGCTGACGTGCTGCAACCCGTCACCGGTGACATAACCCGCCAGCCGTGGCGCCTCAGCCGACGCGGGAGATGCCGACGCCGCTGCGGGCTTCGCGGCCGTACTTCGTGATCTCGGCGGCGAGGTCCAGACGGGCGATCCCCGTCTTGTCGCGGTCCTCGTCGGTGAGCAGGTCGGCCGGGATGATCCAGACGATCTCGAACTCGAGGCCGTCCGGGTCCTTGCCGTAGAGCGACTTCGTGGTGCCGTGGTCGGACGCGCCGACCAGGGCGCCGTGCTCGCTCAGCTTGCCGGCCAAATCCTCGAGGTCACCGAGGGTGTCGACCTCCCACGCGAGGTGGTAGAGCCCGACCGAGGTCCGCCCGGCGCCCGACGGGCCGGCCTGGGAGCCGATCTGGAACAGGCCGAGATCATGGTCGTTGCTGGAACCGGGCGCCCGCAGGAACGCGGCGCCCGGGATCGCGTCACCGGTCTCGGTGTAACCGAAGCCGAGGACGTCTCGGTAGAACGCGACGCTCGCCGCGACGTCGCGCACGTACAGAACTGCGTGGTTCAACCGGAAGATCGCCATGTCCACCATGGTAGTTGAAGACTCAACCGAATTCTAGCGGCGACGGCGCGGCTTCTTCTGCGGCGGTTTCCGCTGGGCCGGTGCCTTGCCGGTCCGCTTCGGTTCCTTGGCCGCCTTCGCGGGGCCGCGGGTGCTGTTCACGGTCCGTCCGCGGACGATGCCGATCAGGTGCTCGACGAGTTCGCTGGTCTCGTCCTCGGGCCAGCTGAGCGCGACCTGCGACTCCGGTACGCCGGTCAGCGGGCGGTAGGTCAGGTCCTTGCGGTGATGCAACCGGGCGAGCGACTGCGGCACCACCAGCACACCGGTGCCCATGGCAACCAGCTCGACCGCGTCGCCGGTCCGCGCCGGACGCTCCTCGATCAGCCGGCCCGGCGGCCGCTGCCAGTCGAGTACGTCGTCTTGCGGGTACAGCACGAGTTCGTCGGCGAGATCGTCCACGGTGACCTCGTCGGCGGCCGTGATCACGTGATCCTTCGGAACCACGACGACCGTCTGCTCGACGTACAGCGGGATGGCGTGCAGGCCGGTGCGGTCGATCGGGAGCCGGAGCAGGACCGCGTCGGCCTCGGCCCGGCGGATCAGACCGGGGGCCTCGGCGGCGGTGACCTGGACGAGTTCGAGTGGGACGCGAGGGAGGCGCTCGGCCCAGATCCGCACCCATTTGGCGGGGGTCACGCCGGGGACGTAGCCCAGCCGGAATCCGGTCACGCTGGTCAGGTTACCGGGCGTTACGCTGCTCCCATGACGGCCCGTAAGACGCAGACCATGAAGCCCGCGACGGCGGCGAAGAAACTCGGGGTGTATCTCGAGGCGACGCCCGCGGAGTTCCAGGACGGGGTCGTGTCGCGCGACGAGCTGAACGCGCTGCAGGCGGACCCACCGGAGTGGCTGCGCGACCTGCGCCGGGACGGGCCGCACCCGCGCTCGGTGGTGGCCGCGAAGCTGGGTGTCTCGATCAGCGGGCTGGCCCGGGCCGGCGTCACCGCGGCGCTCACCACCGCGGAGATCGAGGACATCAAGTCGGACAACCCCGACTGGCTGCAGCACGAACGCGCCACCCAGGCCGAAGTCCGTCGCCAAGCCGCCGAACAGAAGGCCCGCGACTAACCGATCCGGACCCGGAGGCGGCGGAAGCCGCGGCCCTTGCTCTCCATCTTGACGACGTCCATCCGGCCGATCAGAGCGGTGGAGGCGACGTGGGTGCCGCCGTCGGCCTGTGTGTCGAGGCCGGCGATGTCGACGATCCGGACGATCTCGATGTCCGGCGGCAGCAGATTGGTCGCCGTCCGGATGATGTCCGGGATCGCGAAGGCCTCCTCGCGGGGCAGGTTGCTGACCGTGATCCGGCGGTCGGTGCGGATCTCGGCGTTGACGGCCTCGGCCACCCGGTCCTTGAAGTCCGGCGGTACTTCGGCCAGGTCGAAGTCCATCCGCGCGGACAACGGCTCCATGTTCCCGCCGGTGACCAGCGCCCCGAAGTCGCGGAACACCACTCCGGTGAGGACGTGCAGTCCGGAGTGCGTCCGCATCAACTGGGTACGTCGCTCGTCGTCCAGCGCACCCCGCACCGCGGTCCCGACCGGGGGCACCGGATCGCCGTCGTGCGGGACGAGGTACAGGTCGTCGCCCTTGACCGTCCCCACGATCCGCGTGCGCACGCCACCCCACAGCAGCACGCCTTCGTCCGGCGGCTGGCCGCCCCCGCCCGGGTAGAACGCGGACCGATCGAGCACGATCCCGCGTTCCGGATCCACGCCGACGACCGTCGCGTCCCACTCCCGGACCGACGCGTCGTCGAGGTCCAGGCGATGCGTGTGCCCGTGCCGGCTGCCCGTGTCGCTCATGATCACTTCACTGTGCCACACGTTGACCCGGTCGAACCCGACACTGTCGGAAGGGGCAAGGGGGTGGTGATCGTGCAGATCATCGAGAACAGCATCGTGGGGACGAGGTCCGCCGTACTGCGGCTGACCAGACGCGCCGGTGGGCCGCGGGTCGTGATCTTCCCGATGCTGCATGTCGCGGAACCGCGGTTCTTCCGCAGCGTCGAAGCACGGCTGCGCGAGTGCGACCTGCTCGTCGTCGAAGGAATCCACGGTCCCTCGCCGGTCGTCGACGGTCTGACGCTGACCTACCGCATGATGCCCGCCAACGAGGCGTCCGGCCTGGTCGTGGACGACATCCCGTACGCCGACCTCGGCGTACCGTTCGTCGCCCCGGACCTGTCGGGTGCCGAGATCGAGGACGGCTGGCGCAAGCTCCCGTGGCAGCACCGGGCGGTCGCCTGGGCCGTCGTACCGGTGGCGACGATCGGGAACTTCTTCGCGGGCCGCCGTTCACTCCTGTCGCGCTCCGTCGAGGTCAACGACCTCCCCACCGCCGAGCAGGAGCTGCACGGCGACCTGCTGGAACACATCGACGAGCTGTTCGTCGACCGCCGCGACGACCGCGTCATCGCCGCGTTGGCCGAGGTCGTGCGGGAGCGGCCGGACGAGGATCTCCAGGTCGCGGTCGTGTACGGCGCCGATCACGTCCCGGGGATTCTCCGTGGCCTCTACAAGCTCGGGTACCGGGTCGTCGACGCCGACTGGCTGATGGTCGTGTCAGCTGACCAGGACCCGGAAGGCGTCTAGAGCCTTACGGATGTTCTCGACCGAGTTCGCGTACGAGAACCGCAGGTGGTTCTCGCCGTACGCGCCGAAGGAGGTGCCGGGGAGGCAGGCGACGCCGGCCTCGGCGAGCAGGCGGTCGGACAGCGTGGCCGCGGGCAGGCCGAGCTCGGTGATGTTCGGGAACGCGTAGAACGCGCCCTCGGGCTCGAGACAGGACACACCCGGTACGGCGTTCAGGCCGGACACGATCACGTCGCGGCGTTCACGGAAGGCGTCGAGCATGCGATCGACGTCGTCCCACGGACCCTCGAGTGCGGCGATCGCGGCGTGCTGGCTGAACGCCGACGTACACGACACCGAGTTGATCATCAGCCGGGTCACCGGCTCGACCAGCGGCTCGGGGAACACCCCGAAGCCCAGTCGCCACCCGGTCATCGCGAACGTCTTCGACCACCCGTCGAGCAGGACGGTCCGCGCCGCCATCCCGTCGAAGTCGAGCACGCTGTGATGCGCACCGTCGTACCGCAGCGCCCAGTAGACCTCGTCGCTCAGCACCACGAGATCGTGCTCGATCGCGATCTCCGCGATCTCGGCGAGCTGCTCGGGGGTGGAGACGCTGCCGCACGGGTTGTGTGGCGAGTTCAGGATCAGCAGCTTGGTCCGATCGGTGACCAGCGACCGCAGCTCGGCCGGGTCGATGGCGAACCCGTTCTCCTCACGCAGCGGCACCGGCACCGGCTTCGCCCCGGCGAACGCCGCGATCGAGGCGTACATCGGGAAGCCGGGGTCCGGGTACAGCACCTCGTCACCTTCCTCGCAGAGCGCGAGGATGGTGAAGAACATGATCGGCTTCGCGCCGGGCGTGATCAGCACCCGGTCCGGCGTCGTCCGCAGCCGGCCGGTGCGCTCGAGGAAGTCCGCGACCGCGGTCCGCAGCTCGGGAATGCCCGGCGCCGGCACGTAATGGGTGAAGCCCTTGTCGAGTGCCTGCTGCGCGGCGGCGATCACGTGGGCCGGGGTGTCGAAGTCCGGTTCACCGATCTCCAGGTGCACGATCTCGCGACCCTGGGCCTCCAGGGCCTTCGCCTTCGCTAGCACCTCGAACGCCGATTCGGTGCCCAGCCGGTCCATCCGCGCAGCAAGCTTCACGACGTCAGCCTAATCTCACCCCTGGCGAGGTCCGTACGGGAACAGCCGATTCGGGTCGTACGCCGCCCGGATCCCGGCCAGCCGCGCGAACGTGTCCGCCGGCCAGGACGCCTCGTACGAGCCCGGCAACGCGAACCCGCCGGCGAAGTTCACCGTGGTCTCGGCGGACACCCACGGCCGCAACGCCGCCAGCACCCCGTCAACCGTTGCCGGAAGCACCTTTTCGAACAATACCGGATCCGGTACGCCGATGATCGTCAGCGTGAACGCCCCGGACCGGCCGCCGACGGCACTGCCCCCGGGAACGTCCCGCTCCGTGGCGCCCCCGAGGTGCCGGATCTCGACCGCGATCAGCGGGACCTGCTGCTCCGGTCCGACGGCGTCGAGGAACGCGTCGACGAAGCCGGCGTCGATCCCGGTCAGCAGCACTCCGCGGTCCCACGACGGTGTCGGGTCCTTGGGATCGTTGTGGATCAGCGCGATGTCGCTCACCGGCAGCTCACCGACCGTGTCGATCAGCACCGTCCCCGCGTCCCGGATCGGCTGGAACAGGCGTTTGCCCTCGGCCGCGTCACCGACGTACGCGAACCGGACGGAGAGCACCGTCTTGCCGCGCAGCGGTTCGGGGATGAACTCGAGCGGTGGCAGTCGCAGGATCACGACCGACGAGTTCGCGGACTCGGGCAGCGTCTTGGTCCACTCGGTCCAGCTGCTCAGCACGGGCGCGACGGACTCGGCGTCGAAGAACACCGAACCGCCGTACAGCGTGCTCAGCTCGGCGAGCGCGAAGTCCATCGCAGTGACGATGCCGAAACCGCCCTTGCCGCCGCGCAACGCCCAGAACAGGTCGGCGTTCTCGGTCGGGTCGGCGGTCACGACCTCGCCTGCCGCGGTCACCACGCGGAACCCCCGGGCCCAGTCCGACGAGAAACCGTACGTCCGGGCCAGCGGGCCGAGGCCGCCGCCGAGCGTGTAGCCGACGCAGCCGACCGCGTCGGAGGCGCCGGCGATCGGGGCGAGGCCGTGCGGCGCGGCGGCCGCGATCACCTCGGCCCACCGGTTGCCGGCGGCGATGTGCGCGATCTTGGCCTCGGGATCCACGGTCAGGCCGGTCAGGCGCGTCGTGGTGACCACGATCCCGTCCTGGATCGGGTTCGGGATCCCGTGGCCAGTCGCCAGGACGCGCACCGGCGTACCGCTCTCGGCCGCTGCCCGGACCACCGCGACCGCGTCGTCCTCGGACGTCAGCCCGACCACCACGTCGGGGGTGTGCGTCACCGCGAGGTTGAAGCCGGACAGTTCCTCGGCGTACCCCTCGGCCTCCGGGGTCAGCACGGGTCCGGCGACTTCGCCGCGTAGCCGGTCGATCATTTCCTGAGTCATCTGTTGTTCCCTCCCTGGCGGGCAGTTTTTCGCACGGCGGGGTCACGTAGCAGAACGCGAAAACACGCCTGGGAGGGGGGCCGACTCGACGGTAACGGCCATCGACTGAAAACCTGTGCCAGCGGCAGCTGTCTTCTGCGATCCAGGGGAGAGGTCTGCCCGCGAAGCTCAGGGTGAGACACGGAGGCGGTCGATGTTCAAGCGTATCGCAATAGTGAACCGGGGAGAAGCCGCGATGCGGCTGATCAACGCGGTCCGGGAAGTCAACGCAGAAGGCGGTGACCCGATCGAGACCGTGGCCTTGTTCACCGACGGCGAGCGTGCCGCGACCTTCGTCCGGGCGGCGGACATCACCTACCCGCTCGGCCCGGCGTCGGCCCGGCCGTACCTTGACCTCGCGGTCCTGGAGCGCGCGCTCCGCGAGACCGGGGCCGACGCGGCCTGGGTCGGCTGGGGCTTCGTCGCCGAGGATCCCGCGTTCGCGCAGCTGTGCGAGCGGATCGGCGTGACCTTCATCGGCCCGTCGGCCGAGGCGATGCGCAAGCTCGGCGACAAGATCGGCTCGAAGCTGATCGCCGAGGAGGTCGGCGTACCGGTCGCGCCCTGGAGCCGCGGCGCGGTCGAGTCGCTGGAGGCCGCGCTCGAGGCGGCCGAGCGGATCGGCTACCCGTTGATGCTCAAGGCAACGGCCGGCGGCGGTGGCCGCGGCATCCGGGTGGTGCGCTCCGCCGACGAGCTGTCCGACGCGTACGCGCGGACCAGTGACGAGGCGGCCCGCGCCTTTGGTAGCGGCATCGTCTTCCTGGAGCGTCTCGTCACCGGCGCCCGGCACGTCGAGGTCCAGGTGATCGCGGACGGCCAAGGTACGGCGTGGGCGCTCGGCGTCCGCGACTGCTCGGTGCAGCGCCGCAACCAGAAGGTGATCGAGGAGTCGGCGTCGCCGCTGCTCGCCGCGTCCCAGGTCGAGGACCTGAAGGCGTCCGCCGAGCGGCTCGCGCTCGCGGTCGGGTACCAGGGCGCCGCGACGGTCGAGTTCCTCTATCACCCGGGCGAGAAGACGTTCGCGTTCCTCGAGGTGAACACCCGCCTCCAGGTCGAGCACCCGATCACCGAGCTGACCACCGGGTTCGACCTGGTGAAGGCGCAGTTGCACGTGGCGTCCGGCGGCCGGCTGGAGGGCAGCAAGCCGCTCGAGAGCGGGCACGCCGTCGAGGCCCGGCTGAACGCGGAGGACCCGGACCGGGACTTCGCGCCGTCGCCGGGGCGGATCGCCGTCCTCGACCTGCCGGCCGGTCCGGGAATCCGGGTCGACACCGGCGTCAGCGCCGGCGACAGCATCCCGGCGGACTTCGACTCGATGATCGCGAAGATCATCGGCTACGGCCGGACCCGCGAGGAGGCGCTGGCGCGGCTGCGCCGGGCGATGCAGGCGACCACCGTGCTGATCGAGGGCGGTGCGACCAACAAGAGCTTCATCCTCGACCTGCTCGACCAGCCCGAGGTGATCGACGGCAGCGCGGACACCGGCTGGATCGACCGGGTCCGCGGCGAGGGCCGCCTGGTCTCGCACCGGCACTCCGGCGTCGCGCTGGTCGCGGCCGCGATCGAGGGCTATGAGGACGCCGAGCAGGTCGAGCGGACGCGTCTGTTCGAGACCGCGCACGGCGGCCGCCCGCAGGTGCAGCACGAGGTCGGCCGGGCCATCGACCTGAAGCTGCGTGGCGCGAGTTACCGGGTGACCGTGGCGCGGATCGGTCCGGACCGCTTCCGGGTCGGCGTCGGCAACGGCAACGACCACCTCAAGGTGGTGGACGCCGAGCTGGAGCGCCTGGACGAGTACACGAGCCGGCTGCTGGTCGGCGGGCAGCGGTTCCGCCTGGTCACCGCGACCCATGGTCCGGTGCACCTGGTCGAGGTCGACGGCGTGACCCACCGCGTGAGCCGCGACGAGGGCGGCGTACTGCGTTCGCCCGCGCCGGCACTCGTGGTGGCGACGCCGGTGCAGACCGGCGCCGAGGTCGAGGCCGGCGCGCCCGTGCTGGTGCTGGAGAGCATGAAGATGGAGACGGTGCTGTACGCGCCGTTCAAGGCGACCGTGAAGGAGCTGCAGGTCTCGACCGGCAGCCAGGTCGAGACCGGTGCGCCGCTGCTGCGGCTGGAGCCGGTCGCCGACGAGGGTGCTGACGAAGCGGCCGCCCCGGTGCAGAACGGCGTCGACCTGGACCTGCCGAACGGGACGGGGGAGAAGTCCGCCCTGGAGCGCGTCGAGCGCGGACTGGACGACCTGCGCAGCATGCTGCTCGGGTTCGACATCGACCCGCAGGACGAGGGCGGCATGCTGGCCGACTACCTCGCCGCCCGGTCGGAGCTCGCGCACCAGCAGCCCGGACCGCCCGTCGGCGCCGAGATCGAGCTGCTGACGGTGTTCGCGGACTTCGCCGAGCTGAGCCGGAACCGGCCCGCCGGCACCGACACCAGCATCGAGAACCGGGTGCACAGCCCGCGCGAGTACTTCCACGCGTATCTGCAGAGCCTGGACCCCGACCGCGGCGGGTTGCCGGCCGAGTTCCAGAGCCGTCTGACCCGGGTGTTGAGCCACTACGGCGTGACCGCGCTGGAGCGGAGCCCGGAGCTGGAGGAGGCGGTCTTCCGGATCTTCCTGGCACAGTTGCGCTCGAACCCCGACGTACTGCTGGTGACGTCGGTGCTGCAGCGGTGGATCGCCGAGCCACTGCCGCCGGCGCCGCTCGACGAGTCGGTGCACGAGCTGCTGGACCGGTTGGTGTTGGCCACGCAGCTGCGGTTCCCGGTGGTCGGGGACCTGGCGCGGAGTGTCCGGTTCCGCTGGTTCGACCAGCCGCAGGTGGACGCCGAGCGGGCGTCGATCATCGCCGGCGTCGGTGACGAGGTGGCCGACCTGGCCGCGAACCCGGACGCGCCGGACCGGCAGCAGCGGGTGGACGCGCTGGCCGCGATCCCGGAGCCGATCGTCCGGTTCCTCGCCGAGCGGCTGGTGGGCGGCTGGGGCGAGCGCGAGCCGATGCTCGCGGTGCTCGTCCGGCGGCACTACCGGGAGTACGAGCTGCACGACCTGCGCGAGTTCGCGGTCGACGGGCGGCCGTTCGCGACCGCCGACTACTCGATCGACGACAAGCCGAGCCACCTGGTCACCACGGTCGGCACGGTCGCCGAGCTCGCGGATCCGGACAGCGAGCTGTCGCGGGCGCTGACCGCGCGGATCGACGCCCGTACGGCGGGTCATGAAGCCGTCGTCGAGCTCTACCTGCACGGTCCGGAGCTGCCCGAGTCCCAGCAGGAGGCCTCGGACCGCTACCGCCGGCTGGTCGCCGACCTGCCGATCGCCCAGCGGGTACGCCGGATCTCGGTCGCGATCGCCCCGGGACAGGGCCGGCCGGTGTCGTACTTCACCTACCGCCCAGCGGGCGGCTCGATGATCGAGGACGACAACGTCCGCGGCGTACACCCGATGGTCGGCCGCCGGCTGAACCTGTGGCGGCTGCGCGACTTCCGGATCACCCGCCTGGACGCACCGGACGACGTACTCCTCTACTACTGTGTCGCGCGCGACAACGACGCGGACCGGCGGCTGGTCGCGCTGGCCCAGGTCCGTCAGTTCGCGGTCGTCCGCGACGAGGACGGCCAGGTCACGTCGCTGCCACACGCGGAGCGGGCGATCGCGAACTGTCTGGAGGCGATCCGCCGGGCCCGGACGGCCCGCGGCGCGGCGGGGGCGAAGCTCGACATGAACCACGTCTGGGTGCAGATCTGGCCGGTGGTCGAGGCCCAGGTCGACGAGGTGACCGCGCTGCAGCGCAACATCGCCCCGCTGACCGCCGGCGCCGGGATCGAGGAGGTCCTGGTCCAGGGCCGTGTCGCGGCTCCGGACGGCACCACCAACCCGGTCGCGGCCCGGTTCTACTACCAGCACGGCGCCGGGGTCGTGACCTCGGTGGAGCAGCCGCCGACCGGCCGGCTGCTGCCGCTCGACGACTACGCGCAGAAGGTGCAGCGGTCCCGGCGCCGGAACACGATCTACCCGTACGAGGTCAGCGGCATGGTCGCCGGCCAGGGCGGCTCGTTCGTCGAGCACGACCTGGACGACACCGGCAACCTGATCCCGGTCGACCGCCCGAAGGGCCTGAACAAGGCCGGCATCATCGTCGGCCTGGTCACCACGCCGACCGAGCGGTACCCGGAAGGGGTGACGCGGGTCGCGATGAGCGGCGACCCGACGATGGCGCTCGGCGCGGTCGCCGAGGCGGAGTGCTCGCGGATCATCGCGGCCCTCGACCTCGCCGAGCGGATGCAGGTTCCGGTCGAGTGGTACTCGCTGTCGGCCGGTGCCCGGATCTCGATGGACTCCGGCACCGAGAACATGGACTGGGTCGCGAAGGCGCTGAAGCGGATCGTCGAGTTCACCCAGGCCGGCGGCGAGATCAACGTCGTGGTCGCGGGGATCAACGTCGGCGCGCAGCCGTACTGGAACGCCGAGGCCACGATGCTGATGCACACCAAGGGCATCCTGGTGATGACGCCGGACAGCGCGATGGTGCTGACCGGGAAGCAAACGCTCGACTTCTCCGGCAGCGTGTCGGCCGAGGACAACTTCGGCATCGGCGGGTACGACCGGGTGATGGGCCCGAACGGCCAGGCGCAGTACTGGGCGCCGGACCTGAAGGGCGCCCGGGACGTGCTGATGACGCACTACGACCACACGTACGTCCTGCCGGGCGAGAGCGGCCCGCGGCGCGCGGTCACGACGGACCCGGTCGAGCGCGACGTCACGCCGTACCCGCACGACGTCGCCGGGAGCGACTTCAAGACGATCGGCGAGATCTTCTCGGCGGCGACGAACCCGGACCGGAAGAAGGCGTTCGACATCCGCACGCTGATGCGGGCGGTGACCGACCAGGACCACCCGGTGCTGGAGCGCTGGGCCGGGATGGCCGACGCCGACACCGCCGTCGTCCAGGACGCGCGCCTCGGTGGGTACCCGGTCTGTCTGGTCGGGATCGAGTCCAGGTCGGTGCCGCGCCGGGGCTTCCCGCCCACCGACGGCCCGGACACCTACACCGCGGGCACGCTGTTCCCGCGATCGTCGAAGAAGGTCGCGCGGGCGATCAACTCGGCCAGTGGCAACCGGCCGCTGGTGGTGCTGGCGAACCTGTCCGGGTTCGACGGCTCGCCGGACTCGATGCGCAACCTGCAGCTGGAGTACGGCGCGGAGATCGGGCGCGCGATCGTGAACTTCTCCGGACCGATCGTTTTCTGCGTGGTCTCGCGGTACCACGGCGGCGCGTTCGTGGTGTTCTCGAAGTCGCTGAACCCGTCGATGACGGTGCTCGCGGTGGAGGGTTCGTTCGCCTCCGTACTCGGCGGCGCGCCGGCCGCGGCGGTCGTTTTCGCGGCCGAGGTCGACGCGCGGACCGCCGCCGACCCGCGGGTCGCGTCGCTCGCCGAGCGTGTCGGTGAGGCGTCCGGAGCCGAGCGTGCCGCGCTGGCGACGGAGCTCGCGGACGTGCGAACCGTCGTACGGGCAGAGAAACTGGGCGAGGTGGCGGCCGAGTTCGACCGGGTGCACAGCATCGAGCGGGCCCGCGAGGTCGGGTCCGTCGACGCGGTGATCAGCGCGGCCGAGTTGCGGCCGAAGTTGATCGAGGCAATCAATTCCGGGGTACCCGGACAGTGATCACTCGTCTAGCCTGGGTGGGTGCGTACCGACAGGGGCGGTCGCAGTTGGGCTCGGTCGTTGATCACGTTCATCGGCGTGAGCGTACTTTCGGGTGCGCTCGCGGCCGGGCTGGCGGTGCCGTTCGCGGGCTTCGCCGGACGTGGCGCGGCTGAGGTCGCGGGCACCGTCCAGAACCTGCCGAAGGAATTCCAGACCGATCCGCTCGCCGTCCGCAGCCGCATCCTGGCCGCGGACGGCTCGCTGATCGCCACCCTCTACGAGCAGAACCGGGTCCCGGTGCGGCTGGGCACCGTCAGTCCGATCATGCGCAAGGCGATCGTGGCGATCGAGGACTCCCGGTTCTACGAGCACGGCGCGCTGGACCTGAAGGGCACGCTGCGGGCGATGGTGCGGAACTCGACCGGGGGCGAGGTCCAGCAGGGCGGGTCGAGCATCACCCAGCAGTACGTGAAGATGAGCCTGGTCGAGAAGGCGCGGACGGCCGCCGAGCGGCAGAAGGCCACCGAGATCTCGTACGAGCGTAAGCTGACCGAGCTGCGGTACGCGATCGCCGTCGAGAGCGAGCTGTCGAAGGACGAGATCCTCGAGCGGTACCTGAACCTGGCGAACTTCGGCGACGGCGCGTACGGCGTCCAGACCGCCGCGCAGCACTACTTCCGGACCACGGCCGACAAGCTCACGCTCCCGCAGGCGGCGCTGCTGGCCGGCCTGGTGAAGAACCCGAGCGGCTACGACCCGACCAACGACCTGCCCCGGTCCCGGGCCCGCCGGGACGTGGTGATCAAGCGGATGCTCGAACTCGGCGCGATCACCGTGCGGAGTGCGAACCAGGCGCTCCGCACCCCGGTCATCGACCTGGCCGCGGTCGAACCGGTGCCGAACGGGTGCGCGAACTCGCGGTACCCGTTCTACTGCGACTACGTGGTCTCCAAGCTGCTCGCCAACCCGGCGCTCGGCCAGACCGTCAAGGACCGCGACCACTACCTGAAGACCGGCGGCCTGCTGATCCGGACCTCGATCGACCCGCGGGTCCAGGCGGCCGCCCAGGCGTCGATCGCGAAGCACACCGAGCGCAAGGACACCGCGATCGCGGCGATCACCGTCGTCGAGCCGGGCACCGGGCTGGTCAAGGCGATGGTGCAGAGCCGCCCGTACGGCAACGGGCGCTACCAGACGAACTACAACTACAACGTCGAGAAGTCCTACGCCGGTGGGTACGGCGGGTTCCAGAACGGCTCGACGATGAAGGCGTTCACGATCGCGGCGGCCCTGTCGAAGGGCATCCCGATGGACTACCGGATCAACTCGCCGGAGCAGATCGACCTGCGGAACACGAAGTTCCGGACCTGTCACGGCTGGACCCGCGACCCGACGTACACGCCGAAGAACTCGACGCACAGCGGTGATCTGACGATGGTCGAGGCGGCGCGGTTCTCGACCAACACCTACTTCCTGCAACTGTCGCAGCGCACCGGGCTGTGCGCGATCGCCAAGATCGCCTCCCGGCTCGGGATGTACAACGCGCAGACGATGGGGCCGCTCGACCAGGTGGTGTCGATGACGCTGGGCGTCGGGTACGTGACGCCGCTGATGCTGTCGAACGCGTACGCCACGTTCGCGGCGCGCGGGAAGTACTGCAACCCGCTGGTCGTCACCTCGGTGCGGGACAAGTCCGGCAAGCCGATCCCGGGCCCTGGCTTCGACTGCAAGCAGGTGCTGCCGCGAGCGGTGGCGGACGGGGTCAACCGGGTCCTCAGCCAGGTGATGATGCCGGGCGGTACCGGTGGCCATCTGCGGTTCGGTACTCGCGACATGGCGGGCAAGACCGGGACGATCCAGCAGAACCTGGCGGTCTGGTTCGCCGGCTACACCCCGAACCTCGCCGCGGCAGCGGTCGTCGCCGACGCGAACCTGCCGTACACGAACCTGATGTACGGCCACACGCTGGACGGCCAGGACATCGCCGACCCGACCGGCTCCGGCACCGCCGGCCCGCTATGGGAGACCGCGATGCAGGGCGCGATGCAGGGACTCCCGGTGAAACGCTTCGTCAACCCGCCGCGGAAGATGATCGGCAACCCGAAACCCCCGGCCTCCGGCAAGCCCACGCCCAACAGTCCTCGCTGAGCAAGCGTGTCCAGCGGGCTGCGGGGGTGTTCGTCGCGGCGTACGTCGGCTATTTGACCTGGCTGCTGGTCACGCGCGCCTAGAGCGGTCTGAGGTCCGACCCGGGGACCCAGGCGATCCCGCCGTCCTTGTCGCGGAAACGGCCGAGCCACTCGCCGTTGTCGCGGATCCAGATGTCCAGCTCGCCGGTCGACCAGGTGGCGCGCTGGACCGGCTGGCTGGGATCGACCTTGCGGATCGCGTCCGCGGGCCGGGGCCCGTGGGCGTCGTACTGGACGTCGAGATCGGAGGCCACCTGCCGGGCCTCCGTCTCGTCGTCGATCCCTGTCGCACGCCACCCGTTGACCGCACCGTCCCAGACGCCAAACCTGTTGGTTCCGTCGTCGGAGGGGCGCACCGTGAACCGACCAAGCATGTTTTCAGATTACCGCCTGATCGAACACATGTTCTAGTCTTGAGTTCGACGGGAGGTGTGTGCGATGTGTCATGCCGGTCTTCCGAACCGGTTGGCTCAGCCGGCGAAGGCGATGGTGTTGCCGTCCAGGTCGCGCACGATGAAGTCCGTGCCGCCCCAGGCCTGTTTGGTGAGCTTCTGGGCCGGCTCCACGCCGGCCGCGACGTACTCCGCGTACAACTCCTTGACGTTCCGGACTTCGATGAAGGCCATCACGAGCCCCTCCTCGCGCGCGGCGTCCGCGGTGAGGACCGGCCTGTGCACGAATCGCAGGTGCAAGGTCGCGCCGTCGCGTGACACCGAGCCGTAGAACGGCGGGCTGCCGTGCAGGAAGTCGACGCGGAACCCGAGGCGCTCGCGATAGAACTCGGCGGCCGCCTGTACGTCGCGAACGAACAGGACCGGCCGCGCGGCGTCGAGTACGACGGGCTTCGGTGCCTCGGGCGGTCGCGGCGAGGCACCCTCGACGGCCGTCCGCAGCGCGGCCCAGCTGTCGTAACCCGCCTCGAGCGCGATGATCTCCTGTGCCTCGGTGAGCTTGAAGTCCAGCGCGAGCGATTCGTGATCCGTCACATCGCGGTAGCGCGGCAGTTGGCGGATGCGGCCACCGACCGAGTGGTTGTGGTCGCGGTGCCAGCGCAGGAGTTGCTTGGCCTGCTTCTTGTACGTATCGAGTGTGGGCATGGCGCCCCTCCCAGAGTTGAGCTGGAGTAGGTGGGCCTTGCCCTTTCGGCGTCGTCCGCCGTTGCGCCCCGGACCGGAGACCAGTCCCGCGCTTTCGTAAGAATCTAGCACGGGCTGGTCCTGGCCAGGTTGATCAGTTGCGGTAGCGGAAGATGATCCGGCCCCGCGTCAGGTCATAGGGGCTGAGCTCCACCAGGACGCGGTCCTCGGGGAGGATCTTGATGTAGTTCTTCCGGATCTTCCCGCTGATGTGGGCGAGGACCCGGTGGCCGTTGCTGAGTTCGACCCGGAAGTTGGCGTTCCGGAGGCACTCGACGACGACGCCTTCCATCTCGAGACCTACTGTTCTGGGCATCGTCAGGCCTTTCCGTGAATCAGTTCGAGGGTTCCGCCCGTTCGGTGGCCGCCGAGTCCTTCGAGCAGCGCTGCCGCGGCGGTGTTGGTCTCGTCGACCTCTGCCGTCGCCGCGGCCTTGCCGGCGCGGTGCAGTTCACCCAGGGCGTGAGCGAGCAGGGCTCCGGCGATCCCGCGGCGTTGCTCGGCGGCCAGGACCGCGACCAGTCCGATCCGCGGCAGTCGGGTCATCGTCGCGAGCCGGACCAGGCCGACGTACCGGCCGTCCCGGACCGCGACCGTGTACTTCGAAGGGTCGAGCGGCCTCGTCCCGCCCTGCCAGGGGAGCACCTCCGCGGGCATCGTGTGCCACCCGACGGTGGATTCGACCTCGGCGCGAATCGCCCGATCCAGCTCCCGCAACGGAGCCTCGGCCACGTCGTCACCACTCACGATGGCCAACCCGGACGGCGTGGCAGTCGGTTTGGTCGGTACGGCGTACTCCGCCTCGCGGCGCCAGATCGCGAATCCCGCGAGAATCCACTGCGCCGTGAGGTTCTGATCGGTCTCGTCGACCACCGTGTACCGCAGGCCCGGCTGATCGGCCAGCATCGCGGCGGCGAGCCGGTCGAAGACGGCGTCCCGCCAGGTGTCGATGCTGAGGAAGGTCCGGCCGTCGAGCCGGCGGGCGGCGTGGCCGCGACCGACGACCAGGTCGTTCTCGATCGCGTGCCATTGATTGTCGGCGACGCGTGCGACCGTCACCGGGTGGGCGTGAACGCCCGGACTGAAAGGCGAAGAGTTCATCGGTGTTCCTTTCGGGAGCTTCTGAGGCGCTCCCGACGACACCTACGTCAATCGCCCGCCCGTGACCACGAGAGGGGGAGCACCCACTGCGCTGCAGCGTTCATCGGGGCCTCACCTCCTGGCGTGATGTCACGGACCACGGCACGGTACCAACCGGGCCGCCGTACGGGCCACCGATTTTGGTTCTCTCGAACAGGTGTTCTATTCTTGGTTTCGAAGGGGGTGTGCGATGGGATACAACAATCCGCCGATCAAGTGGTCGGAGCTGGAGCGGAAGCTGTCCGATCGCTCCCGCCCGGGCAGTCACGGCGGCCGTCCGGTCACCGCTGACGGCGGCGACAGCCCGGCCTGGTCCCAGCACCGCGGGCCGTATGTGCCCGAGCCCGTCCGCCGCCCCGACCACGTGGTGCCGTACGCCGAGCTCCACGTCCATTCGAACTTCTCCTTCCTGGACGGCGCCTCGCAACCGGAGGACCTGATCGAGGCCGCCGTCCGGCAGGGGCTGCACGCGTTGGCGCTGACCGATCACGACGGGTTCTACGGCGCGGCGCGATTCGCCGAGGCCGCCGCGGCGTACTCGCTGCCCACCGTGTTCGGGGCGGAGCTGTCGCTCGGTCTGACCGGTCCGCAGAACGGCGTGGCCGACCCCGAGGGCAGTCATCTGCTGGTGCTGGCCGAGGGACAGGAGGGGTATCACCGGCTCGCCGGTGAGATCACCGAGGCGCAGCTGGCCGGCGGGGAGAAGGGCAAGCCGGTCTATGAGTTGGAGGAGCTGGCAGCCGCGGGACGCGACCACTGGGTGATCCTGACCGGCTGCCGCAAGGGGCTGGTCCGGCAGGCGCTCGAGCTCGGTGGGCGCGCCGACGGTCCGGCCGCGGCGGGGCGCGAGCTGGATCGGCTGACCGCCTTGTTCGGCAAGGACCGTGTGGTCGTCGAGCTGATCGATCACCATCTCCCGGCCGACACCACCCGGAACCGGATCCTGGCCGACCTGGCCGCCGAGCGCGGCCTCCCGGTCGTTGCCACGAACAACGTTCACTACGCGACCCCGGCCCAGCACAAACTGGCCGCCGCGCTGGCCGCGGTCCGGGCCCGCCGCGACCTGGACGCGATGGACGGCTGGCTGCCGCCGGGCGGGATGGCGTTCGTCCGGTCGGGCGCGGAGATGACCGCCCGCTTCCGGCGCTTCGACGGGGCGGTCGCGCGCTCGGTGACGCTGGCCGACCAGCTCGCGTTCGACCTCGCCCGCGCGAAGCCGAAGCTCCCGCTCCGCGACGTACCGGAGGGGGAGACGCCGATGTCGTGGCTGCGGGTGCTGACGTTCCGGGGCGCCTTGAAGCGTTATGGGACTCGTGAACACCGCCCGGACGCGTACGAGCGGCTGGCTCGGGAGCTCGACGTCATCGAGGAGAAGGGCTTCCCGGGGTACTTCCTGATCGTCGAGGACATCGTCCGGTTCGCGCACGACAACGGAATCCTCTGCCAGGGCAGGGGATCCGCGGCGAACTCGGCGGTCTGCTACGCGCTCGGGATCACCGCGGTGGACAGCATCCTCTACAACCTGCCGTTCGAGCGGTTCCTGGCCACCACGCGGGCCGAGGAGCCGGACATCGACGTCGACTTCGACTCGGGGCGTCGCGAGGAGGTGATCCAGCACGTCTACGCCAAGTACGGCCGGCGCAACGCGGCCCAGGTGGCGAACGTGATCTCCTACCGCCCGAAGTCCGCCGTCCGGGACATGGCCAAGGCGCTCGGGTACTCCGTCGGTCAGCAGGACGCCTGGTCGAAACAGGTGGACGGCTGGAGTCCCGAGATCACCTCGACCGAGCACGACATCCCACCGCAGGTGGTGGCGATGGCGACCGAGCTGCTGAAGTTCCCGCGGCACCTCGGCATCCACTCCGGCGGGATGGTGCTGACCGAGCGGCCGGTCGGCGAGGTGGTGCCGATCGAGCACGCCCGGATGGAGGACCGCACGGTCCTGCAGTGGGACAAGGACGACTGCGCCTGGATGGGGCTGGTGAAGTTCGACCTGCTCGGGCTCGGCATGCTCGCCGCCCTGCAGTACTGCCTGGACATGGTCCGCGAGCGGATCGGGGAGTCGTGGGAGCTGCACACGATCCCGCGGGAGGAGGCCGGGGTCTACGACCAGCTCTGCCGGGCGGACTCGGTGGGCGTGTTCCAGGTCGAGTCCCGCGCGCAGATGGCGACGCTGCCGCGGCTGAAACCGCGCCGGTTCTACGACCTGGTCACCGAGATCGCGCTGATCCGGCCCGGCCCGATCCAGGGCGGCGCCGTGCACCCGTACATCCGCCGCCGGACCGGCGAGGAGCCGATCACGTACCTGCACCCGAAGCTGCGCCCGGTGCTGGAGCGCACGATGGGCGTGCCGCTGTTCCAGGAGCAGCTGATGCAGATGGCGATGGCGGTCGGCGAGATCGACGGCGACGAGGCCGACCTGCTCCGCCGCGCGATGGGTTCCAAACGCGGTATCGAGAAGATCTCCTCCCTGAAGAACAAGCTGTACGAGGGGATGGCGCGCAACGGGATCACCGGCGACCTGGCCGACGAGATCTACGCCAAGATCGAGGCCTTCGCGAACTTCGGGTTCGCCGAGTCGCACTCGATCAGCTTCGCCCTGCTCGTCTACTCCAGCACCTGGCTGCGTCTGCACTACCCGGCCGCGTTCCTCGCCGCGCTGCTGCGGGCACAGCCGATGGGGTTCTACTCACCACAGTCCCTGGTCGCCGACGCGCGCCGCCACGGTGTCGAAGTACGGCGTCCGCATCTGCATCTGTCCGGGGTCGACGCGGGGCTGGAGTTGCTGGTCGAGGGGCAGGAGCTCACTGGGCCGACCGGGTCACCGCAGTGCCTGGCAGACCCGCAGCCGCTGGTGGGTCCGTTCGATCCGAAGGCGCCGTTCGACACCACCAGCCATCGGCGGGACGGGGCGTTCGCGGTCCGGCTCGGGCTGGCCGAGGTTCGTACGGTGGGGGAGAAGGGCGCGAAGCTGATCATCGAGGAGCGGGAGCGGGGCGGGCCGTTCACCGAGATGGCGGACGTGGTCCGGCGTACCGGGATCACCGCGGCCCAGGTCGAGGCGCTGGCCACCGCGGGGGCATTCGACTGCTTCGGGCTCGAGCGCCGGCAGGCATTGTGGGAAGCGGGACGGGCCGCCGAGGAACGCCCGGGACAGCTGGCCGGCATCACCGCCGCCGGGCCGCCGCCGACGCTGCCCGGGATGAGCGACATCGAGGCCGACATGGCGGATCTGTGGTCGACCTCGATCACCACCACCAGCCACCCGATGGAACGCGTCCGCGAGCAGCTCCGCGCCGACGGCATCCTGTCCGCGGCCGAACTGAAGGCGGCCCCCAACGGTGCCCGGGTCCGTGTCGCCGGCGTGGTCACCCACCGCCAGCGCCCCGCGACCGCCTCCGGCGTCACGTTCATGAACCTCGAGGACGAGACCGGCATGGCCAACATCGTCATCACCGTCGGCTGCTGGCACCGCCACGCCGCCGTAGCCCGCAACGCCGCCGCCCTCATCATCCGCGGCCGCGTAGAACGCGCCGGCGAAGTCACCAACCTCTCCGCCGACCACCTCCAACGCCTCCCACTAGCCGCCCAAACCAAATCCCGCGACTTCCGCTGACCCACCAGCCGTCAACCCGGCTGCCCGCAACCGGCCACCACTTCACGACGGCCATCTCGCCGCCCGCCTCCAACGACAGCCGCGCCACGCACTGAGCCGAACGAACCCAACACAACACGCTGCACGACGCCGCGCGACCCCGCACCGACATCAACTCGTGGCCCGGCTCGCGCCTGAGCCCCAGGTCGTCGCTGACCGCGAGCGGAAGGCGGGGCTTGGGACACCTAGTGGTGTGTGGCGACAGGTTATTGCTTGTTGTCAGGCACCGCGGGCTGTTCTATGCCCCCGTCGACGTCGCGTTCCCGAGGCCGCACCGGGGTGGGTGGCCGGCCTGTGGTGCCTGCGCTGGCGTGCCTGAGTCTCAGGTCGTCGCCGGCCACGGCCGATACGCGGGGCCTGGGACACCTAGTGGTGTCTGGCGACAGGTTATTGCTTGTTGTCAGATACCGCGGACTGTTCTATGACCCGTCGACGGTGCGTTCGCGGGCGCCGAGCCGCGGGTGGCCGTCTGTCGTGCCTGCGCTGGCGTGCCTGGGTCAGGTCGTGGCTGGCTACGGCCGGTAGGCGGGGCTTGGGGCAACTTGTGGTGTGTGGCGCCAGGTTATTGCTTGTTGTCAGGCACTGCGGGCTGTTCTATGCCCCCGTCGACGTCGCGTTCCCGAGGCCGCACCGGGGTGGGTGGCCGGCCTGTGGTGCCTGCGCTGGCGTGCCTGAGTCTCAGGTCGTCGCCGGCCACGGCCGGTACGCGGGGCCTGGGACACCTAGTGGTATTGCTTGTTGTCAGATACCGCGGACTGTTCTATGACCCGTCGACGGTGCGTTCGCGGGCGCCGAGCCGCGGGTGGCCGTCTGTCGTGCCTGCGCTGGGGTGCCTGGGTTTCAGGTCGTGGCTGGCTACGGCCGGTACGCGGGGCTTGGGGCACCTTGTGGTGTGTGGCGACAGGTTATTGCTTGTTGTCAGGCACCGCGGACTGTTCTATGACCCGTCGACGGCGCGTTTCGGAGGCCGGACTGGGGGTGGCTGGTCTGCGCTGGGGTGCCTGGGGCTCAGGTCGTGGCTGGTCACGGCCGGTACACGGGGCTTGGGACACCTTGTGGTGTGTGGCGACAGGTTATTCCTGGTTGTCAGGCACTGCGGACTGTTCTATGGCTCCCTCGACGGCGCGTTTCGGAGGCCGGACTGGGGGTGGGTGGGCTGTGGTGTCCTGCGCTGGGGTGCCTGGGTCTCAGGTCGTGACTGGCTACGGCCGGTAGGCGGGGCTTGGGGCAACTTGTGGTGTGTGGCGACAGGTTATTGCTTGTTGTCAGGCACCGCGGACTGTTCTACGCCCCCCTCGATGGCGCGTTCCCGAGGCCGGACCGGGGTGGGTGGGCTGTGGTGTCTGCGCTGGGGTGCCTGGGTTTCAGGTCGTGGCTGGCTACGGCCGGTAGGCGGGGCTTGGGGCAACTTGTGGTGTGTGGCGACAGGTTATTGCTTGTTGTCAGGCGCTGCGGACTGTTCTACGACCCGTCGACGGCGCGTTTCGGAGGCCGGACCGGGGGTGGCTGGGCTGTCGTGTCTGGGCTGGCGTGTCGGTGAGGGTGACTCGGTCTTAACCGCTGATGCCGACTCGCGGCGGCGGGTGAGGCGGGCGAGGGAGTTCGGCGGTTGCCGCGCCAGCGTGCGTCGTACCTGACCGGCCCTAGCGAGGAACTGCTGGTTGAAGCTGGCGCAGGTTTACGTCGGTGGGGGTGTGGAGGGAGTGGCTGGGTGGGCGTGGAGGAGGGGGAGGATCTCGGCGGTTGGGCGGACGTCGCCGAAGGTTCGGTAGACGGTGTGGAGGGTGGCGTTGAGGTCCTGGTCGCGGCGGGCGGCGTTGGCGTCGGCGATCATGACGACGCGGTAGCCGAGCGTGCTGGCGTCGCGGGCGGTCGACTCGCAGCAGACGTTGGCAACCGTCCCGGTGATCAGGACGGTGTCGATGCCGCGCTCCGTGAGCAGGTCCGGGAGATCGCAGCGGCCCGGGAAGAACGCGCTGGCGGCGGTCTTCTCCACGATGAGGTCTTCGTCCCGTACGTCGAACTCGCGCCAGACCCGGTCGCGCAGCGGACCGGTACCTCCCGATGCGCTGAACATTCTGGCGATCTCGGGCCCGAGGAACTCAGCTGTCACCGGGGTGACCTCGGTGCGTCCGGGCAGCACCCACGCGACCGTCCCGCCGCGGGAACGAAGGGTGCCGGCGAGTTCCTGGATGTTCGGCACAATGCCGAGCTGGTAGTCGCCGTCCTCGACGAAGAACGGGACCATGTCGACCACCACCAGCGCAGTACGCTCCGGCACCAGCTCCTGATAGGCATGCCGTCTCCCGCGCCGCGCCTCTTGCCGCGCGTACTCGCGCGCCTCGATCGTCCACTGGTGCAACTTCGGAACCGCCGTCCGCGTCATGCGCCAGAGGATGTCAGCCCCCACCGACAGATCTCGGAGCTGTCGGACTGGGATGGACCGGGTTCGCGCCGCGTGGCGACGTACACAGGCCCGTCCGCGCTTCATCCGCCGAGTCGTGGCGTTTGGTTCGTGCCCTGATCGGCGAGTCGTGAATTGAAGCTGGGTTTTCGGAGCCGTTCTTCGCGACTCGGCGGGGATGACGCTGCGGAACCGGGTGAACCGAAGCGGTCGAGCGAGTGGGTGGTTAACGGAGTAACGCGAGGCGTACGCCGAGGCCGATGAAGATGCCGCCGGTGGCGGTGTCGATGCGGCGGCGGGCGGTACGGCGGGAACGCAGCCAGCCGCCGATTCGCCCGGCGAGTACGCCGACCGTCCCGTCGACCAGGAACTCCAGCACGATCAGGATCGCACCGAGGACCGCGAACTGCAGCCCCACCTGCCCGCGCTCCGGCACCACGAACTGCGGGAGGAACGCGATCGTGAACGTGACCATCTTCGGGTTCAGCAGGTTCGTCGTCAGCCCGGTGAGGTACGCCTTCCGCCCGGGCATCGCAGCCGCCGGCGCGTCGTCGACCGGGTCGTTCCGGTGCCGGATCATCTGCACCCCGAGATAGATCAGGTACGCCGCTCCGGCGATCCGGACCGCGGTGAACGCGACCGGCACCGCCGCGAACAACGCCGCCAGCCCAGCCGCCGCGACCCCGACATGCACGGCCTCACTGGTCGCCACCCCAGCCGTCGCGAGCAGACCGGCGCGCGGCCCGCTGCGCATCCCGCAGCCGAGGACGAACAGCATGTCCGGCCCCGGCGTGATCATCGCGACCGTGGTCGTCAGCAGGAACGCGAGCAGAAGATGCTGGTCGATCGGCATACCTCGATCGTCGCACTCGTTCCCCTCCGGCTCCCACTCACGGAGCCGCGGCATGCAACCTGACCACATGCTGGCAAACGCTTACCGACGAGCGGCGAGCTCTGCCACACTGGGTGTCCATGACTTCGCCTCTGGTGATCAATGACAACGGTGCTTGGTGCTGGTTCCAGGACGAGCGGGCGGTGGTCGACCCGGACGGCGGCGTACTCGTCGTCGGGTCGATCGCCGCGCCGGAAGGTCCCGGTGGGGACGGCCGGGCCGGCAACGTCGAGCTGACTGTGGTCGATCTGCGGTCCGGTGCGACCGAGGTCGTCGTACTGCACGAGCGGTTCGAGGCCGACGACCACGACGTGCCGGCGTTGTGGCGGCGGCGCGACGGGCGGTGGCTCGCCGTCTACACCAAGCACAAGACCGACGACCTGACGCGGTGGCGGGTGAGCGAGCCCGGCGATCCCCGGAAGTGGGGCCCGGAGCAGACGTTCGACTGGAGTGCGTACACCGGCGGCCGCGGCGTCACGTACTCGAATCTGCATGAACTCGACGGTCGCCTCTACTGCTTCGCGCGCGCCGTGAACGACGACCCGTGCGCGTTGGTGTCCGATGACGAGGGCGACAGTTGGACGTACGCCGGGAAGCTGTTCACCCGCCCGAAGATCGGCTACGTCAACGGCTACACCCGCTACGTCTCCACGCCGAAGCGCGTCGATCTGATCACGACGGACCACCACCCGCGCGACTACAACAACTCGATCTACCACGGGTACCTCGAAGGCGGCGCGCTGCACCGGAGCGACGGGACTGTCGTGGACGAGGTCGCGCTCGACGCGGACGCGCCCTCGCAGGTCGAGCTGACCACGGTCCTCGCCGCCGACTCGGTCTGGGACAGCGAGCCGATGACGCACTGCTGGACGACCGACATCCGCCGCGGCGACGACGGCACGATCGCGGCGGTCCTGACGGCTCGCCACGACACGCCGGAGAAGCCGGAGGACGCCTTCGAGCGTCTGCACCCGGTCCCCGACCACCGCTTCTTCTACGCGCGCCTCGCGCCCGGCGGTACCTGGCAGGTCCACCAACTGGCCAAGGCCGGCCACGGTCTGCTGCCGCACGAGAACGACTACACGGGCCTGGTCGCGATCGACCCGTACGACCTCGACTCGCTGTACGTCTCCACGCCGATCGACCCGCGCGACGGCTCCGCGCTGACGCACCACGAGATCTTCCAGGCCCGTACGGCGGACGGTGGCGCGACGTGGACGTGGACGCCGATCACCGAGAACTCGACCGGCGACAACCTCCGGCCGATCGTCGCGCCGGGCGATCCGGGGCGCGTCCCGCTGCTGTGGTTCCGGGGCGAGATGACGGCCTCGCAGCACTACGCGTGTGAGGTCGTGCTCCTGGATCGGCCGCGACAGACATAGTAACAAGCGGTACTATCTCACCCATGAGCGTGCCGGTTCGGCGGTTGTGGGTGGCGGTGCTGTGTGGATACCTCGCCTTCGGGGCCGCGTTGCAGGCGCTGCCGTCGTACGTGCCGAGCAGGTACGGCGGTGGCGCGTTGGCCAGCGGGACCGCGGTCGGGATCGCGTTCCTGGCCACGGCTCTCGGACGGCCGTTCGCGGGGCGGCTGGCGGATGCGGGGCGGTCGCGACCGGTCGTACTGGCCGGGGGAGTGCTGGCCGCGGTTGGGGGCCTGGGGCAACTGGTGGCGCCGAATCTCGTGGTGCTGCTGGTCGCGCGCCTGGTGATGGGCGCGGGCGAGGCCGCACTGTTCTCGGCGGCGCTGCCGTGGGTGCTGGCGGGAACCCGGATGGCGCATCGGGGAAGGCTGGCCGGCTGGTTCGGCCTCTCCATGTGGGGCGGTCTCGCCGGCGGCCCGGTCATCGCGACAATCATCACCACCGCCGGAGGCGGAGCACGTGGTGTGGGTGGTGCGGGTGGGAGTGCTGTGTGGTGGGCGGTGGTCGTGTTGTCTCTCGCCTCGGTGGTGCTGGTGCTGACGACCCGTCGAGAGTCGGGGCGTGACGAGCCGTTGGATCGGGTTCGGACCATCCGGGATCTGGTCCCCGTCGGCGTTCCGTTGCCGGGAGCAATCATCGGCCTCGCCGCCTACTGCTACGGCACGGTGGCCGCTCTGCTCGTCCTGCGGCTGCGGGCCGACGCGATCGGTGCCGACAACATCGCCCTCGCCGTGTTCGCGCTCGCCTTCCTCCTCGTCCGCTTCGCCGGCAGCCCGTTGGTCGACCGGTACGGCGGCCGCGTCGTCGCGACCGCGACCGTCACGATCGAGGTGATCGCCTTACTGGGCCTCGCGCGAACGCACAGCCCCGCCACCGCGCTGATGTTCACCGCCCTGGCCGGCGTAGGCATGGCGCTGATCTACCCGTCGTGCGTATCGATGACGCTGGACCGGGTCCGCGGCCTGCGACCGGGCGTCTCGATGGGCGTGATGACCTCGTTCTGGGATCTCGGCGTGATGGTCGCAGGCCCGCTGGGCGGCCTCACGGCGGACCGCGCCGGCTATCCGGCAGCGTTCGGGCTGGCTGCCGCGGCGGGAGTCGCCTGCGTTGCTGTACTGCTCAGAATGCCGCGTCCAGCAGTGTCTCCACGATGACCCGCGCCTCCGCGCCGAGCCCCGGATCCCGATCGACCGCACTGATCAAGGTCGCCCCTTCCAGTACGACGACCAGCTGCCGCGCCGTCGTCGCGGGATCGCGGGCGCCGGCGTCGGTGAGCAGGCGCTCGAAGAGCTCGCGGTAGAAGGCGAGATGCTCCTGCGCGAGCCGGCGCGGCGCCCCGTCGTACCCGCGGTCCTCGGTGGCGGCGTTCATCATCGCGCAGCCGCGGAACCCGGACTCGGCGTACCAGGTCGCGACCAGGTCGAAGACGGCGAGGATCTGGTCGCGGCCAGGGGGCGCGGCGGCGACGGCCTCGTGGTGCCAGGCGCGGACCCGGTGCGTGCGGTCGGTGAGGACGGCCTCGATCAGGCCCTCCTTGGAGCCGAAGTTCTTGTAGATGGTCAGCTTGGACGCGCCGGCCGCCTCGACCACCTCGTTGATCCCGGTCGCGTGGATGCCGCGGCGGCCGAACACGTCCGCCGCCGCCTTCAGGATCCGGGCCCTGGTCGCCTCCGGGTCCAGTCGTTCGCCTGCCTTCACCGGCATCGGCTCACCACCTCCGGTCCCAACAATACCGATCGGTGTTATCTGGACGTAGATAAGAACGATCGGTACCATCAGTGCCATGTGGACAGCAGCAGGATTCGAGGACGTCGCCGAGGCGTTCGAGCGCAACTTCGTCGAGCGCGGCGAGGTCGGTGCGGCGTTCGCGGCGTACCACCAGGGACGGTTGGTGGTCGACCTGTGGGGCGGGACCGCCGACCCCGAGACCGGACGGGCGTGGGACCACGACACCATCCACCTGATGTTCTCGGGCACCAAAGGGCTCACGACTGCCTGCGTTCTCCTGCTGGTGCAGCGCGGCCAGGTCGCACTGACTGATCCGCTCAGCCGGTACTGGCCCGAGTTCGGTGCCGAGGGCAAGGAATGGATCACGATCGCCGACGTGCTGTCCCACCAGGCGCGGCTCCCACACGTCGAGGCGGGGTACGCCGACCTTCTCGATCACGACGTGATGGCCGCACACCTGGCCGCGCAGGCGCCGTCGGCCGATCCGCGCGCCGGGTTCGTGTACCACGCGATCACGTGGGGCTGGCTGCTCGACGAGCTGGTACGCCGGGTCGACGGCCGCACCGTGGGACGGTTCTTCGCCGAGGAGTTCGCCGTACCGCTGGAGCTCGAGGTTTGGATCGGCTTGCCCGCGGAACTCCAGTGGCGGGCAGCGACGATGGTCGCGCCCGACGGTGTGCTGTTCGACGGCCCGAATCCGTTGTGGGTGCCGGGTGCCGAGAAGATCTGGAACAGCGAGGAGTACCGGTCGGCCGGGCTGGCCGCGGTCGGTGGGTACGCGACCGCGCGCGGGATGGCGCGGTTCTACGCGTCGCTGCTCGGTGAAGTGGACGGCGTCCGGGTGCTGGCGCCGGAGATCGTCGAGCTCGGGCGCCGGGAGATCCGGCGCGGCATCGAGCCGACGTGGGGGAGTCCGATGGCCTACGGAGCCGGGTTCGAGTTGCAGACCGGCGACGGGCCGGCGGACGCGTTCGGTCACGCCGGAGCCGGCGGTTCGCGGCACGGCGCGTGGCCGGGCCGCGAGACCGCCTACTCCTATCTGATGAACGAGGTGCGCTCGGCGCCGGACGAGCGCGCCCGCACCCTGCTGGACGTGCTCAGCCGAGGTAGTCGCGCCACGGGCCGGTGATGGCCAGCGTGATCCCCGGGGTCTGGATGTTCACGAACAGCACCTTGCCGTCCGCGGAGAACGCCGGGCCGGTGAACTCCGAGTCGTTCAGCATATTCCGGGCGATGGCGTACGTCGGGCCACCCGGCGTCGCGCTCAGCACGTGGCTGCTGGCCTGACCGTCCTCGGCCAGGATCAGCGAGCCCCACGGCGTCACCGTGACGTTGTCCGGGCCGTCGAAGTTGAGGTCGTCGTACTTCACGTCGGCGCGGCTCTTGTTCGCGGCGGCGTTCTCCGGGAAGTAGGTGACCAGCTGGATGGTCTGCTCGGCGTAGTTGTAGAACCAGACCATGCCGTCGTGCGGAACGGCGTCGGCGGGCAGGTCGGCGGTGCCGGACTCGGCGTACGAGTTCACGACGTACACGCCCTGCTTGGTGCCGAACACACCCTCGAACTTCTTCCCGCGGGTGATCTGGCCGTCGGTGAACTGCTTGCGGACCGACGTGGTGGCGCCGTCGCGGTCCGGCACGGCGACCCACTTGACCCGGAACGGGCGGAGCAGCTGGGCCGAGGTCAGGTACGCGACGTCCGGGATCGGCTTGCCGTCCTCACCGAGGATGGCCAGCGCTTCCAGGGTGCCGAAGTCCTTGTCCTGCAGGTCCTGCCAGCTGCGCGGGCCGAGCTTGTAGCCGCGCGGCGCCGACCAGCGGTAGAAGGTGCCGTTCGGGCCGGAGGCGTCCTCGGACAGGTAGACGTGCGTGCGGTCCTCGTCGATCGCGAGCGCCTCGTGCGCATACCGGCCGAGCGCCTTCAGTGGCACCGGGTGCGCGGTCTTGCCGTCGCCCCAGACCTCGAAGACGTAGCCGTGGTCCTTGAGACGGGTGGTGCCGTTCGCCTTGTTCTCGGTCTCCTCGCAGGTCATCCAGGTGCCCCACGGGGTCGGACCGCCGGCGCAGTTCGTCAGCGTGCCGGAGATGCCGACCCACTCGCCGAGGTTCGTGCCGTCCTTGTCGACGTCGATGACCGTGCAGCCGCCGGCCGCACCGACGCCCGCGTCGTAGACGGTGCCCTCGACCTGCGGTACGCCGAGTTCGGACGCGCTGCCGATCTCGTGGTTCTGGATCAGCTGGTAGCGGCCGTGGCCGGTGCTGAAGACCGCCGTACCGTCGTGCAGGAACGGCGTCGGCTGTCCGGTCTTGAGCTTGGTCTGGCCGGCCTGGGTGACGATCCGGTACTTGAACCCGGCCGGGAGCGCGAGCAGGCCCTTGGGGTCGTCGAGCAGCGGCGGGAAGGGCCGGTGCTGCGGGAACGGCGAGCGGTCGGCGTGCGACGCGGGCGCGGCCTCGGCGAGTGTCGGAACGGCGCCGACGGTGCTGAACCCGACTCCGGCGGCGCCGACGGCGGCGCCGCGGAGGACGGAACGACGATCGACTGACATGGTGTTGACTCCTTGGAAAAAGCGGTTCCCGAGTTGTCCAGATCAAATCGGTCGTGGACTGACGGCTGGGAAACAACACCTGAACAACATTCGTGCGATCCATCTGCAACGAATACACACGCCCCGGCGTCTACTGTGGGAGGTGATGGTGATGCGCACAGTGAGCGTCGTGCTGCTGGTGGCCGGACTACTGGTTGCTTGCGGCAATGACCCCGGACCGGGAGGGACCCCGTCGATGACCGATACCCCCACAGGCAGTTCCGCGAGCAGCGTGCCGCCAGGTGGACCCGCCGACCAGGCCAAGGCCGACCTCGCCCAGCGGCTCGGCGTGGACGCCGCGCAGGTGAGGTTGGTCAGCTCCGAGGAGGTCACCTGGCCGGACGGCAGCCTCGGCTGCCCCGAGCCCGGCATGCGCTACACCCAGGCCTTGGTGCCGGGGAACCGGACGGTCCTCGAGGTCGACGGCAAGCAGTACAGCTATCACTCCGGCGGGAGCCGGGCGCCGTTCCTCTGTGAGCATCCGCAGGGCCCGGCGCGTTGAAAAGTTTCCTCGTGACGGGGTGTATCAACGCCCGCCGGGGGCGACTCCGCAGAAATGGGGGGAAGCCTTCGGGCCGTTGCGGGGAGGAGAGCGGCACGGAGGCGCGTAGAGGGGGGTGACGCGGTGCGGATGCTTGGCCGATGAGGCCGGGAGTCCGCACCGCGCCAACGTGCGGCTACGGCTGCCCGAGTGATGCGAGCGCGTCGCCGGCCCGCAGGACCGGGCCGGTGCCAGGTTCTGGTTGGGACAGGGCGAAGGCGAGCAGTGCGTCGGCGGCCTGCTTCGCGTTCTCGCCGGTGACCGACATCCGGCCGGCGATCAGGCCGGCCACGAGCGGCGTCGCGAACGACGTACCGCTCCAGCGGGCCATGCCGGCGAACGAGCGCAGCTGGCCGGTGTTCGGCGGTTCGGTGCATTCGTAGTCGCCGGTGAGGAACGCGTTCACCAGGTTCTCGCCCGGTGCGTAGACGTCGACCCAGCCGCCGAAGTTGCTGAACGACGCGCGGTCACGGCCGTTGCCGCCGAGCGCGCCGACGCCGACGGTCTCCGGGAACGCGGCCGGCCAGAAGTAGTCGCGGCTCGCTTCGTTGCCCGCGGCGGCGACCAGCGTGAGGCCGTTGACGCGGGTCAGCCGGGTCCGGATGAAGACGTCCAGGCCGAGCGCCGGCAGGTCGAAGCGGGTCCGCGTCCCGGCCGACAGGCTGATGATGTCCGGCGCCAGGTCGAGTACTTCGTCGAGCGCCTGCGCGAGGTCGAACTCCCACATCGCCCCGGCCGTCGTGAAGTAGCTCTTCACCACGACCTCCACGTTCCGCGCGATCGCCCGCAGCACCCCGGCGATGAACGTCCCGTGGCCCGCGTACGGCCGGATCCGCCCGGACCCGTCGAACGCGTTCTCCGGATCGCCCGTCACCCCGTTCAGCCAGTACGCCGCCGGCGCGTCGGACCACCCGACGTCCAGTACGACGACCTTCACGCCGCGACCGTCCGCGGCGCCCGCGGGCAGGAACGGGGTCGGCAGCACCGGGTCCGGCGGGATCCCCGGCGGGACTTCCTCGGGCTCGGTGGCCGGGCACGGGCTCACGCTCGGAGTCACGTAGAACAAGTGCTCCGGAGTGACCACGCCACGGCCGAGCCGCAGGTCGGCGTACTTCAGGAATCGTTGGGTGGGCGAACGATCCTCGGGTGCGTCCGCCGGGACCTTGTCCGGCAGTTGCAGCCGGGTCACGCCACCGATCCCGCCGTCGGCCGGTCGTCCGCCCTCGAACAGTTCGACCACTCGGGTGAGGTCCTCGTCGCGGACCAGCACCACCCCGGTGCGGTACAGGTAGCCGGCCCCCTCGGGGCGTTTCTCCCAGTCCTCCGGGTAAACCTCGACCGTGCGCCCGAACGCCTCGAGAATCAGCTCGATCTGGGCGATGTACTTTCGCTCGGTCGTTTGATTTTCCATTTCCGGCATTTCCCCCTCAGTCGATCGAAATGACCGATATCATTCCAGAATGCCGACGGCCGGGGGGAGTGCCGAAGCGGCGGAAAATCTGCTGCCGCTCGCCTTGTCACGCCCGCACGACGCGATCGCGGCGGCCCGGATGCTACTCGCCGCCGACCCGGCCGCCCGCGAGGCGTCGATCGCACACCAGGCCTGCGGGATCGGGCTGCGCCAGCTCGGTGACGTGACCCGGGCCGTGCGCGAGTTGCGCACCGCGCTGCGGCTGGCCGAGCAGTCCGGGCGGTCCGAGCGGGAGGCGGATGTCCTTGCCACGTTGGGCGCAACGCTCGGCCGGGCCGGTCGTAGCCGTGAAGGGCTCGAGCGCCTGGACCGGGCCGTCGACCTCAGCCGCGGTGCGCTGACCGGGCGGGTGCTGTTGCGGCGGGCCGACGTACTGCTGGTGCTCGGGCGGCACCGGGAGGCGCTCGACGATCTGCGGTCGGCGATCACCCGGTTGCGGCGCTCGGGTGACCAGGTCTGGGAGGCACGGTCGCGGAACTACCGCGGATTCATCCAATTGGCAATGGGTGGGACGAAACGCGCGGACGCGGATTTCGCAGTCGCGGAGAAGTTGTACGCCGCAACGGGTCAGGAGTTCGAGTACGCCGAGGCGCGGCAGAACCGTGGTCTGGTCGCCTACGCGCGCGGCGATCTGCCGGCGGCGTTGCGGTATCTCGACGAGGCGGGTCGGCGGTTCGCCGCCGTCGGGGTGGTCTGGCCGGATCTCGCGATCGACCGGTGTGGCGTCCTGCTGGCTGCCGGGTTGAGCGCCGAGGCGCTGGCGGAGACGGATCAGGCGATCGCCCGGATGGATGCCGACGGCGGTCCGGCGACCAAGCGCGGCGAGCTGCTGTTCGCAGCGGCGACGGCTGCGTTGGCGGCTGGGGATCCGCTCGCGGCGCAGGAGCGGGCCGAGCGGGCGCGGCGGTCGTTCTCGGCACACCGTCGGGAGTGGTGGTCGGTGCGGTCGTCGCTGGTGTTGCTCGAGGCCCGTTATCAGGCAGGCGAACGCGGGCCGCGCCTGCTGCGCCGGGTCCGCGAGGTCGCGCGCCGGCTGGACGTGCTGGGTGCTTCCGAGGCGACAGCCGCGCATCTGCTGGCGGGGCGGATCGCGCTGGCCGACGGGCGGACGCGGACCGCGGATCGTCAGCTGGAATTGGCCGGCCGGCACGCGAAGGACGCGCCGCCCATGGCACGGAGTGCTGCGTGGCTCGGGAAGGCGTTGCGGGCCGAGGAGCGGGCGGATGTTCGCGGGATGTTGGCGGCGTGTGGTCGTGGTCTGGACGCGCTGGACGAGCATAGGTTGTCGATGGGCGCGACCGAGTTGCGTGCGTTGGCGACCGGGCAGGGTGCCGAACTGGCGCGGCTGGCGTTGCGTGACGCGGTACGGCGTGATGATGCGCGGCGGTTGCTGGTGTGGGCCGAGCGGTGGCGGGCGACGGCGCTCGAGGTGCCGCCGGTGCGGTCGCCGGACGACGTACAGCTCGCGGAGGAGCTGGCGGCGTTGCGTGATGTCGTACGGCGCTCGGACGCGGATCCGGATCCGGCGTTGGACAAGGAGCGGCGGCGGCTCGAGAAGGCGGTTCGCGATCGGGCGTTGCTGGCGCAGGGCGGTGGCTTGGGTGCTGCGGCGTCGCGGCTCGACCTGGATGAGTTGGTCGGTGCGCTGGGCGACACGGTGCTCGTCGAGCTGGTCGAGGTCGACGGGACGCTGCACGCGGTGGTGGTGCGGGACGGCCGGATCATCCGCCGAGAGGTCGGCGCATTGGCAGGCGCAGCCCTCGAGGTCGAACGGTCCCGCTTCCGCTTACGCCGCCTGGCTCACGGCCGGCTGCGAGCGGGGCAAACAGGACCGTCGTTGGACGTGTTGGGGGATCGGCTGGGGGAAGCGATTCTCGGGGGCGCGTTGGAGTTGCTCGGGGATCGTCCGGTGGTGATGGTGCCGCCTGCTCGCTTGCAGGCGTTGCCGTGGGGATTGGTGCCAGAGCTCGCTGATCGACCGGTCAACGTCGTGCCGTCGGCGGCGGCCTGGGTGCGTGCTCGGCAGGTGCGGCCACCTACTGATCGGCGGGTGGTGCTGGTGCTCGGCCCCGGGTTGTCCGCGGGTCGCACCGAGGTGCTGCGGTTGGCGGAGCAGTACCCGGACGCGACCGTGCTCGCCGACGGCGACGCGACCGCGGAGAAGGTACTGCGGGAACTCGACGGCGCCTGGATCGCGCACATCGCCGCGCACGGAACCTTCCGCGCGGACAGTCCGCTGTTCTCGTCGCTGCGGCTCGACGACGGGCCGCTGACCGTGTACGACTTCGAGCGGCTGCGCAGGGCGCCGTACCGGATGGTCTTGTCGAGTTGCGATTCCGGGCTGGCGAAGCCGGTCGGGGCGGACGAACTGCTGGGGTTGAGCAGCAGCCTGATCCCGTTGGGCGCGGCCGGGATCCTGGCCAGCGTCGTACCGGTCAACGATCCGGCGACCGCTCCGCTGATGCTCGCGCTGCACGACAACCTACGCGCCGGGCAGCCGTTGGCGGCCGCGTTCGCCGGTGCCCGGTCGGCGGCGCGCGGGGATCCGGTGGCGCTGGCGGCAGGGCGATCCTTCGTCGCGCTCGGGGCCTGAGTTTTGTATCAGCGGTGGACTGCATCGGCTCTGTACAAGTGAGTGGAGGGGGACGGCATGCGGGACGATCCGTCGGTCGTCGACCTGGTCACCCGAGCCAGGGACGGCGAGAAGAGCGCGTGGGACGAACTGGTCGAGCGGTACGCACCGCTCGTCTATTCGGTCTGCCGCCGGTACCGGCTGACGCAGCCGGACATCGACGACGTCGGGCAGAGCGTGTGGCTGCGCCTGGTCGAGCACCTGCCGGGGTTGCGGGAGCCGGCCGCACTGCCGGGCTGGATCGCGACCACGACCCAACGCGAGTGCTTCCGGCTGATCCGCTCGACGAGCCGGGTCGAACCGGTGGATCTGGCCGAGTCGGCCGACGTACCCGAGCCGGCGATCGCGGAGGAGGAAGTACTGCGGCACGAACGCCGGCGGATCCTCCGGGCCGCGTTCGCCGAACTCTCGCGCAAATGCCAGGTGCTGCTCGCGTTGCTGATGCAGGACCCGCCGGCGCCGTACGACGAGATCGGCCGGACGCTGCGGCTGCCGATCGGCAGCATCGGGCCGAACCGTGCCCGCTGCCTGACCAGGCTCCGGCAGACCCCCGCGCTCGCGGTGCTGGTCGCGGACGGACCCGACGAACCGACGAGGAGGTGAGAGACCGTGCTGGACCCCGAGTGGAACGACGACGAGAAGTTGATCGAGGCCCTGCGGGACGCGCTCGCGTCGGCCGGTGAGGTGCCGGAGTCCTTCGTCGAGGCAGGCAAAGCGGCGTTCGCGTGGCGGACGATCGACGCCGAGCTGGCGGCGCTCACCTATGACTCGGCCTGGGACTCGCTGGACGCCTTGGCGATCCGTTCCGAGAGCGCGATCCTGCGATCGCTGACCTTCGCCTCGGACGGCTGGACGGTCGAGGTCGAGCTGACCCCGGACGCGGTCCTCGGGCAGCTGGACCCACCCGAGTCCGGGACGGTCACCGTCCGCGGGGCCGGTGGCGGCCTGCCGACCGCGGAGATCGACGACCTCGGGTTCTTCGTCCTGCGCCCGCCACCGACCGTGCCCTACCGGCTGACCTGCACCACGGCCTCCGGTACGACGATCCTCACCGGCTGGATCACGCCCTAGCTCTACCGCTCAGGCGGCGAACACCTGTGAGTCGTCCGCGAACGCCTTGAACTCCAGGGCGTTCCCGGCCGGGTCGAGGAAGAACATCGTCCACTGTTCACCGGTCTGCCCCTGGAACCGGACGTACGGCTCGATGACGAACTCGGTGCCGGCCGCCTTCAGCCGCTCGGCGAACGCCTGGAAGTCCTCGACGGTCAGGATCAGCCCGAAGTGCGGCACCGGTACGTCGTGACCGTCGACGGGATTGTGGATGCGCTGGGCCCGCTCGGGAGCGACATGGGTGACGAACTGGTGGCCGCGCAGGTTCCAGTCGATCCAGGTGCCGGAGCTGCGGCCCTGTTCGAGGCCGAGGACCGTGCCGTAGAAGTGCCGGGCCGCGTCCAGGTCGTCGACGAGCATCGCGAGGTGGAAACGGGGGATGGGGGAGTCGAGAACGGTCATGGCGTCCATCGTCGCCTACGTTCGAGCCAGAGGCAGCTCGGAGCAGCTCAGGCAGTGGTCTCGTTCCGCTGGCCGGACTCCACATGCGGGCGGGACTGCCACAACGCCCACTCGGCGCTGACATCGCCCGCGGTCCGGAGCAGCAGCGGCAGATGGTCGTGGAGCAACGTCTCGACGGAGGTCTCGGCGGCGTGCACCGTGACGTTCATCGCGGCCCGGACCGTCCCGTTGCCGTCGCGCACCGGCGCTGCCACCGACCGGACGCCGGGCGCCAGCTCCTCGTCCGCCAGCGCCCACCCGCGCGCCCGGATCTCGGTGAGTTCGTCCCGCAGTTGCTCCGCGGTCCGGCCGATGTACGGCGGCAGTCCGGCGCGACTCGGCTGCGCGAGCACCTCGGCCAGTTCGCCGGCGGTCAGCGCGGACAGCAGCACCTTGCCCTGCGACGTCTGCGCCGCCGGGAACCGGGTCCCGATGTCGACCCGGAGCGCGATCAGTTTCGGCACCGACACGCGCGCGACGTACACGATGTCCGAGCCGTCGAGCTGGGCCATCGACGAGGACTCGCCGGTGCGGGCGACGAGCGCCTCGAGGTGCGGCTTCGCGATGTCCCACAGACCGAGCGAACCGACGTACGCCATCCCCAGGGTGAGCACCTTCGGGGTCAGCTGGAAGGCGCCGTCGGTGGTTCGGACGAAGCCGAGCTCCTCGAGGGTGAGCAGCAGCCGGCGCGCGGTCGGCCGGGCCAGGCCGGCCGCGGTCGCGACCTCGGTGAGCGACATCGTCCGGTGGTCGGCGTCGAAGCAGGCGAGCACGTCCAGCCCGCGAGCCAGCGACTCGACAAAATCCGGACCCGCGCCACGCCCTGCCATCTGTACCTCCGTCGGTCGACTACGGCTCACCGAAGATGGTGCCACGTGCCTCACGCGTCGAGTCGGACTTGTACTCGGTGTACTGGTACGGGTTGTCGAGCACCTCGCCCTTCGGCAGCTCCGGGTTCATCCCGTTCCGCCAGGCCTCCTCGCCGAGCGACGAGCGCAGATAGTCGACGGTCGCCTCCACGTCCCGGCGTACGGCGGCCAGGTCGCATCCGACCAGCTTGTGGTCCTGTTTCACCACGCGACCGTCGACGATCACCGTGTGGACGTCGCCGCGCTGCGCCTGGAACGCGACCTGGCCGTAGGGGTTGATCAGCGGGAACGACACCGGTGACGCATCGTTCTTGATCAGGATCACGTCGGCCTTCTGACCCGGTTCGAGACTGCCCAGGTCGTCGCGGCCGAGGGCCTTCGCGCCGCCGCGGGTCGCCCAGTCCACGACGTGTTCGGCGCGCAGATGGCTGTGTGTCACGGTGGCGCCCTTCATGTGCGCCTCGAGGTGTTCACGGGCGCGGTCCGCGCCGAGGGTGGTCCGCATCGCGCTGAACAGGTCGCCGCTCCACCACACGCTGGTGTCCATCGACAGTGAGACCGGGATGTCGTGGCGGCGTACCTGCCAGGTCGGTGGGTAGCCCTGGCCGGCGCTCTGCTCGGACTCGGTGGAGACCGAGATCGATCCGCCCGTCGCGGCGATCCGCTGGTACGAGTCGGTGTTCAGGGACGCCGCGTGCACGTAGATGTTCTGCGGTGTCATGAACTCGTTCTCGTGCATCAACCGGATGCCGTCGTCGTTGGTCGCGCCCCAGACCCCCGCGTGCGTGGTCACACCCAGCCCGAGCTCGCGGGCCACCTCGAACGCGGGCCGCTCCGGGAACGCGGGATCGCCGGTGACGTCGAACGCCAGCTGCAGGCCCAGCCGCGAGTCGTCTCGCATCCGCTCCAGGAACGCGCGCACTGCCGGGTCCGCGGTCCATTCCCACGGCCCGGCCTGGATGTTGCCGTAAGCAAGAACAAAGCGCCCGGGTACGGCGCGCAACGCGTCGGCCGCCGCCTCGGCATGGTCGACGCTCTGCAAACCGTGCGACCAGTCGACGGTCGTGGTGACACCGGCCTCGAGCGACTCCCAGGCCGACGTCAGGTTGCCGGCGTGGATGTCCTCGGGCCGGAACGTCTTCCCGTGCTCGAGGTAGTACCAGACGAAGTACTGCGTGAGCGTCCAGTCGGCGCCGTACGCGCGCATCGCGGTCTGCCACATGTGCCGGTGGGTGTCGATCATGCCCGGCATCACGATGCCACCGGACGCGTCGATCACCGTGGTCCCCTCCGGGACGTCGAGGTCCCGGCCGACGGCCGCGATCCGGTCGCCGTCGACCAGCACGTCGCCGTCCGCGACGACCGTGTGCCGGTCGTCCATCGTCAGTACGGTCCCGCCCCGCAGCAGCAGCTTGGTCATGATCCCCTCCAGAACAGTTCGGACAGACGTCCGTATCACGGTCACATGGGGCGCTGTTGCTCACTATTGGAGCGCTAGTTGACGCTGTCAAGGGGTCGCGACGAGTGGTTGACAGGCGATGGAAGGCGTGCCGAGACTGGTGCGGACAGATGTCCGTAGATCTCGTCGGGAGGTCAGGGTGAACGGTCCGTTGTCCGGTCTGCTGGTGGCCGACTTCTCCCGGATCCTGGCCGGTCCGTACGCGACCATGCTGCTCGCCGACCTCGGCGCCGACGTGGTCAAGGTCGAGGCGCCCGCCGGTGACGACACCCGGTCCTGGCAGCCGCCGGTCCGGGACGGCATCTCGACGTACTACCTCGCGGTGAACCGGAACAAGCGGTCGATCGCGCTGGACCTGAAGGACGCCGGCGACCTGGCCGCGGCGCAGGAGCTGGCGCGTCGCGCGGACGTGCTGGTGGAGAACTTCCGGCCGGGTGGGCTGGCCCGGTTCGGGCTCGACTACGAGACCGTTGCCGCAGGCAACCCAGGGCTGATCTACGCGTCGATCAGCGGGTTCGGATCCGGGCCGAAGGGCGCCGAGCTGCCTGGGTACGACCTGATCGTGCAGGCGATCTCCGGGCTGATGAGTCTGACCGGCGATCCGGACGGCGAACCGTTCCGGGCCGGCATCTCGGTGTTCGACGTGATGGCTGGGCTGCACGCGACGATCGGCGTACTGTCCGCGCTGAACTCCCGGCACGAGACCGGCCGCGGCCAGCACGTCGAGGTCAACCTGCTGTCGTCGGCGTTGTCCGGCCTGGTGAACCAGTCGAGCGCGTACGTCGCCGGTGGTGTGGTGCCGCGGCGGATGGGGAACAGCCATCCGAGCCTCTTCCCGTACGAGCCGCTGCCCTGCGCGGACGGGGAGCTGATCATCACGGCCGGGAACAACGGGCAGTTCCGCAAGCTGGTCGAGGTCCTCGGCGTACCCGAGCTGGCCGACGACCCGCGGTTCGACCGGAACGAGAAGCGGACCGCCAACCGGGACGAGCTCCGGCCGCTGCTCGTCGACCGGCTGATGGCACGGACGAAGCTGGAGTGGTTCCGCGACATCATCGCGGCCGGGGTGCCGTGCGGGCCGATCAACACCGTGGACGGCGGGGTCGCGTTCGCCGAGGACATCGGGCTGGACCCGGTGGTGACCGTCGGCGGGATCCCGACGGTGCGGAATCCGATCACGTTCACCGGTGACACAGGTGACACCGGTGACACCGGCAGCGCGGCGTCGTACCGGCTGCCGCCACCGTCCCTCGACGAGCACGGTGACGAGCTGAGGAAGTGGCTGACCTGATGAGCTTTCCGACATCACTGGGTACGTCGACGGCGGACGAGATCCGGCTGCTCGGGCAGGATCTGACCGCGGACCTGATGGGCAAGGTCGGGTTCGGGGAGCTGGCGTTCTGGCTGGTCGCGTTGCGGCGGCCGACGCCGTCCGAGACGCGGGTGTTCGAGGCCGTGCTGGTCGCGCTCGCGGATCACGGGTTCACGCCGACGGCGATCGCGGCGCGGCTCACGTACCTGTCGGCGCCGGACTCGTTGCAAGGCGCGCTCGCCGCCGGGTTGCTCGGTGGCGGATCACGTTTCCTGGGCGTCACCGAAGACTGCGGGATGTTCCTGCATCAGGCCCTGGACGGACGGGACGCGCCGACGGACGACGCCGGCTGGGACGAGCTCGCGCTCGCCGTCGTCCGGGATGCGCGAGCGGGTGGGAAGTACGTCCCCGGGCTCGGTCATCCGGTGCACAAGGTGCAGGACCCGCGCACGCCGGTGCTGATCGGCATCGCGCGCGAGGAAGGGCTGGAAGGCCCGCACCTGCGGTTGTTCGAGGCGATCGGGCGGGTCCATGAACAGGTCCTCGGGCGCAAGCTGCCGTTGAACGGCGCCGGCGTCTGTGGCGCGGCGCTGGCCGATCTCGGGCTCCCGGTCGAGTTGCTGCGCGGGTTCGCGCTGCTCGCGCGGGCGGCCGGCCTGCTCGGGCAGATCGCCGAGGAACGCCGCCGCCCGATCGGCATGGACGCCTATCTGACCGTCGACCGCAACGCCGAGTACGTCGATCCGGAGTCCTGAAGGGGGACCAGATGGCCACAGTCGCCGCGGTGATCGCCTCGACCCACCATCCGTTCTACTACCGCGCGAGCACCGCCACCGGTGCCGATCGGCCGCCGTTCGCCGATGAGTGGGTGGCGAAGATCGAGGCGTTCCGGGAGACGCTGACGAGGGCCCGGCCGGACATCCTGGTGATGGTCGGCAGCGATCACTTCCATCAGTTGTGGCTGGACAACATGCCGCAGTTCCTGGTCGGCAAGGCGCCGTACTTCGACGCCAACTGGTACAACGAGGAGCGTGAGTTCGGGCTGCCGCGGATGCGGCTGGCCGGGGACGAGCAGCTCGCGGGGCATATCCTGCGGAACGGGCTGGACGCCGGGTTCGACCTTGCCTTCAGCAACGAACTGCGGATCGACCACAGCATCACCTGCCCGATCATCACGCTCCGGCCGGAGGCGGACCTGCCGATCGTGCCGATCTACACCAACATCTTCGCGCCCCCGCTGCCGCGCCCGGGCCGGTTCGTCGAGCTCGGCCGGACGATCCGGCAGCTGGTCGAGTCGTGGCCGATCGACAAGCGGGTCGCGATCATCGGGACCGGACACCTGTCGCTGGAGCTGGGCGGACCGCGGCAGTTCGGTGCGCACGGGCCGGACCCGGAGTTCGATCGCAAGGCGGTGGACTGGATCGCCGGTGGCGACATCGAGGGGTGCCTGTCCGAGGTGACGCTGGACAGCCTGCACCTGCCGGGCAACGCCACCCACGGGTTCATGGACTTCCTGCTGATGATGGGTGTCGCGGGCGCGGGGCAGAAGGCGGATCACGTCGACTCGCTCGACCTGTTCCACACGATGGAGGCCTATTTCACCTGGTATCCGAACGGGGTGCCCGCATGAGTAAGTACCTGCTGGACAAGTTCCTCTACACCGTCGACCGCGACCCGGAGCTGGTCGAGCGGTACCGCGAGGACGCCGCCGGGACGGTGGACTGGTGGGAGCAGGAGATGGCCAACCAGCTCCTGAACTGCGCAGTCGCCGAGAAGTCCACCTGGCAGGAGTTCACCGAGGAGGAGCGGCGCGCGCTGCGGGAACACGATCACGTCGCGCTCTTCGGACTCGGTGCGCATCCGTTCCTCACGCTGACGCTGTTCATCGCGATGTTCGAGCGGGACCACGGACCGCTGGAATATCAGAGGGCGTATGGTCGGGCCTTGCAGCACCTGTCCTTGCCGTACCCCGACGTCGCTACCTGAGGAGGTCTCGCGTGCGCGCCGCAGTCCTGCACACCCACGGCGAACCACCGACCCACGCCGAACACCCCGACCCGGTCGCCGCCGAGGGTCTGTCGATCGTCCGCGTGACCGCCGCGCCGGTGGTCCCGCTCGACCTGCTCTGCGCCTCCGGTACGTCGTACTTCGGTCCGCCGGCCGTCCCGTACGTACCGGGTGTCCAGGGCGTCGGCGTGGTCGAGCAGTCGGAGGTCGTGGCGCCCGGGACGCGGGTGTTCTTCGCGACGTCGGCCGGAATGGCGGCGGGGGACGGGAGCTTCGCCGAGCGTGCCGCGGTTCCGGACGAGGATCTGATCCCGCTCGCCGTGAGCGAGGAGGCCGTGTCCGACGCCGCGGTGGCGGCGATCGGGTTGTCCGGCGTCGCCGGGTGGATGACGTTGACCTGGCGGGCCCAGCTGCAGGCGGGGGAGCAGGTCCTCGTGCTCGGCGGTGGTGGCGCGGTCGGGCAGGTGGCGATCGGGGCCGCCCGCGTGCTGGGTGCCTCGCGCGTCGTGGCGGTGACGCGGTCCGAGGCGTCGCGGGAGCGCGCGCTGGTGGCCGGGGCTGACGAAGTGGTTGCCCTGAGCACGGATGTGGACGAGCTGACGGCCCGGCTGGGCGAACCGTCGTACGACGTGGTGGTCGATCCGGTGTTCGGCGTCGCTGCGACGGCTGCCTCGCGGGTGCTCGCGGCCGGCGGGCGGCTGGTGAACCTCGGTGGGTCGTCCGGTGACGAGGCGGTGTTCTCCTCGGCGGTACTGCGGAGCAAGACGGCGAGCGTGCTCGGGTACACGAACAACGCGCTGACGGCGGACCAGCGGCGGGAGGCGCTGACCGCCGTACTCGAACACGCGGCGACCGGCGCGATCGCGGTGGCTCACGAGACCGTCACACTCGCCGACGTCGCAACCGCCTGGTCCCGCCAGGCATCCGGCGCCACCTCGGGCCGCCTGGTCCTGACGATCGACGCTTAGCGCTGGCGGGTTGTTTGCCGGCTGGCGTGTTGTAACACGGCATCGGTGAAACAACCCGCCACCGGTCACAGTAAGCGTGTGATCAGACCGTAGGTTCGCGCCTCCTCGGCGGACAAGACGCGGCCCTCCAGGTCATGGGCGACCTCATCGGCTGATCGGCCCGTGGCGTCGGCGATGAGGTCGCGCAGGCGGGCCGTCTGGCGCTCGTACTGCTCGGCGACCGTGGCGAGTTCGTCCGCGGTGCCTTCGGCCGTGAGGGGCGGGACGGAGAGCACGAACATCGTGTGCCGCTGGGCCTCGCGTTGTTCGGCGGCGGCGAGTACGGCGATGGCGGGGCCGCGGACCGTGCCGCGGGCGACGGCGTGCACCGGGGCGGTGATCAGGCCGATCGCGCCGACCACCGAGAGCGCCGCCTCGAGGTCGGACTCGCCGGCGGACAGTTGCAGCGTGATCGGGTCGTTGCTGCGGGCATCGAGTAGCAGCAGCTGCGCGGTGACGTGATTCGCCAGCCGGTCGTCGAGGTGGCCGCCGACGATGATCACCCGCTCGGCCAGCAGCCGGTCCGCGATCTCCTGCTCGACGCTGATCGACATCGGCTCGAACCACGCCGGCAGGATCGGCTGCGGCGTCGTTCCGGGCTGCGGCGCGTCAGGCTGCGGTAGGCCGGGGAACGGTCCGGGGCGTGGCGTTCCGGGGTTCGGCTGGGGGATCTCAGGCTTGCCCGGCCAGGTGGCGGCGGGCTTCTCGACGTACATGATGTCCTCCTTCGACCTCTCCACCTTGCGATAGGCGGAGGGCTCGGAGAACCCTCTTCCGCTGTCAGCAGACGAACGCGATCAACCGAGGGTGGTGATCGCGTCGACGATTCGGTCCCAGAACGCGGCGCGGTCGAGCTCCACCGCGATCCGGGCGTTCGGCGGTCGGCCGGTGTAGTGATCGAGGTCAACCACGGTCGCGCCCGCCGTCCACTCGCCCTGGGTCTCGACGACCAGGTTGGCCTCGACGCACCGGACGATCGCCGGATCGATCACCCGCGCGACCGCCACCGGATCGTGCAGCGGCGGCGCGACGAACCCGAACAGCTCCCGGTACGTCGACGCGAAGAACGTCATCCACTCGACGCAGACCCGCGCCAACGGCGTACCGATCCGGTCCAGGCGGGCGAGTACTTCGTCCGTGACGAGCGCCTGGTGGGTGACGTTCAGACCGCACATCGTGAACGGCACGCCCGACCGGACGACGAGATCCGCCGCCTCGGGGTCGACGGCGGAATTGGCCTCGGCGAGTGGGGCGATGTTCCCGCGGCCGGTGGAGCCGCCCATCCAGACGATCTCGGTGATGTTCGGCGCCAGACCGGGTTCCTCGGAGAGCAACCGCGCGACGTTCGTCAGCGCCCCGGTCGCCACGATCGTCGCTGGTCCGGTCCGGAGCACGTCGGTCAGGAGCTCGTGCGCCGAGTACGGCGACTGCGGCACCGACGGATCGTCCGTGAACCGGGGTCCGTCGAGACCGGTCTGTCCGTGGACGTCGTCGGCGATGCGCAATCGGCGTACCAAGGGCTGGGCCGCACCGCGTGCGACCGGGATGCTCGGCGCCCCGGCGAGGGACAGCACGCGGCGGGCGTTCAGCGTGCATTTCTCGACCGTTTGGTTACCCGCCACGGTCGTCACGGCGCGCAGGTCGACGGCTGGATCGGCGACCGCGAGCAGGATCGCGATCGCGTCGTCGTGGCCGGGATCGCAGTCGAGGACCAGCGGGGTGGGCATGCGCCAGCGTACGTCGTTCGGGTTGTCGCTGGGTCGCAGGCGGTTCAGGTCCTATGTTGGGCTGCATGAGCGACAAGGATCAGCCGGCGAAGGACGAGTCCTCGGCCGACCGCCGGCCGGGTGCCGAGGGCGGCGACCGGGGCGATCGGGACCCGGGCGGATCGCCGCGGCCGCCGCACAAGCCGTGGCGGACCGAGGGATTGCCGGCCGGTCACGGCGACAACGGCAGACCCCGGCGGCCGCGGTGGTGGAAGTGGGCCGCCTGGATCATCGGCGGCTACCTGTTGCTCTTCCTGCTCACCACGATGCAGGACCAGATGTCCGGCGGCGAGCAGACGATCGCCTACACCGACTTCACCGCGCAGGTCCAGAAACAGAACGTGGCCGAGATCTTCGCCCGTGGCGACACCATCGAGGGGCGGCTGAAGGAAGCCGCTCCGGTACCGGGCAAGAGCGGCTCGACGTTCACCAAGTTCACCACCGAGCGGCCGACGTTCGCCAACGACAACCTGTACGGCGACCTGCAGAAGGGCGGCGCCACGGTCCGGGCGACACCGGTGGTCGCGCAGCGTGGCGTGCTCTGGAACCTGCTGATCTCGCTCGGCCCGTTCATCCTGATCGCGGCCTTCTACTGGTGGCTGATCCGGCGCAGCCGGGCCGGCGGCGGTCTGGGCGGGCTGCTCGGTGGCAGCGGCCAGCAGAAGAAGCCGGTCGACCCGACCACGGTGCGGGTGACGTTCGCCGACGTCGCGGGGATCGACGAGGTCGAGGCCGAGATCGAGGAGGTCGTCGACTACCTGAAGGACCCGGACAAGTACCGGCGGCTGGGCGCGCGGGCGCCGAAGGGTGTGCTGCTGGCCGGCGCGCCCGGCACCGGCAAGACGCTGCTGGCGCGGGCGACCGCGGGCGAGGCCGGCGTACCGTTCTTCTCCGCGAGCGCGTCCGAGTTCATCGAGATGATCGTCGGGGTCGGGGCGAGCCGGGTGCGGGAGCTGTTCGGCGAGGCACGGAAGGTGGCGCCGGCGATCATCTTCATCGACGAGATCGACACCATCGGCCGGGCCCGCGGCGGTGCCCGGTCGTTCGGTGGGCACGACGAGGGCGAGCAGACGCTGAACCAGATCCTCACCGAGATGGACGGCTTCTCCGGCACCGAGGGCGTCGTGGTGCTGGCGGCGACGAACCGGGCCGACGTCCTCGACCCGGCATTGCTGCGGCCCGGGCGGTTCGACCGGACGATCACGGTGCACGCGCCGGACCAGCCGGGGCGGGAGGCGATCCTCAAGGTGCACGCCCGCGGGAAGCCGCTGGCGCCGGACGCCGACCTGGCCGCCCTGTCCCGGTCCACACCCGGGATGACCGGCGCGGACCTGGCGAACCTGTTGAACGAGGCGGCGCTCGCGGCTGCGCGGCAGGGCGAGTCGCAGATCACCCAGCGCGATCTGACCGACGCGCTGGAGAAGATCCAGCTCGGTACGGCGCGGAACGTGGTGATGCCGGAGGAGGAGCGGCGAAGGACGGCGTACCACGAAGGTGGGCACGCGTTGCTCGGGATGATCCAGAAGGGCGCGGACCCGGTGCGAAAGGTGTCGATCATCCCGCGCGGACGGGCGCTCGGCGTGACGCTGTCGACGCCGGAAGCGGACCGGTACGGGTACGACGTGGACTACCTGCGCGGCCGGATCATCGGGGCACTCGGTGGGATGGCCGCCGAGCAGGAGGTGCTCGGGATGGTCACCACCGGCGCCGAGAGCGACCTCGAGACCGCGACCCGGATCGCCCGCTCGATGGTCGGCCGGTGGGGTATGTCGGACGCGATCGGGCCGGTGTCGGTGCTGCCCGCGGAAGGCGACGCGCGGACCGCGGGTGTGTCCGACGAGCTGCTGAACACGGTCGACGCCGAGGTACGGCGGCTGATCGAGCAGTGCTACGCAGAGGCGCGCCGGCTGCTGCGGGAGAACCGTTCGAAGCTGGACTCGATCGCGGGGCAGCTGCTGATCCACGAGACCCTCGACGAGGCCGACGCGTACGCCGCGGCGGGGATCGCCCACGAACCCCGCCAGCTCCCGGCGCCGGAGCCGGCCCTCCCAGAACCGGTCGCAGGAGCGGCTCAGCAGTCCAACGCCACCAACCGCACGGCCGAGGACATCTAGTGTCCTGAGTCGGAGGTTCGGTGCAGACCGGCCTCGGCACCGCCGGCGGGGAAACTTCTGGTCACCAGATGCACATTTGTTTCCCCACCGGCTACCGGAGCCAACTCAGGGCCGAGGACTGCCCGTGGGCGGCTATCCGATCGTGACCATCTGGCCGAGGTCGTTGTACCCGGTGCTCGGTTGCCAGGTTCCGTTGTTGGCGAGACGTAGCGCGTAGACCGCGTTGTAGGTCTCGCTGGAACCTGGCAGCCGGGCCTGGGACTGCAGCCTCGGATCGGCGATGTTGAGCAACACCTTGTACTTTCCGGCGGGCAGCTTGACGCTCCAGTTCAGGGTCACCGTCTGTCCGGCACCCCAGCGCCGCGGATCGCCCGGCACGTTGACGCGGTAGGTGTGCTGGTCGTTCTGGAACACCAGTTGCACCTGCCGCGGGTTGAACGGCGCGGCCCAGCCGTCGTTCCGGATCGTGACTCCGACCTGGGCGCTGCCGTGCGACTGCGACACCGTGCTCTGCGTCAGCGCGAACCGGTAGCCGAGCTTCTGCTTGGCGATCTCGATGTTGGCGCCCCAGCTGGCCAGCACGTCCGGGTGGTACTCGATGTTCAGGAACGAGAAGTGCAACCGGGCCATCTCGGCGGCCGCGGACGGCCACTCCGAGCGCGGCGCGTCCACCCCACAGGTCTCACCGCCCTCGGGCACGTAGTTGGTGTCCTGGGCAACGAAATCCTTGTCGAGCTCGATCGGGTCACTGAGGTACGTGCCGTAGTCGTCGGGGCTGGCCAGGAAGCAGTCGTTGTGCTGCCCGATCCGCGCCACCGCCGAACCGTCGTACGCCTGCTGTGCCGTGAGTCCGCCGGCGGTCCCGGTCGGTACGCCGTACAACCGCTGCTTCATGTACGGCGTCCGCACCTGGACCATCTTGTCCTTCGGAAGTGCCTGGAGCAGCGCGTCGATCACGGCCTTGCGATCGGCCCAGTTCTGGTCCGAGACCTGACTCGGGTCGGCCGGGTCGGAGAAGTAGTCGGTGTAGTAGCCCTCACCCCAGAGCCCGACGAACCCGGACTGCACGACCTCGATCATGTCGGCGTTGGCGCGCAGGATCGGGGTGAGCTGCTTGATCTGCGTGACCACCCGCGCCACGGGAGCATCGCCGTACGGCGTGGGCGGCGGCCAGCCGTCACCCGGCAGCGCGTAGGCGAAGCGGACGATCAGCTTCACCCCGGCCGCGCGGGCGGTGGCGAAGTCGGCCTGCATCAACTCGAGGTAGTGCTTGTCGATGACGTCCTGCTTGGAGAACTTCTCCAGGTAGAACAGGCGGAGGATCTGCGTGATGTGCTCCTGCGTGCGGTAGTTCCGCAGGGTCGTGAGGTCGAGGGGCACGTAGCCGGTGCCGTCGGCGCGGTAGTGGGTCTCCTCGTGGTGGTAGAACCCGCGCTCCTGGTTCGAGATCACCTCGTCGGTGGTCGTGTAGGTGCGGGTGGTGGCCGGTGCGGGGTGCGCCAGGGCTGCCTGCGTCGGCAGCAGCAGCCCGAGCGACGCCAGGGCGACGACAAGCTTTCTCATGGAATGGGTTTCTCCTACCTAGCTGACGGTGATCGTGTGCAGGAGCGAGTTCATCCCGGTCGCGGCGTCCCAGGTGTTCTGGTTCGCGAGGCGGATGGAGTACTCGGGGCGGGTGGACAGGAGTGGGTCCGGCAGGTCGAGGAGCAAGGCGTACTGGCCTGCCGGAACGTTCGTGGGCACCGTGAGCGTCTGCGACACCGTGGTCGACGTACCCGCGGTCCAGCGGCGTGGGTCCGACGTCATCGGGAGCTTGTAGGTCGCGCCGGTCAACGTGTTGCGGAGTACGAGCTCGAGGGTGCGGGGGTTGTAGGGGGTGGCGTAGCCGTCGTTGTGGACGGTGAAGGTGATCGGCAGGGCCGCGCCGGGAGAGGCGGTCGCGGGGTAAGTGCCGGACTCCAGGCGGAAGCGGTAGCCGAGGTTCTTGCTGACGTCGGCGAGACAGCCGCCGGTGCTCCAGGAGTTCAGCACGTTCGGCTCGTAGTCGGTGTTCAGGAACGACCAATGGAACTGTGCGAGCTCGCTCGTCGCGGTAGAGCACTGGGAGCGCGGTGCGTTGACGCCGCAGGTCTCGCCGCCCATCGCGACGTATGTCGTGTCGCTGTTGAGGTACGGGTATTCGACAGTCGGGTTCTCGTAGGTGCCGTAGTCGTCGGGGCTGGCGAGGAAGCAGTCGTTGTGATGCCCGATCCGGCTCAGGGGCGTGCCGTTGTAGGCGTCTGTCGGCTGAACGGGGGTGGTCGAGTACAGGGTGCGTTTGAACTTCGGCGTACGGAGCTGGATCATCCGCGTGGACGGGACGACGCTGAGGAGCTTGTCGGTGACTGCCTTGCGGTTCGCCCAGTCGGTGGAGGAGACCGTGCCGGCGTTGCCGAAGTTCTGCGTGTAGTACCACTCGCCCCAGGCGCCGATCAGGCCGGACTGCACGACGGCGATGACGTCCTGGCCGGCGCTCAGGTACGGCGCCAACTGGTCGAGGTGCGCCAGTACTCGGTCCTTGGTCGCGTCGTCGCCGGTGGTGAGCGCGGTGGTGAGGGTGCGGCGGCGGACGGTGGGCAGGCGGAACGGACGCATCATGATGCTTCCTCTCGCTGGGCGTGGCGATGGGGATAATCATGGAGTCCAGGAAGATTATGTCAAGGCCTCAGGCCGGAGGTGATCGTCGACTCGACCTCCTCGAGCGCCAGCCGGACCGCGCCGAGCGCGACCCCTTCGTCGGCGAACGCGGACACCCGGATCTCCGGTGTCCGCAGACACCACCGATCGAGCTCCCGGCGCAACGGCTCCACCAGCACGTCCGCCGACCGCGAGAACCCACCTCCGATCACCACCATCTGAGGATCCAGCGTCAACACCAACGCCGAAGCCCCCACCGCCAGATCCGTCACGTACCCCCGCACCGCCGCCAGCGCCGCAACATCCCCCGCCCGAGCCGCCACAAACACCCGCTCGAACCCCTCCGCCCCACCGGCCCCAACCACCCCTCGGGATGAAGTAGGTGGAGAAGCCCCGCCCTGAGCAGAGCCCGCCACCTCGCCGGTTGTGGCGGTTGTTCGTTCTAGCCAGGTGTGGAGGTGGGTGGGTGCTTCTTGCCAGCGGGCGGCGGGGAGGGCTCCTATCTCGCCCGACCAGTTGGCGAAGCCTCGGTGGAGGGTGCCGTTGATGATGAGGCCGGCGCCGGTGCGGAGGCCGGCCAGCAGGAAGACGACGTCTTTCGCGTAGCGGGCGACGCCGCGCCAGGTCTCGGCCAGTGCGGCGAGTTTGCAGTCGTTCTCCACGCGGACGGGACCCGGCACCAACCGGCGTACATGCGCGGCCAGGTCGACGCCGGTCCACTCGGGGAGGGAGTCGGACAGCATCACCTTCCCGGCGCCGTCGACCAGCCCGGTGGTGGCCACGCCGGTCGCCCAGATCTCGCCCGGCCCGCGAGCCGTCTCGAGCCCGCCGCCGGCGTCCACACCACCCGCGCTCGGGCGAGCCGCTTCGCCTCCTCGCGCCGCCGCGAGAGCTTTGGTCACGCAGCGGTCGAGGGCGGCGAGGCGTTCGCGGCGGCCGGCGTCGGCGGGGATCTCGATCCGGGTCTGGTGCAGGACCTCGCCGTCGAGGTCGGTGACCACGGCCAGCGCCTTGTGCCCACCGATGTCCACCCCGAGCAACCGCCCGGCCCCGGCGTTGAACCGGTACCGCCGGGCCGGCCGCCCGACCGACCCGACAGCCGGCGCCACCTCGGTCAGCCAGCCGCGCCCGAGCAGGTCCCGGGCGACGTCCTCGGTCGAAGCGCGCGACAGTCCTGTGCGTTGCGACAACTCGGTGAGCGTCAACGGCTGGTCCCCGCGCAACTCCCGCAGTACGGCGACCGCGTTGAGCTGACGCAGCCGCGACAGATCCCCGCCGACCGGCTGCTCAGTCATCCGTGGCTCCTCACCTAATCCAGGACTCCTGGATAACTATAAGCACCGCGACTGCGCGCGGGTCTCAGCGTGTGGAAGGGCGCGCCGGACCCCTGTCCAGACCTCCTGACAACGTTGTACCGTGATCAGCCGACGGTCGATCCGAAACGTTTCCGAATGCATCCGAAATGAGGAGGACCTACGTGTCCAACCCACTGAAGATCGCCACGCTGAGCTTCTGGCACGTGCACGCCGGCGACTACTCGAGGCAGGCCCAGGCGCACCCCGGGACGGACCTGGTGGCCGTCTGGGACGACGACTCCGAGCGCGGCAAGGCCGGCGCCGAGCAGTTCGGTGTGGAGTACACCGGCGACCTCGACGCGCTGCTCGCCCGCGAAGACCTGGACGGCGTCGTGATCACCACCCCGACCGACGTGCACCGCGACATCATGGTGAAGGCCGCCCGGGCCGGTAAGCACATCTTCACCGAGAAGGTCCTCGCGCCTACGGTCGCCGAAGCCGAAGAGATCGTCGCGGCGACGGACGAGGCCGGTGTGAAGCTGATCGTCTCGCTGCCGCGGCTGTACCACGGGTACACCAGGGCGATCCAGGAAGTACTCGACAAGGGCACCCTCGGCCGACTGACGTACGGCCGCGTCCGGCTGTCGCACGACGGCGCGATCGGGCGCGACGGCAAGGAGGGCTGGCTCCCGCAGCGGTTCTTCGAGCCGAAGGCCGCGATCGGTGGCGCGCTCACCGACCTGGGCTGCCACCCGATCTACCTGACGCAGCTGTTCCTCGGCGCGACGCCGGAGACCGTGAGTGCGACGTACCGTTCCGTGGCCGGGCGCGGTCTCGAAGACAACGCTGTCGTGGTGGCTGGGTACGCCGACCAGAAGATCGGTGTGATCGAGGCCGGGTTCGCCAGCGGCAACCCGTTCACGATCGACCTGTTCGGCACCGAGGGCACCCTGACGTACACCGACGCCGGCAACGTGCTGACGGTGAACGGCGAGCAGATCCCGGTGCCCGAGCACTCGACCGACGCGTTCGCGCAGTGGGTCGATCACATCACCAACGACACCCGCGCCGACGACAACATCGCGCGCGCGATCGAGCTGACCCGTCTGGTGGTCGCCGCGAACGCGGCCGCCGAGTCCAACCGCGTCATTTCCTACAGCTGAGGAGCGTTCCGATGATCAAGGTTGGGCTCATTGGCGCCGGCGGAATCGCCTCGGCGCACATCCGCGGGTACGCCGAACACGCGGACAAGATCGGGATCACCGCAGTCGCCGACGCGGTCGAGGAGACCGCCAAGAAGCGTGGCGAGGAGCTCGGTGCCACGTCGTACACGGACTACCGCGAGATGCTCGCCAACGAGGAGCTGGACGCGGTCGACATCTGTCTGCCGCACCATCTGCACCGGGACGCGATCGTCGCGGCCGCCGAGGCAGGCAAGCATGTGCTCTGTGAGAAGCCGTTGTGCCTCAGCGCGGAGGAGGCCGCTGACGTTCGCGCGGCGGTCACCAAGGCGGGCGTGACGTTGATGTGCGCGCACAACCAGCTGTTCATGCCGGCGGTGGCGAAGGCCAAGGAGCTGCTCGAGGCCGGCACGATCGGCACCGTCTACGAAGTACGCACGACCGACAGCTTCTACAACGACTTCGACCCGAGCTCGATGGGCTGGCGGGCGAGCAGCAAGACCAGTGGTGGTGGCGAGCTCATCGACACCGGGTACCACCCCACTTATCTGATGCTGCACCTGGCCGGCGGGCTGCCGGTCGAGGCCACCGCGATGCTCTCCACGCACCGGTTGAAGTTCATGGAGGGCGAGGACTCCGCTCAGGTCCTGATCAAGTTCGACAACGGGGTCGTCGGCCAGATGGTGACCAGCTGGGCCTACCAGCCGGCCGAGTCCACCGAGCGCTTCTCGGCGGTCGGCGAGCTCGGCTCCCTGACCAGCGACGGTACGACGCTCTCCTACCGTCTCCGCTCGGGTGAGACCGAGACCTTCGCGTTCGAACCGGTCGACACCTTCGTCGCCGAGATCGGGCACTTCGCCGACTCGCTGGCCGGCCGGACGCGTCCGCTGCACACCGAGGAGGAAGGAATCGCCGTCCTCGGCATCCTGCTCGCGGCGTACGAAGGCTCACGGTCGAAGGTGATCGCGCCGGTCCTGAAGGTCTGAACGCAGAAGGTCTAACCGAAGTAGAACCCCTCGGCCAGGTCGGCCAGCAGGTTCGGATGGGTGGGCTGCCAGTCGAGCAGCTCACTCGTCCGGGCCGACGACGTCGGGCTGTTCATGCCCGCGAACCGGCTGAGGAACCCGAGGTACTGCGCTGCGTCGTCAGCGGAGACCGAGCGCGCCGGGAGATCGAGTCCCCGGCCGATGGCCTCGGCGATCGTCCGGAACTCGATGCCCTCGTCCTGGACCGCGTGCAGCCGGCTGCCCGCGGGTGCCGACTCGAGCGCCAGCCGGTAGAGCCGCGCCGCGTCGAGCGTATGCACTGACGGCCAGCGGTTCGTCCCGTCGCCGACGTACGCCGCGAAGCCGTTCGTGCGGGCGAAGCCGATCAGGGTGGGCGCGAAGCCGTGCAGGTCGAGCCGGCTGTGGGTGATCTGCGGCAGCCGGACGACGGACGAGCGGACTGATTTGGCGGCCAGGTCGATGACATAGTTCTCGGCGTCGACGCGGTACCCGCCGTTCGGGTCGAAGTCGTCCTCGGTCGCGGTCCGGTCGCGCACGATCTGGGCGAGCATGCCGGTGCCCGACGTACTCACCAAGGGCTTGTCGGTGCCGGCCAGGGCGTCGCCGATCGTCTGCAGGGCGGCGAGATCCGACTCCGCGGCGCCGGCCAGGTCGCCGGCCGCCATCGCATCGTGGCGGAACGCGAGGTGGACGACGCCGTCGGCGGCCGTGGCCGCGGCGCGCAACCGGTCGAGATCGTGCAGGTCGCCGCGGATCGCCTCGGCGCCCCAGTCGGTCAGCCGCTTGGCGGACTCGTCGGAGCGGGCCAGGCCGAGCACCTGGTGACCGTTGTGCAGGAGTTCCGGGACGAGGGCGGACCCGACGTGCCCGGATGCTCCGGTGATGAAGACGCGCATGGTGCTTCCCTTCGCGATGTCAGTCTGTGACATCACGACTGTACACCCTGATGTCATTCGATGACATCGCCGGTGATCGACGCTAGGATCGAGGCATGGGACGGTGGGAACCAGGCGCGGCCGGGCGGCTGCGCGAAGCGGCGATGGCGCTCTACACCGAGCGCGGGTACGACGGCACGACCGTCGCCGAGATCGCCGATCGGGCCGGGGTCACCGCACGAACGTTCTTCCGGCATTTCGCCGACAAGCGAGAGGTGCTGTTCGCCGGATCCGAGATGCTCGAGCACCAGATGGTGAAGGCCCTCCGGGAAGCGCCGCCGACCGCGACCCCGATGGAGGCGGTCGTGGCCGGCGTCCTCGCGTCGGCGGAGTTCTTCGACGACATCCGCCGGGAGTACTCGCGGCGGCGGGCAGCGGTGATCGCGTCGACGCCGGAGCTGCGTGAACGCGAGCTGATCAAGATGGCGTCGCTGACGTCGGGTCTGACCAAGGCGCTGCTCGACCGGGGCGTCGATCAGGACGTGGCGGCGCTGGCGGCCGAGACCGGCGTGGCCGTGTTCCGGGTGTCGTTCGAGCGCTGGATCGCGGCGCCCGACGACGTACCGATCACGGACGTCATTCGGTCCACGCTGAAGACGCTCGCGGAGCTCACTGCCTGACGTTCACCGCCCACGAGGCGACCGCGACCAACGCCACGCAGGTCGCTGCCAGCAGCGCGAGAGTGGCGACCGAGCCGATCCACGGTGTCGCGAGCGGCAGAGCCAGCAGTACGGCGGCGCCGCACGCCGCCGTACCGAGGTGGGCGCGGGACGGCTCACCGACGCAGCGGTGCACGGCCCAGAGCAGGAAGACGAAGCAGGCAGCCGGTACGGCGACCGCGTAGCTCGCGCCGGTCGGGGACAGATGCAGTTCGTGACTGGTCTGTTCGACCGCGACTTCGAGGCCGGCGCCCAGGGCGGCGAGGCTGGCGAAGATCCCGTAGTGGCCGTAGCCCCAGCGGTACGAGCGGTCCCGTCGGTCCTCGAGTCGCGGGCCGGCCGGGCGCAGGAAGTACAGCCACCACAGGGCGAACAGGATCACCAGTCCGCAGGCCGCGACGGCAATCAGTTCCGCGCTGACCGCGGTCGCCACGACGGCCCGCCGTACGGCGTTGGACGAGGCCAGGACCGCCTCGCCGAGCAGGATGATCGTGAACAGGCCGTACCGCTCGGCGATGTGGTGTGGATGCCAGTTCGTCGCATGCGGACGCTCGGCCCACAGCGGGACGCACAGTTCGAGCGCGGCCAGGACGACGAACGTCACGAGCAGGACGCGGTCCGGCGCGCCCGTGGTGGCGAGGTAGAGCCGGCCGAACCAGCCGATCTGCAGGATCCCGATCCCGAACGCGTAGCGGAACGCAGTACGGCGGGAAGCCGGGTCCTCGACCCCCGCGCGCACCCACAGCGAGATCAGCCCGAGCCGCATGATCAGGTAGCCCGAGGTGATCATCAGGTAGTCGCCATGGTCCGCCGCGGCCGGGACGCCGGCGCCGAGCAGCAGCACGCCGGCCATCTGCACCATGGTGAGGATTCGGTACGTGACGTCGTCGGTGTCGTACGACGAGGCGAACCAGGTGAAGTTCATCCACGCCCACCAGATCGCGAAGAACACCTGCAGGAACGGCAGTACGCCGTCGCGGGCGTGACCGTCGGCGATGGTGTGCGCGAGTTGCTCGGTGACCGCGGCGACCGCGACCACGAACGTCAGGTCGAAGAGCAACTCGAGCTGACTGGACACCCGGTGCGGCTCGTCGATCGGCCGCGCCGTCATCCGCACCCGGATGCGGATTGCTGGGCTGGACACCTGGTGGCTCCCCTCGTCGGACGTCCTCATCCAGTGAGACAGCACACAGATCCCGGCTGTGACCGGCTGGGGGCTGTCACAAGCTGGAGGCCTGCCCTGTCTCTCCTGATGACAAGGGCGGTCGAACTGATGACACCGCCAACCGCACGGCAACGAAAGGGTTCAAGCGATGAAGATCGTCGTGATCGGCGGGACCGGCCTGATCGGCACGAAGCTGGTGGCGAAGCTCACCGAGCACGGCCACGAGGCGGTGCCGGCCGCGCCGAGCACCGGAGTCGACACCATCACCGGCGAGGGCCTGGCGGACGTCCTGAAGGGCGCCGATGTGGTGATCGACGTGGCCAACTCGCCGTCGTTCGAGGCCGGGCCGGTGATGGAGTTCTTCCGGACGTCGACCGGGAACGTACTGGCGGCCGAGGCGGCGGCCGGCGTCCGGCACCACGTCGGGATCTCGATCGTCGGCACCGAGCGGATGCCGGACAACCACTACTTCGCCGCCAAGATCGCCCAGGAGGAGCTGATCAAGGGCTCCGGGATCCCGTACTCGCTGGTCCACGCGACGCAGTTCTTCGAGTTCGTCCCGGCGATCGCCGACGAGGGCACCCGGGACGACGGCAAGGTGCACATCGCGCCGGTCGCCTGGGCCCCGATCGCCGGCGAGGACGTCGCGGCGATCCTCGGCCGGACCGCCACCGGTACGCCGCTGAACGCCCGGATCGACATCGCCGGCCCGGACGAGTTCCGGATGGACGAGTTCTTCCGCAGCGCGCTCGCCGAGCGCGGGGACACGCGCGAGGTCGTCGCCGACGAGCACGCGCGGTACTTCGGCTCCGAGCTCACCGAGCGCAGTCTGGTGCCGGTCGGCGAGGCGACGTTGGGCGAATGGCACTACGACAAGTGGTACGCCGCGCAGGACGGGCGCTGACGATGGCCGGCGACGAACGGTTCCTGCGGGAGCTCGACGTGGAGGTCGAGGCCGGCATCGAACGGAACGCGGAAGGTGCCGTGCCCGACGACGAGCAACCGGGGGAGTGGCTGGCTGATCCCTTCGAGGTCGAGGCGGAGGCCGCGGACCTGAACAGCCTGCACGGCGCGATCGTGGCCCTGCAAGGTGAACCAGGGGCCGATCCGACCGTAGTCTCCAGCTGAGATCCGAGGGGGTTCTGATTCGATGACGGGCGATGTCGGTGACCTGGACGACGCGGTCACCGTGTTCAACGCGGTGCGGCCGCGGCTGATGGGGATCGCGTACCGGATGCTCGGCAGTCACACCGAGGCCGAGGACCTGGTCCAGGAGGTGTGGATGCGGTGGCAGGCCGCCGACCGGGCCGCGGTGCAGAGCCCGGTCGCCTACCTGTCGACCGCGGTCACCCGGCTCGCGATCAACGCGAGCCAGTCCGCCCGCGCCCGCCGGGAGACCTACATCGGCCCGTGGCTGCCCGAGCCGGTCGACACCAGCGCCGACCCGTACCTGGGCGCCGAGCGCGGGGAGGCGTTGAGTTTCGCCGTCCTCCTCGTGCTCGAGCGGCTGTCGCCGACAGAGCGGGCGGCGTACGTGCTGCGGGAGGCCTTCGACTACTCGTACGCCGAGCTCGCCACCATGCTGCAGTCGACCGAACCGGCCGTCCGGCAACTGGTCAGCCGGGCCCGCAAGCGGATCCGCGCGGAACGGCGTACCGAGGTCAGTGGGAGCGAGCAGCAGTCGCTGCTGTCGGCGTTCATCGTGGCGGCGCGGTCGGGCGACCTGAGCGCGCTGGAGAAGCTGCTCGCGAAGGATGCGATCAGTTACTCCGACGGCGGTGGCGCGGCGCGGGCGTCGAAGTTCCCGGTCGTCGGGCGGCTGCGCGTGGCGAAGTACCACCGGGCCTTCCACACCCATTTCTGGGTCGGTGTCGAGGTCGAGTTCGGGATGGCGAACGGCCGCGCGGTCGGGTTGCTCCAGCGCGACGGTACGACGTTCGCGGTGTGCACCGTGACCGCCTCGGAGGACGGGATCGACGAGGTGCTGTGGATGATGAACCCGGCGAAGCTGACCGCGGTCGCCTGAGCAGGAGGAGCTGTGTCGAAGCGGGGCGATCATGCCGTCGTCCACCGGTTCGCGACCGCCTGCCGGGCCGGCAGTCCGGGCGCGATCCGGAATCTGCTCGCGCCTGAGGTGGTCGCGGTCAGCGACGGCGGCGGGCGGGTGCCGGCGGCGCCCGGTCCGGTCCGCGGTCCGGAGCAGGTGGCCCGGTGCGTGGTGGAGTTGCTGGCTCCGGACGTCGTGCTGACGGTGGAAGCGGTGAACGGGGAGCCCGGCGTCGTACTGCGCGGGCGCGCGGGCGTCGTCGCGGTGGTGAGCCTGAAGCTGACCGGGGCGAAGGTGACCGCGGTCTGGATCGTGCTGAACCCGGACAAACTGCGCGGCTGGGGGTGAGCGTGCCCCTGGGAATGAACCCCACCCGATCTGGTGTTGACATGTCAACCTAGACTTTGGTGAGTGGACAGGAGCATGCGGACATGACTGAGGTGAAGTTCGGCCTCGACACCTTCGGGGACATCCCGGTGGACGACAGCGGTGCCCCGGTGACGGCGGCGGCCGCGATCCGCCAGGTGGTCGACGAGGCGGTGCTGGCCGACCAGATCGGCGTCGACGCGATCGCGCTCGGTGAGCACCACCGGCCGGAGTACTCGATCTCGACGCCGGAGACGGTGCTGGCCGGGATCGCGACCCGGACGTCGAACATCCAGCTCGGCTCGGGCGTGACGGTGCTGAGCTCGGACGACCCGGTGCGGGTCTTCCAGCGGTTCTCGACCGTCGACGCGCTGTCGAACGGGCGCGCCGAGGTGATCCTCGGGCGCGGCTCGTTCACCGAGTCGTTCCCGCTGTTCGGGTACGACCTGGCGGACTACGACAAGCTGTTCGAGGAGAAGCTGCAGCTGTTCGTGCGGCTGCTCGACGAGAAGCCGGTGACCTGGGAAGGCTCAGTGCGGGCCGCGCTCGACAACATCGAGGTGTACCCGAAGACCGAGTCCGGCCGGTTGACGACCTGGGTCGGTGTCGGTGGATCGCCGCAGTCCGTCGTCCGGACGGCGTACTACGGGCTGCCGTTGATGCTCGCGATCATCGGCGGATCGGCGGAGCGCTTCGGCCCGTACGTCGACCTGTACAAGAAGGCCGCCGCGCAGTTCGGGACGGTGGCGCACCCGATCGGGATGCACTCGCCGGGCTTCGTCGCCGAGACCGACGAGCAGGCGAAGGAGATCTTCTACGCGCCGTACAAGGTGATGCGAGACCGGATCGGCGCGCTGCGCGGCTGGCCGCCGCTGAAGCGGGAGGAGTTCGAGTCCGAGGTCTTGCACGGGTCGATGTACGTCGGCTCGCCGGAGACCGTCGCGCGCCGGATCGCGGCCGCGGTGAAGACGCTCGATGTCGGCCGGTTCGACCTGATCTACTCCGCCGGACCGCTGCCGGTCAGCGCGCGGACCAAGGCCGTCGAGCTCTACGGGACCAAAGTGGTCCCGATGGTGCGGGAACTGCTCGCGGAGGAGCCGGAGTGACGACGGTCGGGATTCTCGGCGCCGGCAAGGTCGGCACCGTGCTGGCGCGACTCGCCGTCGCGGCCGGATACCGGGTCCTGATCGCCGGCCCGGGTGATGTCTCGAAGATCGCGCTGATCGTCGAGGTCGTCACCCCGGGCGCGGTCGCCACGACGGCGGCCGAGGCGGTCGCCGAGGCTGACGTGGTGATCCTGGCGCTGCCGCTCGGCAAGTACCGGACGATCCCGGCGGACGCGTTGCGCGGGAAGCTCGTCATCGACGCGATGAACTACTGGTGGGAGGTCGACGGCATCCGCGACGACCTCACCGACAAGCGGACGTCGTCCTCGGAGATCGTCCAGGAGTTCCTGGCCGGGTCCCGCGTGGTCAAGGCGTTCAACCACATGGGGTACCACGACCTGGACGAAGGCGCGCGGCCCGCCGGCGCCCCGGATCGCAAGGCGATCGCCATCGCGGGCGACCCGGACGACCTGGCCGAGGTCGCGGCCGTCGTCGATGCGTTCGGCTTCGACCCGGTTCCGGCCGGCGCGCTCTCGCACGGCAAGCGCCTGGAGCCCGGAACCGAGGCCTTCGGCGCCAACGTGGACGCGGACGAACTCCGGGCGATGCTGGCCCGCTACCCGTCGACCGTGCTGGGCCAGGAGGTAGCCCAAGTCCGGGCCGGCTGACTGACGGCGTGTACGACCGATGGCGTGTTGTACGGCGCCACCGGCGAAACAACCCGCCAGTGGGTCAGGCCGCGAGGACCTGTTGTTGCTGACGGGGGCGTACGGCGCGTTCGGCGCCGATGCCGGCGGCGATCACGCAGGCGATGCCGATCGCCTGGAGCAGGGTGGGGGACTGGCTGAGGAAGATCCAGCCGACGAGCAGGGCCAACGCCGGTTCGAGGCTCATCAAGGTCCCGAAGACACCGGCGTCCAGGCGGCGCAGAGCGAGGTACTCGAGGGTGAACGGGATCACCGGCAGCAGAAGCGCCAGGCCGAAGCCGATGATCACCAGTTGCCAGGTCATGACCGGGATCGTGCTCGGGCCCGCGACCGCGGTGGCCACGACGGCAGCGACCGGTAGCGAGACGCCCATTCCTTGGAGCCCGGTGACCCTGTTGCCGACGCGCTGGGTGAGCACGATGTACGCCGCCCAGCACGCCGCCGCCCCGAGCGCGAACAGCACCCCCATCAGATCGACCGCTCCGCGCCACGGCTGAGTCAGCAGCAGCACACCGGCGAACGCCAGCGCGGGCCACACCAGTCGCCCGCGACTCCGCAGTACGGCGACCGACAGCGGACCGAGGAACTCCAGCGCGCTCGCCGTTCCGAGCGGCAGCCGCGCCGCTGCCGCCATGAACAGCAACGTGACGCCCGCGGTCGCGACGCCGAGCCCGACCGCGGCCAGGAAGGACCGCCGGTCGAACGAACTCGGCCGCGGCCGGAACAGCACCAGCACGATCAGCCCCGCGCACACCAGTCGCAGCCAGGCCGCACCCTCCGGCCCGACGCGGTCGAACAGCCCGACCGACGCGGCCAGCCCCAGCTGGACCATCGTCATCGACAGCACCGCGAAGGCGATGCCCGTGTCCCGTGTGCGCATGCCGTCCAGTGAAGCCCGCGATTCCGTTCGCGTCCACGTGAGAATCATGGACAGATCGTTCGGGATCACTGAACAATGACGGGATGGACGTACGCCGTCTCGAACTCCTGCTCGCGCTGTCCCGGCTGGGCTCGATGCACGCGGTCTCGGAGACCCTCGGGGTCACGACGTCGACCGTCTCGCAACAGATCGCGGCGCTCGCGAAAGAGGTCGGACTGCCGCTCCTCGAACCCGACGGCCGCCGCGTCCGGCTCACTCCGGCCGGTCGCCGGCTCGCCGCGCACGCCGTCCACATCCTGGCCGCGCACGAGGCGGCGCGGGCCGATCTCGATCCGTCCGCGGAACCTGCCGGAACGGTCCGTGTCGCCGCGTTCCACACCGCGATCCGGGACAGCCTGCTGCCCGTCGTACCGCGGCTGCCGGCGGCGGTCCGGCTGGAGATCCAGGAGCAGGAACCGCCCGACGCGCTGGCGATGCTCGAGCGCGACCAGGTGGACCTCGCGCTCACCTACGACTACAACCTCGCGCCCGCGGCGATCGACCCCGCACTGCAGGCCACCCGGCTCTGGGACGCCGCGTGGAGCCTCGCCGTACCGTCGCGTTCCCGCCGTACCCCGGGTACGGCGGCCGACGTGCTCGGCGCCTTCGCCGACAGCGACTGGATCGTGAACTCCCGGCACCTCGCCGACGAGCAAGTCATTCGCACGATCGCCGCGCTCGCGGGCTTCGAGCCGCGCGTGACGCAACGCGCGGACAGCCTGCAACTCGTCCAGGAGATGATCGTGGCCGGCCTCGGAGTCGCGCTGCTCCCGGCCGCCTACCCGAAGACCACCGGTGTCTCGCTCCGCCGCCTCCGGGATCCCGAGCCGCGCGTCCGCGCGTATGCGCTGACCCGCCGCGGCCGCACGGGCTGGGCGCCGCTCTCGCTGGTCCTCGGGCTGCTGTCGGCACGGCCGCGTTGAGTCCGGTCACAAACTGCGCGGCTCTCCGGTCTTCTTCATTAGCTCGGGGACACATCGAGGGAAGGGAAGATCCATGAGTGAAACTCCGGTCGTCGTTCTGGTGCACGGTGCGTTCGCCGAGTCGGCCAGCTGGAACGGCGTCGTCGAGCGGCTGCAGGCGCAGTCGATCGAGACGGTTCCGGTCAGCAGCGGCGGCAACGAGCTGGCGATCCGGTCCGACGTGTTCCAGGCACAGTTCTGCGCCGACGTACCGGCCGATCAGGCCGCGCTGATGGCTGCCACCCAGCGGCCGGTCACCGAGGCCGCGCTGACCACCGGGCTGCCGACAGCCACGCCGGCCTGGCGGACCATCCCGTCCTGGTTCGTGTTCAGCGATCAGGACCTGAACATCCCGGTCGCCCTGCACCGTTTCCTCGCCGAGCGGGCCGGTGCCAAGGCAACCCGCGAGATCGCGGGCGCGTCGCACGCCCTCAGCGTCTCGCAGCCGGAGGCTGTCGCGACTACGATCCTGGACGCGGTGGGTCGCTGAGACGACGGACGGAGAAGGCTGATGCGCAGGATCCTGGTGGTGGGCGGCGGGTACGCCGGGTTCTACACCGCGTGGCGCCTGGAGAAGAAGCTCCGACGCGACGAGGCCGAGGTGGTCGTGGTCGATCCGCGGCCGTACATGACGTATCAGCCGTTCCTGCCCGAGGTGGTGGCCGGCTCCGTCGAGGCCCGGCACGCGGCCGTCTCGCTGCGCCGGAACCTGCGCCGGACGCGGATCGTCGACGGCATGGTCACGCACATCGCGCACGCCGACCGGACGGTCACCATCCGCCCTGCCCTCGGGCCGGACTACGAGCTGCCGTACGACGTGATCGCGGTGACCGCCGGCGCGGTGACGCGGACGTTCGACGTCCCCGGCGTCGCGGACCGGGCGATCGGGATGAAGCACGTCGAGGAGGCGGTGGCGATCCGCGACCGGCTGTTCACCGCCTTCGACCAGGCGGCCGGGCTGGAGCCGGGACCGCTGCGGCGCAAGTTGCTGACGGTCACGTTCGTCGGCGGTGGGTTCTCGGGGGTCGAGGGATTCGCGGAGCTGCAGTCGCTGGCCCGGGCGTTGCTGAAGAAGTTCCCCGAGCTGGCGGGCGACGACCTCGGTTTCCATCTGGTCGAAGCGACCAACCGGATCCTGCCCGAGGTCAGCGACCGGCCCGGCGAGTGGGTGGTGAAGATGCTCGAGAAGCGCGGCGCGGTGGTGCACCTGAACACCACGATGACGTCGGCCGAGGACGGGCACGTGGTGCTGTCCGACGGCACCGAGTTCGACTCGGAGCTGATCGTCTGGACGGCCGGCAACGCCGCGACCCGGCTGTTGCGCAACCACACCGACCTGCCGCACAACGAGCGTGGTCTGGTCCAGGTCCGGGCCGACCTGAGGATCGGGACCGCGAGCGAGGTGGTGCCGGACGCGTGGGCGGCCGGCGACGACGCGGCGGTGCCCGATCTCGCCGCGCCGGGCGAGGGCGCGTACACGGTGCCGAACGCGCAGAACGCCGTACGGCAGGGGAAGTTGCTGGCGAAGAACCTGCTGCGGTCGTTGCGCGGGCGTGAGCCGAAGAACTACGTCCACCACAGCCTCGGCGCGATCGCGACGCTCGGCCTCGGCACCGGGATCTTCCAGTACCGGCGGATCGTCATCAAGGGCCTGCTCGCCTGGCTGATGCACCGCGGGTATCACGTACTCGCGGTGCCCACGTGGGATCGCAAGATGCGGGTGCTGGCGATCTGGCTGGTTTCGTTCTGCTACGGCCGGGACATCGTGTCCCTGGCCTCGGTCCAGAGTCCGCGCGAGGCGTTCACGACCGAGGCCAAGGCACCGAAGCTCAGCGTGACCCGTCCGGGATGAGCAGGTCGGTCAGGCCGAACGCGGCGCCGGCGGCCGGCAGCGTCGGCTGCCAATCCGGTTCGAGGCTGAGGTAGCTGGCCGGGTCTGCCCGCAGCAGGCCGATCAGTACCTCGGTCACGATCCGCCCACCGACTGGCCCGAGCCGATCGCCCGCAGCGAAGTGCTCGGACTCCTTCAGGATGTAGAACCACAGCGGCGTACCGCCGGGCCAGGTCTCCTCGGTCAGCGCCGGTACGCCGAGAAGCTTCGCCACCTGCTCGCCACTCGGCAGACCGGTCGTGTCACCGCGCAACAGATCGCGCACCGCCAACGACCGGTACGCCGACTCGTCCACCGCGCCCGTCACGCGCTCAGGTAGCCCGATCAGGCTCGCGGCCAGCCGCCCGTCGAGCCGCTTGGCGCGCTGCGCCGGCGGACATCCTGGTACGTCGAACACCTGCGCCAGATCCAGCCGCCGCTCGGCCGCCAGCGGTCCGAACCCCACCAGGTCGGGGAACAGCGGGAACTCCGGCCCGCCCTCGGCCAGCCGGTACCTGTGCCGGATCTGCCCGTGACCGTAGCGGTACGCCGCATCCGCGAACTCCAGCGGGATGAAGCCCTGCAGAGGTTCCGGCGCGAACCAGACGCCACCCTTGTCGAGTACCTCGTCGACCAGCTCGGGACCGACGAGCCGCGGCAGGAAGTCGTGGACGATGATCCACTGGTAGTGCCAGGTCAGCGTCACGCGCGCGTGCTCGAACACGTCCTCCTCGGCCACGCCCTGCGCCCGGAGGTGATCCACGATCCGGTTGTGCGCCTGCAGCAGCGCCACATGCAGACTCAACGTGAACAGGTGTACGTCGTTGCGCGGGTCGCCGATCAGCGCCACACCTTGCGGATTCCGCGGGACGTCGTACCCGTCGGAGGTGAGCAGGAACTTGGCGGGGTCGTTCACGTCGAACATGAACGGCGAGCCGATCGGCCCGTCGGCGTACAGGATCTCGAGGTTGAGCCGCGGCGACCGGGCGTTCCGCAAGCCGTCCGTGTCGGCCGGGATCCCGCTGATCGGCGAGCGGTCGGCGGTCGTGTCGTGCGCCACCAGCTGTCCGAAGAACGGCCACCCGGCCGCCTGCTCAGCGTCGTCGCCACCGCTGCCGAGATCCAGCGCGGCCGCGGCGTCGCAGACCCCACCGTCCGCGCCCGCCCGCATCAACACCTGCGGATCCGTCCCGAGCGGCTCCAGCTCCGCGAACATGCGCCCGTACCGCGCTCCGCCTGTCGGCCGGTCCACGCTCCGCACCGAGCTCAGACAGTGGTCGCGCGCCACCGGATGCGTAGTCATTCCAGTCCTCCTCCAATTGACTTCACAGGAAGAGACAGAACACCCGAACCGGCTGTGACCGCCAGACCTGACTCAGAGCGAGACCAGAACGACGGTCGCCGCCGCGCAGACGAGCCCGGCGATCTGCCGCGCGCTGACGCGCTCGTGCAGCACAGTGAGCCCGAGGAGGACGGTCACGGCGGGATACAGCGAGGTCAGCACGACCGCCACCGAAAGTGCCTGCTCCCGGCTCGCGAACAGGAACGCGGCGATCGCGCACGTCCCGAGCACACCGGAGCCGACCGCGAGCAACGCCGTACGACGGTGCATCCGGAGGCGCTCGCGACGGACAGCCACCGGGGCGACCGTGAGGACTGCGACCAGGCGGTTGAGCGCCAACGGCCACAGCCCGGCCGCGACATCGGCTCGTGCGAGCGCGACGTACTGCAGGGCGAACGCGGTGCCGGACAACAACGCCCACCCGGCGCCCGCGGTCGTGCCGGTCCGCGGACCCCGGCCGCTCGTCATCAGCCAGATCGCGGGTGCGGCGATCGCGAACCCCGCCCAGGCCCACCATCGCAGCTGCTCGTGCAGCAACGCCACCCCGATCAGCACCGGAAGCGCGACACCGGCGACATCACTCAGCGGTACGACGAGGCTGAACCGGCCGATCTTCATCGCCTGGAACAGGAACGCCGCGCCCAGCCCGGTCCCGAGCCCGGACAGCGCACCCCATCCAAGGGCTGCCGGCGTGATGCCGGGAGCAGCGACCCGGAGGGTGAGCAGGGTGACCAGAACGACGCCGCAGATTTGACCGAGCAGCACGACGACCGCGCTGTGCAGCCGACGGGCGGCCAGGCCGGCCGCGAAGTCCGACAGGCCGAAACACAGCGCGGACGCCAATGCGAGCGCAACACCCACGTCGAACCGGTAACCGACCCGCGCGCCGGTGAAACAAACGTCAGCTGATGCGGGTGAGGCGGCCGTCGGGGAGGACCCGGATGGTGGTTTTGCGGGCTCCGACGGTGAGGTCGACGAAGAACATGGTCCCGACGGTGCGGGTCGTGTAGGACACCGCTTCGGTGGCGCCGGCCGGGACGATGGCGGACAGGATGGTGGCGGTGCTGCCGTTGCGGGTGAACTTCACGACCGGAGCGGGCTGCCGGTGGAAGATGTCGGGGTAGTACCAGCCCTGGACCGGGTCCTGCCGGCCTTGCACGACAGTGATGCCGTCGGCGGGCGGCTGCTGCTGGTACGGGATCTGCAGCAGGTGCGTCTTGGACGTGTCGCCCGGTTTTGCCGCGACCGCGGCGGTGGGGGACTGGACGGTGACCTTCTGGTCCGGCGCCAGATGCCACAGCGTCTCGTACCGCTGGCTGCTCGTCGACTGGCCGCGGTCCAGCGTGATGATCAGGTCGGGATCCTTCAGCACCAGCACGTCTCGCTTCCGGGTCACCTCCGGTGCCGGCGAGTCCTCGAGTGAGTACGACTCCCAGGTCGGCGTGATCGAGGCGCGCACCAGCCGGGTGTCGACGGACGCCGTCTGCGCCGACGGGATCGTCATCACGTTGTGCGCCGCCTGGCTTTTCGACCAGGCCTGCCACTTGTCGAGCTGGTACCCCGAGTGGCCCGGGTCGATCAGGACGTCCCGCCCGTGCGAGGAGTAGGTGATCGACATGTGGTCGTCATGCCCGTGCAGCCGCCGCGCAACGCCGTACCTGATGCTGTACGTCGATTCGTTCGCGAACGGCCGCGTCTCGCCCCACCCGGTCCGGCCGAAGACGTACCCGGCGTCGAACACCGCGACCCGCTTCGCCGGCGCCTTCCCCTGCTTCCCGAGCGAGGCGACGTAGTCCAGCGACGTACCGACGGCCCCGGTCGGCTTCTGCCGTACCGCGTCACCGACCTGTTGCAGCTCACCGGTCGACTTGGTCGCGAGCGCGAGCCACTCGGACAGGGCGGCGCGGCGTTGCGAGATCACCTGGCCGGGATTCGAGCCGCAGCGCTGTAAGGCGGTGGTCGCGCGACCCCACAGTAGGTAGTTGAACATCGCGTACCCGACCGACTGCTCGTTCGTCGATCCCTGCGGGTCGATCGCGGTCGTGATCGCCTGGGTCAGCCGGTCGACCGCGAGCTTCTTCAGCTCCGGCCGCTTGAGGGTGCAGCCGACCCCGAACAGCGCGATGCTCTCGTCGGTCCCGTGGTTCGACGAGCCGCTCCAGTTCACGATCATGAACTGCGCATGGTCGACGAGCGCCTTGTCGAGCCAGGCGTACTGTGTCGGCAGCGTGCGGACGTGCAGCCCGGTGAGCACCGCCTGCCGCGTGCACAGCAGCACGTTCGTGCGGTGCATGGTGGCTTCCCAGGCGCCGACGTCACCCTTCCACGAGTACGGGTTGTCCTGCACCCAGTCGTGGATGATCGCCAGCACGTGGTTCAGCGTCTTCCGGTCGCCGCGCTGCCCGGCGGCGATCCCTTGCCCGAGCCAGCGCAGCGAGTGCAGCCACATGTACCAGCTCGGCTTCTGGTACGGGTTCGATCGCCAGTTGATGTCACCCTTGCCGTTGCCCACCTTGTACGGCGGGTCGTCGCCCCAGCTGAACGTGTCGTTCATCAGCATCGGGACCGGGATCTTGGAGTCGATCCCGCTGAAGCCGGGGCATTCGTACGTCCCGGTGTTCGCCACCGGCGTCGACGGCGGGGGAGTGGCCGGGGTGTCGACGCCCGGCAGCGGCTCGTCGGTCGCCGACGGCGCGCTCGGGGGCGGCGCGGGCTTCGTGCTCGGACCGGCCGTGCCGGGCGTCGGCGATCCGCTCGCGGCGGCCGGCGTACTGCGGGTGCGGGCGCCGGGCATCAGGACGAACACGGCGCCCGCGAAGGCCACGCCGCACACGAGGACGCAGACGACCGTCAATGCGACGGTCGTCCCGAAGCGCCTCCTCGGCTGCGCAGCCACCCGCCCCCCACCACCCTCTCGAGTACCTAGACGCTCCGAGCCCCCTGTTTCGTTGCATCCGGCCCCGGTCTGTGACCCTGGGGGACAAACTACCCGCAGGAGCCTACGAGGACCGGCTGCCGGCGGCCGAGCGCCGTTACGCACAGGCCGGCGACGCTCGCCGCGGCGGCCACGATCGCGCAGGTGACGAAGCCGCTGCTCAGGTTGTGTGCCGTGCCGAGCAACGGGCCGAACGTGGCGACACCGATCGCGCCGCCGATCTGGCGGGACGTGTTGAACGCGGCCGACGCGGCGCCGTGGAGTTCGGGTTCCACGGCGGCGATGGACTGCGCGGTCATGGTCGGTACGAGGATTCCGGAGCTGATGCCGATCGGGACCAGCGCGAGCACCATCGGCCAGACCGCGGACGCCGTACTGGCCCAGGCGAGCGCGAGCAGACCAGCGGTGAGGACTGCCTGGCCGAGGGCGAGGACTGCCGGGCGGCCGAGCCGGCGGGTGAGTGGCGCGGAGCAGAGGTTGGCGATCGAGATCAGGCCGGTCAGCGGCAGGAAGAGCAGCCCGGTGACCAGAGCGCTCAGACCGCGACCTTGCTGGAGCAGCAGGCTCATCGTGAACAGCACGCCGTAGAAGGCGAAGTTCAGCAGGCTGCCCTGCAGAGCGGCGGCCGCGAACCCGCGATCGGCGTACAGCCTCGGTGGCAGCAGCGGGCCGCTGACGGAGCGTTCGACCAGGACGAAGCCCACCAGACCGACGACGGTCACGGCGCCTGCCGCGAGGATCGCTGGATCGACCCAGCCTCGGGACGGTGCCTCGATGAGCGCGAACACCAGACCACCGATGAAGGCCGTGGCCGTGACCATCCCGCCGAGGTCGAGCCGACGGCCACGCCGTACGACGGCCGGCATCGAGCGCAGCGCCCAGATCGCGGCGGGGATGCCGATCACCACGTTGACCGCGAAGACGGCCCGCCAGTTCGCGAGCGCGACCAGACCACCGCCGAGCAGCGGACCGGCCGCCATCCCGGCGCCACCCGCGGCCGCCCACCAGCTGACCAGGCGGTGCCGCGCGTGCTCGTCGGTGGCCGACGCGGTCGCGAGGACGAGCGCGCTCGGCAGCAGCAGCGCCGCGCCCGCGCCCTGGACGAGCCGGGCCAGGTTGAGCATCAGCATCGAGCCCGCCGCCGCGCAGACCGCCGACGACAGCGTGAAGACCACGAGCCCGGTGAGGAAGGCCCGCTTCGCGCCGAGGGTGTCCGCGATCGCTCCGGCGCCGAGCATCAGCGCGGCGAACGACAACGTGTACGCGTTCAGGGACCACTCGAGCTCGGGCCGGGACGCGTGCAGATGGGTGCCGAGTTCGGCCAGGGTGACGTTCACGATCGTGCTGTCGACGAACACCATGAACGAGGCGATCAGGGCGAGGGCGACGACGGACCGGCGGTGTTCGACGGGCATGGAACTCACCCTACGACATTGTTCGACAAGCGTCGAACAGTAGACCACTGGCCGGGACCCATTGACCTTCGCCCGGGCCGTGACTACGGTGTCGGAAATCGATTTCTCCCATCGCCGCCCGTCAGGAGAACCGAATGACCGCCAGCGATCTACCGCCCGGCTGCGCGAACCGTTCCTGTGCCGGTGACTGTCCCCGGGCCCATCTGAGCCGCCGTACCTTCATCGCCCTCGGGGCCACCGCCGCCGGTGCCCTGGCCGTCCCGGGTCAGGCCGTCGCCGCGTTCGCCGCGCCGCCGGCGCCGGACCCGGGTGTGCTGTTCGGCCGCGGCAAGCCGACGACGTACGGCGGTGCCGCGCTGCCCCGGATCGGGATGCCGGTCGGCGGCGGTACGACGGGACAGGTGTACCTGGCCGGCGACGGACGACTGTGGGCGTGGGACATCTTCAACCCGTCGTCGTTCCCGCTCGGTGGCGCGGACTTCTCCGGGCACAACTACGCGGACCCGCTCTCGGCCGACCAGCCCGGCGCGTCCCAGTTCGGCCAGGGCTTCGCGCTGCGGACCACCACCCGCGGCCGGACGACGACGCGGACCGTCGACGCGAAGGGGTTCCGCGACGTCCGGTTCACCGGCACGTACCCGATCGGCCAGGTCTCGTACGCCGATGCCGCCAGCCCGGTCGCGGTGGAGCTGGATGCCTTCTCGCCGTTCATCCCACTCGCCACACTCGACTCCACCCTGCCGACGACGATCATGGCGTTCACGCTGCGGAACACGTCCGCCGCGGCCGTCCACGCGACACTGCTCGGGTACGCCGAGAACCCGGTCTGCATCGACAGCCGCTATCGCCAGCCCACCACGCTGCAGGCGCGCCCGTTCAAGGGCGGGATCCAGTTCGGTGCGGTCGACGACCTCGCGGCCGAGCAGGGCGACATCCTGTTCGAGGACTGGGAGAAGGACACGTACGACGGCTGGACGGTGACCGGCGACGCGTTCGGGCCGGGGCCGGTGCGGCCGCTCGACGTACCGAACCTGATGAAGCGGTTCGGGGACCTGAACGTGTCGGGGACGCGGTTCGTCACGTCGTACGACTTCCGCGGCGGCGGCAACGACGGCGCGACCGGGAAGCTGACCAGCCGCGAGTTCACCATCGAGCGGCGGTACGTCGCGGTCGGCGTCGGCGGCGGACGGCAGGCCGGCGTCAACGTGGTGGTCGACGGCGCGGTCGTCGCGTCGGCGACCGGTGACGAGAGCGAGCCGTTGGTCGCGCGGATGCTGGACGTCGGCGCGTACCAGGGCCGCACCGCGCGGATCGAGATCGTCGACGCGACGACGGGGGCGTGGGGGCACGTGAGCTGTGACGCGATCGTGTTCACGGACCGGCCGGACATCGTCTTCGAGACCTGGGACAGGACGACGTACGACGGCTGGACGGTGGCGGGCGAGGCGTTCGGGGCCGGGCCGGTGACCGCGGCCGAGACACCGGACGGATTCCGGCGGCCGTTCGGGGTCCGGACCGAGCTGAACGTGAGCGGGCGGTTCGTCACGTCGTACAACTTCCGTGGCACCGGCGACCCCGACCGGTACACCGGGTCGTTGACGAGCCGGGACTTCGTCATCGAGCGCCGCTTCGTGACGGCGTGGGTCGGGGGCGGGCACCACAAGGCGGAGACCTGCCTGAACGTGGTCGTCGACGGTCAGGTCGTCGCGAGTACGGCGGGAACCGACATCGAGCCGTTGACCGCGGTGTCGATGGATGTCGGGAAGTACGCCGGGCGGACCGCGCGCATCCAGATCGTCGACAGCAACACCGGCGGCTGGGGGCACGTCAACGTCGACCGGATCCTGTTCAGCGACCGCCCGATCCGCCGGCAGCCGGTGGCCGAGCGGCCGGACGGCGGCACGTTCGCCTTGGCCGCGCTCACGCCGGGGGCGGTCGCCCGGCCGTCGATCGCCAAGTGGTCCACGGCCGACGAACTGTTCGACGCACCGTCCGCACCGGCGGACTCCGACGGTCCACAGGCCGGGACTGTTGCCGTGAACATCACTCTCGCGCCGGGGGAGTCCAGGACGATCCGCTTCGCCTACGGGTGGTTCTTCCCGAACCCGGAACGCGAGCTGTTCGCGGAGCTCGTCGGCGCCTCGACGTTCCGCCGTCACTACGCGAGCCGGTTCACGTCCGCCCGCGGCGTCCTCGAGTACGTCGGCAAACACGTCGACCGCCTCGAGCGCGCCACGCGAACCTGGGTGCAGACGTGGTACGACGACTCGTCCCTGCCGCACTGGTTCCTCGAACGCACGCTCGCGACCGCATCGACGATCGCGACCAGTACCTGCTACCGCTGGGACGACGGCCGGTTCTACGCGTGGGAAGGCACGTACTGCTGCGCCGGCACCTGCGAGCACGTGTGGAACTACGCGCAGGCGATCGGCCGGCTCTTCCCGGACCTCGAGCGCGACACCCGCGAACGCGTCGACCTCGGGATCGCGTTCCGGCCGACCGGTGAGATCGGGAACCGCGGCGAGTCGGGTGACGCGTCCACCTCGTTCGCGGACGGGCAGACCGGGACGATCCTGCGGATCTACCGCGAGCACCAGATGAGCAAGGACGCGACCTTCCTGCGCCGCGTCTGGCCCCGGGTGCGGACCGCTGTCGAGTTCCTGGTGACGCAGCGCGACGGCAAGGACGAGGACGGGATCTTCCGCGGCAGCCAGTGGAACACGCTCGACACCGAATGGTTCGGCGAGGTGCCGTGGATCAGCGGCCTGTACGTCGCGGCGCTGCGTGCGGCCGCCGCGATGGCCGACGAGGTGGGGGACACCGCGAGCGCGTCCCGGTACGCGGCGATCGCCGGCCGAGGCTCGGCGTACCTGTCGGGGAAGCTGTGGAACGACGAGTACGGGTACTACGTGCAGAAGGTGGATCCGGCGCATCCGACGGCGGAGAACAGCAACCGAGGGTTGTTCGTGGATCAGATGTACGGGCAGACCTACGCGGCTCAGCTCGGGTTGCCCCGGGTGTTCCCCGCGGACCAGGCCCGGACGGCGCTGACAAAGCTGTACGAGTCGAACTTTCGCGCCGAGCCGCAGACGTACCGGCCGCCGGGGATCGGGGTGGGCCGCGTGTACACCACCGACGGCGAGAGCGGCGTGATCATGGCGACCTGGCCGCACGGCGGGTCGGACGAGACCCGCGGGTTGATGTACTTCAACGAGGTGTGGACCGGCCAGGAGTACCAGTTCGCCGCGCACCTCTTCTCGGAGGGCATGACGGCCGAGGGCCTCGCGGTCACCCGCGCGATGTACGAGCGCTATTCGGCGACGAAACGCAATCCCTACAACGAGATCGAGGCCAGCGACCACTACGCCCGCGCCATGATGGGCTACGGCGTCTACCTGGCGGCCTGCGGCTACGAGTACCACGGCCCCAAGGGCCACCTGGGCTTCGCTCCCCGCATCCACCCGGAGAACTTCCGGGCCGCCTTCACCGCCGCCGAAGGCTGGGGCCTCTACACCCAACGCCGAACCCCTACCACCCTCACCGCGACCGTGGACATCCGCTACGGCCGAACAAGCCTGACCACTCTCTCCTTCGAAACCACCAAACCGGCCAGACGAGCCGAGGTCCACCTGGGCCACGACCGAGCCCCCGCGACCGTAGTTGCCACGGGCAACCGAGCTGTCGTCACTCTGTCCCACCCAGTCGTAGTCACACCAACCAGCAGGCTGTCTGTCAGTCTCACCTGATCGGGTGGGACAGGAGTCGGGTCGTGGAACGGGAACAGGTTGCCGTAGACAGGTAATACCGGGTCCCCACCCCCGAGTACTTGTCCCAGCCCCCGAAGGGCAGGATCTGCGTCAGGCGGGGAAGGGTACGTCTGGCTCGGCTACGTGGCAGGCGGCCGCGTGGTTCTCGCCCAGGGGGCGGAGGAGCGGGGTTACGTCGTGGCACTTGTCTATCGCCAGTGGGCAACGCCAGCGGAAGCGGCAGCCGGGGGTTGGGTCGATGACCTTGGGGGGCTCGCCGGTGTCGCCCTCGATGCCGGTGGAGAGTGGGGCTCGGGGGTCGGGGACCGCGCCGAGGAGCAGGTCCGTGTACGGGTGCTTGGGGTTTTGAAGGACGGATTCCGTGGGGCCGGTTTCGACCACGTGGCCGGCGTACATGATCATCAGGCGGTCGGCGACGTAGCGGGCGCTGGCGATGTCGTGGGTGATGTAGAGGAACGACACGCCTTCCTTGCTGCGCAGCTCGGCCATCAGGTTCAGCAGGCCGATCCGGATCGACACGTCGAGCATCGACACCGGCTCGTCGGCGAGGATCAGCTTCGGCTTGTGGGCGAGGGCCTGCGCGAACCCGATCCGTTGCCGCTGGCCACCACTCAGCTCGTACGGGAACCGGTTCATGATGTCCGCCGCCGGTGTCAGCCCGACCGCCTCGACCACCCGCTCGGCCTCGGCGTACCGCTGCCGCCGGTCGAGCTCCGGCCGGTGCAGCTTGAGGCTGCGCAAGATCCCGTGCGACACCCGGAACGCCGGGTTCAGCGAGCTGAACGGATCCTGGAACACCATCGGTACGTCGCCCCGGTACGCGAGCTGATCCTTCCGGGACCGGTACGTCGACATCGCCCGGCCCTGGTAATAGATCTCACCGCTCGTCGGCTTGTACACGCCCGCCAGCAGCCGCGCGATCGTGCTCTTCCCGCTCCCGCTCTCACCCGCCAGTGCGACGATCTCCTGCTGGCCGATGGTGAAGTTCACCTCGTCCACCGCGTGCAGCAGCTGCCGCGAAAGCAACCCGCGCCCGACCCGGAAGTGCCGCGTCAGTTCCTTTGCCTCGAGCAACGGCGTGGTGGCCGGGCCGGTGGCCTCGGTCTGCTCGGCGTCGACGGTCGTCATGACACCTCCCGGGTTTCCAGCGACGGCGCGTGCAACAGGCAGCGCGCCTCGACGGCGCCGACCGAGTACAGCTCCGGCGCGATCTTCGGGCAGTCCTCGAACGCCTTCGGGCAGCGCGGCTGGAAGCGGCAGCCGCTCGGCGGGTCGGCGAGGTTCGGCGGGCTGCCCGGGATGCCGGTCAACGGCACCTTCGGCCCGCGGATCGACGGGAACGCGTCCAGCAGCCCGGCGCTGTACGGGTGCTCCGGGTGGTCGAACACCGCCCGAGTGGCGCCGAACTCGACCACCTGTCCGGCGTACATCACCACCAGCTTGTCGGAGAAGTGGCTGACCAGGGACATGTCGTGGGTGACGAAGATGACCGCGAACCCGAGCTGCTGCTGGAGCTCCTTGATCTGCACCATCAGCGACCGCTGCGCGACCACGTCGAGCGCCGACGTCGGCTCGTCCATGATGATCAGGTCCGGCGTGAACAGCAGCGCCATCGCGATCATCGCCCGCTGCCGCATGCCGCCGCTCAACTGGTGCGGATAGCTGCGCAGGTGCACCGGGTCGATCCCGACCAGCCGCAGTACCTCGGCCGGACGGTTCTCGTCGACCGCCTCGTCGTGCGCCATGATCGTGTCCTTGAACTGCGCCCCGATGCTCTTCACCGGGTTCAGCGCGTTCATCGCGCTCTGCATCACGACCGAGAAGTCCCGCCAGCGCAGCGCGGACAGCTTCCGCTCGTTCATCGTCACCAGGTTCTGGCCCTGGAACGTGACGCTGCCGCCCGTGATCGCGGCCGGTGAGGTGAGCAGTTGCGCGATCGCGAACAGCAGCGTCGACTTGCCGCAGCCGGACTCGCCGACCACGCCGACGAACTCCCCGGCCTGTACGTCGAGATCCACGTGGTCGACCGCGACCACCGGACGGGAGCCGGTGTCGTAGGAGACCGTGAGGTCGCGGACCTCAAGAAGTGGCTTTGGCACGTCGCCTCCGAACCGGCCGCAGTGCGGGGTTGCTGATCTCGTCGAACGCGTAGTTGAGCAGGGCGAAGGACACCCCGAGCAGCGCGACCGCCAGACCCGGCGAGAGCGCCCACGCGGGCAGGCCGTTCACCAGGGCGCCCTGGTTCTGCGCCCAGTAGAGCATCGTGCCCCAGCTCAGCGAGTTGGGGTCGCCGAGCCCGAGGAACTGCAGGCCGGCGGCGGTGAGCACGGAGTACAGCGCGGCGCCGAGGAAGTTCGCGACGATCAGCGAGATCATCGTCGGCAGCACCTCGACGACGATGATGTACGAGCGTCGCTCGCCCCGGACCCGCGCCGACTCCAGGAAGTCCCGGTTCCGTAGCGACAGCGCCTGCGCCCGCATCTGCCGGGCGCCGTACGACCAGCCGGTGAGGATCAGCACGATGATGATCACGGTCAGGTTGCCCTTGCCGGCGTACGTCGCCAGCACGATGATCAGCGGGAACGTCGGGAGCACCAGGAAGATGTCGGTCAGCATCGACAGACCGTCGTCGGCGAACCCGCCCAGATACGCCGCTGACACCCCGATGATGACCGACAGCACGGTCGCACCCAGGCCGGCGACCACGGCGATCACCAGCGATTCCCGGGTGCTGTAGATCAGCTGGGCGTAGACGTCCTGCCCGAGTCCCGTCGTACCGAGCCAGTGCCCGCCGGACGGGTGCTGCAGGGGCAGGTCGCCGATCGCCTGCGGATCGTGGTGCGCGCCCGGGACGAACAGCCCCGGGAACGCGGCGAGCAGAATGAACAGGAGCAGCAACCCGGCCCCGATCATGGCCTTACGGTTGCGCAGGACGGCGCGGAACAGCCCACCCCGCGGGCGGCGGCTCGCACTCGCGACGGGAGCGGACGCACCGGCAACAACTGCGCTCATCGTCTACCCCTTCGTCCGGGCGCGCGGGTCGAGCAGGAACACCGCGATGTCGCAGAGCAGGACACAGATCAGCACCGCCAGCGTCACGAGCAGGAACAGGGCCTGGAGCAACGGATAGTCGGTACTCACCGTCGCGTTGTAGAACATGTAACCCAGGCCGGGGTAGTTGAACACGTACTCGACCAGGATCGTGCCGGAGATGACGAAGCCGAGCGACATCGCGAAGCCGGACAGGTTCGGCAGGAACGCGTTCCGCCCGGCGTACCCGAACATGATCTTGCGGTTCGGGATGCCCTTCGCCCGGGCCATCCGCACGTAGTCCTCGGCGAGCGTGGTGATCATGTTGTTCCGCATGGTCAGGATCCAGCCGCCGACCGCGGTGATCAGGATCGTCGCGGCCGGCAGGATGCCGTGCTTGAGCACGCTCAGCACGAACTCGCCGGAGAACGCCGGCGTCAGGCCCTGGTCGTAGTTGAAGTCGTTCGGCAGCACCGGGTGGTCGCCGATCGCGAACATCGAGATCAGCAGCAGCGCCACCCAGAAGTACGGCAGCGCGGAGGTGACGATGAACACCGGCGGTACGACGCCGTCGATCAGCCCGCCGCGGCGCCAGCCGGAGACGGTGCCGATCAGTGTGCCGAGCGCGAACGCCAGGATCGTCGTGATGCCGACCAGTCCGAGCGTCCACGGCAGCGCGTCACCGATCAGCGTGGTCACCGGTACGCCGAGGCTGCTGCCGATCGACACGCCCCAGTGACCGGTGGCCATCGACCTGAGGTACTCGACGTACTGCAGCAGCAGGTTCTTGCCCGGGTCGAACCCGAACTCGGCCAGCACGGTGCGCAACTGCTCCTCCGTGACGACCGAACCGCCCTTGCTCAACCTCCCGCGGAGTGCCTCCTCCGGACTGCCCGGCATCATCCGCGGGATGAAGAAGTTGAGCGTCATCGCCGCCCACAACGTGAGCACGAAGAACCCGAGGCGTCGGATCAGGTAACGCACAACCACCAGCTCCTCGTGCTCACGCGGGATTCCTTACTTCTGGGCGGACTTCGAGTACAGGTTGGTCAGCACCTGTCCCACGTCGGGGATGTTGTACGGTGCCGGCTGCGCGTACGGGTTGTCCTGGGTCGGCCAGCCGTCCAGGTCCTTGGTGTTGTACTGGTACCAGTCGACCGACTCGGTGGTCGGGATGACCGGCACGTCCTTGATCATGTACGACGAGATCTGCTTGATCAGCTTGACCTGCGTGTCCGGGTCCGCGCTCGCGTACTGGTCGAGCAGCTTGTCCACCTCGGGGTTCTTGTACCGCGAGTAGTTGCTGTTCGCCTGCGTGCCGATCGGCGCGGTGTTCTTCGAGTACAGCAGTGCCCGCAGCTCGTAGTACGGCGTGGGACCGCCGGGGCGGCTGTCGTACGCGAGGTCGTAGTCACCGGTGTACAGCTTCTGGTTGTACGACTGCTGCTGCAGGTCCTGGACGGTCAGCTCGATCCCGACCTTGGCCAGCTGCTGCTTCACCACCGCCAGGGACGCGTCCCAGTCGGTGTAGCCGGTGACCGTGATGACGTTGAGCTTGAGCGGGTTCGAGTCGGAGTACCCGGCACTCTGCAGGAGCTGTTTGGCCTTGTCCAGGTTCGGCTTGTCGTAGCCCGCCGCGGCCACCGCGTCCTTGTCGTAGTACTTGTCGAACGTCGGCGTCACGACACCGCTCTGGTTCGCCGCGGGCTGGTAGCCGCTCTCACCGATCTTGGAGATCTGTTCGCGGTCGAGGGCGTACGCGATCGCCTGCCGGACCGCCAGCTTGCTGGTCGCCGGGCGCGAGGGGTCGTTGTTCGGGACCAGCGCCACGTTCGCGGTCGGCGGGAACCAGTAGTTGTTGTCCGGTGACTTCGACTTGTAGAAGTTGTCGATGTTCGGGATGTACTGGCCACCCCATTGCGCCTTGCCGCTGGCCAGGTCGAGGTTCGCCGGGTTGTTGTCCAGGTACGCCGGGTACTGGACCTTCGCGACGTACGGCTTGCCGGGCTGCCAGTAGTTCGGGTTGGCGACGTACGAGATGTTGTTGCCGCTGCAGGACTCGACCGTGAAGGGTCCGGTGCCGACCGGCTTCGGGTCCGCCCAGGTGGCCGGCTTCGTGGCCGCCTCACCGGTGGACCAGATGTGCTTGGGCACGATGCCGACCTGGTTGGCGAAGTTGAAGAAGTACGGCTCCGCCGGGCCCTTGAACTTCAGCGTCACCTTGTTGCCGGCGGCCGTGACACTGCTCAGGCCGGCGCCGGTCCACAAGGAGTACAGGTCGAGGGCCGGCTGCTCCTTCATCCGGGTGAAGGTGTAGACGACGTCGTCGGCCGTGAACGGCTGCCCGTCGCTCCACTTCACACCGTCGCGGATGGTGAAGACGACCGAGTCCTTGTTCGGCGACCAGCTGAAAGCGGTGGCCAGCATCGGCGTGGTGGCGCCGCTCTTCAGCACGTTCACGAACGTCAGCGGTTCGTACACGAAGCCGTTGGCCGCCTGGTTGACCGCCGGGTTGAACGGGTTGAACTGGCACGGCCAGGTCTGCCCGCCGACGTTGGCGATCGTGACGGTGCCGCCCTTCTTGTGCTCGCCGCCGCCACCTCCGCCGCCTCCGGCGCTCGCCGAGGACGACGGGTTGGACGACGCCGCGCCCCCGACCGGCTTGTCACCACCGCCGCAGCCCGCGGTCAGTGCTCCGACCGCCATCGCGGCGACGGCGATGCGTGTGATGCCCCTCATCGTCTCTGCCTTTCGCTCCTGGTAATCCTGCTCATGCGAATGCCTCTTCGCCGAGGGCGGCACCGGCCGCCTCGACGCCGAGAGCGAGCGCCCCGATCAGCGGTGCGTCCGACGGGAAGCGCGCCACCGACAACTCCGGCGGAAACGGAACGGCCGCGGCGAGGGCGCGCCGCAGACCGGTCTCGATCTGGTCCCAGGAACGGACCAGGCCGCCGCCGACGACGATCCGCGCCGGATCGACGGCGATGGTCAGGTTGGCGAGATGCATCGCCAGTTCCCGGACGAACTCGTCGGTGAGGACGGCGGCGTCCCGGTCGGTCCGCGCCATCGTGAAGACGTCGGCGGCCGTGACCGCTCGCCCGAGCCGGGTGCTCCCGGTGGTCTCGAGCGCCTGGCCGCTGACGACGTGTTCGAGGATCGTGCGCCGGCCCTCGTCGACGTACACGTCGGCGGGGGAGCGCAGGTTGTAGCCGATCTCGCCGGAGGCGCCGTGCGCCCCGGTGATCACGGTGCCGCCGGCAACGATCGCGATCGCGAGACCGGTGCCGAGGTTCAGGTAGAGACCCGGGTCGCAGCTGGCCAGCGCACCCCAGCGCAGCTCGGCCGCCGCGGCCGCCTTCACGTCGGTGGCCAGCCGCACGGGTACGCCGGGGAACGCGTCCCGCACCAGGCGCCCGAAGGGCAGTTCGCCCCAGCCGGGAAAGGTCGGGGCCAGTTCGACGCGGTCGTCGTATGGGATACCCAGGGTGGCCGCGCCGACACCGGCGAGCTCCTGGCCAGGGGCGACCTCGGAGAGCAGTTCGTGGGCCGCGGCCAGGCCGCGGGCGAGTGCCGCCGCGGCACCGCCGGACCCGTCGTGGCTGTCCACGCGACTGTCTGCCCGGCTGTCGATGGTACGGGCGCCCAGGCGACGGCCGGTGAGGTCACCGACAGCCAGGGCGATCTTCGTGCCACCGAAGTCGAGTCCGAGGACGACCGGCGCTGGAACCACGGGGTGGCACCTCCTCGTGCCGACCAATAGAATCGATAGGAAACTAACTTAACAACCACGGGACCACAAGCCTTAACTCCGACTTGGTGGCCGAGTTGTTAGCGAGAAGGGGGTCGACGTGACGGTTGTTGCCGGCGGTGCGGCCGCAGCGCGCCCGCAGCTCATCCGCGAGATCAACGAGCAGGTGCTGCTCGACCACATCCGTCGCTCCGGACCCATCTCGCGGACCGAGCTCGCCGGTCTGACCGGACTGTCGAAGCCGACGGTGTCGGCCGCGCTGAGCTCGCTGGCAGGCACCGGCCTCGTGCACGTTACCGGCCAGCGCACCGGCGTACCCGGGCCAGCGGCGAGTCTCTACGAGGTGCGCCCGGAGGCGGGGTACGTCCTGGGGCTCGATGTCGGGCGGGAGTTCCTCCGCGGCGCGATCGCGGATCTCGCGGGCACGGTGCGGGCGCGATTGAGTGTGCGGACCAAGGCGGGCGACGCGATGGCGCGGATCCAGGAGCTGGCGGTGCTGACCGCGACGCTGGCGACCGAAGCCGGTATCGAGGTCACCCAACTGACCCAGACCGTGCTCGGCAGCCCGGGCGTCTACGATCCGCGGCTCGACGCGCTGACGCTGACCGGGCGGCTGTCCGGCTGGGACTCGCCTGCGACGCTCGCGGCGCTGCGTGACCGGTTCGGCCCGACACTGATGATCGAGAACGACGTGGACGCCGCGGCGCTCGCCGAACGGGTGCACGGACACGGGCGCGATGTCGACAGCTTCGCCTTCGTCTCGGTCGGCACCGGGATCGGGATGGGCCTGGTCCTGGACGGCAAGCTCCGGCACGGTTCGCACGGCGTCGCGGGTGAGATCGGCTACCTGCCGTTCACGGAAGGTAGCGGCAGCGATCCGCGGGACGCTCGCAAACGCGGCGGTTTCGACGCGTCGGCATCGGCGGCCGCCGTGGTCCGGGCGGCGCGCCGAGCCGGAGTTCGGGGGGCCTCGACGGCGGAGAAGGTGTTCGCGGCCGCTGCGCGGGGTGACGCGCTCGCCGCTGCGGTCGTCGCCGAGGAAGCACTGCTCGTCGCCAAGGCCGTGTGCACGGTCATCACCGTCGTGGACCCGGACCTGGTGGTTCTCGGTGGAGGTATCGGCCAGGCGCCCGGTTTCCTGGAAGCCGTCACCCGGCAGCTCCGTCACCTCGCGCCGGTGCTGCCCGAGGTGAAGGCGAGTGTGCTCGGTTCCGAAACCGTCGTCGCCGGCTGTATCGCCTCAGGTCTCGACCGGGCCTGGCTGACCCTCACCGGACGCGCCGGACATTCCGCCTGAGTAACGGACGCGGAACGTCCGGAATGCTCAGTAGTGTGCGGTCCATGGCTATCGCGATGTACCCGAGTTTCGTCATCGACTGTCCGGATCCCGTCGTGCTGGCGCGGTTCTACGGGGAGCTGCTCGGCTGGACGGTCAAGGCCGACGAGAAGTGGGGTGAGATCCGCCCCGAGGACGGCAGCAACTGCATCTGCTTCCAGCCCGTCAAGGACTTCAACGCGCCGGCCTGGCCGAGCCAGGACGCGCCGCAGCAGATGCACCTCGACGTCATGGTCCGCGACCTCGACGAGGCGGAGGCGGAAGTGCTCGCGATCGGGGCGACCAAGCCCGACCACCAGCCGGGTACGACGTTCCGCGTCTTCCTGGACCCGGCCGGGCACCCGTTCTGCCTGTGCGTCGACTGACTGCCCTAGGGTGAGGTGGTGACGAGCTGGCGCGAGGAACGACGGCAGGCCGCTGCCGAGCATGCGGCCGCCCTGGAGCGGAAGAAGGCTTCCGAGACCGCGCAGGCCCGCGAACTGCTGGCTGGGTTCATCGCGACGATGAAGGAGCGCGGTGTCGAGCCCGAGCCGCTGCGCGCGCAGGTCATCGGTTCCAGCGCCAGCTACCGCACCAGCCTCACCGGGTGGTACCTGCGTCGTAACCGTTCGCTCGCCGTCGACCTGGACGGCAACTTCTACATCCTCGGCGTGCCCGCCAGTCTGAAGTCCCGCGTCGCCGGGGTGACCGTGCTGCCGTCCGACCCGCCGCTCGTCGTGGGTCAGGGTGCGCGCGACGGCGAGTCGATGCCGCTCGCCGACCTGCTACGCCTTCGGCTCGAGTCCTAGGACGCTCGCGATCAACGCCGTACCCGGTGCCGTTCGGCCGCCCGGTCCGGGAGACGGTGCGACGTCGTCCATCCGCAGCGCCTCGCCGCACTCCGAGCAGCACACCGACGGGGTCGTGACCTTGCCACAGGTCGTGTGCGTGAACCGGATCGGCTGGCCGGCCGGGGGAGTCGCCCAGTGATCGCCCCACGCGGTCAGCGCCATCAGGATCGGCACGAGCTCTCGTCCCGCGTCCGTCAGCTCGTAGCTGTAGCGCACCGGGTTCTGCTGGTACGGCGTGCGCCGTACCAGCCCGCCGTCCACCAGCGTCGAGAGACGGTCCGTCAGCAGGTTGCGGGAGATGCCGAGGTCGGTGACGAACTGGTCGAAGCGGTTCAGGCCGAGGTAGAGGTCTCGCAGGACGAGCGGGGTCCACCAGTCGCCGATCAGCTCCAGCGATTGGGCGAGCGAGCAGTGCATCGAGGAGAAGCTGGTGTTCCGCATGTCCGGAGTCTAGTCAGTTGTGTTATTGAACTTACTACTCCTAGGCTGTCGTCATGGGCATCTACCACCGGATCGTGGCGCGGAAGGTGCGCGGCACGTTCGCGCAGATCAGTGCGGGCAACACGGACGCGATGGTGTCCGGGATGGCGCCGTCGTTCAGCTACCGGTTCTACGGCGATCACGCGCTCGGCGGTGAGCGGCACACCCACGAGGCGCTGCGGCGCTGGTGGGATCGCTGCCAACGGCTGTTGCCGGGCACCACGTTCGACGTCCAGGACGTCGTGGTCGCCGGGCCGCGGTGGAACACCCGGGTCGCGACGGCGGTCACCGTGCATGTCACGGTCGTCGACGGGTCGGCGTACGAGAACGTGGTGCATCAGTTCCTGCGGATCAGGTGGGGGAAGATCACCGAGGTGCGAACGCTGGAGGACACGGCGGTCCTGGAGCGGACGCTCGACCGGCTGGCCGCGGCGGGGTACGCCGAGGCGCACGCGGAGCCGATCCTCGGCTGAGCCGTCCGGGCTGACGGCCTGCACTGATCGTCGGGCCTGATCGGCGGGGCTGAATTGCGGTCCCGGCCGGAAACTCGGTCGCGGATTGTCGGTGGCCGCGGTTACGGTCGGTCGAGTGCTGACCCTGTTCCGCTACGGCGTACGCGTTGCACCTGGAAGCACCCTTCTGACGATGGGTCTGACCATCCTCGGCGCCCTGCTGGGGATGGCTGTCACGCTGCTCACCGGGCGGGTCGTCGGGGCGGTGCCCGGGGTGATCGACGGGCGCCCCGGCGCGATGCCGCTCGGCGAGTTCGGCTGGTTGCTCGGCGGGCTGCTGGTGGTCTTCGTGGCGGACAGCCTGTTGCCCGCGCTGCGGCAGGTCGCCTCGCTGATGATGGACGCCGGCCTAGTCCGCGCGATCGGCACCGGCATCTCCGAGCCACTGCTGACGCCGCGCCGGATCGAGCACCTCGAGGACCCCGAGGTGCTGGACGTCCAGGAGCGGGCGAAGGGCAAGGGCGGGTTCCACCTCGCGCAGGGCATGGGCCAACTGCCTTGGCTGCTGGCCAGCCGGGTCACGCTGTTCGGTTCCGCGGTGATCGTCGGCGTGATGTTCTCGTGGTGGGTGGCGATCCTGCTGGTCGGCGTCACCCTGCTGCTGGAGTCGTACGGCGGGCGCCTCGTCGAGGGCGAGATCGACGTCTGGTGGGGCAACACCGAGGAGCAGCGCCGGGCGAACTACCTGTTCAACCTGGGGATGCGTGACGCCCCGAAAGAGCTGCGCGTCTTCGGTCTGCACACTTGGCTGGTCGAGCGCTACGTCCGCGACTGGACGGCCGGCTACCGCCCGGTCTGGGCCCGCCGGAAACAGAACGCCAAGTGGTCGATCCTGTTCGGTGGCGTGCACCTGGTGGCCAACAGCATCGCGATCCTCGCGGTCGGCCGCGCCGCGCTGAACGGCTCGCTCCCGCTCACCCAGGTCGCCACCACCCTGCCCGCGATCCTCGCCATCGCCCAGACCAACAACGGGTACGGCGTGGTGCAGGTCCGTCGCGGGCTCTCGGCGTACCGCGCGATGCGGGACCTGCCGGCGACGATCGCCGAGCGGCACCCGGAGGCGGTCGCGAGCACCGAGCACCGGATCGAGACGATGCCGGCCCGCGAGATCCGGTTCGAGAAGGTCGGCTTCCGCTACCCGGGCTCCGAGGTCGACGTACTGCGGGATCTCGACCTCACGATCCGCGCGCGGGAGGCGCTCGCGCTGGTCGGCATCAACGGCGCCGGGAAGTCCACGCTGGTGAAGCTGCTCGGCGGTGCGTACCGCCCGACGAGTGGGCGGATCCTTGTCGACGGCGTGGACCTCGCGGAGCTCGACCTGGCCGCGTGGCAGCGGCGGGTCGCGGCGATCGTGCAGGACTTCCTGCGGTTCCCGCTGTCGGTGACGGACAACGTGGTGTTCGGCGCGGTCGAACGCGCGGGCGACGAGCTGACGCTGGCCAGGGTCGCGCGCGAGTCGGGGATCGACGAGGTGGTGCGCGGGTTGCCGAAGGGCTGGGACACCGTGCTGGACAAGACGTTCGACGGTGGTGTCGACCTGTCCGGTGGTGAGTGGCAGCGGGTCGCGCTCGCGCGGGCGCTGTTCGCGGTGCATGCCGGCGCGGGTGTGCTCGTGCTCGACGAGCCGGCGGCCGCGCTCGACGTACGGGCGGAGGCCGAGCTGGTGGAGCGGTATCTCGAGCTCACCTCGGGCGTGGCGTCGCTGATCATCTCGCACCGCTTCTCCGTCGTGCGGAACGCGGACCGGATCTGTGTGCTCTCCGACGGCCGGATCGTCGAGGACGGCACGCATGAGGAGCTGCTCGCGCGGGACGGGGAGTACGCCGGGATGTTCCGGCTGCAGGCCGAGCGCTACGTGACCGGACCGGAGGCCGTCGATGCGTAACTGGAACCGCAACCTGCGCATCCTGTGGCTGTGGTTGTCGACGTCGTTCCGGGCGGCGCCCGGTCTGATGGCGATCTCGACCGTGCTGGTCGCGGCCCGCGCCATCACCGCCCCGACCCAGACGTACGGCGTGAGCCGGCTCGTCGACGGGATCGCGTCGGACCGGTCGAGCACGATCGCGCTGGGGATCGGCATCATCGTCGGTGGTCTCGCGGTCTCGTTTCTCGCCGACGGGCTCGGATGGCCGCTGCAGGACACCGCGCAGGAGCGGATGGCCGGCCGTGTGCACGCGGATCTGCTCGACGTGACGTCCGGCATTCCAGGGTTGTCGCATCACGAGCGGCCGGATGTCGCGGATCGTCTCGAGTTGGTCCGGGAGCGCGCGTGGCGGATGGGCGTCGGCGCCGAGGTGTTGCTGTGGGCGTTCGCGACCGTGACGAACACCGCGACCGTGCTCACGTTGCTCGGGTCCGTGCATCCGGTGCTCCTCGTCCTTCCGCTGCTCGGTGGCGCTCGCATCTGGTCGGCGTACCTGAGCAGCATCAGGCAGCAGAAGGCCTGGGAGGACTCGATGCCGCAGGAGCGTCTGATCGATCGGCTGATCGAGGTCGCGAAGGATCCGCGGACAGGGCTGGAGCTGCGCGTGTTCGGGCTCGGCCGGGTGCTGCTGGAGCGGATCTTCACGCTGCAGACCGAGCGGTTCGACCGGCGCGTCGAGGCGGCTCGGTGGGGTGGGAAGGTCGACGGGCTGGTGCGGCTCGTGTTCGGAGTCGCGTACGCCGTCGCGGTCGTCTGGGTCGTCCTGCGCGCCCGGGACGGGCAGTCGTCGGCGGGTGACGTCGTACTCGTGCTGCTGCTCGCGCCGCAGGTGGATCAGATGACCGGCGGTATCGCGCAGAACGTGTACTGGGTCGGCGAGGTCGTACGCAGCTTCAGCCGGTACGACTGGCTGCGCGAGTACGCGAAGCAGAACGCGTGGCAGGCCAGCCTGACGCCGGCGCCGGAGCGGCTGACGTCCGGGATCGAGCTGCGGGACGTCGGATTCTCCTACCCCGGTTCGGATTCCGCGGTGCTGAGCGGGATCGACCTGAAGGTGCCGGCCGGGTCGGCGGTCGCGCTGGTGGGGGAGAACGGAGCCGGCAAGACGACGCTGGTGAAGCTGCTCGCGCGGATGTACGACCCGACGACCGGTCGCATCCTGGTCGACGGTGTGGATCTCTCGACGATCCGGCCGGACGACTGGCGGTCGCAGTTGTCGGCGGGGTTCCAGGACTTCGTGAAGTTCGAGCTGACCGCGCGGGAGGTCGTCGGCATCGGCGATCTCGCGCGAGCCGGTGACGACGACGCCGTACGGACGGCGATCGCGCGGGGTGACGCGGAGGGCGTGATCGCCGGACTGCCGCACGGGCTGGATTCGCAGCTGGGCAAGAAGTTCGCCGAGGGCGTCGAGCTGTCCGGCGGGCAGTGGCAGCGGTTGGCGCTGGCCCGGGCATTCATGCGCGAGCGGCCGCTGTTGCTGCTGCTCGACGAACCGACGGCGGCGCTCGACCCGGAGGCGGAGCACAGGCTCTACGAGCAGTACGCCGCCGCGGCGAAGGTCGCCGCGGCCGAGACCGGCGGGATCACCGTGCTGGTGTCCCACCGGTTCTCGACAGTCCGGATGGCCGACCTGATCGTCGTCATGCACGACGGCCGCGTCGAAGAGTTCGGGACCCACGGAGACCTCCTGGCCGCCGGCGGCCGCTACGCCGAGCTCTTCGAACTCCAGGCCCGCGCCTACCGCTGACTCCCGGCGCGGCGCTCGGCCCGCTCAGCCAGCTCGTTCTCCGGGACCAGCGTGAACATTTCCTGGCCCGGAGCACACAACATGGTGACGGTGAACTTCAGCGGTACGTCGCTGCGGTTGTTGCCGTCCTGGTAGTGGATGACGTCGCCACCCGGCTCCCAGAACGCCTCGCCGGCCTTGAGAACGCGCGGCGGCTCACCTTCGAGCTCGAACAGCATCTCGCCCTCGACGACGTACCCGAACGCGGGACCCGAGTGCCGGTGCGGCGGTGCTCCGGGATCGCCCGCGGGGTAGTCGATGACGACGGTCATCGCGTGGAAACCCTCGGGAACAAAGGGCGGGTCGACCTCCTGCAGCATCGTCAGGGCGGTCTGCCACGCGGTTGATCGGTGTTCGGTCATCAAGCTCACCTTCCGTGGGATGCGGTGTCATGGGGTAGACAGGGCAGACCGCCGGGGTGTGACCGTCACAAGTGGGGTTGCTGTGTTGTCTCACCAGGTATGAACCAGCGCATCGACACCATCGACAGTCTTCATCGGCATGTGCAGTGGGCGATCGAGCTCGAGCACGCCACGATCCCGCCGTACCTGTGCGCGTTGTACTCGCTGGACCCGGCGCGGAACGCGGACGCGGTCGAGTTGGTGAGCAGCGTGTTCGTGGAGGAGATGATCCACCTCGCGCTCGCGTCCAACCTGCTGAACGCGGTTGGTGGTGAACCGCGGCTGGACGTCCCCGAGATGCTGCCCGGGTATCCGCGGCAGTTGCCGCACGGATCGATGGAGCTGTCGCTGCTGCCGTTCGGTCCGGAGGCGCTGGACATGTTCCTCCGGCTCGAGAAACCCGAGGCGCCGGGTGCGCCGGGGGAGAGCGACCACTACGCGACGATCGGCCAGTTCTACGACGCGATCGAGGACGGCCTGCGCTTTCTGACCGAGACGCTCGGCGAGGACAAGGTGTTCTCCGGTGACCCGGCGCGTCAGGTGACCGCCGGCCCGTTCCACCACACCGGCGGAGTACTGCGCCCCGTCACCGACCTCGGCTCCGCACTGGCCGCGCTGGAGGAGATCGTCGAGCAGGGTGAAGGTACGTCGCGAGGCGAGGTGTGGGACGGCGACCACGACATCTTCCACCCGGACCGCGACGAGGTCGCCCACTACTACCGCTTCGAGGAACTGAAGCTCGGCCGCCGCTACCAACGCGGCGACACCCCGCAGTCCGGCCCCACCGGCGAGCCTGTGACGTTCGATCCCACCGGCGTCTCGCCGATGCAACCGAACCCACGCCGCTCGGCCGACCCGCAGGTCCGCGCCGCGCAGGAGGAGTTCGACAACACCTACTGCACCCTGCTGTACCTCCTGCACCAGGCCTTCACCGGTGAGCCCGCCCTGATCCGTGACGCCACCCGCGCGATGTTCGGCCTGAAGAGCGAGGCCCTGAAGCTGATGCGACTCAGTGAGGACGACTCCACCACTGCCGGGCCGACGTTCCGCTACGTCCCGCCGGAGGACCGAGTCTGAGAGACCGCTGAGAGTCTGGCCGGAAAAGGCCGCCTCCAGTTCGGTATTTGTTTACCTTCGGTCTTCACCTCTCCGTACATTGCTTTCTAATGTATTAACCATGGACACTCCGCCCGCTGTCCGTGCCCGCGGCCTGGCCAAGAACTTCGGCGAGGTCGTTGCGCTCGACGGTGTCGATCTCGACGTCGCACCCGGCCAGATCCACGGCCTGGTCGGACCCAACGGAGCCGGCAAGACCACGCTCCTCGGACTGCTGCTCGGCCTCGCCGTCGCCGACGGCGGCACGCTGGAGATCCTCGGTACACCGGTCGGCCGCGCCCTCGCCGTACCTGAGGGTGTCGCCGGCTTCGTCGACGGGCCCGGCCTGTACCCGTCGATGACCGCCAAGCAGAACCTCGCGGCGCTCGCCCAGCTGCGCGGTGACGACGCCGGCACGATGAAGATCGAGGACGCGATCGCCGAGGTCGGTCTCACCGACGTCGCCGACGACCGGGTCCGCGGCTTCTCGCTCGGCATGCGCCAGCGCCTCGGCCTCGCCGCCGCGCTGCTCACCAAGCCCCGCCTGCTGATCCTCGACGAGCCCTCGAACGGCCTCGACCCGGCCGGCAAGAAGCACGTGTACGGCGTCCTCTCCCGCCTGGCCGCCGACGGTACGGCGGTGATGCTCTCGAGTCACCGGATGGACGACGTCGAGGCGCTCTGCTCCGAGGTCACGATCCTGGCCACCGGACGGGTCGCATTCACCGGACCGATCAGCAAGCTCGCGTCCGAGAACAGCGAACTCGACTACCGGGTCCTCACCTCGAATCCGGCCGAGGCCCGCCGGCTCGCCCGTCAGGTCCCGGGCGTCCGCCTGCGCGACGAGGCCGTCGTCCAGGACGACGTCGAGTTGCTGGTGATCTCGGCACCGGTCCCGGCCCTCGACGAGTTCGTGAAGCGGCTGGTCCGGGACGACATCGCGGTCCGCGAGCTGGCGCCAGTGGTGTCGCCGCTCGAAGCGGCCTTTCTCGCCCTCACCGAGCAGCAGGAGACCAACTGATGACAGCCACCGTGGCTGCCCCCGACACCCCTGCCCCCGATGTCACTGTCGCCCGCGGCGTCCCACTGGTCCGCGGGTACCGCTTCGAACTCGTCAAGCTGCTCACGCAGTGGCGGGTTCGCGTCCTGATCGTCGCGTGCTGGTTGGCGCCCGCGGTGTTCGTCGCCGTGGTGAGCCAGCAGGCCTCGCTGCCGGTCGACACCCTGTTCGGCCGGATGATGCACGCGACCGGTTGGGCCGGACCGCTGGTCCTGCTGGGCTTCTCCGGCTCGTGGGCCCTCCCGTTGCTGACCTCGCTGATCGCCGGTGACTCGTTCGCCTCGGAGGACCGCCTCGGCACCTGGCGGCACCTGCTGGTGGCGGTCCGCTCGCCGCGCCGGATCTTCGCCGCGAAGGCGCTGTCCAGCCTGAGCGTGATCGTGGTCCTGGTGCTCGGCCTGGTCGTTTCCAGCACGGTGAGCGGCCTGCTGGTGATCGGCAATCGCCAGCTGATCGGTCTCGACGGCCACCTGCTCTCGCCGGGCGACGCGGCCGGAACGGTTCTGCTCGCCTGGCTGTGCGCACTCGCTCCGACGCTGGCCCTCGCGGCGATCGGTCTGCTCGGCTCGGTCGCACTCGGCCGCTCGCCGATGGGCCTACTGCTCCCGGCCGTCGTCGCGCTCGCGATGCAGATCGTCCAGCAACTGCCGGTCCCGGTCGCGCTCCGGCTGGCGCTCCCGGGGTACGCCTTCATCAGCTGGAACGGTCTGTTCACCGAACCGGCACAGGTCGGCCCGTTGCTGATCGGTGTCATCGTCAGCCTGGTCTGGACGCTCGTCGCGACCGGCCTGGCCTACTTCCTGTTCGTCCGCCGTGACTTCACCAACCCGACGCACGACGGCTCCGGCCGGCTCGCGCTGACGGCTGGTCTGCTGCCGCTCGTCGTCCTGCTCGGTCTCACCACCGCGGTCGTCACTCCAGTGACCGGCTTCGGGTCAGGGATCGACCAGGACAAGGTGCAGCGTTCGGTCGCGGTGGAGTTCGCGCATCTCTACCGTCTGCAGACCAAGCAGCTCAATCGGGCCGATGTCACCGAGGAGCAACTGCAGACCGCGGCCGAGTGCACCAAGGGTGGCGACCAGGTCGCCGCCCGCGGGCCCGGCAACGACTGGCGGTGCGTGGTCAGCTGGCACCTTCCGGGGGTGGAGGCAGCCGGCTCGGCGATCTACCAACTCGACATCAACCCACTCGGTCGGTACGTGTCCGACGGGGACGGACCGAAAGAAGTGAATGGCTTCTTCCTGGTCCGCACCCCGTCCGGGGACGAACCGAACCCGCTGTGGCAGTTCGACGGCACAGTCGAACTGCTACCCGCCCATTGAAGGCCAACCCGAAGGGAACCCTCCCATGCAGGTAACACGCCGCCGCAGGCGTGACGAAAAGGGTCCGTCCCGCCCCCTCCGGCGGAGATTACCACTCGTCACAGCGGGTACCACGGCGGTCGCCGTGGCCCTCGCAGGCACCGCGGTCGCCTCGACCACCGGCTTCGGACACGACCAGGTCGGGCAGGTCACCGCCAAGGGTCAAGTCGTCTCCTCCGACCAGTACATCAAGCCGATCGGCGACCGTCTCGTCCTCCAGAAGGGCAAGATCATGTCGTCCTCGGTCAGCCCGGACGGCAGCCACATGGCCGCCGGGGTGACCGACGGCGGGATGGCACTGGCGATCGTCGACCTGAAGAACTGGAAGGTCCAGCAGTACGTCGGCAACAACGCCGCCGCCGACCTGAAGATCCCCGGCAACGACATCGGCCAGGAAGGACCGACGTACTCGCCGGACGGCAAACAGGTCTGGCTGGGGCAGGCCGACGGTTACCGGAAGTTCACCGTGAATTCGGACGGCTCGCTCGCGAACCCGGCGTTCGTGGCGATCCCGGCCGACGGCAGCAAGCGTGCGCTGGCCTCCGAGGCCGTGTTCTCCGCGGACAGCTCGACGGTGTACGCCGCGGTGAACGGCCAGAACAAGGTCGTCGCGATCGACACCGCGACCGGTGCGATCAAGCAGAGCTGGGCGACCGGCAACGCGCCGCGCGACCTGGTGATGGTCGGCGACAAGCTGTACGTGAGCAACGAGGGCGGCCGGACGGCGCAGGCCGGTGACAGCACGGTCAACTCGTACGGCACGAATGTGGTCGCGAACCAGGACGCGATCACCACCACCGGTACCGTCTCGGTGATCGACACCAAGAACGCGTCGGCCGCACCGGCCAGCATCTCGGTGGGTCTGCACCCGACCGCGGTGTACGCCAAGAACGGCGCGGTGTTCGTCACGAACACCTCGAGCAACACCGTTTCGGTGATCGACGCGACGAAGAACAAGGTCACCCAGACGATCGCGACCCAGCCGTGGCCGGAAGCCTCGGTCGGGTACGAGCCGAACAGCGTCATGCTCACCGACGACGGCCACCTGCTGGTCACCCTCGGCCGGGCGAACGCGGTCGCGGTCTACAGGTACAAGAACCCGCTCGAGCCGGTCAGCTACATCGGCCTGCTGCCGACGGACTACTTCCCGGCCGAGCTCGCCCAGGTCGGCAAGGACATCGTGGTGTCGAACACCCGCGGCGTCGACGCCCGTCGCGACACCACCGCCGCCGGACACGCAACGCACGACACCACGTCGAGCTTGACCAAGTTCCAGTTGCCGGACGACCAGGCGATCAAGAAGTACACCAAGACCGTTTTCGACCAGAACGGCTGGACGAACGGATCGGCGCAGGCCGCGACGGACCAGGGACACCGCAACCCGGTGCCGGTCCCGGCCAAGATCGGTGACCCGTCGACGATCAAGCACGTCTTCCTGATCGTCAAGGAGAACCGGACCTACGACCAGGTGTACGGCGACATCCCCGAGGGCAACGGCGATCCGGCGCTGACGCAGTACGGCGAGAACGTGACGCCGAACCAGCACGCGCTGGCCAAGCAGTTCGGGCTGTACGACAACACCTACGACGTCGGCACGAACTCGGCCGAGGGCCACAACTGGATGATGCAGGCCGACAACCCGGAGTACACCGAGTCGATGGCCGGCGAGTACATCCGCACCTACGACACCGAGAACGATGCCCTCGGCCACCAGAGGAGCGGCTTCCTCTGGACCGGCGTGCAGGCAGCGGGCAAGACCGTCAAGGACTACGGCGAGTTCCAGTCGATCGAGCAGAAGCCGGCCGGCGCTTCCTGGCAGAACCTGTACTGCGACACGAAGACGATGCGGTCCACCGGTGCGGACACGGCGTATCCGATCCAGGTCGGGTCGGCGATCCCGTCGCTGAACGCGATCTCGGTGCAGGGTTTCCCGCAGTTCGACCTGAACGTCCCGGACATCTACAAGGCCGAGATCTGGAAGAAGGACTTCGAGAAGAACGGTCCGGCGAACCTGAACATGTTCTGGCTGTCCAACGACCACACCGGCGGACCGAACAGCGGGCCCGCGGGCGTGGCCGACAACGACCTGGCCGTCGGCCGGATCGTGGACGAGATCACCCACAGCAAGTACTGGAAGGACTCGGCGATCTTCGTCGCGGAAGACGACTCGCAGGCCGGTCTCGACCACGTCGACGGGCACCGGGCGCCGATCCAGATCATCAGCCCGTACGCCCAGCACGGTGCGGTGGACAGCCACTACTACACCCAGATCACGCTGATCCGGACGATCGAGCAGATCCTCGGGATGAAGCCGATGAACCAGAAGGACACCGCGGCCACCCCGATGTTCGGCGCATTCACGCAGAAGCCGGACCTGACCCCGTTCACCGCGGTGCCGAACCGCACCTCGCTGACCGCCGGTCTGAAGGACCTGCCGCCGTGCGGCGCCGACACTCCGGCGGCGCAGAACCCGGCCGTCGCTCCGGTGCCGTCGGCAACCGTTCCGGCGGACAAGCAGGCCGTCGCGGCGCAGTGGAACGCGTGGACGTCGAAGCAGCTCTTCAACGCTCCGACGGCCAAGCCGGACACCGCGAGCCCGGTGCTGATGAACCACTTCGACTGGTACGAGGCGCACAACTGGTCCACGCCGTACCCCGGTGAGAGCCAGATCTTCGCACCGCAGAACGTTCCGGGCGCGGTCATCCCGGGTGCCGAGAACGACGGCTGAGGTCTACCACTTGTCAACACTCGGCGTGTAGAAACAGCGCATGCCGAAACGATCGACGCGGGCGCCGGCCCGGATCGAGCAGCACGCCGATCCGGCCGACGTCCGCGACGTCGGTTACGGGCCCGGCGACGTCCCGGTGGTGCCGGAGGAGTACGCCGGGCTCCCCGTGCACAAGGAACGGTCGGGGCGCGACGAGCAGTGGAACGAGCGCCTGATGAACCCGGAGCCGTCGGCGGTGTACATCGTCGACGAACGCTACCTGTACGTCACAGACGACGAGGGCCGGGTCAAGCACGCCGAGGGCTGGCTCGGCTGGCTGCCGCACGAGCAGAACGAGGAACGCCGCAATCTGGACGCGCAGCGGGACGCGGGCAAACCCGACCGGGAGCGCGAGGACGACGGCGGTCACCTGTTCGGTACGTCGTTCGGCGGCCCGGGGGAGTCGATCAACCTGACCGCCCAGTCCCGGACCCAGAACCAGGCGGTGAAGGGCAGCGAAAACTGGCGGCGGATGGAACAGACCTGGCAGGCGATGCGCGCGGCCGGTATCCAGGTGCACGCGACGATCGACGTCGCGCATCCGAACCGCACCACGCGCCGCCCGTCGAGTCGCACAGTCGTCGCCCTGCACGACGGCCGCCGCGAACCACGGCGTACCTTCAGGGAGACGATACCGACGGCCCGGGGAGCGCGATGAGCGAGATCGGCGTGATCGACACGATCGCGCGGGCACTGGTCGCGGACCTGCCCGCCGGCTGGCGTGAGGTGAGTGCGGTCTACCGGTCCACGACGTCGTACTCCGAGCTCGATGCCGAGGTCCTCGGACCCTCGGGTAGGTCGCAGTTGCGGAAGCTGCCCGCCGGTCTCGAGGACCACTTCGAGGAGCTGCGACGGACGATGTATCAGCCGGGCAAGGGCACCTGGTTCACGGCCCGGCTCACGGTCACCTCGACCGGGCACTTCGCGACGGACTTCGACTACGATCACGAGCCGGCCTGGTCGATGGACGTCGACCCGCAGATCTATCGGGCCGATCTGGCCGAGTTCCCGCGGGACGCTGAGCACACGCCGGACTGGCTCCGGTAACGCCGCGGTAAATCAGTCGCCGGCCACCGGGCGCGGTGGTAACGTCGCGAGCCTGTCTTTTCGGGATCGAATCGAACCGGATGGATCTGCTCCGGGGCGGGACCCAGCCAAGCTCACGATTCGAGGCTTGCTCTCCGATGGCCGAACCTGCACCAGCCCTGCCCGAACTCACCTCCGAACGCGATTTCCTCAGCACCGCCCGCGCCGCGCTGCAGCGGATGTACGCCGGCGTCGTGGACCGCGAGGTCCAGATCATCGGCGGCGAGGACAACGACGAACGCTTCACCAACGAGGCGAACCAGCGGGCGAAGGAGATGCGCACCCGCGCGCTCGTCGACCTGCCCGACGTACCGCTGTTCTTCGGCCGGCTCGACTACGAGCACGGCACGATCCCGGACCACGACCGGATCTACATCGGCCGCCGCCACGTCCACGACGGCAGCGGCGTCCCCCTGGTGATCGACTGGCGGGCGCCGGTGTCGGTGCCGTTCTACCGGGCGACCCAGAGCGACCGGCAGCGGGTGCTGATGCGCCGGCGGTACGGGTTCTCCGACCATGCCGAGCTGACCGGCTTCGAGGACGAGCCGCTGACCGGGGGCGTGGACACCGACCAGGCGGACGCGTTCCTGCGGGCCGAGATCGAGCGGCCGCGCACCGGTCCGATGCGCGACATCGTCGCCACCATCCAGCCCGAGCAGGACGACCTGGTCCGCGCACCGCTGCACCCGAGCGTGTGCGTGCAGGGCGCACCCGGCACCGGGAAGACCGCGGTCGGCCTGCACCGCGTCGCGTACCTGCTCTACACCGAGCGCGAGCGCCTCGGCCGCGGCGGCGTCGTGATCGTCGGGCCGAACAAGTCGTTCCTGTCCTACATCCGCAAGGTGCTGCCCGCGCTGGGCGAGGTCGACGTCCGCCAGATCACGATCGACGAGCTGCTGACCCGGCCGACCGCCGCGACCGACTCGGTCGAGGCCGAGGCGTTGAAGGGCGACGCGCGGATGGCCGGCGTACTGCGCCGTGCCTTGTGGTCGTACGTCGGTACGCCGACCGACGGAGTCCTGTACAGCAAGGGATCGCGGCGTTATCGCGTGCACGACTACGAGGTCGTCGACATCGTCGCGGACCTGCGCGAGTCGACCCGCTACGCGCCCGGCCGGAACGCGCTCGCGCAGCGGATCGCGCACGTCGTCCTGGTCCGGATGGAGGAACGCGCCGAGTCCCCGGACGACCGCGTGCAGAACGCGGTGGCACGCTCGAAGCCGGTCAAGGAGGTCCTCGACTCGGTGTGGCCGCGGGTCGTCCCCGAGCAGATCCTGCACCGGCTCTTCGCCGACGCCGGGTTCCTCGCCGAGGCCGCTCCCGAACTGACCGACGAGGAGCGTACGGCGCTGCTCTGGACCAAACCGCCGCGCTCGTGGAAGTCGGCGACATGGTCGTTCGCCGACAGCGTCCTGCTCGACGAGCTCGAAGACCTGATCGAGCGCCGGACCGGATCGCTGGGCCACCTGGTGCTCGACGAGGCACAGGACCTGTCCGCGATGCAGCTGCGGGCGCTCGGCCGCCGGTGCCGCACCGGTTCGGCGACGGTGCTGGGTGACCTGGCGCAGGCGACGACGCCGTGGGCCGCGGGATCGTGGGACCGGGTGCTCGGCCATCTCGACAAGGGCGACGGTGTGGTGGCCGAGCTCGACCGTGGGTTCCGGGTGCCGGCCCAGATCATCAACTTCGCCGCGAAGCTGCTCCCCGAGATCGCGCCGACGCTGGGCACGCCGAGCGGCGTACGGACCGTGGCCGACGCGCTCGGGATCGTCCCGGCCGACGAAGCGACGTTCGCGGACCAGGTGGTCGCCGAGTGCCGGGCGGCGCTGGAAGGCGAGGGATCGGTCGCGCTGATCGCCGCCGACGACCAGATCGCGGTACTGCGGGACGCCATCACCGCGGCCGGCCTCGAGACGGAGCTGCTCGGCGAGAGCGAGGACGAGATCGACACCGTCCGGCTGGTCTGCGTGCCCGCCACGCTGGCGAAGGGGCTGGAGTTCGACGCGGTCGTCGTCGCCGAGCCGGCCCGCATCGTCGCCGCCGAGCCCCGCGGCGTGCACCGCCTGTACGTCGTCCTCACCCGCGCGGTCAGCCGGCTGCAGATCATCCACGCCGACCCGCTCCCCGCGGCGCTGGCGTGATCCCGTCCCGGCGCTATCGTCCGGTGTGCCAGTAGCCGGATCGGGGAGGCGCACGTGAGCGCGATGGTCATTGTCCTGTTGCTCGTCGGGCTGCTCGTCGTGGGCGGCATCATCGGGGGCATCGTCGCGCTCGTCCGCCGCCAGCACTACATCGACTCGATCCGCCGGCGGGGCTGGACCTTCGTCAACACGCCGGCGTGGGACTCGGTGGCGCGCCTCGGCAACCCGCCGTTCGGCATCGGTTTCGACCGCAAGCCCGACGACCAGATCTCCGGGGTGACCACGGCAGGCCGGCCGTTCCAGGTGATCGAGTACGCCTCCACCTACTGGTCGGGCTGGGTCGGGATGGTCACGCTGTCCCGTCGCCTGCCCGAGCTGTGGATCACCGGCGGCGAGACCCGGCCGCGGTACGGCGTCCGCGCGACCGCCGTACCCGCGCCGGCCGAGCTGGGACCGGGGTGGCAGGTCGGTGTGACGGACCCGGCGTTCGCGGCCGAGGTGCTGACGCCGCAGCTGTCGGCGCAGTTGACCGCGTTGGCGGCCGGGCAACCGGGCGTGAACCTGAGCATCGACGGTGACCAGCTCGTGGTGCTCGACCCGCCGCGCAAGGATCTCGAGAAGCTCGGCCCGTGGCTGGACCAGGTCGCCGCGGTCGCCGCCGCGATCGACGCCGTACCGCTCGACCAGTGGCGGCAGCCGGAGCCGCCGGCGCGGCTGACGTTCTACCAGCACCCGGACTGGTACTGGGTCGGCGTCGACGACAGCTTGCTGCAGGTCACGCCGGTGAACCGCGGTGGGCACGACCACCGGACCAGCGACGTGGTCCGCGGGCAGGACGCTGGCGGCCCGCCGTTCGTCGCGTTCGAGCACCACTGGAAGACGACGCGTACCGAGACCTACACCGACAGCGAGGGCCGGACCCAGTCCCGGACCGTCGTCGAGAGCCACAGCGAGCCGGTCCTCGGGTTTCAGCTGCCGATCCGGATGCCGCGGCTGCAGGTCGGGCGGAAGGGTCTGAGCAGCGGGATCAGCTTCGAGAGCGCGGAGTTCAACAAGCGGTTCGCGGTGAACTCGCCGGACCAGAAGTTCGCGTACGACGTGATGCACCCGCGGCAGATGGAGTACCTGATGGCGAACCCGCCGGCGTCGTTCTCGATCGAGGAGGACTGGGCCTGGTTCTCACCGGGTGAGCACAGCCAGCCGGCGATCGCGCACAGCTCGGAGTTCATCCGTGGTTTCCTGTCCCGGGTCCCACGTTTCGTCTGGCGAAACCTGGGCCTGCCGGATTCGCCGTACCCAGCCCTTGAGACGTCGCCGCCCCGGTGAGGGGAATGCGGTTACCCTCGGCGCCGTTGGGTCTGAGGGTGTGGCTCCACGACAGGGGCCGCACAGCCCGGAATCTGCCCTGTCTTGGGAGGCACCATCACTACGTATGCGGCCCTGCTGCCGGTCGACGATCGGCCGGCGGGGACGGAACAGCGGACCCTCGTCATCTTCGGCGCCAGCGGCGACCTGAGTTCCCGGTTGCTGTTGCCCGGTCTCGGCAGTCTGCTCGCCGGACCGCGCGCCACCGGCGTCCGGATCATCGGCACCGGCCGGTCGGCGCTCGCCGCCGAGGAGTGGACGGACCGGGTCCGGTCGGCGTTCGCGTCCCGCGGCGAGATCGGCCCGGTCGCGGCCGAGACCCTGGCGACCACAGAGTACGTCGCCGGTGACCCGACCGACACCGAGCACCTGCGGACGCTCCTCGAGCTGGCCGGTCCGGCGCCGGTCCTGTACTTCTCGCTCCCGCCCGCGGTGACCACCGCGATCGTGGAGAAGCTCCGCGAGGTCGACCTGCCGGCCGGGACGGAGCTGGCGTTCGAGAAGCCGTTCGGCACCGACTCGGCGTCCGCGGCCGCGCTGAACCGGCTCGTCGGCTCGTTCGTCCCCGAGGAGAACGTGCACCGCGTCGACCACTTCCTCGGCCGGACCGCGGTGCTGAACCTGATCGGCCTGCGGTTCGCCAACCGCCTGTTCGAGCCGGTGTGGAACGCCGAGCACATCGAGAGCATCGAGATCGTGTACGACGAGACGCTCGGCCTCGAGGGACGCGCGCAGTACTACGACAACGCCGGCGCGCTCGTCGACATGATCCAGAGCCACCTGCTGCTCGTCCTCGCGCTGCTCGTGATGGACGCGCCGTCGACGATGGACGCTGTCGAGGTCCGCAGCGAGATGGCTCGTGCGCTGCGCAGCGTGCGGCTGTACCGCGGCTCCGCGACCGAGGCGGGCCGGCGGGCGCGGTACGCCGCCGGGATCGCCGACGACCGCGTGGTCCCGGCGTACGCCGCCGAGTCCGGGGTCGACCCGGAGCGGGGGACCGAGACGCTGGCCGAGGTGACCGTCGAGGTGGACACGAACCGCTGGGCGGGGGTCCCGTTCACGCTGCGGTCGGGCAAGGCGCTCGGGGTCGCGCGCAAGGAGATCGTGATCAAGTTCAAGCCGCTGCGGCACCTGCCGTCCGGCCTGCACGGCGGCCGGGACGGCGAGACTCTGCGGATCGGTCTGAATCCGGGCGAGCTGTCGCTGTCGGTCCCGGCGCTCGGCGTCGACGGGCCGTACACGATGGGCCAGGTGTTCCTGGACGCGACGCTCCCGTCGTCCCCGGTGCTGCCGTACGGCGAGGTGCTGAACGGCATCCTGCGCGGCGACCCGCTGCTCTCGGTCCGTGGTGACGTGGCCGAGCGCTGCTGGGAGATCGTCGAACCGGTGCTCGCCGCGTGGCGCGCGGGTGAGGTCCCGCTGGAGGAGTACGACGCCGGCTCGGACGGGCCGGACGGCTGGCGCGAGGCCGCGGGTCCCGCAGGCGAGTCCGCGGCCTGACACCAGGGATTCTCCCTGGGGCGACGGGCGGTCGCCCGCTGGAGAGTGAAGCCGTTACGGAATCACTCTCCAGCATGAGGTGCAACGAACCATGAGAACCGCTCTCTCGCGACGCACCCGCGTCGCCCTCGCCACAGGCGCCGCCACCCTGGCGACCGTCGTAGGCGGCCTGACCGCCGCCCGCGCGGCAGACGCCGGCACCCCCACCGCCGCCACGTCCGCCGCCACGTCCGCCGCCACGTCCGCCGCCACGTCCGCCGCCACGTCCGCCGCCACGTCCGCCGCCACGTCCGCCGCCACGTCCGGCGTCGGCTCGACCGCCGGCGTGAGCTCGACGGGCCCGGTGGTCGCCACGGGCAACGGCGTGGTCCGGGGTTTGAGCCTCGACGGCACGTCCGCGTTTCGCGGTCTGCCGTATGCGGCGCCGCCTACCGGCGACCTGCGCTGGCGCGCACCGCAGCCCGCCGCGAGCTGGCGCGGGGTCCGCGACGCCACGTCGTACGCGCCGGGTTGTCCGCAGGCTCCGGGGATCGCCCCGCCCGGACAGCTCCAGGAAGACTGCCTGTACCTGAACGTCCAGACTCCCGCGGCGCAGACCGCCGTCAGGCGCCCGGTGATCGTGTGGATCCACGGCGGCGGCCTGATCCAGGACAGCGGCTCCAACTACGACGGCACCAAGCTCGCCAAGGCCGGCGCGGTGGTCGTCACCATCAACTACCGGCTCGGCGCGCTCGGCTTCCTGGCCCACCCGGCACTCGCGTCCCGCCCCGGGGGAGCGGCCGGCAACTACGGCCTGATGGACCAGCAGGCCGCGCTGCGCTGGGTGCAGCGCAACATCGGGCAGTTCGGCGGCGACCCGCACAACGTCACGATCGCCGGTGAGTCGGCCGGTGGTCTGTCGGTCCTCGCGCAGGTCGTGTCGCGCAGCTCGGCGGGCCTGTTCCAGCGGGCGATCGTGGAGAGCGGAGCGTTCGCGCTGCAGCAGCAGTCGCTCGCGCAGGCCGAGAAGTTCGGCACCGAGTTCGCCACCAAGGTCGGCTGTGCGGACCAGTCCGCGGACTGCCTGCGCAAGGTTCCCGCGCAGACGCTGGTGAACAACATCTCGACGGCGACCGCCCTCATCCCGGGCGTGGTCGACGGCGCGGTCCTGAAGGAGTCGATCGGTACGGCGCTGGCGGCCGGCCGGTTCAACCACGTGCCGATTCTGAACGGCAGCAACCACGACGAGGAGGCGCTGTTCACGCTCGGCGGCCGGGTCGTGAGCCGCGGGTACAACGTCGCGTACACGAGTCCGGTCACGGCGCAGAACTACGAGAGCAACATCGCGTCCGCGCTTCGCGTGACCCCGGCGCAGGCTGCCGCGATCGCAGTTGAGTACCCGCCGGCGTCGTACCCGACTCCGGACAAGGCGTTCGGGACGCTGGTCGGCGACGCGACGTTCGCGTGCGGGGCGGCGCAGGTGAACACGTGGGCCGGTCGGCACGTTCCGGCGTACGGGTACGAGTTCAACGACGACACGGCGCCGTTCATCTTCGCGCCGGCCGGGACGCTGTCGGTGGCCACGCACGGATCGGAGATGTGGTACCTGTTCGACCTGCCGAACGCTCCGTTCCCGGTGACGCTGAACGCCGAGCAGACCAAGCTCGCCGACACGATGCGCGCGGCCTGGGTGAACTTCGCGAAGACCGGCAAGCCGGCCACGGGCTGGCCGTCCTTCGGGCCCGGCGGCAAGATCGTCTCGCTCGTGACCCCGGCCCCGCGGCTGACGACGGACTTCGCGGCCCGGCATCACTGCGCCACTTTCGCACAGAATCTTGACAAGGTTAAGTAATAGTTCCAATATCCTATCCGATTCGGTTCTCTCAGAGAGGTCACCGCCATGACCAGATCCGTTCGGAGCAGGGTGTTACGGGCCGCGCTTGCCGGTCTCGTGATCGCCGGGCTGCTGCCGGCAGGTTTGAGTACGTCATCAGCAGCAACCACCAGCGTCACCCCGCCGGCCCTCCCGGGGCCGGCGGGGGATGTGGCGGCTCGGCCCTACATGGGCTGGAGCAGCTACAGCATGCAGGTCTACAACCCGAACGGCGGCAGCTGGATCACCGCCGACCAGCTGATCAAGCAGTCCGACGCGATGCACGCCAAGCTGCAGCCGTACGGGTACAACTACCTCAACATCGACGCCGGCTGGAACGACGGGATCGACGCCTACGGCCGGCCGACGCCGAGCAAGAAGCTCTACCCGAACGGCCTGCAGGCGGTCATCGACCACATCCACGCCAACGGCCAGAAGGTCGGGCTCTACACGATCCCGGGGATCAGCAAGGCCGTCATCGACGCCAAGCTCCCGATCTACGGCGCCCCGGAGTGCACCACCGCGGACCTGCCGGTGCTGCCGCTGCAGAAGGGCGACTACTGGGGGATCGGCTACCGCATCGACTTCTCCAAGCCGTGCGCGCAGAAGTACGTCGACTCGATCGCGGATCTGTTCGGCTCCTGGGGCCTGGACTTCCTGAAGTTCGACAGCGTGACACCGGGCTCGGGGATCAGTGACCTGTCGGTCGACGCCCGGGACGACGTGAAAGCGTGGTCGCAGGCGCTCGCCCGGCACAAGATCTGGCTGGAGATCTCCTGGGCGCTGGACATCAACTACGCGGACTACTGGAAGCAGTACGCGAACGGCTGGCGGATCGAGTGGGACGTCGAGTGCTACTGCACCGGCACGGCGCTCACCGCCTGGCCGAACATCAACCGGTTGTTCCCCAAGCTGGCCGACTGGTGGCGCCACGCCGGCCCGGGCGGCTGGAACGACCTCGACTCGCTCGACGTCGGCAACGGCCAGATGGACGGTCTCACCAAGGACGAGCGTCGTACGGCGGCCACGCTGTGGGCAGTGTCCGCGGCGCCGATGTACATCGGCAACGACATGACCAAGCTGGACTCGTACGGTCTCGAGTTGCTCACCAACCCCGAGGTGATCGCGGTCGACCAGGCCGGCCGTCCGGCGCAGCCGCTGTCCACGAAGACCAACCGGCAGGTCTGGTTCTCGCTGAATCCGGACAGCTCGTACACCGTTGCCCTGTTCAACCTCGGCCAGACCGATGCGGACATGACGGTCAACTTCGCGGACCTCGGCCTGGACGGTGCCGCGAAGGTGCGTGACCTGTGGGCCCGCAAGGATCTCGGCTCGTTCGCTTCGAGCTTCACCGCGACGGACGTCCCGATCCACGGCGTACGGCTGCTGAAGGTGACGCCGCAGAAGAACGCGGCGATCAGCGTGAACGACGACGATCTGCGGGTCACGTACGACGGCGCGTGGCAGCGGAACGCCAACTACGAGGTGCCGGCCGTCTCGCAGGCACTGACCGTTGGTGTGACGGACTCGTCCGTGAAGGCCACGCAGTCGACAGCCAGGACCGCCGACGTCGCGACGCGGACCGTTGAGATCAACAACAACAACTCGCAGATCGTCTACACCGGCAACTGGAACAACAGTTCGGGGCGTGGGCTCGGCGATTATCAGGACGACGTGCAGTGGACGGAGGGCAACGGCGACTCGTTCTCGTACCAGTTCGTCGGAACCGGTGTCGACTACGTGACGGAGACGGACCCTGGCCAGGGCGACGTCGACATCTACATCGACGGCGAACTGAAGCAGACCGTGAGTACGTACATGGATCCGGCGCAGGGGCACAACAAGCCGCAGCAGGTCGTGTACAGCATCTCGGATCTGCCGAACGGCACGCACACGATCCGCGGCGTGAAGAAGTCCGGCCAGTTCATGCTGCTGGACAAGCTGAACATCCGGCAGGAGAGCCTGCTGAACCCGGACACCGCGGCCTTCGACAAGGTCGCGCCGGCCGATGTCAGCATCCAGCTCGGCCGCGACCCGGGCGAGCTGGCCGGTATCGCCAACAGTGGCAAGGATCTGGTTCAGGGCACCGACTACACGCTGAACGGCGGCACGGTGACGCTGAGCAAGACGTTCCTCGCGACACTGCCGCTCGGGAACACGTCGCTGGACTTCCGCTTCCGCGGTGACTACCGCGACGACATCCACGCGACCAAGGTGGACGGTGCCGCGGTCAACTTCGCCTTCACCGGTACAGGCGTCCAGTGGATCACCGCACTGGCTCCGGATCAGGGCGACGCCGACGTGTACGTCGACGGCAAGCTGCTGCAGCGGGTGAACCTGCACAGCGACACCCGGGTGACGGCGAAGCAGGCGTTCAGCACGACCGGCCTGAAGAACGGGCCGCACACCGTGAAGATCGTCAAGGTCAACGGCGACGTCCTGCGCAACGACACGATCCGCTACACGATCGCGAAGTAGTTCAGTCACCGATGCAACTGCGGGCGGCGGTCTGTGCTGGTCCTCGGGACCGCCGCCCACAGGCGTGTGTGCACGGTCTCACACGGAAATAAACTGACTGATCGGTCAGTCACCTTGTTACGCTGGAACCCGGGGATCGAGCCCGCATCTCCGTCCTTGGAGCGAGGTTCCGCGTATGTCGTTGAGCGATATCACCATGCCCACCAGGCCCACCAGGCCCACCAAGCCCTTCCGCTCCCGGCGGGGGCCCCGCCGCGAGGATTCGCGGCTGGCCGATCACGTCGACCGCTTGGGCGAGGAGCACCCGCCGATCCCGCTCGAGAGCGTCGACTACACGATGCAGCAGCCCGGCCTGCTGGCCGAGCGGTTCGGGTCCGTGCTGGCCTACATGACCCGGGTCGAGCTCGAGGTCGAGCGCAACGTGCTGGAGCTGAACATCCTGCTGCCCGACCCGCCCGAGGTCGACAAGCACTTCTACGCCGACGTGTGGATGCCGCAGGAGACCCGGCACGGGCAGATCCTCGACAAGCTGCAGCAGCTGATCGGCGTGGACCCGCACGACCCGAACCTGACCGACGTGTCGTTCAGCCTGAAGTTCCTCGGTGCGCTCGGCCGGATGCGCGGCGTCCAGGACATCAGCCGGATGCTTTACTACCTGACCGGACTGGCCACCGAACGCTCCGCGGTCATTGCCTACAACAAGTTCCACGCCGGGCTGCTCGAGCTGGGGGAGCGGGCGATCGCGGCGACCGTGATCGCGCCGATCCGGCGCCAGGAGCCGGGTCACTTCGCGTACTACCAGATGGCCGCCCAGCAGTTGTGGGACCAGCTGTCGGGCTGGCAGAAATGGCTGACACGCGGCCTGCGGAAGCGTACGTTCGAAGTGGTGGGCGCCTACAACAAGCGCCAGGTGACCGAGTTCGGTGACGTGATGGACGCGCTGAAGATGACCGACGGCGGCGAGGCGGAGCTGCGTGAGTACGCGCGGCAGGTCGGGCGGGCCGAGTACGAGCTGATGTTCGCGCACCGGCGCGGGCTCCGCGTCCCGGACTACGTGTTCAAGTCCCTGCGGCGGGCCGCCGAGCTCGCCGCCGAACGGAAAGGTGAGGTCTGGCCCGCCGCTCAACCAGCAGGATCATGACCGCACCGGCGCACGCACGGCACACCAAACGGCAGGTCATCATCGAGACCGCCGAGCGGTTGTTCGCGGAGCACGGGTACGACGGCACATCGACGGCCCGGATCGCGCACGAGGCCGGCGTACCGTCGGGGCTGGTGTTCTACCACTTCGCGACCAAGCTCGACCTGCTGCTCGCGATCGTCCAGGAACGCCCCGCCCCGAGCGAGGTACTGCGTTCCGCGGCCCGCGGCCGGACGGTACGGCGCCGGTTGCGGGCGATCGTGGCGACGATGGCCACGGAACTGGAACACGATCGGGCCGCCCGGATCATCGTGTTCCGGGAGGCGCAGGCCCGGCCGGAGATCGCGTCGCGGGCGGCCGAGCTGTTCGCCGAGGCGACCGAGACCGTGGCCGGCGTCCTCGGTGGCGCGGGGGACGTGACCGCCGATCCGGCGCGGGTGCAGGCCGCGGCCGAGCTCGTGGTCAGCCGGGTCTTCCTCGACACGCTCGCCCTCGGGCAGGCCGACACCGCGGCGAACCGGCACGCGGCGATGATCGACCTGATCGTGGAGTCGTTGACCGGCGGCCTGCGCGCCCGGGGTTGAGCGCGCACACCGCCGATCCAGGGCTGGTCAGGCCCAAGGGTCGAACGGGATCCCGGACGGCTTGGATGCGTTCAGCAGGTTGCGGAACCGGTCGCCGGAGTCGGTGATCTTGATCGTCGCGGAGCCGAAGTCGGCGTTCATCAGGGTGTCGCGCAACCCCGTACTGGGGTAGCCGTTCCAGTCGACGAGCGGCGGGTAGCGCCAGTCGTGGTAGTGGTTCTCCGGCGGCTCGTCGTTGGTGTTGGCGAGCCGGAAGAAGTGCGTACTGGCGCCGTCCTTGTGGTAGACGACCTTCGGGTGCGAGCCGTCGAAGCGCACCTGCGAGCGGGTGTAGGTGACCTGGCTGGAGTGCTGGGTCGTGGTCACGTACTCGACCTGGTTGGAGGCCTGGTTCACCCAGGAGATGACGTGCTCCCAGTCGTGCCGGTGGCCGCCGAGGCTGCTGCCGGGGACGGCCTGGTCCTTCTCGAAGTAGCTGGCGTACACGATCGCGCACCAGCCGTTGTCGCACTTCGAGCGGGCGTAGGTCTGGGAGTTGTCGAGGTCGGACTGGTCCCGGCAGTTGCCGTTCACGGCGCCGGTCGGGTTGAGCCCGGGGTTGAGGGTGCCGTCGGGTCCGATGGCGGGGGTGGCGTAGCAGCCGTCGGTGTCGTAGTCGTACGCCGGCGAGAACGACTGCTCGTACCCACCGGCGTTCTGCGGGAGGTGCGGCGGCGGGGCGGCGTACGCCAGCGCGGCCGAGGTGACCATCAGGGCGGTGGTTCCGAGTACGACGCCGAGCAGCCGGCGGACGCGGCGCGGACGAGGAGGCGGGGCGGAGTCCTGCATCGATCGCTCCTTCGGGGACTTACTTCAGGGCGGAAAACAACGACACGACCATGCCAGCACCGAGGCACGATCGCCTATACGTCACGTGGCTACAGGTTGACGGTGCGTGAACGTCCCGACTCGGGACTGTGCGGACTGTGCGGGAATGACGGCCCGGCCGCCTGGGTACCCGGAGGTCTCTTGGAGGTGGCACACCATGACCGAGAAGGAACCGCTCGGCCTTGTCCGGCTGGACGACACCGATCTGACGCTCGCGAAGACCGAGGACGACGTCCGTGGCCGGACCGTGGTCGATTCCGCGGGCGAGGAGATCGGCAAGGTCCACAGTCTGTTCGTCGACGCCGACGAGCGGCAGGTCCGATTGCTCGACGTCGAGTCCGGCGGACTGCTGGGGATCGGCGCCGAGCACCGGCTGATCCCGGTCGACGCCGTCGTCGAGGTGACCGACGAGCAGGTCACGATCGGCCGCACCCGCAGCGAGATCGCCAAAGCTCCCGGGTATGACCCGGCCCTGACGGAGCTGCAGCCCGTCGACGACCTCAACGATGTCTACGGCTACTACGGCATGACTCCGTTCTGGACCCCGGGGTATCGCTACCCGGGCTTCCCGTTCCGCGGCGGCGACTGATCCCGCACTCCCACCCGCTCGTCGTGCATGCTGGGGTGGGAGGGTGCGATGCGACTGGACGGGAAGGTTGCGCTGGTCACCGGTGGATCGGCGGGGATCGGCGCGGCGGTCGCCGAGCGGCTCGCGACCGCGGGCGCTCGGGTCGTCGTGCACGGCCGCGACGAGCAACGGACCGCGGCAGTCGCGACGCGCGTCGGCGGCGTACCCCTCGTCGGTGATCTCGCCGAGACCGGCACGTTGGCCGATCAAGTACTGCGTGTCCACGGGCGGGTCGACGTCCTGGTCGCGAACGCCGGCACCGGATGGTCGGGGCCGTTCGTGGAGATGCGGTACGACGAGATCGAACGGCTGATCGCGGTCGATCTGGTGGCGCCGCTCCGGCTGACCCACCAGTTGCTGCCGCCAATGGTCGAGCGGGGCAGCGGCCACATCGCCCTCGTCGGCTCGATCGCCGGACGCACCGCGGTCGCGGGCGAGGCCGTGTACGCGGCCACGAAGGCCGCGATCGACATCTTCGCCGAGAGCCTACGGCTGGAACTTCGTGGGACCGGTGTCGGTGTCAGCCTGACGGTCCCGGGCGTTGTCGACACTGGCTTCTTCGCTGCTCGCGGTCGCCCGTACGATCGGAGCCGGCCGCGCCCAATGCCTGCCGCCGACGTCGCGCGAGCTCTGGTCGATGGCATCACCAACGATCGCCCCGAGACCGTCGTGCCCGGATGGCTGCGCGTCGCGCCCGTCGTCCGCGCGGTTGCTCCGGGCGCTTATCGGCTGCTCTCGGCACGTTTCGGCGAGCAGGTGCAGTCGCGGCGGGAGTCCCGGTGAAGGGCCTGGTCGTACCGTCGGCGGACGCGTTCTTCCTGCACATCGAGGGGACCGGCGCGGCTCAGCATGTCGGTGGCGTGGTGATGCTCGAGCCGACGGAGCAGCGGCCCTCGATCGAGGAGATCCGCAAGCTGGTCGGGGACGGGTTCGCGCGGCTGCCGCGGATGCACCAGCGACTCGCGCCGTCGTCCCCGTGGCGGCGGCCGCGCTGGATCGAGGCAGGCGAGGCCGATCTGGATTGGCACGTGATCGAGCACCGGTCGATGGACGGCGTACCGGGGCTGTTGCGGTTCATCGGTGACCTGGCCGAGCAGCCGATGCCAAGGGACCGGCCGCTGTGGCGGATCGCGATGGTCCGCGACGCCGGGCCGCGTGCGGCCGATGCGCTCGTGGTGCTCGTCCATCATTCGATTGCCGACGGCATCGGTACGGTGCTGCAGACCTTCAGCCTGTTCGAGCCTCGCCCCACGCTCACCATGCCGTCCGCCGCCGGACCCGGTCGGCTCGCCCGTGCCGCGGCAGTGACAGTCGGCCTCGCGCAACTCGCGACCGACGGCACCTCCGCACCGTTGCCGCCAGGATCGTCGCGCCGCGACTTCGGTGTCGCCGCCGTCGAGTTGGACGTCGTACGACGGATCGCGACGGCCCGCGGCGTCCGCGTCACCGACCTGTTGCTCGCCCTCCTCGCCGACGGCCTGTACGCCGTTGCGCCCGCGCTACCGCAATCGGTCCGGGACCGGATGCGGTTCTCCGTGACCACGATGGTGCGGACGCCCGAGAGCGCGGCGGAGGGGAACGCGACCGCGGCGATCATGGTGGAGGTGCCGGTCGACGGGCGTCCGTTCGACGACCTGCTCGCGGAGGTCTCGCGGCGGACCGAGCGGTTGCGCCGGCCGACGCGGGCACTGGCGTCCCGCTTCGTGATGGCGACCGGATTGCGGGTGGTGCCGGAACCGTTCGTGCGATGGTTCGCACGCACCGTCTACGGGCCACGATTCCTGCACGCGGTGGTGTCGAACATGCCCGGGCCGACGATCCCGATGACGTTCGCCGGCGTACCGCACCATCGCGCGTACCCGATCCTGCCGCTGGTCCCGGGGACGCCGCTCGCGGTGGGTGCGCTGAGCTGGTCGGGCACGCTCGGCATCGGGCTGGCGACCGATCCCGACCTCGTCGACGGGCCGGCGCTGGCGGCGTACCTCGACAAAGCCTTGCAGAGGCTGCGCCGCGAGTCAGGGGCCGGGCCACTCCAGGGCGAGGAAGAGTCGAGCGCGTGACTCGGGGTCGTCCAGGCGGTCGCCGTACAGGGCTCTGAGCCGCGCCATCCGGTAGCGGACGGTCTGCGGGTGGATACTCAGCTCGTGCGCGATCGCCTGCCGGTCGCCGAAGTGCCGCAACCAGCTCGCGAGCGTCTCCGCGAGCCGCTCGCGCGCGGCCACCGTCTGGCCCTCCAACGGCGCGAGCATCTCGTCGCGCAACGCGGCGACCAGCGCCTCGTCCCGCCAGACGATCAATGCGTCGAGATGCTCGTCCGCGAACACCGGGTCGTCGGTGAGTACGCCGGTCCGCCGCAGCCGGACAGCGATTCGCGCGATCTCCAGGCTGCGCGGGAGCTGCTCCGGCGCGACCGAGTTGCCGACCACCGCGCCGCGACCGGTGAGCTCCCGGCTGAGCTGCAGCCGGCGTCCCGGACCGGACGGTTCCGGAACGATCGCACCGACCAGCACGCCGTTGCGGCGGATCGGCAGTGCGCCTGGTTCGAGCCGGGCGACCAGCGTGCTGGGAGGTTCCTCGTCACCGTCGCTGTAGATGACGACCGCAGCGGTCGACGGAATTCGCCAGGCCGCCTGCAGCGCGGCCGTTTGGATCGCCTCGCTGCCGGCACGGCCGGACAGCAACAGGTTGGCGAGCTCCTCGCGGCGGCGTTCACGCGCCATCGCGTCGTCGATCTGCTCCTGCAGATAGCCGTTCGCGGCCGAGAAGGAGAGTTGGTTGACGAAGACAAACACCGAGTCGGCCAGCGCGGCGAGATTGTCCGGTGCGAAGTCCAGCTGAAGTGCGGTCGCGGCGACATGCCGCCAGGCGACCCGGGCGCCGAGCTGGAACGCGGTGAGCAGCCGGGTCAGGTCGTTGCCCTCCTGCAGCTGCCGGCGGCCGATCTCCTCGAACACCTGCCGGACCGTCTCGTCCGCGCCGTCGAGCCCGCGGTCGACGGTGGTGCGGTCCGGGCTGTTCAGGTTCGCGATCGACATGTCCAGCAGCCGATGTACGAACAGCGCGGCGGGTTTGACCACCGCGTCCCGGTCGGCGTCCAGGAACGCCGCGTAGTCCGGCCAGTGTTCGGCCAGTCCGTCCCGCACCTCGGCGACCAGCGCCGGCAGTCCGTCGAGCAGCGCTTCCTCGAGACTCGCGCGATCGAACGTCGTGATGGTCATGCCTGCCTACCCCCTCGAAGGCCGCCGCGAAGGCACCAGCCCCTCGAAGGCAACTGTAACTCCGTGACAAATTTCCCTGCGCCGAATGTGCTCCACCGGGGCAGAGTTGGCAGGAAACCGCTTCCGATCATGGAAAGGTGCATCCAGACGGACTGCAGAAGGACCTGGGCAGGAAGGAGCAGGGCGAGAACTTCCCGGTCGCGCTGAAGTTCCTGCCCTCCGGACATCGAGAAGCGCTACACGCTGTCTACGGCTACGCCCGCACGGTCGACGAGCTGGGCGACAGTCATCCAGGCGACCGTACGGCGGCCTTGCGCGCGTTCGCGACCGATCTCGACCGCATCTGGACCGGCCAGCAGCCGGAGCACCCGGTACTGCGCCGGTTGCTGCCCGTCGTCCGGGCGCACGGCCTGACCGCCGAACCGTTCCGGCATTTGATCGAGGCCAACCTGCAGGACCAGACCGTCAAGTTTTACGAGACTTTCGAGGACCTGATGGGCTACTGCAGGCTGTCCGCGGATCCGGTCGGGCGAATGGTGCTCGGTGTCTTCGACGTCCACGACGCCGAAGCCGAGCGGCTCTCGGATCTCGTGTGCTCGGCGTTGCAGCTCGTCGAGCACTGGCAGGACGTCGCCGAAGACCGTCGCGCCGGGCGGATCTACCTACCACAACAGGACCTACGCACGTACGGCGTCGACGCGAGCGATCTCGATCGGGAGCGGGCGACACCGCAGCTGCGCGCGCTGATGACGTTCGAGACCGAACGGGCCGCGGTGATGCTCGACGAGGGGGCGGAGATCGTGCGACGACTGCACGGCTGGGCGCGGGTAGCGGTGGCCGGATTCGTGGCCGGTGGCCAGGCGACGGTGCGCGCGTTGCGGCGTACCGGGGGTGAGGTGCTGGCCGGATCGGCTCGGCCTTCGAAGGTGGAGACGGTGCGATTGATGGTTCGGGCGGTGGCGCGATGACGGCAACTGTCGCGGCGGCGTACGACGCCTGTCTCGAGATCACCCGACGCGAGGCCCGGAACTTCTACTACGGCATCCGGTTGTTGCCACCGCCGAAGCGCAACGCGTTGTCCGCCTTGTACGCACTGGCCCGGCGGATCGACGACATCGGCGACGGTGATCTGCCGTTGGAGGCCAAGCGGTCGGCGCTCGCGCAGGTCCGCAAGGATCTCGGTCGCCTGGACGACGTGGCCGAGCCCGTGTACGTCGCGGTCGCGGATGCCGCGCGGCGCTATCCGGTGCCGCTCGGCGCGTTCGAGGAGTTGATCGCCGGAGTCGAGACGGATCTCGCCGACGTACGGATCGGTGATTTCGACGAACTGGTCGTCTACTGCCGTCGCGTCGCCGGCTCGGTCGGGCGGTTGTGCCTGTCGATCTTCGGCCCGGCGACGACCGGCGCCGACGTCGAGACCCTCGCGGGGTACGCCGACCAACTCGGAATCGCCTTGCAGCAAACGAACATCCTGCGCGACATCCGCGAGGACCTGACCAACGACCGGATCTACCTGCCGGCCGACGAGCTCGAACGCTTCGGCGTCCGGATCGTCCTCGACGAGCACGGCCGGCTCGACGACCCACAGGGCCGGCTGGCCGGCTACATCCGGTACGCCGCCGGTCGCGCGCAGGACTGGTACTCGCTGGGGTGGCGCCTGCTGCCGTACCTGGACTGGCGCAGCGGCGCGTCGTGCCGGGCGATGTCCGGCATCTACCACCACCTGCTCCGCCGGATCGGGGCGAACCCGGTCCTCGTGTACGACCAGCGGTTGTCGTTGTCGGCCGGCGAGAAGGCACTGGTCGCTCTCGTGTCGCTGACGGGAGCCCGGCGATGAGGCGGGTTGCGGTCGTCGGAGGCGGTCTTGCCGGGATCACGGCCGCGCTGTCGCTGGCTGATGCGGGGTGTCAGGTCGTGTTGCTGGAGGGTCGCCCGAAGTTGGGTGGGTTGACGCACTCGTTCGAGCGCGACGGGCGGTGGATCGACAACGGCCAACACGTGTTCCTGCGGTGCTGCACGTCGTACCTGCGCCTGCTGGAGCGGCTCGGGGTGCGGGACCAGGTGTATCTGCAGCCGCGGCTCGACGTGCCGGTGCGCAGTGGGACGCGGCCCGGGGTGGGGCGGATCTGGCGGAACGGGATGCCGGCGCCGTTGCATCTCGGGCCGGCGTTGGCGACGTACCGTTGGTTGAGTCTGGCCGAGCGGGCGGCCGCTGTCAGTGGTGCGCTCGCGATGGGGCGGGTGGATCGGTACGCCGCGGCGACGGATGCCGAGTCGTTCGGCGGCTGGTTGGCCGCGCACGGTCAGGACGCTCGCGCGGTCGAGGCGTTGTGGGAACTGATCGGCGTGGCGACGCTGAACGCGCGAGCGGACGACGCGTCGCTGGCGGTCGCGGCGACGGTCTTCCAGATCGGACTGCTGGAGCAGGCCGATGCCGCCGACATCGGATGGTCGCTGGTGCCCCTGCAGCAACTGCACGGCGATGCTGCAGGGCGGGCGTTGGCGGCCGCGGGTGTCGGAGTACGGGTGCGTGCTCGCGCGCGCTCCTTGGAGGCGGCCGGCGGCGGATGGACCATCGGGGGCGAGCGGTACGACGACGTGGTGCTCGCCGTCCCGCCCGACGAAGCCGCGCGGTTGCTGCCTGACGACGCACTGGACGTTCCCGGTGGGTGGGTCGAGGCGCTCGGGAGTTCGCCGATCGTCAACGCGCACCTGATGTTCGATCGCCAGGTGCTCGGCGAGCACTTCGTCGCCGCGGTGGACAGCCCGCTGCAGTGGGTCTTCGACCGCGGGATGCGCGGGGGCGAGCAGTACCTCGCGGTTTCCATGTCGGCCGCCGACGACCTGATCGACACTCCGGTCGCGAAGGTGCGGGATGTGCTGGTGCCGGCTGTTCGGCGGCTGCTCCCGGAGGCGGCCAACGCACGTGTGAGGGAGTTCTTCGTGACCCGAGAGCGACACGCGACATTCCGGCCGGCGCCAGGCACCGGTCGCTTCCGGCCCGGTGCGACCACGCGCCGGCCCGGGCTCCATCTCGCCGGTGCCTGGACCGCCACCGGCTGGCCCGCGACGATGGAGGGCGCCGTCCGCAGTGGCGAGGCGGCCGCCGCATCCGTCCTGCGCACGTCCGGCAGAACCACCGTCACCCGGTCCGGCGAGGTGGCTGCGAAGGATGTGGTCTCGTGACCGCGGTGGAGAGGATGCCGGCGGCCACGAGCGTCCCCGGGATGCTGGCCCGGGGACGGGAACTGGTGGATCCGCCCCTCCGCCAGGCCCTCGACCGGCTCGACGACCACAGCCGGCTGGTCGCGGCCTATCACCTCGGATGGTGCGACGAGCACGGCCGGCCCGCCAACGGAAGCTCGGGCAAGGCGATCCGCTCCGGCCTCACGTTGCTCGTGGGCGAGGCCGTCGGCGGCCGGGCCGAGCCGGCGGTCCCCGGTGGTGTCGCGGTCGAGCTGGTGCACAACTTCTCGCTCATCCATGACGACTTGATGGACCGTGACACCAAGCGCCGCCACCGGCGTACCGTCTGGGCGATCTGGGGCGACGCGACCGCGGTCCTCGTCGGCGACGCGCTCGCCTGTCTCGCCGACGAAGTACTTGCCGAGAGCAACACGCCGTACGCCGCACCCGCGGGACACGCCCTCGCCGTCGCCACCCGCAAACTGATCCGCGGCCAGGTGCTCGACGTCGCGTTCGAGCGCCGGGACGACGTCACCCTGGCCGAGTGTCTCGACATGGCCGCGGGCAAGACCGGTGCGCTGCTCGGGGTGGCGGCCGAGCTCGGGGCGATCCTGTCCGGCGCCGACCCGGTCACCTGCGACGCGTTCCGCACGTACGGCTGGGAACTCGGCCTCGCGTTCCAGCTCGTCGACGACCTGCTCGGCATCTGGGGTACGCCGGAGACGACCGGCAAACCCGTCTTCTCCGATCTGTTCGCCCACAAGAAGACGCTGCCCGTCGTCTGGTCCCTCCAGTACGGCGGTGCGCCCGGCCGCGACCTGGCGGCCTGGTTCGCGAACCCGTCCGGCGACGCCTCGGAGGCCGCCGAGCTGGTCGAACGCGCGGGCGGCCGGGAGTGGGCGCTCGCGGAAGCGGAGGAACGAGTGCGGAATGCCGGGAAGGCCCTGGACGCCGCGGGCATCGCGCCGGCCAACCGGGACCAGCTCGACCAGTTGGCCCAGTTCGTCGCGGAGCGGCAGCTGTGACGGCCGAGCGAGTGCCCGAGGAACGGTACGGCGAGCGTTCCGGCGTACAGGACTGTCTGGACGCGGCGGTGGAGTATCTGCGGTCGTTGCAGCACGAGGACGGGTGGTGGAAGGGCGATCTCGCGACCAACGTGACGATGGACGCCGAGGATCTGATGCTGCGGCACTTCCTCGGCGTGGCGACGGCGCAGGCCGACGCGGAGACGGCGCGATGGATCCGTTCACAGCAGCGGGAGGACGGGACGTGGGCGACGTACCCGGGTGGGCCTGGTGACTTGTCGACGACGGTCGAGTCCTGGGTGGCGTTGCGGATGGCGGGCGACGATCCCGGGGCGGCGCATCTGGCGCGCGCCGCGGAGTTCATCCGGTCGGCGGGTGGTGTCGAGCAGGCGCGGGTGTTCACGCACATCTGGCTCGCGCTCTTCGGCTTGTGGAGGTGGGACGACACCCCGGACCTACCGCCGGAGCTGATCTTCCTGCCGCGCTGGGCGCCGTTGAACATCTACAACTGGGCGTGCTGGGCGCGGCAGACGATCGTGCCGCTGACGATCGTGAGCGCGTGCAGGCCGGTGCACCCGGTGGACTTCACGATCGACGAGCTGCGTTCGGGTAGGCCGTCCGCGCCGCTCGCACCGCCCTGGCGACTCGACGGTGCCTTCCAGCGGTTGGACGTCGTACTGAACTGGTACACCCGCCAGGGGGCGGTCAAGGGCCTGCGGCGGTTGGCGATGCGGCGGGCGACCGAGTGGATCGTGGCGCGGCAGGAGGCCGATGGTGGTTGGGGAGGGATCCAGCCGCCGTGGGTGTACTCCTTGATCGCGCTGCGGCTGATGGGGTACCCGCTCGACCATCCCGTGATGGCTGCAGGCCTGCGGGGGCTCGAAGGGTTCACCGTGCACTCCGAGACCGCCGACGGGCCGGTGCGTTGGCTCGAGGCGTGTCAGTCACCGGTGTGGGACACCGGGCTCGCCGTCGGGGCGTTGCTGGATGCAGGCGTGCCCGGTGACGACAAGTCGGTGCTCAAGGCAACGGACTGGTTGCTGGCCGAGCAGATCGACGCACCGGGGGACTGGCAGGTCCGGCGGCCGGACCTGGTGACCGGTGGGTGGGCGTTCGAGTTCGCGAACGACGGTTATCCGGACACCGACGACACCGCCGAGATCGTGCTCGCGTTGCGGCGGGTGGATCACCCGGAGCCGGAGCGGTTGCGGATGGCGCTGGACGACGCGGTCGCGTGGACGACCGGGATGCAGTCGGCCGACGGCGGGTGGGGCGCTTTCGACGCGGACAACACCGACACCACGGCCTTGAAGCTGCCGTTCTGCGACTTCGGGGCGGTGATCGATCCACCCTCGGCCGACGTCACCGCCCACGTCGTGGAGATGCTGGCGGCCGAGGGGCGGACCGAGTCGGAGGAGTGCCGCCGGGGGGTGCGGTGGTTGCTCGACGCGCAGGAAGAGGACGGAAGCTGGTTCGGACGGTGGGGGACCAACCACGTGTACGGGACCGGGGCCGTCGTACCGGCCTTGATCGCGACCGGGATGTCGCCGCGCGATCCCGTCGTACGGCGGGCCGTGCGCTGGCTGGCCGAGCACCAGAACCCGGACGGCGGCTGGGGCGAGGACCTCCGCTCGTACGTCGATCCGTCCTGGATCGGCCGTGGTGACTCCACACCGTCGCAGACCGCCTGGGCTCTGCTCGCTCTGCTCGCGGCAGACGAGAGTGGCGAGCCGCTGTCCCGCGGGATCGACTATCTCGTCGACACCCAACGGCCGGACGGCGGATGGGACGAGCACCGCTACACCGGCACGGGTTTCCCCGGCGACTTCTCCATCGGCTATCACCTGTACCGCTTGGTCTTCCCCATCTGGGCGCTGGGCCGCTATCTCGGGAGCCCGCGATGACAGCGGTCGTCTACACACCACTGCTCGCCGAGTGGCTGGCCCTCCGGGACGAACTCGCGACCTGGGTCATCCACACCGGCCGATCGAAGGGGAGACCGACCGGGGGCCCGGCGCTGGTCGCGGGCGTCGCCGGCGCGCTGACCGACGGGATCTCCGCCGGCGACGTGGTGGTCGCGACAGAGGTTCGGCACCGGCAGAGCGTCGTACCTTGCCGAGCGGCCGAACTCGTCGCAGGAGAGCTGCGGCGGCTCGGGCTGACCGTTCACGCCGGTCCGATCGTGACCACCGATCACGTTGTCGACTCGCCCCGGGAACGCCACGAGCTTGCCGCGAGCGGAGCGATGGCCGTGGACACCGAGTCGGGATTGCTGGCAGGGGACGACGGGCTGACCGTCGTGGTTCGGGTCGTGGTGGACACACCGTCGCAGCGGCTGCGGGGGATCGGGATGCCGCGCCGTGGAGCGCAGGCACTGAAGCAGCTGCGGCGGACGGCGCCGGGGATCGACGCCTGGGCCGCGGCGACCGGGGAGCGGGAGCTGCTGCTCGCCACGCCGCGCTCGTTCTGCGCCGGAGTCGAGCGTGCCATCGAGACCGTCGAGCGGGCGCTCGAGACATTCGGCGCCCCGGTCTACGTCCGTCGGCAGATCGTCCACAACCGGCACGTCGTCGGCGACCTTGAGCGACGCGGCGCCGTCTTCGTCGACGAAGTGGACGAGGTCCCGGAAGGCAGCCTCCTGGTGCTCGCCGCGCACGGCGTCGCTCCCGCGGTCCGCGAGCAGGCGACCGAGCGCAACCTGCGCGTCATCGACGCAACCTGCCCACTCGTCGCGAAGGTCCACCAGGAGGTACGCCGGTACGCCGCCCACGATCGCACCGTCCTGCTGATCGGCCACTCCGACCACGAAGAGGTCATCGGCACCGTAGGTGAAGCGCCCGGCCACGTCATCGTCGTCGCGAACGCGGCCGAGGCGGAGACCGTCGAGGTCCCCGATCCCGACAACGTCGGCTACGCGATGCAGACCACCCTCGCCCTCGAGGAGGCCGCCGAGACGGCTGCGGTACTTCGTCGGCGCTTCCCCAACCTGACCGGTCCGCGCAAGGACGACATCTGCTACGCGACCAGCAACCGCCAGGCCGGCGTCCGAGCGATCGCCGAACGCTCCGACCTCGTGGTGGTCCTGGGCTCCCAGAACTCCTCGAACTCCCGGCGCCTGGTCGAGGTGGCGGAGGCGGCGGGAACCCCCGCGGTCCTCGTCGACGACGCCGGCGAGCTCACGCTCGACCGGCTCGCCGGGGTACGACGCGTAGGCATCACCGCCGGTGCATCAGCCCCACCCGCACTCGTCGATGCCCTGGTCCACTGCCTGTCCGGACTCGGCCCAACGACCCTCACCGAGCACGGAAGCCTGGTGGAGGACGTCCGCTTCGCGCTACCGAAAGAGGTGACCCAGTCGTGAGCATGCCGCTGCGGCAGTCCGTCCGCCTGGGCGGATACCTGATGAAGCAGAAGCTCCACCGCCGGGAGAAGTTCCCGATCCTGCTCGAGCTCGAACCGCTGTACGCCTGCAACCTGAAGTGCGCGGGCTGTGGCAAGATCCAGCAGACCCACGACTGGCTGAAGCGGCGGATGTCCGTCGAGCAGGCGGTCGCGGCGGTCGAGGAGTGCGGTGCGCCGATGGTCTCGATCGCCGGCGGCGAACCGCTGATGCACAAGGAGATCGACGAGATCGTCCGGCAGTTGCTGGCGCGGAAGAAGATCGTGTTCCTGTGCACCAACGCCGTACTGCTGCCCAAGCACCTGCACAAGTTCACGCCGCACAAGAACTTCGCCTGGATGGTGCACATCGACGGGCTGCGCGAGCGGCACGATCAATCGGTGTGCAAGGACGGGGTGTTCGACCAGGCCGTGGACGCCGTCAAGCAGGCGCAGGCGGCGGGGTTCCGGGTGATGACGAACACGACCTTCTTCGACACCGACAGCCCGCAGGACGTCATCGACGTACTCGACTACCTGAACGACGACCTCGGCGTGGACAACATGCAGATCTCGCCCGGGTTCGCCTACGAGAAGGCGCCCGACCAGGAGCACTGGCTCGGCCCGGAGGAGACCCGGCAACTGTTCCGCAAGGCGTTCGGCGACGGCCGCCGGAAGAAGTGGCGACTCAACCACTCGCCGCTGTTCCTCGACTTCCTGGAGGGCAAGGTCGACTTCAGCTGTACGGCGTGGGCGATCCCGCTGTACTCGCTCAAGGGCTGGCAACGCCCCTGCTACCTGATGGACGACGGGTACGTCGCGACGTACCAGGAGCTCCTCGACGAGACCGACTGGAGCGCGTACGGCCGCGGTAAGGACCCGCGGTGCGCGAACTGCATGGCGCACTGCGGCTACGAACCGACCGCGGTGGTCGCGACGCTCGGCTCACTCAAGGAGTCGATCCGCGCGGCCGTGAGCTAGATGGAGAGCTAGACCCGCTCGCGCACACTCAGGATCACGAACGCGACGATCGACAGCGACGTCAGGCCGGCCGGGATGAAGAAGACGTGCGGGAGACCGATCGCTGCCACGCCGATGCCGCCGATGGTGCCGCCCATCGCCGAGCCGAGCGGGATCGCGCTGAGGAACACGCCGGAGGCAGTGCCGACACCTTCCGGATAGAGACGCTGAGCGATGGATACCCCGAGTGCGCCGACGCAGGCCCACAGACCGGCCGTCAGGGTCTGCCCGAGGAACAGGCCGGCGACCGACGTGCTGAGCGCGTAGGCGACGTTTCCGCCCAGACCGAGGATCGCGCCGACCGTCATCGCGCGCATCGCGCCGTACCGGTCCGCGAGCCGCGCCACCACGGGCAGCAGGAGCAGTTCGAGGAGCGGCTGGACGCCGATCACGAGACCGCGGAGCGAGTCGGACACGTGCAACTGTTCGGCCATGTAGATCGGCAGGTAGCCGAACTTGATGGTGTCACCGGTCATCGCCAGCACGCAGACCGCGGTGAAGATCAGCAGCGGCATCATGTGGTCGATCCGCCGCTTCTCCACCGGCGCGTCGACGTCCCGCGGGGCGTCGTACCGCTCGACTCGCTGGCGGCCGAGAGGGAGGACCTGGGCGAACACGCAGATGGCCGTCGCGATCAGCAGCGCGCGCAGACCGAACACGCCGCCGAACCAGCTGCCGAACACCGGGCCGAGGATCCAGCCCGTCGTGAACGCCATCCGGATGGTCGCGATCACCCGGTTCTCGGCCCGGGTCGGGTGACGGCTGAGCTCGTCGCGGCAGGCGGCGAACAGTTGCGCCATCGACCCACCGGAGACGCTCAACGCCAGCACGCTGATCACGAACGGCATCCAGATCGCGTTGGTCGCCGCCATCGCGAACCAGCCCGCGGAGCCGATCAGCGCACAGATCCGGAACCAGAGCAGACGGTCGTGGCTGCGGTCGGACCAGCGCCCGACCAGGAATCCGGCGACCGGGGCGGCCAGGTTCGTCACGTAGTACAGGCCGGCGACCGGGAGCGGCGTACCGAGGTCGCGGACCAGGAAGAGCGTGAACTGCGGCGTCGCGGCCGACACCCCGATGCCGGCTACCAGCAGCGACAGGAAGGCCGAGCGGTAGAAGCGTGACCGGAGGACGATGCCCAGCGCGGATTCGGACCGGTCGAGCATCACTCGAGACCCTGTACGGCGAGGCGCACCGTACGGGCGGCGAGATCTGAGATCCGGGAGTTGTCGAAGCCGAACAGGGCCGAGCGGGTCCGGTCCTCCAGCGGAGCGATCAGGTGCTCGGGCAGGCCGCGGGTCCCGGTGAGGACACCGAGGACCGAGCCGACGGTCGCGCCGTTCGAGTCGGTGTCCCAGCCGCTCATCACGACCCGGCCGACGCCGGTCAGGTAGTCCCCGTCCGACCAGAGCAGCGCTGCGGCGACGATCGCCGCGTTGTTGATCGTGTGCACCCACGAGTAGTGCCCGTACCGCTGCTGGATCGCGGCGAGCGCGTCCTCCCACGTGCTCCCGGACGCCTGCAGTTCGAGCACGTCCCGGATCGCCTCGGCCAGCCGGGACTGCGGCGGCACGACGGCCAGCGCCCGCTCGACCACCTCGCGCGGACCGGCCGCCGTGAACGCCGCCGCGACCAGCGCCGCCGCCCACATCTCGCCGTAGATCCCGTTCCCGACATGCGAGAGCGCCGCGTCCTGGTACGACAGCCGGGCGGCCGCCCACGGGTCGCCGGCCCGCACGTACCCGAACACGTCGCCGCGGATCTGCGCGCCGATCCACTCGCGGTACGGGTTCCGCCGCCGCGCGACCTCGGGCACCGTGAACCCGTTGACCAGGTTCAGGTACGCCGCTCGCTCGGCCGTGAACACCTGTCCGATCGGGAACAGCCGGGTCCACGCCACGCCCACGTCCTCGGGCCGTAGCGCCGAACCGTGCGTCTCCAGCAGGTGCAGGGCCAGGATCGCGTAGTCGATGTCGTCGTCGCGGGCCGACCCGTGCACGTTCCCGCGGGTCGTCTCCGGCCAGCAGGCGATCAGGCGATACCCGTCCGGCATCGGATCCAGCACCGGCACGTAGTCCCGTAGCGGGTACGCGTCGGCCAGCATCAGGTAGTCGCGGATCCGGTCGGACGTCCAGTAGTCACCCGACTCGACCGGCTTGCCGACGTTGCACCCCGCGATCCGACCGAGCCACGCCGCCTGGATCTTGTCCGCAAGCTCCGCCTCCGGTACGGCGAAAGCCTCGGGCCGCGCGTCCAGCGTTTCCTCGATGTCGACGAGTTCGTCCGGTTCGAAGTACCGCCAGCCGGGAGCGCGGGCCGCCAGCGACATCCGGTCCACCAGGTCGAGCACGGCCTCGCGGTCGTTCGGGTCGGTCCGGTTCGCCTCGGTGACCAGCGAGTCGACGTCGTACCCCGTCTCGCGCCGCTGCCGAACCTCGTCGTACAAGAGGTTCACCGGTCGCATCGCGTCGTGGAACTGACTCGAGTACCCGGGCCCCAACTCCACCTGTCCGTCGGTCACGGGACCAGTCCATCATGTCCGGCTAGGGTCGCGTCATGGAGTTCCGCGCGCTGCCCGCCGCCACCTTCGATTTCGAGTGCGAGCTGGTCTTCGACGCCACCGGCCTCGTCATCGACTATCCGGGGATCGCGACCCCCGACCGTCAACTCCACAAGGCCTGGCTGACGGCCGCCCCGAGGAAGACGCTGCCGAGGCCGGCGACGATGCTCGCCGTGACGTTGGCGAAGGCGAGGAAACGCGCGCGGTCCTCGAACAGCCGGATCGTCTCGTAGGAGAAGGTCGAGTACGTCGTCAGCGCGCCGCAGAACCCCGTACCGACGAAGAGCTGAACCTCGTGCGGGAGCGCGGACGACGCACCGGCCAGGAATCCCAGGACCAGCGAGCCCAGGACGTTGACGCTGAACGTGCCCCACGGGAACGGCGAGTCGTGACGCGCCTGGACGGCGCGGTCCGCGACGTAGCGCAGCGGTGCCCCGATCAGGCCGCCGGCGATCACCAGCACGAGCGACGTCATCGCGTCCTCCAGCTGACGAGTGCCCGGGTCGCCGACACCGTGGCCCGTACTGCGAGCAGCGCGCCGACAACCGTCGTGACGAGGTAGAGCAGCGCGGCCCCGGCATGCTGCCCCGTCACGAGCCGCTGGATGTCGACGGCGTACGTCGAGAACGTCGTGAACCCGCCGAGCACGCCGGTCCCGAGAAAGGGGCGCAGCAGCCGCTGCCGCGTCAGCACGTCGGTCACCACGACCATCAGGATCCCGATCAGCCCGCAGCCGACGACGTTGATCAGCAACGTGCTCACCGGGAAGCCGCCGGCAGGCGTCGGCCAGGCGAGCCCGATCAGGTAGCGAGCGGTCGCACCGAGCGCCCCGCCGGCCGCGATCGCGCCGAGGATCACCGGGTCGTGCGCACGTCCGGCGCGACCGTCGATCCGCAGGTCGACATCGGGATCCACCGGCCCCTTGGGCAGCGGTGCGACAGGGTGGTGCTCCACAGACAGGCCTCCTACCTGGACCGACCTCGCGACGGGACGCCGCGAGGCTACCTGGTAGGGACTGTTGGCCACCGGATCGGCGACAGTTCGGTCCGGCGAGCCCCACCGCCGGTCTAACTCCGGCCTATCCTAACGGCCGGAGCCGGACCGGCGCGTCAGTGGTCCACAGGGGGAGATCCCCAGTTCGACGCGGCGGCCCCCATCTGCGCCGTGATCCGCCCGCCCCGGGTGACGAAGCTCTCCGGCAGCCACGACTCGCTCCGCGCCTGCCCGTTCAGCGTCAGGCCCTGGACGTACTGGTTCGCGTCCGAGGTCGCCGGCGCCTCGACGGTCAGCCGTACGCCGTTGCTCCGCCGTACCTCGACCTTCGGGAACAGCGGGCTGCCGACCAGCAGTTCCGCGCGGCCCTGTGTCTGCGGGAACAGTCCGATCGCGGCGAAGATGTACCACGCGGACAAGGTGCCCAGGTCGTCGTTGCCCGGGAGTCCCGACGGGCCGGTCCCGTAGACCGTGTCGACGATCTCCCGCGTGGTCGCCTGCGTCTTCCACGGCGCGCCGAGACCGTTGTAGAGCCACGGCGCGTGCAGACCGGGTTCGTTGGTCGGGTCGTATCGCAGTGGGCTGCCGCCCTTCACGGCCCAGTTGCCGTCGGCGTCGTGGAAGAACGTGTCCAGCCGCTGAACCGCCGGTGCGTTGCCACCCATCAGCGACGCCAGCCCGGACACGTCCTGCGGCACCATCCACGTGTACGTCGACGTCGTGCCCTGCGCGAACCCGACATCGGTCGACGGGCTGAACCCGTCCTGCCAGGTGCCGTCCGCCTTGCGCGCCCGCTGATATCCGACAGCCGGGTCGAACGTGTTCTTCCACCAGCTGCCACGGTCCTCGAGATCCGCCACGCCGGCACCGATGCGCGAGCCCCACTGAGCCAGCGAGTAGTCCGCGAGCGAATTCTCCAGCGTCTCGGCAGCTCCGCCCCAGCAGTGGCAGGCGTCCTGCGGTGCGTAGTGCTTCGCGAGGTACGTGTTCAGCGCGGGCCGCTGTCCAGTGCACTGGCCCGGACAGCCGCCGTCGTTCTCCGCGTCGGCGTTCTGGACCCGCGCCTGCCGGACCAGCGAGTCGAACGCGCCACGGGTGTCGAAGTTCCGGACGCCCATCGCGACGAACGTCGCCAGCGTCGGCGCGGCCGGATCGCCGGTCATGACATGCGTCGCGCCGTTGTTGTGCAGCCAGCGGTCCCAGATCCCCTTGTTCTGCTGGGCGAACTGATACATCGACTGGGCGTAGTCGCCCGCCACATCCGGCTTCAGCAGCGCGAGCAGCTGGATGTGCGCCCGGTACTGGTCCCATCCGGAGAATGTTCCGTACTGCGCCTTCTGCCCGCGCGCGAGCCGATGGATCTTCTGGTCCGACCCGAGATACCGGCCGTCGACGTCGTTGAAGACGTTCGGCTGCAGCAGCGTGTGGTAGAGCGCGGTGTAGAACGTGGTCCGCTGGGCATCGGTGCCACCGCTGACCTTGATCGCGTTCAGTTCGTGCTGCCAGGCGGCGTACCCGTCCGCGGCGACCTTGTCGACGGTCGCGTTCGGCCGGAGCTCGGCGCGCAGGTTCTGCTCGGCGCCCGCGAGGCTGACGTACGAGATCCCGAGCCGCATCCGGACCGCGGAGCCGGGCGCGAAGGTGACGAACCCGCCCGAGCCGCGGCCGGCCCGGTCGGCGCCCGTCGCGTACCCCTCGCCACCGGTGGTGTGCGTGCTGCCCGGCGCCAGCGTGCTGTCCTTCCAGGTGCCGTTGGCAACGATCGGCTGGTCGAAGGACGCGGTGAAGTACAGCCGGTAGTACGTTTTCCGGTTGTTCACGCCGCCGTTCGCGCGGCGGCCACAGAACGCGCCGGTCAGCACCGAGCCGGTCACAGTGCGGTGCGCCGGGTCGATGGTGATCTCGGCGTCCTCGCTGCCGTTGAGCGAGTTCGACGTACGGAACAGCAGGTTGGCGGCCTGGTCGGCCGGGAAGGTGAACTCGCCGACGCCCGCGCGCGTGGTCACAGCGAGGTCGGTCTTCACGCCGGAGTCGAGAGTGACCGTGTACCGGCCCGGCCGGGCGGTCTCGTTCTCGTGCCGGAAGTTCGTCGCGTACTTCGCGTCGGCGGTGTCCGCGGTCGGCGACGAGTCCACCGCGCCGGCGAACGGCAGGATCGGGACGTCACCGGCGGCTCCGGGATTGCAGCCGGCGCCACTGAGGTGCGTCAGGCTGAACCCGCGCACCCGCGTGACGTCGTACTGGTACCCGTTGGCCGCGCCGGTGCTGGTCTGGTCGCCGCGGGTGCTTGTCGGGCTCCAGGAGATCATCCCGAACGGCCGGACCGCGCCCGGCCAGGTCGTTCCGTCGCGGGCGGAGCCGATCAGCGGGTCGACGTACCCCGCCGGATCGAACCCGGCCTGGGCCGGTACCGCGGGAGCCGGCGACGCCACGAGGGCGGCACTGAGGGCAACGGTGAGAGCGAGAGCGGGCAGGCGCATGCGTCGACCTTCCGTGGGGGCGGAGACGGAACGGCGGAGAGCTTAGGAGCCCATCATGACGAACTCCTGAACAGCTGACAACGTTGTCGGTCAGTCGACGGAACGCGCAGGCGTCACCCGGACCCGGATGTTCTTCATCAACGGCTGGTCGCTCTGCGAGCTGTAGTCGTTCGCGGCGACCAGCACGTTCATCTCCGGCATGTACCCAGCGGCGTTCCCGCGCGGCAGGTCGTAGCGCAAGGCCCGGTACCGGCGCAGTTCGCGGACGGACCCGTCCCGCGCGGTGGCGGTGACGTCCACCAGATCGCCCTGCTCGAGACCGCGGCTGCGCATGTCGTCCGGGTTCATCAGGACGAGCGTGCGGAGGTTCCGCACCCCGCGGTACCGGTCGTTGCCGGAGTAGATCGTGGTGTTCCACTGGTCGTGCGACCGCATCGTCTGCAGGATCAGTACGTCGTCGTCCGCCGGAACCACGTCCGGTAGATCGGCCGTGGAGAACTCGGCGCGGCCGCTCGGGGTGCGGAACACCAGCTCGCGCGCGGGCTGCCGGAGCCGGAACCCGAGGCGGTTCCGCACCCGGCGGTTGAAGTCCTCGAACCCGTCGAGGGCCTTGGCCATGATGTCGCGGATCCGGTCGTAGTCCTCGACGTACCAGGTCCACGGAGTCCGGGACGCGGGCAGCGTCGCCTGAGCGATGCCCGAGATGATCGCGGGCTCCGACAGCAGCTGCGGTGACGCCGGGCGTTTGTGGCCGGCCGACAGGTGCACCATGCTCATCGAGTCCTCGACCGACACCGACTGCGGACCGGCGGCCTGCCGGTCGATCTCGGTGCGTCCGATGCACGGCAGGATCAGCGCCTGGCGGCCGTGGACCAGATGACTGCGGTTCAGCTTGGTGCTGACGTGGACGGTCAGGTCGCAGGACCGGAGTCCCTCGGAGGTCGCGGCGGTGTCAGGTGCGGCGAGGGCGAAGTTCCCACCCATCCCGACGAACACCCGGATCGCCCCGGTGCGCATCGCGGCGATCGTCCGGACGGTGTCGAGGCCGTGCTCGCGGGGCGGGTCGATCCCGCAGGCGGTCGCGAGCCGGTCCAGGAACTCCGCGCTGGGGCGATGGTCGATGCCACAGGTCCGATTGCCCTGCACGTTGCTGTGCCCGCGCACCGGAGACGGCCCCGCGCCCTCGCGGCCGAGGTTGCCGCGCAGCAGCAGCACGTTGACGATCTCTCGCACGGTGTCGACGCCGTGCTCGTGCTGCGTGATGCCGAGGCACCAGCTGAACAACGTGCGCTTCGCCTCCGAGTAGATCGTCGCCGCGCGCCGGATGTCGGCCTCCGAGAGCCCCGACTGCTTTTCGAGGTCCGCCCAGTCGGTGTCCTCGCAGAGCTTCCGGTACGCCGCGAAGCCGTCGGTGTACCGCTCCAGGAACACCTCGTCCAGCGCCTTCTCGTCGGTGCGTGCCTCCTCGAGCACTGCCTTCGCGATGCCGCGCAGCAGCGCGAGGTCCCCGCCGACGCGGACCTGCAGGTTCAGCGTGCCGGTCCGGGTGGCCTTGAACAGCGCCATGTCGACGAACTCGTGCGGCACGATCGTCCGCCCGGCCGCAGCCTCGACGAGTGGGTTCACGTGCACGATCTGCGCGCCGCGGCGGTACGCGTCGGACAGGGCGGTGAGCATCCGCGGAGCGTTCGACGCGGCGTTCACTCCGAGGATGAAGATCGCTTCGGCGTTCTCCCAGTCGCGGAGGTCCGCCGTACCCTTGCCGGTGCCGAGGGCGGCTTGGAGGGCGCGGCCGGACGCTTCGTGGCACATGTTCGAGCAGTCGGGCAGGTTGTTCGTCCCGTACTCGCGGGCGAACAGCTGGTAGAGGAACGTCGCCTCGTTGCTCAGCCGGCCGGACGTGTAGAAGGCCGCCTGGTTGGGGGAGTCGAGCGCCTGCAGCTGACCGCCGATCAGGTCGAAGGCGGCCTGCCACGTGATCGGCACGTAGCGGTCCGTGCGCGCGTCGTACGCCATCGGCTCGGTCAGCCGGCCGGCGTCCTCGAGAGCGAAATCCGTCCAGGTCTCGAGCTCGGAGACCGTGTGCGCGGCGAAGAACTCCCGGCCGGCCCGCTTCGGGGTCATCTCCCAGACGACGTGTTTGACGCCGTTCTCGCAGAGATCGAGCTTCAGGCCGTCGGTCGCGTCCGGCCAGGCACACCCGGGACAGTCGAAGCCGCCGTTCTCGTGGTTCATCTTCAGCATCGCCCGCGGCCCGGACAGGACGGCGTGCTCGTGACCGAGGACCTGGGCCACGGACTTCGCCGCGCCCCAACCGGCGGCCGGGTGGTGGTAGTCCTGCTGCGACCACTCGCCGTCGGTCGCGGGCCCGTCGCCGCCGGAGTTCACCGTGTCGTCGGTCATCTACTGTTCCTCCGCCCGGTCGCGTCCTACGGACGAGTCTGCACCCTCCGGGGCGGTCCCGGGCAGAGGCGGGGCCGGCCGCGGTGGTGCGACCGGCCCCAGGATCGGACTGCTCAGCCGTTCAGGACGTCGTACTTCGGGGCGATCCGGAAGTACTGCGGGTCGGAGAAGGTCAGCGGGACCTTGCCCAGACTCTTGATCGCCGTGCTCTTGCCGTTGGCGTGCCCAACGGCGTACAGGTAACCGGACTTGGTGTCCCGGTCGATGCCGAGCAGCAACGTGCCGTTCGCGCCGCACTTGGTCGCGATCAGCTGCTCGAAGCCCTGCCAGGTCGACCCCCGGACGACCTTGCTGGAGGCGGGGCCCAGGTACTTCGTCGGCCAGGTGACCGTCACCAGGGCACCGGACCGGGTGTTGGCCAGGAACGTCTCCGACGTCGCCGTGCGGTTGATCAGTGCGATCCCCTTGACCGTGCTGAGGCCGCCGACACCCGCGGTCGTGCGCCAGCCGCTGCCGTCGGAGATCCACCGCGTGGTGATGCCGTTGGTGCTCTGGCCGTACAGCAGCGTACGGGCCGGGTCGCCGGCGTTGGCCGGCTGCAGGACCGACTGCTCGATCCAGCGGTAGTTCGCCCAACCGCCGCCGACGCGGAGGTTGTTGTGCGGGTAGTGCGGGTCGATCTGGCTCTCGCTGTCGACCACGAACGAGCTCGAGTACAGTGCGCCGCCCATCACGGTCAGCCCCGAGCGTGCCTCGCCGCCACCCGTCAGCGGCGTACCGACGACGGTGGTGATGTGCTGGACCTGATTCGCTCCGAACACCCCGGCGGTGCCACGGACGCCGCCGACGGTGATCGGCGCGGTGGCGTTGATCATCCGGCTGGTGAACGCGCCGGTGGACGTCACCGATCCGAGCCGCAGCGCGCACGCCGCGGTGGTCGCCGTCGTGGTGTCCACTGCTGACGACTTGGCCTGCGCGGACGGCACCATGGCCGCTCCGAGCCCCAGCGCGAGCATGCCGGCCGAGGCCAGACCTACGGTCTTACGAAACATCTCGATCGTCCTCCCCAATGACGCGGAGGCACCCCAGCCTCCGTCGTACCGCATTGGATTCCGGACGCCGCCGAAAAGTTCACAGCCGAGTTGCGAGAAGATCTCATTCGTTACCCGGCTGAGGTGAGGGCGGCTCCGGGGATGTCAAGAGGATCTGAGAGTGGCGAAGAGGTCGTCGAGCGGTGCGCCTGGGGTGCGGCCGTGTTCGACGTACCACTCGCGGCCGAGCAGCAGGCGGAAGAGCCACGGGGGCAGCTTGAGCAGCAGCGCGAGCGTCCGGGCACCCTGGTCCGAGCTCGCCTGGCTCGCATGGGCCTCGAACGACCGGCGCTTGGCCGGCAGGTACCGGCGGACGTCGACCCGGTGCGTGATCGCGGTGCCGGGGGAGTAGGCGTCGTCGTAGTCCGCCGCCGAGACCTCGGGCAGGACGCCGGGGATCGCCTCGACGATCCGGATCAGCCGCCGGATCGGTCCCCGGTCGATCGTTGCCTCGAGCACCAACGGCGTACCGGCCCGGGCCGCGGCGTAGTTCCCGGCGGCGTGCACCTGCCGGTGATCGGGATGACCGTAGCCGCCGGCCGGGTCGTAGATGGTCAGCGCGTCGGCTTGTTCCTCGCGCAGCAGCGCGATCAACGGCGCCGCCGCCTCCTCGACCGGAAGCGTGCTGAAACCGCCGTCGGCCGCGGGCCCCGACGATCCGGAGTCCGTGAAACCGAACCGCACCACCCGCGCGCACCCCAGCGCCGCCGCCGACCGATCCAGCTCACTGCGCCGGTACGCCGCCAGCCCGCCACCGGAACGGTACGTCGAAGCCGCCGCGCCCGCCTCACCGTCGGTGGCGACCGCGAGCACTACCCGATGCCCCTCGGCGGCAAGGCGCGCGAGCGTTCCGCCCATCAGGAGCGCTTCGTCGTCCGGGTGCGCGTGAAACGCCACCAGGGTGAAAGACCGGCCCACACTACGAGCATGGCACGCCCCGCCGATCCGGCCTAGTTGCTCTCAGCACCCTCTCAGCGTCCGGGCTCCACGCTGGTGCCGATGAGCGAACTCGAACGGCATACGGGATGGCGAAGGCGGCTGACGACCTCCGTCCTGAGCGGGCTGCTGACCGCGACGCTCGTGGTGTTCCTACCGCGAGCGGTCGGTGCCACCTGGGCGCAGATCGGCGATGTCCTCGCCCGGGTGTCGCTGGTCTCGCTGCTGCTGCTCGCGGTGGTGTGGATCTCCGGCCTGTGGGCGCACTCGTTCGTCCTCGCGGCGTCCCTGCCCGGTCTGACGAAGCGCCGTGGGCTGACCCTGAGTCTGACCGGGAGCGCCGTGGCGAACGTTCTCCCGCTGGGCGGCGCCGTCGGGACCGCGCTGAACTTCAGCATGGTCCGGCGCTGGGGATTCACCCGCCGCGCGTTCGGCGGATTCCTCGCGGTGACGACGCTGCTGAACGTCGCCTCGAAACTCGGCGTGATCGCGGTCGCACTCGCGCTGGCGCCGATCCTGCACAGTGCGTCCGCGTTCCGGTCGGGCGGCCTGCTGTTCCTGCCGGTGCCTGTCGCGGTGCTGGTCGGCGTCTGGATCCTGGCCGACGAGCGCGCCGCGACTCTGATCGGTCGCACCCTCGACAAGGTCTTCCGCCGGTCGCGGCTGGCCGAGCGGCTGCCGAGGTTCCGCCGTACGACGCTGCACCTGATGCGGACCGGCTGGCGGACGATGACGGTCGGCATGATCGCCTACCTCGCGCTGCAGCTCGCCCTGCTGTGGCTGTGCTTCCACGTCCTGCACGTGCCGCTCGGTCTCCCGGTGCTGTTCACGGCACTGGCCGTGGAGCGGCTGTTGACGCTGGTTCCGATCACGCCCGGCAGCGCGGGGATCGTCGAGGTCGGTACGTCGGCCGCTCTGGTCGCCCTCGGTGGCGATCCGGCCGGTGTCGCGGCCGGGCTGCTGCTGTTCCGCGGGTTCACGTTCCTGATGGAGATCCCGGTCGGTGGCATCCTGCTCGCGATCTGGTCGTCGCTGCAGCACCGCGCGTCGCGCCTTCAGGCGGTGGCCGGATGAGGATCGCGCTGGTCAGTGACTGCTATCTGCCGCGCCTCGGGGGCATCGAGTTACAGGTTCACGATCTCGCCGTCCAGCTGATCCGGGCCGGGCACGACGTGACGGTGTTCACCAGCACGGAGGGACCGCCCTCGGTCGGTGTCCCGGTCGTGCGGCTGCCCGCCAGGGCCGGCGTACCGCTGCCCGCGAGCGTGGAGCGGTTACGCGCCGAGCTGGAGTCGTTCGACCTCGTCCACGCCCACTCGTCCTTGCTGTCGCCACTGGCCTGGCGTGCGGCACGGCTGGCCGAGACCGCGATCATCACCGTGCACTCGTTGCCCGGACCCACGATGCCGTGGCCGATCGCCCAGATCGACCGGTACTGCGGTGACGTCGCGTGGACCGCGGTGAGTGGCGCGGTCGCGAACGTGGTTCGGCGGGCATTGCCCGGACGCGCGGTCGACGTACTGCACAACGGCGTCGAACCCACCGCGTGGCGGCTCGCCGGACGGGTGAGTCATCCGCTGACGATCGTCAGCACGATGCGACTCTCCAGGCGGAAGCGTCCGATCGCGCTGCTCCGGACCCTGGCCGCGATCCGCGAGCTCGTGCCGCCCGAAGTGCCGCTGCGGGGTGTCATCGTCGGCGCCGGACCGCGGGAGCGCGCCGTCGAGAGCCGGCGTCGCTCGCTGACGCCCTGGGTGGAGCTGCCGGGCCGCCTCACACGGTACGAGATTCAGCAGTTGTACGCGTCGGCGGACGTCTACCTGGCGCCGGCCGAGCTGGAATCGTTCGGGGTCGCGGCGCTCGAAGCGCGTTGCGCCGGTCTGCCGGTGGTCGCGATGGCGTCCGGTGGTGTGCGCGAGTTCATCCGGCCTGGTGTCGAGGGTTTCCTGGTCGAGTCCGACACCGAGATGGCCCGGACCGTCGCGGCACTCCTGTCCGACACCGCCGTACTGCACCGGATGCAGCAGCACAACCGGCACACCGATCCGGTGATGACGTGGGAGCGGGTGATCGCTCAGCATGTCGCGGCGTACACAGCTCAGCGGGCTCTCAGGGAAGGTTCTCTAGCGTCGGCGTCATGAGGCGGAGCTGGGTCGAGCAGATGATGGGGATGCCCATCAGTGTGCTCGCCCGGGGTGACGCGGCCGACTCGGAAGCGGCGGACACCGCCGTGCAGGAGCTGTACGCCGAACTCGAGGGCATCGACCGGTTGTTCTCCCCGTACAAGCCGGACAGCATGGTCAGTCTGCTGATGCGTGGTGAGGTCGGCTGGGACCAGGCCGGCTTCGACGTGCAGGAGGTCTGCGAGCGGTGTGCCGCGGCGCGGGAGATGACCGGCGGCCTGTTCGACGCCGACCTGCCGGACGGTGGCTGGGATCCCTCCGGGCTGGTCAAGGGGTGGGCCGTCGAGCGGGCCGGCCGGCGGTTGCGTGCGGTGGCCGAGGTGGACTGGTGCCTGAACGCGGGCGGCGACGTCCTCGTCATCTCGCCGAGCGCCGAGGCCTTCACGATCGGCATCCAGGACCCGCGGGATCCGGGCCGGGTCGTCGCGAGCTTGCAGCGGAGCTGGGGAGCGGTGGCTACCAGCGGTACGGCGGCCCGCGGCGCGCACCTCTACGATCCGCGGACCGGGGACCCCGTGCAGGGCCGCTGGCTCTCGGTGTCGGTCAGCGGGCCGTCGCTGGAGTACGCCGACATCTTCGCCACCGCCGCGTTCGTGGCCGGTGACGACTGGCCCACGGTCCTGCTGCCGGGCTTCGAAGGGCTCGGCATCCTTGCTGATGGCAACATGTTCTCGACGGCCGGCTGGGGAGTCGCGTGACCGGGCGGATCCTGCTCGTCGAGGACGACGCCGACCTGATCGGCATGCTCGACCGGGTGCTCACCGACGAGGGGTACGCCGTGACGCGGGCCGGCGACGGGCACACCGGATTGCATCTCGCGCTGACGCGTTCGGTCGACGCGATGATCGTCGACCGTGGCCTGCCCGCCGTCGACGGGCTGGATCTGATCGCCCGGCTCCGGAGTCGCGGCGTCGGCACGCCGATCCTGGTGCTGTCGGCGCGGAGCAGCACCGAGGACCGCGTCGAGGGTCTCGACGCGGGTGCCGAGGACTACCTGACGAAGCCGTTCGAGCTGAGCGAGCTGCTGGCCCGGGTGCGGGCCCTGCTTCGGCGCCATCTCGATCACGCCGTCCAGCTCGCCGTACCCGGTGGATCGCTGGACCTGGCCGGGCGGACGGTACGCCGGCACGCGGGCGGGACCGTGGAGTTGTCGGAGCGGGAAGCCGCGCTGCTCGGTCTGCTGGCGGCGCGGCCCGGAGTGGTCTTCAGCCGCGCGGAACTGCTGGACCTGGTGTTCGACGACGCGGAGTCGGAGAGCGTGGCGGACACCTACGTGCACTACTGCCGGCGCAAGTTGGGACGGGGCGTCATCAGCACGGTGCGGGGGCTCGGGTACCGGCTGGGTGCGACATGAGCGGACAGCTGATCGGCGACGAGGTGCTCGTCCGGCGAGCTGCTCGCGGAGTCGCCGTCCAGGCCGCGGCATTGGTGGCGGCGGCGATGCTGCTGTTGATCGCGACCGTCACCGTGATCGTGGTGCGTGGACAAGCCGGTGCGGCGGACGATCTGCTGCGATCCGCCGTCGCGACCGCCGACGACGTCGGTGATCCACCGGCCGGCACCTGGCTCGTGCTGGCCGGCCCGTCGGGGACGGCGTCGTCACCGGGGCTTCCGGAGGACCTCAGTCCGGAGTTGGTGGCGCTCCGGACCGACGCCGCGCCGAAGATCGAGGTGAGCACGGTCGCGGAGGACGACGGTGAGTACCGGGTCGCGACCGGGATGGTGCGCGGCCGGCCGGTTCAGGCGATCCTCGATCTCGAGACCGCGCACAAGCAGCAGGCGCGGTTGGTGCAGTCGATGGCGCTCGCCGCCGTACCGGCGCTGTTGCTCGCCGGATTGCTGGGCGTGCTGATCGGCCGGCGTGCCGTCCGGCCGCTGGCGCAGGCGTTGACGTTGCAGCGTGCCTTCGTGGCCGACGCCGGGCACGAACTACGCACGCCGTTGACGTTGTTGAGCACGCGAGCACAACTGCTCGGCCGGACGCTGCGGCGAGAAGGCGCCGGCGCCGAGGTACTGGGCGACGCGGACGGCGTGATTCGGGACACACGACGGCTGGCGGAGGTCGTCGACGACCTGCTGGCGGCTGCCGATCCGCGAGGTGCCGAGCAGCAGGAACCGGTCGATCTCGCGCGGGTCGCGCTGGAGGTGAGCGAGTCGGCGACAGCGCATGCGCAACAGGTCGGCGTACGGATCCGGACGGTCACCGACGACGGCAGCGCGGTGGCGGTCGGCTCGCCGAGTGCGATCCGTCGGGCCACGATTTCCCTGGTGGACAACGCGATCGACCACACGCCGCCCGGGGGAGACGTGCGGATCGCCGTCCGGCGGCAGCGCGGGGACGTGATCCTCGCGGTGAGTGACACCGGCCCGGGCCTCGATCCCGAAGCGGCGCAACGGGTCCTGCGGCGGTTCGACTCGAGCGGACCGCGGAGTGGTCGTGCCCACTACGGCCTCGGCCTGGCGCTCGCGCACGACGTGGCGAACCGGTTCGGTGGCCAGCTGCGGCTCGCCCCGAGCGCGGCCGGCGCGACCTTCGAGCTGGTCCTGCCCGCCGCTATGGTGGACCCGTGACCGCGGTCCGGTAGCGGTGTGATGTTGCCTGCGGCATCGGATCGCCGGCGTCGGGTGCTACTGGGTGCGTGGGACAGGTGCCGGGCGAGGGCGCTACCTGATGGACAAGGGTCGAGGCACGGGCAGCGGACAGGGAAGCGGCATCGGATGGTGATGGCCTGGCGGTTCGGCGCCGTTGGCGTTGACGCCGTGACGGCGGTGCTGCGCGATCCCGCCACCTTCGCCGACTGGATGGTCGCCGTACCGTCCGAGCTCCGGCCCGCGCACAACTGGCCCGAAGCGGGCAGCACGCTGGAACGCGACACCGGCAAGGAGCCGCGGGCGCGGCACGCCCACAACCGGCACCTGATCGTCGCGGTGGTCGAGAGCTGGCGTCCGGATCACGAGCTCGTCGTCCGGTTGCGCAGCGGTCTGGGCGGCTGGGTGCGGATCGCGGTCAAGGTGCAGCCGCGACCGGGTGGGTCCCTGATCGAGGTCCGGTCCGACCCTCTCACCGCGACCGCACGGCTGCGGCACGCCGGCGCGGCGCGCGGCCGGGCCGAGGAACGCTGTGCGCAGGTCGCCGAGCGGTTGATCGAGCTGGCCACCGTCGACACTCCGGACGACGATCTCTGAACGTGCCGGAGGCGGCCGTGGAGCGTATCCACGACCGCCTCTCGCGGTACCGGGTCAGGCCTCTCGATCAGCCCTGGTTGTCCGGGATGTCGTCGTTCTGGCCGTCCAGGTTGTCGAGTCCGTCCTTGGCCTTGTCGACGCCGGTGTCGATCTTGTCGCCGTACTGCCCGCCGGTCTTCTCGTCGACGAAGTCACCGGCCTTGTCCAGGCCCTCGCCGACCTTGTCGCCGTGGCCGTCGACCAGGTCGGTGGCCTTGTCCTTCAGGCCTTCCGCGGCGTTCTTGATGTTGTCGAAGACACCCATGGTCAGATCTCCGCTCAGTTGCCGTAGCTGTTGTTGTCGCCGCTGTCGTTGTTGCCGCCGTCGTCGGACGAGCCGTAGCCGCCGTCCGACGAGCTCTCGTTGCCACCCTGGCCGTAGCCGGAGTCGCCACCCGAGTCACCGCCCTGGCTGTAGTCGTTGCCGCCACGCGAGTCGTCGTCCGAGCCGTAACTGCTGCCCGACTCTTCCCGGCCGTAGTCTCCACCGGACTCGTTGCCGGAGCGCTCCGAATCGCCACCCTGGCCGAAGTCGTTGCCCTGGCGCTCGTTGCCGCTGTCGCCGTCGTTGCCGCGGCTGTCGTAGCCCTCGTTGCCCTGGCCGAACGAGCTTTCGCCGCCGGATTCCCCTCCGCTGGAATCCGAGCCGAAGTCGTTGCCCTGGTCACCGGAGCCGTAACCGGAACGGTCCGACGATTCGCTGTCGTCGTAAGGATTGCTCATGCGATATCTCCCCGTGAGATATGAATGGATCGGCCGTGTCACGGCCGTGAGCCGGATGGCACCCGCCCTTTCCTACCGGAAGGTAGGTACCTGCGCAAGGACTCCGCTCCGGTGTTTCGCCCGCGTTCATCCACCGCGCCTCCCGCAGACCTCAACGGTCCTTGATCAATCCACGCAGGCGGTTGGTGGCGCGGAACTGCAGTTGCTTCACCGCGCCGTCCGTACGGTCCATCGCGGCCGCGGTCTCGCTGATCGACAGTCCGGTGAAGAACCGCAGCAGCAGGCATTCGCGCTGGTCGTCGGGCAGTCCGGCCATCGCGCCGCGCAGCGAGGCCTCGCTCACCGAGGCGAGTGCCACCTGCTCCGGTCCGGCCGACTCGTCGACCTGCGGGTCGACCTCGTCGGTGACGACCGCGAGCCGGCTCCAGCCGGACCGGTGATGGTCGATCACCACGTTCCGGGCGATGGTGACGAGCCACGCCGCGAAGTTCAGCCGCGCCCGTGGTTTGCCGATCGCGCGGAACGCCCGCAGGAACGTCTCGCTGGTCAGGTCCTCGGCCACACTGCGGGACGAGGTCTTGCTGTAGGTGTAGCGGTAGATCGACGGCAGGTACCGATCGTAGAGCCGGCCGAAGGCAGGCCCGTCGCCCGCTTGCGCGAGCCGGATCAGTGTGTCCTCGTCATCGTCTGTGTCGGTGGCGGTGTGCGTGTGTACAGACACATGTGTGGACATGTCTGGCTCATGCACCGCCCGGTGCGAAATGCTCCATGCGCTTCCCAAGCCCCGTTCTCAGTCAGCTACGCCGTGAACATCACAAAAAGATTACACAAGCTTGCGCACCGTGTCACGCCCCTACCGCTACGTACTCGAAAAACACCTGGCCACCACGATCCAATAGGCTGGAACGGCGGTTGATTGTTGCGCAAGGCAACTGTTTGGGAGGGTGCCGTGGACGACATCCGGCTGCGACCGGCCACGCCCGCCGACGACGAGTTCCTGTACGACCTGCACCGCCGTTCGCTCGGCGACGTGATCGAGGCGACCTGGGGCCCGTGGGACGACGCAGTGCAGCGCCGGTTCCACCAGGCCTGGTTCCACCCGGAGACGATCGAGATCGTGCTCGTCGGCGGCGAGCGTGCAGGCATGGTACAGGCCGCTGCGGCGACAGCGGACACGTTCTACATCTCCCGCCTCGAGATAGCTCCCGAGGTGCAGGGGCGAGGCGTCGGTACGGCGCTGTTGCACCTGCTCATGGATCGCGCGCGGCAGGCGGGTGCGTCCGTCGTGGAGTTGCACGTGTTGGGACTGAATCGGGCGCGGGAGTTGTACGAACGCCTTGGTTTCCAGGTGATCGCGGAGGAGCCGCCGAAACTGCGGATGCGGCGCGGGGGCTTGTGAGGGGGCGGCCGGAAGCTGCAGTGGTCGTGACCGGGGGGTGGGGGTCGGGCAAGATGGGCGCATGGATCTGTCTCTCGCCACGTCGTACGACGCCTCCCCGGAGGAAGTGTTCGCGATGATCACCGATGTCACGTTCCAGCGGCAGGTCTTCGAGCGGATGCGGGCGCAGTCGTACGACGTGGTCGTGGGGGACGACGGTGACGACCTGGCGGTGCGGTTCCACTGGCAGACGAGGGCAACCGAGGTACCGGTGGTGGCGCGGCGGTTCGTCGGCGCCACGCTGGAGCTTGCGCAGAGCAAGCGTTGGCACCGGGCCGACGTCAACGGTGCGCGTGAGGCGGACGTCGACGGTGAGCTGACCGGCGTACCGGTGAAGCTGATCGGTACGACGCGTATCGTGCCCTGCGACCACGGGACCGAGCAGGCGTTCGACCTGCAGGTGACGGCTTCCGTCCCGGTCGTCGGCAGCCGGCTCGAGCAGCTCGTCGCGGACGCCGTCCGCGCTCGCCTGGAGAAGAAGTTCGAGGTCGCCAGATCCTGGCTGGACGGCTCACTCTGATCCTGGCGTCCAGTCCCATCCGATGATCGCGGTCCGCATCAACTGTGCGGCCGTCGGCAGCCGGCTCTCGGCACTCCACAGCAACGAGAGCGTACGGCGGCACTCGGGATGGTCGACAGCGAGCCAGGCGACGGGGTAGTCGGGCACCATCCGGCGCGCGGTCTCCGGGTTGAAGCCGATGCCGAGGCCGGCCCGGATCAGTTCCTGGATCGCCCCGGCCTCGTCGCTCTCACAGACGATCCGCGGAGTCAGACCGCGCTCGGTGAACAGCCGGTCGAGCAAGCGTCGCTGCCACTGGCCCTTTCGCGCGGTGACGAACGGCTCATCCGCGAGCTCGTCGATGGTCACCGAGCCGCGGCCTGCCAGCGGATGGTCGAGCGGCGTCACCACCGACACGGCTTCGTCCAGCAGGACGGCCGATTCCAGGCCCGCGCTCGGCACCGGCTGGGACGCGATACAGAAGTCGACGTCCTGCGCACGCAACCGGCGGGCCATCTCCGTGGCCGGCATCTGCTGGAGCGCGAACTCGATGGCGGGATGCGTGCGCCGGAAGACGGCCAGCGGCTCGGTGAGGGCCAGGAAGTTCTCGGCCGCGAGCCGTACGGAGCCCGAGCCCTGTTCGGTCGCCTCGGCGACGGCCCGCCGCCCGGCGTCGAGTTCACCGAGAGCGCGCTCGACATAGCCGCGGAACAGCGCCCCGGCCGGGTTCAGGCGCAGGCGGTTCGCCCGGTCGAACAGCGGCGTACCGAGCTCGTTCTCGAGGCGGGCGATGGTGCGGCTGAGCGCGGGCTGGGCGACGTGCAGCTCGTCGGCGGCCCGGCTGAGGTGCTCGAGGCGTGCGACGACGGCGAACTGCCGGAGCATGGTGAGATCCACCGCGATCCTCTCGATGAAGCCGCTGGTTATGCCGGCTGAGTCATAACAGGATAGCGATATTGGTCTTGGACGCTCATAACTCTCGAATCATAGTGTCGCGGCGAGTCGAGAACCTTGAGTGAGGAGGCTGCCCGATGACCAGCGGGTGGGTACTGCGGGGCTTGGTCAGCGCGCACCTGGTGGCGATCTGTGGCCAGCCGGTGTTCGCCGGCGTCTATCTGAGTGGTGACTTCGACGGTCTGCGCTTGCACGCCGCCGGTGCGGACGTGACAACGTCGATCGGCTATCTGCAGGTGATCGTGGCGGTCGTGGTCTGGGTTCGGTTGCGGCAGGTCTGGCCGTTCGTCGCGTCGCTGGCGGTGGTCGCCGCCGAGACCGTGCAGTACTTCGCCGGTCGGGACGGCGCGTTGTGGCTGCACATCCCGCTGGGGGTGCTGACCGTGGCCGCGGTCGTCCTGCTGTTCGTGGCCGTCTGGCGCCACCCGCTCGAGCGCCGCGAACCTGAGGCCGAGGTCGAGATCGAGGCCGAGGTGGGTGTCGACCATGCGTGAACGAATGAGCCGACGGCAGGTGCTCGGGATCGGCGGAGCGCTCGGGGTCGTCGCGGCCGGCGGGTTGTCGAGTGCGGCGGCGCTGGCGCGGCGCCCGGCGCGGACGGGCGCCCTGCTGCGGAGCGACGTACCGCTGCCGCCGCCGTTCCGGGTGCCGTTGCCGGTGCCTGAGGTGCTGGCACCGGTGCAGGTCGTGGACGGAGTGGAGCGGTACGAGATCGTGCAGCGGGAGGTGACCACGGAGATCCTGCCCGGGCTGCGGACCGGGTTGTGGACGTATGGCGGGACGTTCCCCGGCCCGACGATCGAATCGCGCCGCGGGCAGGCGATCACGGTTGCCCACCGCAACGAGTTGCCGGTGCCGACGGTCGTCCACCTGCACGGCGGCCGGACACCACCGGCCTCCGACGGCTACCCGACCGACCTCGTCCTGCCGAGGGGCTGGACCCCGGAGCACACGGCACACGAGATGCCCGGGATGTCAGGCAGGCAGGGCATGCAGGGGATGCACGATCCACGGGCGACGACCACCGAGGTGACGCGGGAGTACACGTTCCCACTCGACCAGCGACCTACCTTGCTCTGGTACCACGATCACCGGATGGACTTCACCGCGCCGGCGATCTGGCGGGGACTGGCCGGAATGCACATCGTCCGCGACGAGGCCGAGGAGTCGTTGGGGCTGCCGGCCGGCTCGCGGGAGTTGCCGTTGATGATCGCCGACCGCGCGTTCGGTGCCGGCGGCTCGCTCAGCTATCCCGCTCTCGACCCCACGCTGCGATCCCGCCCAGGTGTGCAGGAGCGTTACCTGGCAGGTGTTCTGGGCGATGTGATCCTCGTCAACGGGGCGCCGTGGCCGGTGCACGAGGTGGACGCGGCACGGTACCGGCTACGGATCCTGAACGCGTCGAACGCCCGGCACTACGACCTGGAGGCGGTCCTCGACGACGGACGGCGGCTCGAGCTCGTCCAGATCGGCGCCGACCAGGGCCTGCTCCACGCCCCGGTCAGGCATCGCAATCTGCCGATCGCGCCGGCCGAGCGGTACGACGTGATCGCCGACTTCACCGCGGTTCCGGTGGGAAGCCGGGTGCGGATCGTGAATCGCGCGGGGACCGGGCGGACTCGCGACGTGATGGCGTTCGACGTCGTACGGAAGGCGGCGGACGCGAGCCGAATTCCGCCGGTGCTGTCCGAGGATCTTCCGCAGTGGCAGCGATCGGAGGCGGTGCGCGTGCGTGACTTCGCGTTCCGCGCCGGGCAGCTCGCGGACGGGCACGGATGGCTGATCGGTGGCCTGCCGTTCGCGCCGGACCGCACCGATGTCACCACCCGGCTGGGAGATGTGGAGATCTGGCGGTTGGTCGCCGATGTCCACCATCCGGTGCATCTGCACCTGGTGGGATTCCAGGTGTTGTCCCGGGGCGGCCACGCGCCGCTTCCGCACGACGCGGGCCTGAAGGACACGGTGTCGCTGCGCCCGGGGGAGTCCGCCGAGATCATCACCCGGTTCGACGGCTACCGCGGGCGATACCTGTTCCACTGCCACAACGCGGAGCACGAGGACATGGGGATGATGGCCAACCTCGAGATCGTCTGAGTGCCTACTCGCGCCAGCCGGTGAGGTCGACGGACTTGCCGGTGTCGACCCGGAAACCCAACCGGACGGTGGTTTCGGCGCCGGCGGCGAGGTCGAGTTTCCAGGTGACGACGCCCAGCTCGGTGGTCTCGGCCGGGTCCGGCTGGGTGGTGATCGGCCTGACGGTGATCTCGTGGTCGCGGGCCACCGGCAGCTGATCGAGGACCGTGATCCGCGCGGTGCGTGGGGTGTGGTTCTCGATTCGGGTCTCGTACTCGACCTGACGGCGCCGGGTCGAGCCGAGGGTTGCCTTCGTGGCTTCCCGACGTACCAGCTTGCGTTCGACGCGGATCCGGTCGTCGAGGCCGAGGGCGAGTTCGACGTCCTCGCCGGGGGCCCACAGCGGGAGCGCGGCCGAGCCGACGAAGTCCGCGTCGTGGAAGACCGCGGCGCGTCCGGCGGGCAGGGTGTGCGCGGACGAGTTCACGACGGTCGCGCGCAGGTGGACGTCGGTCGAGCGCACCGGGGCCGTCACGTAGTCGAGCTCTGCCTCGAGGTCGAGCGCTGCGATGGTGGCGCGGTGTGTCGCGCCGTCCGCGGGGACGGCGATCGGGCGCGGGGGTGTGTAGCTCGCCGCGGTGACGCCTTGCTCGACAACTGCTTCGGCGTTGGCGAACGCACGGTCGCGACGTGGCGTCGCCTGCATGCCCAAGCGCGGTCCGGCCGGAGCGGACTGCAGTGTCTCGGTCCCGTCCCAGGCGCCGGGTGCAGCGGCGGCGACCGGCACCGGCGGCTGGAAGCGGTCGAGAAACCACGGGTCGAGCTCGGGAACCTTCGCGGTGACGGTGGGCCGCGCGGTCGAGAGCGTGAGGTCGCATTCGGGCCAGTCCTCGCCGGTCTGCTGGGTGACGAGGCCGTACCAGTTCAGCGTGAGGCGGTCGCCGGCGAGACGAACGTCGTACGAGCTGGTCCAGCCGGCGGCGGGGACGACGTACGAGAGTTCGATCTCGACCTCGGACTCGGATTCCACCGCCAAGGCGATGGCGGCGGCGTGCCGGTCCGGGACGCGCTGCTTCGTGAGCCCGGTGAGCCGGCGCTCGACGGCCGCGAGCCGCTGGTCGGCATCGTGCCGCTGGGTGGCGAGCTCCCGGCGAGTCGCCCGTACGGCGGAGAGCCGGGCGGCGAGCGACTCGGTGAAGTCACCCAGCTCGGCGCCCGGTTCGCTCGACGCCAACGTCCGCGCGAAGCTCCCACCGGCGCGCCGGGCCAGCTGCGTGAGGAAGGCGTCGACCTGCGCTTGGACATCGTCGGCGTCGGCCAGTTCGGCGACCTGGTTCTGGGCTTCGAGGCGCTCGCGTTCGAGCTCGGCGACGGTTTCGTCAGGTGCCTGCGGGTGGTGCTGCGTCGCGACGTCCACACCGAGGACGGTCGCCGGACCACGGCCGGAGACGCGGACCGAGTCCTGCTCGAGGGACAGCGGGAGCGGTTCGACGTACACCGTCTGGTCCCCGGCCGGCACGGCGATCCGCCCGCGCCGGGTCACCCGCGCGCGGTCCGGGTACACAGTCACACCAACGATCGGCGCATCCACCACGAGTCGACTCATACAACGACAGTAGCCAGTCGCTCTAGCTGCCGGCGGTACTCCGCGAGATCGGTGACGGCCAGTCGGCAGACCAGGTGGCCGGCGCCGGCCATGACGTATCGCTGCAGGTACTCCGTCAGGTACGCCGGAGGTCCCGCGACGACCGCCTGGATCTTGCGGAGCTCGTCGAGCTCCATCCCGTAGCCGGCTCGTGCGTAGGCGCCCAACCGCTCCTCACCTTCTTCGATCGTGTCGGTCACGGCGACCGAGACGAACAGCGCCGAGTCGACGTGTCGCCCGGCTTCCGCGGCGACCTTCCGCACGGTCTGCACGCCGGCCGCGTAGTCCTGCGCGTCCGGCGGGTACGGCAGCCAACCGTCGTACAAACGTCCCGTCCTTTCGAGCGCCGCCGGGGTCGACCCGCCGAGCCAGACCGGCGGTCCGCCGGCCGTGTGCGGACGGATGGCCGGCGGTACGTCGTCCAGTCGCAGCAGCTCGCCGTGGAACGTCACCGGCTCATCGGCAGTCCAGAGTTGTCGCCACAACGCCACCGTCTCGTCGAGCCGCCTGAACCTCCGTCCCCACGGCACCTCCGACAACCGGTGCAAGGGTTCCCCGAACCGTCCGGGGAACCCCGCGCCGACGCCAACCACGAGCCGCCCACCGGACACCAGGTCGAGCGACGCCAGACTGTGCGCCGCGTTCACCGGGCGCCGCGTCACCGGCATCAATGTCGCCGTACCGACTGTCAATCGCTCGGTGGCGACCGCGGCCGCGGTGAGTGCCGTCAGCGCCTCGATCCGTGGTGTGAGCACCGAGTCGTTCGCCCATACCGAGTCGAACCCGAGCCCCTCGGCCAGCACCGCCAGCCGTACGAGGTCCCGCGGATCATCCCCGCCCGCCCAGTGCGCCTGTCCCGTCGGCAGCAGTACGCCGACCTTCGCGTCCACAGTCATACGCAGATCTTCGGGACGCGGTACCGGCGCGACAATTCCCGCCCGGGAATGAGCTCCTGCCACGGCCTTCCGGGATCCGGACTCGTCGTCCAGGAAGCGAATTTCGATCCTCGACCGTGTAGATCTGATCATGCGTCAATGGCTACAGAGCGTGTTGTCCGTCAACCGCTCGCGTGCGGCAGCGAACTGGGGAGGGGCTGCGGTGACAGAAGACGCGTTGGGACAGGAGTATCGCGCACGGCTGGCCGAGTTGCTCGGCGAGCCGATCATGGTGGACGACCCACTGCTGACGACCGCTCAGGCGGCGGTGCTGCTCGGGGTGTCGCCGAAGCGGGTGGTCGGACTGGTGCGCGCGGGGCGGTTGCCGGCCCGGTCGCGCACGCATCGCCGGCTGCTGCTCTCGGACGTCGTCCAGGTCGGCCTGGACCAGTGGATGTCCGTCGCGGAGGCAGGCGCCGAGCTCGGCCTCGGACAGACCGGGGTCCGGCGGTTGATCACCGCGGGCCTGTTGCATGCCTACGGCAAGGAGTTCCCGCTGCGGCACGAGGACGTGGTGGTGCTGGCGCGGTTGCGGCAGGGCTGGCTCCCGTTGTCGGTCGCCGCGCACAGCCTCGGCGTCGGCGTCGACGAGGTCCACCAGATGCTGCGCGACGGCACGCTCACCCACACCACCGACGTGGCACGTCCGGTGTACCGGCACGAGCTCGCCGCCCGCATCACGAGCCGGCGCACGGCGTCATACCCGGCGATCGCCCGTACGCCTGCCGACAGCGTTGGTTGACCGCCGTCCGGCCGCGGAGTTCATCGCGGTGTGGACTCGGCCATCTGGAGCAGGAAGCGCAGTGCGTCGTACGACGGGGAGTCCGGGGCCGCCGTGTACGCGACCAGGAACTGCTCGGGGTGGGTGTCGACGGTGAACTGCTGCACGTCGAGGGTGAGCTCGCCGGCGACCGGGTGCAGGTACGTCTTGGCCAGTTGCCGAGGGCCACGAACTTGATGGGTCGCCCACCAGACCCGGAAGTCGGCGTCGTGGACGCTGAGCTCACCGATCAACGAGTTCAGCGCCGGGTCGCCGGGTGTGCGGCCGGCCTCCATCCGCAGTACGGCGACGCACTCGCGGGCCGAGCGCGTCCAGTCGGCGTACAGCGAACGGAACGCCGGGTCGAGGAACGTGAGCCGGATCAGGTTCCGGTGCGCGGACGGCAGGGCCTCGAAGTCGGTGAGGAGCGCCGTGGCGCCGCGGTTCCAGGCGAGGACGTCCGTGGTGCGGCTGAGCACCATCGCGGGGACGTCGTGCATGGTGTCGAGCAACTGCCGGAGCTGCGGAGCCACCGCCGGGCGGGTGATGCGTTGGGTGGGGGCGACGTCAGCGACCGTGAAGAGATAGGCACGCTCGTCTTCGGCGAGCTGCAGCGCGTCGGCGAGTGCGTCCAGGACCGGACGCGACACGCGACGGGTGCGGCCCTGCTCGAGACGGACGATGTAGTCGATGCTGACGTGCGCGAGCTGAGCGAGCTCCTCACGGCGGAGTCCCGGCACCCGGCGGAGACGTCCGTCGTCCGGCAGTCCCACCTGCTGCGGTTCGAGGGCGGCGCGCCGCGAGCGGAGGAACTCGCCGAGTTCGTTCATGGCTCCAGTGTCTCCCAGGGACGGGAGCCGTGCCTGGTACTGGGTTGCCCAGGCAAAACCCTCCCTGGAACCGGGTTCGGCGCGCGCCGACTGTGGAGACATGACCGAACAACAGCAGAACGCCATCCAGCCCATCGATGTGAGCTTCGTCAGCGCCGGCCTGAAGCTCGCCGGGCACCTCTACACACCCCGGGTCGACGGACCCGCGCCGGCGGTCGTCGTCGGCCATCCCGGCACTGGAGTGAAGGAGCAGACCGCGGGTTTGTACGCCCGCCTGCTCGCCGAGCAGGGTTTCGTCACCCTCGCCTTCGACGCGGCGTACCAGGGAGCGAGCGAGGGCGAGCCGCGCGGGCTGGAGGATCCTGGACAGCGGATCGAGGACCTGAAGGCGGCGGTGTCGTTCCTGACGACCCGGTCCGAGGTTGATGCGGACCGGATCGGAGTTCTCGGCATCTGCGCGTCCGGCGGCTACAGCTTGGCCGCGGCCGGTACCGATCACAGGGTCAAGGCGGTGGCGACCGTGAGTGCCGCGGACATCGCCCGCCAGTTCCGGATGGGCGCCGACGGGACGCAGGATCCCGCCGTACTCCAGTCCATGCTCGACGCCTCCGCGGCAGCCCGTACGGCGGAAGCCCGGGACGGCGACGGCCAGTCCTTCGACCTGTTCCCGGCGACCGAGGACGTCGCCCGGCAAGGTGGTCAGCACGTCTTCGAAGGCTGGGAGTACTACTGCACACCGCGCGGCATGCACCCGCGCTCCGCGAAGACGCTGACGTGGTCGAGCATCGACCGCATCGTCACGTTCGACGCCTTCCGGGCAGTCGACCTGATCGCCCCGCGCCCCCTCCTCCTGATCGCCGGCTCGGCCGCCGTCACCTCCTGGATGAGCGTCGAAGCCTTCCAACGAGCCGTCGGCACCAAGGAACTCTTCTGGGTCGACGGTGCAACCCACGTCGACCTGTACGACAAGCCGGAGTACGTCACTCCCGCCGTATCGAAGCTGACCGACTTCTTCACCACGCACCTTGCGGCGGCTCAGTAGCCGTTCTCCTCGAGCCGGGTTGCGATGGGGGTGAGGTCGGCGGTGAGCTGGTCGACCTCGTGGGGGGTCAGGATTGCGTAGGCCGGCGCGGCGAGGGTGTCCGTGAGGGATTCGATCTGGTTCTTGAGGGCGCGACCGGCGGGGGTGAAACGGTCGGAGTCGTCGACCAGGCCGCGGGCGCGCAGGCCGTTCACGACGGTGGCCAGCTGGTCGTCCGTGAGCGGGCCGAGTCGTCCGTAGTCGCGCGGCTTCATGCCCCAGTCGATCGACTGGAACACGTGAGCTTCCTGCCCGTCGACACCTGCGGCGACGAGCGCGATCGTGTGGCCGTCGCCGCGGTGTTCGCGGAGCAGCGTCGCCGCGTGCCAGATCCGGGCGACCGGCTCGTCCGGAACCGGGATCGAGCGCAGACCGGCGTACAGGAGCCGGCCCGCTGCCGGCGCGTTGACAGCGACCTTGGTGGCGACGTCGGCGGCACGGGCGAGTTCGGGGGAGTCGGCCAGGTCACCGAGGATGCGGCGGAGGGCCTTGACGGCGCCCCGCTCGCGGGCGGCGAGCACCGCTTCGGGCGTGGTGACGTCCCAGACGCTCGGGATGCAGGCGGCGACCTCGCCGGGGGCGAAGTTGTAGAACAGCGCGTCGACGACCTCCGCCGGTGCCTTGCCCAGCGGCGCCGACCGCGCGGCGAAGTACCCCGGCCAGTAGCCCTCGAAGCCGAGCGCGTTGATTTCCTCCGTCGGCTCCTCGGACATGTAGGCGACCAGGTGGATCGGCTCCAGCAGTTGCCGGCAGAGGTGGCGCGCGATGGTGTCCATCCGAGTGCTCCTAGCGGTGACCCGACCGGTCCGGTGCCGGTCTCTCACCCTCGCTACGAACGGGGACGGCGCGTTTCGACATGGTAATTTATCTCGGTTGTCGAGTTGTTCGGAGGTGTCGTCGCGGTGGGCGAAACCGGTCGTCGCGATGAGCTGACCCGGCTGACGCAGGCGCTGGTCGCCGAGGGCCAGCGGATCGGTCACGCGTTCGGCCAGCGCAACGGCGTGCACTCGACCGATGTCGAGGCGCTGACCCGGATCCTGGTGGCCGGCCGCTCCGGTCATCCGCTGACGGCCGGTGAACTGGCCGCCGACCTGGGCCTCTCGACCGGCACGGTGACCAGCCTGATCGACCGGCTCGAGCGCGCCGGTCACGTACGGCGGGAGCGCGACACCACCGATCGGCGCCGGGTGATCCTGCACTACGGCGACTCCGGTCTCGAGCTGGCCGGGCGGTTCTTCGGCCCGCTGGGGGAGTTGCACGACAACGTCACGCGGCAGTTCAGCGACGCGGAGCTCGCGGTTGTCGAGCGCTATCTCGCGGCGACCCTGGAGGCCTTCCAGCGGTACCGCACCGATCTGGCCGACGAGGCCTGACCTTCGGACCCGGTGTGTCAGAGGGATTTCCCGCGGTCTAATATCTTGATGATCGAGATACTAGATTCTGGAGATTCTTGTGTTCCGAGCCAAAGCTCTGCCGTCCTCCCGCCTCGTCGCGGTGATCTTCGTCCTGCTCGGGCTGGCGGTGGCGGCGGTCGCCCTGCTGACCCCGAAGCCGGAGGCCGCGACGCCGCGTTCGGCGACCGGACTGTCGTCCTCGGTCGAGTCCGCGCAGGTGGAGCGCCTGCGTGACAAGCTGCCCGGCGCCGCTGACGAGACCTCGGCGTTGATCGTCTTCAACCGAGCCGACGGTGCGGCGCTCGACGCGGCCCAACAGGCCGGGATCCGGGAGCGGGCCACGGCGCTCGGCGTCCGGGTACCGGTTCAGGTGTCGGAGGAACGGACCGTCGCGCTGGCGATCCTGACGCTCCCGGCGGGCGACGACGATCAGACCAGCAAGCAGGTCGACAAGCTTCGCGGCGATCTCGAGGACCTGCCGTCCGGAGTGCAGGCCGCGGTGACCGGTCCGGCCGCGTTCACGACGGATCTGGTCCGGGTCTTCGACGGCGCGGACACCAACCTGATCATGGTGACGGCGATCGTGGTCGCGATCCTCCTGCTGATCACCTACCGCAGTCCGGGCCTCGTGCTCGTGCCGCTGGTCGTCGTCGGCCTCACCGAACAGACCACCACCGGTCTGTCCGAGCAGGTGCTCGCGAGGCTCGGTCTCCCCGGCGGCGGACAGGTGTCCGGCATCGCCAGCGTTCTCGTCTTCGGCGCGGCGACCGACTACGCGTTGCTGCTGATCGCCCGGTACCGCGAGCAACTCCGGCGCAACGACGACGCGCTGGTCGCACTCCAGACCGCCGTACGCCGGGTCGCGGAACCGATCCTCGCCAGCGGTGGAACGGTCATCGGCGCGCTTGCCCTGCTGTTGCTCGCGAGCACGGAAACCCTGCAGGGCATCGCGGTGTCCTGCATCATCGGGATCGCGTTCGCGATGATCTCCGGTCTGGTGGTGCTGCCGTCCGCACTGGCGTTGTTCGGGCGCCGGATCTTCTGGCCGTTCGTGCCGCGCGTCGGCGACCGCGCGTCCGAAGGAAAGCTCTGGGGACGTCTCGGTACGGCGGTCCTCAAGCGCCCCGCCCTGGTTCTGGTCGCGTCGCTGATCGTGCTGTCCGGACTCGCCATCGGGGGACTCGGGGCGCGCACCGGGCTGGCGCAGAACGAGCAGTTCCGCGTCGAGCCGGAAGCGGTCAAGGGCGCGAAGGTCCTGGCACAGGCGTTCCCGGCGGGCAGCACCGATCCGGTCGTGATCGTCGGGCCGGCCGCGGCTGCCGACGAGATCGCGCGCGTCGCGCGTTCGGTCGACGGCGTCGCCCAGGTGAACCCGGACCGGAAGAGCGACGACATCGTGTCGTACAACGTCGTCCTGTCGTCCGAGCCGGGGAGTGCGAAGTCGTTCGACTCCGTCCGCGGGCTGCGGAGTGCGCTGGATGTCGTCGACGGCGGGTCGGTGCTGGTGGGTGGCGGTCCGGCCGAGACCCTCGATGTGGACAAGGCCGATCAGCGCGATCGGTTGCTGATCATCCCGTTGATCCTGCTGCTGGTCGGTGCGGTGCTGGTCGCCGTACTGCGGTCCGTGCTCGCGCCGGTGTTGTTGCTGTTGACGGTGATCGCGTCGTTCTTCGCGAGCTTCGGTGCGAGTTGGCTGTTGTTCGACCATTTGTTGGGGTTCCCCGCGCTGGACGGCTCGGTGTTCCTGCTGTCCTTCCTGTTCCTGGTCGCGCTGGGCGTCGACTACAACATCTTCCTGACCACGCGGGCCCGCGAGGAGGCGGCCACGGCCGGGACCCGCGACGGGATGCTGACCGCGTTGCGTGTCACCGGAGGCGTCATCACGAGCGCCGGGCTGTTGCTCGCGGCCGTGTTCGCGGTGCTCGGTGTACTTCCGTTGATCACGTTGACGCAAGTGGGTGTGATCGTGTGCGTCGGCGTACTGCTCGACACGTTGCTCGTGCGGACCGTCGTCGTACCTGCCTTGGCTTTCCTGCTGGGAGACCGTTTCTGGTGGCCCGGACGGGCCGCTCGATCGGCTGCGTAACGCGGTCCGTGACTCCTCGTTGTAGTTCGGTCTGAGCAGTACGGGGCCTGACAGGAAGTTGAAACATGCGTCGCGGTCAAGCCGGAACGATGGTTGCCCAGTCGTACGACGCGCTGGTGAACGTTGTCTTCCTGGTAACCCCCGTCAGACTTGGCCGGCACCGACGAGTGCTCCTGGCGCACGCCATCGTCCAACGGCTCGACGGCGCTGCGCCGGTAGCGCTCTTCAGTGCCGCGATCCGCGCGGCGCTGGTGGCGCGCACCGTGCCGCGCTGGATGGGGATTCGAGGACTGCGGTTCTTCCCGGTCACCGATTCGCTGCAGCCGTTGCAGAGCGAGGTCGAGCTGTACCGGTCCGCGCCTGAGGTGCGAGCCGCGTGGGCGCTGCTGCACAGGTCAGGACTTGAGGACGGTGCATTGACCGGCGTACTGCGTGATGCCGGGATCGCCGCGCCGGAGAACGTGCTCGCGGCGGCTCGGCAGATCGCGGTTCCGGCCGATCAGATCTTCGACCCGTGCGCGGTGAAACTGGCGCCGGAGTGGAATCGGCGGACGCGACGGCAGTTCGCTCTGCTGGCGATCCCGGCCGTGCTCGCGGTGCTCGGTCTGCTCACGGCCGGACTGATCTGGCAGCTGACCGACGACTCCGAGAAGCAGCAGCAGGCGGCGAGCATCGGCGTAGCGGACCCGCACGGTTCGTCACGTCAGGCCGCATTCACCGCAGCGGCCGCCGCCGACGAGTGGCGCCGTACCTCCAAACTCGACTTCAGCGCCTGGCCGGCCCGCGGCGAACTCCTGCAGGACAAGGGATTGCAGGCACGGATGTGGCGCGCCTGGCAGAACCAGGCGCAGATCGACGCGGCCCAAGGTACTTCGACGGTGCCGCCGACGAACCCGCCTTCGTTGCTGTACGCCGGCAACGTCGACGGATCGCTCGTCGTCGTGGTGTACGACGGTCAGCGGGTCGGCCGGTATACCGAGGCCGGTGGCCGAGGGAGTCTGCGCCTGGACCGGGTCGACTCGGCCGATCTGATGACGTCGGCGGCGCTCGTCGTGAGTCGAGGTCCGCAGGGTCGGCGGTATCTTGTCGCGCCGTGGATCGCCGGCTCGGCGGTGCGCGATCTCGCCGTACGGGATGCGGTTTCGCGTCCGCTCGCGGTGACGAACGGGCTGACCGCTCCGGTTCCCGCGGGCGGCGCCGGCTGCCGGAGCCGGTTCGTGCTCGAGTTGCGCAGTTCGCCGGCGGTGGCCGAGAAGCATGCGTTCGTGCTGGCGGACCTGGACGCCTTCGTGCCGACGCACCTCACGTACATGCCGGCGCCGACCGCCGAGGCGGCGCGCCCGCCGCGCGAGGTGCTGAGCACCGACGCCCGCAGCTCCTGGGCCTTGCACGCGTGCGGTTTGGATGCCTGGCGCAACAGTTCGGCCCGGCTCATCAACAGCTGGACCTTCGCGGAACAGACGCTGCCGACCGGGGGCTCGGCTCGATGGACCTGCTTACGACTGGACACGTGGACCGGCGGCGGGCAGGCCAGCGTTCGGCTCGAGCCTCCAACCGGCGCGGCACTTCCCGTGTCGGCGGCCGTGAACACCAGTGCCTGCAGCCGGTTCTCCCAGAACCTTGTCGCCGCGACGCTCTGGCGCGCGCCGAACCGTGCCTCCTACCTCCTGGCCGCGGGCAGCCGTCGTGTCTCGCACATCACCGTCCGAGACAACCGCGGTGCCCGCACGTACGGCACTCCGGTTGCGATCCCGTTCACCGCAGGCACCGCGGTCACGAACATCGTCGGCAAGGAAACCACCGGCAAGACCATCCCTGGCATGATCAACCCGGCCCTCACTCGCTCCCGCCGCTGACCAGGTGCCGGGACCAGCCCGACGAGCTGGCGAGCGTGCAAGCCAAGCAGGTGAGGGCGACGATCGCCAGCATGGTCGGTAAGCCGAACCAATGGCCGAGGAACGCGAGAGCTGCCGGGAGCAAGAACCCGACGTACGCGAGGGCGTAGTAGACGCCGGTCAGGCCGCTGAGCTCGCCGGGCCGCGCCATCCGCTGGACCTCGAGCAGACCTGAGACGACCGCGATCCCGTACGCCGCTCCGAGGACCAGCGCGACCGGTACGGCGAGCCAGGGCCGGGCGACCACCGCGGTCAGGGCCGCCAACGCCATCCCGACAGTCATCAACGCCATCGAGACCACGACAGCGCGAGCGGTGGAACGGTCGTCGAGCCGGCGAGCGATCGGCTGGACGAGCACGCCCGTGGCGAGCGTGGCGACGGTCAGGCCGGACGTGAAGAGCAACGCCCACCTGCCCAAGGAGGCGTCGACGACCTGCGGGACGATCGCGTACGCAACGCCGGCCGAGCCGAAGATCCACGGCGCCATCGGCAGTACGACGTGCAGGAACCGGCGGTGCGCGACACCGGGCACCCGGAGCCGGTCGAGCAGCCGGACGTCCTTGCCGGACTCGTGTCGTGTCTCGACCGATGAGGTGAGCACGAGCCAGAGCGCGGGCAGGCAGAGCGCGAGGTGCACGACGTACGGCCAGACGAGGGCGGGGGAGGTCCATTCGGCGAGCAGGCCCGCCGACGCCGGCCCGGCGGCGAAGCCGGTGGTGAGCAGGATCGCGGATCGACGTGCGCCTGCTCCCGGGGCCGCGTACGCCGACAGTTCGGTCACCCAGGCGGTTCCGACGGCCATCGCGATGCCGACGGCGATGCCGGACAGTGCGCGACCGGCGAACAATGCGGGGTAGCCGGCGATGTCGCCCAACGCGAGCAGGGCGCTGCCGACGAAGGAGGACGCGAGTCCCACGAGCATCAGCGGGCGGCGGCCGAAGTGATCGGACAGACCCGAGGCGATGAGCAGGCCGGGCACGAGACCTACGACATACGCGCCGAGGAAGACGTCGACGTCGAGCTGGGAGAACCCGCCGTGCCGGCGATAGACGATGAGCAGTGGCGTGAATTGGTTACCGCCCCACCCGATCACGAGCATCGCGAGGCCGACCGGCCACCAGGCGCGTTCCGATGTGCGAGCCGCCGGGATGGCCCGCACCCGGACGTCAGAAGTCACCTGGCGCCACCCAGGAACGCCGCGTGGGTCGCAGTGAGGTGAGCCGTCAACGACGTGTCGAAGCCGTCCGGATCACCCCGCTCGATGAACTCGGCCAGTCGACGATGCTCGGCGACCAAGGTGGTCAGGTGCTCGGTGCGGGCGCCGATCGAACTCAGCGCCATCCGGCGCTGCCGATCCGTCAGCGTCGAGTAGAACCGCAGCGAGAGCGCGTTGCCACTGGCCGCGACGATCGCGCTGTGGAACTGCTCGTCGGCCACCACGAAGCCCTGGACGTCGCCCGCGTCCGCGAGCTCCTGCTGGGTCGCGAGCAATCGGACCAGCGTGGCCCGCAGATCCCCGTTGCCGGTTGCCGCGAGCCGGCGTACGGCGGCGGTCTCGAGGGCTCGCCGTACCTCCAGGACATCGGTGGCCTCGCCGGGCTCGACCGGGACCACGACCGCGCCGCGCCGGGGCACGAGTCGCAGCAGTCCCTCGGCCTGCAGCCTCAGGAACGCCTCGTGGACGGGCGTCCGGCTGATTCCGAGCGGGGCGCCGACCTCGACCTCGCTCAGCAAGTCGCCACCGCGGACGGTGCCGGTGAGGATGCCGTCCTTCAGGGACAGGTACGCGCGCTCGGCAGCGGGAAGCTCGGTCACGAACGCCAAGCATACAACCTTGCATGCAAGAGGATGTGAGGACGCTGAGAGCCGCGTGCCTCGGACGCCGAAGCGACCTAGCCTGGACGGGTGCGTGCGGCGGGGCAGCGGGTACGGCTGCTGACGCGGTTCTTCGGCGTCAGCGCGCTCGCCGGTGCGCTGACGGCTGGACTGGTGATCCCGCTGGCCGGGATGGTCGGGGTCGGCAGTCAGCAGGTCGTGGACACGCTGCACCGGGTGCCGCAGGAGTTGGGCGCGCAGCCGCCGGAGGTCCGGACCAGGGTCCTGGCCGCGGACGGGAGCCTGATCGCGTATCTGTACGACGAGAATCGTGTGCCGGTCGACTTCTCGCAGATCGCGCCGAGCATGCGGCAGGCGACGATCGCGATCGAGGACTCACGGTTCTACCAGCACGGCGCGCTCGACCTGCAGGGCACGGTCCGGGCGTTGATCCGCAACCACGCCGACGGGACGATGCAGGGCGGCTCGGACATCACCCAGCAGTACGTGAAGCTGACGCTGCTGGAGAACGCCCGCACCCGGGCCGAGCAGCAGGCGGCGGTCGCGCCGACGTACCAGCGCAAGCTGACCGAGCTGCGCTACGCGATCGCGATCGAGCAGACGTACTCCAAGGACCAGATCCTCGCGAAGTACCTGAACCTGGCCAACTTCGGTGACGGCACCTACGGCGTCCAGGCGGCCGCCCAGCACTACTTCGGGGTGAACGCCGCCGACCTCACCCTCGCGCAGTCCGCGATGCTGGCCGGCATCGTGAAGAACCCGAGCGGCTACGACCCGATCACCAACCCCGAACGGGCCGTCGAGCGCCGGGACACGGTGCTGGACCGGATGCTCCAGCTCGGCGTGATCTCGGTAGCCCAGGCGAACTCCGCGCTGCGCACGCCCGTGATCGATCCGTCGCGGGTACGCCCGATTCTCAACGGCTGCGCGAACTCGGCGTACCCCTTCTACTGCGAGTACGTCGTCTCCAAGCTGCTGCGGAATCCCGCGCTCGGTGCGACCACGCAGGACCGCGACCGCTACGTGAAGACCGGCGGCCTGACGGTCTGGACCTCACTCGACCCGCGGATCCAGGCCGCCGCGCAGGCTTCGATCGACAAGCACACCAAGGTCAGCGACAACACGATCGCTGCGGTCACGGTGGTCGAGCCGGGGACCGGGCTGGTGAAGGCGATGGTGCAGAGCGCGCCGTACGGCAACGGCCGGCACGAGACGGCGTACAACTACAACGTCGAGAAGTCGTACGCCGGTGGGTACGGCGGGTTCCAGAACGGCTCGACGATGAAGGCGTTCACGATCGCGGCCGCGATCCAGCAGGGCATCCCGATCGACTACCGGATCAACGCGCCCGCGCAGATCGACCTCAGCGGCGTCCGGTACCGGACCTGCCACGGGTGGACGCGGGACATGAACTACCAGCCGAAGAACTCCACCCGCAGCGGTGACTTCACGATGGTGGACGCGGCCCGCTACTCGGTGAACACCTACTTCCTGCAGCTGTCCCGGAAGACCGGTCTGTGCGCGATCGCCAAGGTCGCGTCCCGGCTCGGGATGTACAACGCGCAGACGATGGGGCCGCTCGACCAGGTGGTGTCGATGACGCTGGGCGTCGGGTACGTGACGCCGCTGATGCTGTCGAACGCGTACGCGACCTTCGCCGCCCGCGGAATGTACTGCGAGCCGCTCCTCGTCACCGCGATCACCGATCTGGGCGGCCGGTCGGTCGACACTCCGGCCCAGTCCTGCAAGCAGGTTCTCGAGCCGTGGGTCGCCGACGGTGTCAACCGGGTCCTGAGCGCCGTCATGCGGCCCGGTGGGACCGGCGGGAACCTGAAGTTCGGCCGCTGGGACCTGGCCGGGAAGACCGGCACGATCAACCAGAACCTGGCCGTCTGGTTCTCCGGCTACACCCCGAACCTCGCCGCCGCAGCGGTCGTCGCCGACGCGACACCGCCGTACACGAACCTGATGTTCGGCCACCGGCTCGACGGTCAGGACATCGTCGACCCCACCGGCTCGGGTACGGCGGGTCCGATCTGGGAGACCACGATGCGCGGCGCCCTGCACGGCCTGCCGCTCGAACGGTTCACCGCCCCACCCGACAAGGTTCTCGGCAGCCTGTCCAGCTCTTCGACCAACGGCGCCGGCAGCACGCCGACCAACACGCCGACGAGCGGCCCGACGAACGGCCCGGGCGGTTAGTCGGCCGGGCCGTTCGTCGCGGAGTCAGAGTTTGATCTCGACGGCGGTTCCGGCAGGTACGCCGGGGTGGCGCAGCCACAGGACGCCGGTCTCGGGGTCGTGGCGAAGGTCTGTGAGTTCGGTGCCGTCGGCGATGACGGCGGCCGGCTCGGACGGGACACGGAGTGCGGTGGTGACCTGCACGCCGCTCGGGGCCTCGCAGCTGAAGCGGATGCTGGTCCCGTCGTGCTGCCAGTCGACGACGCGGCCGGCGGACGCCAGCAAAGGCTCGTCGTCGTAGGTCAGGTCGCGCAGCCAGGTCAGTTGTCCCGGTCCGAGCTCCCGCTGCCGGACGATACCGAGCTGCGGGTCCAGGAGGTCGAGGTACTTGCCCTCGACAACATGCGTGCCGCCGGCCTCCTCCAGCACCGATCCGACGAGATACGGGCCGCGTTGCACCGACAACCAGTTGGTTGACTCCCAGGTCTGCCCGCCGGCCTCGGCCAGCTCGCGGATCGCCGCGACCAGCTCGGCGGCGCGTTCCGGCGACTCACTGAACTCGGCCGGCCGGGACGGCAGGAACCTGACCCGGCCCGCACCGACGGGCTGTACGCCGTCCCGCTTGCGGTCCACGCCCAGCGCCTCGGCCAAGTGGTCGGCGCACGTTTCGTACCGACCCGTCCACCAGGAGCGGATCTCGTGGTACGGGTCGGCTCCGTCGCCGACGTACAGCAGGCTGCCGCCGCGGCTGACCCACCCGGCGAGCGCGTAATGGATGCCGGGCGCCAACGGCTTCTGGAACTCGTAGCTCAGGACGAGTACGTCGACGTCGTCCAGCGCGTCCGGCGTGTCGACGAGGTTCTCGAGTTGCACGGGACAGACCTCCTGCCCGTCGCACAGTGGCGGCAGCGCGAGACCGTAGAAGTCGGAGAAGTGCAGCTGCTCGCGGCCCTCCAGCGCCAGCGCGTCCTGGAGACCGTCGTAATGCCCGCTCTCGCCACCCGGCGCCCAGCGCTGGAACATCGCGGTGTCCGAGAGCGCGACGCCGATCCGCGGGCCTTCGTTCGCCCAGCGCACGTCGGGCTGGTCCAGGTCCCGGAGGCTGTTCATCGCGATCAGGTAGCTGGTGGCGGTGTCCTGCGGGATGAGCTGCCGTTCGGTCGACCCCTCGCGCAGGTACGGGCGGTTGAAGATTCGGTGCGGCCACGGCGCCACCTCGTACCGCGAGACGCCCGGGTGCAGCAGCGAGGCGATCAGGGTGCGCTGGTAGTTGGCCAGGTAGTCCTCCCAGGTGCGGTCCGGGTGGTCCTCGATCGGGTCGTGCAGGAACCACATCCGGCGGTCGGTGCCGCGGGTGAGGTCCTGCGCGATGCCGTACTCCAGGTACGCCGTCTCGAACGTGCGCTCGGCGACCTTCCCGGCGTACACGTTCGGCGTCCGGGACGTGCCGGTCCACACCTGCGCGATCGCGCCGTCGATCGAGGGCAGGGTCCGCAGCCGCGACTCGGGGCTGATGATCTGCCACTGCGTGTAGTTCAGGAGGCTGTGCGTGGGGACGTAGAACCGTACCTGCCGACCCTGTTGGAGGGCTTCGTCCCGCAGTACGGAGGTAACGCGGTCCAGGCTGCGCGAGAGCAGGTGCTGCTTGAGCTGGCCGGAGCGGAAGTGTGCCTCGGCGGTGCTGTGCGGGGGCTGCCACGGCTCACCGAAGAACGCCTGCCATTCGCGTTTGAACGACTCCGAGTACCCGGCGCGGGCCCAGAACTCGGGCTCCTCGAGGTGGATGCCCTCCACGCCGAGCTCGATGATCGGACGGAGCTTCTGCACGAGGTACTCGGTGAAGCCGAAGGTCGGCACCATGTACGGGATGTCCGGGCTCTTGCCGTGCAGGATCGGTGCGCCGTCGCCCGCGGTCTGCGCGTCGGCCCAGTGGCCGGATCCGTCGAACCGGCCGTCCAGGTAGTCCTGATAGGTGCCCCACGAGATGCCGGTCATCAGGTGCACCCGGTACCCCGCCTCGCGCCAGCGGGCGATGCGCTCCGGCGTGCTCGGGTTCAGCCCGTACACCATCACGAAGTCGGTGCGGAGGTCGATCGATGCGTCGTACGGCGCCTGCTCCTGGAAGCCGGTCGCCTCGCCGTGCTTGTCGGTGCTGTTCGTCATGCGCTCTTCCCGTTCGTCGACTGCCGTCAACCCTGTCGGGTCCGGCACGCCGGCGCCAGCATGACGTCAGGTTCTGGACAGCGATTTCCCGCTCACTCCACGACGGCACCCGGTGCCTTGGTGTCGGCGGGCACGACAACCTCCCGTTTGCGGGGCAGCATCAAGGCCGGGATCAGGGTGAGGACGACCAGCGCCCACGCGACCCAATAGGTGTGTGCGAACGCAGCGGCCGCGTCGACGAGACCGCGGAGCAGGGCGGCCGGGTCGATGTGCAGCGGGGCGATGCTCTCCGGGTGGGTGTTCGCCAGAATCGCCGCCTGGGTCTCGTGCAGCCCGCCGTTGAGGCCGGGGAGGTGCTCGGTGCCGGGAATGATCGGCGAGTTGTTGAGCTGGTTGGTGAGGATGACCGACATCGTCGCGACACCACAGGACGAGGCGATCTGCTGACTGATGTTGAGCAGCGTCGACCCCCGGGCGACCTGTGGCCCCCTGAGCGTCCGCAGTGCCGAGGTGAACAGCGGCATCATCGTGCCGCCCATCCCGAAGCCCATCACCACCAGCATCGTGATGATCAACGGGTACGGCGTGGTCGCGGTGAGCTGGGTCAGCCCGAACATCCCGATGATGATCAGCACGATCCCGAACGGCACGATCCGGCCCACCGGCACCTTGTCGACCAGCCGGCCGGCGATCGGCATCGTCACCATCGCACCGAGCCCCTGCGGAGCGACCAGCAGACCGGCGTGCAGCGTGGACTCGCCGCGGATCTCCTGGAAGTACGTCGGCACCAGGAGCAGGCCGCCGAAGAAGGCCGCGGCGAACAGGAACATGGTGACGATCGAGATTGTCAGGTTGCGGTTGCGGAACAGCCTGAGGTCCAGCAGTGGATGCTCCGGGCGGAACGAGTGCCAGACGAACGCCGCCATCAGCAGGACGCCGACCAGCATCGAGACCCACACCCGGGGCGCGCCGAAGTCACCGTTCTCGGCGGGCAGCGAGGAGACGCCGAACAGGAACAGCGCCAGGCCGGGGGACATCAGCGCGACACCGAGGATGTCCAGCGACTCGGACCGGTGCGGCGTGTCCTTGGCCAGTGCGAAGTAGGCGTACACCAGCGCGATCACGCCGAGCGGGACGTTGATCAGGAAGATCCAGTGCCAGCTCGCGACCTGGATCAGCCAGCCGCCCAGGATCGGGCCGAGGATCGGGCCGAGCAGCATCGGGACGCCGAGGATGGCCATCAGCCGGCCCATCCGGTGCGGCCCCGCGGCGCGGGTCATGATCGTCATCCCGAGCGGCATCAGCATGCCGCCGCCGAGCCCCTGCAGGACCCGGAAGGCGATCAGCATGTTGATCGTCGACGCGGTCGCGCAGAGCGCCGAGCCGGCGGTGAACAGGAAGATCGCCATCATGTACAGCCGCTTCGTCCCGAACCGGTCGGCTGCCCAGCCGGTCAGCGGGATCACGGTCGCGAGCGCGAGCGTGTACGCCGTGACGGTCCAGGCGACATGCGCGTACGAGACCGGGTTCTCCGGGGTGCCGAACTCGATCTGGAAGGTCGGCAGCGCGACGTTGACCACCGTGATGTCCAGGATCGACATCACGGCGCCCAGCACGACGACGCCGGCGATCTTCAGGACCGCGGCGTCGATGTTGTCCGGGTAGTCGGGCTGGTCGGAATGAGTAGCGGGCTGGGTCACGGTCGTTCCCCCCTCGGGCACGATTCACGTCTGACCCGAGACTACTCGCGGATTCCGGCAAAAGGCGGCGTCAATTCTGGAGGAGATCGGCCGCTTCGAGTTGCTGCCAGATCTCCGACTGGTCGACGACCGTGACGCCGAGCTTCTCCGCCTTCGTGAGTTTCGCGGCACCGACGTCCGCACCGGTGATCAACAGGTCGGTGCTCGCCGAGACCGACGACGCGATGGTGGCCCCGGCCTTCTCACACAGGCGTTGGAAGGCCGGGCGGGCGACCTTCTCGCCCGAGCGTGGGTCGCTGATGGCGCCGGTGACGACGACCGTCTTGCCGGCCAGTGGCGCGCCGGCCGCGACCACCGGCGGGAGGTCCTCCTCGCGGACGTCGAGCGAGACGCCTGCCGAGCGGAGTCGTTCGAGTTCGGGGCGTAGCCGGGTGAGGTGCTCGATCAGTGAGGCCGCGACCTTCGGGCCGATGTCCTCCACCGCGACGAGCCCGTCGACGCCCGCGTCCACGACCGCTTCCAGGGACCCGAAACCGGCCCGGCACAGCCTGGCCGCGGTGCCTTCGGAAGCCATCGGGACGGCCAGTCCGATCAGCGCGCGCCGCAGTCCGACCTGGCGGCTGGCGTCGATCGACTCGATCATCCGGGCCGCCGAGATCTCGCCGATCCGGTCGAACTCGAGCAGCCGTTCGGCCGTCAACCGGTAGAAGTCCGAGGGGTTCTCGAGGATCCCCGCCTCGGCGAGGCGCTCGATCCAGACCCCGCCGATCGCATCGATATCGGCGGCCGCGCGCGACGCCCAGTGGATCAGCCGACGGACCGTCTGCGCCGGGCAGGAGACGTTCGTGCAGAACAGTTCGCGGCTGTTGCCCTGCTCGGTCAGCGGCTGCCGGCAGGACGGGCACACGCTCGGCGGCACGATGTCCTGTTCCGCGCCGGTGCGCTTGGAGGCGTCGAGTACGCCGGCCACGAACGGGATCACGTCGCCCGCGCGGCGGACCAGGACCGTGTCCCCGATCTTGATGTCGCGGGCCCGGATCACCTCCTGGTTGGCGAGCGTCGCGCGGGTGACCGTCGTACCGCCGACGAAGACCGGCTCCAGCCAGGCGACGGGTGCGATCTTGCCGGTCTTGCCGACGTCCCAGACCACGTCGGCCAGCACCGTGGTCTTCTCCTCGGCGGCGAACTTGAACGCCAGCGCGCCGCGGGGCGAGCTCGACCGGGTGCCGGCGGCCGCGAACGCGTCCCGATCGGCCAGCCGCAGGACGGCACCGTCCAGGTCGTAGTCGAGCTCGTTGCGCTGCTGCTCGATCGAGGTGATCACCGCCTGCGCCGCGGCGGCGTCGGAGCAGTGCCGCATGTCGGCGGCCGTGAAGCCCATCTCCTGCAGCGCGCGCTCGAGGTCGGCGTCGGTGGCGTCCCGGTCGCTCAGCAGGTCGAACGCCAGGAACTGCAGGCGTCGCTCGGCGACCGTCGCCGGGTCCTTGGCGCGCAGCGTGCCCGCGGCGGCGTTCCGCGGGTTGATCAGCGGCTTGTCGGGATGCGCGGCGTTGTACGCGGCGAACGTGGAGCGCAACATCACCGCCTCACCGCGGACCTCGATCCGATCCGGTACGCCGAGGCGCTCCGGGACCCCGTCGGCGAGGGCCCGGACGAGCGGCGTCACGTCGTCACCCGTCGTACCGTCACCTCGGGTGACCGCGCGGGCGAGCTGCCCGTTCTCGTAGACGAGCGCCAGCGACAGGCCGTCCAGCTTCGGCATCACCACGACCGACTGGCCCGGGAAGCGGCCGAAGAACGCCTCGACCTGCTCCGGGCGCGTCGCCTTCTCCAGCGACAGCATCGGCCGCGAGTGCCGCACCGGCGCGTGCAGCACCGCCGGCGCTCCGACCTGGTCCAGCGGGTTCGGGTCCGGCGCCAGCTCCGGGTTGGCCTCGATCAGCGCCCGCAGTTCGTCCTCGACCGCGTCGTACTCCGCGTCGGCCACCACCGGCGAGCCGCGGTAGTACGCGTCCCGCAGTACGACGATCCGATCGGCAAGGTCCTGAATCCGCTCCCCAACGTCCACGGTTCCGGACCCTACCGGTCGGCGCCGACAACGGTGCTCCGGACACGGGCGGTTGCCTCGGGCGACCAGATGTGCATCAATTGTGCATAAGTTTGAATCCGGAACGTCCAGCACCTTGGAGGCTGGCAGATGGCACCGGAACAACAATTCCCGGCGGCGGTTCGGTGGGCCGACGACCGGCTCGGGATCGGGAAGCTCGGGCGGAAGAACCTCCGCAAGGTGTTTCCCGACCACTGGTCGTTCATGCTCGGCGAGATCGCGCTCTACAGCTTCGTCGTGCTGATTCTCAGCGGCGTCTTCCTGACCCTGTGGTTCAAGCCGTCGATGGCCGAGGTCGAGTACCAGGGGCCGTACAGCCTGCTCAAGGGCCTGCACATGTCGGAGGCCTACGCCTCGGCGCTGCACCTGTCCTTCGACATCCGTGGCGGCCTGCTGATGCGGCAGGTCCACCACTGGGCCGCCGTGCTCTTCGTCGCGGCGATGAGCGTGCACCTGCTGCGGATCTTCTTCACCGGCGCGTTCCGCAAGCCGCGGGAGCTGAACTGGCTGATCGGCATCGTGATGCTGTTCCTCGGCGTGGTCGAGGGCTTCATCGGCTACGGCCTCCCGGACGACCTGCTGTCGGGTACCGGCCTGCGGATCACCCAGGGCCTCGTCCTGGCCGCCCCGGTCGTCGGCAGCTACCTGGCGTTCTTCATCTTCGGCGGCGAGTTTCCCGGCAACGACTTCGTGCCGCGGTTCTTCACGATCCACGTGCTGCTGATCCCCGGCATCCTGCTGGCTTTGATCACCGTGCACCTGTTCCTGGTCGTGTACCACAAGCACACGCAGTACCGCGGGCCTGGCCGGACCGAGCGGAACGTGGTCGGTTTCCCGCTGTTCCCGGTCTACGCCGCGAAGGCGGGTGGCTTCTTCTTCGTCGTGTCCGGTGTGACCGCGCTGCTGGGTGCGCTCTTCCAGATCAATCCGGTCTGGCTCTACGGGCCGTACAACCCCGCGGAGGTGACGGCGGGGTCGCAGCCCGACTGGTACATGGGGTGGCTGGACGGCGCCGTACGGCTGATGCCCGGCATCGAGTCGCACGTCGCCGGGATCACCATCAGCTGGAACATCTTCCTGCCGGCCCTGCTGGTGCCGCCGCTGTTCATCGGCTTCGTCGCCCTGTATCCGTTCCTCGAGGCCTGGGTCACCGGTGACCGGCGTGAGCACCACCTGCTCGACCGGCCGCGCGACGTCCCGACCAGGACCGGCATCGGGGTCGCGATGATCACCTTCTACGGAGTGCTGTGGCTGAACAGCGGTAACGACCTGATCGCCACGCACTTCCATTCCTCGATCAACACCATCACCTGGGTCTGCCGCGTGCTGATCGTCTGCGGCCCGGTGATCGCCTTCTGGATCACCCGGCGGTGGGCGATCGCGCTCCAGCGGGCCGACCGCGAGCGACTGCTCCACGGCCGGGAGACCGGCATCATCGTGCGCTCGCCGGAGGGAAAGTACACCGAGAGACACGAGCCGATCTCGACGTACGACGCCTACGCGCTGACCGCCCGTGACCGGGACACCGTCCTCGAGGTGGCGCCCGCGACCGACGCGAACGGCGTCGCTCGGCCGCACCGGCGGCGGGACCGGATCCGCGCCGCCCTGAGCCGGTTCTACTTCGCCGACGCGGTGCAGAAGCCCACGATCGCCGAACTCGCGGATGCTCGCGCCGGCCGGTCCGGTCGCCACGCTGCCGAGGACCCGGAGCAGCCCGACGCCCTGACGAAGTCAGGGAAGCGCGGTGTCGGCGGACGGGTTTCGTGACATCGTAGTGAAATGGCAAGACGCTCGGGGACCACGCAGTACACCGCCACAGGGGAGGTGGTGTGGCCGGTGGGGCGCGTCGCGGAGATGCTCGGCGTTCCCACCGTGACGATTCGAAGCTGGGAGCGGCGGTACGGTATCGGCCCCTCGCTGCGCAGCGCCGGTCAGCATCGGCGCTACTCCGCCGAGGACGTGGCGCGGCTGCGGCAGATGATCGCGCTGATCGCCGGCGGTACGTCGCCGGTCGACGCCGCCCGCCTCAGCGCGCCGACCGGACCGGCCGTGTCCGAGCCCAGCGCATTGCTCTCGTCCGCGGAGACGTACCACGTGGCCGCGATGGCCGACATGCTCGACCGCTCGATCGAGAGCCGCGGTATCCAGCGCGTCTGGACCGAGGTGGTGGTGCCCGCGTTCCACGAACTCGAGCAGCGGTTCGCGGACGCCGGCGACTGCATCGACCTGACCGTCCTGCTGGCCGGAGTCGTCGACGAGGCGATCGAGCGCTACATCGTGCGCCGCGGCCTGCAGCACCACGGGACGCCGTGCCTGCTGGTGCCGTGCCCGGACGAGCGCCATACCCTGCCGCTGTCGGTCCTGCGCGCCGTCCTGCTCGAACGGGGGATCCCGGTGATCGCCCTCGCCGCGGGTGGCAACGACGCGGCGATCGTGGCCGCGGCCGATCGGGCCGCGCCGGCCGTGGTGGTGCTGTGGACGACCATTCGGCGCAGCGGCCAGAGCGTGCTGCGGCGACGCGTCGAGGGGCACGGACACCAGGTGCTGACAGCCGGTCCCGGATGGTTGCGGCCCGACCGCGACCTCGACGATCTCGACGCGGCCGTCGCCCAGGTCATCGACGTCTACCGCACGTCAGCCCGGCAGCGAACCCCGGACCACACTGTCGTGTGAGTGTTCGGGATTGCCGTCGTCGGGTTCCAGCGAGATGTCGACGATCCGGTAGCCCTGTCCGGTGAGGCCGGCCGGGACCTGGAAGGTTCCGCCAGTGCCGGGATCCAGGACGCCCAGCGAGACCATCCGTTTGCCGTCCTCGTTGATCAGCCAGACCTCGTAGAAACCCGGTGTCTTGCTGAGACCGGTGGTGGTGACCCGGAGCTGGCTGCCGGCGGTGCCCCGCACCAGGTCGGCATTGCCCGCGCCGGACTTGCCGGCGAGTGGTTCCAGCCTGACCACCGCTTCGGTCGTCGGTGGTGAGTCGTCGGAGGTCGCCAGCAGGGTGCCGGCGACTCCCGCACCGGCGCCGAGGATCGCCGCCACGCTCGCGGCGATCGCAAACGCCGTACGGGTCGGTCGCTTTCCACGCCGCCCGTCTGTCGGAGGCACAGCGGTCACCGGTTGTACAGCGTTCCGGAACCCGAGCTCGGCCTCGACGCGATCCCAGACGTGACTCGGCGGGTTCTCCAGCCGGGGCAGGTTGCCGAGGTCGCTCGCGACCGCCCGCAGCTCGGCCAGGCGTTCGCTGCACGGAGTACACCGACGGAGGTGATCGGTGGCGGCGTCATCAGGGATGTCGCCGTCGATGACCCACTGGGCCAGCAGTTCCTCATCGAGATGTGTCGTCACTCTTCACCTCCTCCAAGCGGTCCCGCAGATGCAGCAGGCCGCGCCGGACATGACTCTTCACGGTTCCGAGCGGCAGCGCGAGTTGCTCCGCGATCGCCGGGTATGTCTGGTCTTCGTAGAACGCGAGCCGGAGGATCGTTCTGCGGGGATCCTCGAGTTTCGCGAGCTCGTCGGCGAGGAGCACCCGGTCGACGGTGTGCTGGTCGAGCTGGTCGGGTGCCGCGGCGGTGTCCAGCAGGTCGGCGGCAGCCGCCGCGTTGCGGTGGTCGCGGTGCCGGATGGCGAGCCGGTCGGCGATCCGGTGCTTGGTGATGCCTGTCAGCCACGCGCCGAGCTGACCGTGATCGGGGTCGAAGCTGTGCCGCCCGCGCCAGGCGGACACGAAGACCTGCTGCGTGACGTCTTCCGCGTCGTCGCGGTCCCCGAGCGCCCGGTGGGCGAGCGTGAAGACCAGGCCGGCCCAGCGCCGGTAGGCATCGGCGAGGCTCTCCTCGCGGCCGGCCGCCAGGCCCTTGGCGATCTCCGCGGGGGACGGTTCCCCGGCCCCGTTGCTGCTCACGCTCGGAACTCTAGCGAAGCCCCACGGTCCGACGGTGGCCGACAGGTCCCGGGTCATGCGGGAACTGCCACGACGACGAGGTTGTCCTGATAACCCCCGCGGCCGCGGTCGTACGGGCCGCCGCAGGTGATGATCCGGAGCAGCCGCGGCCCTTCACGATCGAAGACCTGGTCGAACGCCATGCCGGCCTTGGGGATGTCCTGGACACTCTGGACCCGGTACGTCGTCGACGTACCGTCGGTGAGACCAACGACGACCGACGCGCCTGTCTGGAGACCGCGGAGCCGGACGAGCGGCCCGACACCGTACTGCAAGCTGTCGACGTGACCGCCCAGGACCACCGAACCGCGGGCGGCGGTGGTGCCGGGACCGAACTCGTACCAACCGATCGTCGCCGGATTCGGTGGGAGGGCCATTTGTCCGTCCGGGGCGACTCCCACCGGCACGACCGGTACGTCGATCCCCACCGACGCGAGACGCAGGCGCAGCGGTCGCGCCGTAGTCGGAGCGACCGACGGGACGGCGGGGTGGGTGCGAATACCGCCGTACGCCGCTCCAGGGCGTGGAGCGGGCGGAGCGGTCGACGCTGCCGGGGGAGAAGCTGCCGGACGAGGAGTGGCAGCGACCGGCGCGGACTGCTCCGCCCGCCCGCTTCGGTCGCCTGCCACGCCGTCCGATGCGGCGCAGCCGGCGAGGCCGAGGACGGGGAGTGCGGCCATCACGAGGACGGCCGCACCGCGAGGCCGGATCACGACCGGGCACGCCCCCGAATCGCCGCCGTACCCAGGCCGACGACCGCCAGACCGGCCACGGCCAGGGCGCCGATCAGCCACAGCGAGGCGGATGAGTCGCCGACCTCGGCGGCCTGACCACCGGTACCGCCCGGGACGCCGGAGGGGTGCCCGTGCAGGCCCGAGATCGTCTGGACGGCGAGCTTCAGGTTCTTGCCGGACGCGCTGCCCCAGGCATAAACGATCGTGTTCGTACCCTCCTCGAGATTCACGTCCGCCGGGCCGATCGCGACCGTCGACGTCCCGGCGAGCACGACATCGGCCTTGACTGTGCCGGCCGGCAGGTCGGCCTTCGCCTCGTTCGGGTTGGTCAGCCCCTTGAACACCGGCTTGCCGCCCGCACGGACATCGACCGCGGGCGCCGCCGCGTCGTGCCGGACCGTGATCCTGGCCTGGCCGGCCGCGAGCTTGGAGACATCGTTGACGTACGGCGTCAGGACCGGCTTGCCCGCCGCCGACAGATGCGCCACGACCGTGATGTTGGCGCCGCCGGGCACCTTGACGTCGTTCGCCTGGATGACCGCCGCACCCTTCGGACCGGCTCCGGCCGCGGTCACTTTGAGGTCGTAGGTGCCTTCGGGGAGTTCGACCGGGTCGGTCAGGGTACCTGGCTTGAAGTTGGTGAGCAGCGCCTTGCCGTTGGCGTACACGTCGACGGTCGGACCAGGCACGGCGTGCAGCACGGAGACGGTCGCGGTGGCTGCCGGCCTGGCCTCGGCCCCGGTGGCCGCCATCGCAGGGGCGATGGCGGCCAAGAGGCCGGTGGCGAGCAGGGCAGTGACTCGTCGGACTCGTCGGACTGGTCGCACGGACATGGAAGCCCTCCTAGGGATCGGGGTTCTTCTCTGCTCTTCCGACGGAGTTTGCGGGGCGGATGCAGCGACAACGAGAAAAGTTGTGCAAAAGTGGTGCATACGGGAGCTAGGAAGGGATCGTCGTCGTGGGCCTGACCAAGAGCAGTGTGCTGAACTTTCCGCAGGACGAGGTCTACGCCTGGCACAGCCGGCCGGGAGCCATCGTGCGGCTGACCCCGCCGTGGATGCCGGTGCGGATCGAGCAGGAGGCCGACGACCTGTCGGACGGTGTCGCCGTGCTCGGTTTCCCACTCGGGCTGCGCTGGGTCGCGCGCCACAGTGGCGCCGAGTCTCCCGACCGCTTCGTCGACGAACTCGACTCGGCCCCGCTGCGGTGGGCGGTGCGCTGGCGCCATACCCACGAGTTCGAGGCGCTCGGCCCGGACCGGACCCGCATCACCGACCGGATCGACAGCAACGTGCCGGGTCTGATGCTGAAGTCCATGCTTGCCTACCGGCACCGGCAGTTGGCCGACGACCTGTCCGCGCTGCATCGCGCCGCCGACGGTGGAATGCGTCCGCTCACCGTTGCCGTCACCGGAAGCAACGGGACCATCGGCCAGGCCCTGACCGCCTTGCTCAGTACGGCGGGACACACCGTCATCCGTCTCGTCCGGCGCCCGACCGACCAGCCGGACGAGCGTTTCTGGGACACCGAGATCCCGGCCCCGACCCTGCTGCAAGGCGTCGACGCCGTCGTCCACTTGGCCGGTGCCTCGATCGCCGGCCGCTTCACCGCTGCGCATCGGCACGCGATCAGAGCGTCGAGGATCGGGCCGACGCTCTCCCTGGCCCAAGCCGCCGCCACGACCGAGAACGGTCCCAAGGTCTTCGTCAGCGCGTCAGCCATCGGGTACTACGGCCCCGACCGCGGCGACGAGGAACTGACCGAGGCCAGCGATCGTGGTGAGGGATTCCTCGCAGACGTGGTCGCGGAGTGGGAGCAGGCCGCGCAGCCCGCGATCGACGGCGGTCTGCGCGTGGTGAACGTGCGGACCGGCCTGGTGCAGACGCCGGCCGGTGGCGTCCTGAAGCTGCAGTACCCGCTCTTCGAAACCGGCCTCGGTGGACCGCTCGGCGACGGCAGCCAGTGGCAGTCGTGGATCGGCATCGACGACCTCGTCGACATCTACCACCGCGCGATCTACGACGACGCGCTGTCGGGCCCGGTGAACGCGGTCGCGCCCACCGCGGTCCGGAACAGCGAGTACGCCGCGACGCTCGCGCGCGTGCTCCGGCGACCCGCGCTGTTCCGCGTCCCTTCGATCGGCCCGCGGATCCTCCTCGGCCAGGAAGGTGCCGAGGAATTGGCCCTGGCCTCCCAGCGGGTGCTGCCGAGCCGCCTGACCGAGGTCAAACACACCTTCCGCCGTCCGGAGCTCGAGGACACGCTCCGCCACGTCCTCGGCCGGACAGCCGAGTCCACTCAGTGACGCGTCAGGTCCTGCGCGATCGCGGTCGCCACGCGCCTGCCTGAGAACAGCGCGCCCTGGATCGAGCTGGTGTCGCGATGGTCCCCGCAGACGTAGCGGCCGGGGGCGACCTTGGCGGGCGTGGTGAGGAGATGGTTCGCGGTCATCCGCGGGAGTGCTCGCGGGATGCGGTACTCCTTGAGGAGTTCCCAGTCCGACGTCGATGTCTGGTACAGCCGGCTGAGCAGCGTCCGCGCCACGTCGGTGTTGAAGGTGGTGTTCGGGACCGAGGCGGCGATCAACGCGCGGCCTGGTGGTGCGTAGGTACCCGCGACCTCGCTCATCACCACGGTGTTCATCAGGGAGCCGTCGGCGCCGTCGAGGAGCAGGGTCGGCCGGTGGAGCGGTGCGTCCGGCGCCGCGAAGTACCAGGTGGTGACGCCGCGCCAGTCGGGGGCGCTGACGCTCGGCAGCAGTCCGGAGGCGTCCGTCCCGTCCGTCGCGACCAGGACGGCTCGGGCTTTGAGCGGGCTGGCGGAACCGGTCGTCCGGACCGCGCCGGATTCGATCGACTCGACGGTGGTGGAGAGTCGGAGCGCGTCGTCGGCCAGCAGGTCCGCGAGGGCGTGCGGCAACGCGCGCATGCCGTTGGCCGGCACCGCCGCACCGCCTCGGACGAAGCATCGCCAGAGCAGGTGGAACATCTTGGAACTGGTCGTCAGATCGGGATCGAGGAACACCCCGGCGAGGAACGGCTGGAAGATCTCCTCGGTCGTTCGCTGCGAGACGTGCCACCGGCTGAGCTCTAGTCCGGTCTCCCTGGGCGTCGCGCCACGCAGCCGGGCGGCGTCGACGACCGCGTCGCGCACGCTGAAGGCACCGACCGCGAGCGCGTCGAGCGGTCGTTTGCCGGCGAACCGCGCCAGCGAGGCGACGGTGGCCTTGTCCCGGTACGCCGTACTGAGGTCCCAGCGCTCGTCGCGGCCTTGAACGAGGACGCCGCGACTGAAGGCCCTGAGGTCGAGAGCCGCCGGATCGAGCAGCCGCTGGAGCTCGGGGTAGGCAGGGAGCAGGACCTGGAAGCCACGGTCGAGGAGGAAGCCGTCGACCTCATCGGTGCGAACTCGTCCGCCGACCTCGTCGGCCTGCTCCAGCAGCAGGACCTGGAGTCCGGCGGTCTGCAGCGTGATCGCGGCCGCGAGTCCGGCCAGACCGGCCCCGACAACGATGACGTCCGCGTCGTCCATGTGCTACCTCCGGTCGGTCCTGACGAAATTGGTGCAAAAGCGATGCAGCTCTGCCAGGGCAGTGTCGCACGGTGGGTGGCTCAGGTCGGTGAGGAGCCGGGCGACGGCTGCGACTCGCCGAGGTTCATGTGCCCCTGGACGATGTCGTCGGCGACATCGGTCAGCCGGCGGCCGGTGCTCCGGGCCGTCGAGCGCAGGACGGTGAACGCCTCGTCGACGTCGATGTCGAGGCTGTGGGTGAGGAAGCCCTTGGCCTGCTCGATCAGGATGCGGCTGTTCAGCGCGGTCTGCAGTTGCTCGGTGATCATCTCCTGGTGGGCCACGGTCCGCTGGTGCACGATGCCGATGGTGGCGGCGTCGGCGAGCGCTTGCCCGAGCGCGATGGTGTCGCTGTCCAGTGGCCCCACCCGGGCGCTGAAGAGGTTGACCGCTCCGAGGACCGACTCGCGCAGCCGCATCGGCAACGCCTGCACCGACCGGTATCCACCCGCGAGTGCGGCCGCGGTGAAACGCGGCCACCGCGGGTCGGGCTCTCGCAGATCCGCCCGCTGGACAGGCCGTCCGGTGTTGAACGCGTCCAGGCACGGTCCGTCGGAGTTCTGCAGCTGCGTGAGCTCCACCAGACGTGCCTGCTCGGTCGACGCGGCGACGAGATTCAGTACGCCGTGATGGTCGACGAGCAGGATGCCGCACGCGGACACCCCCAGCAGCTCGGTGCACCGGCCGGCGAGCCGGTCCAGAAACTCGATGATGTCGAAATCCTCGACGAGTGTGTCGGTCATCTCGATGAAGACTTCCCGCACCCTCCGATTAGAGGCGCCCATCACTCCTCCTGCTCTCCGTTCCTGCTCATCGGGTCGTCGGTCGACAACCGGAGGTGGCCGGTCATCACATCGGTAGCGACCTGGTGAAGTGGTCTCCCGCTGCTGTACGCCCGGGCCCGCAGGCGCGCGAGTGCGTCAGCGACCCGGATGTGCTCCTGCGCCGCGACCACCCCCGCGGCTTGATGGACCTCCGCACGACGCGCGGTGAAGGCGGCGTCGATGACGTCGGTCAGGTTTGCGCTCAGACCCTGCCGGTGGTCCAGCGCCAGCACGAACAAGGCATCTGCGAAGACCAGTGCGTCCCGCAGTTGCCCCGGTGACAACGGCCCGGCCGGACGCCGGTACACGCTGAGTACGCCGATACACGCCGCCCCGGCGCCGATCGGAAAGGCGAACAGACCCCGTACGTCGCGTTCGACGGCAGCCGGGGCGAACACCGGCCAGCGGTTCCCGGCCTCGGCGCGGCTCAGGTCATCCTCGAGCACGGGCGCGCCGGTCGAGACGGCGACCAGGTTCGGCCCCTCGCCGAGGGTGTCCTGGAGCTCGTCCAGCTCACCCACCTCGGGACCGCTGGCCAGTAAGGGTTCGAGGATCCGGCCGTCCTGGGTCATCGACAACCCGGCACCGAGCACGGACAGCGCGTTCGCACAGGCCGTCACGGCGTGCGGCAGGGACGGCGCGGCACCTTCGCTGCTGGCTGCGGCGATGATCGCACCCCACACGCGGGCGCTGCTCTCCTGCTCCACCCATTCCGTCCACACTCGTGCCATCGCGGAACGGTCGCTCCGCTCTGGTCGCCGCCCGCGCGGCCGGCGGACGTGACCGCCGCCTCGACCAACCACGTCCCGTCGTCCCCCTCCTGATGCTGCTGCTGCACGAGGAGCCCTCAGCCGGGCCCGGGACTCGCTGTCGACGCCGGACCTACGGTGGCCGGACCGACCGGCGTGCTGTCGTGCTCGAGGCGGTGGATCGCCAGGTTGAGGGTGGCAACCGCGCGCAATCGGTGGATCGTGACGCGGCGGCCGGCGATGGTCCGTAGGTGCGCGCGGGCGTGCCGTAGTACCCGCGGGTCCGGTATCCGATCGACCAGGCGGTCGGCCGCCGACGCCGGGGTCCACTCGGGACCCTGTGCGTCCCGCATCACCTGCACGATCACCCACTCGGGCGACTGCGCGGGCAACAACCGCAGCGATCTGCCGGTCGTCGCGCTCCCCGTGGCCTGCGACTGCGCGTCATCAAATGATCGGTGCACCGGGCCCTCCCCAAGGCGCTGATCTGTGGGCGCCGGGGTCTGGAGCGTGCCTCGATTAGTCCTCCCAGGTTACTGCCGGGGCCTCCCGCCCACCAGGTAGCAGGCACGCCGGCGGCAGCTCGCGCAGAGGTTCAATCGCTTGTCACAGGTCATCGATCCATGGGTGGGGCCAACGAATATCGAAGGGTCTTCCGGACGTGCTGGTTTCGCGCGGGGCACAGGGCTATCGTCAAGGTGTTGGCGGCACGCGCCCTGGACCTCGGTGCGGAGAGACTCCCGAGGAGTTGAGCGCTCGTGGCGCAACAGCAACGTTCGGATCTGCTGGATCGGCTCGCCCATTCGGAGCGACTGTCGTCCTGGCCCACGAACGAGCTGCGCGCTGCACTTGCAGTGATCGAGCTGCTCGACGCCGACCGGCCACGCTCGCGCAGCGGCGTACGCACCGTCGACATCAGGCTGGCCATCTACCGGCGCCGGCTGCAGTACGAACTCGACCGGCGCGCCGGGGTGATCGAATCGTCGGGCTCGCTCGACAGCCATTGACTTCCAGGACGGCTCGGAGGGGTGATTCGGTCCGCGGGTATCAGGGGCTCCCGCGGACCGAATCGGCTTGTACCCCCGGTCCTCGCATCTCGGCCTGAACGTTCAGGTCTCCTTGACATCCAGGGGTCGAGCGGTAGCGTTTGGTGTCCATTGAGCTGCCCTGGACCCCGGCGGCGTCGCAGCTACGTCCTGGGGGGTCAGGTGCCATCAATACATGATCGTCTCGCCGTTCTCACCGGTGTGTCCAGAGGGTACGAGGACGGCGATTGCCACGACGGCCGGGGATGAGCCGGCGATGGGGGCGGAGTACCTGGATCGGCTGGCCCGCACGCAGCGGCTCGACAACTGGGCTACCGAGGACCTGGTCGGGGCGCTCGCCACGATCGAGGAGATCGTGAACGAGCGGTGGCAGCAACGCGAGGGCCGGGCGCGGGTCCTCAACATCAGGTTGCAGATCTACCGGTTCCGCGTGCAGCGCGAACTGGACCTGCGCGGGAAGCACCGACGGCAAGCTCCGAGCTAGCCGCCACGGTCCGGTCGGAGCAGGAACGGCGTACAGGATTGGGGGCGATCATGGCCGGCGTCGAGTGGTGACAGCGGTCGGCCGGACGCTCCGGTGGGGTACCGGAGCGAGCCGGCCGTGCGCGTCAGATGTCCTCGGCGAGGGCGTGGGCGAGGGAATCGTGGTCGGGAAACGGGCCGCCGATCAGGAAGATCGGGTGGGAGAGCTGGTCCCCGAGTTGCTCGACGAGTTCTGCCTCGAGCTTGGTGCACAGGTCGTCGATCGCCTGCTCGGTCATGCCGTCGGCCCGGAAGGTCAGCTTCACCCGCCAGAGCCCGGCCCGCTGGTCGCCCGGTTCGTCGTCACTCATGGATGTCTCGCTCATTCCCCACCCCTCAGCCTGCTGCCGCGCGGCAGCACCCACCCTGGATGTGATCGTCGACCCGCAATTCCGGCCCCGGCAAGACTCAGAAATCGGCCCCGGCGGATTTCGTTGCCCCAGGCTCCGAAGCGGTTCGTGGTCCGGAGGGCCCGAGGTGATCAGGGGTGGAGTGGGGCGGTGAGCTCGACGGTGGTGCCGCGTGGTTCGTTCGGGCGGATGCTGACCGAGCCGCCGAGTGTTTCGGCGCGCTCGCGGAGGTTTCGGAGGCCGCTCTGCCGGTCGCCGGCGGCGATGCCCACTCCGTCGTCGCTGACCCGGGCGACGACCTGGTTGCCGCTCACCACCACGTCGATGGTGACCGCGGTGGCCCGTGCATGCCGTACGACGTTCGACAGCGACTCCCGGATCGTCGCCAGGATCTGCGGCCGCGCCACGGTCGGTACGACGGTGTCCAGCGGCCCCGCGCAGTTCAGCCGCGGCGCGAAGCCGAGCGGTACGGCGTACTCCGCGGCGAGCGACCGGATGTCGGCGCGCAGCGAGCTCCGGCCCGGCTGGTGCAACAGTTCGAAGATCGCCGCGCGCAGGTCCCGGATGGTGGTGTCGATGTCCTCGACGGCGTTCCGGAGCCGCTCCTGGACCTCGGGCCGGACCTGAGGCTGGATGCCCTGCAGTTGCAGGCCGGTCGCGAACAGCCGCTGGATGACGAGGTCGTGGAGATCGCGGGCGATCCGGTCCCGGTCCTCGAGGACGGCGATCATCGCCTGATCTTGCTGCGCCTGTGCCCGGTCGAGCGCCAGGGTCGCCTGGCTCGCGAACATCTTGAGCAGGTCGGTGCCTTCGGTGACACCGAGGACGGCGCCGCGCTCGGCGGCCACGAGCAGCAGCCCGCCGGGCGCGTGACTGCCGGCCGGTATCGGCGCCATGATCGTGCGCCCGAGCGACATCACCTCCGGCAGGTCGTCGACCCGACGCCCGATGTTCTTCAGAAGCTGGGCGAGATCCTCGACCACCTCCTGCTTGTCGCCGCGCGCCACGTCGCCGAGCACCGGGAAGTCGGCGGCGATCCGCCGGCCGACGTACCGCTCGAGGTCTTCGGGTCCGTCGATCGCCTCGATCGTCAGGTGGTCGTCGTCGGTCAGCAGCAGGACGCCGACCCGTGAACCGGAGACCTCGCGAGCGCGGCGGGCGATGAGCTGGAGCACGTCCTTCGGGTCGAATGCGCCGAGCATCAGCTGGGTTATCTCGGCGGTGACCTCGTGCCAGCGCCGGCGGCGTTCGGTGTCGGCGTACAGGCGGGCGTTGTCGATGACCACGCCGGCAGCGGCGGCGAGGGCGGTGACGTTGCGCTCGTCCTGCCCGGTGAAGTCCGCGCCGGAAGCCTTCTCGGTCAGGTACAGGTTCCCGAAGACCTGGTCCCGGGTCCGGATCGGGACGCCGAGGAAGCTGCGCATCGGGGGATGGTTCGGTGGGAAGCCGTAGGACTCCGGGTGCTCGGCCAGGTCGTGCAGGCGGAGCGGCGTCGGGTGCTGGATCAGCAGACCGAGCAGGCCATGGCCTTGCGGGGCCGGCCCGATCGCCGCGGACTGCTCGTCGGTGACTCCGTGCGTGATGAACCTGCTCAGACGTCTGCCGTCCCGGCCGACCACGCCGAGCGCGCCGTAGCGGGCGCCGGCGAGATCGCACGCCGCGGTCACGATCCGGTCGAGGGTACTGTTCAGATCGAGGTCCGTGCCGATCCCGACCACGGCGTCGAGCAAGGCGCGGAGCCGGTCCTGCGAGTCCATGATCTCGTCGACCCGCCCGAGCAACTCCTGCAGCAGTGCGTCGAGCCGTACGCGGGACAGACCGGCGAACCGCAGCGCTTCCTCGTCCCAGATCCGGTCAGAACTTCCCGGTGTATCGCCCACGTCACTAACCGTACGGAATTCGCTCCTCTTGAGGAACCGTCCCGGCGTTCGGGTGCGGTCGATCCGATGACGTGAGCGGACCGTCCGGCTACGCTGGGTCGCGCGAAGCAGTGGGGGACGTGTGGTGAGCGTGTGGTGAGCGTGTGGTGAGCGTGTGGTGAGCGAGGTGACATGGGGATCAAGGTGTTCCTGCTCGACGACCACGAGGTCGTCAGGCTCGGGCTGCGGCAGTTGCTCGAGAGCCAGCCGGACATAGAGGTCGTCGGCGAGGCGACGCTGGCCGCGCAGGCGATCGCGCGGGTGCCGGCGTTGCAGCCCGATGTCGCCGTACTCGACGTCCGGTTGCCGGACGGGGACGGCATCACGGTCTGCCGGGAGATCCGTTCGCTGATGACCGAGCCGCCGGCCTGCCTGATGCTGACGTCGTTCTCCGACGACGAAGCGTTGTTCACGGCAATCATGGCCGGCGCCGCCGGATACCTGCTCAAGCAGGTCAGCGGCACCGATCTGGTCGGCGCGGTACGCCGCCTGGCGGCCGGCGAATCGCTGCTGGACCCGGCGATGACGAAGGCGGTGCTCGACCGGTTGCGTCAGTCGGCCGACTCGGCCGAGGATCCGCGGTACCAGGCGCTGACCGAACAGGAACGCCGCATCCTCGACGAGATCGCCGTCGGCAAGACGAACCGGCAGATCGCGCAGAGCATGTTCCTGGCCGAGAAGACCGTGAAGAACTACGTTTCCTCGCTGCTGCGCAAACTCGACATGGAGCGCCGCACCGAGGCCGCGGTGTACGCCGTCGAGCGCGCCCGGCGGAACCCGAAACGCTGACTGCGGTTCGCGTGGCGGCTTAAGCTGCGAGCGTGCACGAGCTCGCCGTGACACAAAGCGTGGTCGAGGCGATCGTCGACAAGGTCGGCGATGTCCCGGTGGACGCCGTACGGCTGGAGATCGGGGCGCTGTCCGGGGTGGTGGCGGACTCGGTGCGGTTCTGTTTCGAGCTGGTGGCGCAGGGGACCGGGCTGGAGGGCGCGCGGTTGGACATCGACCAGCCGCCGGGGCGGGCGTACTGTCGAACGTGTGGTGACGAGTTCGGGCTGTCCGATCCGATCATGCTGTGTGCCTGCGGGAGTGCGGATCTCGCCGTCACCGACGGGGAGCAGCTGAGGATCGTCTCGGTGGAGGTGCGATGACATGTGCAGCACGTGCGGGTGCTCAGGCGCCGACGAGGGCACCCGGATCCACCTGCTGACCGCGGACCACGACCACCCACATGACCACGCCGGGCACGACCACGGTCACGAGCACGGCCACGGGCACGGTCACGAGCACAGCCACGAGAACGGGCACGACCAGCACACCATCCTGCTCGAGCAGGAGATCCTCGCCAAGAACGACCACCTGGCCGCGGTCAACCGGCGCCGCCTGACCGAGCAGAGGATCGGCGCCGTCAACCTGATGAGCTCACCCGGCTCCGGCAAGACCACGTTGCTAGAGGCAACGGTCCGCGCGTTCGCCGGCCGCCGCGAGACCCTCGTGATCGAAGGCGATCAGGAGACCTGGCTGGATGCCCGGCGGATCAGGTCCACCGGGAGCCGCGTCGTGCAGATCAACACCGGTGCCGGCTGTCACCTGGACGCGTCGATGCTGGCCGGTGGCCTCGACGAGCTGGATCCGCCCGCGGGTTCGCTGGTCTTCGTGGAGAACGTCGGCAACCTGGTGTGCCCGGCGCTGTTCGACCTCGGCGAGTCTGCCCGGGCCGTGATCATCTCGGTCACCGAAGGCGCGGACAAACCCGCCAAGTACCCGTACATGTTCCGCGAGGCCGACCTCGTGCTGCTGAACAAGATCGACCTACTCCCGTACGTCGACTTCGACGTGGACCTCTGCCTCGACCTGATTCACCGCCTGAACCCACAGGCCGAACTGCTGCACGTCTCCGCGACCAAGGGCACCGGCCTCGACGCCTGGTACGACTGGCTCGACGCGCTGCGTTAGCAGATCCGTGGCAGCTGTTCCCCGATCGGAGTGTCGACGACCCTGGTCGCGCCGAACGCCGTCCGCGTGACCACCAGGCCCGCATGCTCCTCGACGCACTCACCGATGACGGCGGCGTCCGCGCCGAGCGGATGCGCCCGCAGGGCCGCGAGTACGGCGTCCGCGTCGCCGGGCGCGACGAACGCGAGCAGCTTGCCTTCGTTGGCGACGTACAACGGATCGAGCCCGAGGAACGCACACGCGTTCGCGACCGTCTCGGGGATCGGCAGGTTCCGTTCGCTGAGCTCGATTCCGACCGTGGACGCCTGCGCGATCTCGTTGAGTGACGTGGCGACGCCGCCGCGGGTCGGATCGCGCAGGACGTGCAGGTCGTGCGTGACGTCGAGCATCGCGGCGACCAGACCGTTCAGCGGCGCGCAGTCGCTGACCACCTCGGTCCCGAACGAGATCCCCTCGCGCACACTCATGATCGCGATCCCGTGCACCCCGATCTCGCCGCTGACGATCACCACGTCACCGGGCCGGGCGCGCTGCGGGCGGATGTCGACGTCGTCGGCAACCAGTCCGAGCCCGGCCGTGTTGAGGTAGACGCCGTCCCCGTGACCGGCGTCTACGACCTTGGTGTCACCGGTCGCGACCTGCACTCCGGCGCGACGGGCGGCATCGCCGAGGTCGGTGGCGATCCTCCCGACCACCGACAGCTCGACGCCTTCCTCGAGGATGAAGCCACAGGACAGGTACGACGCCTGCGCGCCACTCATCGCCAGGTCGTTGACCGTCCCGTTCACCGCCAGGTGACCGATGCTGCCACCGGGGAAGAACAGCGGCTGGACGACGAACGAGTCGGTGGAGAAGGCGAGTTTCGCGCCGCCGACGTCGACGACGGCGGAGTCGGCCAGCCCGGCGAGCACGGGGTTCCCGAAGGCCGGGACGAACAGGTGCTCGATCAGTTCACCGGACATCTGCCCGCCACCACCGTGGCCCATCACGACGTTCGGGTGATCGCGCAACGGCATCGGGCAGGTCCAGTTGCTGAAGTCCGGTGCCGTGATCGGCTCAGCCACGGCTGGTCACCGCCTCGGGTGTCTGCAGCCGTCGGTACAGGTAGTACGCGGCGCAGGCGCCCTCGCTGGACACCATGGTCGCGCCGAGCGGGTTCCGCGGCGTACAGAGGGTTCCGAAGGCTGCGCACTCGTGTGGCTTGATCAGCCCCTGGAGCACCTCACCGCTGCGGCAGACGGTGGACTCCTGCGTGGCGATGTCTCCGACCTGGAAGCGGTACTCCGCGTCGTACTCGCGGTACCTCTCGGACAACCGCCAGCCGCTCTGCGGAATCATGCCGATGCCGCGCCAGGCCCGGTCGGTGGTTTCGAAGACGTCGGCCAGCATCGCCTTCGCCGCCGGGTTGCCCTCGTCGCGGACGGCCCGCCGATAGGCGTTCTCCACCGTGTGCTCGCCGTTCTCCAACTGCGTCACGGTACGCAGGATCCCGGCCAGGATGTCGAGCGGCTCGAACCCGGTGACCACGATCGGCACGCCGTACTTGCCGGCGAGCTCGGGGTATTCCGCCGTACCCATCACGCTGCACACGTGGCCGGCGGCCAGGAAGCCCTGGACCCGGCAGTCCGGCGACTGCATGATCGCCTCGATCGCCGGCGGGACGCGGACGTGCGAGACGAGCAGGCTGAAGTTCGCGATGCCGAGCTTCCTGGCCTGGTAGACGGTCATGGCGTTCGGGGGTGCCGTGGTCTCGAACCCGATGCCGAAGAAGACCACCTGCCGGTCCGGGTTCTGCTGCGCGATCCGGAGCGCGTCGAGCGGCGAGTAGACGACCCGTACGTCGCCGCCCTGGCTCTTGATCCGGAACAGGTCACGGCCGCTGCCTGGGACCCGGAGCATGTCGCCGAACGAGCAGAAGACGACGTCCGGCCGCGAGGCGATCTCCAGGGCCTTGTCGATCACCTCGAGCGGCGTCACGCAGACCGGGCAGCCGGGACCGTGGATCATCTCGACACCGTCGGGCAGCAGCTGGTCGATGCCGTGCCGGACGATCGTGTGCGTCTGCCCGCCGCAGACCTCCATCATCGCCCATGGCTTGGTGGCGGTGGCGTGGATCTGGTCGACCAGTCGCTTGGCCAGCTGGGGGTCGCTGAACTCGTCGAGGTACTTCATCGCGGCGTCCTCTCATCGGTACCGGGCGGCCGGCGTTCCCCGGCCTGCCGGGCCGCCAGCCCCCACTGGTCGCCGAACTCCTCCTCGAGCGCGCCGAGCTTGCGGTAGAGCTCGAGGGACTGCAGCGCGGACTCCTCGTCCAGCCGCTGCAGTGCGAAGCCGACGTGGACGATCGTGTACTCGCCGACCTCCAGGTCAGGCAGGTACTCCAGACACACTTCCTTCAGGACTCCGCCGAAGTCCACGGTGCCCATCCGGGTTCCGTCCTGCTCCCGGATCTCCTTCACTTGTCCTGGTACCGCGAGACACATGGTGACCCTCCTTGTGGGTGCCGGCGGCCACAGCCAGCTGCCCGAGCGCGAGGCCAGCGTCGGTCGGCGGCACCCGCCGCGGCCGCAGGACGGCGAAGTCCGCCCGGGCCAGCGCACGGCAGGTTGCCGAGAGCAACAGCTGGTTGACGAAGACGCCGCCGGACACGGCGACGGTGTTGAGCTGCGTACGGTTGCGAACGTCCGCGGCCACGGCCACGATCAGATCCGCGACGGCTCGGTGGAACCGGGTACTCACGATGGACGCCGGTACGCCGTCGAGCACGTCACGGCACACCGCCGCGAGCAGCGGCCCCGGATCGATGTCGCTGCCGTTGCACGCGAAGTCGTACTGCCCGGACGCTTTGACCGCCCGGCCTTCGAGTTCGATCGCGGCTTGGGCCTCGTACCCGACGCGCTGACAGACGCCGGCGAGCGCCGAGACCGCGTCGAAGAGTCGCCCCATGCTGGACGTGGGCGCGCAGGCGAGGTTGCGGTCGAGTTGGGCGGCGAGCAACTCGCGCTCCTCGTCCGAGCACGCGGCGACCGCGGGCAGCCGCGGGTCCCACGGCAGCCCGGCCGCGCGCAGGTGGGACAGCGCCATCCGGCACGGGTTCCGGACACCGGCATCACCACCTGGCAGCTGGACGTAGCGGAGGTGGGCGTAGCGCTCGAAGCCGGAGTACGTCGCGAGCAGTACCTCGCCGCCCCACACCGCACCGTCGGCGCCGTACCCGGTCCCGTCGAACGCGAAGCCGATCACCGGTTGCTCGTCGTCGTAGCCGTTTTCGGTCATCACCGACGCGAGGTGCGCGTGATGATGCTGTACGCCGACAACTGGCCGGCCGCCCGCCTTGCGGAGCGCCCACTGGCGGGAGCGGTACGACGGATGGTTGTCGGTGATCAAGAGCTCGGGACGGACCCCGCTCAGCATCTCGAGGTGCTGCTCGGCCCGCTCGAGGGCGTCGATCGTCGCCAGACTGTCAAGGTCGCCGACATGGCCGGAGAGCCAGGCGTACCCACCGTCCGCCAGGCAGAAGGTGTTCTTCAGGTCGCCACCGAGCGCGAGCGCCGGGCGGACCGGTCGGCGCAGGTCGATCGGCAGCGGCGCGTACCCGCGGGACCGCCGGATCGGGAGCTCGGTACCGTCGACGATCCGGATGACCGAGTCGTCGCACGGCACCTGGATCGGGCGGTCGTGCCCGAGCCAGGCGTCGACCAGACCGTCGAGTCTGGTCAGCGCATCGTCGTCGCCGGTGACGATCGGCTCACCGGCCAGGTTGCCGCTGGTCATCACGAGAACCGCCGGTCCGGTGCTCTCGAAGAGCAGGTGGTGCAAAGGCGTGTACGGCAACATCACGCCGAGATCCGGGTTGCCGGGGGCAACACTGTCGGCAACACACGAGCCTGCTCGCTTCCTGAGCAGCACGATCGGGCGGCGCCGGCCGGTCAGCAGCTCCCGCTCGGCATCGTTGACCTCGGCAATCGCACGGACGGTGCCGACCCCGGAGGCCATCACCGCGAACGGCTTGTTGCCCCGATCCTTCCGGTGCCGCAACGTGGCGACCGCGGTCTCGTTGCCGGCATCACACGCCAGATGGAATCCGCCCAGTCCCTTGACCGCAAGGATCGCGCCGCTACGCAGCAGCTCCTGCGCCGCGGTCAGCGCGGCCTCGGCGTACGACGGACCGTGGCCGGCTCGCGTGAGCTGGAGGCGGGGACCGCAGACCGGGCAGGCGGTCGACTGTGCGTGGAAGCGGCGGTCGGACGGATCGCCGTACTCGCGGGAGCAGGCGGCGCACAACGGGAAGCCGGCCATCGTGGTGGCGGGGCGGTCGTAGGGCAGGCCGGTGACCATTGTGAAGCGTGGACCGCAGTTGGTGCAGCTGATGAAGGGGTAGCGGAACCGCCGGTCCCTGGGGTCGCGGAACTCCGCCAGACAGTCTGGGCACGTCGCGAGGTCGGGGGAGACGAGGGTACGGCCCGGTCCACCGGTCGACTCCAGGATGCGGAAGTCGGTACCGCCGCGCGCTGGGACAGTGGTCGCGTGGACGCCGGTCACGACCGCGAGGGCCGGCGCCTCGGCAGCGATCCGCTGCTGGAACACAGCGACCGCGGATGGATCGCCTTCGACCTCGGCGAGCACGCCGTCCGCGCAGTTGGACACCTGACCGGCGAGCCCGAGCTCCCGGGCGAGGGCATAGACGAACGGCCGGAACCCGACGCCCTGGACGACACCTGTCACACCGAGGCGTAGCCGGACACGGGCCGGATCTGTCGTGACATTCACCCCCGGAATCGTGAATTGTCCGAGAGAAGTACCGAATTCGGTGATCACCGGACTCTTTTCCTGCAGATTAGACCCGGTCGCCGGAAATCGGCAGGTCAGGGCCCGAAAATCTGCTCGACCCGGCGGAGGTCGCGCAGTCGCGGTTCGGTGTCGCCGCGTAACCAGCGGCTGATCGTCCGGACCGAGACGCCGACCCGGCGGGCGGCCGCCTGCTGGGAGAGGCCTTGCTGACGGAGTACTCCGGTGAACCAGGCCGCGAACGGTTCGGGGGAGCGGCCGGCCAGCCGGTCCGCGATCTCGCCCTGCCGGACGGGTGCGCCGTGCAGGACCTCGACCTCCACCGTGTCCGGGAGAATCCGCACGGTGACGTCGAAGAAGCCGTTCGGCGGGCCCGCGGCGGCGAGCAGCGCGGCGGTGATGGAGTGGTAGAGCGCCCGGCGCTCGGCCGGCTCGAACCCGGCCGGTCCGACGGCTTCGCGGACGAACAGCTCGGCGTCCGGGATCGCGCCCGGACGCGCCGGGAAGGTCTGGGTGACGACGACCACCGGCGAGACGACGGTGGTGTCGTCAGGGTCTTCGGACGCGGATTTGGCAGGCATTCTCGGGCCGGTTCTGGGAGGATTTCACGATACCGCCGGTGCCGTCGGCCGGGAGAATCCGGAATATCCGGAAATCCGCGATTCCACGATTTCCGGACCCGGACATAAATACCTGACACAAGTGTCTGTCCGGGTCCGCGGTCCGGACGTACGGTCACAAGGGGAGCCCCGACCACCTGATGATGTCGGTAGGAGGCGAGCGCACGTGTCGACGACGCTGGAGCCGGAGCAGGCGCAGGAGACGGCCGAGGAAGCCGCGGTCCACATCCTCTGGATGAACGGCGGACTCAGCTGCGACGGCGACTCGGTGGCCCTGACCGCGGCCACGCAACCGAGTATCGAGGAGATCGTCCTCGGCGCGCTGCCCGGACTGCCGAAGATCGCCGTGCACTGGCCGCTGATCGACTTCGAGTGCGGCCCGGAGACCGGCGCGGACAACTTCATCGAGTGGTGGCACAAGGCCGACCGCGGTGAGCTCGAACCGTTCGTGCTGGTGGTCGAGGGCTCGATCCCGAACGAGGCGATCAAGCCGGAGGGCTACTGGGCGGCGTTCGGCAACAACCCCACGACGGGCCAGCCGATGCGGACTTCGGAGTGGCTGGACCGGCTGGCGTCCAAGGCCACCGCGATCGTTGCCGTCGGCACCTGCGCGACGTACGGCGGCATCCACGCGATGGCCGGGAACCCGACCGGCGCGATGGGGGTTCCCGACTACCTCGGGTGGGGCTGGAAGTCGAAGGCCGGTCTGCCGATCGTCTGTGTGCCGGGCTGCCCGATCCACCCCGACAACCTGTCCGAGACCCTGGTCTACCTGCTGTACCAGGTGGCGGGTCAGGCGCCGATGATCCCGCTGGACGCCGAACTGCGCCCGCAGTGGCTGTTCGGTGCCACGGTGCACGAGGGCTGCGACCGGGCCGGGTACTACGAGGAGGGTGACTTCGCCAAGGAGTACGGGTCGGCGAAGTGCCTGGTGAAGCTGGGCTGCTGGGGCCCGGTGGTGAACTGCAACGTGCCGAAACGCGGCTGGATCAACGGCGTCGGCGGCTGCCCGAACGTCGGCGGGATCTGTATCGCGTGCACGATGCCCGGGTTCCCGGACAAGTTCATGCCGTTCATGGACGAGCCCGGTGGAGCACGGGTGTCGACGACGGCCAGCGTCGTCTACGGCACCGCGATCCGGCGGCTGCGCAAGTACTCCCAGAGCCGGAAGAACAAGGAGCCGAAGTGGCGGCACAAGGGGTCGTCGCTCGACACCGGATACCAGAAGGTCTGGTGACTCACGATGACCACCACCGCACCGAAGACCGGCGGCGAGGCCGGCGTCACGCCCGAGTCCGACGTCGTCGAGATGGCCTGGGACCCGATCACCCGGATCGTCGGCAGCCTCGGGATCTACGCGAACGTCAACTTCAAGTCCAAGACCGTCGAGGAGTGCCACAGCACCTCGTCGATCTTCCGTGGTTACAGCATCTTCATGAAGGGCAAGGACCCGCGCGACGCGCATTTCATCACCAGCCGGATCTGCGGGATCTGCGGCGACAACCACGCGACGTGTTCGGTGTACGCGCAGAACATGGCGTACGGCGTCGCGCCGCCGCACCTCGGCGAGTGGATCGTCAACCTGGGCGAGGCCGCGGAGTACATGTTCGACCACAACATCTTCCAGGAGAACCTGGTCGGCGTGGACTACTGCGAGCGGATGGTGAAGGAGACGAATCCCGGCGTACTCGAGCTGGCGAACCGGACCGAGGCGCCGCACGCCGGCGACCACGGGTACAAGACGATCGGCGACATCATGCGGTCGCTGAACCCGCTCGAGGGCGAGTTCTACCGCGAGGCGCTGCACGTCAGCCGGTACACCCGCGAGATGTTCTGCCTGATGGAGGGCCGGCACGTGCACCCGTCGACGCTCTATCCCGGTGGCGTCGGGACGGTCGCGACGATCCAGTTGTTCACCGACTACCTGACCCGGCTGATGCGCTACATCGAGTTCATGAAGAAGGTCGTGCCGCTGCACGACGACCTGTTCGACTTCTTCTACGAGGCGCTGCCCGGCTACGAGCACGTCGGCGAGCGGCGCGTGCTGCTCGGCTGCTGGGGCAGTCTGCAGGACCCGGAGATCTGCGACTTCCGGTACCGGACGATGCCCGAGTGGGGCCGCCGGATGTTCGTCACGCCGGGCGTGATCGTCGACGGTGAGCTGGTGACCAACAACCTGGTCGACATCAACCTCGGCCTGCGGATCCTGCTCGGCAGCTCGTACTACGACGACTGGGCCGACGGCAGTCACGAGAAGTTCGTCGACGTGGATCCGCTCGGCAACCCGGTCGACGTCCGGCACCCGTGGAACCAGCACACGCTGCCGAAACCGCAGAAGCGTGACTTCGCCAACGCGTACAGCTGGACGATGTCGCCGCGCTGGTTCGACGGCAAGGACCATCTGGCGCTGGATACCGGCGGTGGCCCGATCGCACGGCTGTGGTCGACGGCGCTGTCCGGGCTGGTCAACACACCGAACGTCCAGGCGACAGGTCACAGCGTGAAGATCCAGCTGCCGCGGACCGCGTTGAAGCCCGCGACGGAGTACGAGTGGCAGATCCCGCGCTGGAGCAACGCGATCGAGCGGAACCGCGCGCGAACCTACTTCCAGGCCTACTCCGCGGCGCTCGCACTGCACTTCTGCGAGCAGGCGATGGCCGAGGTACGTGCCGGCCGGACCGAGACCTGGACCCCGTTCACGGTTCCGGACGAGGCGATCGCCTGCGGCTTCACCGAGGCGGTGCGCGGGGTGTTGTCGCACCACGTGGTGATCCGGGGCGGGAAGATCGCGAACTACCATCCGTACCCGCCGACACCGTGGAACGGCAGCGTCCGGGACAGCTACGGGACGCCGGGTCCGTACGAGGACGCCGTACAGAACACGCCGATCTTCGAGGAGAACCCGCCGGACCGGTTCAAGGGTATCGACATCATGCGGGCCGTCCGCAGCTTCGACCCGTGCCTGCCGTGCGGCGTGCACATGTTCGTCGGGAACGGACGGGAGAAGACCCACTTGCACTCGCCGACCGTAGCGGTCAAGCCGTACTGACATGGGTACGGACCTGGACCGCTCCGGCGACGCGGCGGCCGTGCAACGGGTGGCCGAGCGCATCGACACCCTGCTCGACGAGCTGCACCGGCAAGCCCCGCCCGAGCTGAGCTCGAGCGTCGAAGAGCTGCTCCAGGCCGTGCTGTCCCTCCACAGCACCGGCCTGGAGCACTTGGTCGAACGGCTCGGTCCGGCGAAGGTCCGGGAGTTGGCCGAGGACGAGCTGATCGCCGGCCTGTTGCTGCTGCACGACCTGCATCCGGACGACGCGGCGACCCGGATCCAGGCCGCTCTCGACGGGGTCCGTCCGTATCTCGGCTCGCACGCCGGCGGCATCGACTACCTCGGACTCGACGATGCCGGAGTCGTCCACCTGCGACTGCAAGGCAGTTGTGACGGTTGCCCGGGCTCGACGGCGACCGTGCGACTGGCGGTGGAGAACGCCGTACTCGAGGCGGCTCCGGAGGCAGTCGCTGTCGATGTGGAGGGGATGGTCGAGGAGCGCCGGCCGCTGCTGACGATCGAACCGTTCCGGCCGCGCGAGGACTGGCATCAATTCAGCACCGCACCACCTGCCGGCGGGGTTGACGAATTCGCCGACCTCGATCTCGTCGTGGCGAACCCCGGCGAGGGTTTGTTTGCCTACCGCAACCGCTGTGCGGCGTGCACGTCGAGCCTGCGGAACGGCTCGCTCGAAGGGGACCGGCTGACGTGTCCAGGGTGCGGTGCGCGGTACGACGTACGCCTGGCCGGGAGGTCGCTCGACGGGGGTGAACCGCTGCAGGCGTTGCCGCTGCTACCGGAGGGTGAAGGCTGGAAGGTCGCCGTACCGAGGAGGCAACCGGTGTGAGGACCAGTTCGGCGCTGCGTTCGCTGGCGCGCGGCAAGCCGGCGCGGCCCGGTCCGGCCGAGGTGCTCGGGCGGTTCACGGCGGGGGAGCGGGCGCGGGGTGCGCCTGGTGAGCGGTGCGAGCTGTGTGCGGTGCCGATCGGCGTGAACCATCCGCACGTTGCCGACGTACCCGATCATCGGCTGCTGTGTACGTGCCGTCCGTGCTACCTGCTGTTCAGTACGACGGCCGCGTCGCGAGGTCACTATCGAGCGGTCCCGGAGACCTACCGCTCCTGTCCGGGGTTCGCGATGTCAGCCGGCCAGTGGGACGCGCTCGGAATTCCGGTGGCACTCGCCTTCCTGTTCCGGCAGTCGGACGGCGACAAATGGGTCGCGTTCTATCCGAGCCCCGGGGGAGCGACCGAATCGCTGCTCGACCTGGCCGGATGGGACGAGGTCGTGGCCGCCAACCCGGTCCTCGGAGCGCTCGTGCAGGACGTCGAGGCGGTGTTGCTGCGGCGTACCGCCGACGACTTCGAGTGCTACCTGGTGCCGATCGACGCGTGCTACGAACTGGTCGGGCTCGTTCGTCAGTACTGGCAGGGATTCGCGGGCGGCGAAGAGGTCTGGCAGCGGATCGACGACTTCTTCGCACGGGTGCGGGACCGGTCCGATGACTGACCTCGAGTTCACCTGCGTCGACGCCGTCGCCGACCGGTACGCCGCGACGCCGACGATCCAGCTGCGGCTCCGGATCGCGGAGACCACGGGTACGCCGGTGCACACGCTCGCGCTGCGGACCCAGGTCCGCATCGAGCCGATCCGGCGCCGGTACGACGACGCCGAAGTGGACGCGCTGACGGACCTGTTCGGCGATCGCTCGCGGTGGGGCGAGACGCTGAAGCCGCTGCAGCTCGCCTTCGTGTCCCAGTTGGCGCCGAGTTTCACGGGAACGACGGAGATCGACCTGGCGCTGCCCTGTAGCTACGACTTCGATGTTGCCGCGCACAAGTATCTCTACGCACTCCGCGACGGCGCGGTGCCGCTGCTGTTGCTGTTCAACGGCACGATCTTCACGGGTCGGCCGGGCACGATCGCCGTCACCCCGGTCGCCTGGCGGAAAGAAGCGTCGTACCAGCTGCCGGTCGCGGTCTGGCGGGAGGCGATGGAGCAACACTTCCCGGGCGCGGCCTGGCTGCGGCTGCATCGCGACACTTTCGACCGGCTGTACCGGTACCGCGTGCGGCAGGCGCTGGGGACCTGGGACGAGGCGATCGAGCGGCTGCTGAAGGACGACGGATGAGCGACATGTTCGACGAGGTCCAACAGGTCGCGGACGCGATCCTGTTCGAGGGGTACGTCCTGTACCCGTACCGCGCCTCCTCGGGCAAGAACCGGGTGCGCTGGCAGTTCGGCGTACTGATGCCGCCCAGCTATGCGCGGGTCGACCCGTCGGAGCGCACCTGGTCGCAGACCGAATGCCTGGTCGACGGGGAGTGCGACGAGCTGACGATCAGGCTGCGGTTCCTGCAGGCCCAGCACCGGGTCGCCGTCGATTCGTCCGGCCGTGAGGTGCCGGCTCTGCACGTCGGCGATGCGACGTACGTGGCGTGGGACGAGGCGGTGGAGCAACACGTCGACGTCAGCTGCGCTCCGGCGGACCTGCCGTGCGAGGTTCCGTTCAGGATCGAGGGCGGCGTCGCGATCGAGGCGCTGGACGGTGGTGTGCTCCGGCGGACGCGGTCGCCGCTGACGGGCGTGGTCTCGCTCGCCGCCGAGCGCTTGTCCGGACCGTACGGCGTCACGCGGCTCAGCGTGCGCGTCGAGAACCGAAGTACGTCGGACGCCACCACCCGGGAGGACGCGCTGCAGGACGCGTTGATCGCCCACCACCTGCTGATCGCCGGCGGCCGGTTCGTCTCGTTGCTCGAACCACCCGAGTGGGCGACGGCGTACGTCGCGGGCTGTGAGAACGTCGGTGCCTTCCCGGTGCTCGCGGGTGACGTCCTGTTGTCGTCCCCGATCATCCTGTACGACCATCCGCGGATCGCCCCCGAGAGTCAGGGCGACCTGTACGACGCGACCGAGATCGACGAGATCCTGAGTCTGCGGACGATGACCCTGACGGACGCCGAGAAGCGTGAGGTGCGCGGTACCGATCCGCGCGCGGCCGGCCTGCTCGACCGGGTGGACTCGATGCCGCAGGAGATCCTGGACCGGCTGCACGGCACGGTCCGCTACCTGCGGCGGGTGAGCGAGCCACCGCCGGCCGATGCACCCTGGTGGGACCCCGGCAACGACTCGTCGGTCTCCCCAATGACAGACACGGTCACGGTCGACGGCGTACCGGTGCGGAACGGCAGCCGGGTGCGGTTGCGGCCAGGTGCGCGCCGCGCCGACGCGCAGGACATGTTCCTGGCCGAGCGAGTCGGGACCGTCGCGGCGGTGCTCGCGGACGTCGACGGCGAGACGCATGTCGCGGTGGCGCTCGACGGACCCGAGGGCGAGGTACAGCGGGCGCACGGTCGCTACCTGTACTTCGCACCGGACGAGCTGGAGCCGCTGCGATGACCGCGCGCATCCTGGTGGCGGGCCTGGGCAACCTGTTCTGCACCGACGACGCCTTCGGGGTCGAGGTGGTACGGCGGCTCGCCGCGCGATCGTGGCCGCCGGGCGTCGAGATCCAGGACTTCGGCATTCGCGGTATCCACCTCGCGTATCAGCTGCTCGAGCCGTACGAACTCGTCGTACTGATCGATGCCGTACATCGGGACGCCCCACCCGGGACGCTCTATGTGATCGAAGCGGAGCCGGTGGAGGAGACGGCCGAAGCGAGCATGGATGCGCACGATCTCAGTCCGGACGCCGTGCTCTCGCTGGTGCCGCAATTGGGTGGCACGCTGGGACGAGTGGTGGTGGTCGGATGCGAGCCGGCCGACCTCGATGCCGGGATGGAGCTGACCCCGGCGGTCGCGGGGGCGGTCGAGCAGGCGGCGACGCTGGTGACCGAGTTGGTGCTCGGCGTACCGGAGGAGGTGTGAGATGTGCCTGGGGATTCCGGGACGGATCGTCTCGGTACCGGCCGGTGCCGCGCTCGGTGACGTCGAGGTCGCTGGTGTGGTCCGTGAGATCAACTTCGGTCTGCTGGACGGACCGTTCGTACCTGGTGAGTACGTGCTGATCCACAGCGGTTTCGCACTGGAACGGATGGACGCCGAGCAGGCGGCGGACGCGTTGGCCTTCTTCGCCGGTGAGCCGTCCACGCGGCCATGACCAGCGGAGCGGTCCTGTTCGTCCGGTACGCGCTCGCGCCGAACCGGCTCGGGTACTGCGGTCCCGCCGACAGCGACATGTTCTTCCAGTACGGCGTACACGGCCGGGTGGACCCTGGATTCGGCCGGCTTGCCCGCCAGTTCGAGGGCGCCTGGCCGCAGTTGTCGCTGATCGCGGCGAGCACTGGTACGTCGGAGCCCCTCGACCGCGAGGTGGTCGAGGCGTACTGGGTCGGCAACCGCCTGCTCGACCGGATTCGCGTCGGCGCCGACGAGGAGGGCCTGCCGCACCACAGTCACCAGGTCTTTCGGGTCTACCCGTGGGCCGCTCTGCTCCCGGACGAACGGACGCAGGCGCAGGCGTTGCGAGTGCTCGATCAGTGCCGGATCCGCTGGGGGCAGGTCGTCGCCGATCTCGGTGCCGAAGTCGTGGTCAGCTCGCGGCCGCTGGTGTGGAACGGGTACAACCTGGAACTCGGCCGGTTAAGGCAGGAGACTGTTGCGCGCGGCATCGATGGCGTCAGTCTGGTCGGGCGTCTGCAGCCGGGTGAATGGGTGTCGCTGCACTGGGACTGGATCTGCGACCGCCTCACGGCGGAGCAGGTCGCCGCGCTCCGCCGGTACTCCGCTCACAATCTGCGCTTGGCCAATCGCGACCTCGCCACCGAGGTTCGCGACGTCAGCGATGGGTCTGCTTCGCGGGGATATCCGGCCCGAGGATGAGGTGCGCGTCGGCTGACTGGGCGTCGCGGCCGGCCACCGAGCGACCGAGCGACGGGTTGTGGTCCGGTTCCCAGCGGGTCGGCTGCTCGGTGAGCCCGAGCAGGTAGGTGACCGTGCATTCGAGGGCGACCGCCAGGTCGGGCAGGCGGCAGACGTCCACACCCGCACCGTGCTCGAAGCTGCTCAGCGTCTTGTTGGTGGTGCGCACACCGCGGCGCGCCAAGCGGGTGACCACCTGCTTCTGCGTCAGGCCCAACTGCAGTCGCCGGGACCGCAGGCGCTGGGTGACCAGCAGATGCCGGTCCACCGCGGGATGATTCGGTTGGTCGAACATGCGAGACCTCCCCCGTACCTTGCCACCCTCCTCCGGTGCCGGTCGTGCGTCAATCGCTCGCCGGCCCCATGTCCGCGAGCGGGTGCACGGTGTACCGGGCGAAGTTGAACACCGGCGCCGTGGCGAGCAAGCGCTCGAACTCCTCGTGCGAGTCCACGTCGTAGATCCAGGCGCCACCGTGCGATCCGACCACGTGGTACCGCGCCAAGACCTTCCCCGCCTGTTCCAGTTTCTCGCCGTACGCCGGCATGCCGCCGACCGCCCGAGCCATCTCCGGCGACAGCAGACTCAACTCCATCTGCCACAGCACGAGAAACTTCATTGCACTCTTTGTAACCCCGGCTCGCCAACCGGGGAAGGGATCGCCGCCCTTGCGCGTCGTCGACCCCGGTGCCACGCTGAGTTGTACGCCGCCGATCGCGGGAGGGGACCGCGGGGGTTTCTGGGCGGCATCGAGTGCCGGCGGGGCCGGTTGGGGATGGTCGTTCCCCGGCACTCCGAGGAGATGGCATGGGGAGCAGAGAGCAGGAGCCCGGCCGTCCGGGTGGTCGGGCGGAGGACCGGCGCCGTCAGTTCGAGGACTCGCGCGGACTGACAGAGCATCGCGAGCTCTCCCTCGACGACGACTCGGCCGAGGACCCAGCTGCCGAATCGGCTGCCGACTCAGCCGATGACGAAAACGGTGACTCGGTCGATGACACGGCCGACGACGCAGATGCCAGCGACTCAGATGCCGACGCCGAGGATCAGGAGTAAGACAGCAGGGGGGCGACAGACATGAAGGGTCCGACAGACGTCGAGGAGCGCGAGGGCGAGCTGGCCGCCAGCGGCCGTGCCGCGGGGGAACGCGGTGTCCGCCGGAAGGTCTTCCTCCGGCAGGAGGCGTTCCTGGACGCCCGCGGCCTGAGCTACGAGGCGCAACCGCTAGAGATCGCTGACGCCGAGGTACCGCCGACGACAGGACAGTCCTACGTACAGGCGATGCGCGACCGCGCGACGATGCTCGGAGCCGCACCGCCACCAGCAGAGCTGACCTGGCGTTCGCTGGGGCCCGCCGGGATCCCGCACGGCCAGACGTACGGCACCGGACCCGGCAGTTCCGTGACGGTGAGCGGACGGGTTCCCGCAATCGCCGTCGACCCGAACAACCCCGCCCGGCTGCTGGTCGGCAGCGCCGCCGGCGGGATCTGGGAGACACGCGACGGCGGCATGCACTGGGCGCCGCGGACCGATGACCAGCCGACGTTGTCGATCGGTGCGCTGGCCTTCGACCCGTCCGATGTGTCCACGGTCTACGCGGGCACCGGCGAGGGCAACTCGGAGTACGCCAGTCTCGGCCAGGGACTTCTGGTCTCGCACGACGGTGGTTCGAGCTGGACGCAGGTCGCCGAGCAGGTGTTCGCCGGCGTGGGCTTCTACAAGATCGCCGTGGATCCGGCCGGCGGCGGTCGGTTGCTCGTCGCAACGACCGGCGGCGCCGCCGAGACGCCCGACGGTGGCGCCACGTGGTCCTTGCTGCACCGGGGACTGACCTGGGACGTCTCGCTCGCCCAGCATCACGCGGGCGCGGAGGAGATCCTGCTCGCCGCGCCTGACGGACTGTTCGCCGTGCAGAACGGTGGCGCGTTCGCGAAGGTCAACCTGCCGGGCCTGCCGGCGCTGGACGCACGCCGCGAGCGGATGGCCGTCGCGCACGTCCCGTCCGACCCAGGGCAGGCGTTCGTGTTCGCGGCGACCGGAGGAGTGGCGAGGCTCTGGCATCGGCCCGGCCGCACCGCGCCTTGGGCCCGCATCGACCTGCCGTCGTTCAGCCTCGGCCAGCTGGTCGACGACGTCCTCGCCGTGGACCAGGCCGCGTACGACTGGTACGTCGCGGTGCCTGGTGACGGCGACACCACGGTCTACCTCGGCGCGAAGGAGCTCGTGCGCGGGGTGCGAACTGGAGACAAGTGGGAATGGGAGGACATTTCCACCCGGATCGATCAGGGCGACTCGATCCACCCGGATCAGCACACGATGGCGTTCGACCCCTCGAATCCGGCGGTGATCTACGCCGGCAGCGACGGCGGCATCTTCCGGAGCCCGGACGGTGGCGACACCTGGCGTCCGCTGAACGCGGGGCTCGCGATCAGCGAGGTCGAGTACCTGACGCAGCGGCCGGACGAGCAGATCTGGATGCTGGCCGGGCTGCAGGACAACGGCACGATCCGCCGCCAGTCGCCCGACCTGTGGACGCAGGTAGGTCTGGGGGACGGCGGCGACTGCGGGACCGACATGTCGCATCCCGACACCTGCTACCACTCCTACTACCACATGCACCTGGAGCGTTCGGACCACCGCGGGGACCCCGCCAGCTGGAAGCGGGTGACTCCTCCTGGTGATCCCAATGCGCCGCAGCAGCTGTTCTATCCACCGGTGGAGGTCAACGGTTCGGTGGTGGTCAAGGCGGGGCACACCGTGCATCTCTCGCGGGACGCCGGGAGGAACTGGAACGACATCGACCTGGAAGGCGGCCAGCGGTCGATCGCCTCGGCCCTCGCCATCCCGGACCCGGACACCGTGCTGGTCGGCACGATCGAGGGCGACGTCAGCCGGATCGTCTTCGCGAACGGGAAGTGGAGCGACCCCACGACGCTCGCCCGCCCGCGCAACGGCTGGATCAGCGACCTGCTGGTCGACCCGCGGAACGCGCACCGGTACTGGGTGACGTTCTCCAACCCGGGTGCGGTGTTCCGGTCCGACGACGACGGCGCGCACTGGACGGACGTGACCGCGAACCTGCCGGCCATCCCCGTGAACGCGGTCATCACCGATCCCGGCCGTGACGATCGGCTCTGGGTTGCCTGCGACGTCGGAGTGTTCGAATCCGTCGACGCCGGCGGCCACTGGGCGGTCTACGGCACCGGCCTGCCGAACAGCCTGGCGGTCGACCTGCTGTTCCACGAAGCCGCCCATGTACTTCGGGTCGGAACCCGCAGCCGCGGTGTCTGGGAGGTGCCGGCATGATGCGGTCACATTCCGTCGTACGAACCCGCTTCTGGTGGCAGGCCGGCTTCTCCGCGGCGGCCTTGGTCCTGGCGTTGGTGACACTGATCAGCCGTGAATGGATCGAACTCCTCACCGGCTGGGACCCGGACCGCGGCAGCGGCACGGTGGAGTGGGTGATCGTCTCCGTCCTGGCCGTCGTCGCCGTCGCTCTCGGTGCCGCGGCCCGCCGCGAATGGCACCGTACACATCCCGTTGTCACCGACTGAACAGGCAGTAGCAGTCTCATCAAGGGCGGCCGCAAAATGGCCGCCCTTGATGTCGCCCGGCGATGTCAAGAACCCGCGACCGGCTCCGACCAGAGGGCAAACACACTCTGAAGGAGCCGGAAATGCGCAAGATCATCTACTGGGTACACACCTCGATCGACGGGTTCGTGGACGGGCCGAACGGCGAGTTCGACTGGCCGGTGATGGGGCCGGAGCTGTCGGCGTACTCCGAGAATCTGGACAAGCACGTCGACACCCTGCTGTTCGGCCGGCCGGTCTGGGAGATGATGGTCGGCTTCTGGCCGAACGCCGAGTCGATCACCGACGACCCGCACACGGCCGCGTTCGCGCCGTTCTGGCGGGCCACGCCGAAGATCGTGTTCTCCCGCGGCTATCACGGCGACGAGTGGACGAGCCGGGTGATCAGCGGGGACCTGGCGCGACAGGTCGCCGAACTGAAGGCCGAGCCGGGGCAGGACCTCCTGCTCACGGGCGGGTCGGCGCTGGCGGGAGCACTGGCCGACCTGGGCCTGATCGACGAGTTCCACATCGCGGTGCACCCCGTCGTCCTCGGCGGCGGTCGTCCGCTGTTCCCGAACCCCGCGAGCCGGCGCGGCCTGCGGCACGTCGACACGGTGGTGGTCGACGGTCAGGTCGTGGTCTCGCACTACCAGCCCCTTGCCCGGTCTGCCGCCTGAATCGCTTCGGAGAGAACTGACATGACTACCAAACCCGAGCCTGTCGAGGCTCTGGTGAGCCGGTCGCGCAGTCCGCGCCTTGCGCTCGCGCTGCTGTCCCTGCCGTCGCTGCTGATCGCGATCGACATCAGCGTCCTCGGTGTCGCGCTGCCACGGATGGCCGCGGACCTGCGGCCGTCGCCGACCGAACTGCTGTGGATGAACGACATCTACGGGTTCATGGTCGGCGGCACGATGGTCACGATGGGGGCGGTGGGGGACCGGATCGGCCGGCGGCGACTGATCGTCGTCTGCGCCGCGGTGTTCGCGCTCGCCTCGGCCGTCGCCGCGTTCTCGACCGCGCCCTGGATGATCATCGCCACCCGGGCGGTGATGGGCATCGCGGGCGCGGCGATCATGCCGGCCTCGATGGCGCTCATCGGTCAGCTGTTCCCGGATCCGAAGCGCCGGGTTTCCGCGATGGGTGCCTACATGACCTGCTTCCTCGCGGGGATGGCGGTCGCGCCGCTGATCGGTGGCGTGATGCTGCAGTTCTGGTGGTGGGGATCGGTGTTCCTGCTCGGCGTACCGGTGATGGTGGTGACCGTGCTGGCGGCGCCGCGGCTGCTGCCCGAGTCGCAGACTCAGGTCACGGCACCGATCGATCTGCGCAGCGCCGCCCTCTGCCTCGCCGCGATCCTCTCGCTGGTGGCCACGCTCAAGTGGGCGGTCAACGGTGCGACCGTGTGGGAAGCGGTCGGTCTCGGAGCGATCGGCCTGGTCCTGGGCGTGCTGTTCGTACGGCGTCAGCGCGCGCTCGAGCATCCACTGGTCGATCTGTCGCTGCTGCGGCGGCCCGGCGTGAGCCGTGCGATGTGGGTGCTGTTCCTGACCGCTCTGCTGATGGGCGGCACATCGATCTTCGCGGCGTTCTACCTGCAGTCGGCGCTCGGCCTGGCGCCGCTGACCGCGGCGCTGTGGATGGTCCCGTCGATGATCGCGATGATCATCGCGTCGAACGCCGGCCCCTGGCTCGGTCACCGGTTCCAGCCGAGGTACGTCGTACTCGGTGGTCTGCTCGTGATGGCTGCCGGATTCGTGCCGTTCGCGCTGCTCCCGACCGGGCGGTCCGGGATCGCCGTCGTGGTGTGCGGGTCCGTGCTGACGACGGCCGGTATCGGGGCCGCGTTCCCGTTCCTGATGAACGACATCATCTCGCACGCACCACAGGAACAGGCCGGCTCGGCCGCGTCACTCGCGCAGACGGCGAACGAGATCGGGATCGCTACCGGCCTGGTCGTCCTCGGCAGTCTGGCGACCGTCGTGTACCGGTCCAGCCTGTCCACCGTGGCGGGGCACGCGGACGGTTCCTGGGTCGACGGGTTCCGGCTCGCTGCCACGGGCCACGATGCCGTGCTTCTGGATCAGGTCCGTACTGCGTTCGTCGACGGCTACCGTGCCGCGGGACTCGCTGGGGTCGTGACCATGGCGCTCGTGCTGGTGTTGTTCCTGCTTCCGGAACGCCGCCGTGCTGCCTGAATCGTGGGCGCGCCGGTTCTACCGCATCGACGAGTGACGGCTGCCGGCGTCACGCCGACTGGGTGTGCTCGAGCTCCGGCTCGGAGAGGTCGCCGTGCCGGGACAGGCTCAAGGCGCCGGCGACCGCGAGGACGAAGCCGAGGGCCGCGACCCAACCCCAGCCGGGCCGCGGGCGGTCGCCGAGGAGCAGGAGGCCGACCAGCGCGGGGGCGACCGTCTCGCCGATCACCAGCGGTGCGGTCGCCTGTGTCACGGTGCCGCGTTGCAGTGCGGTCGAGTAGGTGAGGAGCGCGACTCCGCCGGCCAGGACGAGCGCATAGATCGCCGGGTCGCGCAGCAGGATCCCGAGATCGCTGAAGAGCGTGTCGAGCTGGACCGAGCTGGGCAGGATCCGCGCGGCCACCGCGACCGCGCCGAACTCCAGACCGGCCAGCGAGCCGAGCACGGCGGCACCGGGTGCGCCGTTGATCCGCCCCAGGGGGATCGCCGCCAGTCCGAGGACAGCGGCCGCGACCAGGACTCCCCAGCGCTCGGCCGTGCCGACCGAGACCGTACGGTCCTCCGCCGCGGACAGCCCGACCAGGACCAGTCCGGCGACCACGACCAGCAACGCGAACCATTCCGAGCGGCGCAGCGGCATGTGCAGGAAGATCGCGCCCAGAACCGCGGTGACCGCCAGGAAACTCGCCACGATCGACTGCACGACGAACAACGGCAAGGACCGCAGCGCGGCAATGGACAGCACGAAGGCGATTCCGTCGAACGCGATTCCGAGCAGATAGCGCCAGGAGCCGAACAATCGAAGGAGTAATCGCGGGTCGAGACCTTCCGCGGATTGCGTACGGCGGGCCGCGACGGCCTGGAGAACCGAGCCGATTCCGTAGCAGACCGCCGCCGCGAAGGCTCCCAGCAGACCGGCGACCATGTCCCGAGGCTACGCCCCACGCGGCCCCGACCCACCGTCACCGACCGTGTCGGCACGTACGGTAGGCGGTCGTTCCGGGCGTATACGTCACCAGCGGTCTCCTGTACCGTCGGAATTCGGGGAGATGCGCGCCGCGCATTCGGGGTGTTTACAGGGTGGGCCCGGATGATCGCACTGGATTGGTACGGGGACCTCGTCGACACCGGGCGGGCGCAGGCCGCGTGGATGCTGTTCGCCTTTTTCGTCACGTTCAGCGTCACGCGCGCGATCACGCGGCGGATCCGCAGCAAGCAGCGGGAAGCGAAGAGTGCCGCCGGCGCCGAGGACGAGGGCGGGTTGTCCGACGTCTACATCGGCGGCATCCACATCCACCATCAGGTCTGGGGAATCCTGATGGTGATGCTGTCCGGGCTGCTGTACTTCCGCTACACCCCGGGCAGTCCCTGGGCCGAGGTGCTCGCGGTGACGTTCGGGGCCGGCGCCGCGCTGACGCTCGACGAGTTCGCGCTCTGGCTGTACCTCGACGACGTCTACTGGGGACCGGAGGGACGCAAGTCCATCGACGCGATCATGCTCGGCGGCGTGCTCGGTGCCGTGCTGCTCATGCAGACCAGCCCGATCGGTGCCGAGCCGCATCGGACCGGCAGCGGGATCTCGAACTGGACCTACTTCGGCGGGATCGCGTTCCACCTCGCGATGGCGGTCATCTGCTTCCTCAAGGGCAAGCTGTCCACCGGACTGATCGGCATCGTGGTGCCGGTGGTCGCGTTCGTCGGTGCCGTCCGGTTGGCGAAACCCCGCTCCACGTGGGCAGTACGCCGGTACCGCGAGCAGAAACTCGAGCGCGCGCAGCGACGGTTCGGCAAGTCGTACACCCGGCGGTGGAACCGGGTCCGCGACAAGCTCGGTGGTGGGGTGTCGTCGTGATCCCGGTCAGACCGCGTACCGGGCGATGAGAGTGTCCATGGCCTGGTCGACGGCGTTGTCCACGGTCCGGCGGGCGGGATCCTCGTCGTACCACTCGACGATCTCGCGGGCGCCGGTCTCGAACGGGATGGTGGCGACGTAGTCCGGGACGACCTGGCGGAGTTTGGAGTTGTCGAAGACCGCCGAATGCGTCTTGTCGCCGAGCAGGCCGTCGCCCCAGCCGGGATGGACGGCGGCGATCGCGTCCGAGGGGACGTGCACGATCTGGGCCGTCGTACCGGCCGCGGCGGCGAGAGTGTGCGCGATCTGGTCCCAGGTGAGGACGTCGTCGGAGGTGAGCTGGAAGGTGTCGCCGAGCGTGCGCGGGTGGCCGAGCAGTGGGACGAAGCCGCGGGCGAAGTCCTTGTGGTGGGTGAGCGTCCACAGCGAGCTGCCGTCGCCGTGTACGACCACGGGCTGTCCGCGGCGCATCCGCTCGACGATCGTCCACCCGCCGTCGAACGGGACCAGGGTGCGGTCGTAGGTGTGCGAGGGCCGCACGATCGTGACCGGGAAACCCTCGTCGCGGTAGAGCGCGGTCAGCAGGTCCTCACAGGCGATCTTGTTCCGTGAGTACTCCCAGAACGGGTTCCGCAGCGGCGTCGACTCGGTGATCGGCAGCCTGGCCGGCGGTGTCTGGTACGCCGACGCGGAACTGATGAACACGTACTGGCCGACGTGCCCGCGGAGCGCGTCGGTCCGAGCGCGCACGTGCTCGGGCGTGAACGCGAGCCAGTCGACAACCACGTCGAAGTCCTGGCCCGCGACGCTTGCGAAGGCTGCTCGGTCGTCCAGGTCGGCGGTGATCTGCCGCGCCTCGGGAGGCATCGGACGGAGCGAGGTCTTACCCCGGTTCAGCACCGTGAGATCGAGCCCCGCCTCGACCGATCGCCACGAACTCGCCGAGCTGATGATGCCGGTCCCACCCAGGAAGAGAACACGCAGGGCACTCATTCCAGCCACTCTACCTAGGCACGTATCCGGCGGTGGCGTACCGTCTCGAAGGGAGAGAACGCCAGTACTTCCGTTGCGAAGGAAGCCGCCCATGCTGAGAGTTCTTCGTGTTCTGCTGGTCCTGTGTCTGGCGACGTCGGCTGTGCCGGCTGCTGCGGCTACGGCCGCCGCGTCCGATCCGGCGCGGGCCGAATTACGGGGGATTGTCGAGAACGTCGCCGGCGCGACCGGGAAGCGGTACGGCGTGAAGGACGACGCCGGTCATGTGATGGACACCGTCAAGATCATCCAGGACTCGACCGGTGGGTACCTCGCGGTCTCGCACCACCTGGCCGGCGACGGGCACTTCCGGGTGAACCTCGCGACCTCGTCGGACCTGCTCACCTGGCACTGGGTCCGGGAGCTTGCCGGCAGCAACACCGGTCCGGCGTCGCAGCCGACCATCATCCAGGCGTCGAACGGCGGGTTCGTGCTCGCGTGGGAACAGGAACAGCCCGGTGGCGGCAACAACCACCTCGCCTTCCGGTACTTCGCCTCGCGCGCCGACCTCCTCGCCGGCACCGTCAGCCGCGCGTACGACGCACCGCGCCGGCTCTCGTCCTGCGCGGAAGGCACCCCGAACATCTACAGCGTCACGCTGTCGCCCGACATCGATCACTCGACGATCGACATCGGCGGCCACTACTGGTGGAACTGCGATCGCGACCGCCAGCAACGCGGTACGCTCACCAACTTCAACTCCTGGTCCACCGCCGCGCAGCCGAACTTCGACAACGCGCTGCTCTACTGGGGAGTCAACGGCAACATCGGCGACCGCGACAACACGACCTTCCGTGGGTACGCGTTCGGTCTGATCGAAGGCCAGTACACCAAGGGTGACTTCGGCTCCTGGCGCACGTTCGTCTACGACTACCAGACGGGCAACGCCGACCGCACCACGATCACCACGGACGGCGGCAGTACGGCGTTCGCGAACCCCACGATCACCAGCCTGAAAGCCCCCAACGGCCGGCCGGCATTGGTGATCACCCTGTTCATTCCCGGCGAAGGCGCCGCATCCGGCGAGTCCGGCGAACTCATCTACTACACGACGTACTGAACGGCGATCCGGGCGGCGACGGCAGCGTTGTTCCGCGCCAGCGCGAGGTTGGCCAGAATGCGGTGACCGGCAATCACGGCGTACCGGCGGAAGCGCGGAGGCGGAGGAGTTCTGAGCGGGCGTGGTCGACGCCGGGGGAGTCGGTCCCGTTGGCGCGGGCGAGCTCCTGGGCGAGGTCGCTCGCGGCCTCCATCAGCTGGCCGGCTTTTCGTCGGCTGTGCAGGTGCTTGCGGTACTTCTTCCGGTCCTTCCGGAGGCCGCTGACCGCGTCGAGGAGCGGCGGGTCGATCGCGCCGGTCGCCAGTTCGGGTGTGAGCAGTTCACGGATCCAGGTGCGCTCGTGGCCGGCGGCGTGGCGCAGTACGTAGAAGAGCGCGGCCAGCTCGATCGCGGCGAGCAAGAAGGGCAGGACCCCGGCCCAGACGCCGCCGTTGCTGAGGCCGCCCATGTCGTCCCAGGCGAAGTGGAACAGCATCGCCATCAGCATCGTCAGCACGCCGCGCAGGACGTTGCGCTCGCCGCGGGTGCGGCCGAGGACCCACATCAGGCCGGCGCAGAAGATCGCGCTGAACAGGGCGTGCGAGACGATGCCGGCGGCGCCGCGGACGATGAAGACGCGCAACGACGAGCCGAGCTGGTCGACGCCGTACAGCTGAGTGGCTCCGTTGTAGACGTAGAGCACGTCTTCGAAGACCTGAAAGCCCAGGCCGATGAACGCGCCGATGATGAAGCCGTCGTAGGCGCTCCGGACCAGGCGGGGCGCGAGGCCGATCAGCAGGACCAGGCCGAGGGCCTTGGCGAACTCCTCGTTGATCGGAGCGGTGAGGCCGGCGGCCCAGTCGGCGGCGAACGACGTACCGCCGATCTTGGTCCAGATCGACAGCAGCGCCGAGTTGGCCGGCAATGCGATCCAGAAGGTCGCCGCAACGCCACCCCACACGAAGCCCGCGGCCAGCAACCCGGCCGGCTGCGCGGTGAAGCGGTTGTGGTGACGCAGAACCAGAAGCCAGGGGACGAGGTAGAGACCGAACAGTACGACGCCTCCCGCCAGCGCGGGCGTGTAGAACTGCGCGCCGGGACCGTAGTACCTCAGCATGGTCAGCGTTCCACCGCCAACCCCCAGCACGTAGACCCAGAAGGCGACGTTGTGCGGCTGCAGGAACCGGAACGGCTGACCCCAGCCGGACTGCTCGATCGCATCGAGCTGAGCCGTCTTCTCCCGCGGTACGGCGGTCATCGCGCCGCTCCCGGAGTGATGCTGCGAAGCATCGCGCCGACCTGCTCCTGGTACTGCTCGAACTGCCCCGTCGCGGTGCGCACCCGGACCAGCAAGGCCGGTGCGTCGTCCACCGCCGCACCCGTGCCGACCGCCATCTTGAACGCGACGTCCACCCCGTCGCCGTTCGGCCCGGACCCACTCTGCGCCACACCGACCAACCCCGAATCGGTCGTCAACGAGCCGCGCGCACCCATGACACCGGGCGGATCACCCTGCGACCGGTGCACCTGATCCAGGAAGGCGGTCGCGGACCCGTCGTACGTCGTACCGTCCACCTCGATCGTCGCGCCGCCGTTGGCGAGGACGATCTGCAGATTCGTCGCGGCAGCTCCGGCACCACCGACCAGCGTGCCCTGCTCGAGCTGCCAACCGACCGGCGGCACCGCGGTCGCGCCGTCGCCGAGGTCGAGCACCTGCCCGGCGCGGATCTCGTGGTGCCACGGGATCGCGGCGTTCAGTCCCTGCAGGCCGTAGATCAGCGCGAGCGCGATCGCGAGGGCCGTGAACCCGGCCACGAACGTCCGCCGGTCCAGTCCGAACCATCGATGCTCGACCGGCACCCACTCCCGCCGCGGCGGCTCCGTACTCACGACCATCGAGGCTCTCCTCGCGCCGACTCCGGGCGTACCCATCACTGTAACGGAGCCGGTCCTGACGGCCGGCGTGTGCTTCCGGCACAGCGACACCGGTGAATTTCACTGACTGTTACATGACGATGCCTTACTGTGACAGGAGTGCATCAATTCATCGGGGGGTCTCTAAGGAGGCAGTCGTGGAATCACCCAGTCCTGCGGCTCGGATTGGCGCGGAGTTTCTAGGGACGTTCTGGCTGGTGTTCGGCGGCTGTGGCGCCGCGGTCCTGGCCGGCGTCGTACTCACCCCGGACAAGGTGCCGGTCGGCATCGGGTACCTCGGTGTCGCGCTGGCTTTCGGCCTGACCGTGCTCACCATGGCGTACGCCGTCGGCCACGTTTCCGGCGGTCACTTCAACCCGGCGGTCACGATCGGCCTCGCGGTGGCCCAGCGGATCGAGTGGAAGTGGGTCCCGACGTACATCGTCACCCAGGTCGTCGCCGGGACCGCGGCCGGAGCGGTCCTGCTGGCCATCGCCAGCGGCAAGGACGGCTTCAGCGCCGTCGACAGCGGCTTCGCCAGCAATGGGTACGGCGACCGCTCGCCGGGCGGTTACTCGCTGCTCGCCTGCGCGATCGTCGAGATCGTGCTGACCGCTTTCTTCCTGTACGTGATCCTCGGCTCCACCGACGACCGGGCGCCCAAGGGCTTCGCGCCGATCGCCATCGGCCTCGGCCTCACGCTGATCCACCTGGTCGGCATCCCGGTCACCAACACGTCGGTGAACCCGGCGCGCTCGCTGGGGGTCGCCTGGTTCGCCGGCAGCGACGCGCTCAGCCAGGTCTGGCTGTTCATCATCGCCCCGATCGCCGGCGCGGCGATCGCGGGCATCAGCTACGCCGCGATCACCGGCGCACGGATCAAGGTCGACGCAGGCGTGGCCAACAACCCGTGACGACGGGCCTGCTCCGTGCCCCACCGAAAGCACGGAGCAGGCCTGAGCACGGCTGGGGCGGAGAAAACCCCGAGCGACACGGAGCCGCTGCAACTACCCTCGAAAGCTGGTGCATGACGAGGAGGCCCCGTGTTCCAGCCGTTACTGGCGTCCGCGACCAGAGCCGTCGACAAACTCCGCGACATCGGTGAACCACTACCCGAAGATCTCACCAGCCAGCTGGCGAAGCTGGCCGACGACGCCCAGAGCGATGCCGTCAAAGCCGCCAAGATCGAAGAACTCCTCCGCCCCCATGTCCTCGTCGAGGCTCAGATCGACGAGCGGGGCCTGACCGCGAGTACGCCGGGCGCCGCGGTACCGCGCCTGGTTCAGCACGGCTGGCGTAGCTTCCTGGTCCGCATCGAGAACCCGCACCAGCTGCTGGGCGATCTGGTCGCGCCGTCGAACCACGTGCTCGGGAACGTCGATTTCCACAGCCACTCGGCGCGGATCGCGATGCCTGACACGCTGACCGTCGTACCGCGGATCGCGTCCAGCTGGCTGCAGGTGAAGCTCGCCGGTCCGCGGGACGTGTCCGGTCTGGATGTGGAGTACAAGGTCATCAGCCTGTACAGCCGCGACGGCGGTCACAAGAGCGGCGAGCTGACCCTGGTGCTGGCGGTGCAGGAGGAGTTCGCCAGCATCACCCGGTCGCCGGTGCGGAAGGCCTTCCAGCGGATGGGATTCGAAAGCCGCCAGTACGGCGCCCGGTTCGAGTTCGACTGCCTGCCGGCGCACGACGTCCGACTCGATGTCCGCGAGCCGGACGGCAGCAGTAGCGTGGCGGCGCTGACGATCCGGGACTCGCAGCGGCGGGCCTATCCGTCGAAGGCGATGCGGCTGGCGCCGGACATGTTCTTCCACGATCACGTCTACCGGGCGACCGGCGAGGTGATCACGCTGCCGGCCGGCCAGTACGAGATCTCGGCGCGGCGCGGACCGGAGTACCGCGAGGTCCGCCTCGAGGTCGATCTGACAGCCGGCACAGACGCGGTTGAGATCCCGCTCGACCGCTGGGCCGATCCGGCCGCGCGTGGGTACTACTCGGGCGACCCGCACATCCATGCCGGCGGCTGCTCGCACTACAACGTGCCGTCCGAGGGCGTCACGCCGGAGACGATGATCCGGCACGTCCGGGGCGAAGGGCTCTGGATGGGCAGCGTGCTCACCTGGGGACCGTGCTACTACCACCAGAAACAGTTCTTCAGCGGCTCGTCGATCAGCCCGCGGGCCGAGCTCGAGTACCCCGCGATGCAGCAGGCGCAGGGGATGACCTGGGATCCGCAGGACACCGACCGGGACGGCCAGAGCCTGCTCCGGTACGACCTCGAGGTGTCGGGCTTCCCGTCGAGTCACTCCGGTCACGTCATCCTGCTCGGGCTGACCGACCAGGACTACCCGGGTACGAAGATCATCGAGGACTGGCCGTCGTGGAACCTGCCGGTGATGCGCTGGGGACACGCACAGAACGCACTGGTCGGGTACGCGCACTGCGGGCTCGGGCTCTCGGTCGACACGAATGAGTTGCCGAACTACGTCGTACCGAAGTTCCAGTCGATCGGGTCGAACGAGATCATCGTCGACGTGCCGCTCGGGAGTGCTGACTTCCAGTGCGGTGCGGAGTTCGATCCGGCCTCCGAGCTGAACATCTGGTACCACCTGCTGAACGTCGGCTATCGCACGCTGATGCTCGGCGAGACCGACTACCCGTGCATCTACGACGACGGTCCCGGGGTCGGTCGCACGTACGTCCGGCTGCCTGAGCCGCCACAGGGTCCGCAGGCGCTGGAGAGCTGGCTCGGCGGGTTGAAGGACGGGGCGTCGTACTTCGGGGACGGTCGCAGTCACGTGTACGACTTCGCGGTCGATGGGGCCGTGACGCGTGAGCTTGCCGTGGACGAGGCCGGGCCGGTCAAGGTGACCGCGACGGTGGCGGCCTGGTTGCCCGAGGAGCCGCCCGCGGCGCCGGCGGCCGGGCGGCCGGTGTATTCCGCGCCGGTCGGCTGGCATCTCGAACGGGCGCGGATCGGCCGGTCCCGGAACGTGCTCGTCGAGGTCCTGGTGAACGGCGTTCCGGCCGGCACGCAGGAACTGCTTGCGGATGGCAACGAGCAGGCTCTCGAGTTCGAGGTCGGCCTGGAGCGTTCGTCGTGGGTCGCGCTGCGGATCCTGCGGAGCGTCCACACGCAGCCGATCTTCGTCGAGATCGGCGGGCGTCCGATCCGGGCTTCCCGGCGGAGTGCGCAGTGGCTGCACGACTCGGTCGACGCGCTCTGGGAGGCGAAGTCCGGCTTCATCCGCGAGACCGAGCAAGCAGCAGCGCGGGAGGCGTACGACGCCGCGCAGGCCACCTACCTGGTACGCCGCGACGAATGCGAGGTGGACTGATGACCGAGCTGATTCAGCTGACCCACGTGGATCACGCGGCGCAGTTGCCGCACGGCGAGCCGGCCGGTTGCTGTGCTCCGGTGCAGACCACGGCCCCGTTCTCCGTCACGATCAACCCGGAGGCGCGAGTGAACGTCGCTCGCACCGCCAACCGGGTCGCGGCCCTGACCACGGGGGACTGGCACACGATCGACTTCCCGATCGTCAACACCGGCTACGTCACCGGCCAGCTGGTGATCGAGGGCGACCCGGTGCCCGGCGTCGAGCTGGACCTCCCGGCCCACCATCTGACGGGCGAACCCCGCCAGGAGGGACAGGTGAGGGTTCGTTTCGACGTACCAACTGTTGTCGACGTCACCCTCAACTTCCGGGCCCTGGGTTCCCTCGGCGGGCTCGCTCTGCACAGCTCCCTGCACCTCATCCTCCGCTCTGTTCCGGCGTAGGACTGGCCCTGCGCACCTCGTGGTGAGGTGCGCAGGGCCGCTTGCTGTCAGAGTCCGCTGCACTGACCTGTCTTCGGGCCGGATACGGCGTTCGGCCGGCCTGCGTTGGTCGGGGCGGGGGCGTTGCCCGTGCAGGACAACGGCCCCTTGATCTGATTGCCGGAGACGATCGTCGAGCCGGTGTTGTTCCGCACGGCGACTGGGCCCGCCACTGCGCTGCCGTCGCAATCGCCGTTCCGGTTGCCGAGCCACACCCGGGTCGCACCGGTCACGGTGAGCGGCCCGGAGACCGACGTGCCGCACAGCAGCAGGTCTCCGGACGCCGTGACCGGTCCGCGGACGGTGGATCCGGATGCGTAGAGACCAGCGCCGGCCGCTACGCTGACCGGACCTGACACGGTCGCGGCCTCGAGGCAGGCCACTCCCGAGGACACGGTCAACGTCCCCTGGTGTGTCCCGGTGAGCATCGTCGTACAGGCCGGGACGCCGGTCGCGAGGAACGGCACGACCCAGGTCTGTGCTTGCCGGGTGTAGGTGACTGTCCCGTGATACACCCCGTCTACGGGGTAGGTGTGGCTTCCGCTGACGGTCATCAGGCTTCGCCCCTGGCGCTGGCTCGCCAAGTAGTCGCGGGCGCTGATCGGGGCAGCCTGAGGTGCGGACCCGTCGCCCCAGTCGATCGTGGCGGTGACCTCACCCGGCGGAATCGAGCCGGCCGCCAGCCGGCCCAGCGGTACGTCGGTCAGCGTCCGGTCCACGCCGAAGTGGGTGACGGTGCCCATCGCCTCCTGACTCCAGTCGACCTGGGCGATCGAGCCGTAATTGACGTTCGCGTACGCCCACCGCGGACCGGCGACGGCGAGCCGCTGCCGGTACGCGTCGTAGTCCTGGGTGAGGGTCTTGGGTGACCAGGCCTTCTCCAGGATCCCGGCCAGCCGCGGGAAGACCATGTACTCGTTGTTCGCGAGTCCGCGCATCTGCTCGCCCCAGATGGGCGCCTCGATGCCGATGATGTCCTCCGCCTTCGGCCCGCCGTACGCCGGTTGCGCCCAGACGGAGCGGTACTTCTCGTAGACCCACTCGGGGTCCCACCCGTAGGCCTTGTCGAGTTCGGTGCGCGGCGTGCGGCCGGGAGAGCCGTCGTACCCGAAGTCGAGGTACGCGTTCCACTCCGGCGTGGTGATGACGCTGCGGTGCTGGTTGAACCACTCGGGCTTGATCAGCGGCGGGCCGCCGCCGGTGTAGTCGGACCAGTAGTGGTTGATCGAGGTGGAGCCGGGTGCGTAGCCCTCGAGTGCCGGGTTCCAGCCCATCAGCCGTTTGCCGGCGCCGTCGACGATGGTCTCCATCTGCCCGATCCACCACTTGTAGTCCTCGTGCGGCATGCCGATCGCCTCGTCGCCGCCGATGTGGATGATCGGTCCGGGCGAGATCGCGGCGAGCTGGGCGATCGCGTCCCGCCAGAAGGCGAGGGCCCGCGCACTGGCCGGGTCGTTCGGGTTCGTACAGAACCGGTCGGTCTGGGTCTGGCCCTGGCAGCCCATCACCGCGACGCCACCGAGCGATCTGATCGCGGCCGTGGCGTGCGCCGGGCCCTCCAGTTCGGGGACGATCTCGATGAACCGGTCGGCGGCGTACTTCACCAGGCCCTTGAAGTCCTCCTGGGTGTAGAAGCCCGCGAGACAGCCGGTCCCGTTGCATCCGGTGCCGTCCAGCGCGGGGTAGCCCTTGATCTCCAGGCGCCAGGACTGGGAGTCACTCAGGTGCAGGTGCAGCCGGTCGCCCTTCAGAGCAGCGAGCTGGTCGATCATCGACCGGATCTCGGCCACGCTCAGGAAGTTGCGGGCCGGGTCGAGCTGCAGACCGCGATGCGCGTAGCGCGGGTAGTCCAGCACGGTGATCGGCTGAACCGTCCACGGCCCGGTTCCCGCGGTGGCGGAGTTGATTGCTGCGGGCAGCAGCTGGCGCAGGCTCGCGAAGCCGTTGAACAGGCCGTGCGCCTGCGGGGCGACGATCTTCGCGCCCGCGCTCGACACCGTGAGCGAGTAGCCCTCGTCCTGCTTGTCAGCCGGGATGGCGGGCACCGGACCGGTGCTGAGCGCGATGTCGGCGGCCGTTGCGGAACCTGTCACCACGGGGAGGACGAACCCGGTGGCCGGTCGCAGATAGCCGGCGAGGATCTCGGCCGTCGGAGCGAGAGTGTTGCTGGTCACGACGATCCGGGACGTGTTGGTGAGTGCCCACGGCTGACCGGTGCCATGGGTCTGCTGCACCGGCACCGGGATGATCTGGCCGACGGTCGGCGGCGGCTTGGGGCCGGACCACAGCTCGAATTCGTTGAGCGTGTAGCCGACTGTGGATGTCGTGGCCAGGGCCTGCATCCGGACACAGGTGATCGGGTCCTTGCGGTCGATCACCTGGGAGTCCTTGTCGCTCGGATTCACCACGTGCGTGACCGCCGTCCAGGTCTGGCAGTCGGCGTCGGTCGAGACCTGCAGGTCGTACTCGGACGGTTTGGCCGGGGAGGTCCAGCGGCTGAACACCTCGTACACCGGGGCGGGGGTGGCCAGCTTGACCTGGAACCAGTCCTGGGTCGGGTCGTAGCCGTTCCCGACGGCGGCGTAGTTCGAGGTCCATCCGTTGTGGACGAACACGTCGGTCGCGTTGGCGGGCGCGTACGTCGCAGCGGGTGGGGTCATGCGTTGGGACTTGGCGGAGGCGACGGCGCCTGGCAGCAAGGCCAGGTTGACGCTGCTCCCGGAGTCGGCCCGGGCGGGTTGATCGGCGGGTTGATCGGCGGGCGGATCGGCCGCGGCCGGCCCCACGGACAGTGGGACGACCAGGGCTGCGGCGACGAGCGCGAGGGACGGGATTCTCACGGCACTCCTTACCGGATGCTGGGCGGTGTCTCTCGGGTCTGGAGGCCCGATCTTCCGCCCGGCGCGGCCTCGGGTGCAAGCACCTGGCTGCTAGCTGAGCTGGGTTCGGGCTTGGGCTCTCAGGCGGTGGAAGCCGCAGGCGGTGGCGATGGTGGCGGCTTCGGTCGCGGCTTGTGTCGCGGCGGGCTTGTTGCCGGTGTGGTGGTGGGCGGCGGCCAGGCTGAGGAGGGCCTCGGCTTCGATGTACTGGTAGGTGCCGCGGGCGACGGCCAGACAGTCCTCGGACCACTTGAGGGCGGCCTGGTGGTCGTCGAGGGTGAGGTGCGCCTGAGCCACGGCTGCGGCCGTTTGCGCCTGGGCCTTGCGGTCGCGGACGACGTTCGCCAACAGATGCGCTTGCAGTGCGGTGCGCAACGCGGCCACGCCGTCTCCGCGTTCCGCGTGCAATCGCGCCAACTCGTCCAGCGTCGACACCTCACCGCGGACATGTGACCGGCGCCGATAGTCGTTCAGTACGTCGTCCAGCAGGCGGGCCGCACGATCCACCGCACCGAGTTGGCGGAGCGCGCTCGCCAGATTGCCGCGGTTCGCGAGCGCGGACGTCTCCCGCCCGTTCTCGTTGATCTTCAGCGCGGCGCCGAACAGATCCGCCGCATCCTGCAGCTCGCCCTGGTACAGGCGGGTCATCCCCAGCCCGTTCAGCGCGACTGCGTGCACGTGACCGTCGCGGTCGTCCTCGGTGAGTTCCAGCGCGCGTCCCATCCAGAAGTCGGCATCGCCGAGCCGCCCGCGTTCCAGCTGGAGCCATCCGACCTGGTGAGCCGAGTAGGCCGCAGCCGTCGTCCAGCCGGCGGTGACTGCGAGGGACTGCCCGGCGAGGCAGTCGGCCATCGAGTCGTCGTCGCGGCCGACAGCCCACAACGCCTGGCCGCGGTTGAACAGCATCGCGACCTGTGCCATGTCGTCTCCGGCCGCAAGCGCGGCGGCCATCCCGGCCTGTGCCGCCGGCAACCACCCGTCGGCGTTCCGGCGGATCAGGAAGTAGCCGCGGAGCTGATCCGCGATCCGCCAGGACACCGCGGGATCGCCGTACTCCGGCGCATCCTGAACGACGGCCAGCAAGGCCCGCAGCTCGTCGTCGAGCCAGTCGAGGGCTTCCGCTTCCGAGCTGAAGAACGCAGCGGGGTCGGGATGGGTACCGAGTCGCACGAGTTGCGGGTACGCCCAGTCGATCGCGGCGGTGACCGCGTCGGCGTACCAGGTCTGCAGGCGGGCCCGCGCCGTCTCGCGTTCGGGATCCTCGGTGAGTAGCCGACGGGCGTAGAGGGCGAGTAGGTCGTGGAAGCGGTAGCGATCCTTGGCCTGCTGCATCAGCATGTTGGACTCGAGGAGCGCTTCCAGGAGCCTGTCCGCCTCGGCCGCCGGGATGCCGAGCAGGATCCCCGTGGTCTGCGGGCTGAAGTCGTCGCCGGGATGCAGGCTGCAAAGCCGGAATGCACGTTGGGCGTCGGAACTCAGGTCCGCGTAGCTGAGCTGAAAGCTGTTGAGCACACTGGATTCGCCGGCGCTGAGTTCGGTGAGCAACCGGCTGCCGTCGTGCAGACGCCTGGCGAGATCGGCAGCTGTCCACTCCTGCCGCGTCGCGAGCCTCGACCCCGCGATGCGCAACGCCAGTGGAAGGCGAGCGCACGCCTCGGCGAGCGCGTCGACGCCGTCGGAGTCGGTGTCGAGGCGATGAGCGGTCGAGCTGATGAGCCGGCCCGCGTCGCGGCGGGGGAGCGGCTCGAGATTGATGACGCCCGCAGTGGTCAGGTCGGGTAGACGTCGCCGGCTCGTCACGATCACGTCGCTGCGTCCGGCTCCGGGCAGCAGCGGTCGAACCTGCGCCGCGTCCTGGGCGTTGTCGAGCAGCACCAGCAGTCGCCGGTCGGCGAGCTCGCTGCGGAACAGCGCGGCCGCCTCGGCCTCGTCGGTGCCGATCCGCCGACCGGGTACGCCGAGCGCGCGCAGGAACCGCCCGAGCACCTGGAGCGGTGCGGGAGTCGTCACGTCACTGCCGCGCAGGTCGGCGTACAGCTGCCCGTCCGGGTACTCCGTTTGCAGGCGATGCGCGGCCGTCAGCGCCAATGCGGTCTTGCCGACTCCGGCGATGCCGTTGACGTGGACGACGCGGGACGAGATCGCGCCGGGGCGGCTGAGCGTCGTACAGATGGTTGCGAGCTCGTCCGCGCGGCCGACGAAGTCCGGTGGCGCCGACGGAGCCTGCTGCACGGGTGGCGCCCCACTTTGTTGCCTGAGCACCTCGAGATGTACCGCGCGCAGTCGCTCGCCCGGGTCAATGCCGAGCTGCTCCGCGAGCGCGGACCGGATCTGCTCGTACGCCGCCAACGCGTCGGCCTGCCGGCCACTCGCCGCCAGCGATTGAATCAGTTCCGAATGCAAAGGCTCGTCCAGCGGGTGTCGCGTGGTGAGGCTGCGCAGTCGCTCCAGCGCACGCTCCGGTTCGCGCAGGTCACGTGCGAGCGCCGCGAAGGCCCGTACGGCGGCCGTGTACTCGTTCGAGAGCGCGACGTACAGCGGGTTCGTGGCGATCGCATCCACATCGGTGTCGCCGCGCCACAACGCAACCGCATCCGCGAGCTTCGCCAACGCCGCCACCGGTTCGAGGCGTCCGGCCTGTGTCGTGAGCTCGCGGAATGTCAACAGATCGAGCTCGTCGTCGCGGATCTCGAGCTGGTAGCCGGCGCCGACGCTGACGACCGTCGGACCGTCCGCCTCCAGGAGACGACGCAGTCTCGCGATCCTGGTGTGCAGCAGATTGACCGCATTTCCAGGGACGCCGCGTGGCCAGAGGAGTTCGATGAGCTCGTCTTGACCCACCGTCGTCCGCGCGCTCAGCGCGAGCCGACCCAACAGCGCCCGTTGTGGATCGGATCTGAAGGGCACTGAGGTATCGCCTCGGCGGACCTCGAGCGGACCCAGCAGACCGATGTGCAGCCGCCCGGTGGTCGCCGAGGGCGTGGCGACAGCCTGCTGCTCGCCTGCCGAGGTCAGCAGCTCGCCGGCGTCGCGCTCGGTCAAGGCAAGCGCGCCTGCGATGGCGTCGACGGAGTCGGGCTTCGGTCTCTTGGTCCGGCCCTGTTCCAGGTCGCGGATCGCGGCCGCGCTGAGCCCGGCTCGGTCGGCGAGGTCCCGTTGTGTCAGTCCGGCGCGTTGGCGATGTGCCCGCAGCAGTTCACCGAACCGGGCGGCAGCCGGTTTCCGAGCAGGCCTGGCATCAGGTCGGTCTTCGCGCGGCCGTCCGGACACGATGAGTATCTTACGGCGTGCAGGGTGCTAGGTGCCCTCGGCAACCGCCTGGTGGAATCCAGACGGCCGATGGCTCCATGTCGCGTCGAGGTACGTCGACTACGGCGGGGTAGGGCTGAGGTCGTCGGACGGGGGTTTCGCGCCGCAGGAGGCGCGGACGACGAGGCGGGGTCTGAGGTGGATCTGGTGGATGGGCAGCGCGTCGCCGAGTTCGAGGCGCTGGAGGAGGACCTGGACGGCGAGTTGCCCGAGTTGGTAGCGCGGGGGAGAGACCGCGGTCATCGGTACTTCGGCGACGTCGACGAACTCGTTGTCGTAGGCAATGATGGCGAGGTCGTCGGGGACCGCCAGCCCGGCCCGCCGGGCCGCGCCGAGCACCAAGGACGCCTCGCGGTCGCCGAAACAGAGCGCTGCCGTGATCTGCTCCGCGGTGAGGACCTTGATCGCATCGTCCGCGCGCCGGGAGTTCCACTCGCCCACCGGGATCAGCTGCGGGCCGTGGTGGGTGAGGCCGAAGTCCGCGATCGCGCGTTCGAAACCGGCCAGGATCGGCGGCGCGGTCGGCGCGTCGGCCCTGATCGCGAGGCCGATCTCGCGGTGGCCGAGGTGGTACAGGTGCCGGACGGCGTCGTACGCGCCGCCCTCGTGGTCCGTGCAGACGTGCTCCATCGAGTCGCCCGGGCCGAGCGCGGCCAGTCGACGCTCCACGAAGACCACGGGGACCGGGAGCTCGAGCAGTTGCGATACCCGCGCCCGTGGGTCGGACAGGGCGTGCAGTGACGGGACCAGGAGCAGCCCGTCCACGCCCGCGTCCAGCAGCCCGCTGATCGCCGTGTCCTCCGCCTCCGGGTCGTAGTGCGAGCAGGCGAGCACAAGACGCGCGTTCGCCTGGAACAGCGCCTTCTCGATGCCCTGCAACACCCGCGGGTAGTACAACGCGGTGTCCGGGACGAGTACGCCGATCACGCGCTGCCGCGGCTGTACGCGATGGTTCGTCGGCGCGACGAACGTGCCCGCGCCCTGACGTCGTACGACGAGACCGTCGGCGGCGAGTTCCTGGTACGCGTGCCGGATCGTGGTCAGCGACATCCCGGTCTCGGCCGCCAGCGCGTCCTCGGTCGGGAGCTTGGTGTCCGGCGGGTAGGTGTTGTCGAGGATCCGGTGCCGCAGCTCGCGGGCGAGCCGCCGGAACTTCAGCTCCCGCGAGGTCTGGGGCACTGGGTCTCGCTGCACGACGCGCTCCTCGGATCCGGACGGTGCACCGATCATCACATGGGATCACCAGAGGATTGAAGGAGGAATCCCGGAGCCCGATCCGATGCCTTCGCGGTATCCGGCGGACCGGTCTGCGAATCAGTCTTGATTCCTCCTCTTCGGTGGCCGCACCGTCACTCCAAGTCGATGCCCGACCGGAGAGGACCAAGTGTCATGAACACACCCATTGCCCGCCGGCTGACCGTGACCTGCACGGCAGCGGCGCTCGCGGCGAGCGCCCTCGCGGGCTGCGGATCGAGTTCGGGGAGCGACGCCGGCGCCGGCGAGGAACTGACCTACTGGTCGATGTGGAAGGACGGCGAGCCGCAGCAGGCCGCGCTCGCGAAGTCGATCGCCGAGTTCACGCAGCAGACCGGCGTCAAGGTCAACGTGCAGTGGCAGGGCCGCGACGTCCTGACCAAGTTGCAGCCGACGCTGATGACGAGCCCGGCCGCGGACCTCATCGACAACCCGTACAACAACGTCAAGTCCAAGATCCCGGCCGGTGGCGCGGAGGACCTGACGAAGACCCTCGGGACGTCGGTCCCCGGCGAGAGCACCACCATCGGGCAGGTGATCCCGCAGGACCTGCAGAAGCTGGCGGAGGTCGACGGCAAGCACCCGATGTTGCCGTACGTGATCACCTGCAACAGCGTCTGGTTCAACGGCGCCCGGTTCCCCCAGCTCGCCGCCAAGCCACCGGCGACGTGGCAGGCGTTCCAGCAACTGCTCGACAAGCAGAAGGCGAGTGGTGCCGCTCCGCTGGCGCTCGACGCGGACATCCCGGGGTACAACGCGTCCTGGTACATCAGTCTCGTGGTCGCGAAGCTCGGCGTGGGCTCGTTCCACCAGGCCGCCGCGGACAAGACGGGCGGGACCTGGGAGAAGCCGGAGTACGCCGCGGCCGCCGCTCAGGTCGAGCACCTGGCCAAGGGTGGGTACTTCGCCGACGGCTACAACGCGAGCAAGTTCCCCGCGATGCAGCAGAAGTGGGCCACGAACAAGGCCGACTTCCTTCTGATGGGCTCCTGGCTGCCGAGCGAGGCGAAGACCTACGCCGCCGACGGTTTCCAGTACCGGACCTTCAACTTTCCCGGTGACGGCGCGGCGGACAACCCGGTCGCCTGCCAGCCGTCGGGCTGGGTCGTGCCCGCCAAGGCCAAGCACAAGGCGGCCTCCGAGAAGCTGATCGCGTTCCTGTACGGCAAGAAGCAGGTCCAGGCCTACGAGGACGGTACGGCGTCCCTGATGGCGAGGCAGGACGTCAAGGTCGCGCCGGCCGCGGCCGATATCGCCGCCCTGGTGAAGAAGAACGGCACCTACCTGAACGGCGACGGGGTGACCGCCGACTTCTCGGACTGGTGGACGAAGGTGTTCCTCCCGCTCGACGATCAGCTGGTGACGGGCAAGGTCTCGGCGACCGAGTTCGTCGGTCGGCTGAAGTCGCAGAGCGCCGACTTCTGGAAGCGCGGCCAGTGACGGCAATCGCCGGCACGGGTACGGCGGTGGCGTCCCGTGCCGTCCCGCGTCGCACCGGGAGCGCGTTGCAGCGGCAGCGGCGGCGACTGTATGTGCCGTTCGTCGCGCCGGCGCTCGTTCTCTACGCGGTCTTCCTGCTGATCCCGGTCGGCGCCACGGCCTGGATCAGCCTGCACCAGTGGCCCGGCTACGGTCCGATGGAATGGTCGGGCCTGAAGAACTACCGGTACATGTTCGACGATCCGGTGTTCCGGCAAGCGTTCAAGAACACGCTGTTGCTGCTGGTCGCCGGCGGCGCCGCGACGTTCGCGATCAGCTTCGGTCTGACGATGCTGCTCCGCGACCTCGCCGGGCGGTCGACGGTGCGCTCGGTGATCTTCTTCCCGAACATCGTTCCGGCGTTGGTGTTGTCGATCCTGTGGGGTTTCCTGTTCCAGGCGGACGGTCTGGTGAACAGGCTGCTCCGGGCGATCGGTGTCCAGCACCCACCGGGCTGGCTCTCGCAGGACCATCAGTACTCGATGATCCTGCTCGGGCTGGTGTGGGTCAGCACCGGGTTCTACACGACGGTGATCATGGCCGCGGTCGACCGGATTCCGCCGTACCTGTACGAGGACTGTCTGCTGGCCGGTGCGAACTCCTGGCAGCGGTTCCGGCACGTGACGCTGCCGCTGTCGTGGGACGTGATCGGCGTGTGTTCGGTGTTGTGGACGATCAACTCGATCAAGACCTTCGAGTTCATCCTCGCGATGGCGGGCTCGGCGAGTGGCCTGCCGAGTACGCGGACGTGGACCGTGTCGCTGTACGCGTACGCGGCCGCGTTCGCGTCGGACGGCGTACCGAGTTACGGGCTCGCGGCCGCCGACGCGATCTTCACGCTCGGCCTGGTGGCCGTGCTCGTCGTCCTGATCCGGCGCGTGATGCGCCGCGACGCCATCCAGTTCTGAAGGAACGACCATGAGCTCACTGACCATCTTGCGCCGACCGGCGCGGCCCTCCCGCGCCGGGGTGATCCAGCGTTTCGTCGGCGCTCCGCTCGCTTGGGCGCTGGTGCTCTTCGACCTGGCTGTCCTGGTCTGGATCCTGCTCAACTCGGTGAAGTCCACCCGGGAGATGCTCGACGCCCCGTGGTCGCTGCCGAAGACGCTGCACTGGGAGAACTTCCAGCGCGCCTGGTCGACCGGAAACTTCGGACCCGCGGCCTTCAACTCCGTGCTGCTGGTCGCCGGCACCGCGGCGGCGACGATCGTATTGGCGGCACCCGCCGGGTACGCCCTCAGCCGCCTCGGCGCCCGGAGCGCCGGTGCGACCACGTCCCTGTTCGCGATCGGTCTCGGCATCCCGGCGCAGGCGATCTTCCTTCCGCTGTACGCCGTGATGAGTCACCTCGGCCTGGTCAACAGCCTCTGGGGTCTCTGGCTGCTGTACACCGCGACGTCGATGCCGTTCGCGGTCTTCTTCCTCACCGGGTTCTTCCGGTCGTTGCCGTTCGAGCTCGAGGAGGCGGCCGCGCTGGACGGCGCCAGTCCGCTGTACACGTTCGTCCGGATCATGTTGCCGGTCTGCCGCAGCGGCATCGTCACGCTGCTCCTGCTGAACGTGATCGCGCACTGGGGCGAGACGTTCTTCGCGCTGGTGTTCATTCACGACCAGCAGCTGCAGACGTTGCCGCTGGCCATGCTCGGCTTCCTCCAGCAGATGCAGTACAACGGCGCCGACTGGGGCGGCATGTTCGCCGGCATCGCGATCGTCGTCCTGCCGCTGGTCGGGCTCTACCTGTGGCTCGGCCGCCGAATCATCGAGGGTATGACGCTCGGCTCGGACAAGTAGCAGAAAGGCTTTCCTGTGCCTGTACGACTGCCTGTACGACGGTCTGCCCGCCCGACCGCGCTGATCTCGATGACACCCGAGGTCCGGGCGCTCGCTCTGCCATCCGATCTCCTCGAGCGTCTGCGCCGATCCGTGGACGTCCTCGACCTGGTGGTCCGCGACTTCGGCGATCCCGGAGTCCGCAAGGAACTCGCTCGAACCGACATCCTCCTCACCGGATGGGGCTGCCCGCGGATCGACTCCACCGTCCTCGCGGACGCGCCGCGTCTCGGCGCGGTGATCCACGCGGCCGGAAGCGTGAAGGGGCACGTCGCCCTCGACGTCTGGGAGCGTGGCATCGCCGTGTCGTCGGCGGCGGGAGCGAACGCCGTACCGGTGGCTGAGTTCACCGTCGCTGCGATTCGCCTGGCTGCCAAGAAGGCCTTCCACCTGGCGGCTCGTTATCGGGTCAGCGGTCACGAGGATCACACGCTCGATCCAGGCATGGGCCAGGTCGGCCGGACGATCGGTATCGTCGGGGCCTCGCGGATCGGTCGCCTTGTGATCGGTCTGCTGGCCGGGTCGGGGTACCGGATCCTGGTCAGCGACCCGTTCCTGCAACCGGCGGAAGCGGCTCAGCGCGGCGCCGAACTGGTGGACCTCGAGACCTTGCTCCGGTGCAGCGACATCGTGTCGTTGCACGCACCGGCGCTGCCGGAAACCCATCACCTCCTCGACGAACGACGGCTGTCGATGTTGCGCGACGGAACCGTCGTCATCAACACGGCACGCGGCGCACTGATCGACACCGACGCGCTCGTGCGCGAGTGCGCTCGCGGCCGCGTGGACGCCGTACTCGATGTCACGGATCCCGAGCCGTTGCCGTCCGGGCACCCGCTGCTCAGCCTGCCGAACGTCCAGGTCACGCCGCATGTGGCCGGGGCGATGGGCAGCGAGATCAGGCTGCTCGGCGAGTACGCCGTCGCCGAGGTCGAACGCTACGTCCGGGCCGAGCCGCTGGCCGGCCGCATCACCGCGGGGGAACTTCAGCACATCGCGTGAACAAAGGAGTGCCATGACCAGCAACCTCACGATCTCCCGCCGATCCGCCCTCGCGGGGCTCGGCCTCCTGGGCGTCGCGGCCGCCGTCGGCCAGGCGCTGCCCGCAGCCGCCGCCGATCAGCCTGACTACGCGCTCCTCCGCGAGCGATGGATCGACCTGATCACCGGCCGCCGCGGTATCGACCCCGACGACCCCGACTTCACCAAGCGGCTGGCGTCGATGGACAACGCGGTCGCCGCCAACCGGGCGAAGCTGGCGAGTCCCGTCGGCACCCGGTCCAGCGTGTTCACCACCGTCCCGTTCGGCACGAGCCCGAACCTGACCACGACGTACCGGCAGCTGGAGCAGATGGCCACCGCGTACGTGACGCCGGGATCGACCTGGTACGGCGACGGCGGGCTGCTCACCGACATCGTCGACGGTCTCGAGGACGCGAACCGGATCTTCTACAACGACGGTATGACGGAGTTCGGCAACTGGTGGGACTGGGAGATCGGGGCTTCCAAGTCGCTGGCCAACAGCATGGTCCTGCTGAACGCAGCGCTCACCGCCGACCAGTTGACCCGCTACGCAGCGGCCATCGACCACTTCGTACCGGACCCGTGGTCGTCCCGGTCCGGTCAGACGAACCAGGTCGTCTCCACCGGCGCCAACCGCGTGGACCAGTGCCAGGCGGTGATCGTACGGGCGATCGCGCTGCCGGACGAGACCAGGCTGACCCACGCCCGCGACGGCCTCTCGGTGACCTGGGAGTACGTCACCTCAGGAGACGGGTTCTACCGGGACGGCTCGTTCATCCAGCACGGCACGATCGCGTACACCGGCACGTACGGCGGGGTTCTGCTGCGCGGCCTCAGCCTGCTGTTCGCGCTGCTGGCCGGGAGCAGCGCGGACATCGACTCGACTCGGGACGTGCTCTACGCGACGGTCGACGAGTCGTTCGCTCCAGTGATCTACGACTGCCAGATGATGGACTCGGTCCGCGGGCGAGCCGTCTCGCGGTACCAGGAACGCAGCCACGACGACGCGTACATCATCATCGAGTCGATGCTGACGCTGGCCAAGGGCGTGGACGCGAGTACGGCGGCACGATGGCGGGCGCTGTGCGCCGGCTGGATCGCCCGCGACACGTACGGGAACATCCGCAGCGGCGCCAGTCTGCCGCGGTTGGCGTTGCTCAAGGACCTAGCCGCAGTCACACCGGCCGCGGAGCCTGTCGGGCACAAACTGTTCGCCGGCATGGATCGTGCCGTGCATCGCCGTGACGGATGGGCGTTGGCGATCAGCATGGCGAGCGAACGCATCACCTGGTACGAGTGCGGCAACGGTGAGAACAACCGGGGGTACTTCACCGGTAACGGGATGACCTACCTGTACAACGCCGACAACGGGCACTTCGACGACAACTTCTGGCCCACCGTCGACCGCTACCGCCTGCCCGGTACGACGGTCGACACGACACCGCTTCCGGACAAGGTCGAGGGGGAGTGGGGAGCAGGTCTGCCGGCCGCCGCGTGGGTCGGGGGCGCCGTACTGGGTGAAGATGCCGCGATCGGGCAGCATCTCCTCGGCCCGGGCGGCACGGGTCTCACCGCGCTCAAGTCCTGGTTCTGCTTCGGTGACCTGATCGTTGCCCTCGGCGCTGATATCCGCAGTACGAGCGGCAACCGGGTGGAGACGGTCGTCGAGAACCGGAACTCGCCGGACGGCGCCCTGCTCGTGGACGGCCGCGATGTTGGATCGTCGGCGACGACACCAGCGCGCTGGGCGCACTTGGAGGGCGTCGGCGGGTACGTCTTCCCGGGCGGTGCCGTGGTGGACCTGAAACGCGAGGATCGGACCGGCGCCTGGCGGGACGTGAACGGCGGCGGTACGACGGACACGATCACCCGCCGGTACGTCACGCTCTGGCTGGACCACGGGGTCGCCGCTGGGCAGTACGCGTATGTGCTGGCTCCTGGTGCCGATGCGGCGCAGACGGCTCGTCTCGCCGAGTCCTCGCCGGTCGAGATCCTCAGCAACACGAGTGTCGTCCAGGCGGCGCGCCTGCAGGAGCGTGGGCTCGTCGGGGCCAACTTCTGGGCCGCCGGGTCGACCGCGTTCCGGATGGCCGACGGCCAGAAGGTGTCCGTCACGGTTGACCAACCCTGCGCGGTGCTGCTGCGGTGGTCGAACCAGCACTTGGAGGTGTCGGTTTCCGATCCGACGCAGCACACCGACGTGGTGCGGGTGACCGTCGGTCAGGCAGGTTGGTCGGTGGTCAGTAAGGATCCGACGGTGCAGGTCGACGCGCCGCGGAAGGATTGCCTGCGGCTGACGGTGACGACCGAGGGTGCGCACGGGGCGAGCCACCGGGCGATCTTCGGCTGATGAATGGACAGAGCGCCGACCGGCATAGTGGGCATGGTGCTGGTCGGCGCCTCTTCTTGTGGGGGTCAGACCCACGGATCGTTGCAGCGCGCCAGTTCTTCGCGTAGAGCGGCCGTGAGCGACGCCACCTCGTCGGGTCGCTGCGCGGCGACGTCTTCGCGCTGGTACGGGTCCTGCACGAGGTCGAACAGCTGGACCCGTTCGGTCCCATCTGCCGCCCGCTGCACGACGAGCGTACGGTCGTGGGTTCGCAGGCCCCGGGTGTCCTCGGACGTGTCCTCGAAGCCGCCGGCGGGACGAAGATAGACGGCACGGTCGGGTCGGTCGACCGCCTTGCCGCGGAGGGCGTCGGCGAGGTTCCGGCCTTGCATCTCGTCCGGGACCGCGGCGCCGAGGAGTCCGAGCAGCGTGGGCGCGACATCGGGCGCGCTGAGCAGCAGGTCGTCGCTTCGTGCCGGGATCCGGCCGGGCCAGCGCAGCAGAAACGGGACGAGCAGCGACTCGTCGTACCAGACGTTCTTGTACATCAGGCCGTGGCTGCCGAGTTGCATGCCGTGGTCGGAGGTGAAGACGACGATCGTTTCGTCCGCGAGGCCCTCGTCGTCGAGTGCGGACAGCAGGCGGCCGATCTGTTCGTCGACGCCGGTCATCGCCGCGAAGTACTGCGCCGCGATGGTTGCCGCGGCACCCGATTCGTCCTGGACGTTCGGGCGGACGAGGAGCTCCTCGGGCGCGAGGTGCCGGTACTTGTCGAGATACCGCGAGGGCACGGTGTCGAACGGCTGGTGTGGCGGGTTGTAGGACATCGTCAGCGCGAATGGCACATCCTGGTCCCGGGAGCGCCGTCCGGCGCTGCGCAGGAAGTCGAGCGCGACGTCGGTCTCGTGCTCCGGCGACCAGGCGTCGATCGTGGTGGGTGCCTCGCGCGGGGCATCACCTACCCAGTAGTGCGGCCGCAGGTGGTCGTCGCAGCAGCCGTGCGAGTACCAGAAGTCGAACCCGTGCCGGCGGCCGGACGGTGTGTACGCGTCCCACACACACCCCTCGCGGACACCTTCACCATGGATCGCGTCCTCTGCGGTGGGCGGGTCGAGGTGCCACTTGCCGACGTACCCGAGGTAGTAGCCCTCGGCGTGCAGCATGTCGGACCAGCAGTTGGCGTCCGGCCGCAGACCCACTCCGAGCGGCGCGGTGAGGGAGTTGATGTTCAGCGGTACGCCGTTGCGGAACGGGTACTGTCCGGACATTAGCATCGCCCGGTACGGGCTGCAGACCGGATAGTTGCTGACGGCATTCGTCAGCATCACCGAATCGGCCGCGAGATGGTCCAGCGACGGCGTGCTCACCGGATCCTGTCCGAGACAGCCGAAGGCACTGCTCCGCCACTGATCGGCCAGAATGAACAGCAGGTTCGGTCGTCGGGAGCTCGACACGGCAGGACCTTTCTCTGACACGGACACGAGCCCCCACAGTCATCCCTCGCAAAAGGAGGAATCAAGACGAAATCCTGAGCTGGTCGAGTCCGCCGGGAAGGTCCCGGAGTTTCTCGGTGATCGTCGCGTCGATGGTTGCGGGATCGCCCATCCAGCGGGCGGCGGGCGTCTCGTCGAGGGAGACCTGGATCAGGTCGGCGAGGACCTGGAGGTGGTTCCGGCTCACGCTGAGGAAGAGGTCGGGTCCGGCCCAGGCGAGCTCGCCACCCGCGGCGCTGTACGCGGCCAGGATCGTGCGGACCCGCTCGGGCTCCCCGCGTCCGAAGACGTACGCCGCCCGCCCGGCCTCGAGCGCAGCGCTGTCGGTCCGGACGCTGTCCCAGTCGACCAGGACGGGGCCGTTCGCGGACATCACGATGTTGTGGATTTTGAAGTCACCATGCGTTGTCACGATGTCGGGCGCGCTGCCGGAGAGGTCCTCGATGCGCGCGCAGACTCCCTCGATGTGCGGCAGGGTGGCGGCGTACAGATCCACCCACGGTTTCTTGCCGGCCTTCGTGCGCCAGCTCTCCCAGGTCGCGAGGTCGGCTTGCCGCCACCATGGGGGCAAGCCGATCGGGCCGAGCGGCTGGAGTTGATGGATCTCGTGCATCGTCTGGCCGAGCCAGGTTGGGATGTCCCAGTCGGACGTGCTGTGCTCGATCCACCGGTAGGCGCGAAACAGGCGGCCGTCGATGCGGGTCACCCAGCCCAGCAGCGGATCGGCCGGCACGATCGGGGCGGGCGTGGTTACGCCTGCTTCGAGGGCCAACCGTTCGAAGTCCATCGCGGCCGCGCGCGGCTGGTCGGCACCTGGGAGGTATCCCTTCACGAAGTAGCTGCCGCTCGTCGTGTCGAGTCGCCACACGTCGGCGTCGCCGCGCCGGACGTGCACGAGCCCACCGCGCGGCTCACCCAGCGCGAACGCAGCGGCGATATCGCCCGGATCCGGCGTGTCCATGGGTGCCTCCGTCGTTGTCCGGTATCTGAGAGCTCTTGTCCGCACACGGTAGCCGGGTGCCGCCGGAGCGTGCTGGTTGCTGCGGGCAACTGTTTCCGGCGGGTGTCCGAGCGCCGATCTGGGGTACCGGAAAAGCGTACGGATGAAAGGGTGCGGTGGTCATGCGGTTCATGACGTGGAACGTCTGGGGACGGTTCGGGGACAGCTGGTTGCGGCGGCAGCGGGCGATCGTGAAGACTGTCCGGGCGCAACGGCCCGAGTTCGTCGCGCTGCAGGAGACCTGGCAGTCCGGCGGGCAGAGCCAGACCAGTTTGCTCGGTTTCGAATTGGGTATGGAGTCCGCGTTCGCGCTGTCCCGGATGCCGGCGGACTCGAATCCCGACGTACATCTCGGCCTGGGAATCCTCAGCCGTTTTCCACTGCGGCAAGTGCAGGAGCACACGCTGTCGACCGACACGGTCGCGCTCCGGGCCGAGATCGGTCTCGGTACTCGCAGCCTGCACTTCATCACCAGTTGTCTGGACTGGGAAGAGGACCATGAGTGCGAGCGGTTCGCGCAGGCGAGTTCGCTGGCTGCGCTGGTATCCGAGATCCGCGCCGGCGGCGATGACGTGGTGGTCGCCGGCGACCTGAATGCGCCCCCGGGGTGTCCCGAGCTGGAGCCGTTGTCCGCCGTACTCGACGATTGCTGGCGACCGACGGCGTACGACGGTGTGACGTACAGCTCCCGCAATCCGCATCTCGGCCATGGCGAGTGGCTCGAGGACCATCGCATCGACTACATCTTCACCGGCGGCCTGACCGCGACGTCGTCCCGCCTCGCCGGCTTTGACGAGGACCACGGCCGGCCTCCGTCAGATCACTACGCGGTCGTCACCGACGTACCACTCGTCTGACGCCCCCGGAACCGACGCGAGCGACGCCAGGTGAAGGCGCTGGCTGTCGCCGCGCCGGCGGTCAGCGTGGCGACCAGGCCGCGATGGCGCGATGCCCAGAGCTGGTAGGTGCTGGAGGTGGCGCGGTCGTCGAAAGCGCCGTGGGCTCCGTAGTCACGGTCGTCGTCGGCGGGCTTCCACAGGTTCGCGATGCCATCGGCAGGCTCGTCGGTTTGCTGGGACTTGTATCCGGTGCGCGCCAGGTAGCGGTCCAGCAGGCCGGCTGCGAACTTGTTCGCGATCAGCGTACCCACGGTCGGCGCTCCGACCCAGTACTCACGCCGGCGCGGGTGGTCGGCGGCGTACACGACAGCGTCCGCGGCGACCTCGGGCTGGTAGATCGGTGGGACCGGCTGCGGATGCCGCGGGAGCCGGGAGAGCACCCAGGAGAACTGCGGTGTGTTGACGGCCGGCATTTCGACCATCGTCACGCGGACGCGGGACTTGTCGTGCAGCAGTTCACAACGCAAGGAGTCGTGGAAGCCCTGGATCGCGTGTTTCGCTCCGCAGTACGCCGATTGCAGCGGAATACCGCGGTACGCAAGTGCGGAACCGACCTGGACGATCGTGCCGTGATCGCGGGCCTTCATCCGGAGCAGCGCCGCGCGGGTGCCGTACACGTAGCCGAGGTACGTGACCTCGGTGGTGCGCTGGAACTCGCTCGGATCGATCTCGAGGAACGGTGCGAACACCGAACTGAACGCGACGTTCACCCAGACGTCGATCGGCCCCAGTTCCTGCTCGATCTTCGCCGCGGCGGCCTCCACCTCGTCGTAATGCGCGACGTCCACCTCGAGCGGCAGCGCCGTACCGCCTGCCGCTTCGATCTCCTGTACGGCCGCCGCGAGCCCGGTCTCGCCACGGGCCAGCAGCGCGACCTTCGCCCCGCGGCGAGCGAACGCGACAGCGCTGGCCCGCCCGATCCCGCCACTCGCCCCGGTCACGACGACGACCTGTCCCACGTCGGGAGTGTGAAGCGCGCTCATGTCTCCGTCCTCAGACAGACAGCAGTGATTGCCCGGTGCCCAGCGGCGGGTCGTCCATGCGCCCGGCCCCGGCAGCCGGACAGGCGACGGAAATCTCCGCGAATCAAGGCTCTGCGCGCATGACGCCGACCGGCCACGGGCACCGAATGAGTGGGGCACACGACCCCCACGATCGGCCAGCCGCTGGGTGAGGGGCTCTGGCGGCTGGCCCGTTCTGCTGTCACTCTTCCGGACAGACGCCGGACGCGGACTCGGCAGGCGGTGTGCTTTTCCCGAAGTCGGGTACCGAACGGTGCGTGAGCGAGAACGAGTGTGAAATCGGGGCGACGGTCGAGGACGTGTTCGCGATCCTCACCGACGGATGGTCGTACGCCGCCTGGGTCGTCGGAGCCTCCCGGATCCGCGACGTCGACCCGCCGTGGCCGGACCCCGAGGGCCGGATCCACCACTCGATCGGCGCCTGGCCCTTCCTGCTGAGCGACACGACGGTCTCGCTCGAACACGAGCCTGCGCGCAAGCTGCGGCTCCGGGTCCGGGTCTGGCCGTTCGGCGACGGTGAGGTGGAGTTCCGCGGGTACGAAACGCCTACGGGGTGCCGGCTGGTGATGACCGAGCAGATGACCAACGGCCCGATCGCGATGCTGCCGTCGGCCCTCGCCGATCTGGTGCTGCATCCGCGCAACGCCGAAACCCTCCGCCGCCTCAAACTCCTCGCCGAGAAGGCGTCCTAGCAGCCGGCACTCCGGCGGACGGGAGAGACTCCGCGCCGGGCGCCAATCCCCAGTGCCAGGCGAGACCCGGCTCTCGAGCTTGGCTGCACTCGGCCTGGCCTTTGTGCTGCCCGACGCGAAGTGTCAGTTCCCCCCGTGTCCCCGCTGCTCAACTGAGCTTTCTCCGCGGTGCCCGTGCTGCGCGGCTGTAAACGGTCAGGCCGACGACCGGCGCCAGAAGCCGATCCGTACCGCGGCGTGGTTGAAGGTTCGGGGCAGCGGGTCGGTCAGGTGGGCGCGGGTGGTCGGGTCGACGTCCAGGTCGTACCGCGTTGCCACGTGGCTGGCCGCGGTGCCGGCGGTGAGGAGTACGACGTTCTGTCCGGGACACCCCGCAGGGCCTTCGCTGAACGGGATGATCGGCCACGCGCCATCGGTGCGGCCGTCCAGCCACGCCGACGGTTCGAACCGGTTGGCGAAGTCGAGGGCGTCGTCGTCGCGATGGAACACCGAGCTGACGATCACGAACTCGGTCCCGGCCGGAGCGATGCGGTCGCGCCAATTGGTTTGTTCGCGCGCCTGGCGCAGTACGACGAGCGTTGTCGGCCAGAGCCGGAGCGATTCCTGCACCGCGGCGCCGGCCTCCGCCAACAGCGGTGAGGCCTCCGGGTGCCGGGCTTCCGCGATCAGTGGTTCGAGTGCGGACGGATGCGTTCCGAGTACTGCGAAGAGTCGCCAGAGGGCGATGCCGACGGCGTCGAAGGCGAACAGCCAGTGCGGGACCTGACCGGCCGGATCGAGTGGTTCCGGACCTCGGTCGAGCGCTGCGACGAGACTCTCGGGTTCGGCGCGGTCGACGTACCCGGCAACTGTGGTCAGGAAGCGGCTACGGAGTTCCTCGTGGTCCGCGCCGAACTGGGCCCAGTTCGCGTCGGCCCGGAGTTGGTCGAGTTGCGCGGTGAGCTCCTCGTCGTCGCGGGCGGTGTCCCCGAGGACTACCCGCCGTACGACACGGGACCAGATCGCGCGAAAGTCGTTCCACCCGAGCGTGACGTGCAGACGGTCGAGTTCCTCGCGGACCACCTCGGCGAACCGGTGACCGTAGGGATGGACGGGCGTGTGCGTCCCGAGCGCCTGCTCGTTCAGTTCGCGGCGCGGGGCGCGCAGTGACGAGTTGGTGACGAGGACCGCGTGCGGCTGGAGGTGCGTCAGCGCACCGATCTTCGTACCGGTTGCTGCAGCGAACGGTTCGGGCGTCTCCGTGAGCAGCCGATGCACGTCCGCAGGCGCGAGCACGAGCGCGAGGGTGCGGTCGCGAATCCGCAGCAGCACCGGACCATCGCCGTACGGACGCCGCATCCGCCGCACACAATCCAGCGCCCGGTCATCGACCCGAAGCCGCTCCGCGATCACGCCGACCCGCGGCCTCCGCAACACCGCGCCCTGTGCGATGACCGGAACCAGCACGTCCCGCAAGATCCGGCCGCTGTCCACCCCGGACGCCGAAGGCAGAAAAGGCTGCATGACGTTCCTGTGTCCGCCTGCAGCCGGCCGAAACCTACTCAGCGATGATGGGCGAGTACTGCGTGGTGATCGACACCGTCCGTGTCGCGGGGGCTCACATGAACGGTGACAGCGTCGAGCTTGGGGAGCTCGTGCAGGAGCCGGTGATGTACGTCGTTCGCGATCGCGTGCGCCTCGATCAGGCTCAGCTCAGGATCCGCGACGATGCTGACCTCGCCACGGACTCGATGGCCGGACCACCGCAGCCGGATCTCCTCGATCCGCTCGACTCCGGTCGTCGTGTGGATGGTGTGTTCGGCGGCGTCGACCAGCGCGGGGTCGACGGCGTCCATGAGGCGGCGGTAGATGTCGGTCGCCGCCCCCTTGAGAACGACCAGGATCGCCGCGGTGATGGCCAGGCCGACGATCGGGTCGGCGAGCGGGAACCCAGCCAGTACGCCGATCGCGCCGAGAACGACCGCGAGCGACGTGAAGCCGTCGGTGCGGGCATGCAGGCCGTCGGCGACGAGAGCGGCCGAGCCGATCTGGCGGCCGACGCGGATGCGGTAGACGGCGACGAGCTCGTTGCCGGCGAAGCCGATGATCCCGGCGACGATCAGTACACCGACATGTTCGAGCGGACGCGGGTCGAGCAGCCGGCGTACGGACTCGTATCCGGCGACGACAGCGGACAGCGCGATCATCGCGACGATGAAGACGCCGGCCAGGTCCTCGGCCCGGCCGAAACCGTAGGTGTAGCGGCGGCTGGCGGGGCGGCGCGCGAGGACGAACGCGATCCACAGCGGGACCGCGGTCAGGGCATCGGAGAAGTTGTGGATGGTGTCGGCGAGCAGCGCCACCGAGCCGGTGAACACGACCAGCAACGCCTGGACCACGGCGGTGACGCCGAGCCCGGCCAGGCTGAACTTCACCGCGCGAATCCCTGCGGCGTTCGACTCCAGCGCCGAGTCGACCGAGTCGGCGGCGTCGTGACTGTGCACGCTGAACACCGACCGGACCCAGCCGCCGAAACCGCGAGCCTCGCCGTGACCATGACCGTGGCCATGACTGTGACGGTGCCCATGACCGTGGCCGGTTGCCTTCATATGTGCATCTTATCTGCGCAACTATGCAGGTATGCAAGTAGGCAGATAGTTGTAGCCTCAGATGTATGCACTCGTCGATCGAAGACTTCGAGATGCCCAACGAGGAGCAGGTGCATCTCGCGGCAGAGTCGTTCCGTCTGCTCGCCGACCCGACCCGGATCAAGGTGCTGTGGGCGCTGCTGCAAGGGGAGTCGTCGGTGGCGTGTCTGGCTGAGCTGGCCGGCGTCGCACCGACCGCGGTCAGTCAGCATCTCGCGAAGCTACGGTTGGCCGGTCTGGTCCGGGGCCGCCGCGAAGGCACGTTCGTGTACTACTCGGCCGGCGATCATCACGTGAAGGGATTGCTCGACCAGGCCCTGTTCCACGCCGATCACCTGGACCAGGACCTGTCCCACGACCAGGCCGCCAAGTAGCCGCCGGCTCATTCGCCTACCCGCATTCTCGCCGGCCGGATGTCTCAAAATCCGCCAAACGCGGTCGCGTCGAGGTGGCGGCGACAATCGTGGACGAATGGACAGGTCAGATGAAGACCGCGCGATCGCGCAGGTTGTGGACCGGCTGGCCAGGCAGTTCCCGGGGGTGCCCGCGGATCACGTCGCCGAGGTCGTGAGTCAGTCCCGTCCCGAGTTCGACGACGTCCCGATCCGGGACTTCGTGCCGTTGTTCGTGGAGAGGGGAGCCAAGGCGCGGCTGCGCGGCTACAACGTTTGAATCAGGCCGCCGTCGATCACCACGTCGCTGCCGGTGAGGTTGCCCAGGCGGTCCGTGGCCAGCAACGTCACCAGGTCGGCGACCTCCTCGGGGCGCGTGAACCGACCGGTCGCGCCCTGCGCCTCCTGTTGCTTCACGACTTCCTCCGGGTCGAGACCGGAAGCTCGGCCGACCGTTGCCGCGACGCCGCGGTCGCCGAGCCACAGGGCGGTCTGCACCGGCCCGGGGCTGACCCAGTTGACGCGGACGCCACGCGGGCCGAACTCCTTCGACAGCGACTTGCAGAAGTTGCTCAGCGCCGCCTTCGCCGCGCTGTAGTCCAGTACGCCGGGATCCGGCAGGAACGCGTTGACCGAGCTGACCGTCACGATGGACGAGGTCGGGTTCTTGAGCAGCTGGGGGAGTACGGCGCGGGTGGTGCGCACCGCCGCGAGGAAGTTGATGTTGAGCGCCCACTCCCACTCGGCATCGTCGATCGCCAGGAAGCCGTCGAGCCGAGGCCGGACCGCACCGGCGTTGTTGACCAGGATGTCGATTCCGCCGAAGGCGTCGACCGCGGCAGCCCCAAGCTCCTGCGGTCCCTCCGGCGTCGCCAGATCAGCCCGCACGACCCGCGCGTCGTACGCCTCAGTCAGCGCGTCGAGCTCGGCGCTACCGGACCGCGCCCCGGCGACGACCTTGACCCCTTCAGCAGCCAACGCCGTAGCCACCGCAAGCCCAATCCCACGGCTGGCCCCGGTAACGACCGCAACCTTGCCCGCAAGCCCCAGATCCATGCCCGCCCCCTCCCTTTGAACCCGCCTCGGAGAACTGTACCGAGCTGCGTGCGTGTCCGATACGAAAAGTTGGGTCAGGGACCGGTGGCGATGGCTGTGATCGGGTCGTGGACGGCGCCTGGGGTCGGGGCGGTTTCGTACGCTTCGTGGAGGCCGGGGCGCCAGGCGAGCAGGCGGGTCGCGGATCCGGCATTGAGGGCGATGACCAGCCAGTTGTCGTGGCCGGCGAAGGTCAGGCCGGGTTGGGACTTGGCGGGGAGCTCGATGCCCGGTACGACGCTCATTCGGCCGGTGGCGAGTTGCAGGATCGCGATGTCGAGTGGCGGGAGTGAGCCGGTTGACGAGCGGTCGAGCAGGAAGGCGAGCGTCGTACCGTCGGGGCTCACGACACCGCAGCATGCTTGGCGCGGCAGCGGGTACGCCACGATGTCGCCGCCGGCGATCGCGATGCGGCGCAGCGTGCACGGCGTCGCGTCCTCGCAGCCGCTGGTCCAGAAGACCTGGCCCGCGCCGGCGGCCAGCGGTGCTCCGTGTTCCTCGAGTTTGGCCCGTAACCGGCCGGTGCGTCCGTCGACCAGCGCGAGCCACGTCGGCGAGATCCCGGGATCGGGCTGCAGCTGTCCGACGACCGTGTCGCCGACGATCGCGGATGGAGCGAATCCGAGCGGCAGCCGTACGCGCGTCCCTCCGGTGAGCGGAGTGATCGTCGCGTAAGGGGAGTTGATGTCGCCCGCGGCGGCGGTGATCCAGACGCGACGGCCGTCGGTCAGCGCCGACTCGTTCGGGGAGAGCGGGCGGATGACACGCACCCGGTGATCGACGCTGACCCGCACCATCGCGTAGGGCGCGGTCTCGCTGCACGACCCGGTGGTCGCGTACGCCGTGAGGGGGTCACGCGCGAGCACCGCGGCGTACTCGCCCGGATGGACAACTACGTCAGGCAAGGTCGTCACGCGACCGGTGTCGAAGTCGACGAGCCGCAGTCGATCTCCGCCGACCAGCACCTGGATGCCGCTGTGCTCCAACGGTGGCCCACTCGACACGATCGGCAACGGCGTGTCCGCCCCACATGCGCCAACCGCCGTCGCCCACGCCGTTGGTCCATCCGGACGCGTGCTGATGAGATCTGTCGGTTTGGGACTCGGCAGCACCTGATGCCGCGCCCGATCCGGCGCACCACGGAGCACGATCAGACCCAGCAGCACCGCCAGCACCAGACCCCACCAGATCCGCCGACGCCCCCGCCGCGCCCCCTTCCCCACCTCGAGAACTTCGTCCCCCCGCTCCTGCTCCACACCCCCATCAAAGCACCACCACCCCCTCCCGAACCGCGCCAATGTGCACCTCCTACACCCCCGGTAAGCCCGGCGTACTCGCGGTGGCACAACGTCCCCTACAGCCAACTGCTGTGACTTGGCACAGGAAGTGGTGTGAGGACACCTGCTATTGCTTGTCGCCGGCCACGCTCGGCGGTCTCCAGTCCCGAGAGCCGCCACATACTCTTCGCTGACCACTGGGGTCTCCGTCCCCGACGGCTGGCACCTGTTTTCTGCGGATGGTGGGGTGCATTCGGCTGGGGTTGAGTGGGTACCTAGGAGGTCTGCGCCTCAGGTGATGAGGAGAGAACTTGATGGTGATGTCGGATGTCGGGCCGGGTGGTCGTGCGGCGCCCGACGTGGCGTGGTTTCGTCGTGAACTCGAGCAGGAGCGGGAGTTCAGGCTCGAACAACTGATCAGCCTCGCATACGAGACGGACGTGCACTCTCGTGCGGGCTTGGCCGAGGTGCGGGCCACCTTGACCGCCGGCGCGCGGCGGGCGTTGGCCGAGATCGACGCCGCGTTGTTCCGGCTCGCGAGAGGCACCTTCGGTCGCTGCGAGATCTGCGGACGTACGATCCCCACACACCGTCTGCTGGCGGTGCCGACGACGAGACTGTGTCCGCGCTGCGAGAGCGCACGGCCGAGCGAGGACCCCTAGTGCCCCGCACCTGCCGCCGTCAGTAGCGCAGGTCGGCTTGGACGGCGTAATGGTCTGACGGCTGGATGCCGTGGGCCGGGTGGGTGCCGAGGAGGGTCGCGTCGCGCGGATGGCCGGCGCCACCGCGGCGGGGTGCGGCGGTGAAGATGTAATCGATGCGGCGTTCGGGCCACAGGAGCTGGCGGGCGAACGAGTTGGCGTTCGACCAGGTGTATCCGCTGAGATCCGGTTGCGCCGTCGCCCAGGCGTCGTAGAACGACAGGCCGGGGGACGGTACGGCGGCGCGCCCGGTCAGCATCCGGATCTCGTCACTGTCGGGGTCGGCGTTGAAGTCTCCGGCGATGACGAGCGGGACCCGGTCGTCCTGTCGTTGTCGGACATGGGCGAGAAGGGCGCGTACGGCGTCCTGGCGAGCCTGGCTCTCGTCGAACCACCACGCGTCCATGACCACGCCGTACACCTGGATCGGTCCCCGCGGACCGCCGACCTCGGCGTACTGCGCGCGAAGGTCCCCGAACGTCTGACTCGCGCGGTCCGTGATCGGCCAGCGTGACATCACCGCGACGCCGGAGAGCGCGGCATCGTCCTCCTGGGCCGGCACGCCGCTGAACGCGTGGTGCGGCAGGCCGAGTGTTCGTGCCAAGCGCGCGCACTGGCTGTCAGACTCCTTCGCCCACGCCTCACACAGCACGACGATGTCGGGGTCGGCCTGCGCGAGCGTGGTGGCGATCGCCTGCTCGCGCCGCTCCCAGGCGTCGTACAAACCCCAGACGTTCCAGGTGACGACGCGTGCGGTCGTCTCGATCAGCGGGCCGTAGAAGCCCGGTGGGATGTCGCCGTCGGAGGCCATCGATCCATCCTCTCGCTGACCTCGCCGGCTTGCCAGTCGGGTGGTGGTTCAGGTGATGGTGAGGGCGGTGATGAGGTTGTCGTGGAGGGTGAAGGTGAAGTCCAGGTCTGCGGTTTCGCCGGGGAAATTGCCCTCGAGATGGTGGGTGGCGACGTAGGTGTGGTCGTTGATGCGACGTACGCCGGTCAGCTCGGTTGTGTAGGTGTATTCGCTGGCGGCGCTTGCCAGCCAGGTGCGGATCTCGTCTCGCCCGCGGTACGTCTTGCCTTCGTCGGTGACCTCTGCGTCGTCGGCATACCACCGCATCGCGGCGTCGATGTCGCGGGCGATGTGGCTGGCGAGGTACTGCGAGATGGGTTCGGGCAGCGTGGTCATGGGTGCTCCTGGTCAGATCGTTGGGGTGGTGCCGCCGTCGATGGTGTGTTCGGTGCCGGTGATGGCGGCGGCTCTGTCGGAGACGAGGAAGGCGACGAGCTCGGCTACCTCGGTCGGGTGGGCGGGCCGTTGCAGGGGGACGCCGCCGAGGGAGGCGAGGATCTCCTGCCAGGCCTGTTCGTGGCTGATGCCGCGGGCGGTGGCGATGCGCTCGGCGAGATGCTCGGCGCCGGTGGTTTGGATGGCGCCGGGGGAGACGACGTTGACGCGGATGCCGCGCGGGCCGACCTCGTTGGACAGACCCTTGCTGTAGGTGGTGAGTGCCGCCTTCGCCGCGGCGTACCCGAGTGTTGCCTCGTGCAACGGCATCCGGCGCTGGATCGACGAGACGTGCACGACAGCGCCGTATCCGGCCTCGATCATTGCCGGAAGCAACGTCCGGTCCAGGCGGACGGCGGCGAGGAGGTTGAGTTGCAGCTCGTCGTCCCACAGCGTGTCGTCGAGTACGGCGAAGCCGCCGGCCGGGCTGCTCGATCCGCCGAGCGTGTGTACGACGATGTCCGGCGTACCGAGGGTGGCGCGAACAGCCTCGACCGCATGAGCGGTGCCGTCGACAGTGGTCAGGTCGGCGGTCGTGAACAGGCCGGCGTCGGGCGGTGCGGTGCGGGCGATGCCGAGAACGGCCGCGCCACGGGCGCGCAGGAGGGCGGTGACGGCTGCGCCGGTTCCTTTGCTGGCGCCGGTGACGACGGCTCGGCGGTCTTTCAGGTCCATGGCGTCCACCGTGGACGCTCCCGGCGGGGGAGGTTCAAGGAGTTGACTCTCCCGTGGGGAGAGGGTGCATTGTGTGCGTCATGAGGCGGGGGTTGACGATCGGTGAGTTCGCGCGCGCGACGCATCTGAGCGTGCGGACGCTGCGGCGATACCACGAGAGCGGTTTGCTCGAGCCGGCCTCGGTGGATGCCTTCAGCGGATACCGGTACTACGAGGCAGAGCAGATCCCGGTCGCGCAAGTGATCCACCAGTTGCGCGAACTCGACGTACCGCTGGCCGACGTCGGCAAGATCGTCGCGACTGACGACCCGGACGCGCGATCGGTGCTGATCGCGGCGCATCTCGACCGCTTGCAGACGTCGCTCGACCGGACCCGTGCCGCGGTGACGTCGCTCCAGCGCTTGCTGCGACCCGATCCCGGCGCGCTCGAGGTGGTACTGCGATCAGAGCCGGCGAGGACGGTGGCCGGGATCACGGATGTGGTTGCCGTGGGTGACGTTCTGCAGTGGTACGACGGCGCGCTGGCCGAGCTGGACGCCGCCGTACCGGAACGACTCGGTCCACCGGGCGGGCACTACGACAACGAACTCTTCGCCGAAGGCCGCGGCACGGTCCTCGTCTATTACCCGGTCGCGGACCCGCCGGCAAGGGGCCGGGTGCGCCCGGCCGACCTTCCGGCGGTCGAGTTGGCGGCCACCGTCCACCACGGCCCGCACGACGACATCGACGTCACCTACGGCGAGCTCGCCACCTGGGTCCACGAGCACACCCTCACCGTGGCCGGCCCGGTCCAGGAGACGTACTTCGCCGGCCCACGCGACAATCCCGACCCGCAGACGTGGAGAACCGAGATCGCCTGGCCGGTCTTCCGCGTCAGTTGATCCTTGGTCTAGGCCCGCAGGATCTTCTCGAGCGGTTTGCCCTTGGCGAGTTCGTCGACCAGCTTGTCCAGGTAGCGGATCTTCTGCATCAGGGGATCGTCGATGTCCTCGACGCGGACACCACAGACGACTCCGGTGATCGTGGCCGCCGCTGGATTGAGCCGCGCGTCGGCGAAGAAGTCCTCGAAGGTCGTTTCCGCGGCCAGGTGCTTGCGCAACGCCGGCTCGTCGAAACCGGTCAGCCACTCGATCACCTCGTCGAGCTCGGCCTTCGTCCGGCCCTTCTTCTCGACCTTCGTCACGTACAGCGGATACACGGACGCGAAGCTGACAGTGAAGATTCGGCTCACGCCCCGAAGCTAGCACGCTGCCGCGCCGCTGCTCGCGGCGTCGAAAACCATTCGCACCAGATGTAGGCGGGCCCATGACGCTGGCGAACAACCTGTACTACGGCACGAACACCAACGGCTGGCGTTGGGGCAGGACGACGTACGCCACCTTCGCCTGCCTGGCAGGCTGCGGGACTGGAGACAGCCGGAGCCTGGGGCGATCCGCTGTTCACCTCACCCGGTGGCGGTGGAACCTGCACGTGCTCGCCGCCGTCCGGCACCGGGCCGGCCAGGCATTCGAGGGGTTCACCCCTGATGTTGTCCGTGAGCAGTTGGCATGCAGCGTGGGAACGGGCCATTTCTGGGGTGAACCACCCAAACGGCGGCGCCACGGCGGCGCCACGGCGGTGCCACGGCGGCGCCGCGACGGCGGGTGCAGAGCCGACTGGGGGTCATTGCAGTCGGGGACGGCATGGGTCTGACAACCCGAAGGTTCTTGACGCACCGCTAGCATGCGGGCGTGGACGCTTGGGGCGACGACGACACCCACGATCAGACCGGCCGTACGGTCGTGATCACGGGGGCGAACTCGGGGCTCGGGTTGCGCGCGGCAACGGTGCTCGCGGCCAAAGGTGCGCGGGTCATCCTCGCTTGCCGGTCCCGGGAGCGCGGGGAGCGTGCCGCGGCGGCGGTCGGCGGCGAACTGGTCCTGCTGGACCTGGCCGACCTGGACTCGGTGCGGGCGGCCGCGGCGGAGATCCGGGTCCGTACGGGCGACCGCGTCGACCTGCTGATCGACAACGCGGGCATTCCGGCGGGCCGGCTTCGGCGTACGGCCGCCGGGCACGAGTCGATCTTCGCCACGAACTATCTGGGGCACGCTGCGCTGACCTGGTTGCTGATGCCCGCGCTGCGTGCCGGGGACTCGGCGCGAGTGGTGGCCGTGTCCAGCATCGCGCACCGCGGCAAGGGGTTCGACGTCGACGACACCGGCTTCGAGCGCCGGCGGTTCCGGATGTCTCACGCCTACTCGCAGTCCAAGCTGGCCGTGCTGATGTTCACGCTGGAGCTCCAGAAACGCCTGCGCGCCGAGGGTTCCCGGGTGCTCAGCGTGGCCGCGCATCCCGGGTTCACCGCCACCGAGATCGCCGCGGCAGGCGCGCGCAACCAAGGGCTCGGCGCTTTCGCGAGACCGCTCAACGCGATGACGAAAGCGATGTCCCAGTCCGTGCCTGAGGGCACCTTGCCGATCCTGTACGCCGCGACCGCACCCGACGTCCAGGGCGGCGACTACTACGGTCCCCGGAAGTTCGGCGAGTTCTTCCGGGGCGTCGGCCCGGCCCGCATCGATCCCCGCGCCCAGAACCAGGCCCTCCGCGCCCGACTCTGGACTCGCACCGCCGAGCTGACCGGCGTACACCCGGATCCGAACTAAGCTCAGCCATCAACCTCAGACCTTGGATCAAACCGATGAAACTCGCACCGCACCTGCACCGCCTCGGGAACGACGTCGTGGCGTCGTACCTCGTCGACACGGCCGACGGCATCACGCTGATCGACGCTGGACTTCCTGGCCATTGGCGGGATCTGCAGCGTGAACTGCGCATACTGCACAAGTCCGTCGGCGACATCCGGGGAGTCGTGCTGACCCACGGCGACTCCGACCACCTCGGCTTCGCGGAACGGCTGCGCAGCGAACACGGCGTACCGGTGTTCGTGCACGCCGCCGACGCGGAGCGAACCCGCACCGGAGAGAAACCCAAGGTCGCGTTCGGCCGGATGCGGCTCGGCCCGACGCTCGGCTTCTTCGGCTACTCCATCCGCAAGAACGGCCTGCGGACCCGCTACGTCCGCGAGGTTGTCGAGATCGCTGACGGAGACGTCCTCGACCTGCCCGGAACGCCGGTGATCGTGGGGATGCCAGGGCACTCACCGGGCAGTGTGGCGGTGCACGTCCCGCTGGCCGACGCGGTGTTCGTCGGCGACGCCCTGACGACACGGCACGTGCTCACCGGACGCACTGGTCCGCAGCCCGCGCCGTTCACCGACGATCCGGCGACGGCCTTGTCGTCCCTGGACCGGATCGCCGGGCTGTCCGCATCCTGGATCCTTCCCGGTCACGGCGCTCCCTGGCGCGTCTCACCGGCCGAGGTCGCGAGGTCGGTCCGGTCAGAGGCGGTCGAGTAGGTCGTCGTCGCGGCGGATGGGGTTGGCGGACTTCGTGGGTGGGCGGGTGATGATCGCGAGCAGGCCGCGCAGGCGACGGACCAGATCCGCGGTGTACGGATCCGGCTCGTTCCGGCAGCGTGGTCGTTTCATGGTTGCCCCCTCAGCAGACGTATCGGGATCCTGCCGTACGCCGTTACGCCGCCAGAGCAAACGTGGGCTATGTCATCTCATCGTGATGATGGACCGGCCGCGGGTCCGGGCGGTGAAGGCGGCGGCGCCGGCATCCAGGTCGTGGACAGCGGTGACGAGGGGCTTGAGGCGCCCGTCGCGGAGGCGCGCGGCGAGCTGGGTGAGCTGTGCGCGGTTCGGCTCGACGACGAAGAAGATGGACCGGCCGTCGCTGGGCTGGACGGTCGGCGGCTCGGCGACACTGACGACGGTGCCGCCGGGGCGGAGCAGCGCCGTGGAGCGGTCGCGGATCTCGCCGCCGATCACGTCGAAGACCACGTCGACCGGGCCGGCATCCTCGAGACGGTCGTTGTCCAGGTCGACGAACTGGTGGACGCCCAAGGTGCCGGCCAGCTCCCGGTCGGCAGCTCGGCCGGTGCCGATGATGTAGGCCCCGGTCTCGCGGGCCAGCTGTACGGCGACCGAGCCGACGGACCCGCCCGCGCCGTGGATGAGGACGGTACGACCGGCTTCGAGGTGACCGTGGTCGTACAGCGCCTGCCACGCCGTCAGACCGGGCATCACCACCGCGGCCGCGGCGACGTGATCGATGTCGGCGGGGAGCGGCGCGAGATTGCGGGCCTCGACCGCGGCGTACTCGGACAGGGAGCCGTTGCGGGCCCAGTCGGTCAGCCCGAAGACCCGCTGGCCGATGGTCAGGCCGGTGGTGCCGTAGCCGAGCTCGACGACCACGCCGGAGACCTCGTGACCGAGCACGCTCGGCGTACGGTCGCGGCCGGCGCGATCGCGCCAGGTGCTGGGCCATTCCGGCTCGCCGCGGAGGAAGCCGGCGGCGTGGACCTCCACGACGACGTCGTTCTCGGAGGCGGTGGGTGCGGGGAGTTCGGTCAGGGACAGCCCGTAGTCGTCGGCGTCGCGGTCCCGGACAGTGATGGCACGCATGAGGATCCTCTGCAATGGTCGGTGGGCTGCTGCACTTCGACGGTAGGCAGCCATGGCCCGCGATGGATAGGCCATTCGCTCCCGGTTCTGATGGGCCACTCACCGCGACCGCGCTCCCGAATCGGCCCGCGAGCCGCCGGAGCGCAGTACCATCTGGGCCTTGATCCGGACGGATGAGTGGGGGACTTGGTGAGCGGTACGACGGTATTGGTGGCGGGGGCAAGCATCGCCGGGCCGGCGCTGGCGCACTGGTTGCGCCGGCGGGGTGCCGCGGTGACCGTGGTGGAGCGGGCGCCCGGGATCCGACCCGGCGGGCAGGCGGTCGACGCGCGCGGCGTGGCGAAGGAAGCCATCCGGCGGATGGGGCTGGACGAGGCGGTGCGCGCGGCGTGCACCGACACCGCCGGCGCGAACACGGTCGACGCCGACGGGAACGTGCTGGAGACCTACCGCGCGGACGACGACGGCGGAGACGGGTACATCGCGGAGATCGAGATCCTGCGCGGCGACATGTCCCAGGTCCTGTACGACGACACGCGCGACGGCGTCGAGTACCTCTTCGACGACCGGATCGCCGAGCTCACGCAGGACGCGGACGGGGTCGACGTGACCTTCGCGAGCGGCAAGCGGCGGCGGTTCGATCTCGTGGTCGGGGCCGACGGGCTGCACTCGTCACTGCGCGAGACGGTCTTCGGGCCGCGTGCGCAGTTCATCCGCCACCTCGGGCTCGTGCTGGCCTTCTACAGCGTGCCGAACGAGTTCGACCTGGACCGCTGGATGGTCGAGTACCAGGAACGCGAGTCCGGGCGCTCCGCCGGCCTGCGGCCGATCCAGGACGCCACCCGGGCAATGGCGATCTTCTCCTTCCCGGCGGGCGAGTTCGACGTGGACTACCGCGACATCGAGGGGCAGAAGCGGCTGCTGCGGGAGCAGATGGCCGGTCTCGGCTGGCTGACCCCGCGGATCCTGGCGCACCTCGACGACACCCCGGACTTCTACCTCGACCAGGTCGCCCAGGTGGTGATGGATCGCTGGTACGACGGACGCGTGGGGCTGATCGGTGACGCGGCGTTCAGTGCGTCGCCGATGTCCGGGCAGGGGACCGGGCTGGCCTTGGTCGGCGCCTACGTGCTGGCCGGAGAGCTCGCCGCCGCGGGCTGGGATCCCGAGGCCGGGTTCGCCGCCTACCAGGAGCGGATGCGCCCAATGGTGGAGGCCAGCCAGGAGATCGGCCGGATGCACGTGGAGAGCCTCGCCGCCGCCGAGCCGGACGCAGAACCGAGGCCAGAACCGGACATGGAGGCGTTCATGGCACTCGTCGACCGGGCCCTCAACGGCGTCGACCTGCCCGACTACGACGGCGTACCGGACTCCGGTCCTTCGAAGCCGTAACCCGGGGCGCCCGGCCGTGCCGCGCCGGGTCAGTTTGGTTGCTGGAGGAACTCGATGATGGCCTCCGCCGTGGGTTCGGGTTCCTGCTCGGCGGGGTAGTGGCCGGAACGGTCCAGGACGAGGCCGGTGACGTCGGTCGCGAGTGTGCGGAGGCCTTGCGCGACGGCGGTGCCCATCGCGTAGCGTCCGCCGATGGCGAGCACTGGGGTGTCGATCGTTGGGAGGCGTTGTACGTCGGCGATGTCGTCGGCGCGGGATCGGTAGTACGCGAGCCCGGCTTTCAAGGCGTCGTGCGTTGTGTAGGCGTCGACGTAGGAACGCATGGTCTCCGGGTCGAGGCCCGCCGGTCCGGCGCTCTGGCGGAGGAAGATCCCGTAGTAGGCGTCTTCGTGGCCGGGAACGAGTTGCTCGGCGAGGTCGGGCGAGCGGTTGAACGGGCCGTGCCAGGCCGGGTAGTGCTCGGCGCCTGGCGACGGGATGGCGACGTTGATGCCGGGGAGGATCTCTTCCTCGATGACGATCGCGTTCACGGCCTGGGGGAGTGCGGCGGCCAGGAGGAAACCGACGGTGCCGCCCCAGTCGTGGCCGATGACCGAGAACCCTGCGAGACCTAGCTCGGCTCGGAGACGGTCGGCGAGATCGCTCTTCCGGAAACTGGTGGTGCTCCCCGCCGGTGTGCCGAGGCCAGGCAGGCTGACCGGAATCGGCGCGAACCCGCTGCGACTCAGGAGCGGCAGCAGGTGTCGCCAGTGCGCCTCGGTCACCGGCCACCCATGCAGCAGCACCACCGGCCAACCATTCGACGAGGCGCTCATCCTTCCATGATGCGCGCCCGCCTCACCGCCTTGGTCGTCAGCGGATCGTGATCGAGATTGCCCGTGGTGCCGTGACATCTGCTGGTCTGCCGGCTTGAGCTCGGACGGTCACCGGGCCATGTGGGGTTGGGACCGAGCCCTCGGCCCACTCGAGGCCGCCTAGTTGGGGCGTGACGGTGACGGCTGTCATCCCGGGGGCTGTTGGACGTACGCCGAGCAGTGTCGCGACGTAGTGGTACAGCGGATGGGCGCCCCACGCGTGGCAGTCGCTGCGGGTCGGCTCGGGGTGCTCGATCACCGTGTGCAGACCCCGATCCAGCAATCCATACCAGAGACCGAGCCGATCAAGCAGCACATCTGTCCGCCCGATCGACTGCAATGCCTCGAACAGGTAGTGATCGAAGTACACCGTGGTCCGGGCCAGCCCCTCGGGCGGTTCCTTGAGCATCGTCCGCATGGCCGTCTCGCCGTACTTCGCTCCCGCGAGCACCGCCAGCGCTTGCGCGTGCTCGCTGAAGGCGGTGTGCGCGAGATCGTCGGCGTACAGCCCGCGGTCGGCGTCGTAGAACGCCTCGTCGGCGGCCTCAAGCAGAAGGTCAGCCAGCTGTGCGCACCGGCCGGCTGCGTCGGACTCACCGACCCACGCCTCCAGTTCGGCGACCTGCCGCGCGACCAAGGCCAGCTGCAGTTGCAGCACCGCCGACTGGCCGCGACCAGGGCCCGGCCAGTCCGGGTGTTGTTCGCCGTCCTGGACGATCCCCGGAGGGGTGCCGGCGTCCCAGCCGGGCACCCAGTCGGTGAAGTTCCAGCCGTGCAGGGCGTGGAAGATCCCGCGGTCGTCGACGGTACGGCGATGCGCGTCGAGCGCCGCGCGGACGGCCGGCATCAACTCGGTGACGAAGGCCAGATCGCCGCGCCACAGGGCGAAGTCGTGCACCATCGCGACCCACCACAGTGTGAACGGCGGGATGGGCGACGACTGGCGGGACGGCGTCCGGGATGCGACCAAGCCATCGCTGCCCTGACTGCGAGCGAAGGCCCGGAGCGCCTGCCGGGCGAGGGCGTCGTCGCCGGTGGTGGCGTACGCGATCAGGCATTGGAGGCGGGTGTCGCCGGCGTACTGGAGCTGCTCGTAGTACGGGCAGTCCATGGTCGTCTCGTGACTGCAGGCCTGCAGCGTCCGGAACGCGAGTACGCCGACTTGCGCGAGGCGCGGGTCGCTCGCGGTGAAGCCGCTGCGGTCTTCGTACGGATAGTGGGTCTCGCGGAATCGCAGGCCGTGGATCGTCAGTGGTTCGGACGCTGTGGTGACGAGAACCTCGACATACCGGCCGGACTGCCACCAGAGCGTGCTGTGCTGTTCGCGACCGCCGCCGGCGATGAAGAGGTCGCCGAGGCCGTCGGCCTCGAGCGTGGGGCGGCCGAAGAGCTTGCCCTCGACGACGTCGCGGTGTCCCTTGCCTGCCTCGGGGTCCGTTTCGTAGAGGGACTCCTGCCAATGCACGCGTACTTCGGCGTCGCGGCCGCCTTCGAGGTCCAGGACTGGGTACGCGCAGACGTACTGGTCGAGGTCGATGAGCACGCGGCGGCAGGTCCCGGGCGGGAGCGACAGCGCCGTACCGTCGAGCAGCCGTTGCCAGCCGCCGGCCTCATCGTTCAGGTGGTCGGCCGCATTGACGACGCGATGGTGCGTCGGTTCGCCTGCGGGATGCGCCGCGACATGGCGGACGCGCGCCCCCTCGGCCCACCGCTGCACCGGCGCCGGCAACCGCGACGGAACCAACACCCGCCCTTCACCACCCGCACGCCCGACCACCCCATCGCCCGCGCGGGCGAGGTCGCCTCTCACGGCGGGCGACCAGGTCAGACTGTCCTCGCCGGTCTGCCAGCCCCACGGATACGTCCGGCCATCACTCACGTGCCGTGCCCCGCAGCCGTACCCGTCACCCTTCGGCCGCCGGCCATGACCAGGCAACGCGGCCGCCTGCCACTCCGCCGTACCGGTGCCGAGCACCAGACCACGCACCGTCTCGGCTGCGAGGACGAAGGTAGGGCCATCACCCAGGCTCAGCTGCGCCAACGGCGCGTCGTCCCCGAGACTCCACACGCGAGCAGCCAACCAGTGCCCACCCGCCGGCAACCGCAGGCGGTAGCTCTCGAACGACCAATGACCGACCTCGCCCCGCGACGGCCCGCGCCCCACAAGCTCGCCGTCGAGCCACAGCTCGAACCGCTCGTCCGCGGACACATGGACGACGACCTCAGCCGCCTCCGCGCACTCGACCCGCAGCCGATACCCGGCCACATCACCGCCCTCCACCGCCCGAAGCCACCAAGCCGGCCAGTCACCCCTCACAAACGGGTCGTCCTCGAGCTGCACCTGCTGAACGCCATCGGTTTCAGGCAATGTCACGGTCGTCCCTCTTCGTTGGCACATCGGCATCGACGCGCATTGTCCCCCCGGCCGATCGCAGGCCGGCCAACGGCACACCTGGCCGGCCTGGCCGAAAGCGGACGCCGCAGAGCTTCCAGTGCCCGGCAGCCGTGTGCGGGTCCGACCTAGGCCCCTCGGATGAGGCGGTCGCCGAGGTCCGAGCGGCGGTAGAGAACCGACCGGCCGTGTCGTGCGGAAATCAGCAGGCCGGCTGCGCGAGACCGGCTACGCACTCGCCCAGATGGTCAGCCCGTTCGCTGAACAGCTGCGTGAGACGGATGTTTATCGGTATACGACTGGCGTCAGAATGGTGTGAGCACCCCTGAAGACAAGGACAAAGTGATGCTCGATCCCGTTGTGGACAAAGGTCAGCTCACCGAGACTGACCGCTTCATCTTCGAGTCGTGGGGCTATTTCCTGATCCCCAACGTCCTGACCAAGGAAGAGGCCGCCGAGGCGTACGACGTCTCGCAGCGACTGCACCAGAGCCGCGACCGTGAGTTCGGGCAGATCGGCCGGACCTACGAAAGCGAGCCGGCCCTCGAGCGGCTCATCGACCACCCCGACGTGCTGCCGAAAGTGCAGGGTCTGCTCGGCGACCGGTTCGTCCTGCAGGCCGGCTGGAACACCATGCAGCCGGCGCACGCGGGCAACGGCGGGTGGCACCAGGACGGATCGTCCGCGTTCGATTTCAAGGAGCTGGGATACCCGGTCCCGTTGATTCAGCTCCGGGTTTCGTACCTGCTCACCGATCAGACCGTGCCCGGTATGGGCAACATGGAGCTGATTCCCGGCAGCCATCGCTCCAGGGTCGCTCTGCCTGACTCAATTCGTCAGGCCAAGGACGACATCTCCATCGGCCATGTGGTGTGTGCCGAGGCGGGGTCCGTGCTGGTATTCCACAACGGTGTCTGGCATCGAACCTTCCGCCACGACGGTGACTACGACCGCTACACGACCCATTACGTCTACAGCCCGCCGTGGGTGCGTGCCGCCGACCGCTTGAACAACGACCCCGAGTTCCTCGAACGCACCACACCGCTGCGGCGCGCCCTGATGGGCGAGTTCACCCGCCCGGACGCCCCCTTCGGTGCCAACTACGACCCCCTGCCCATCTGACCCAGACCTCCGCGCCGCCCAGGTCTCCGCCTGGGCGGCACGTGGGTGGTTCAGAGCCGTCGAGCGGTGAGGAAGCTGGTCAACGCCGCGGCCGTCTCGTGTGGGTGTTCTTCGCGCTGTCTCGACAGCGACTCGGGACGTCATGGCGGCCACCGGCGTTCCCCTTCACGGAGGCAGGTGACTGCTGTCAGAGCGGCCGCGAGGACGACGGCCGCGCCGATGAGGAGACTGTTGCGTATTCCGGCGTGGAGTCCGGCGGGCGTGTCGAGGAGGGCTCCGAAGACCGCGATCGCGAGGGCGCCGCCGAGCTGGCGGCTGGTGTTGAACACACCGCCCGCCGTTCCCGCGCGATGGTCAGGGACGGCGTTGAGGAGGAGGGCGATCAACGGTGGGATGACCGTGGGTCCGGCGAGACCGACGAGGATCATCAGGGCCGCGAGTACTGCGATTGGCGTGCCGGCCGGGGCGATGGCGATCGACGTCAGGCCGACGGCCATCACCACCAAGCCGCCCGCGATCACCCGACGGGGACCGAGTCGCTCGACGATCCGCGGCCCGACCGGAGTAACGACGAGGCCCACGAGCATCATCGGTACGAAGGCGGCTCCGGTGTGGAACGCGGTGAGGTTGCGCTGCTGTTGCAGATACAGACTCATGACGAAGGGAAGTCCGTAGTACCCGATCATGAAGGCGAAGCCGACGACCGTGCTGGACACCACGACCCGGGACCTGAACAGCGCCGCCGGCACCATTGGGTGCGCGGTACGGCGCTGGATCGCCACGAACGCGATTGCTGCCACGACAGCGACACCCGCGGAGGCGAGGACCCGCCGATCGGCGAACCCTGACCGGCCGGCGTCGATCGTGGCGAAGACGAGCGCGGCCATCGCGATCACCGCCGCGACCTGACCCGGCCAGTCGAACGGCGCCGTACCCCGGCCGGGTCGCACTGTGCGGGTGAGTAGCAAGAGTGCGATCGCGCCGAACGGTACATTCACCAGAAAGATCAGCCGCCAGCTCAGCGACGTCAGGGCACCGCCCACGATCGGGCCGGCGGATGACGCGACGGCGCCACCCATCGCCCACCAGGCCACCGCTCGGGCTCTGCGCAGCGGGTCGGGATAGGCCAGCGCGATCAGTGCCATCGAGGACGGCATGATGATCGCGGCGCCGGTGCCCTGGACGAAGCGGAACACCACGAGCAGGGGAAGTGTCGGGGCGAGACCGCAGGCAGCGGACGCGAGCACGAACAACGCCGTACCGAGCCCGAAGGATGCTTTGCCGCCGATGCGGTCGACCAGCGTCCCGGAGGCGAGCAGGAACGCTGCGAACAGCAGCGTGTACCCGTCGACCACCCATTGGAGTCCTTGGATCCCTCCGCCGACGTCGGCCTGGATCTGCGGCAGGGCGACGTTGACGATGACCGCGTCCAGGGTGACGAGGAAGAACCCGAGCAGTGCGGTCAGGAGGGTCGTACCCGCGGCCCGGCTCGGTGCGAGCCCCAAGGTGGTCATGAAAATGAGCCAACCGCGATCAACGGCGATGTGGCAGTCCGGGTTCTTCCAGGTAACAGCAGAACCCCTCTGGTACGCCGGGAGCGCCGTACCGTGGACGCGTGAACCAGAAGAGCAGCGAGGCCCGCGACTTCCTGGTGAGCCGTCGCGCGAAGATCACGCCCGAGCAGGCCGGACTGAGTCATTACGGTGGGCATCGGCGCGTACCTGGGCTGCGGCGCGAGGAGGTCGCCCTGCTCGCCGGGGTCTCTGTCGACTACTACGCCCGGTTGGAGAAGGGGAACCTGGCCGGCGTGTCGGACAGCGTTCTGGACGCGGTCGCCGAAGCCCTCCGGCTGGACGAGGCCGAGCGGATCTATCTGTACGACCTCGCCCGCGCCGCCAATGCATCCGGCCGGCCGAGTGCACCGGCCGATCAGCGGCGCCGCCGTGCGTACCAGATCCGGCCGACGGTTCAGCGAATCCTCGATTCGATGAGTACGACGGCAGCGTTCGTCCGCACCGGGCGCCTCGACATCCTCGGCACCAACCTGCTCGGCCGGGCGCTCTACGCGCCGGTGTTCGACAGTCCGACCCGGACCAGCGAGGTCTCCCCGCCCAACCTGGCCAGGTTCCACTTCCTCGACCCGAGCGCGCGCGAGTTCTTCCCGAACTTCGACGAGGCCACGAACACCTGCGTCCAGCTGCTGCGAGCTGCCGCCGGCCACGACCCACACGACCGTGACCTCAGCGATCTGGTCGGTGAACTGTCCACCCGCAGCAGCGACTTCCGCACCCGGTGGGCGGCGCACGACGTACGAGTCCACCGGACTGGGGTCAAACACTTCCGGCATCCCGCCGTCGGCGAGCTCACCTTCGGCTTCGAAGCGATGGAGCTGACCGCCGACTCAGGCCTCACCCTCACGGCGTACACACCCGAGCCCGATTCACCGTCCGAAGAAGGCCTGAAGCTCCTCGCCACCTGGGCCGCCACGACGTTCGGCGCCCACCAGCCGGCGAACGGCTGACGATGAAGTACACCAAACTCGGTCGTTCCGGGCTCGAGGTCAGCCGGATCGCGCTCGGGTGCATGAGCTACGGGGACCCCACCCGCGGTCTGCACAGCTGGACGCTCGACGAGGACGCCGCTCAACCTTTCTTCCGGCAGGCGATCGAGCTCGGTGTGACGTTCTGGGATACCGCCAACGTGTACCAACTCGGCACTTCGGAGGAGTACGTCGGCCACGCGATCACCCGCTATTCCCGGCGGGAGGACATCGTGCTCGCGACCAAGGTTTCCGGACGGATGCACGACGGGCCCGGCGGCAGCGGACTGTCCCGCAAGGCCATCCTCGAACAGGTCGACGCCTCGCTCACGCGGCTGGGCACCGACTACATCGACGTCTACCAGATCCATCGCTTCGACCCCGCCACACCGGTCGAGGAGACGATGGAGGCCCTGTACGACGTGGTGAAGTCCGGCAAGGTCCGGTACCTCGGCGCGTCGTCGATGTGGGCATGGCAGTTCGCGAAACTCCAGCACGTCGCGGCCTTGCACGGGTGGACGCCGTTCGTGTCGATGCAGGACCAGTACAACCTGCTCAAACGCGAAGAAGAACGCGAGATGCTGCCGCTGTGCCTCGACCTCGGTGTGAGCAGCATCCCGTACTCGCCTCAGGCCAAGGGCCGCCTCACCCGCTCCTGGGGCACTCGGACATCCCGATCGGCCGTCGACGAGGTCGCGAAGACCTTCGACCATCCCGCCGACGGTCCGATCGTCGACGCCGTACAGACACTCGCCGAGGCACGCGGCGTCTCGATGGCACAGATCGCGATCGCGTGGCTCCTGACCAAACCGGTCGTCGCGGCACCCGTCGTCGGCGCGACCAAGCCCCACCATCTCGCCGAGGCGGTCAAGGCCCTCGACATCACCCTCAGCAAGACCGAAACCGAGACCCTCGAAGCGCCGTACGCACCGCAAGAGCCCTACTGGTGGTGACCGGTCCATCCTGCTTCGTAAGCTGTTGGCTCGTGCATCTGTTCAGATGTCACGCACCGCTGGTGATCTCGTGCGATCCGAAGGACTGAGCCTTGGCCGACCGACCTGAGATTGTGTGTATCTGCGGTTCTGCCCGGTTCATGGAAGAGATGCTCGCGGCGAACCGCGACCTGACCTTCGCGGGTGCCATCGTCGTCGCACCAGCCGCCTTCACCCGCCCCGACGATCGTGAGGCCGGCGAGCAGATCACCGACGAGCAGAAGGCCGCCCTCGGCGAACTCCACCTACGAAAGATCGACCTGGCCGACCGGGTCCTGATCGTCAACCCCGGCGGGTACATCGGCGAGTCCACAACCCGCGAGATCGCCTACGCCCAATCCACCGGCAAGCCAATCTCATTCACCGACCCCACCTAGCCCCCACAACGGCCGTACCGGCCCGCGGCGCGCGGCCCGCGGTACGCCGTAGTCGCGCCTGCGGCCGTCGTGCGGCGGTGGATTCGCGTAGCCGCGTGCGCCGCATCCACCACTTTGTGCGCCCACCGCTCATTTTCCGGGCGCGGAAGTGCGCGGTGGGTGCACAAAGTCGGCTGGTGGGGTGGCGTGCGAGTACGCGGTGCCGGTTGCTGCAGCGAACGGGCGGCTCCCGCGACCGGCTTACGGGCGTGCCGGGCTCTTGCAACCCGCCGTACGCCGCGTGCGCTCCCGCGACTGCCTCGGCGTTCGGGGACTCGCCGACGTTGGCGTGGGGTGGTCGGGTAGTCACGGTGTGTCTCGGCGAGGGCGCATAGAGGTGTGGAACGCCTGGACGGGGGTGGGGGCACGTGGGTGGGACCCGTGGGTTTGCCGGGCGCGGGGGTGGGGTGGACGGGGGGATCGTGGTGGGCAGAGAGAGACAGGAAATAGTTGAAGGAGTATCTGCGATGACCACGATCCACTTGCACGCGAACACCACGGCGACGCCGGAGCAGTTCGTCGAAGGGCTGACGGACTTCGGGCCGGGGCGGGCTGAGCTGTTCGGGAACAGCGCCGACAAGGACCTGGTGGTGCACGAGAAGGGCGTCGACCACGCCGACGTGACCGAGGGGTCGGGCGGTGTCTGGGAGCGGCTGAGCTACGACTGGTCGAACCCGCGCCACATCGTCCTCAGGACGACCGACTCGAACGCCTGGGGCGGCAACTCCGGTCACACCTACGACCTGACGCCGCGAGCGGACGGTACGACGGATATCGCGTACACGGTCGTCCGCGACGGCAAGAACTTCCGCGGCCGGGTGTTCGCGGGACTGTTCGCGTCCGTCGGCAAGGGCGTGCTCGCGAAGACGTTCCAGAAGTCGGTCCACGCGATCGAGCAGCGGTCCTGAACACAGCGTGGTACCCCGGTCATCGGTGAGTGATCGGAGTTCCGCGGCTGCGAGCAATGTCCCCGCTGCGCACGCGCGGTTAAAGTGAGGTCTTCTCGCGAGTGTCGTGCGAGAGGGGGAAGGCCGATGGCGAGGACCCGCCCGAATCGCTCGGTGGACACGCAACCGGAGCGCCAGGCGACGGCGGTCGTGCGGGAACCTGTGGCCCGGGGACGGGGGCGCGCGTGATGAACGAGGGAAATCGTTGTCGTACGGCGCTCACGCGGCTGAGCCCGTTCCCGGCAAGTGCGCCCGATACGCCGGCTCCGCTCGACGCGCTCGGGTTCGCGAACGCCTGGATCAACTCAGAACCCGTCCTCCCGAGCCGACTGGCAGGCCGGGTCGTTCTGATCGACTTCTGGACCTATACCTGCGTCAACTGGTTGCGCACGGTGCCGTATCGCCGCGCCTGGATCGAGAAGTACGCCGCGTACGGACTCGACCTGATCGGCGTGCATACGCCTGAGTTCGAGTTCGAGCACTCCCTCCCGAACGTACGCCGGGCGATCGACGCGCTCGGAGTGACGTATCCGGTGGCAGTCGACAACAACTACGCGATCTGGACGGCGTTCGACAATCATTACTGGCCCGCGTTGTACGTCGTCGACGCGCGTGGCGTCGTACGGCAGCACGAGTTCGGCGAGGGTAACTACGACGAGTCGGAGCTGATGATCCAGCGTCTGCTGACCGAGGCCGGCGCGACCGGTTTCGATCGGGACCTGGTCCAGGTCGACCCGAGCGGGATCGAGGTCGCCGCCGACTGGGCCGAACTCCGGTCGCCCGAGAACTACCTGGGCACCGATCGCGCGCAGAACTTCGTGTCGGTCAACGGCGCGAACCACCAGTACGCCGCCCCGCCCGTCCTCGACCTCAACCACTGGGCACTCATCGGTGACTGGACCGTCAGCCGCCAATCTGTCGCGCTGAATCACCCCACGGGATCCATCAGGTACCGCTTCCACGCCCGCGACCTCAACCTGGTCGTGGCCCCGCCGGCTTCCGGCGAAAAGGTCTCGTTCGAGGTCCGCATCGACGGTTCGCCACCGCTGACCGCGCACGGAGCGGATGTAGATGCCGAGGGCAATGGACTGCTCGACCATCCCGGCGTCTACCAGCTCATCCGTCAGCCCGGTCCCGTCGTCGACCGGACCTTCGAGATCGAGTTCCAGCGGGCCGGCGTCCACGCCTACTCCTTCACCTTCGGCTGAGTCATCACGCTGGCAAGGAGGATGAACATGATTCCTGAGGTGCAATTCCGTACGGTCGACGGAGTCCGGATCCGGTACGCCGACAGCCGACGCCCGCCCGAGCCGGCGATCCTGCTGACCAGCCCGTGGCCGGAGAGTCTGTACGCGTTCGCGCCGATCTGGGCGACGCTGACCGCCGAGGCCCGAGTGGTCGCCGTCGATCTCCCGGGGTTCGGCCAGTCGGAACACCGCGACAACCTGATGTCACCCCGCGCCATGGGCGGCTTCCTGAGCAGCCTCGTCAGCGAGCTCGACCTGGGGCATCCGTACGTTGTCGCGCCAGACGTCGGTACGGCAGCTGCGCTGTTCGCGGCCGCGGATTACCCCGACCTGTTCGCAGGACTGGTCGTCGGTGCCGGGGGAGTGGCGGTTCCCTTACAGCTGGGTGATCCGCTCAAATCGTGGGTCCTCGACGCGGACCTGGACAAGTACCGCACGGTCGACCCAGAAGCCGTGGTCAACGTGGCGATGGACACGCACGCGAGCGCCGTACCGGACGAGATCCGGGCCGACTACCTCACGTCGTATGCGGGCGACCGGTTCTTCGAGTCGATGGCCTACGTACGGCGCTATCCCGCGGAGCTTCCCGTACTCGCGGAGCTCCTGCCGATGGTCGCGACCCCCGTGACTGTCATTGGTGCCACCCGCGACCGCGTCGTACCGCTGGCCAACGCCGAGTTCCTGGCTGAGCGGTTGCCGAACAACCGGCTCGTGGTGCTGGAATCCGGTCACTTCGCGTGGGAAGACACACCGGAGGAGTACGCGGAGGCGATTGCCGATGCGCTTCAGGCGCGGTGAGGGCGGCTACTCGCTCGAGCGGGAGAAGATCTGCAGGAAGAACAGGAACACGTTCAGGATGTCGAGGAAGATCGAGGCGGCCATCAGCGGAGCGGACGCGATGTCGCTCGACCTGCGCAGCCGCTGGAAGTCGAACGCGATCAGACCGGCGAAGATCACCAGGCCGAGGATCGAGTAGATCAGGGCACCGTTGGGGATCCGGACGAAGACGAGTACCACGCCGAACAGGATGAGGCCGACGAGCGCCCAGGTCCCGATCCGTGCGAGTGCCGTCAGGTCGCGGCGGGTGGCGTAGCCGGCCGCGCCGAAGCCGGCGACGAACAGGGCCGTCGCCCCTCCTGCCTGCCAGAACGCGCTCGGGTTCACTGCGGCGTAGTACGCGAGTGTCGGTGCGATCGCGAGTCCCAGGAGGAGACCGAACGCGCCGAGCAGGAGGAGCGCGGTACCGGCCGAGCGGCGGGCCGCGAACTGCAGGCCGATCAGGGCTCCGAACGCGGCGATGAACGCGATGATGCCGACTGCGCCGTGCAGATCGCGCCCGAGGTAGGCCCCGAGCGCGAACAGCGCGGTGGTGCCGGCGACGTACTGCATCGTCTGCGCGAACAGACTCCGCGCCCGATCCCGGCCGATCACCCCGGCCGCTGCGGTGCTTGAACTCATCTTTCTCTGCCTTCCGTGAGTGCTTCCCTCCACGGTCCGCCTTCAGCCGCACTTTCACACCAGGGCATCCCACTGGTCACCCGCACGACCTCCTGGTCCGAGGATGCCTGCCCGCCGAGCTGGAGGGTTGCCCCTCCGGATTTCCAGGGGGCAACCCTCCGACTCGAGGGGCGACCCATCAGAACGCACCGGTGCCAGTGGGCCGATTGAATCGAGCATTTCGCTCACCGAGCCGCTGGCGGGCTCGAGTTGACCGAAGTCTGGTGCGGCTCACGCACCGGACTCATGGTGGAGGTAGGGCCTGCACGGCCCGGGGGAACCCTCGTGAAGGGTGCGGTGTGAAGAGGCGTTCGGCAACAGTGTGTACAGGGGGAGTTCGAGATGAGTGCTGGCACGGGTGAGTGGGACGGCGCGGTTGGGCTGCGGAGGACTGCGACCGCGACCGGATGGCTGATGGTGATCACGTTCGTCACGTCGATTCCGGCGTACTTCGTGTTCTACGCGCCGGTACGTGATCATCCCGACCGGATCACCGGGGCCGGGTCGAACCCCACCACGAGCGTGGCGCTCGGGGCGCTTCTCGAGCTGATCCTGATCGTCGCCAACGTCGGCACCGCGGTGGTGCCGTACACGGTCTACAAGCGCTACAGCGAACGGCTCGCGCTCGGGTACGTCGCGGCACGTCTCGTCGAGGGCACCTTCATCGCGGTCGGGATCATCAGCCTGCTGACGTTCGTGCTGATGCGGCAGGACGGCACCGCCGCCGGCACGCCGGCCCTCGGCGACGCGTTCGTGGCGATCTACGACCGGACGTTCCTGATCGGCCCGGGCTTCTTCGCCGGCGTCGCGAACGGGATGATCCTCGGCTACCTGATGTACCGGTCCGGGCTGGTGCCGCCGCGGCTGGCGATCCTGGGGCTGGTCGGTGGCCCGCTGGTTGTCGCGTCCGGGATCGCGGTCATGTTCGACGTCATCGACCGCGGGTCCACGGTGCAGGGAATCGCGACCCTCCCGGAGTTCCTCTGGGAGCTGTCGTTCGGCATCTACCTGATCGCCAGGGGCTTCCGAACGACCGCGGCGACGCCGGCGCCGGACGGCAGAACGGTTGCTCACGACGCGAATTCGTAGCCGCCCGCCTCTTTCCGAGGCTATCGATGCAACCAACTTTGTACTCGTAGGCGTGTCTAACCCGGTATCGAGGATCGGGGAGGGCCTATGAGTGATCGGGACACCGCGTTCGCGGCGTACTTCGCTGCGCGTTCCGACGCCATGCGCGGGACGGCGTACCTGCTGTGCGGCGACTGGCATCGAGCGGAGGACCTGGTCCAGCAGACGTTCACGAAGATCTATCTGGTGTGGCGCCGGATCCAGCGGCACGAGGCGATGGACAGCTACACCCGGCAGACGCTCGTGCGGACGTTCCTGTCCGAGCGGCGCCGGGGATGGTTCCGGCACGAGTCGGTCGGTTCCCCGGAGACCGAACGCGTCGCGCCGTCGCCCGGCCTGGCCGACGAACGGCTCGTGTTGCTGGAGGCGCTCGCCAAGGTGCCGCCGAGACAGCGCGCGGTCCTGGTCCTGCGGTACTGGGAGGACCAGTCCGTCGAGCAGACAGCCGCGCTGCTCGAGTGCTCGACGGGAAATGTCAAGAGTCAGGCCGCGCGTGGGCTGGCGACGCTGCGCGATCTTTTGGAAGGGGAGAGGGTTCGATGAAGGAACAGGAACTCAGCGAGGCACTGCACGATGTCATGGTGCGCAGCAGTCCGCCACCGTCGATGGACCCGGCGAGCGCCCTCGAGCGGGGTCGCCGGGCGCGCACACGCCGTACGGCGGTGGTGACCGGGGCTGCCGTCGCGACGCTGGTGGTCAGTATCGGCGTCGCGCCCGCGCTGGTCGCGCATTACGCGGCCGGTCGGCCGACGGGTCCGATGGTGGCGGGCGCTACTGGCACGACGCCGTCGATGGCTACTCCGCGGCCGGTCGCCACCGCAACGCCGCAGGCGCCGAAGACGCGGAAGTCCACTGACCCGTGGCCGGAGGGTCAGGTCGACCGTACGGCGACCGCGGGTCCGCGCGCCGACCGGGCCGTGAACCTGATGCAGGAGCTGAGCGCCGCAGTCCCCGCGGGCTTCAGCACGCCGAACCTGAAGTACGACGACGGCCGCCCGATGCGATGGCCGCAGGCGCAGTACGCGTCGAATGACGGGGAGCAGGACTACTGGGAGTACCAGGCCATCATCCCCGTGCAGAAGAACGGCCGCGTCGGCCAGTTGCTCGCGTTGTCGACCACGCCCGACGGCAAACCAGCAGTGGCCCCGTGCAAGCTGGCCCAGCGCTTCTGGGGCGGCACCGGCACCTGCACCGTCCTGGACGTCAACGGCAAGAAGGTAGGCGTCCTCACCACCAACGGCAACGACAGCTACGACCAGTGGGCCGCCTACCGCCACCCCGACGGCACCGTCGTATTCCTGGCCCAATCCAAGAAAACCGACGGCCGATCACCGCTGACGAGCCCGGTCTTCACCCCCAGCCAGCTGGCCGAGCTGGCAACCTCCCCGAAACTCAAAATCAGCACCTGACCAGATCGACTCGCCACGAGAGCACCGGTCTTTCTTGATCAGCCCGTCTTGAACAGGTTGTTCAAGCCGACGAGGTTGGCCAGGCTGTCGAGGACGCCGGACGACGCCGACTGCTTGATCTTCGGCCCGGCTCTGCGCAGCCCGGCCAGCAGCAAGGGCAGGAAGATGAGCAGTACGCCGACGCCGGCCGAACCGATGACCCAGCCGGTGTCATCGGGCGGGGCTGTTGCACCCGTCCGGGCTGCGGCTCGGCTCGTCGTCACCTCGGCGAGTTGCGCCTCGTAGAGCTTCTGGCGCAGGGTCGCGTCTGCCGCGTTGCCGGCCGGTATCGATGGCCACGCGGCCAGGCACGCGCCAGTCGTCGGGTCCTTCTGCTGGTCCGCCGAGCAGACGACGTCCGCCACGGCGTGGTGACTCGGCGGGGTGAGGAACGGTGCAGGCAACGATACGACTCCGATGCCAAGGGCAACAACGGCGCAGCGCAGCAGGGGCGCGCGGTTGAGCACGCTGGTGTTCGTCCACTGCACGAAGGTTCGGGCGCGGTTCAATTGGGCCTGCAGCGTGCCCGATGCGTCGGCCGGGTCCTTGACCTTGTCGCCCTTGGTCAGGAACGCCAGGTACGCCGTGGCGAGCAGGATGGCGAACCCGAGGAACAGGCTGGGTAGGATGCCGCGCGCAGGCAACGGGTTGTCGGTGACCGAGAAAGCGAGTGTCAGCGCTCCGGTGTAGAGCGCGAAGATCGCCGTAGCTGCCTTCTGGACGAACTCGGCGCTCGCTCTGGCACGGTCGATGCCACCTTTGGCCACTGTCATGACCGCGTCGTTGAAGGCGGCAGCCGAGGCACGATCCGCGTCCAGATCGGCCTTCGCCTCGGCCCTGTCGGCTGCGGCGGTAGCGGCCAGCTCGGCCAAGCCGGCTTCGAGCCGCGTCTGGTCGGCGGCGCGGGCGGCAGCGTCCCGCTGGATCGCCAGGGTGATCCGCGCGGTGAAGACGGCGGTTCGCTCACCGTTGCCGGTAGGCCTCGGCAGCCCGGGGAGTCCTCGCACCACTCGGCCGGCCACGACCTTAACCATCCGAGTCGTCGGAGTCGTCGAAGTCGTCGGAGTCGTCGAAGTCGTCGAAGGCGTCGGCTTCGGACTCGATTTCACCGAGGTCGACGAGTCTGCCGGACACCGTGTGCAACGGGCTGCTGCCCACGTGCACCAGAACGCCGTCGACACCCGGCGTGAAGTCGGACTCCTGGTAGCGCTGCCGTTCCCAGCGGCAGTAGACACCCGCCATGGTCCCCCCAACGTTGCTCCCGTGGACCAGGATGCACGCTCCGTAACGGCCCGTCCAGAGGCTGCGCCGGCGTCGACGACTGCGAGTGGCGTGTGTAGAGGGCGTTGCCGAGTGCCCGCACCCGGCGACCGCCGTACCTCGTCCCGGGCGGGCTCAGCCTCGGGTCGGCAGTTTGGTGTTGTACTGGTTGATCGCCGCGACGAGTGCGAGACCGGCCGCCTCGACGACGTCGGTGGACGACGCCCTGACCGTGACTCTGCGGCGGGGCAGCTCTACTTCGAGCTCGACCTCTCCGGCGGCCTCGCTGCCCGGACCGATCGAGTAGGCCCGGAACGCGACGACCCGCACCTCCACTCCGGTCGCCTGCGAGACCGAATGACACACCGCGTCGATGAGTCCGGTGCCAGAACCCCGGGCGGGCACCTGCTCCCCGGCGTGCGACAGCTTGACGGTGACGCTCGGTCCGTCCTGCGTACCCCCGGAGTACGTGATCGCGTCGAGCTGCCAGACGTTGGACGACTCCGTCATACGATCCCCCTGACTGTGCGGCAAACCCCCTCAACTGGAGCGTAACCGTTGCGGGAGCGTCGCGGGCCGAACTCCGTCAGGCTGAGGTGAGGGAGTGACCGGGGATGGCGTTGATCAGTTGCCTGGTGTAGTCCTCGCGCGGGGAGTGGAAGATGGCGTCGGGGGTGCCGGACTCGACGATCCGGCCGGCGTTCATGACGTAGACGTGGTGTGAGACCAGGCGTACGACGGCCAGGTCGTGGCTGATGAAGAGATACGAGAGGCCGAGGTCTTTCTGCAGCGAGACCATCAGATCGAGGATCTGTTCCTGGACCAGTACGTCGAGGGCGCTGACGGCCTCGTCCATGACGACGAGTTCGGGGTTCAGCGCGAGGGCGCGGGCGATCGCGACCCGTTGCCGTTGGCCGCCGGAGAGTTCGTGCGGGTAGCGCTCGGCGAAGGTGGACGGCAGGGCAACGTGGTCCAGCAGCTCGGTCACGGCCTTCCGGCGGGTCGTGGCGTCGCCGATCTTGTGGACCCGCAAGGGTTCGGACACGACCTGCCCGATGGTGTACCGCGGGTCCAGCGAACCGTACGGGTTCTGGAACACCGGCTGTACGGAGCGGCGGAACGCCATCAACTCCCGCCCGCGCAGACCGGAGACGTCGGCGCCCCGGTAGCGAACCGTGCCGCCGTCCGCGTCCTCGAGCCGCAGCGCGAGACGGGCGGTCGTGGACTTGCCGGAGCCGGACTCGCCGACGATCGCGACGGTCTGCCCGCGAGGGACCACGAGATCGACGTTGTCGACGGCAAGGAACGGCTCGGCGCGCCGGCGGATGCGGTACTTCTTGACGGCGCCGGTCATCTCCAGCAAGGTCTCCGCCGCATCGGCCGCATCGGCCGCGCGATCCACGGAGACCACCTTCGCGCCGGCCATGCCGGGCGCCGCGGCGAGCAGCCGCCGCGTGTACTCGTGCTGTGGATCCGCGATCAGCTCGCTCGCCGGACCGGTCTCGACGATCTCGCCGCGGTACATGACCGCGACCCGATCCGCCCGCTCGGCGGCCAGCGCGAGGTCGTGGGTGATGAGCAGTACGGCGGCGCCGAGCTCGGAGGCGAGCTGTCCCATCTGATCGAGGACGAGGCGCTGGACGGTGACGTCGAGTGCGGACGTGGGCTCATCGGCGAGCAGTACTTCGGGACGGCACGCGAGCGCCATCGCGATCAGCACCCGCTGCCGCATGCCGCCGGAGAACTCGTGCGGGTACTGGTTGAACCGCGCCTCGGCGTCGCCGATACCGGCCTCGCCGAGCAGCCGGATGGCCTCGGCACGGGCGGCCTGCCCTTTGGCCCGGTCGTGGACCTCGAGAGCCTCGACGATCTGCGCCCCGATCTTCATCACCGGGTTGAGGTTCGTCATCGGGTCCTGGGGAACCAGGCCGATGCGGTTGCCGCGGATACCGGTCATCTGCTTCTCGCCGGCGGCGGTGAGGTCCAGATCGTCGAGCATGATGGTGCCGCCGGAGATCCGGCCGTTGGCGGCCAGCAGGCGATTGACGCAGGCGACCAGCGTGGACTTGCCGGAGCCCGATTCCCCGACGATCGCGAGCGTCTCACCGGCTGCGACGTCGAGGCTGACGTTGCGGACGGCCTCCACCTCGCCGCGTGAGGTGGTGAAGGTGACCGACAGATCGCGGATCTTCAGGACCAGCTCGCGAGCCGGTGCGGAGCTGGTCGTCATCGTTCCTCACTCGCGGTTGCGGACTGATCGAGCAGCTGGACGGCGCCGTCCAGCAGTACCGCCTGAATCTCGGCATTGGTGACGAGGTCGCCCGTGGGGACGTCCGACCCGGGCGTTCCGAGAGCGCCGTACAGACGCATGGCGCCGCCGGCGATCACCACGGGACGCTCGAGACCGAGGGCGAAGAAGGTACCGGTGAAGCCGCCGTGGTGAAGCAGCGTCAGCGGTCCCCGCGCGGTCGTGATCTGCATCCGCCGGAAGCCGACCGCCTGCTCCGGATGCGCGGCCGCCGGTCGGGCGAATCGCGCCAGTACGTTGGCATCGAACAGATCGCCCCTCTGCAGGGCGGCGCCCAGCAGCAGAAGATCGTCGACAGTCCCGAACAGGCCTGCGTGACCGGCGACACCGCCGAGCGCATGGGCGGCGTTGCCGTCGTTGACCTCACCCCGCAGGCTCCTGCTGCGCCAGCCGTCGAAGTCAGCAGTCGTGAAGGGAACGTCGTACGGGCGTCGCGTAGCGATCATGCCGAACTCGTAGGCGTCGCTGTCCGCGCTGGTGACGGCCTGATCGGCGGGGATGGGACCGTAGGAGGCGGTGAGCGACAGCGGCTCGGCGATCAGCTTCTGGAACGCTTCGGCCTGGTTGAGCGTCGTGATGCGTTCGATGATGTGTCCGGCCAGGATCAGGCCGAGGTCGGAGTACTTCCAGGTGGTACGCCGGTCAGCGGCCGGGGAGATCGTCTGCGCGCGGCGCAGGGCGCTGTCGCGGTCGCCCGATTCGCAGTACAGCGGCCACCACGGTTGGAGGCCGGCGGTGTGCGTCAGCAGCTGCTCGACGGTGGCATCACCGGCGAAGTACGGCAGGTATCGCTGGGCCGGTGCATCCAGGTCGAGCTGGCCTTCGGCGACCAGGGACATGGCGAGCGTGGTCGTCGAGGCGACCTTGGTGACCGAGGCAAGGTCGAGGGCGAGCCGGCGAGTCATCGGGACGCCGGTGGTGCCGGGACCCGGAAGCACCGCCCAGCCGCCGGCCTCGACCTGGGTGTCCGAGCCGACCCGGACGCCGACGACCGCGCTCGCCGGTCGGTGGTGCTCGTCACCGAGACCGAGGAGCCGGTCGACGACGTGGCCGAGCGCGGTCATCAACGGCCCTCGCTCTTCGGGTCGAGGGCAGCGCGGAGGCTGTCGCCGAGAAGGTTCAGGCCGATGACGGCCACGATCAGCGCGATGCCCGGGAACAGCAGCATCCACGGCGCGACGCTGGTCAGCGTCTGGGCGTCGTAGACCATGCCACCGAGCGAGGCGGCCGGCGGCGGCGTACCGAAGCCCAGGAAACTCAGCGATGCCTCGGTCAGGATCGCCCACGACAGCGAAAGGGTGACCTGGACGACCAGGATGCCGCGCATGTTGGGGAGAACGTGCTCGAACAGGGTCGAGAATCGGCTGCGACCGATCGCTGTCGACGCCAGTACGTAGTCGGCGGTCCGCAGGGTCAGCACTGGTCCGCGCGCGACACGGGCGAAGATCGGGAGGTACACGATGGCGATCGAGATGCTGACCGTCAGCCAGCTGCGCTTGAGCGTCGCGGCCAGCGCAAGCGCCAGCAGGAGCGACGGGAAGGCGAAGAGCACGTTGGTGACGACGCCGACGATCCGGTCGACGACCCCTTGGTAGTACCCGCCGAGCACGCCGAGGATCGTGCCGGAGATCGCGGCCGCGGCCACCGAGACGATTGCTATTCGCAACGAGTTGGCGAGTCCGGACGCGACCCGCGAGAAGATGTCCCGGCCGAACTGGTCGGTGCCGAACAGGTGGCCTGAGCCGGGAGACTTCAGCGAGTCCGCGACGTTCTGGTGCGCGGGGTCGTACGGCGTGAGGCCGAACAGCGAGAGCAGCGCGACAATGAGAACGACCAGCGTCAGGACCACGCCGACGATACCGGCCGGTGTCCGGAAGGCGCCCAGCCAAGCGCGCTTGCGCCGGGTCGCGTCGATCGGGACGTCCGGAACGTTGTTCAGCTCGGTCGCGGCGCTCATCGGACCCGCGCCTTCGGGTCGACGAGGCGGTACACGAGGTCGGTGAGCAGGTTCACCAGCACGAACATCGTGGCGATGATCAGCACGGTGCTCTGCACGACGGCGTACTCCTTCTGGTTGAGGCCGAGCAGGACCTGGCGGCCGATCCCCGGGATGGCGAAGATCTGCTCGGCCACCAAGGCGCCGCCCAGCAGAAACCCGAACTGCAGACCGGTCATCGTCACCACCGGGATCAAGGCGTTGCGCAGGATGTGCCTGGTCTGCAGGCGTCGTTCGGGCACGCCCTTGGCCCGGGCCGTGCGGACGTAGTCCTCCTCGCGGATCGCCAGGATCGCGGTGCGCGTGGTCTGCAGGACGGGCGGCGCGATGCTGATCCCGAGCACGAGGACGGGCAGGATCATCTGTTCCAGGTTGAGCCCGGGGGACTGCGTGAGCGTACGGAAGCCCTCACCGTTCGGGTACCAGCCGAGGGTGTTCGCCAACCAGGTGGCCAGGACGGTGGCCAGCAGGAACGACGGAACGGACAACGCGAGCAGACTGCCCAGCTGGGTGAGGCTGTCCCGCGGCTTGCCTGGGCGGCTCGCGGCGATCACACCCAGCGGCACCCCGAGGACGAGGCCGACCAGGATCGACAGGATCGCCAGCTCGAGAGTGTTCGGCAGGGCCTGCGCGGTCAGCTGCGCCACGCTCACATGCGAGGTTGCGGAGACGCCCAGGTTGCCGGTGAGGACGCCGCGCAGCCAGTCCAAGTACTGGACGGGCAATGACTTGTCGAGGCCGTAGTAGGCCTCGAGGGACCGGACCTGCTCGGGCGAGAGCTCACCGGCGGCTGTGCCGTACGACGCGGTGATCTGATTGCCCGGCACAACTCGCAGGAGTACGAAGGTCAGCACGGACACACCCACCAGCGTCAGTACGGCCTCACCGAACCGTCGGGTCATAGGGTGACGGAGGTACCTCATCAGGACAGCGAGGCCTTCCAGAGCGTCGACAGGCCGGCGTCGCTGCGCGCCTCGAAGTTCTTCACCTTCGTGTTGACCGCGATGAATTCCTTCGGCGTGAACAACCAGACCCAGGCCGCGTTGTTCACCAGTTGGTCGGACAGCTGCTTGTAGATCGCCTGCCGCTTGGTGATGTCGGTGGTCGCGATGCCTTCGGCAAACAACTTGTCGAGTTCCGGCGAGCTGTAGCCGGCGACCTTGTTGTAGCTGCCGGTGGAGGTGAAGTATCGCGCGTACATGGTGTTCGGGTCCGCGCTGCCGCCGTTCTGCGCGATGGCGGCCTCGAAGTCTCCCGCCAGCCACTTCTGCACGTAGGTGTTCGAGTCCAGCGTCTGCACGGTGACCTTGATACCGACCTTGCCGAGCTGCGCCTGCACGTTCTGGGCCTCGTTGACTGCGGTTGAGTACAAGCCCTGGGACGTGATCAGGTTCAGCGCGAAACCGCCCGGCTTGCCCGCCTTGGCCAGGTAGTCCTTCGCCTTCGCGAGGTCCTGCGTGGCGCAGGGCTGCGCGTTCGGGTCGGACTTGAACTCGGGGGAGGTGATCGGGCCGGTGATGTCACCCGCACCGAGCGCCGCGGAGTCGACGACCTCCTTGCGGGCGATCGCGCACTGGATCGCCAGCCGGGCGTTGACGTTGGTGAGCGCCGGCGAGGTCGCCCGGAGCTGCAACACGTGGTACTGCAGTGAGGAGACGGTGTCGACCTTGACCTTGTCCGACGTCGCGGTCTTGGCGGTCACGGGGTTGTCGAAGACGGCCACGCCGACCGATCCGGTCTTCAGTGCCGCGACCATCGACTGGTCGTCGGGGATGATCCGGAACTCGAGGTTGGCCGCGCCCGGCTTGCCGCCGGCGAAGTCCGGGTTGCGCTGCAGGGTGATCGACTCGTTCGGCGTTCGCTTGACGAACTGGTACGGGCCCGAGCCGATCGGCTTCGTCTCCAGGCTGTCGACGGCGATGTCCGACGGCACGATCCCGGTGTTCACCCCGGTGAGCCCGACGGGGAACGAGGCGTCGGGTTTCTTCAGCTTGACCACGACCGTCTGCGGGGCCGGCGCCTGGATTCCGGCGACCGAGGCGAAGTACGACTTCGAGCTGGCCTTGGACTCGGGGTCCATGATCTTGTCGAAGGTGTACTTCACGTCGGTGGAGTCGAGCGCTGAGCCGTTGGTGAACTTCAGGCCCTTCTTGAGGGTGAAGGTGTACGTCGTACCGTCGGCGGAGACCTTCGGGAGATCCGCGAGGCCCGCGATCGGATTGTGGTCCGCGTCGGTGTCCAGCAGCGTCGAGTAGATCTGCGAGAGCACCTGGATCGACTGCTCGGAGGTGCTGGTCCACGGGACCATCTGCGTCGGGTCGGCGGTGATCCCGAAGACCAGCGTGGAGTCGGAGCCGGCCGAACCGGAGCCCGAAGAGTTGCTGCCTGAGCATCCCGCGACCAACAGGACGACGCTGGCAACCGCGGCGCCGGCACTCAACGCGCGGCGCCCGGGACGGCTGACCTTGAACACGGGGACCTCCATGGCATCAGGGGTGTGCTGCTGCAATCGAACGCCCACTCAACGGCGCCCTGACGACCCTAGGTCAATTTCTTCCCTACCCGCCATCCGAAAGGTAATTTTCCCAACCCAACTCCAACTCCGGCGTGATCTCCGCGCCTCATACTTGGGCTCTGCTGATCTCGAACAGAGCCGGCTCGGAGGCGCAGGTCAGCAGCCCGGGAGGACGACGAGTCCCAGTGGGCCCAGACGGTCTGGTTGATGACGGTGTCGGCGGTGCTCGAGTTGCGCCTTCCGGGCTTGTGTGATCGTTCGAACAGGTTCTTGATGCCAGCGGGTCCGATGTCGGCTCGATAACCTGGCGGTGGTCAGCCGTGCCGAAGCTGCTCGGACGGTGCGGCAGTTTGCGCGAGGAGGAGAGGTCAGGTGCCGAGGATGAGTACGTCGACCGCGTTCGGGGTCGATATCGGCGGCAGCGGGATCAAGGGTGCCATCGTCGACCTGGAGAAGGGCGACCTGGCCACGGAGCGGGTGAAGCTCCTGACGCCCAGCCCGTCCACCCCGGCGGCCGTGGCCAAGGTCGTGGCCCGGCTGGTCACGCAGGCTGGGTGGACCGGTGAGCTGGGTGCGACGTTCCCGGCCGTGATCAACCACGGCGTCGCCAAGAGCGCCGCGAACGTCGACAAGGGCTGGATCGGGACCGACGTCGACAAGGTCCTGTCCGACAGCACCCAGTGTGCGGTGACGGTGCTCAACGACGCCGACGCGGCCGGCATCGCCGAGGCCCGGTTCGGCGCTGCCAGGGGCGTCGACGGCGTGGTCATCCTGCTCACGTTCGGCACCGGTATCGGCAGCGCGCTGCTGATCGACGGCCGGCTTGTGCCCAACACCGAGCTCGGTCACCTCGAGCTGGACGGGCACGACGCGGAGACGAAGGCATCCTCGGCGGCGAAGGACAACGAGGACCTGTCGTACAAGCAGTGGGCCAAGCGGGTGCAGCGCTACCTGCGGCACGTGGAGAACCTGTTCACCCCTGACCTGTTCGTCGTCGGCGGTGGGGTCAGCAAGCACGCGGACAAATGGGTGCCGCTGCTCGACATCTCCACCCCGATCAAACCGGCTCAGCTGCTCAACAACGCCGGAATCGTCGGCGCGGCGATGGCCGCACACGAGAAGTTCACCGAATAGACGGCGTACGATTTCGGGCTGATGCCTTCCATTCGTGCTCGCCGTCCGCGGCCTCCTGACATGACAGTCCCCGTCGACGCGCTGTCGGTGTTCACCGACGGCGCCTGTTCGGGCAACCCCGGCCCCGGAGGCTGGGCGTGGGCGGTGTCGACGACGAAGTACGCCTCCGGTCATGAGGCCGCCTCGACGAACCAGCGGATGGAGATCCGCGCCGCGCTCGAAGCCGTCCGGGCGAACGCCGGTCCGCTGCTGGTCGTCTCCGACTCGACGTACGTCGTCAACTGCTTCCGCGACCGGTGGTACGTCGGCTGGCTCGCGCGCGGCTGGCTGACTTCGGCGAAGAAGCCGGTCGCCAACCGAGACCTGTGGGAGCCGCTCGTGGAGCTGGTGACCGAACGCGGCGATGTCGCTTTCCAGTGGGTGAAGGGCCATTCCGGCCATCGGATGAACGACTTCGTGGACCAATTGGCCGTCGCCGCCTGCGTCCCCCGCCGCTGACCCTCACCTGCCGGTCGATCAGGAATTCGTCGCCACCCACCAGGCGGCGATCTGGGCGCGCGAGCGGACTCCGAGCCGGATGCGGATGCGTTCGATGTGTCCTTCGGCCGACCGTTCGTCGATGCCGAGTCGTACGCCGATCTCTCGGTTGGTGAGCCCTCGCGTGACCAGGGCTGCGACCTGTCCCTGGCGAGCGGTCAGGTGCGGAGCAGCCGTGCCGCGCAGCGCGGGGAGGCCAAGGAAGTCCCGGATCACCGTGAGAAGGGCGTCGACGTCGCCGACGTACGGCAGATGTGAGCGTCCGGGCAGGATGCGAAGCGTCGCCGCTGGGATCCCGTCGGCGACCAGCCGGGCCTGGTCGAGCGGTGCGGCGCGGTCGTGTTCGCGGTGTACGACGAGCGTGGGCGCGCGTACCGTCGCCAGGCTGCCGGTCACGTCGACGCGGTAGCAGAGGGTCAACAGGTCAGCGGCGGTCGCGGCCGAGGACGCTTGCCGTTGGTAGTCGGCGAGCGCGGAACGGGTACCGGTCGACGCCTCCGGCGCGAAGATGTCGGTCAGCACATCGGCGCCCAGTCCCCAGTGGCTGCGCACCAGGCCGACGACGTGCTCGCGTACCGGCGCGGGGGCGATGTCCACGCCGCGTGCCCACCCGCCGTACAGCACGAGGTGGTCGACCTCCGTGGCGTGTCGCGCCGCCCACTCGATCGCGATCGGCACGCCGAGTGAGCTGCCCATCACGTCGTACCGATCGAGACCCGCCGCGGTGACGACGGCGTCGAGGTTGTCCAGCTCGGATTCGAGGGACGCGCGCACGGCCCCGGCGCGATCAGACAGTCCGCATCCGGGCCGGTCGTAGCGCAGTACGGTCCGTCCCTGGGCGAGTCCCTCGAAGAGGCGGCGCTCGGCCGGCAGCGCCCAACTGAGCTCGAGGTGGCTGAGCCATCCGCCGATGAACAGGAGCGGGGGCCCGGTTCCGGCGGTCGCATAGGCCACTGTCGTTCCGTTCGGCAGGCGGGTCGAATCCAGCCGCTGTTCCACCTGGCCCCTCCCTTCGCCAGGTGTCCAGCGTCCTGCAAGTCACTTCCTGACGCCAGCACAGGTGGGCCGAGAGTGGGGTAGTTCCACGCCTGACAGGCCTCGGCGAGGCCCGTGACGATGGTGGAAAGAAGTGCCCCGCACTAGGACGGGGCGGCTACGAAAAGGGGACCAGAGATGACAGGCACGGTGGGGATCGCATTCACTCCGTTCGAGGACCGGTTCGAGGTGATCGAGCGGGCGGCGATGCTGGCGGAGGAGCGGGGACTCGAGTCGGTCGGGGTCGCCGAGGCGATGACGCTCGACGCGCCGATCGTGCTGGCCCGGCTCGCGGAGCGCACCGAGCGGATCGGTCTGGTGACAGGTGTCCTGTCGGTGTGGGGCCGCACCCCGGCCACACTCGCGCTCACAGCCGCTGAACTACAGCGTGCTTCCGGGGGCCGGTTCGTTCTCGGGCTGGGCGCCAGCACGGCGCCGATCACCGAGGGTTTCCACGGCCGGCACTGGCAGACGCCGTTGCGAAAGCTGCGCGACAGCGTCGTAGCGGTCCGTACGCTGCTCGCCGGTGAGCGGCTCCCGGCACCGAAAGACGGTGTCCGACCGCTGCGGATGGGAAGCCCGCCAACGGTACCGGTGCCGATCGCGCTGGCCGCGGTCACCGCGCCCAGCATCCGCCTGGCCGGCGCCCTCGCAGACCAGTGGTTGCCCTTCCTGCTCCCGCCCGCGGGCCTTGATGCCGGTCGCGAACTGATGGCCGAAGCTGCGTCCAGTTCGGGTCGCACCGACGCCGCGACCGTCACCGCGTCCGTCCCGATCGCCCTTGCCCCGGACCGCGACCGTGCGGCGCGCATCGCCGTACGCTGGCTGGTCACCTACGCCACCCGGATGGGTCCGGTGTATCCGAAGATGCTGCGCGAGCACGGGTACCAGCGCGAGCTCGACGCTCTCCTGGACGCCAACCCCGACCCACGCGACGCCCACCTCCCGGTCGCGGCCGAGCGGCTGGCACACGACGTACTGCTTTTCGGCACGTACGACGAGGCACCCGAGTTGACCCGGGCCTGGCTGAAGTACGCGGATGATGTCGCCTTCGTTGCCCCCTTCGGTCTTCCTGGCGAGCAGATTTCCGAGACGATCAGCCGCTTGTGACAAAGCCTGGACCTCTGCCGAGAGCAACGACTACTTTCGGTGGAGGACTACCAGGGGAGGAATTGTGGGACGTCGCCTCGGTTCTCTGTTGCTCGTTGGCGCAGCGGCCGTCGGAGTGGCGGCCGTTGGAGTGGTGGCTGCGCCGAACCTGACGGCGCAGGCCGCGCCCGCAAGGGGGCCGGCCTTCTCGCCCGGCGCACCAGGTGCCGGGGATCCGTACTTCCCCGACATGGGCAACGGCGGCTATGACGTCAGCCACTACGACATCACGTTGACGTTCGACCCCAGGACCAAGGCGATCGGCGCGACCACGACGATCCTTGCCCGGGCCACGCAGAACCTGTCCCGGTTCGACCTGGATTTCCAGGGACCGTTGCAGATCAGCAAGCTCTTGGTCGACGGGCGCGACGCGTCGTTCGCCCGCAGCGGTGCACAGGAATTGGTGATCACTCCACGACACGGTCTGCGGCGGGGGAGTAGGTTCCTCGTCTCGGTGACCTACGCGGGCGTTCCGCGGAAGATCGACGACCCGGCGCTGGGCGTTTCCGGCTGGGTCGCCACCAAGGACGGTGCCGTTGCGCTCAACCAGCCGATCGGAGCGGCGACGTACTTCCCGGTCAACGACACGCCCGACGACAAGGCGACGTACAGCCAGACGATCACGGTCCCGAGCGGACTCACCGTGCTGGCCAACGGTGAACCAGGGCCCACCACCACGCACGACGGCCGAACCACCTTCCGTTGGCACATGAACCGGCCGATGGCGAGCGAGCTGGCCATGCTCGCGATCGGGAAGTACGACGTCACTCGCGGCGTCACCGCCGGCGGCCTCCCGAACATCACCGCGATCGGCAAGTCGATCGACACCGTTGCCGGTCAGGGCAAGGTGTTCAACCAGACCACGGCGCAGATCGTCCAGTGGGAGGAGTCGATGTACGGGCGTTACGCGTTCGACTCGACCGGCGGCATCCTCGCCGACGTCGGCGTCGGCTACGCGCTGGAGACGCAGAGTCGGCCGGTGTACGACCAGAGCACCAGCCGCGTCGACGGCGACCTGCTGGCCCACGAACTCGGGCACCAGTGGTTCGGCGACAGTCTCACCCCGGTGCACTGGTCGGACATCTGGCTGAACGAAGGCTTCGCCACGTACTCGGAGTGGCTCTACCAGGAGAAGTTCAACGGCATCCCGGTAGCGAAGTCCTTCGCGCAGACCTACGCCGACGAGAAGGACTGGACCGGCACGGTGGCCGACCCGGGCCGCGACCACATCTTCGACGACCTGGTCTACAACCGCGGCGCGATGACGTTGCAGGCGCTCCGCCTGAAGATCGGCGACCGCGCCTTCTTCCGCGTCCTCGAGCAATGGCCGGCGACGTACCGGTACGGCAACGTCTCGACGCAGACCTTCATCCGCTTCGTCGAGCGCCTGACACACCGCGATCTCGACGCGTTCTTCCACACCTGGCTCTACCAGCCAGGCAAGCCGGCCCTTCCCGCCGTCACGCCTTGACGGCGCGGGTGGCGAAGAAGCCCGGCATGTACTGGGCGGTGGCATCCGCGTGGTGCGGGGCCTCCTCGAAGTGCGTCAGGGTGAAGCCCGCCGCGAGCTGGCCGCCGATCTGCTCGGTGAGTGAGTGGCTGTATTCGATCGGGCCCGTCCCGTAGGAGCGCGCCCGCTCGGCCTCCGAAAGATCAAGGCTGCTGAACGGAAGCCGGTGGCGCACCACGAGCTCGCCCCGCTCGTCCATGGCCGCAGCATCGAAGATGAAGATGTCAGGGTTCAGGAACCCGGCCATCAGAATGCCGCCCGGGCGCAGCACGCGGTACGACTCTCGCCAGACTGGTGCGAGTTCGGGGCAGAACACGTTCGACACCGGGTTGAAGACGATGTCGAAGCTGCCGTCGGGGAACACGCTCAGGTCGCGCATGTCGCCGAGCACGGTGCGGACGGAGAGTCCCTCGCGGGTGGCGACCTCCCGGTCGCGGTCCAGTTGCCGTGGCGAGTTGTCCAGGACCGTCACGGCCGCCCCCGCTGCCGAGAGCACCGGGCCCTGTTGCCCGCCACCGGAAGCCAGGCACAGCACCTCGGCGCCGGCCAGTTCAGCCGGGAACCACTCGCGCTGCACTGCCTGGTACCCGATCAGTACGACGGACCAATCGCCGGCTCGCGCTCGCGCGATGACCTCCGGCCCGGCCGGCTGGGTCCATTCGTTGCTGTTCTCCACCTCGCGGTCCCAGGCGGCCCGGTTGTACGCCACGGGATCAAAGCTGTCCGTCACACGGCAGAGCTTAGAACGCTGATCGACACAGCAACGGCGCGCAGCCCCTGCGGGCTGCGCGCCATCGCCGATCAGACCTTCTTCGCGATACCTGCCATCAGGATCCGCTGGTACTCCGCGAGGTCCTCCACGGCCGGAACGTCGGCGTCCGGCTCCTCCGGGAACCACCGCGCCAGGAAGTCGATGCCAGGCTCGACCAGAGGCATCCCGAGGAAGTGCTGCTCGATGCGCTCCGGGGTCCGGATCCAGCCGTTGCCGAGGCTCTCGAGGCCGGCCCGCTCGATCGACTTCTGCAGCGGCTCGCCGGTGTCGACGAAGTCGGTGATGAACAAGTAGCTGCCCGGGACGAGCGCGTCCATCAGGGTGCGGACCCATTCGTCGGGCTTCTCGTCGTCGTGGAAGTGCATGTGCAGACCGACGATCATCAGCGCGATCGGACGCGAGAAGTCCAGATGGTTCTTGATTTCCTCGTTGTCGAGGATCGACTGCGGCTCCCGCAGGTCGGCGGTGACGACGATCGTGCTGTTGTTGGTCGCGAGCAGAGCGCGGCCGTGCGCGAGCACGATCGGGTCGTTGTCGACGTACGCCGCCTTCGCGTCAGGGTTGATCTCCTGCGCCGCCTGGTGGGTGTTCTTCTGGGTCGGCAGCCCGCTGCCGATGTCCAGGAACTGGTCGATCCCCGCCTGACGGACGAGGTAGTGCACCCCCCGGACCAAAGCGGCACGGTTGTCGATCGCGCAGCGTCCGGCGTCCGGCACGTACTTCAAGTACAGCGCGGCGCCTTCGCGGTCGGCAGCGAAGTTGTCCTTACCACCGAGCAGCGCGTCGTAGACGCGGGCGATGGTCGGCTGGGAGGTGTCGAAACCCGGATTGTAGTCCGGGTCTTCTGATGGGGCCATTGGCGCAGCCTTCATGTCGGGAGAGGAACCTTTTGTCATCCTAGGGGAGACGGAAGTCACGTCGCGCCCACCTGCGGCCTGTCGGAAACAACTGACCGAAAATTCACCAAGTATCTGATTCGTCAGCCGTTTCTTACGGTCGTGACGCAGGCGTCGAGCAGATATTGGGCTCGGAATTCGCGAGGGCTCATGCCGTAACGCTGACGGAAAGCGGTGCTCAGTACGCTGTTGGAGGAGAAACCGCTGGTGTGGGCGAGGTCGCCGATGACGATGGGACCCGGGCTGCGCAGGCGTTCGTGCACCAGCGCGAGTCGTTGTTCCCGGATCAGGTCCCGGGGCGTCGTACCTGCCTGCTGCATGGCCAGCTGAACCTGCCGCAGCGACCAGCCCAGGGCTCGTGCCACCGTGGCTCCGGTCAGCCCTGGGTCGGTGGCATGCTCTCGCACGTAGCGTCTGACCATCGCTTCGACCTCGCCCAGGCCGCCCTCGGTGTCCGGGCGGTCGTCACCGACGGAGAGCATGCACAGCAGGTCGACGAGTCGATCGCAGACCGCATCGAACTCGGCTGCCGACAGGTACGCCCGCTGAGCGAACAGTCCGCTCAACATGCCCACGAGGACCCGGCCCAGACCGCGGTTGACGTCGAGAACCCGGGATGCCGACCGGCGGGCCCCGGGGCGCAGGCGGTTGTCCATCTCCGCCCCGGGGATCGTCAGCAGCGCGATGTCGGCGTGGTCGAGCCTCGCTTCGAACGGCGAGTTCGACGACGCCAGGAACGCCCCACCTGGGCCGACCCGGAACTGCTGGTCACCTTGGCTGATCAGCAGTTGCCCGCGGATCGTCACCATCAGCGTGCGGATGTCGTGCGGGTCCTCGGATGCCATCGCCGCGGTTCGATGTCCCTGGGCACAGTCGGCCGACGCCCGGCCGAGCGTGTAGGAGACCGTGCCGATGCGCAGCAGCCGGCCCCGGAACGTCCCTGGCGAACAGGTCGGATCCACCCGGTAACGGGTTGCCGCGCTGATGACACTCATCCAGTACTCGACACGTTCCGGTGGTCTGACGTCGTCCGTCGTCCACGAGTCGATCGAACAGGACGAAATCGCGGTTGACATCCGGGCCTCACCTTATTCTGGTGCAAAGAGCGTTGGGCGGTCGCTTCTTACGGCTCGTCAATCGAGTGCGTCGATGGCCTTCTTCGCGGCCGGGTGCAACGGCACCGGGTCGGTCATTGCGGCGTTCTCGAGGTCGATCCCCTTGGCCGCGGGATTGACTTGCACGAGGGCCTGTTTGTTGTGGAGGAGCAGACTGGTGAGTTTCCCGGCCAGGTCGTCCGACATGTCCTTACGTACCAGCAGCAGGTTCGGCACGATGATCGTCTGGGTGTCGGTCGGCTGCTTGTACGCCGCGGCGGGGATCACGCCCGCGGCGTACACCTTGCCGTGTTCCTTCTGCAGGGCGGGCAGCACGTCGCCGAGAGGGATGAAATGGACCTTGGGGCCCATCGACGTGGTGAGGTCGGTGATGCCGCTGGTGGGCAGGCCGCCGGACCAGACCAGCGCGTCGATCTGTCCGCTCTTCATCGCGTCCACCGACTCGGGCAGGCCGAGCCGCTGGGCAGTGACGTCTTTCACCGGGTCGACGCCGGCGGCGGTCAGCAGGCGCCGCGCGATGACCTCGGTGCCGCAGTTCGGTGAACCGGTGGAGACTCGCTTTCCCTTCAGATCGGACATCTTCGTGATGCCGGCCGCCGTCCGCACGACGACCTGGGTGTAGTTCGAGTACAGCCGGGTCAGCGCCACGACGTCCTGCGGCGTGGAGAAACTGTCCTTGCCCGCGACCGCGTCGGCGGCGGTGTCGGCCAGGGAGAAGGCGATGTCGTAGTTCCCGGCGGTCAGTCCTTGGATGTTCTGTACGGAGGCGCCGGTCTCGCTGGCGGTGGCGCGGTAACCCTCGAGGTTGTCCGAGATCAGTGCGGCCATGGCACCGCCGAGCTGGTAGTACACGCCGGTGGTGTTACCGGTGGCGATGGTGAGGCGACCACCTCCCGCGCCGTCACCCTTCTCGGCCTTGCGTTGCCCGCCGCAGGCGGCGATCGAGACCGTCAACGTGAGTGCGACCACCAGAGTGGACAAAGAACGGAGTCTCATGTGGGTAGCCCTTCCGTGGTGTCCCGCAGGCGCTGACGCCGTGCGAGGTTGATGACGACGGCGATCCCGAGCAGCCCCAGGCCGACGCCGATCGTGGCGGGTGCGAGATACAGCAGCAACAATGCGGCCGGGAAGCAGAGGAGGCGCTCGAGCCGACCCGTCCGGACGGCGATCCATCCGCCGGTGACCACCGCCAGCGCGGCGACGGCGAGCGCCGAGACCGCCAGCGTCCACGCCGCGCCTCCCAGGCCCTCGAGGCCCAGCAGGTTGGCGCCGTTCGGCGTCAGCACGAACGCGAAGGGGACCAGGAACGCCGGCAGCGTGTACTTCCATGCCTGCGACATCGTCGGGATCGCCCGGCCGCCGGTGATCGCCGCCGTCGCGACAGCAGCCAGAGCGGTGGGCGGCGAGACCTCCGACAGAACGGCGTAGTAGAAGATGAACATGTACGCCTCGGCCGGGGCCACGCCGAGCTGGAACAGGGCCGGCGCGATCACCACAGCGGCGATGATGAACGATGCGGTGACCGGCACCGCCAGCCCGAGCACCATGACCGCGAACGCCGACAGCGTGACGGTCATGATCAGCACCACGGTGTGGTTGTCGGAGATCGCGGATGCGGCGGACACGATGATCTCGGCCAGGTTCAGCCCGAGACCGGTTTGGGTGACGACGGCAACGATGATGCCGGCGACGGCACAGGTCGCGACGACAGGCAGCACCGAGCGGGTGCCCTGCGCGAGCGCCAGGCCGAGCCGGCGTGGTGTCAACCGGTGCTCACGGTCCAGGAACGACAGCCCGATCTGCAGCAACGTGGCGTAGACGACGGCCTTGAATGGCGGGATGTCCATCGCCATGAAGCCGATGATCAGGAACAGCGACACGAAGTGGTACCCGAACCGGAGCAGCAGCCGCCGCGCCGATCGGGTCGACGGCTCGGCCGCTTCCGTGCCGTGCCGCCGGGCGTCCATCTCGATCGCCAGCAAGATGCCGAGGTAATACAGGACGGTCGGGACCGTCGCGTAGCCGAGCACCACGAGGTAGCTCACCTGGAGGTACTCCGCGATGATGAACGCCGCCGCGCCGAGCGTGGGCGGCGACAGGATCGCGCCGATACCGGCCGCTGCCAGCATGCCGCCCGCCGGCTCGGACGGGTAGCCCGCGCGGCGCAGGATCGGCCACGCGACCGTACCCAGCGACACCGCTGTCGCCGTACCGGAACCGGATACCGTGCCCAGCAGGAAGCCCGCCAGTGTGACGGTCCGACCAGGCGCCGTGCGGCTGCGCTTGAAAGCCGCGAACGACACGTCGATGAAGAACTTGCCCGCACCCGAGGCGTCCAGTACGGCGCCGTAGATCGTGAACAGGACGATGTAACTTGCCGCGACCGCCAACGGCGTCCCGTAAAAGCCCGCCGTACCCATGAACAACTGCGCCACGATCGCCGAGAAGTCGAAACCTTGGTGCGCCAAGGACCAGGTGTACGGCAAATAGCCGCCGTAATAGGCGTAGGCGATGAACAACAGGCTCACCACGGGCAACACCCAGCCCGTCGTACGCCGGCAGGCCTCCAACGCCAGCACCAGCAGCAACGACCCCGCCAGCAGATCGATCTGCGTAGGAGCCTGCCGACGCTCCAGGAACGCATCGAAGTCCAGCAACGGATACAGCGAGACCACCAGCGCGACCGATGCCAGGATCCAGTCCGTCACCGGCGGGTCGTCGCGGCGTCGATCTCCGCGGAACGGGTTGAGGAACGCCGGCACACGCCAACCGCGGTAACACAGCAGCGCACCCGGCAACACCGCGGCAAGAAACAGCATCAGGTAGAACTGCGTCCCTGCGGGAATTGGAAAGAATACCTGCACCAGAACGCCGACGCTGATGAATGCGCAGCACACCGAGATGGCGCGGTCAAGGGCCGGACTCAGCCTCCGTGCCGGCCTTTCCTGCTCGAAAGCAGCCAACTCCGCTGCGCTGGGGCCGGTGTCAACCGATATGGCGCTGGTTGTCATAAAGGGCCTCCTGTGAATGATCTTTCGCAAAGAATCTCCAGTTCGCAGCTGCCCCACAACCCCGGCCGCCGCATCCTTACCTCGCCTTAAGAAGAATCGCTGGACAACAAACGACCAGCGTCGACGACAAAGTGTCGTCGACGCTGGTCGTCGGGCTCGGCGGGTCAGCAGATGCTGAAGACGTTGTGGCCCCAGACCTTCCACGAGACCACGCACTTCGTCTTCTGCTTGGGTTTGTCGTTGCGATGTGGAGAGCGGGTGTCGCCGCCGAGCATGTCGTAGAGGAACCACAGGCCGAGGCCTCGTCTGAAGGCTCTTCCATCGGCTTTGAACTCGCCCTTGATCTTGCCGAGTTGCCCTCGCGGGGTGACGCCGCCCTTCTTCCAGATCTCGCCGGTCCGGTAGAGGGTCCAGCTGCCACGGGCGACGATGTACCACTTGACGGCGTACCACTGGCCGCCGTCGGCCTCCCCCTTCGCGAGCGACGAGCCGAGGACGGCGCAGGTGTTCGCCGGGGTGCCCCTGATGAAGCGGCAGACCGCGTAGCCGGTGCCGGCGACCTTCACCAGCGCGTAGTTCTCGCCGCCGAGGATGGAGTTCCCCTTCTTCTTGGGGCGGTGTTTCGCCTTGCGGTGTTCCTTCTTCTTGGGCTTCTTGGCGTGTTTCTTGGCCTTCTTCTTCTTGAGCTTGGCCGCCTTCTCACGCGCCTTCTTGGCCGCGGCTTTCTTGGCGGCCCGCTTGGCCGCCGCGATCTTCTCCCGCTTCTTCTTCGCGAGGTAGCGCTGGTAGTCGCAGCCATCGCAGTAGTGATGGGCGGCAGCACTCTTGGAGGCCTTCTTGTGTTTCTTGGCCTTCTTCTTTTTCTTGGGGGAGTGGTTGTAGCCGCCGCAGCCGTCGCAGTAGTGGCCGCCGGGGAGGACGCGCCATTGGCCGTCGGGATCGCTGGCCGTGATCGGGGTGTTGTCGGCGTACGCGTAGCCGTTGAGCTGTTGCGGGTTGTCGAAGTCGGCGACGGGGTCGGTGGAGATGAAGCGTCCGCGGGCGGAGTCGTATTCGCGGGCGCCGAGGTGGGTGAGTCCGGTCGGGTCGTCGACGCCGTCGACGTAGCCGTGCTGGTCGGGCCAGCTCGCTGGTTTGTTGCCGCGGGCAACGCCGAAGGGAGTGAAGCGGCGCTGCTCCTGGCTGAGGTCCGTGGCGTTGACCGAGAGGGTGTTGGTGCCGTTGCGGTCGGCCACGGTGAAGTCGAGACCCGACTCGTTGCGGACCGCGCTGGTGCTTCCGAGGTCGTAGAAGCGGGTCGCTGTCACCGTGCCGGTGGGGCTGAGGTGGAGCTCGGAATTTTCCAGATAGAGGGTGGTGCCGTCGGTGTCGCGGGCGATGAGCCGCTCACCGTCGGCGTCGTACAGGTAGCTGGTGGCCTTGCCGTTCTCGGTGAGGGTGGCCAGGTTACCTTCGGCGTCCCAGGTCAGTGTCTGAGCCTTCCCGGCGACGTTGCGGGCGGTGGTGTTGCCCGCGGCATCGTAGGTGAAGGAGTCGTTCCGGGCGCCGGTGGCGACGCCGGCCAGCGCGTGCGGCCGGGATGCTCCAGCGGCGGGATAGGTATAGGTGGAGGTGGTGGCGGCGCCGGTGACCGGGTCGTGGTTGGTCTCGCTGAGCCGGTTGCCGGTCTTGTCGTAGGTCCAGCCTTGCCAGTACGGCGCGGGTCCGGACAGCGCGCCGGCGCTGGGCTGGGTGGCGCAGTCGGCAGCAGGTGTCCATGCCTCAGTCAGCCGGCGCAGGTAGTCGTAGCTGAAGCACTGGACATCACTCGTACCGCCTTGGGGCGTGTCGGCGATCTTGGTGACGTTGCCGGCCGGGTCGTAGGTGTACTTCACGTCCGCCAGGTGCTCGGGGGCAGTGGAGCGGTCGACGAGGACGCGGTCCAGGTTCCGGGTCGCGTCGTCATAGAACGCGGTGTGGACGAGCTGTTTGCCGGCCGCGGCGGACAGGGTCGACTGGGCGACCTCGTCGTAAGGGGTGTACGTCGCCGCGGTGAGCATCGTGCCGAGACCACTGCTCGCGGTCTGCAACCGCCCGGCCACGTCGTAGCCGTACCGCAGCGTCTCCGCCGCGAGCCCGCCCGCCGCCGGATACGACACCAGCGACGGCAGCCCGGTGGCGGTGTAGCCGGTGTTGGTCTTGTACGACCCGGCCAACTCGCCCTCGGAGGCAGGAATTGTGACCGTGCTGGTCAGCGGCCGGTACCGGATGTCGTAGGCGTCGACCGACTTGGTGTACGCGTTGCCGTTCATGAAGCGGGTCGACGTCGCGAGCATGCCCTTGACGCTGGTGCCGGAGACCAGCGTGTCGTAGGTCCACTGTGCACGTTTGGCGCCGGAGGTGGACCCGTCGTACATACCGGTGCGGCGGCCCAGGGCGTCGTAGGTGTAAGCGAGGGTGGTGCCGCGCGCGTCGGTGCTGGTGAGCAGCTGACCGGCGTCGTCGTAGGTGAAACTGCTCGTCCCGGTGTCGGGGTCTTCGCGTTGGGTGACACGACCGCGCAGGTCGTAGGTGGTGTCCCAGCTGTTGCCCGCCGGGTCGGTCGTGCTGACCATGTCGCCACGGTTGTTGTAGGTGTAGGTGGTCGTGTCGTAGGGGCCGGTCGGCGAGCCGCCGGTGTACTGGCGCAGCTCTACCACCGCGTCGTCGGCATCGGTGATGGACGTGGTGGCTGTGTCGCCGTCCGGCGGGTCCACGCTGACGCGGTCTCCACCGTAGGTGGTGGTGGTGCGCCACTTCTCGAACCCGTGCGAGCGGAAGATCTCCACCGTTTCGCGTTCGGCACCGTCGTAGACGGTCAGGTCCTGGCCCGGCACCGCCGCATCGGTCACCCCCGTCAGCAGCGTCGTACCGGCGGTGCCGCTGTTCCAGTACGCGCCGTTGGACTTCACCTCCAGGCCGCGTGAGTCGTAGAACGTGTCGGTCACGACCCGGCCGCCGTCAGGCGCTGGGTCCTGGGTCTGCCGTTCGCGCAGCTGCCCGTCGAAGAGGTCGTAGCCGGCCTCGTACGTGCCGTCGTCGCGGATCTCCTCGGTGGTGATCACCGACGGCGCGTCCTGGCGGATCAGGTAGGAGTACTTGGTGTTCGGGGTTTTCCCGGCCGCCTTGGACCGGTCCGGTAGCCACACCGCGGTGATCCGGCCGAGTGGGTCCCGCGTCGTGTCGGTACGCCGCCCGTTCTGGTCGACCTCGGCGATCGACTCACCGAACCCGGGCTCGACGGTCTTCGTGGTCACGTGCCCGGCCGGGTTGGTGACGGTGACGTCGGTGACGGCCGCGCCACTGGCCGGGGTATAGGTGGCCGACGTTTTGCGGTCCAGCTGGTCGTAGGTCTCGATCGGCCGGCCGTAGGAGTCGTACGTCGTGCGTCCCTCCTGGGTGTAGACCGGCGTGGTGCCCGAGTAGGAGGCGAGTTCCTTGGAGAGGGTCTCGTCGCCCTTCGTCGGCGCCGCACCCAGAGTGGTGGATCCGTCGTAGAAGGTCAGGTCGTCCGACACCGCGTCGGCAGGGTACGACGGTGTCACGGTGCAGGCCACGGACACGGTCTGTTCGCGGGCCTCCAAATCGATCAGCCACGACGAGGTGTTGCGGGCGTACGTGGTCCGCGTGCATTCCTCGTCGCCGGTCTTGGCGGTGTCGCCGAGGTCGTTCTTCTCGACCTCGAGTCCGTACGAGTCGTAGGTGGTGCGGGTCTCGGTGTTGCGCCATCCACCGGACGACAGGGCCTCGCGGGTTCGTTCGGCGCCCTCGTCGACCATGTAGGCCTTGAGTGTTCCGTTGACCGTGGCCCGGGTGGCGGTGGCGGCGGAGATCCACGGGTCGGTGATCACGCCCTCCAGCACGCTGCCGCCGGCCTCGGTGTAGGTGAGGGACTCGCGTTCGAACCCGGCCAGCGCGGGCTGATCGGTGATGGTGCCGCCGAGGGAGTCGGTGACGGTCACCGAGCGGGTGCCGCCCGCCGCGAGCTTGTCGCCGTCCATGCCGCGCAGGTAGAGCGTCTCCTCCTGGGAGCGCGTCTCACCGGGATCGCCGTGGAGTTCCCGGACCCGGCTGTAGCCGCGCCACTCTCCCCACGTGCGGTACTTCGCCGGCGTCAGCTCGTTGTCGTCGTAGTGCCACGCGCCGCCGCCGACGTACTCGTAATCGGTGCGCTCGATCCCGGCCACGCCGGCTTGGTCGTCCTCGAGCACCGTGATCGGCACGTACTTGTGGAACCAGTCCAGCGTCAACGACTCCGACCCGTCGGCCTGCCAGTACTGCGGGAAGCACCGCTTGGTGTTCTGGTCGGGGGCCGGCAACGAACCCGCCGTACACTCCGCCGCCGAGTAGTTCACGTGGACGTGCCCGCCGGCCTCGTCGTACACGTCGGTCAACCGCCATTTGTTCATCGGCGGAATCCCTTCCGCGGCGTCCACCCGGTTGGCCAGCTGCACACCCTGGAAGGACACCGAAGGAAGCGTCGCGGTCCCGCCGACCTTGCCGGTCGCGGTGATCGACGCCAGCCACAGCGCCGGCGAGGTGCCGTCACCCGGGTCACGGAACTCATAGCCCAACGCCCACGACGTGACATCGCGGTAGGTCGTCCCGGACACCCACAGCTGAGTCGTCACCGATGTCAGCCGCTTGCGCGTCCAGAACGTCGGCGAATACAAGCCGGTGCACGACTTACCCGCCGAACAGTTCTGGTCGTACGGCACGTCCGGCCAGTTCGCGGCAGTGGCCGACGTGATGTCGCCGGTGCCACAGGTCGCACCCGCGGCGCAACGCTCGTCCACCGTGAACGACACCCGCATCGGAGCCGGCGCCGAATACATCGACGTGGACCGCTGGCCGTAGTCGATCCGCTTCAGGTATCCGCCGCGCACGTACTGGGTGCCGGCGGTCGCGGTCAGGTTCCGGCCGTAGTAGTTCGTCTCGCTGCCGTAGAAGTACGACATCGCGTTGCCGTTCGGGTCGACCACGTAGTCCAGGTTCCAGCGCCAGGCCTGCGTGCAGTACGACGCCGCGAACGATGCCCCATGACACGGCTCGCCCGCGTCGTTGCCGAACACCGGAGCCGTCCAGACCGAACCGGTCTCCTCGTTACCCGCGGCCCACCCCGGGAGCCGGTTCAGACCGAAGTAGTACTGCGTGCCGTCCTGCGATGTCAGCCGCCAGTGCTCGCCGTCGTTGTCGCCGTTCACCCCACCGGTCAACCGCTCCAGCCGCGAACCGTCGTCGTCCCGCAGTTTCCAGGTACCGGTGGCGTCGTCACGAACCAGCTCGGACGCGGTCCCACCCAACACCAGGTAGGCGTTGTCGGTCTCCCAGCACAGGTCCTGCGGCTTCGATGCCGTCGCTACCTCGTCCGCGCAGGAGGTGTACCGCCGTTCGACGAACCCCTCGTCCAGGCCCCAGCCCTCACCGACCCACGACGACTGGTTGTTCGTCGACGCCACCCGGCCGTCGATGTCACCGGAAGAATAGCCGAGATTCAGATCCGGTTCCGGGCCGCCGAGACCGTCCGGGCCGTCCATCGAGTAGGCCCACGTGAACACACCTGACGAGCCGCCCGCGTTCCACGACGCCGACGCCGACAACGCAGTCGCCTTGTAACTACCCGCGCTGCCCGCGGGCGCCGACGACAACGCCAGCACCGTCGCCTCTGGCGACGCGGCGATCTCCGTAGCGATCCGGTTGTCCCCGGTCGCCTTGGACGTGAGTACTTGCCCGTCCGAGCACCCCGCCTTGCCTGGTGTGGTCAACGCACACGCAGGCAGCCGCACCAGGCGCACGCGGCTTGCCCAGTCACCGCCGTACGCCGAACGGAACGCCGAGTAGTCCACCTCGACCTTCACCTGCCCGTTGCTCGCGACCTGATCGGCGCGACCGACGCTGAACAGCATCCCCGAAGCGCCCACCTTCTCGGCAGCCGAACGGTCGTGCAGCTGAACGCGTACCCGGCTCACGGCCGTCGGCGCCGCGCCCTGGACGTGGCCCGCACCGACCCGAACCGCACCGACCCGAACCGGCAGGCGGCCGGCCTGCGCAGTAGTGCCGTCGATGGGGAGCGACACCTCCGCCGCACCCGGCTCCGGACGACTCACCTGTGGAGGTTGGTGCAGCACGGATGCCGCTTTCGGATCGGGCGGCCGCGACCTGGGCGCGGAATCGTGCCCAGGCACCGACCACTCGGTCTGCGCCGCGGGCCGCCACGCATCCGACGTACCGACATCGGCCCGCGCGGCGGGCGCGACGACCAGGCTGCCGGCGGCGAGCGCGACAGCCGTGACTATTCCGGTGAACGGCACCAGCATGGCGCCACTCCTTTCGTTGGGCGGGGCGGAACTACTCCCACGAGCTGGTGGGTCACAGCTGGGACGGCAAGTACAGGTCGGCGATCTGCTGATCCGTGAGCACACCGGAGTACATCTGTACGTCGTCCATTGCGCCGGTGAAGAAGCCACCGAGACCGCCGGCCGACGTCCACGCCGCTCCGAAGCGCGCCGCTCCGGCAGCGTTCCAGGCACTGCGGTGATACGCCTCGGCCGCGAACTGTCCGTTCACGTACAGCCGCAGCGTCTGATCCTTCGCGTCGTACACCCCCGCGACGTGCGTCCACCCACCGGCCACCGGCTCGTCGAAGGGGCTGACCGCGGAGTGCACCTCCGCCGACGCCGAGTCCGCGACCGGCATCGACACCGACCAGCGGTAACCGCCGTACATGTCGTCCCAGACGTATCCCAGGCTGAATCCGCTCACCTGCGAGCCGTCCTGACTGATCACGACTTCGTTCTTGCCGACCGCGGACGGCTTCACCCAGGCGGCCAACGTGAAGCTACCGTCGGTGCGGACCGCCGGCCCAGACGCCGTCAACACACCGGTGGTTCCGTTCAGCTGCACCGCGTTGCCGCTCTTGCCGGCCACCCGTGACACACCGGCGGCCGACCAGCTGGCCGGATGCGCCCCGGCGGCGTCCCCGGCCGTCGTACCGGAGCTCTCGTCCATCAGCCAGTGACCGTCGCGACGGGCGATCTGCTGGATCTCGCCAGGCAGCAACACCCGGTTGTACACCTGCATCTGGTCCAGATCACCCGGCCAGTACTCGCCGTAGACGCCGTTGACCTTCGACCGCCCGATCTGGAACGAGCCGGCCGCGCTCCACGGCGTGGTGTACGGCGTCGTGGCCTCGAGAACACCGTTGACGTAGAGCCGGATCTCGGCGTTCGGCGCGTCGTACACGCCGGTCAGGTGCACCCACCTGCCGTCCGCCGCGGGCACCGTGGTGGAGATCGCCCGAACGTAGGTCGGCGAGGCGACGTCGGCCGAGGTGCGGTTGAAGATCCACCGCCGGTACGAGCTCGAGTAGTACAACGTGAAGGCGCCGGCCTGGTTCCCGACCTGGGTGGCCACCACCGCGTTGTGCGAGATGTCGGTCAGCCGCACCCAGCCCGACACGGACAGCGAGTTGAGCGTGTTGACGACCGGCGTGGTCGTCGCGGCGTACCCCGTCGTGCCGTTGAGCGTCAGGGCACCACCTTGCCGGCCGTCGCCCCAGGACGCGCCGCCACCCAGGGTGGCGCTGTGCCCGCCCTGCGCGGAGTCGATGGCCACCGTGCCGTCACCGGTCTCGTCCAGCCCCCAGTCCGCGACCGGCCCGGGCGCCGGGCCGGCGTAGAACACTGCCGTCACCACCGCCGAACGGTTGCCCCCGGCATCGACCGAGCGGACATGCACCCAGTTCACGTACCGGTCCGGCACGACCGAGACCGTCACCTCGCCACCCGGCGCCGACGGCGTCGCGGTCAGGTTCAGCGCAGTCGAGGCTCCGTTCAGGGCGTACTCGTACCTGACGACATCGGACTCCCCGTTCGCGCCGAACGTCACCGGCAGGCTCGTCCCCATCACCGCGTCGCCGGCTCCGTTGTCCGGGAACCCCGACGACACCGCCGTCGGCGCCTCCGGCACGGTGGCATCCACGGCGAACTCACACCATGGGCTCCACGCGCTGACGTCGATGCCGTCCTCGGCCCGCACCCGCCACTTGCCGACCGCGCCGTTGCCAAAGGCACCCGACGGAACGGAGGTCGCCACCACCGTCGGCGTCGCGCCCGCGACTGTCGGCGAGACGTACTCCCCGGCAGGAGCAGAGCCGTCGACCGCCCACCACTCGAAGTGCGCCTGGACCGAGTTGTCGGCGTCTTGCAGAGTCGCTCGAAGCGTGGGCGTCACCGTGGAGACGACCAGGCGGTCGGAGCCCGTCACACACGACGCCGAGCCTTCCGTGGTGAGGTTGGCGGGGTTGTCGGGAATCGTGTTGTAGTCGATGGTGATACTCGGGTTGTTGGCGAACTTCCGCCACGAGTACGCATCGCTCTTGCTCTCGGCCGCGGTCGACGCCCGAAGTCCCTGGGTGACGTTGGACCAGCCGTTGGCCGCGGCGTTCGTGATCTGGCTGGTGACGTTGAACTCGACGCCGCCGGCTGGGCAGCTGGACGACGAGAAGCCCTTCGCGAAGCTCTTCTTCTCCATCTGGTACGCCCACGTCGGCTGGTTCTTCCAGGTCGTCGCCGAGGAGATCGGATTGGTCGCCCACACCTGCACCTCGCGCACCGTGCAGGACCACGACCAGTTCGAGAAGGTCTGCAGGGTGGCCTTGAGGATGTGCTTGTACTTCACGCCGGTGGTGTCGAACTGGAAGAACGAGCGCGTGCGCTTCTTGTCCTCACCGTCATAGCCCACCCGGGCGACCTTCTCCGACGTGCCGAGGTTCGCGCCGTTGTAGAACGACGTGGTCGGGTAGTTGCTCCACACCTGGGTCCAGGCCTGCTTGACGCCGGACCACGACGGGTCGATGTAGACCGGGAACCGGGTGGCCTTGCTGGTCAGCATCGCCCGATCCGGCACGAGTGACAGCTGATCCCCGGCGACCCGGGCGCCGACTGCCGTGACCCGGCCACCGGGCTGTACGGCGGACCCGTGACCGGAGGAGTCCCACATGTACGGCGCGGGTCCACTGAACACGACCTCGCCGGCCGGATCCGTAGCGGTCAGACCGGCTCCCGTGGAATGAACCACAAGCCCCTTGGCTGTCAGGCGATACGGCAGCGATCCGAGCGCCGGGTTCATCGCGGCCGCCGCGTTCTTGACCACCAGGATCTGCGACAGTCCGGTCGTCGCGGCAGTCAGGACGAGGTCGACACCGGGAAAGACCTCCCGGTACGTCGCGGTGTCGCCGGACAACACCGGCTGGGGCAGGCTGCCCGGCCAGCCGACAGCCAGCTCACGGCTGTCCCGGCGAAGCCGCACCAGTGGCGTATCGCCGCCCCCGGAGAACGCCAGATCGAGCGGGCCGGCAACCGGCGCTACCGTTCCGTCTGTTCTGGCTCGCAACGTCATATCCACCGGCACCCACCCGGACGAGCCGCGTACCCGTACCGGCAACGCCGACTCGTGCCGGGTGAACGAACCGTCCGGATTGGCGAACACCTGCGCTGTCTCGGTGGTCAGCGTGTCGACCTCGGCCTGGCGTCCGGTCCTGGCGGCGACATCGCGCGCCTGTGCCTCGTCCAGTACCGTCGCGGCTTCGGCCGGCGTCGAAGCCATGACGACCAGCAGACTTCCGAGGAGGGCGAGGACACTGCTCATCGCCACCGCCAACCAACCGGCCTTACGCGAGCGTTGAAGAGTACGAGACGACATGACAGCCTCCACGGGGCGACGAAGGAAGAACTGAGTCCTCCGTGTCAAGGAACATGGTCTGGCCCTGTCGCGTCCACGAAGCCATCCACGATCCTGCGCGTAGCGACAACAGGCGTGCGCGTGTCGATCGGCACCCCAGGGTTGTTCTCAAGGCCACGTAAGGATTCGGCGCCCGGGGTTGCGCGGTGCGGCGGTTGTCACGACATTGACGTCGTGCGGATACTGATCGCCGAGGACGACGACAGCGTGGGTGAGGCGCTGGTCGACGTCCTCGGCGCGCACGGTCACCAACCACATCGGGTCTCCAGAGGCGCCGACGTGCTGCTTCGGCACAGCTCGGCCGATGTCGTGTTGCTGGACCTCGGCCTGCCCGACGGGGACGGGCTGGACGTGCTGCGAAAGCTGCGCCTGGTCAGCGAAGTACCGCTGCTGGTCGTCACCGCGCGCGGTGACGAGAGGTCGGTGGTGCGTGGCCTGCGGCTCGGCGCGGACGACTACCTGGTGAAGCCCGTGCGGTTGGGCGAGCTCCTGGCCCGGATCGACGTGGTGGTCACCCGTCGCGCCCGGAGCTCGCGGACGGCCGGGGTGGTCGAGGTGGGTGCCGTCGTGATCGACCTGACCGCTCGACGGGTCAGGGTCGGCGAGCGGGAGATCACACTCACTCCGAAGGAGTTCGACCTGCTCGGGGCGCTGGCGCGCCGAGCAGGTGCCGCGGTGAGCCGCGAGGTGATCCTCGACGAGCTGTGGGGCGATGCCTTCCTGGCGAGCTCGCGGGCGCTCGACGTCCATCTGGCCCAGCTCCGCGTCAAACTCGGCAGTCCCGGCCTGATCACCACCATCCGCGGTTTCGGATACCGACTCGGCTCATGAGGACCCGAGTTCTGATCGTGCTGACGGTCTTCTCCCTCGTCGCAGTCGCCGGGCTGGTCCTGCCGCTGCTCGCGACCACGTCTCAGGCCCGCACGCAGGCGCTGTTGCTCAGCCGCGTCGCAACACTCGACCGGCTCGCCGGACTGGCCAGGGAGATGAAGGATGCCGGCGACCTGGCCGCCGTGCAGGCGGAAGCATCCCGGATGACCGAGGTGTACGGCGAAGACCTGCTGCTGGTAGGCCCGAGCGGGCACCCTTTGATGTCCACCGGATCGCTGGACCTCGACGATCCGGGGGTGCGGGAGACCCTGGCATCCGCATCGCGCAACCTCGCGCAGACGACCCTCGACCCGGTTCGGCCGTGGAGCGAGCCACGGCATCTGCTGGCCCGTCCCGTCGGTACCCCTCATGAGCTGGCCGGCGCAGTCGTGCTGCGCGTCGACGCCGGCCGGGCGATCTCCGGCGTCCGTCGTGACTGGGCGCTGATCGTGACCGGGGCGATCGCCGTCGAGCTGCTCCTCCTCGTGCTGGCGATGCTGCTCACCCGCTGGGTGGTCCTTCCGGTCCGGCGGCTCGAGGAGGCCGTCGTCGGCCTTGCCGAGACACCGACGACGGGCCCGGCCGTCATGCTGTCCGGCCCGCCGGAGCTGCGCCATCTGACCCGATCGTTCGCGGACATGGCGGCCACGGTCACCCGATCCCTGGAGATGCAGCGCCGGATGGTGGCCGATTCGTCGCACCAGTTGCGGAACCCGCTGGCGGCCGTGCGGCTCCGGCTCGACGCCCTGGCCTCGGAACTCCGCGATCCGTTCAGCCCGCGATTCGCCGGCATCCAGCAGGACCTGGATCGGCTCGAGGCGCTGCTCAACGATCTGCTCAGGCTTGCCGAGGCCGAGAGCCGGCGCCCGGATGCCGTGGCCGGTCGGTCAGTGGTGTCCGAGGTGCTGCCCGGTGAAGTGGGGGCGTGGCGGCTGCTCGCTGCCGAAAGCGGTGTCGACCTGGAAGCCGATCTCGCCGTTGTACCGCCGGTGGCAGTCAGCGAAACCGACCTACGGCAGATCGTCGGGGCCCTGGTCGACAATGCGATCAAGTACGCCGGCGACGGAGCGCGGGTGATCGTCCGGGTCGAGCAGGCAGGCGTGGACGGTGTCCGGCTGACTGTCGTCGACGACGGGCCAGGACTGCCCGAGGAGCAACGTGAGCTGGCATCGCAGAGGTTCTGGCGCGCCGATCAGCACCAGTCGTCGCGAGGCAGCGGTCTCGGTCTGGCCATCGTCGACCAACTGGTGAGCGCGGCGGGCGGGACGCTCACGATCGAGGCGGTGACGCCACACGGCCTGGCGGTTCACGTCGATCTGCGGACGGCGACATGAGCGCCAAAGCAGGCAACATGCTGCGCTTGTCCCGGCGGGCTCTGCTAGCTGCCGGACTGGCGTCGTTCGCCGGTGGCTGCAGCTCTGACCGCCCCCTCGTGGACCGGATGGTGGTGGCCGGCGGTGAGCGTGGCGGGTTCTACCTGGAGTTCGCACAGCTCCTCGCCACCCAGCTCACGGCCGCAAAGGTCGCCCGGACCGTCGACGTGCGGTCGACCGAGGGCAGCCTGCAGAACCTCGAGCTCCTGCGTCTCAGGCAAACAGACTTGGCAATCTGCCTCGCCGATGCCACGGCGCAGTCGCGCGAGGTTGTCGCTCTCGGCAGGGTGTACGAGAACTATCTGCAGTGCGTGGTCCGCGCGGCCGGACCCGTCCGCCAACTGCCTGACCTCGTCGGCAAGCGGGTTTCCTGCGGGCCACCAGGCGCCGGTGCCGCACTGACCACGGACCGGCTCCTCAGCGCGGCCGGCATGCACGCCGAGCGTGCCCCCGTGATCGCCAACCTTCATCTGTCGGACGCCGCCGACGCCCTTGCCGCCGGACGGATCGACGCGATGTTCTGGTCCGGTGGGGTACCGACCCGGCGGCTGTCGGATCTTTCCGCTCAGGTGCCGATCCGCCTGCTGCCTCTCGATCGCTGGCTGTCCACGCTGCGTACGGCGTACGGCGTGGTCTACCAGCGAGCGCAGATCCCGGCCGGCACCTACAGCGGTGTCGAGCAGGTCAGCACGATCGGCGTACCGAACCTGCTGGTCTGCCGGCCCGAAGTCCCGCGTGCGGTCGCGTCGAAGATCGTCGACGTGCTCGTCAAGCATGCGGCCGGGCTCGTGCCGGCCGCCGCGGTCGGCGCGCACTACCTTGATCCGAACTCACTCATCGGTACCAGCCCGTTGAAGCTCCACCCGGGCGCGGCCGAGCGCTACCGCAGTGTCCACGGCTGAGCGGGCATCCGGGGACGGCACCGTCGTCGGGCGGCCTTCTCGGTCGAGCCGTACGACGATGTGCTCGTCCCATCGTTCGTCGGCCTGCGGATGGTCGGAACGCCAGTGACATCCGCGGCTGTCCCGCCGGGCGGTCGCGGCGACGACGACAGCCCGCGCCACCGTCGCGAGCGGTCCGGTGCCCAGGGCATCGAGCTCGTCCGCGGCGGCGTTCAGACCGGCGCCGTCGCGACGGATTCCGGCGTACCTGCTGAGGATCGAGCGGATCCGCTCCGGTTGACGATCATCGCCGAGCATGAGCTGGTGGGCACGGCCGAGGTCCTTCGGAGGGAGGTCGAGGGTCAGGGCCGTTGCGACACGTCGCCCGAAGACGAGTCCTTCCAGCAGGCTGTTCGAGGCGAGCCGGTTGGCCCCGTGGACGCCGGTCGCGGCGACCTCGCCGACCGCGTACAGGCCGGGTACGTCGGTTGCGCCGTTCCGATCGGTCCGGACGCCGCCGCACAAGAAGTGTTCGGCCGGCGCGACCGGGATCTGCTCCGAAAGCATGTCGACGCCGATGCGTGCGCAGGAAGCCAGCACGGTCGGGAACCGCTTCCGGAGTACGTCGGGCGCGACATCTGTCGCATCCAGCCAGACATGGCCGGATCCGTCGCGGCGCATCGTCGCCTCGATCGCCCGCGCGACGATGTCCCGCGGCGCCAGGTCGGCTCGTGGATGACGTCCGGCCATGATCCGGCGGCCGTGGGCGTCACGCAGTACGGCGCCTTCACCCCGGACCGCCTCGGTGACCAGCGGCAACTGACCGCTGGTCTCGCCCGTGTAGAGCGCCGTCGGGTGGAACTGGACGAACTCCATGTCCACCAGCGACGCGCCGGCTCGCAGCGCCAACGCGATGCCGTCGCCGCGCACCATCGACGGATTCGTGCTCGCCAGGTAGGCGTTGCCGATCCCCCCGGTGGCCAGTACGACGGCGCGAGCCTCGATCTGCGTGACCTCGCCGCCCGCCTCGACGAGCACCCCGACGATGCCTCCGGACTCCGACTGGAGCAGGCCGACGGTCCGCCCGGTTATCGTCCGCACGCTGGTTTGCCGCAGGGCAGTCACGAGCGCGCGATGGACCTCGGCGCCGGTCGCGTCACCGCCGGCGTGCACGATCCGGGGACGGCTGTGGCCACCCTCCAGGGTCCGCGACAGCGAGCCGTCGCCGTTCCGGTCGAAGCGTGCCCCGTGCGCGATGAGTTCGGCAAGACGCTGCGGCCCCTCCTCGACCAGCGCACGGACGTTGCGCGGATCGCAGAATCCCGCGCCCGCGACCTGGGTGTCGTGCGAGTGGTCGAGCGGATCGTCCTCGCCGTACGCCGCCGAGACGCCGCCCTGGGCCCAGGGTGTACTGCCGTCGCCGGCACTGAGCAGGAGTACGTCGCGGGTCGCCGCGAGACCGAGTGCGGTGGACAAGCCCGCTACACCGGAGCCGATGACGACGACGTCAGTGACCTCGGGAACATCGGGGACGCGGGTCATCGGGCACCCGCAGGCTTGCCGATGGCCACCATCCGCTCGACCGACCGCCGGGCCTTCTCGACGACCTCGGGCGGCAGCTGGATCTCGTCGCGCCCTTCCCGCAGGCACCGCACCAGCAGCTCCGGGGTGATCATCTTCATGAATCGGCATGAGGCCTTCGGGTTCACCGGCAGGAACGTCGTCTGGGTGTTGACCTTGCGAAGCTGATGGAGCATGCCGATCTCCGTCGCCACCAGAGCGGTCTTCGAGGTCAGTCCGCGAGCGGTGTCCAGCATGCCGGCGGTGGACAGGATGTGGGTCCGCTCGGCGGGCAGATCACCCACGCCGGCCAGCCAGATCGCCGACGACGCGCAGCCGCACTCGGGGTGGACGAGGACCTCGGCCTCTGGGTCGGCGGCTACCTGAGCGCGCAGGTCGGCCGCGCTGATGCCGGCATGCACATGACACTCGCCCATCCACACCTCGATGTTGTCCCGGCCGGTCTGTCGCCGGACGTGCGCTCCGAGGAACTGATCGGGCAGGAACAGGATCGGCCGATCCGCCGGAATCGAGTTCACCACCTCGACCGCGTTGGACGACGTACAGCAGACGTCCGCCTCGGCCTTCACCGCCGCGCTGGTGTTGACATAGGCAACAACCACGGCGTCGGGGTGCTCGGCCTTCCAGGCCCGTAGCTGGTCGGCGTCGATGGTGTCGGCCAGCGAGCAGCCCGCCTGCGCCGTCGGGATCAGCACGGTCTTGTCCGGGCTGAGAAGTTTGGCGGTCTCCGCCATGAAGTGCACGCCGCAGAACACGATCGTGGACGCATCGGTGCTCGCTGCGATACGTGACAGTGCGAGGGAGTCGCCGACGTGGTCCGCCACGTCCTGGATCGCCGGTTCCTGGTAGTTGTGAGCGAGGATCACCGCGTCTTGCTCCGCGGCGAGGCGCCGTACTTCGTCCTGCCAGCTGATTGCCGTGGTCACAGCAGGTCCTTCTTTCGGGAAGTTTTCGATTGTTAAGCGATAACTGGACATGACGAGGTCACCAGCAGACTGATGTCGAGTGCGGTGGGGGAGTGGGTCAAGGCGCCGACCGAGATGGCATCGACGCCGGCGCCGGCGATCTCCGCGACGGTCTCCAGGGTGATGTTGCCGGAGGCCTCGAGCCGGGTGGCGGATCCGCAGGCGTTGCGCCATTCGGCGATCAGGGCCATCTGCTCGACCGGCATGTTGTCCAGCAGGATCCACTCGACCCCGCAGTCCAGCGCTTCGCGGGCCTCGTCGGCAGTGGTGACCTCGACCTCGATCGCCAGGGCGCTGCCGTCCGCGGACATGCCCTCACGGACCCGGTGAACGGCCGGAAGGACGCCGCCGGCCGCGGCGAGATGGTTCTCCTTGAGCAGTACCATGGCGGACAGGTCGAGCCGGTGGTTGGTGCCGCCGCCGCAGCTCACGGCGTACTTGTCCATCGCCCGGAGGCCGGGCGCTGTCTTCCGGGTGTCGAGGAGCGCGACCGGACGCGCTCCGATCGCGGCTACGAAGGCCGACGTGAGGGTCGCGATGCCCGACATCCGCTGCGCGAAGTTCAGTGCCACCCGCTCGCCGGTGATGATCGACCGCGCCGCGCCGCTGATCCACGCCAGCGGCTGCCCGGGGACAACCGCATCGCCGTCCGCAACAGCCGCCCGCACCTTCACGGTGGGATCGACGGCGGCATACACCTCCTCTACAGCGGTCAGGCCGGCCACGCGACCCGACTGCTTGGCGATCATCGTCGCCTCGACCTCCAGCGCCTCCGGGACGCTCCATCGGGTGGTGACATCGTCTGCCGCCTGGTCCTCGAGCAGCGCGGCCGCCACCGCGGTCCGGACCGTCTCCGTCGTCAGTTGCATCTGCTGTCCTGCTCTCCGTGATGTTTTCGCTTCCGAGGCGATAACTAGCTGCACGCTACCATCGGCCTCGTGCCTACTGCCAAGAAAGGTGATCCGGTTAACTTCCCCAGCTACCCGCACGAGGTGCTCGCCGTGGTCCTGTCCGTGCGCGACGGCAGGCTGTGCGTGCTGCTGTGGAAACGCGCACGGAGCCCGTACCGCGGCCGCTGGGCGCTTCCCGGCGGTGGGGTCGAGCCCACCGAGCGGCTCCGGGACGCCATCACCGGTCATCTTGCGACGAAGGTCGACGTGCGCGACGTCGCGCACCTCGAACAGTTGGCCACGCACAGTGCGATCGATCGTGATCCGCGGGCCCGCGTGCTGGCGACGGGCTACCTCGGACTCGTCCCGTCCGACGTACAGCCGAAGCTTCCGGCCGACACGCAGTGGCACCCCGTCGACGAGCTGCCGCCGACCGCGTTCGATCATCATTTCTTCATCGAGGCCGCGGTGGCGCGGTTGCGCGCGAAACTGTCGTACACGAACATCGGGTTCGCGCTGGCTCCGCTGGAGTTCACCATTGCGGAGCTACGTGATCTGTTCGGCGCCGCGCTCGGTTATGAGCTCGGCGCCACGAACCTCACCCGCGTACTGACCCGCCGGCACGTGATCGACCCGACCGAACGGCGAGCCAGCCCCGGCCAGAGCGGCGGCCGCCCCGCGACCGTCTACAAGTTCGTAGCCCGCGAGCTGACCGTCACCGATCCGTTCGCGGTACTGCGCCCACCACGCTGACGCCGGCTGCGGTGTCGTTCAGCCGAGCAGGCCGCGGCCCAGCCAGTCGTCGGGATCTTGTACGCCGGGGAGGGCGAAGAAGTAACCGCCGCCGACGGGGGAGATGTAGTCGACCAGGGGTTCGTCGATGAGGATGGTCTGAACGGCGACGAACTGGCGGTCCAGGTCGGCGTTGAAGCAGATGAAGATCATGCCCGTGTCGAGCTGGCCGTTGGGCTCGATCCCGGCGCTGTAGTTGAAGCCGCGGCGCAGCATGCGCCGGTCGTCGGCGGTGCCGTCGTGGGGGTTGGCGAGGCGGGCGTGGGCCGTCAGCGGCACTGTGTTGCCGTGCGCGTCCCGGTAATAGCTGGGGAGCTGGAACTCCTCCTGGCCGGGTACTCGTTCGCCCGGGCGGCCGGACAGCGGTGCGCCGGTGTCGCGGTCACGGCCGAAGATCCGTTGCTGCTCGTTGATCGAGATCCGGTCCCAGAACTCCACGAACATCCGGATCAGCCGGACCACATGGTACGAACCGCCGGTCACCCAGTCAGGTTCGTCGCCACCTGCTTTCGTCCACACCAGCTGATCGAGCAGATCGGGCCGGTCGAGGAACTCCTGGTTGGCCGTACCGTCCTTGAAGCCGAACAGGTTGCGCGGCGTTCCGCTCGGCCGCGGGGGACTGGTGAAGCCCTCCTGCTGCCACAGCACCTGCAGGTCGGCTCGGGTCGCCCGCATCAGGATGCGGAGCGCGTGCAGCACGGTGTCACGGTGATCGGCGCAGATCTGCAGCAGCACGTCGCCCTCACAGCGGTCCGGGTCGAGCGCGTCGTTCGGGAACTCGTCCATCGGCCGCAACCGGGCCGGTTTGACGTCAGCAAGCCCGAACCTGTCGTCGAACAGCCCGGCGCCCACGCTGACCGTGACGGTGAGACCATCGGGCACCGTGCCTGGGCCGAGGACGCCGTTCTCGTACGGCGTCGACACGAGCCCGTCGTCACTGCCGCGTCCGGTCGGGGTACCGAGGCCGTCGACCAGGTAGCGGATCGTCGATGTCAACGTCTGGAACATCCGGCGCAGCGCCGCCCGGTCTGCTGCTGTCACGAGGAACGCGACGACGATCGCGGCGCTCTGCGGAGGTTCGAGAATGCCCGCCTGGTGGACTGCCGGTACGGCGATGTCAGTCATGGGTGATCGGGCCTCGGTCGCGGGTGGCGTTGCGCGGGTCGACAATCGCCGCGGTGTGGGAGAGCAGTTCGACGCTGTGCTGCACCGCTGCGTTGACCGCGGCCCGCTGCCGGACGGACAGAGCCGCTAATCCGACCCAGCCGGAGTCGTGGTGGTGGCTGCGAATCAACTGCTGGGTGCGCCGGAGCTGCTCGTCGGTCTGCTCCAGGTACGGGTTCTGCTTGCGCAGGATCGGACGCAGCGGGTCCAGCGCCTGCCAGACCCCGATGATGTTCGCATCCACGGTCGCCAGCTCGGTCCCGCTGCCGGCGTCACCGATCCCGTTCAGGTCCCACTGCAGCGCGTCCTCGAGGATCTCGTGCGCCCGCCGGCCCATGTCGATCGGCGTGATCGCGTTCGGCAGCGCCAGCTCATCGGTGAGCTGTCCGACCGCCCCGAGCAGTGCGTCGGCGTACGGCGCGATCGCCGCCGCCGGCCGATCGTGCCACAGCATCGCCTCGATCTTGCGGAAACCCGGGAAGTCCGCGTCCGCGAGGCGGTCAGTGGCGACGCCGCTGGGCGGGTCGGCGTTGATGTCGTCACCGGTTTCGCCGTACGCGCGGTAGGCGCCGCCCAGCGTCTCGTAGGTGAGGTGGGCGGTCAGCCAGTCGCGTCGGGCGGTCGCCGAGTCACCGACCTGCAGGGCGCTGCGCAGCCGTTCGACCTGGTGGGTGAGTGTGGGCAGCTGTGAGGTGATCCAGCCGACATAGGAGTTGATCGGAACCCGCAGGTCGAGGGCGGTCACGGGGATGATCCCGTGCACGTCGTACGGCAGTGGGTCACCGGTGACGACGACCGGCCGGCTGTACTTGATGGTGTAGTCGGTGATGCAGACCCAGCGGTACGTTCCGGGCGGTACCGATGCCGTGACCGCACGACTGACGCCACGGCCGAAGTGCTCGACCTCGACGTAGATCCGTTCGGTCGCGGGATCCTCCAGGTAGACCTCCGCACCGGCGCCCTCGTTGTTGACGAAGACGAACTCGTAGCGGCCGGCCGGTCCACCGAACCAGTCGTCGATGCCGTAGGGCGAGCCAACGATCAGGACGATCGGCTGCGGGCTGCTCGACGGCGGTGCCGGTGCGGCCGAGGTCGTCGTACTGCTCACCGGGCCCACGCTCGGCGCCGGTGGTGAACGGATCCGATGCTGCCCACGACCTGCCGGTGAACAGCGGGTGACCGGCCGCGCGGGCCGAGATGACGGACTCCCTGAGTCTTCAGGGAATGTTCATCAGGCGATGCTCGCGCGGTCCGGACCTCCGGCAGTTGACTTCGGGGGATCCCCGCCACGAGAGATTAGGTAGCAAACCTATGTCTGACAACGATTCGGCCTCCCCGGACGGCATCAAGGCGACCGCGGAGCGCAACCGCATCAGCCGCCGCCGGCTGATGCAGGCCGCGGGCGCCGCGGGTGCCGTTGCCGCCGCCGGAGGGCTGTCGACCGCCCCGGCCGGCGCCGCACCGGACGCGACCGGTGCGCCCGGTACGGTCGGCACGGTCGCCACTGCTGACAGCAAGCCCGGCTCGACCACGGCGCGGCACCCGCGCCGTACCGGCACGATCAAGGACCTGAAGCATGTCGTGATCCTGATGCAGGAGAACCGGTCGTTCGACCACTACTTCGGCACCCTCGACCTGGCCGGTGCTCGCGGCTTCGGTGACAAGCAGGTGCTGACCTGGCAGAACGGCCGGACGATCTACTACGACCCCAACAGCCGCGCCGAGGGCTATCTGCTGCCGTACCATGCCGACAGCCTCAGGTACAACGCGCAGAACACCAGCGCACGTAACCGGTACTTCATGGAAGCCGACGTGCCGTGGCACCACGCGATCGCCAAGGCCTACACCATCGGTGACCACTACTTCTGCTCGCTGGACACCAGCACCAGCCCGAACCGCATCATGATGTGGGCCGGTACGAACGACGCGGCCGGAACGCAGGGCGGTCCGGTCATCAACAACAACGGCGACTACGGCTACGCCTACAAGTTCAAGACGTACCCGGAGACGCTGCAGGACGCGGGCGTCAGCTGGCAGATCTACGTCAACAACGACACCGACGACGACTTCCTCGGCGACTACACCGACAACACCGTCCGGTCGTTCGCGGCGTTCGACCCGAAGAACGCGAACCCGGAGAACACCCTGCCCCGCCAGGGACTGCTTGCCCGCGGCAACGTGGTGTACGCCCACACCACGCAGCCCGCCGGTATCAAGAACGACACCTCCAACGTCGACTACGTACTGCGGGACTTCATCGCCGACTGTGCCTCGGGCGATCTGCCCGAGGTGTCCTGGGTGGTCGCTCCCGCGGCGTGGACCGAGCACCCGACGTACGCTCCGAACAACGGCGCGGTCTACACCGACCGGGTGATCCAGGCGGTGCACGACAACCCCGAGCTGTGGGAGTCGACGCTGATCATCCTGAACTACGACGAGCCCGACCACGCGAACCGCATCGGTGAAGGTGGTTTCTTCGACCACGTCGTACCGCCGATCCCGGAGGCCGGCACCGTCGGCGAGCGGGCGCCCGGAATCAAGCCCGGTATGGGTGGTCGCGTGCCCTTCGTGCTGGTCTCGCCGTGGACCCGTGGTGGCTACGTGAACTCCGAAGTCTTCGACCACACGTCGACGATCCAGCTGATCGAGGAGTGGACCAAGAGCCTCGGCCGGCCGGCCATCTGCGAGAACATCAACGACTGGCGGCGCAGCGTCTCCGGCAACCTGCTCTCGGCGATCGACTTCGGCAACTACGACACGTCGTTCCCGAAGCTCCCGAAGCCGGCTGACCTGCTGAAGTCGGTCGTCACCGATGCCGGCCTGCCGCCCGTGCCGCAGCCGGCCGTTGGTGGGCAGGTCATGCCGACCCAGCCGATTACCGGCAAGGCGAAGCGGAGCCCCCTGTCGTTCCAGCCGAACGGCGTCCTCGTCGAGAACCCCGTGACCGGGGCCGTCACCGCCACCTTCACCGTCGAAGGCGGTCCGAGCGGCAAGGCGGTCAACCTGGTCGGGCTCGCCGACAAATACGTGCCTGCTCTGGCGGGAGCCGAGCCGCTCGGCATCGGCCAGGACGCGCTGCCGCTGACCGCCGGCAACCGCCGGCCGAAGTCGTACACCTGGGACACCAAGGCGACGAACGGCAGCTATGCGTTCACCTTCTACGGGCCCGACCACTTCATCCGGTCCTTCGCCGGCACGGTCGTAGCGGCCGGCGACAAGACCTCGGCCCAGCCACGGGTCGACGTCCGGCTGGTCAAGGGCCGGAACGCTGCCGTCGAGTTCACCCTGACCGCGGCAGGCAGCCGGGCGGTGACCTACACGCTGACCCCGAACGACTTCACCGGGAAGAAGACAACCATCGTCGTCCCCGCCGGCAAGCACAGCGTCATCACCTGGCCGACCGAGGACGGCTACTACGACGTGGTCATCACCGCAAAGGAGTCCACAGACTTCACCCAGCGGTACGCCGGCCGCACCGCCCAGATCTGATCCTGCGCCCACTGCACCGAACCGCCCGCGATGTGCCCGCGCTCCCACCGGACCGCGGGCACATCGCCTGGGTTATCTGAGGCCGAAGGCGTGGGTGATTGTTTGGGTGATGCCGCCGCCGTTGCGCTGCTTGGCGGTGACTCGCACCGACACCATCTCGGCCCGTGGCGGCGCCTGCAGCCGTGCCTCCCAGCTGCCCTTGCTCTCCTTCAGCTGCAGTCGTTGCCAGGTCGCGCCGTCGTCGTACGACACCTCGAGCCCGACCGAGAACACCGCGTCCTGTCGGGCGGTGCTGCCGAGCACCACCGGCTTGACGGCGAAGACCGAGTTCCGCTTCGCCCTTCCGGTCGCGTCTACGTCCACGCCGTAGTCGAGCTGGGCCAGCGGCAGCGGCTGGTTGTCCGCCTCACCGGACGTGAAGGTCCACTCGGTGTGCGTGCTCGTCGAGTACGGCGTCAGCTCGGCGTTCCCGACGGTGTCGGCCACCAACCGGTACGGCCGCTTCTCCGGCGCCAGGTCGCCCACGCCGAAGTCCGGCCGCGGGCCGTTCCCGACCAGCTTCTCGTCGCCCTGGTACAACCCGAAGCTCCGCGTCATCAACCCGTCGCCGCTGTGTGCCGACCCGCCGTCACCGAACCCGGCGATCATGCCGCCCATCGCGTTGCCGACCCGGTGCGGAAGCTCGAAGTCCATCATCCGCGGCCGCACGAGCGGACCGAACCAGCGCTGGCTCTGCACGCTGCGCGGCTGGTAGCTGGTGATGTCGGTGAACGTCCGCCAGCCGTCGATCGCCGCGTACTGCTGCCACTTCGCGCCCGCCGACACCCAGTCCGTCCGATGGCCCACCGCGGGCTCGGACGGGAACCGCGGGGCGCGGATCGAGCCGAACACGGCGTACGGGAAGGCGGCCGGCCAGTGCTCGTACGCCGGGCTGTCCTCGCGGCTCTCCAGGACCGGCTGCCCGTTCGGGGGAGCGAAGTCGTTGTCGATCCGGGCGAGGCTGCCGGGGTCCGTGGCCGCGGACGGGTCGTCCGGGACCTTGCCCTGATGGTAGTCGGCGAGGTCGTACAGGTACGACGGCACCGGGTTGGCCGTGACGGTCAGGTCCGTCCGCCGGGTGCTGAGCTTCTTGATCAGGGCCTCGCCGTCGTCCAGTGTGAGCGACGCCGTCGGGATCGGGCCGAGGCCCTGCCCGTCGTCCGCGCCGTACCAGTCGTTGTAGCGGCCGACGCCGTCGTTGACCACGAGCAGCATGGCCGCACCGGCGGCCCGCGCCGCGGCGACCCGGTCCGCGGGCGGTACGTCGATGCTGTTGCGGACGACAACCGCCTTGCCGCGCGCGGCCAGTCCGGCGTACTCGGCGGGTGTGCCGGTACCGGCGAAGACCGCCTGGACGCGGGTCCTGCCGGCCCGGAACGCCGGGGAGCCGGGCTGGACGAGCAGCGAGTCGTCGAGGGTACGGCCGTCGTAGCTGATCGTCAGTGGCGTCTGCTCGGCCCGGAACCGGGTGGTCAGCACGAAGCTGCCGGTGCGGACCTTGTTCTTGGTCGGCAGCGCCCAGAAGCTGTCGTAGTCCGGCGGCGGCAGGTAGATCTCGTGCAGCGCCGTCGTGTCGTTCGGGTCCTGCTGGACCGAGTTGAAGGACCGGAAGAGGTCGAACCGGCTCGTGGTGACGGTCGTCGGCTTGGGCGTGTCGACCTTGATCCGACGGCTCTTCGAAGCGTCCAGGACGACGGACCGGTCCGCGGTCAGGTCGACCTCGGGGGCGGTCAGGAAGGCCAGGCCGAGCGAGTGCGGGCCGTGGCTGCCGGGCACGTCCAGCGCCGAGACGATCGTGTACGAGCCGGGGGCGAAGCGGCTGGTGAGCTTGCCGTCGGCGGCCCACAGCACCGTGGACTTCCCGTCCGCGCCGGTGACCTCGACCTCCCCACTGACCGGCTTGCCGGTCTGGTCCTTGAGCTGGACGTCGAGGTTGTACTTCTTCGGCTCGACCGCCAGCCCGACGGCCGTGTGCACGGTGCCGGTCGAAGAAGTCGCGATGACCTGGGCTGCGTACTGGCCGGGAGCCAGACCGTTCGGGTCCGCCGTGAAACCGACGGCGGTGCTGCCCATCGCGGGCACAGTCACCTGGGTCGCGGCGAGCCGGAAGATCCCGGCGTGGTCGGTGGACAGCTGCAGGGTGAGCGGCTTGTCCGTGGTGTTGCGGTAGGTGATCTGCCGCTCGACCGGCGTCCGGGCCGGCGTCGGCGACCACGGCACGAGCCCGGCGTCCACCGATCCGCTGGCGATGAGCTGGCCGTGCTGCGAGGCTGCCGCGACGTCGACGCGTCCCGTCCCTGCCTGGTACGGCGTGTACGCGGGCGTCAGCTTGCTCGTGCTCATCAGCGCGTCCTTGAGCTGCTGCCCTGTCCAGTCCGGGTGCTGCGCGGCGAGGAGGACGGCCGCGCCGGCGACGTGCGGAGCCGCCATCGACGTACCGCTGTCCGTCCGGTAGTACCCCTCGCCGCCGTCGTTCGTGTACTGCGACCGCGCGGCCAGCACGTTGACGCCGGGTGCGGTCAGGTCGGGCTTGAGGCCGTCGTCCATCAGCCGCGGGCCGACGCTGGAGAAGTCGGCGAGCTGGTCCGAACCGTCCACCGCGCCGACAGTCAGGGCGGCGTCCGCGGTACCCGGTGAGCTGACGCTGTACGGGTTGCTGCCCGAGTTGCCCGCGGCAATCACGAACAGGGCACCGGTCTCGGCGCTCAGTTCGTTCACGGCCTGGGCGACCGGGTCGTCCTGGGTGTGCCAGGCCGGCGTCCCCAGGCTCATGTTGATGACCTTGGCGTGCTCGGTCCGCACCGCCCACTCCATCCCGGCGATGATGCCGGAGATCGGACCGGAGCCGCTGTCGCCGAGCACCTTGCCCACGATCAGATCGGCGTCCGGTGCGACGCCGCGCTCCTTGCCGTCCGAAGCCGCGCCGGTACCGGCGACGGTCGACGCGGTGTGCGTGCCGTGACCGTTGCGGTCGACGACGTCCTCACCGGCCACGAAGCTCTTGGTGGCCACGACCCGCGGCGCCAGGTCCGGGTGTCCCAGGTCGACACCGGAGTCCAGCACCGCGACCCGTACGCCCTTGCCCGTCACGCCGGCCGCCCAGGCTGCGGGCGCGCCGATCTGTTCGGTGGTGTCAGCGAGCATCGTGCGGGCCTTGCTGTCGAGCCAGACCTTGCCGATCCCTGCCGCGAACGAGGGCGCCGTGGCGGCGCTCGCCTTCGCCCGTACACCGTTCTGCCCGGTCAGTGCCGACCAGAGCGTGGCTGCTTCCGCCTTCTGAGCCTTGACGGCCGCGCCGTCGATCGACGGCAGGTCGAGTGTGGTGGTCGTGCCCGGCAGCGCTGAACGGCGCGCGGACTTGGCGGCCACGCCGGGCGAGCCGGTGACGACCAGCGGGAGATCCTTGCTCCGGGTGTTGTCGTACCCCTCGGCCACCAGCTCGCTGACGTTGAACAGCTGCTTGTCGAGCTGCCCGGTCGCGAGGTATGGCATCGCGACGCCGGGGTAAACGTACGTGTCGCCGTTCTCGACGCTGACCCGTACCGGTCCGGTCGACCGCGGGGCGCGTTCGACGGCCTGCACCGACACGGCGCGGCCGGTGCCGGGAGCGACCGTCACCTTGTCGCCGGTGATGAGGGTGAGGTCGAGAGGTGTCCCGCCTGCCGCGGCCGCGCCGCCGGCGGTGGGGAGTTGTGGGGGAGGTTCGGCGCCGGCCGTCGGAGTGGCAAGACCGACGACCAGGAGAAACGCGGCACCCGGCACGAGCAGCCTTCGGGCGGAAGAACGCATGGTGTCCTCTCAGTGGTCAGGAGTGACCGAATCTGATCAGCACCGGAAGACAGATGTAAACGAATTGCCCGTTTTCGCCACGAACCCCGCGATTTGGCACAAATGGGCCCACGGCCAACTTTGCTTCGGTACGCCGTCTCGTGCCGTATGCGGCTGCCCGGAAGCCGCTCGTTGGTATTCTGACGCCGGTGATGATCGCCGACTCGTCGACAGCCGCTGCGGGTGCTGGTGAGGGTGCGGTGCGGGCGAGTGAGCTCCGGGTGGACAACGCGGTGAATCCGCTCGGCATCGACAACCTGACACCGGCCCTGAGCTGGCAGCTCACCGGGAGCACGCAACAGACGGCGTACCGGATCCTGGTCGCCACTGACCCGGCGCGGCTTCGGAGCGGGCGACCCGACGTCTGGGACAGCGGGCGAATCGCGAGCGATGAGGCGATCGGCATCCGGTACGACGGGCCGGCGGTGTCGTCGTCGACGCGGTACTACTGGACCGTCGAGCTCTGGGACACCCGGGGTCGTCGTGCCGCCTCGAGGCAGATCGCCTGGTGGGAGACCGGCCTGCTGAATGACGCCGCCTGGCAGGGTGCCCAGTGGATCACGCCTGACACCGGCGAACCGGTGCTGATGACCCGCGAGCCCGAGGCACCGATGCTGCGGAAGGACTTCGCCGTCGGCAAGAGCATCGTCCGCGCACGGGCAACTGTCTACGGACTGGGTTTCTACGAGCTGCGGCTCAACGGGTCCAAGGTCGGTGACCAGGTGCTGACCCCTGCCAGTACGCCGTACGAGCGGCACAATTTGTACGACACCTACGACATCACGAATGACATACGGCATGGTGCGAACACCGCGGGGATCTGGCTGGGCAACGGCTACGGGGCGCGGTACAACCCGTACGGCTTCCGATGGACCGGACCGAAACAAGCCATCGCGCTGATCACGATCACCTACGCCGACGGGACCTCGCAGGCGGTCGGCACCGACGGATCGTGGACCTGGTCGACCGGCCCGATCGTTGCCAACGACATCTATGCCGGCGAGACGTACGACGCCCGCGCGGAACAGCCGGATTGGGACCGCCCCGGCTTCGACGCCGGCGACTGGGAGCCTGTCCGCACCACGCCCGCGCCGAGCGCAGTGCTGGCCGCGAACACCATGCCGGCCGTCCGGGTCACGCAGACCCTGCGTCCGATCGGTCTGACCGAGCCGAAGCCGGGCGTCCATGTCTATGATCTCGGCCAGAACATCGCCGGTTGGGCACGGCTGCGGGTCAGTGGCCCGCGGGGCACAGCGGTCCGCCTTCGGACGGCCGAGGAACTCGGCGCCGACGGCCTGCTGGACACTCGGACGAACCGATCCGCCGCCGCCACTGATACCTACATCCTGAAGGGCAGCGCCGGCCTCGAGACCTTTGAGCCGCGCTTCACGTACCACGGCTTCCGGTACGTCGAAGTGACCGGCTACCCAGGTCGCCCGGACCAGAACGCGCTCGAAGGACGAGTCGTCCATGCCGACGTGGTCTCGACCGGTACCTTCCACTCCTCCGAAGAGCTGCTGAACACGATCTGGCGGAACAACCGCTGGGGGATCCTCAACAACTCGATGAGCCTGCCGACCGACACGCCGGTGCGCGACGAGCGGACACCACCGACGATGGACGTCCAGGCCTACCGGGACGCGGCGATCCGTGAGTTCGGGATGAACCGCTTCTTCGCCAAGTACTTGCGCGACCTGCCGCCCGGGACCGCGCTACCCAGTGACGCCGCGAAGGCGCAGTACCCCGACATGGCCGGGGGACAGGTCTCGCTGGCCTGGCATCTCTACGAGCAGTACGGCGATCGCGCCACGCTGGCAGCGACGTACCCGGCCATGAAGGCGTTTGTGGACAAGAACGCCCAGGACCAGCCGAGCCTCATCTGGCCCGGCGACGAGGGCTTCGGGGACTGGTGCCCGCCGGATCACGGGCCTGAGGCCAACGGCGGGATGGGCAGCCCGAACGCCGGGGACTGTTTCAGCGAGGTATCGCTGGTCAACACCGCGCTGTGGTATCAGCAGACGGTCGATCTGGCCAAGGCGGCCAACGCACTCGGGCAGACGGCGGACGGTGTTCGCTACGACGAATTGGCCGCAGCGATCAAGTCGGCCTTCAACAGGCAATTCCTGAACACCGACAACACCTACAGCTCCGGCAGACAGTCCACCAGTGTGCTCCCGCTGGCCCTCGGACTCGTCGCTGCCGATCGGCTCGAGGAGGTCGGAGCGAAGCTGGCCGAAACCATCACCACCAAGGACTCCGGCCATCTGGACACCGGCATCTTCGGCACGCGCTATCTCGTGGACGCGCTCGCCGCGATCGACCGGCTGGATCTCGCGATGCGGATCCTCCAGCAACGCACGTACCCGGGTTTCGGGTTCCAGATCGACAAGGGCGCGACCACGGGCTGGGAGCAGTGGTCGTACGACGCGGGGATGATCACTCACGACCACGCGATGTTCGCCGGTATCAACGCCGCGCTCTACACCGTGCTTGCCGGCATCCAGCTGACATCACCGGCGTACCGGACCGTCACCATCGCACCGCGCACACCCGAGGGTCTCGAGTACGTCGCTGCCTCGATCGACACCGTCCGCGGCCGCATCACGTCCAACTGGCGCCGTACCTCGGCCGGGCTCGAGCTGACCGTGGCCACGCCTCTGAACACCAAGCCCACGGTCGTCGTCCCACTCGCGAGCCCCGCCGTACACGTCGCCGCCCCGGTGGACGCCGTGCTCGTCAGCAGAACCGCAACCGCTGCCACCTATCGGGCCGCCCCCGGCCCGTCGACCTTCACTGCCGGCTGAGCTCCAAGGGCCAGCAGTCGCGAGACTGAATGTCGCGAACGAGCGCGATTGCCGGAACGCACGGACCCAGTGACATCCCGAAGTCGTTCGGCGGGAAGCCGGCGACGGCGCCGGCAAGGACCAGGCGACCGTTCGGAGCGAGGCGGTCGAGGAACATGGGCAGCTCCGGGCCGCCGACGATGTCGACGATCACGTCGTACGCCGTCGGCGCCGCCGGCTGTCCGTGGCCGCTGCGGTCAAGGACGTGCGTGGGACCCAGTTCGCGCAGACGCCGACCGCGCGGCCGGCACGAGTACCTCGCGGCACCAGGTGCGGAAGCCGGTCGCGGTCGGTGTCGCCCGGGCCCAGTCGGCGTCGTAGATACCCTCGTCCACGGCGGTGAATGTCTGGACGGTCTCCGTCACCTGCTGCTCGGGGGCGCCGGCCGATCGGAGCATCGCCGCGTACTCGTCGATGCTCACCCGGTGGTAGCCGACCGGCCGGCCGAGTTCCTCGCTCATCACGGCGGCCATGTCATCTGGGGTCAGCCGGTCCGGTCCGAAGACCGGGAGGTCCTCCTGTCCTGCCCAGCTCAGGTCGGTGAGTAGTTCCACGGCGGTGTGTGCGATGTCCCGCGTCGCGATCGTCGGCACCGGAACATCGGCAGCGCCGGTCAGCGAGAAGGAACCGCGGGACACGATCGCGTCGAGCTGACGCAGAAGGTTCTCCAGGTAGAACGGCATTCCCAGCGCCCGGTAGTCGGCTCCGGACGTCTGGATCTCGGCATCCATCGCAAAGGCGGAGGAGAGGACGCCGGCGGGCTTGGTCCAGCCGTGCCCGGCGCTGGAGATTCCGACGACGTGGCCGACCTGCTGGCGGGCGATAGCTCCCGAGGCCGTGCGGGCGAACGCGAGGTAGTGCTCAAGGGTGCTGGGCGCGGCGGGGTTCGGCGGCACCAGCCAGAACAATGCGTCGGCGCCCAGCAGAGCCCGGTCGAGCACGGATCGGTCACCGTGCGACCCCTCGACCACCTCGACACGGTGCGACACGCGCTCCTCGAGCCGCGAGGCGTCCCTGACCACGACGCGAACGTCCCGTCCGTGCTCGAGCAGTTCACGCACGACCTTGCTGCCGATCTGCCCCGTGGGGGCCGTAACCACGATCATCCGGATGAATCCTCTCAGAAGTGCTAATCGGAACATGAGTTCCGGTTCCGGATTAGTCTCGCAGGCACCACGCCGGGTCAAGTACTGTGGTGACGCCATGACGGAAGCCCGAACCTCTTTGCGCGCCGACGCCAGGCGCAATCGCCAGGCCGTCCTCGACGCTGCACGTGAGCTCTTCACCGAACGCGGCGACGGTGTGCAGATCGACGAGATCGCCGAGCGTGCCCGGGTCGGCGTCGGCACCCTGTATCGGCACTTTTCCGACAAGCAGTCCCTGCTTGCCGCCATCGTGGCCAGCCGCTTCGCGGCGATGACGGCCGTCGCCCGCGCGGCGGAGCAACTGGACGACCCGGGGGAGGCCTTCCGTGCGCTGCTCATGGGCTACCTGGAGTCCGCCGAGGGCGACGCGGCCTTTCGGTTCGCCCTACTCGGCCCGCAGGAGCCGGACTGGCACGAGATCAACGCTGAGAAGCAGCAATTCGCCGAGATCGTCGAGCGGATCATCCGGCGCGCGGCCGACGCCGGTCACCTCCGGCACGATGTCACCGGCAACGACTTCGTGCTCCTGACCCGAGGGGCCATGGCGAACATGACCGGCGAGCGGGACTGGCGACGGCACGTCGCGCTGCTGTTGGACGGCATCCGCGCCCAGTAGCACAGCCGTGGGTCTTACCGTGCTGCCGGTGGCGGGCCCGCGGAGTCGCGGATGATCACATGGGTACCGATCACGGTGTGCTGGTTGAGCGCGTGCCGCTCGCGATTGAGGGCATACCGTACGGCGGTCCGGCCGAGCTCCTCGTAGTCGACATGGACCGTCGTCAGCTCGGGTGTCAGGTCTCGGGCCAGTGGAATGTCGTCGTACCCGACCACCGACACGTCCTCGGGAACCCGGAGGCCGGCTTCTCGCAACGCGACCAGCACGCCGCTGGCGACGACGTCGGTCGCAGCGAAGATCGCGGTGAACTTCCGGTCGCGGGCCAGGAGCTCGCGAGTCGCCTGGTATCCGGACTCGCGGTCGAAGGTGACCGCGCGGGTTCGGTGCGGCGTCGTGGACAGGCGGTGTGCCTCGTGCGCGCGCTCGAACCCGCGGAGCCGTCCGTCGATGGTGCTGTGGCTCGTGACGCCGCCGCCCAGGAAGGCGATGTCGCGATGACCCAGTGAGATCAGGTAGCTGGTCACCGCGTACGCGCCGCCTTCGTTGTCGTACTCGACCACGGTCGCGGGGACATCGGCACCGAGCGGCGGACGTCCGCAGAGCACCAGGCGGGACCCGGACTTGTCCAGGGCACGGGCAGCCTGGGCCATCCGCTCGACGTAGCTCGGGCTGTCGCTACCGCCGCCGACCAGAACCACCGCCTCGGCCTGCTGCTCGCGCATCAGCTCGAGGATTTCCAGCTCGCGGTCCGGATCGCCGTGACTCGTGCAGACCAGACACAGCCGGCCCTCCGCGGTCGCCTGCTGTTCCACGCCTTGCCCGACGTAGGCGAACGCGGGACCGACGAGGTCGTGCACGATGAACGCCACCGTCTTGGTGCCCCCGCCGACCAACGCCCGCGCCTGGGCGTTGATGACGTAGTCGAGCTCGCGGACGGCCTTCATCACTCGCGCGCGGGTCGCCGCCGAGACCGGGTAGTTGCCGGCCAGCACCCGGGACACCGTGGTGGCGGACACCCCCGACGAGGCCGCGACGTCCTTGACCGTCGGACGCTCGCCAGAGGTCGGCTGTCGTGCCACCCACGGCCCCTTTCGGAGAGAACAGGAACGGGTCAACCCTAGGCTAGGGCACGTCCTAGGCGACGCGGTCCAGGTCGGAGGCCACGATCGCGTGTGCGAACGGCCGGCCGTCGAGGAAACGCTCGAGCTCGTCGATGACGCAATCGCCCATCCGAGCCAGTTCGTTGCCGTGCGAGCCGGCGACGTGCGGAGTCAGGAAGGCATTGGGCAGGTCCCAGAGCGCGGAGCCGGCGGGTAGTGGCTCGGGTTCGGTCACGTCGAGTACGGCGTACAGCCGACCGGCCGCGAGGTGCCCGACCAGCGCGTCGGTGTCGACGAGGCTGCCACGTGCGGTGTTGATCAGAGTGGCTCCGTCCCGCATCAGCGCGAGCTGTTCGGCCCCGACGAGCCGATCGGTCCGCGGATTCGCCGGAGCATGCACGCTGACGACGTCGCTGGTGCGCAACAGCGTGTCGAGATCGACCAGGTGTACGCCGAGCTCGGCAGCAGTGGCGGCATCGACGTACGGGTCGGACAGACATACCTCCAGATCGAACGGACGGAGCAGTTCGATGACGCGTCGGCCGATCCGGGAAGCGCCGATCACTCCGACCGTCCGGCCGTAGTTCCCGATTCCGCTCTGGACTTCGGCCAGCGTGAAATGTCTGGTCGCGTGGTACTGGTCGCGGAGCCGGAACACGTTCTTGCCGGCGAACAGGATCGCCGCGACGGTGTACTCGGCCACAGGTACTGCGTTCGCCTCGGCGGCCGAGGTGATCGCCAAACCCCGTTCCCAGCAGGCCGGAGACAGGAGCGACTTGACCGAGCCGGCGGTGTGCAGGACCGCCCGCAGCCGGGGTGCCGCGTCGAGGACTGCCTCGGTGATCGGTGTGCAACCCCATCCGGTGATCAGGAACTCGGCCGACGCCAGGGCGGTCATCACCTCGACGGTGTCGAACCGCTCGGCGATGACGGTCTGATCGATGCGCACAAGCTGCTGCAGCCGGTGCATCGCCCGTGCTGGGTACAGATCCGGCAGGTGGTGCGCGCCGAGGGCGAAAAGTGCCGCGGGGCGGTCAGCCACGGGCTCCTCCGTTTCATGAGTGGAAGCTATTTCAGGCTGCCCAGCGTGATGCCGGAGCGCCAGTACCGTTGCATGGCCAGCATCAGGGCGACGATGGGGATGAGTGAGACAATTGCACCGACGATGACGAGCCCGGTCAGGTCGACCGACGAGTCGACCTTGATGTTGAGCCAGGAGTACAGGCCGAGCATGATGGTCCATTTCTGTTCGCCGCGCAGGAACACGAGTGGGCCGAAGAAGGAGTTCCAGGAGCCGACGAAGCCGAGCAGGAAGATGGTTGCCGAGCCGGTCGTCATCAGCCGGGCTCCGATGGTGAAGAAGGCGCGGTACTCGCCGGCTCCATCGACGCGGGCGGCTTCGAGTAGTTCCGGTGGGACGGCGCCTTCGGCGTACACCTTGGCCAGGTAGACCGAGAAGGCGCTGAAGAAGTGCGGCACGATGATCGCCCAGGGCGTGTCGACCATGTGCAACCGGGTGTACAGCAGGAACGAAGGGATGGTCAGCAGCGCGCCCGGGATCAGGAACGAGCCGATGATGCACCCCATCAGGATTCCGCGGCCACGGAACCGGTACATGGCCAGGGCGTATCCGCAGGCCACGCAGATGACAGTCATGCCCAGCGTGCCGGCGACGCCGTACAACAGAGTGTTCGCCATCCAGCGCAGGAAGATGCTGTCGTGGTAGGTGAACAGGTCCCGGGCGTTGTCGAGAAGGTGGAAGTCGGCGAACCACAGGCCGTTGGTCGTGTAGAGGTCGCGCTGGTCCTTGGTCGCGGAGACGATGAGGAACCAGACCGGTGCGATCGAGTAGATCAGGAAGAGAACCAGGCCGGTCCAGACCAGGGTTCTGGACAGCTTGGACGGGTGGTGGCCGGCGGGCAGGTCGTCGTCGTGCCGGCGTCTGCGGACGGTGGTGGTTGTCATGCGGGAGCCTTGTTCGTGAGTTTGTAGAAGATCGCCGAGATGAGACCGACCACGAGCGCGAGGACGATGGACAGCGCGGCGGCGTAGTTGAAGTCGCCGACCGCGAAGGCCTGGTTGTAGATGGTCATGATCGGGGTGAAGTCCTTGGTCACGGTCTCTGGCGTCATCGAGCGGAACAGCAACGGTTCGCTGAAGATCTGGAGGGTTCCGATGATGCCGAGGACGCTGACCAGGACCAGGGAGCGTCGTACGTACGGCACTTTGATCGACCAGGCGATGCGCCATTCGGACGCGCCGTCGACCCGGGCGCTGTCGAAGATGTCGCGCGGCACGGCCTGCAGGGCGCCGTACACGATCAGCATGTTGAAGCCGATGCTGCCCCACGCCATCAGGTTGCCGACCGAGACCCAGATCAGCCCGCTGCTGTAGAAGTTCGCGTCGATGCCGAACAGCTTGAAGAACGGTGTGAGCGGGCCGACGGCGGGGCTGTAGAGGTAGATCCAGATCAGGGTCGCAACGATGCCCGGGCTCATGTACGGCACGAGCATCGCGATCCGGAGCTTCCCGGCGACCCGGCGGCGAACCGAGTCGAGCAACAGCGCGAGCGCGAGGCTGGTGGCCTGGATCAGCGGGATGACCACGATCGCGAACAGCGCGACCCGCCACAGGCTGCCCCAGAACTTCACGTCGTGCAGCGCGCGGTCGAAGTTCTCCAACCCGCTGAATGTGACGGTCTTCGCGCCGAACCCGAGGCCGGAGCTCTTTGCGGTGTAGAGACTCTTGCTCAGCGCCATGATCACCGGGACAACAGTGAAAACGATGAATCCGGCGAAGAACGGCACGGTGAACGACGCGCCTTTGAGCGCGACGGTACGGCGCCAGCGGCCGCCGGAGGAGCGGATGTCCCCGTCCCGGTCGGCAGGTGACGCGGTCGACGGCTTCAGTTTCAGATCCAGGGACATCCGTACTCCTCGTACTCCTCGTATTCGGTCGTCGGCGTCAGTTCGCGACGCTGATGCCCTTGGCCTTCAGATCGTCGACGGTGAACTTCTGCATGTTCTCGAGGAGTTGGCGGAAGGTGATCTTCTTCGTGACGGCCTGGGCCCACTGGTCCTGCAGTTCCTTGAAGACACCGGTGTAGTTGGGCCCGACCAGCCAGTTGTCGACACCGGACGCGGAAGCCTTGTTGATCACGGTCTGTGCCTCCGGGCGGTGGCTGCCGAACAGCTTCCGCGGTACGGCGGCGTCGATCCACGGCGACGGGTCGGGCATCGCACCCGGCCAGGCGTAGGCGCCGGTCGACTTGTCGAAGCTGGCGTCGATCCCGTCCTTGGTGGTGTTCATCCAGATCCCCACCTCGGTCGCTTCCTTCGGGTGCTGGCATCCCTTCGGCACCAGGAGTGCGTTGCCGTGCGCGGGAGTCGCGAACTTCGTGGCGCCGGCGAACTGGGGCAGGTCGATCGGCTCCCAGTCGCCGATGGTCTTCTTGAAGTGCAGTTCGTAGTTGGTCAGCTGCCAGGTAGAGGTCGGCAACGAGACCATCTTGCCTTCGTCGAAGTACGCGATCAGGGCAGGCCGGTCCTGGTAGGTCTGGTTGGCGACGAGCCCGTTGTCCACGAGCTGCTGCAGAATGTTGGCCGCGGCAACGGATTCGGGCGACAGGAAGTCGACCTTCCAGGCGTCGTCCCGCACCGAGTACCAGGTTCCCCCGGCCTGGACGATCAGGTTGACCAGCGTGCTCGGGTCCTCACCGGCCAGGTTCATCACCTGGACGCCGTGGGGCTTGAGCGTCTTACCGGCGGCGATCACGTCGTCCCAGGTCTTCGGCACCGGTACGCCGTACTTGTCGTAGGCCGCGCGGTTGATCATCATGAACGTCGGTCCGGTGCCGAGCGGGATGCCGTAGTACTTGTCCTGGACCTTGGCGCCGCTGAGCGCGCTGGCCTTGAACTTGCTCTCCGCGGGTTTCACGTAGTCGGTCACGTCGGAGAGCAAGCCCTCCGACAGCAGGGCCGGCACGTCGCCGAAGTTCTGCGACAGGCAGGGAATCGCGCTGCCTGCCGCGAGGGCGTTGCGCAGGCCGGTGGCAGTGGTCGGAAGGTCTGCCTGCTTGACGAGCTTGACCTTGATGTCGGTGTGGGTGGCGTTGAACTTGTCCACCACCGGCTGGACGTCCGACCAGGCCCAGTACTCGATCTCGACCGGTCCAGTGGCTGTCTTCGTGGAGGTGTCGCTGCTGCAGGCGACCGTGGTGGCGGCCAGGCACAGGGCGAGGCCGGCCAGCACGGCGCGACGGCTGTTTCTGGGCATGCGTGGATCTCCGGGGGAGTTAGGGGGAGCGGGTGTGGATGGCGGCCGCGATAGTTAACGATTTCTATGAAAACTAGGAGAAGAACTTGTTACCGTCAAGGCTCTGCGCTCTTGCTGTAACCCCGAGGCGATGTCTAGCGTAGAAATCGTTAACTACGACGCTGACCCAGCGGCTCTCGCTGCGACGCGTCGGGCGCTACCCCGCAGTTCTCCTGCCTCCGCCTCAGGAAAGAAGGTGCTGTCTGTGTATCCGACTCCCGCCGCTGTTCGCGGCCGGGTCCGGCGACTCGGCGCGTTCAGCGCAGCCCTCGTGCTTGTCACCGGACTCCTCTTCGCCGTCGCCCGGCCGGCCGCCGCCCGCGCACTGGATGGGTGTGCCCTGTCGTTCCACTCCACGGTCAGCCCGCAGGGGTTCGCGCATCCCGGTGTCGCGCTGACCCAGCCGATCCTCGAGAACGCCCGTCAGCAGATCGCCGTGGGCGCTGAACCGTGGACCTCGTCGTTCCGGGCGATGCAGCAGTCGTCCGCGGCCGGGACCGCCGTCACATCGTCCAACCGGAGCAGCGCGGACCCGACCAAGCCCGCCTCCGACGCGTTCAACAGCCAAGGTTTCAACGGCCGATTCATCGCCGACGGTCTGAAGTCCTACACGCAGGCTGTCCTCTTCGTGCTGACCGGCGACGAGATCTACCGTAAGAACGCGCTCGACATCATCCGCATCTGGGAGCAGATGGACCCGGCGAAGTACGAGTACTTCACGGACTCGCACATTCATACCGGCGTCCCGCTCAACCGGATGGTGTCGGCCGCCGAACTGCTGCGCTACACCTCATGCGCCGACGAGGCCTACCCATGGACCGACGCGGACACGCAGTCGTTCACCCGCAACCTTGTCGTCCCGGTCATCGAGACGTTCCAGAACGACAACAACCACTTCATGAACCAGCACAACTACCCGCTGATGGGCGCGATGGCCGGCGCGATCTTCATGGACGACACCGCCCTCTACAAGCGTTCGGTCGAGTGGTTCACCGTCAACGCCACTGCGAAGGACCAGGGCTTCAACGGCTCGGTCGCGCGGCTGTTCCGCTGGGTCGACCACGACGACAAGACCGGCGAACCGATCAAGGACCCGCACGTCCAGCATGCCGAGATGGGCCGTGACCAGGCGCACGGCGGCGGCGACCTGACCAACGCCGTGATCATCTCCCGGATGCTGCTGGCGCAGGGCACGAAGGTGGACCCCGTGACCGGCACCGTCTCCGGCGCGGCGAACGCGGTCGGCCCGTACGAGTTCCTCAACAACCGGATCCTCGGCGCCGCCGACTACTTCTGGCGGTTCATGCTCGGCCACGACACGGCATGGACTCCGATGGCGTACGCGATCTCGCCGGACGGCACGATCCGCGACACCTACAACCACATCGCGGACGGCTACCGGGGCCGGTACGTGACCGCGAGCTTCTGGGAGATCTACTACTACTACAAGTTCACGCTCGGCAAGGACGTCAAGGCGATGGCGCCCTACTACGCGGAGGCCTATGCCAAGCGTCCCGGGCCGCTGTACTCGCGCGGCGGCGTGGTCGGAAACTACTGGGACGGCGTCGACGGCGGCGGCGACTCGTGGTTGTTCGCGCCTGCCGCGGCGGCGGGAGAGTCGACCCGGCCGCTGGGCAACAACCCCAACCTCTACGAGGTCGAGGACCGCTACACGCACCTGGCAGGTGACGTCACGACCGGCGACGGCTACGTACGGATGGCCCCCGGCTCGAAGATCGCCTACCTCAACGGCGCGACCGACCGGCCGAAACTCGGCTTCCGGGTTCGCACCAACGGCGCCGCGGTGATGCACCTGCACACGGCCAGGAACGGCCGCACCCTGAAACAGGACTATCCCGTGGACGTGCCGAACACCGGCGGCAAGTGGCGGTACGTCACGACCGACGGACCGATGGACGACATCCTCTTCATCGCGGTGGACGGCGCAACCGTCGACCTCGATCACATCAACATCAATGCCGCGGCCGAGCTCACCGGGCCGGTCTACCCCGACAGCGCGGCGAACCGCGCCATCGGCTGGCTGGGTGCGCAGGCCAAGATCGACCTCGCTGCGACGGCCGCGGACGGTACGACGTACACCGCGACCGGGCTTCCTCCGGGCGCCGTGCTCGACCCGGCCACCGGCGTCCTCACCTGGAAGCCGACCCGGGCCGGCTCCTGGACCGTCACGGTCGCCGCCGACGACGGCACCAGCGTGGCAGCCCGCCGCATCACCCTCACTGCGGCAGGTGACCGCACGAACGCCCTGGTCTTCGCGAAGAACGGGTACAGCCCCCGGACGGCGTACGAGTCTGCGACCAAGGACGCGTATGGTAACGCTGTCACGGCCGCGAACAACGCGTGCGGTAAGGGATCCGACGCCGAGTGCCAGGCCGCACTGGCCGCCGTCGTGAGAGCAGTCGACGGATTGCGCGCACTCTCGCCGAAGGTCGCTCTGGACGGCAGTCTCGACTATCCGGACCTCGTCGCTTCCTCCACCACCGGTGACCGGATCGTCAACATGGTCGACGGTGACGAGCAGACCGGCACCGTCTATCCGCAGGCCGTGAACCTGTCGCACACCTTCGACTTCGGGCCGGACTATCGCGTGTCCGCGACGAAGTTCGGTTTCCAGAGCAACATCTTCGCCGACCGGCTCGCGAACTCGGCCGTGTTCGGTTCCAACGACGGAGTCACCTGGACTCGTCTCACTCCCGGGGTGACCGCGTTCACGCAGGACTACAACACCCTCGACGTCGCCACGGACCTTCAGGACGCCGAGTTCCGGTACCTGAAGGTCCAGATGATCAAGCAGCTACCGGACGTCCTGTACGGGATCGTGCGTGGTGTGTTCGAGATGACCGAGTTCCACATCTATGGCGAACGGCACGAGATCGGCAACCTGGTGAAGGCGACCTCGATCACGTCCGCTCAAGCCATCGCAGGCAAGATCATGACCGGCGACACCGTCGACGTCGCAGTCACCGCGAAGAAGCCGCTCCAGCAGGTGACGGTCGTCGTCCAGGGCCTGCCGGCGAAGGCGACCTCGGCAGACGGAATCAACTGGAAGGCTTCGGTCAAGCTGGACAAGGTTGCGGCCGGCAACATTCAGGTCGCGGTCGACTACGTCGATGCGAACGGCAAGGCGGGCCCGACGGCGTACGGAACGACCGACGGCTCGAAGCTCTACATCGCCGGCGACCCGGCACACTTCATCGACGTTGCGAAGGTGGCGACCGTCACCGCCTCCGACAAGCAGTGGCCGGGCACCGGACTGGGGGCCGACAAGGTCGGTTACCTACTCTTCGACCGCAATCCCGACACGTACGGCGACCTGAACAGCGGACCAGGCGCTTACTACCTCCTCGACTTCGGTGCACACGCGACCGTACGCCCCGAGGAGGTGCTGCTCCTACCGCGGGCCAGCCACCCGCAACGCGCCAACGGAACCGTCGTCCAGGGGTCGACCGACGGCCAAACCTGGACCGACCTCACCAAATCGCTCACCGGAGCGTTGGCGAATACCTGGAGCGACCAGCCCTCCTCGGGTGACAACCACTTCCGGTACCTGCGGATCTACAACGCCACGAGCTGGTTCGGCGACCTCTCCGAGGTCGAGCTCTACGGCGACCTCAAGACCGACGCATAGCCCGATTCAACCTCCCCAAGGACCGCCAGGGCGAACGTCGCGAAGCTGGCGCGGTGAGGAGGATCGCAACGAACAAAGCAGAAGCGGGAGCGAGCACAGGCTCGCTCCCGCAGAGTGTGTCCGAGGAGGAACACGCACCTTGACCACACGCCTTGACCTCGATCCGGACCTGCCAGATCCGACTCCGTAGGCACTAGAACTGGAGCGGGCGAACAGCCTGAGCAAGTGACTGTCTGAGGGCGCCTACATCATGGTCGATGATCCGGGTTCGTGGCGAACGGTCCCCGATCACCTCAAGATGCGCGCCTAATCAACCTTGACTAGACGTTTCTTCCTCGAGTACCTTGGCCAAGTAGTCAACCTGGACTAGTCTCTGCCAATCCGTTTGCAGCACGGGAGAAGGAATCGGACCCATGGGAAAGCCCGCGATCGAGACGAGAGGGTTGAGCGGAGGTGGACGCGTGTCGGCGACGAAGCTCCTGGTGCTCGGTATCGTGCACCTCTCCGGCGGCGCGCATGGCTACCAGGTGCGGTCCGAACTGCAGAGCTGGGGTGCGGAGAGGTGGGCCAAGATCAAGCCCGGCTCGATTTATCACGCGCTGAAGAAGGCGGCGGCTGATGGCCTCCTCACCGAACACGCCGAGCCGGGCAACTCTGGGCCGGAGCGCGTTCTGTACCGCGCGACAACTCGGGGACGTGACGAAATGGTCGAACTGGTCCGCGACGGTCTGCGGCGCACCCACGACCCGGACATGCTCAACGCGTCCATCGCCATGTTGCCCATGCTGACCAGGACGGACGCCATCGCGCAGGTCAACGTGCGGGCCGCGCGCCTGGAAGCGGAGCTCGTAGGGCAGGCCAAGGGGTGGGAGAACCTGAACCCCGACATTCCCGAACATGTCCGCGATCAGGCCGAGCTGTGGGCGGGACAGGCACGCATCGAACTGGAGTGGGCGAAGAGCCTGAGCAAACGACTGTCTGAGGGCGCCTACACCATGGCCGATGATCCGGGTTCGTGGCGAACGGTCCCCGATCACCTCAAGATGCGCGCCTAGTCAACTTGACTAGATGTTTCGACCTCGCCTGCTCTGGCTAAGTAGTCAAACTTGACTAGTTCACCGATCCGTTCGCAACACCGAGAGAAGGAATCGAACCCATGGGAAAGCTCGCGATCGAGACCAGAGGGTTGAAGAAGAGCTTCGGCGCGACCCACGCGGTCGCCGGTGTCGACCTGGCCGTGAGCGCCGGGGGCGTGTACGGCGTGCTCGGTCCGAACGGGGCGGGCAAGACAACCACGATCCGCATGCTGGCCACGCTCCTGCGCCCCGACGCCGGAGAGGCGCAAGTGCTCGGCTACGACGTCGTGCGTGACGCCCGGGCGGTGCGAAGCAGGGTGGGCCTCACCGGGCAGTTCGCGTCGGTCGACGAGGACCTCACCGGGGTGGAGAACCTATTGCTCCTCGCCAGGCTGTTCGGCTATTCACGCCGCCGAGCCAGGGAGCGGGCGGCCGACCTGCTCGACGCGTTCGGTCTTGCCGAGGCGGCCGACCGGCAGGTGAAGAAGTACTCCGGCGGGATGCGCAGGCGCATCGACATCGCGGCGAGCCTGGTCGTCACCCCCGAACTGATCTTCCTCGACGAGCCCACGACCGGGCTCGACCCGCGCAGCAGGAACCAGGTCTGGGAGATCGTCAGAGGCGTGGTCGCCGAGGGCGCCACCGTGTTGCTGACCACGCAGTACCTGGACGAGGCCGACCAGCTGGCCGACCGGATAGCGGTGATCGACCACGGGAAGGTCATCGCCGAGGGCTCGAGCGGCGAGCTCAAGGCGTCGGTCGGCGCCGGCTCGCTGCACGTACGGCTACGTGCGCCCGAGCAGCGGGCCGAGGCAGAGCGGGTCCTCGCCGGCGTCCTCGAGGTGCCGGCCGAGCCGTCCGCCGACCCGGCCGCGCTGTCCGCGCGGATCTCCGACCCCGAGCGGGTCGCCCGCGCCCTGGCCGAGCTGTCCCGCAGCGGCATCGGCGTCACCGAGTTCGCGCTCGGTCAGCCGAGCCTGGACGAGGTGTTCCTCACCCTGACCGGACACGCCGCCGAGGAGACACCCGAGGAGGATGCCGCATGACCGCCACGACCGCGGAACAGGCGTCGGCGCCGGTCACCGAGGACGCGCTGCGCAGTGTGCTGTTGGCCGGTGAGCGGCCGTCTCGGCCTGGCCCGGTGCGCACCTCGTTGACATTCGGCTGGCGCGCTTTGCTGAAGATCAAACACGTCCCGGAGCAGCTCGTCGACGTGACCATGTTCCCGATCATGTTCACGCTGATGTTCACCTACCTGTTCGGTGGCGCGCTCGCCGGGTCGACTCAGGAGTACTTGCAGTTCCTGCTGCCGGGCATCCTGGTGCAGGCGAACGTCATGATCACCATGAACACCGGCATTACGCTGAACACCGACATTCAAAAGGGCGTGTTCGACAGGTTCAGGTCGCTCCCGGTGTGGCGACCATCCCCGCTGGTCGGCGCCCTGCTCGGCGATCTGGTGCGCTACTCGATCGGGTCGGCGATCGTGATCGCGCTCGGCCTGGTCCTCGGGTTCCGGCCGGAGGGTGGCGCCGTCGGGGTGGCGCTCTCGGTGGTGCTGCTGCTGGTGTTCTCGTTCTGCCTGTCGTGGCTGTGGACGATGCTCAGCCTGATCCTGCGCACGCCGAACTCGGTGGCGGGCGTCAGCATGATGGTGATGTTCCCGCTGACGTTCGGGAGCAACATCTTCGTGGACCCGAAGACGATGCCCGCGTGGTTGCAGGCGGTCGTCGAGGTCAACCCGATCACCCACCTGGCGACCGTGGTACGCGGTCTGATGCACGGCTCGGTGCCCGCCGGGGAAATCGGCTGGGTGCTCGTCTCGTCAGCGCTGCTCGTCGCGGTCTTCGGTCCCATCACCATGGTCCTCTACCGCAACAAGAAGTAGATGCCGCTCCCGCGAGCACTTGGTCGAAATCAACTCCGGCAACCCGGCCCACTCGGCCAGCGCCATCACCGGTACCAGGCCCGGACACGACAAGGAGAGCCGAATGAGCACCATCCCCAAGAACAACTCGGAAACCGTTGCGCACACGCCCGGGCGGGCGAGCAGCATCGGGGTCTGGATCCTGCAAGTCGTGCTGGCGGCGGTAATCGCCGGCGGCGGAATCTCGAAGCTCGCCGGCGACCCGGTCATGGTGGACATGTTCGCCGACATCGGGGCTGGCCAGTGGCTCCGGTACCTGGTCGGAGCGCTGGAGGTCGCGGGAGGCGTTGGACTTCTGATCCCGGCTCTGGCGGGCCTGGCCAGTCTTGGGTTGGCGGCACTGCTGACCGGTGCTGTGATCACCGATCAGTTCGTGCTCGAGCAGAGCCCTTGGCTGCCGCTCGCCTTACTCGTCGTGGCGGCCGTGATCGCAAGGACGCGGTGGTCGCGCACCGAGGCCGTCGTCGGCACGCTGCTCAGGCGCTGAGACAAACCTCTCGAACGGAGATGTGAGATGAACGAGATGGCCTTTCGCGTGACATCAAACGATGGCACCACCATCGCCTACGACAGGGAAGGACGCGGTCCGGCCGTCATCCTGGTGGGCGGAGCACTCGACGAGGGGGTGGAGAACGCTCCCTTGGCGCCAGCTCTCGCCGAGCATTTCACGGTCTACAACTATGCCCGTCGGGGACGCGGCGCGAGCGGCTTCACCGAGCCGTACGCCGTGGAAAGGGAGATCGAGGACCTGGATGCGTTGATCGCGGAGGCGGGCGGCTCGGCACACCTGTTCGGGGCGTCCTCAGGCGGCGCGCTGGCGCTGGAAGCCGCCGCGGCCGGGTCAGCCATCGACACGATCGCCGTCTGGGAGGTGCCCTACGCGGTTGGGGACGACATACGCCCGCGATTCGAGGAGTACGTCGCAGACACCCGACGCGCCTTCGACGCCGGGCGAGACGAGGAGGTTCTCGAACTGTTCATGCGCATGACCGGCGCCTCCGACGACAACATCGCGGCCAGGAAAGCGGCAGGCAAGCAGACGGCGCATTGGGCGCATTCGGTCGCCCTCGCGCCCACGCTGGTCCACGACAGCGTCTTCCGCAATCGCTACCAATTGCCGGCCGATCGACTGGCAACGGTCACCCAACCGGTCCTGGTCACCACCGGAGGGCCGATCACGGTCCCTTATATGGCAGGCCTGCCCTCGGACTTCTTCGACCGCGCAGCCGACGAGCTTGCAGACCAATTACCCCACGCTCATCGGGAGACCCTCGAGGGGCCGGATCACGTCGTCGACCCACAGACCGTCGGCCCGCTGTTGCTACGTTTCTTCAGCACCGAACACTGAGGGGCCCCGGCCGGCGCCGTCGACCTCGACGCTGCTCGCCGAGCAGGAACGCATCGCAAGCCAGACGAGACCGCGGACGTCCTCGACGAGCGCTTGGCGGGTCGAGGCCGGCTGGAGGTAGGGCGGGAGGCGCTCGACGCCGAGATCCTGGAGCTGTCACGCCTGCTCGATGAGGGCACGTCGATGTTCATCTCCGACCGGTCGTCGCAGCCTCAGCAAGAGGCAGCGGAGCAGGCGACACTCGAGGCCGACATCCGCCGGCTAACCGAGTACAGCGAGCTCGTCGTCCACCGCTACCAGGCGAGCCTGTCGGACCGGGAGGCACTCCAGCGGGATGCGGATGCGGTGGAGGAGCGGATCAGGGCCTACGGATCAAGCGTGTCGATGCCGAGGGCAACGTACGGGCCCTTGAGGAGCGCGTTTGGAATATCTGCGAGAGCTGCGCATCCCGAACTTCTCTGCAGCCGAGCTCCAGGTCCACATCAATCGGAGTACCTACTTACCCGAGATCTCCGGCCGAGACTTCGAGACGCTGTCCAGTCAGGGCCTCAAAACCCTGGTCAACATCGCTCACTCGCTGGCACATCACACGGTTGCGATCGACAGAGGACTGCCACTGCCCGGACTGCTGATCCTGGACGGTATTTCCTCAAACGCTGGCCAGGAAGGGTTCGATCTGGCGCGCATCCGTGACGTTTACGACTTGCTGGCCCGTACGGCGCAACGGTACCTCGGCCGGCTGCAGATCGGGGCCGTCGACAACGAGGTCAACAACGCCGTCAGCCTGCAGCGCCGGGAGTCGCTCATTCTCGGTCTTCGGCAGAACGACCGCCTGATCCGCGGCTTGTAGTGGCGAGAAGCCCGGGTCCGCATCCTCACGTGTGATCAGGTCAGGACGGTCTGGGGCTGAGTCGATCGCCGAGGCGTTGAACGTCGAAGCCATCCCGTGTCCTTCGGTGCATACGCCTCAGCAGAACCGTCATCGCCGGGGCGACGGGTGGCAGCACACCACGGTGAAGGCGATTCTTGAGAATCCGCGGTACACGGGCTTCGCGATCTACGGGCGGTGGCAGAAGGTCGAGGAGCTGCTGGATCCGGAGGACGTGGCCGCAGGACACGTGGTGCGCTTCCGGCGATCGCCGCAATCGAAGATCGTGCGTTCGCGGGAGCCTGCCGACCCGGCGATCGTGTCTGTCGATACTTTCACGCGGTTGCGGCGGGCGCTTGAGGCCGGCTGGGATCCGGCGGCGTTGACGGAGCAGTACAACGCGGCGGTGGCGGAGAAGCGGTCCGCGGAGGCCGAGTTCAGTGCGTTGAAGGTGCCGGAGCGGGTATCAGCCGAGGACATCCGGAAGATGGTCCAGGAGCTGGGCGACATGACCGCGGCTCTCGACCAGGCCGACGCGAGCGACATGAGATCGCTGTACAAAGCCCTCGGTCTGCAAGTGAGTTACAACCACGAGACCAGATCGGCTGAAGCCGCCGTAAGCCCCGCTCTGCGTGGCTTTAACGTTGGTGTCCGAGGGGGGACTTGAACCCCCACGCCCCGCGAAGGGCACTAGCACCTCAAGCTAGCGCGTCTGCCTATTCCGCCACCCGGACGAGTGGTCTCACCGCTTGCGCGGTACCGACCGGAGAACAGTAGCAAACTCCAGGGGTGGAATTCACATCGGGGCGCCGGGGTGGTGACGACGGGGTGTGATCGGCGTAGTTTGAAATTCAAGGAGTGGCCTCTGGGGGTGGAGGTGGTACGCCGTGGACGCGTGGAACGGGATGTCGTTCGAGGGTAAGGACACGATGCTCCGGGTGGTGCGGGACGAGGCGGAGCTGTTCTTCGGGATGGTCGACGGCGACGATGTCTGGGAGTCGCCGACCGGGGCCGGGCACTGGGAAGTGCGCGATGTGGTGGCGCATCTCACGGACACCACCGAGTCGTACTTCGTGGCGTTCGACGCGGCGCGGTCGCACAGCGAGGTCCCACCGGCGTACGGGCTGCCGGGGATGGCCGAGCGGGTGGACAAGCAGGCGCTGGCGTTGCGGAACGTGCCGCGGCCGGAGCTGGTGGAGCGGCTGCGCACGGACTTCGACAAGATGATGGGGATCTTCGACGCGCTCGGGCCCGACGAGTGGGGCGGGTTCACCGTGCCGCACTTCTACATGGGCCCGCTGCCTGCGTTCTTCTTCCCGGCGTTCCAGTTGATGGACTACGGCGTGCACTCGTGGGACATCCGCCAGGGCACCGGTCGCGCGCACGGTCTGTCGGGCGAGGCGGCCGACCTGCTGGTGCCGTTCATGTTCGTGCTGTGGAAGTACACCACCGGCGCCAAGGAGCCGTGCGAGCTCGGCATCCGGATCACCAGCGGCCCGAACGCCGGCGACACCAGGGTGACCGTCGGCCCGGACGGCATGGACTACACGGCCGGTGACGTGAGCGACCTGTCGGCGGTGATCGAGTTCGACCCGGGCAGTTTCGTGCTGACCGCGTTCGGCCGGAGCAACGCCGGTACGATCCGAGGCGACCGGGCCGTGGCCGACCGGTACCTGAACCTGTTCTTCCGGATCTGAAGGGGATGGCATGACCGACATCGACCTGCCCGCGATCGAAGCCGAGCGGGACCGGATCAGGTCGGCGTACCTGAAGCCGGGAGGTACGTCGACAGCTCGCGGACTGCATCACACGGCGTTGCTGAGCGCGGACGTCGAGCGCACGGTGCGGTTCTACTCCGGCGTCCTCGGGTTCCCGCTGACCGAGATGGTCGGCAACCGGGACTACGAGGGCTCGACGCACTTCTTCTTCGACATCGGGAACGGGAACCTGCTCGCCTTCTTCGACTTCCCCGGCCTCGACCTCGGTCCGTACGCCGAGGTGCTCGGCGGCCTGCACCACCTGGCGATCTCGGTGGAACCGGCGAAGTGGCAGCAGCTCAAGGAGAGCCTCACCGAGCACGGGGTCGATTTCCAGGAGGAGAGCGGTACGTCGATCTACTTCCGCGATCCCGACGGCGCCCGGATCGAACTGATCGCCGACCCACTCGGGGAGATGTACGGCCTCAAGGTGCTCTGACGAAAGGTGCGCTGACGAAAGGGGCGCTGACGAAAGGTGCGCTGACGGTCGAGACGTTGACCGGGCACGGCGTCGGCGGGATTCTCGGGAGTGGGGTGAGTCTCGGGGCGGATCGGGGAGATGGGGCAGCGCAGTCCTTTGGTGACGCTGGCGGCAACGGCCGTCGGGCTGGTCGGTTTGCTGATCGTCAACAGCACCCAGGCCACCGGCTCGTCGGGGTACGCCGCGACGCCTGCCGCACCGAGCCCGACGCCCACCGCTGAACAGAAGCCGACGCCAACACCTACAGCCACCCGTTCGACACCGCGGGCGCCGACCCCAGCTCACAAGCCGATCGTCTACATCGGCCGAACAGCAGGCCGGGAAGCCACGCTCGCAGTAGCCGTCAAAGGCACCCGGGCCGTCGCCTACGTCTGCGACGGCCGCCGCCTCGAAGCCTGGTTGGCGGGTACCGCGAACACCGGCCGCCTGACCCTGAGGTCCCGCACCGGAGAGCACCTCATCGGGACCGCCGCAGCCGGAACCCTCACCTTCCACGGACGCACCCTCCGCTTCACCGCCCACCCAGCCGGACCACCGGCCGGCCTCTACCGCGCCCGCAACGGCAGCACCACGATCGGCTGGATCGTCCTTCCGGACGGTTCCCAGGTCGGCATCGACAACGACGGCACGCCCGCGGCAGCCCCACCCCTCAACCCGGCCAACAGGTCCGCGACCGTCGACGGTTCCGAGGTCACCGCCCAATCCATCACCGGCGACGAGACCTTCTGAGGAGGCCGGATGAGTACGACGTCAGTCGCGAAACGCAGTGCGGTCGCAGTACCGCTCGTCGCCGGAGCCGCGACGGCTGTCGGACTGGGGGTGTACGGGCGCCTGCACCATCCCACCGGTGTCGCGATCGACATCGCGGGCTTCTCCAGCTTCCAAGCGGTCAAGACGTGGCTGGCGACGCTGGCCGCCGTACTCGGTCTGGTGCAGCTCGCGAGTGCGGTCGCGATCTACCGCGGCCGGTCCAGCCTCGCCGCGCTGCACCGCTGGTCCGGCCGCGCCGCCGTCGCGGTCACACTGCCCGTCGTCGCGCACTGTCTCTACGCACTCGGCTTCCAGTACGGCGAGCCGCGCGTGCTCGTCCACTCCCTGCTCGGCTGCTTCTTCTACGGCGCGTTCGTGGTGAAGATGCTGGCGCTCACCCGCACCGACGCGCCGGCCTGGCTGCTCCCGGTCGCCGGCGGAGCAGTCTTCACCGGCCTGATCGGGCTGTGGCTCACGTCGGCGCTGTGGTTCTTCACCACGTTCGGCATCACCCGCTGAAAGGACCTCTCCGTGAACCAACCCAGCCGCCGGACGTTCCTCGCCGGTGCCGCGGCCGGCGCTGCCGCCGGACTCACCGGGTGCTCGAAGTACGGCGAACCGAAGGGCACTCCACCGCCGGCTCCGGCGAACGCGGTCCTCGGCACCACCAACGAGATCCCGGTCGGCGGCGGGAAGATCTTCGCGCCGCGACAGGTCGTGGTCACGCAGCCCAGCAAGGGCACGTTCAAGGGGTTCAGCTCGATCTGCACCCACCTCGGCTGCCCGGTCGCGAGCGTCTCCGGCGGGACGATCAACTGCGACTGCCACGGCAGCAAGTACTCGATCAAGGACGGCGCCGTCGAAGCCGGCCCGGCGCCGCGGCCGCTGCCGCCGAAACCGATCAAGATCACCGGTGACACGATCACGCTGACCTGACTCCACCTCCGCGCCCGTGGTGCGAGAGGATGGGGCCCATGACGACTCCCAGCGACCGTCCGTCGTACGCCCCCGACGCCGAGGTGGTGGAGCTCTGCAGTGAGCTGATCCGGATCGACACCACGAACTACGGCAACGGCAAGAGCAACGGGGAGCGGGTCGCGGCGGAGTACGTCGCCGCGCAGTTGGACGAGGTCGGCATCGAGTCGACGATCTACGAGTCCGAGCCGGGCCGGGCGACGCTGGTCGCGCACTGGGACGGCGACGACGAGAGTGCCGACCCGCTGCTCGTGCACGGCCACCTGGACGTCGTACCGGCGGATCCGAAGGACTGGAAGGTCGACCCGTTCGCGGGGGAGATCTTCGACGGCTGCGTCTGGGGTCGCGGCGCGGTCGACATGAAGGACTTCGACGCGATGGTGCTGTCGGTGGTCCGGGCCCGGCAGCGCGCCGGCGTGAAGCCGCGGCGGCCCGTTCGGCTGGTCTTCACCGCCGACGAGGAGGCCGGCGGTGTGTACGGCGCCCAGTGGCTGATCAACAACCACCCGGACACCGTCGCGGACTGCACCGAGGGCATCGGTGAGGTCGGTGGCTTCTCCATCACGGTCAAGGACGACCTGCGCCTGTACCTGATCGAGACGGCCGAGAAGGGCATGAACTGGATGCGCCTGAAGGCCCGCGGTACGGCGGGCCACGGGTCGATGGTGAACACCGACAACGCCGTCACCAACCTGGTCGAGGCGGTCACCCGGATCGGCTCGCACGAGTGGCCGCTGCGGGTCACGCCGACCGTCCGTGAGTTCCTGAAGACGCTCGAGGACGTGCTCGAGGTCGAGCTCGACCCGGAGGACATGACGTCGACGCTGGCCAAGCTCGGCAGCTTCAGCCGGATGTTCGGCGCCACGATCCGGAACACGGCGAACCCGACGATGCTGAACGCCGGCTACAAGGTGAACGTCATCCCGGGTGACGCCGAGGCGCATATCGACGGCCGGTTCCTCCCCGGGTACGAGGACGAGTTCTTCGCGACCATCGACGAGCTGCTCGGCGACAAGGTGCAGCGCGAGACCGTCGTCCAGGACATCGCCTTGGAGACCGAGTTCAGCGGCGGTCTGGTCGAGGCGATGAAGGCCTGCCTCGCGGCCGAGGACCCGCAGAGCCGGACGGCGCCGCTGCTGATGTCGGGCGGCACGGACGCCAAGTCGTGGAGCCGGCTGGGCGTCCGCTGCTTCGGTTTCGTCCCGCTGCAGCTGCCGCCGGACCTGGACTTCATGGGCATGTTCCACGGCATCGACGAGCGCGTGCCGACGTCGGCGCTGGAGTTCGGGTCGCGGGTCCTGGACCGCTTCCTGGATCAGGCCTGACGCACGATCGCCGGTACGGCGAGCAGCCCCGAGTGCAGGTCATCGGTCGCGTGCTCGATGTGCTGCAGGTCGAACCGGCGCCCGTTCTGCGCGGTGACCTCGGCGGCCGCATCGAGCAGGTGCTGATCCGTCGACAGCGCGTTGGCGGCGGTGTTGTGTACGACGACCCGCAACTCGTTCACGCCCGCTCGCGCGGCATCCGTCAGGTCGACCTGGTACGGCGGCGCCCACAGCGAACCGCAGTGCGTGTCGTTCAGGTAGATGTCCGCGGCGACACCTACCGGCGGAGTGATGAGCGCCCGATACGAGTTGTGCGGGAGATAAGGCTCGCTGTCGGGGTCGACGAGTTCGCCCGGGCCGAAGTCCAGTAGTAGCCGGCCCGTGGTGGCCGGGAGGTCGAGCTCGGTGCGGTAGGTGGCGGAGCCGGAGTACGCCGCCAGCGCGGGATCGTCCTCCCACCGGTGCGGGAGTTGTACCGGGCGCTCGTCGTTGTCAAAGGCAACCGTCCACGGACCGACCACGGTGGACAGGACGTCTTGTGAGGGTGGTGTCGCGGCCGCGGCGGTCGAGGGCACCAGGACCGCCGACTCGTAGGGGTGCAGGGTGATGGCGCTCGTGACCGTGACGTCGTCCGAGAACTGGCTCCAGCGTTCCATCGGCTCGGCGAAAATCAGGTGGCGGGGCTCGGCGCCGGTATTCGCGACGAAGTAGAGGTCGGCGTCGTCCAGCCGGCGGTGCACCACCCCGACATCGGGCACCGGAGTCAGCGGAGCGGCCGGGAGCTGGTCGGCATCCGTCACCACCGAACCGCCGGCCGCAATCACAGCGTCGAGCCAGTCCTGGGTGGCGGGCGGTGTCGTGGTCCCGTCCGGGACGATGACCAGTGGAACCTCGGCCGGATCGAGCACGGCCATCGCGTCGTCGTCGATCAGGTCGAAGTCGAGACCGGCTTCCCGGATCGCCCGCGGGATGTTCTCCGGAATCAGTTGCCGGACCACGCGGTACAGGTTGTTCGGCTCCGGGAACCCGGCCCGCACGGCGGCGTACGCGTCCGAGGCGGGGACGTAGATCTTGACCGGCCGGACCGGTGTGCCCTGCTGCAACAGCCACGAGAGCCGGTGCAGGGAGCCGAAGAGAGCCGTCGCCGCCGGCCACCAAGGGTTGCGGTCGTCGAGGGCGCCGGCCGCGTAGAAGATCCAGCCTAGACCGGGGCCGGTCGAGGGTGAGTACGGCCAGCCGTGACCGATCAGCTGGTTGACGCCGGACAGGAAGTGCTCGTGCGCCTCACCCTGCAGGTCGAGCGGTGTCGCGCGGAACGACGGCGAGTGCACCCACGTCCACACCTCGGCGGAGACCACGGACTTGCCGTAGACGGCCGCGGCCGACGACGCCCATCGGGTCTCCGGGATCCGCGTCCAGCCCCAGCCCTCGCCCTCGAAGATGTCGACGTGGCGGTAGCTGCTCATCGTGGCGGGCGGCTCACCGTAGCTCTGGATCCGGAACGGTACGCCGTACCCTGCCGCCCAACTCTGGAAGACCTTGAGGAAGTTGTCCTCGTACAGCTCGGACAGCGTCCGGCCGAAGTCGATCCGCAGCTGCCGCGACCCGTTCGTGTTCACGAGCAGCTCGAACAGCCGTGGTCGCAGGTCGTAGCCGCGCCGCTTCGTGAACTCGTCGAAGATGGCCGGTGTCCAGTCGCCGCCGTACACCTCGAGGCTGTCACAGAACACCGACCCGAGCAGCTCCGGAGTCGCTGCCTTCAGCAACGGCTCCGCGACCGTCCGGATGTGCTCCAGCGCAGCGGCGGTCGAGTAGTGGTCGAGCGTATGCCCCTCGGCTCCCGCCGCGGTCCGCTTGACCTGCTGCCCGGTCAGGCGGGACGTCGCGATCAACACCTCGCGCGGCTGACCACCCGTCGGTACCTGGATCACCCCGTCGTGCACGGGAACCTCGACGTACGACGAGGGCGTGCCGGCGGACCCGTCGCCCACGAAGGCGGCCACGAACTCGTCACCCGGCCACGACTCCACGATCGGTACGTCGTACGCCGCGGAGCCGATCTCGCGCCGGTCCCAGTGCAACTGCCGCGCGGCCAGCTCCGGTCCGATGTGCGGACCGCCGAACGACCACCCGCTGCCCAGCGTCACGTCGAACCGCAGCCCCAGCTCGCGTGCCTTCCGCGCCGCATGGCCGACCAGTTCGAGCGGCTCAGGCGATCCGAACGGCGCGGTCACCGGCCCCATCGGGTACACGAACGCGACCTCGGCTCCGCCGAGCCCGGCCGCGGCCATCGCCTCCAGCTCCCGGTCCAGCTCGTCCGCCTCGATCGACGGCCCGAACCACCACCAGCGCATCATCGGCCGCCCCTCGGGCGGCGGGTTCCGGAACTGTCGTCGTACGTCGTCGACGGTCGCCATACCCGTCACCCCATCGTGACGCGGCGACGCGGGTCAACGCGGATGACCAGTACCGGTCAGTCTGTCCCGCGACTCGGTGACTCCCGAGGCGAGCAGGTACTGGCCGACGGCGTACGTCGACATCGTCAGCGCGCCGCGGCCCGGGAAGTCCCGACCGGCCATCCGGAGCGCGATCAGTGAGTCGGAGATCAGGAAGAGTGTGCCGCCGGCGCCGCTGCGCGAGTTGTGCCAGCGGGACGTGATCGCGGTTGCCGTCAGCAACAACGCGTACGCCGCCACCGGGACACGCCGGCCGCCGAGCTTGGGGGAGAGGGCCGCGATCAGCGCCGCCCACACGGCCGCGTACGCTGCGAGAACCCGCCAGGACCGTTGCGACGGGCCGGAGAGGAAGACGGCGAGATAACACGCGTGGGCCGCGCCGAACGCCGCCATACCGGCCAGCTCGAGATTCGTCTCGAGCAGGAGGTCACCGGCAGCCGAGGCCAGGATGGCGGCTTGCAGGAGCGGCGGGGCGTCCTGTGTTCGCGACCAGTGCCACAGCAGCGGCATCAGTGTGGGCTTGCTGGCCAGCTTGAGGATCTTGGCATCGAAGGCCACAGCCGCGACCTGCACCACCGTCGCGCCCCAGAACCCCGCCAGCACCCGGCGCCCCCGCGCCAACCTCCCCAGGTTCATGCCTTCGAGTCTGCCGCAGCCGGCTCCAGAACTCACCGGTGTTCACGACAAGTTCAACGTGGCCCGCAGATCCGGGAGATATGTCATCAAGGGTTCCGGCGGGGTCGGCGTGGTGACGACCGAGAGCGTCAGGCGGTACCGGAAGGGTGCCGGGACCAGGTGCTCGCCGGGCCGGAGCTCGGTGGCCAGCGCGCTCCGCGGGATCAGAGCGAGGTGCGAGCGGCGACGCGCCATGGCGACTGTGGTGCTCAGCGTGACGCCCCGGCGGGGGACGGCGCCCAGGGCGGCCAGGCGGGTGTGGACCTCGTCGCTGCCCTTGTCGTAGGTGGAGAACGCGATCGGCCGGTCCTTGAGCGGCTGCCGGCCGCGGCCCGGTGGACGGGCGCCGGGCGGGACGAACAGTACGAGTTCGTCGTGGCCGACGCGCTGCGAGACGGTGCCGCGGGGGAGTGTGATCTGCTCGGCGATCGCGATGAAGGCGGCGTCCATCGTGCCCTCCGCAACGCGTTCGACCAGGAAGTGGCCGTGGTCGACCTGTTGCTGGATCTCCAGCTCCGGGAGATCCGCGTCCAGCACCGGGAACAGGATCGGGGCGATGCTGACGAAGGTGCCGATCACCAGCCGCCGTCCGGTGGCGGCCAGGCGAGTCGCGTCGTACACCTCCTCGAGGTGGCCGAGGATGTGGTCGGCCCGGCGGCCGAGCTCGGCGCCTGCCGGGGTCGGGCGGGCACCCCGGGTGTCGCGCTCGAAGAGTTTGGCACCGCAGAGCCGTTCGAGCCGGGCGAGCCGTTGGGAGGCGGACGGCTGCGAGATCCGCAGTTCGCGCGCCGCCGTACCGACGGCGCCGGTTCGGGCGACGGCCTGGACCAGCCGCAGATCCTCGACCGAGGGTAATGAGGTCATAGGTGGAGCCTATGGCAAGCGGGTAACCGCCGGTAGCTACCCGAGGCCCGCCGGGACGCCAAGAATCCTCGCTGTGAGGGCGAAACTCGAAGCACTGGCCTTGCTGGCCGGCAGCGGTACGGCGGACTTCGCGTTCCGGATCGCGCAGGTGGCACTGCCGCTGGTGATCCTTCGCGAGACCGGATCGGTCGCAGCGACCGGGTTGGTCGGCGGAGCCGCCGGAGTGCCGGTGTTGCTGTCGCCCTGGTGGGCCCGGAAGGCACGTCAATGGGTGGACTCGGGGCCGCGGCTGGCCGTGGTCGCGTTGGTGTCCGCGCTCGCGCTGGCGTCCGTGCCAACGGCAGCCGGCCTCGGGGTTCTGTCACCGCAGCTGCTCGTACTGAGCGGTCTACTCCTGGGTTTTGGCGACGCCTTGTCGAACCCTGGGCGGTCCGCATTGCTCGCCGATACAGGGGACCGGTGGGGCGAAGGGCGGGCGGTCCTGCTGTTGACCTGGCAGGACGGGCTGCGCCGGATCGGAATGCTCATCGGCCCGACGGCGGGTGCGTTCGCGGTGGCGGCCGGGTTCACGAACGAGTTGCTCTGGATCGAAGCCGTCGCGGTCGTGGCGGCTGGGCTCCTCGCCTGCACGGTGCAGCCCGAGCGCGCGGTCGCCACACAGCCGGTGCCCGCCGGTGGTCCTTCCATCCGAGAGAGCCTGCGCGGGCGGAGCGATGTGTTGTACGGCTGGATCGTGCGCGGGACCGGCTGCGTGACCTGGTTCGCTTTCACCCTCGGTCTGTCCGTGGTCGGCGAGCAGCGCGGTCAACCAGGCGTCTACCTCGCCGCCGGCATGACCGGGTACGGCGTCGGCTCGCTGGTCGGAACCGCGGTGTCCTTGGCAGTGGTACGGCGTACCAAGCCGGTGGCAACGGCTGCTGTCGCGTGGGGCTGGTCAGGTCTGTGCTGGGTCGGCATGGGCGTCTGGACGACGCCTCCCGTGGTCGCGGTGACCGGCGCATTGTCGGGCCTGACCGTGGTGATCGGGATCGCGGCCATCTCAGTCCTGATCACCAGATCGTCCCAAGGGGCGGAACGTCGAACGCTGCTGTCGGGCCAGAGCGTGGTGGTGAGCGCCGGGAGCGCGGCCGGGCTGTTGGTGGGCGGACCGATCATCGGCGCGATCGGGGCGGAGTACAGCCTGGTCGGCGCCGGGCTGATCACCGCGGTCGTCGCCGGATTGGTCCTGTTGCGGTGTCAGACCGCGGGAACGCTAACGGGCGAGGCGGCCCAACAGCGCTGAGGCGGCGATGATGCCGGCCACGGCGGCGACGATCAGGACCGTGAAGTCGAGCCAGTACGTCGTCGGCTGGCCGATCAGGAGGCCGCGCAGCGCACTGACCTCGTAGGTGAGCGGGTTGACGTGCGAGATGGCCCGCAGCCAGCCGGGCATCAGGTCGACGGGGTAGAGCGCGTTCGAGGCGAAGAACAGCGGCATCGTGATCGCCTGACCGATACCCATCAGCCGGTCGCGACGAAGGACCAGGCCCGCGATCGTCATCGACAGACACGAGAAGAACGCCGCCCCGAGCACGACGACGGCCAGGACGGCGAGCAGCTTCAGCGGGTTCCAGGTCAGGCTGACGCCGAGCAGCGCCGCGACGATCATCACCACGATCGCCTGCGAGATGGTCCGGACGCCGGCCGCGAACGCCTTACCGGCGACCAGTGCCGAGCGCGGGCTGGGCGTCACCAGCAGCTTGGTGAGGATGCCGGCGTCGCGTTCCCAGATGATCTGGATGCCGTAGAAGATCGCTACGAACAGCGCCGACTGCGCGATGATCCCGGGCGCGAGATAGTCGAGGTACGGGACGTCGCCGGTCGGGATCGCCCGGATCCGGCTGAACGTCTGACCGAAGATCACCAGCCAGAGGATCGGCTGGATCGCGCGGGTGACCAGCTCGGTCCGGTCGTGCCGCAGCTTCTGCAGCTCGACCAGGCAGAACGTGCCGATTCGCGAGAACAGCCGCAGAACGGCTCGCGGGCGCGAATCAACCCATCCGCTGGGCGGTGCGACGGGTGCCACGGACATCGCGCAGTCCTCCCTTCGCCTGGCCTTCCAGGCTCTCGCCGGTGTAGTGCCGGAACACGTCCTCGAGGCTCGCCTCCGGACCGAGCTCGGCCTTCAGGTCAGCCGGTGAACCGGCGGCCCGCAGCCGGCCCAGGTGCATCAGCGCCACCCGGTCGCAAAGGATGTCGGCCTCTTCCATGTAGTGCGTGGTCAGCAGCACGGTCATCCCGTACTTCGCCTGCATCTCCTGGACGCGTGCCCACACCGAGTCCCGCGCGACCGGGTCCAGCCCGACCGTCGGCTCGTCGAGCACGAGAAGCGCGGGCCGGTTGACCAGCGCCTGCGCGAGCTCGAGCCGCCGCACCATGCCGCCGGAGTACGTCGACGCGAGCCGGTCGGCCGCATCGGTCAGGTCCACGATCTCGAGTACCTCGGCCACCCTGGCGGCGCGTTCCCGCCGAGGTACGTCGAAGAGCCGCGCGAACCACGAGACGTTCTCCCGGCCCGTCAACGCGCCCTCGATCGAGAGCTGCTGCGGGACGTAACCGAGCATCCGGCGTACCTGCATCGCGTCGGTGCGGACGTCCAGCCCAAAGACCCGGACAGTGCCGGACTGTGGGGGATAGAGCGTGTTCAGCACTCGCAGCGTCGTGGTCTTGCCGGCGCCGTTCGGACCGAGGAGCCCGAAGCACTCACCGGGGGAGACGGTGAGGTCGAGGTTGTCGACCGCGAGATGCTCGCCGAACCGGTGGGTCAGCCCGCTGATCTCGACGGCTTGATCCGCTGTCATACGCGCTCCTTCCGGTCTTGCTGAGGTTGCTGCTGAGATTGCTGTTCTGCGGGGTGCAGCCGTTCGGCCAGTACGGCGAGCACGGGCAAGGCGGCGCGCAGCGCATCCCGGTCGCCGTCCGCGAGGTCGTCGAGTGCGCGGGTGACCAGCGCCGTACGCCGGTCGCGCCAGGCCTCGACCTGTTCGCGGGCCGGGTCGGTGAGCGTCAATCGCGCGACCCGGCGGTCGGACGCGTCCTGGGTGCGCTCGATCAGCCCGCGCTCGGTCAACTGGCCGACGAGCGTGGAGACGGTGTTCGCGACCAGGCCGAGCTCGGCCGCTGCCTCGGCGACCGAGATGCCCGGATTCCGGCGGACCGTCCGGATCAGCTCGGCCTGCGAGTCGGTCAGGGCGGACAACGGGAACGGCCGGCCGGCCGATCGGCGCAGATGCCGGCGCACCAATCCGATCGCCTGCAGCAACTCCTCGGCGAGATCTTCGGTCACACCGACAGAATACCTCTGTTGCAGAGATATTGCGCCACGAGAACGGCCCGGAACTTTCGTGCCGGGCCGGTCGGGGTCAGAGGGTCCGCATCACCCGGATGATGCGGCGCCGGAGCCAGACCCGGCGCGTACCGTCCGGGTAGCGACGCAACCGGGCCAATTCCCAGCCGCCGTACTCCGCGTGTTCGGTGAGCAGCTTGCGCACCGCACCCCGCGTCTCCGTCCTGGACACCTCGAACTGCTGCAGCTCGTACTCGGCCATCCACACCTCCGACTACCAGAACGCCAACGACCTCACGAAACATCCTCCAGCGCCGCCGCGATCGCCGGTGGCAGGGTGAGCTCCTCCACTCCGAGGACTGCTTTCAGTTGTAGCGCAGTACGGGCGCCGACGATCGCCGCCGACACTCCGGGCCGGTCCCGCACCCAGGTGAGCGCCACCTCGAGCGGGGTCCAGCCGAGCCCGTCGGCGGCGCGCGCGACCGCTTCCACGATGCCGGAAGCCCGGCCGTCGAGATAGGGGTCGACGAATCTGGACAGATGCTGGGACGCCGCCCGCGAGTCCGCCGGGATGCCCGTGCGGTACTTCCCGGTCAGCACGCCGCGGCCGAGCGGCGACCACGCCAGCACCCCGATCCCGAGCCCCGCGGCGGCGCGCAGCGCGTCCACCTCGGCGTCCCGGGCGAGCAACGAGTACTCGACCTGGTTGGACACCGGGACGGCGCGACCCGGCCAGGCCTGCTGCCAGGTGACCGCCCGGGCGGACTTCCAGCCCGCGTAGTTCGAGACGCCGACATACCGCACCTTGCCGGAGCTGACCGCGTGGTCGAGCGCGGAGAGCGTTTCCTCCAGCGGGACGTCGTCGGACCAGGTGTGCAGCTGCCACAGGTCGATGTAGTCGGTGTTCAGCCGGCGCAGCGAGCCCTCCAGGTCGCGGAGCAGCGCGCCGCGGGAGGTGTCGGTGATCCGCTCGCCGCGGCGGACGCTGAACCCGGCCTTGGTGGCGATCACCAGGTCGTCGCGGTCCACCACGTCGCCGAGCAGCGACCCGATCAGCTGCTCGCTGTCACCGTCGCCGTACGCCGCGGCGGTGTCGATCAGCGTCCCACCGGCGGAGACGAACGCCGCGAGCTGCTCGCGGGCCTCGTGCTCGTCGGTGTCCCGGCCCCATGACATGGTGCCCAGGCCGAGCCTGCTCACCGCAAGTCCACTGTGACCGAGATAGCGCTGCTGCATGACCCGAGCCTATTGCGGCCCACCGACATGTTCTCGCTAGGCTCGCCAGTCATGCGACTCGGACTCAACATCGGCTTCGTCTACGGCGGCGACGACCATCTGGACCACCTGAGGCTGGTGAAGGAGGCCGAAGCGCTCGGATTCTCGGTCACCTGGGCCGCGGAGGCGTACGGCTCGGACGCGGCCACAGTGCTCAGCTGGATCGCCGCCCAGACCACCACGATCGACGTCGGTGCGGCGGTCTTCCAGATCCCGGCCCGGACGCCGGCGATGACCGCGATGACGGCCGCCACCCTGGACCGGCTCTCGAACGGCCGGTTCCGGCTCGGTCTGGGCGTGTCCGGTCCGCAGGTGTCGGAGGGCTGGCACGGCGTCCGATTTTCTCAGCCACTCCTCAGGACCCGTGAGTACGTTGACATCGTCAACGCGGCGCTGCGCCGCGAGACGGTCGCCTACGAGGGGAAGTACTTCACGTTGCCGTTGCCCGACGGACCGGGCAAGGCGCTGAAACTGACTGTGCGACCGATCCGCGACCACGTACCGGTGTACCTGGCCGCGGTCGGTCCGAAGAACCTCGAGTTGGCCGGTGAGATCGCCGACGGCTGGCTCGGGATCCTGAACGACCCCGGATTCCTTGGAGAGCAGTTGACGCACATCAGGACGGGCCGGCAAGCCCGTCACGGTTCCGAGAGTCTCGACGGTTTCGACGTCGTGGCGTCGGTGCCGGTCATGACCGGAGACGACCTGCAGGCCGCGGCCGACCCGATCCGTGGGTACGCCGCCTTGTACATCGGCGGCATGGGCAGCCGCGAGAAGAACTTCTACAACGCGCTCGCGGTCCGGATGGGCTACGCCGACGAGGCGAAAGAGATCCAGGACCTCTACCTGGACAAAAAGCACCGCGAGGCGATGGCCGCCGTACCGTTCGGCTTCCTGGACTCGATCTCGCTGCTCGGTGACAAGGCGCGGATGGCCGAGAAGCTGACCGCGTACGCCGAGGCCGGGGCGACCACCGTCGCGCTGACCCCGTTCGCGTCGACCGTCGAGCAGCGGATCGCCGACCTGCACACCGCGGCCGAGGCCCTGGAGCTGTCCGGGGCCGGCAGCTGATGACGATCCTGGACGCCATCATCCTCGGCATCGTCGAGGGCCTGACCGAATTCCTCCCGGTCTCCAGCACCGGGCACCTGACGATCGTGTCGAAGATGCTCGGCCTGAAGATCGACGACCCGTCGATCACCGGCTTCACCGCGGTCATCCAGGTCGGCGCGATCGCCGCGGTCGTCCTGTACTTCTGGAAGGACATCGCGCGGATCGCGGTCGCCTGGGTCCGGGGCCTGGCCAAGCCGGAGCACCGCGGCGAGTTCGACGCCCGGATGGGCTGGTACGTGATCGTCGGCTCGGTGCCGATCGTGATCGTCGGATTCCTCGCCCGCGACCTGATCTCCGGCCCGCTGCGCAGCCTGTGGTGGGTGGCCGCCGCCCTGATCGGCTGGTCGTTCGTGATGGTCGCCGCGGAGCGCATCGGCAGCAAGAGCCGCCCGCTGACCCGGATCACGTTCGTCGACGCGCTGGTGATGGGCCTGGTCCAGTGCCTCGCGCTGATCCCCGGCATCTCGCGATCGGGCGCGACCATCTCGGCCGGTCTGTTCCGCGGGCTCGAACGGGTCGCGGCGACCAGGATCTCGTTCCTGCTCGGGATCCCGGCCCTCGTCGGCGCGGGCGTCTACGAACTGAAGGACGCGCTGAACGGCACCGTCGGCGCTGTACCGCTGATCGTCGGGACCGTGGTGAGCTTCGTCGTCGCCTACGCGTCGATCGCCTGGCTGCTGCGCTTCGTCGCCAAGCACACCATCGAGGTCTTCGCCTTCTACCGCCTGCTGCTCGGCGTCGTCCTGGTCATCCTGCTCGCCACCAGCACCATCACCGCCACCTAGCCCGCCCGCCGACGTCCCGCCTGCTCCCGTTTGAGGGGCCGGCCCCCGATCCGGTGGGGTGCGTACCCGAAGTACCAGGTGCTCACCCACCGTTTGAGGGGCCGGCCCCTCAAACGAGGTGGGCCAGCTAGAGCCAGCCGACCCTGCGGAAGAAGCGGTACATCGTGACGCAGACGAGCGCCATCACCAGCAGGATCGCGTAATAGCCGAAGTGCCACCGGAGTTCGGGCATGTTGTCGAAGTTCATCCCGTAGATGCCGGCCAGCATCGTCGGTACGGCGGCGATCGCGACCCACGCCGAGATCTTCCGCATGTCGTCGTTCTGCTGCACGGAGACCCGCGCGAGATGCGCGTTCAGTGCGGACGACAGCAACGTGTCGATCGCCTCGGTCTGGTCGGAGACCCGGCTGAGGTGGTCGGCCACGTCGCGGAAGAACGGCCCGGACTTCGCGGCCAGCCCGGCCATGCCGTGCGCGAACTGTTCCATCGGCTCGCGCAACGGGTCGACCGCGCGGCGCATCTCCAGCACCTCGCGCTTCAACCGGTAGATCCGCTCCGCGTCGCTGGTCCGCTCGGGGGAGAACACCGAGGACTCGATCTCGTCGACGTCGATCTCGACCTGCCCGGCGACACGTTCGTAGTCGTCCACGATCTCGTCGCAGATCGCCCACAGTACGGCGGCCGGTCCGTGCCCGAGCATCGACGCGCGCTCCTCGAGCTCGTGCCGCGTCGTGGCGAGTTCGCCACCCTCACCGTGCCGCACCGTGACGACGTACCGCGGGCCGACGAAGGCGGTGACCTGACCGGTCTCGACGGCGTCGCCCTCGTCGACGTACCAGAGGGTCCGCAGGACGACGAGGAGCGTGTCGCCGAAGCGTTCCACCTTGGGGCGCTGGTGCAACTGCAGCGCGTCCTCGACGGCCAGGTCGTGCAGCCCGAAGAGTTTCTGGACCCGTGCCATCTCGGCGTCCGAGGGCTCGTGCAGACCGATCCACCCGAAGCACTGCCCGTCGTCGTCGATGGCCTGGGCAACCGTCTCGGGGTTCTTGGGCAGGTCCTGCCGTTCCCCCTCGGCGTAGACCCCGCAGTCGACGATCACGCCACCCATCATTGCATCAGGGTTGCGTCGACCGGATAACGTGCCTCCATGCCCACCGTGATTCTCGTCCGCCACGGTCGTAGTGCCGCGAACACGTCCGGAACGCTGGCCGGGCGGACGCCCGGCGTGAAGCTGGACGCCACCGGGATCGAGCAGGCCGCCGCCGTCGCGGGCCGGCTCGCCGAGCTGCCGCTGGCCGCGATCGTGACCTCGCCGCTCGAGCGCTGCAAGCAGACCGCGGCCGCGATCGCCAAGCACCATCCGGAGTTGCGTCCGGCAACCGATCGCCGGCTGACCGAGTGCGGGTACGGCGACTGGACCGGCAAGAAGATCGCGACACTCGCGAAGGACCCGCTGTGGGCCGTCGTCCAGCAGCACCCGTCCGCGGTGACCTTCCCGAACGGCGAGTCGATGCGCGGGATGCAGCAACGTGCCGTCGACGCGGTCCGCGCGCACGACGCGGAGCTGGCCAAGACCCACGGCGACGGCGCGATCTGGGTGGCGGTGTCGCACGGCGACGTGATCAAGGCGATCGTCGCGGACGCGCTCGGTCAGCATCTGGACACGTTCCAGCGGATCGTCGTGGACACCGCGTCGACGACGATCATCACCTACACCCCGGTCCGCCCGTTCCTGGTCCGGCTGAACGACTCCGGCAGCGAGCTGGCCTCCCTGATCCCTAAGCCGTCAGCGAAAGCCAAGCCGAAGAAGCAGTCCTCGGACGCAGTAGTCGGTGGACGGTAATAGGGTCTAGACATGGCGCGAGTTGTGCACTCCTACGACGACCCCGAGCGGTTCGTCGCCGGCACCGTGGGCGAACCAGGTGCGAGGACCTTCTTCCTGCAGGCCCGGGCCGGCCACCGGCTGACCTCGGTGGCGTGTGAGAAGGAACAGGTGATGGCCCTCGCGGAGCGGCTCGACGTGATGCTGGACGAGGTCGCCCGGCGCTTCGACCGGGACCCGGTCGCGCAGTCCGGCTCGGACGACACCGCGCCGCTCGAGCAGCCGATCGAGGAGGAGTTCCGGGCCGGCACCATGACGCTGGCCTGGGAGGCCGACGCGGAGCGCGTGGTGATCGAGGTGTTCGCGGTCGTCACCGGCGAGCAGGTCGAGCTCGAGGAGGAGGACCCGGTCACCGCCGCGATGGAGTCCGACGACGCCGAGGTGTTCGTGGTCCGGATCACCGAGGAGCAGGCCCGGGCGTTCGCGCGCCGTGCGGTCGCGCTGGTGGCGTCCGGCCGCCCGAGCTGCCCGTTCTGCGGCCGGCCGATCGACGCCGACGGCCACATCTGCCCCCGTGCCAACGGCTACCGCAGGCACCTCCCGGAATGACCGTCGACCCGGAGCTCCTCGCCCTCGGAGAGCTCGCGCTGCACGGCCGCCTGGTGGCCGCCTCGAACGGCACCTACCAGGGCTCGGTCAGCTTGGCCGGCGAGACCGCCACGGTGGTCTACAAGCCGGTCGAGGGAGAGCGCCCGCTGTGGGACTTCCCCGACGGCACCCTGGCCCAGCGCGAGTTCGCGGCGTACGTCGTCTCGGAGGCGCTCGAGTGGTCGGTGGTGCCACCGACCTTGTTGCGCGATGGCCCGCTCGGCGTCGGCATGGTGCAGCTGTGGATCGACGAGGCCGAGCTCGCGGCGGGGGAGACCGAGCTGGTCGACATCGTCCCGCAGGGCCGGGTGCCGTCCGGATGGGTCGGTGTCCTGGACGCCCTCGACGGCCGCCACAACCCGGTGACGCTGGTGCACGCGGACAACGACGCGTTGCGCCGGATGGCGGTGTTCGATGCCGTGGTCAACAATGCGGACCGCAAGGGTGGCCACGTGCTGAATCCGGGCGACGGCCGCGTGTTCGGCGTGGACCACGGCGTCACGTTCAACGCCGACGACAAGCTCCGCACGGTGTTGTGGGGCTGGGCCGGCGACCCGATCCCGGCCGACCTGCTGAACGACGTACGGCGGCTGGCGGATCAGCTGGCCGGTGCGCTCGGGCAGCAACTCTGCGAGCTGATCACCACGGTCGAGCTGACCGCGACCAGGGAACGCTGCGCGACGCTGCTCAAGACCGGCGTGTTCCCGCACCCGAGCGACGAGTGGCCCGCGATTCCCTGGCCGGCTTTCTAGACGGCCCGCGTTCTAGGCCTTCGGCTCGACGCTGACGTTGCCGAGGCGGCCGTGCTCGTCGTACGACGTGATCACGACACTGCCGTTCGGCGCCGTGCCCTGGAGCATCTCGGCGTTCTCCTGGAACTGGAAGCCGAAGTGCTGGAAGTAGCCGCGGACGACCCGCCGGTGGTCGGCCGGGAAGACGCTCACCGCCGTCATCAGCAGCCGCGGCGTCGCGAACGGGTCGAAGCCGGCCCGCGGCAACTGCTCATCGGCGACGTGCAGGTAGACGTGCCCGCGCCCCTCGTTGATCGCGGTCGACCAGACACCACGGCCGCCGAGGACGGCGCCGGCCGTGATCGCGAGTGTGATCGCGGCCTGCTCCGGCTGCGGGAAGCCGCTCAGGTCCGGACTGTCCGTGGTGAACTCCGCGATCCGGTGCTGTTCGCCGAATGCCCGGATCGCCGCCGTCGGTGCGACGGCCGGCGCCTCCGCGCCGAAACCCGGGTTCGCCCAGCCCCACAGCCAGGTGTGGTCGAGCTCGGAGAAGCTGCCGAGCAGCGAGACCCGGCCGAGGACGCCGCGGTCGCCGGTGAGCGTCCGGGCGTCGAGGTCGGCCTGTAGCGAGTCGGTCCCGACGACCTCGTTGAACAGGTCCTGCTGCTGGATCGCGGCGGCGGCGATCCAGGCGCCGTACGCCTGGAACTCGGGGCTGAAGTCTGCTGATGCGCTCATCACCCGCGAGGCTACCGGCCGGCGGGCGCAGAGCTCACCCCGCCGACCGCGGATCGGACCCGGAATGGAACCGTGTCGCGTCATTGAAAATCGGACTGGCATAAGCTCCGACACATGCAGGCGTGGACGAAACCAGACATCCCGGTCGTACCCGGGCCGGCCCGGCGGCTACGCCTCTACGACACCGCGTCCAGCGGTCCGGTCGAGCTGCCGCCCACCGACGGGGGTACCGCGCGGATGTACGTGTGCGGCATCACGCCGTACGACGCGACGCACATGGGGCACGCGGCGACGTACGTCACGTTCGACCTGGTGAACCGGCTCTGGCGGGACGCCGGGTACGACGTCTCGTACACGCAGAACATCACCGACGTGGACGACCCGCTGCTCGAGCGGGCGACGGCGACCGGCGTCGAGTGGACGGACCTCGCGGCGCAGGAGATCCAGCTGTTCCGCGACGACATGACCGCGCTCCGGGTGATCCCGCCGCAGCACTACATCGGCGTGGTCGAGTCGATCGACCTGGTCGCCGACGCGGTCGCGGACCTCAAGCGGGCGGGCGCCGTCTACTCGGTCGACGGCGACCTGTACTTCGCGGTGAAGACGGACCCGGCCTTCGGCGGGGTGTCCAACTACGATCGCGAGACGATGACCGAGCTGTTCGCCGAGCGCGGCGGCGACCCGGAGCGCGAGGGCAAGCAGGACCCGCTGGACAGTCTGCTCTGGCGGCACGAGCGGCCGGGGGAGCCGGCCTGGGACTCGCCGATGGGACGCGGGCGTCCGGGGTGGCACGTGGAGTGCTCGGCGATCGCGCTGAAGTACCTCGGGATGACGTTCGACGTCCAGGGCGGCGGGTCCGACCTGATCTTCCCGCACCACGAGATGTCCGCGAGCGGTGCGCAGGTGGCGACCGGGGAGCACCCGTTCGCCCGGGCCTACGTGCACCAGGCGATGGTCGGTCTCGACGGCGAGAAGATGTCGAAGTCCAAGGGAAACCTCGTGCTGGTGTCGAAGGAGCGGCTGGCCGGCGCGGACCCGATGGCGATCCGCCTCGCGCTGCTCACCCACCATTACCGGACCGACTGGTTCTGGACCGAGTCTGACCTGACCGACGCTCAGGCGCGGCTGGACGTCTGGCGCGGCGCGATCGGCCGGGGCTCGGGGCCGGACGGTGCGGCCGCGGTGGACGCCGTACGGGCGGCACTCACGAACGACCTGGACAGCGCGGGCGCTTTGGCGGCTGTCGACGCCTGGGCCGAGGCCGAGGGCGACGACCACGAGGCACCTGCCCTGGTCGCCCTCGCCGTCGACGCCCTCCTCGGCGTCAAGCTCTAGCAAACAGATTGGGGAGGATCGTGCGCCCGAATCGGGCACGCGATCCTCCCCAACCTGGAACTTCTGTCAGCCGGTGACGGGCTGGTGGGTTTTGACGGGGGTGGGGACGGGGGCCGAGGGCGGAGTGTCGATTTGCGCGGGGGCCGGGTTCTCCGGGTGCGGGGTCGGCTTGGGCTTCGGCTTCGCGGCCGGCTTGGCGCAGGTCGCCGACGCCAGGGTGATGGTCTCGGCGCCGCCGCCGAGGTCGATGCTCAGACCGGTGATCGTGAACGCGCCGTCGGAGTGCCTGCCCTGGCTGTTCACCTTGATGGACGCCAGCGGGTTGGACGGCAGCGACGCGCCCTGCTTGGTGCTCGGCAGCTTGATCGCCTGACCGAGCAGCGACAGCCCGCCGATGTCGACGCCGCCCTGATCACCGGAACACCAGACGTTCAGCGCGTCGATGGACAGCAGTGACTTAGGCGGCGTGAGCAGCAGGTTGCACAGCTCGGGCAGGTTCTTGACCGGCAGGTCCTTCGTGCTCAGCTTCGGCAGCGGCAGACCGAGGTCGGGCAGCGCGATGTCCGGGAGCGGCAGGTCTTCGGCGCCGGTCGCCGGCAGCGAGTTGCACTGCTGCTTGAGCTCCGGCGGGATCTGTACCTGGCTGAGGATGTCCGGACCCACCACGATGTCGAACAGCTCCACCGACGCCGCGTCGTTGCCCGCGGTCGCCGTCCCGGCCCGGACCGAGAGCAGCGGGTTCTTCGGGAGCTCGAGCGCGGACGTCGTCCGCCGCTTGCCGTCCGGCGATTCGGCGTACGGCGTCTTCGCGATCGGCACCTGGCCTTCCGCGCTCACGGCGTACGCCGAGGACGGCCGGGCCGCGGCGTTGCCGACCGGCGCACTCGCGACCAGGCTGAACGTCACGACGCCCGCCACGGCCGCTGCCGTGAGCACCGTCGGAGTCAACTGTCGTCGCATCGGATCTCCTTAGTTGCTGTCGATCAGGACGAGGGTCCCGAGCGGAACCTTCTGCAGATGGGCGAGGGCGGTCTTCGGCACCCGGACGCAGCCGGCACTGATCGCCGCCCCGAAGACGTGGGGATTCGGCCAGCCGTGGATCGCGACCGTACCAGGACCGCCACCGAACGTGTCCAGAGTGGGACTGTGCGCACCCAGCGGCAGCACGATCGGTGAGGCGGAGCGCTTGTGGTCGATGATCGAGCCGAGCAGGAACGTCCGGCCGGGTGGGGTCGGCGTCTTCGTCGCGCCGACGCCGGCCTTCCAGGAGCCGAGGCTCTTGTTGTTCAGGAACAGCTCCAGCGTCCGCGAGCTGGTGTGCACCCGGATCAGGTACGACGACGTGGCGCGGTCGAGGTCCTCGTCCTGGAGCCAGCCCGTGGACCGGTTCGGCTTGGACGGCAGCAGGACCCGCACCCAGCCGTCGGTCTGCTCCACCACCGGTAGCCAGGTCGGCCCGAACTGGGTCGGGCCGATCTTGCCGACGGCGTCCGCGTCGGGCGCGCTGAACAGCGCCGCCTCGGCACGCGGGTGGACGACCAGTCCGCTGGTCCCGGCGAAGGGCTGGGTGTCGAGCGGGGCGGTGGTGATCGTGGTGGCGGTCGTCGACGCCGTCAGCGTGCTCAGGTCGACGTCGATGTGCTTGGTCTTGTTGCCGAAGATCCCGACCGCGGCGACGATCCCGAGCAGCACGAGCACGGCGAGCGCAGGGATCGAGCTGCCGCCCCGCTCGTCGCGCATGCTGTTACTCCCCGTGGTCCCGGTGACGGCACGCCGTCACCCCCCAGTTGTCCGCTCGAGAATAAACCCATCGGTAACAACGCGCCACACCCCGCGGAGTTACTGCTCCAAGTAGTGCTCGGCGATGGCGTCGCTGGTGGTCAGCCAGACGTCCGGCTGCGCCGCAATGTACTCGAGTGCGAGGTTCAGGTACTTCGCCCGGAACGGCTGGCCGATCACGAACGGGTGCAGCGCGAGCGCCATCACCCGGCCGGTCTCGGCGGAGTCGTCGCGAAGGACGTCGTACTGGTCCTTCACCATCTGGAGGAAGTCCGGGCCGCTGAGGCCGCGGAGGAACAGGCCGAGGTCGTTGAGTTCGACGGTGTACGGGACGCTGAGCATGCCGGGGATGTTCAGGCGGTAGGGCTGGTCGTCGTTGGTCCAGTCGAGCACGTAGTTGTAGCCGAGCTCCGACAGCAGTTGTGGGGTGTTGTGGGTCTCGGTGAGCGCCGGGCCCATCCAGCCCTTCGGGCGCTGTCCAGTCGCCTTCTCGATGGTCTCGGTGATGTCGGTGAGGATGCGACGCTCCTCGTCGAGCTCGTACCCCGTGTGCAGTGTGGTGTTGGTCCGGCCGTGCGCCAGCCAGGCCCAGTCCCGCGCTGCGCCGGCCTCGACGATCTGCGGGTTGTGCTCGGTGACCAGCGAGTTGATCAGCGCGCTGGCGCGGACGCCGTACCGGTCGAGGATGTCGATGGTGCGCCAGATGCCGACGCGTTCGCCGTACTCGCGCCAGCCCTGGTTGAGGGCGTCGGGCTCGAGGTTGAGCGGCCAGATGCTGGTGGACGGCTGGTCGGGCAGGAAGTGCTCGATGTTGAGGCCGACGTAGAAGGCCACGCGCTTGCCGTCGGGCCAGTCGAGGCGCGGCCGTTCCGGGAGCGGGCTGTAGTCGTAGAGCGTCATGGCTGGACGGTAGAGTCTGACATCAGTGTCAGGTTCAAGTCCGGAGGTCGCGCGGGTGCGGATCGGTGAGCTGGCGGAACGGACCGGGGTCAGTGTGCGGTCCTTGCGGTACTACGAGGTTCAGGGCCTGCTCGTGTCGGAGCGTACGTCCGGCGGCCAGCGTGAGTACGCCGAGCGCGCCGTCGACCGGGTGATCCTGATCCAGGAGCTGTTCGCGGCCGGGCTGCACAGCAAGAAGATCGCGGAACTGCTGCCCTGCATGCGGGACCCGGACGGCGGCCCGAACGAACGGGCGACCCCGGAACTCGTCACCGAGCTGACCGCCGAGCGGGAGCGGATCGACCGGATGATCGCCGACCTCACCACGTCGCGCGCTGTCCTCGACGACGTCATCGCGACCGCGAACCGGGAAATGCCCGCCTAATCGCTCGGGTGGTTCTTGTTGCGGCGCTTCAGGTAGCGCTCGAACTCGGCGGCGATCGCCTCGCCGGTGGCCTCCGGGAGGTCGGCGGTGTCGCGCTGTTCCTCCAGCGAGTGCACGTACTCCGCGACCTCGGGGTCCTCCTCGCTGAGCTCGTCGGCGCCGCGCTGCCACGCGCGGGCCAGTTCGGGCAGGTCGCCCTCGGGCATCGCGACGTCGAGCAGGGCCTCGATCTTGCCGAGCAGCGCGAGCGACGCCTTCGGGCATGGCGTACCGGCGATGTAGTGCGGGATCGCGGACCAGATGCTCACCGAGGGGACGCCGAGCGTGCCGCACAGGTCGGCGAAGACGCCGGTGATCCCGGTCGGGCCCTCGTACGTCGACGGCTCCAGGCTCCACGACGCGGTCAGCTCCGGGTCGGACGAGGTCGCCGAGACCGGGATCGGCCGGGTGTGCGGCGAGTCCGCGAGCAGGGCGCCGAGGACGACGACGATCTGCGCGTTCGACTCGTCGACGATCTCCAGCAGCTCGCTGGAGAACGCCCGCCAGCGCATGTTCGGCTCGATTCCGCGGATCAGCAGCACGTCCCGGTCGCTGTCCTCGGGGCGGGCCAGGTAGACCCGGGTGGTGGGCCAGGTCAGCTGCCGGACGCCGTCGTCGTCCAGCCCGACCTGCGGCCGGTTGACCTGGAAGTCGTAGTAGTCCTCGGGGTCGATCTCCGTGACGAGTTCGGCGTCCCACTCGTCGATCAGGTGGTCGACCGCACCGGTCGCCGCCTCCGCCGCGTCGTTCCAGCCCTCGAACGCGGCGATCACGACCGGGTCCCTCAGGTTCGCGAGGTCAACCACTCGCAGGCCCCCTGTCGTCTGTCCAGCCATCTCCGGCGCTCGCCGGACCGGACTGCCAGCCTACGTGCTCAGCCCTCCGCGTGCGTCGGGTTTCACCCCCGGCGAACCGTGTCGCCGGACCCGAAATGTCCGAACCTGCCGCAACCAGGGACAATGGCCACGGCAAACAGCTCTCTTTGAGCCCCCAGCAACCGTTTTGCGCCTCCGGAAACGGTTGCTGGGGGCTCAAAGAGAGCTGATCGGTGTGGACGACGTAGAGGAGCGGTAGTTGCCGGCCCTGCAAGCGGTGCTGTGGGACATGGACGGGACGTTGGTCGACTCCGAGACGGTCTGGGCGGAGGTGCAGCTGGAGCTGCTCGCCGAGCTCGGCGCGACCTGGACGATCGAGGACTGCATGACCTTGATCGGGAGCGACCTGCGGGACGCGGTGCAGGTGTGGCTGGCGCGGATCCCGGAAGGCGTGATCACCGCCGACGAGCTGGCCGACCGGATGTTCTCCGAGGTGGTCGAGGCGCTCCGCAAGCAGGTGACGTTCATGCCGGGGGCGCTGGAGCTGCTGCAGGCGCTGCGCAAGGAGGAGATCCCGTGCGCGCTGGTCTCCGCGTCGTACCGGACGATGATCGACGCGGTCCTCGGGCACCTGCCGCCGGACCCGTTCGACGTGATCGTGGCCGGCGACGAGGTGACGCTCGGCAAGCCCCACCCGGAGCCCTATCTGACCGCTGTCGAGCGGCTCGGCGTCGACCCGGCGTACTGCGTCGCGATCGAGGACTCGGTGACCGGCACACAGGCCGCGACGGCGGCCGGGCTGTACGTCGTCGCCGTACCGCAGCTGGTGACCGTTCCGGAGGCGCCGCGCCGGCTCGTGGTGAAATCGCTCGAGCCACTCACCCCGGAGTCATTGCGCGCTCTGCTCCATTGAGGAGCTACCGTCACTTGGTGCCCTCGGGGGCGTTGTTGGGGTAACGGGCTGGGAAAGGTGAGACGGTGAGCGAGTGGGTGCGCCGGGTATCGGCGGCCGCGGCGGTGGGGGCGTTGGGCGTGTCGCTGGCGGCGTGCGGTCAGCCGGACGACAAGGCACCGCTGCCGGGCGAGCAGACGCCCAAGCTGGCGATGCTGCGGCTGGCGACCACGGACTCGATCACGTCCCTCGACCCGGCCGGCCGGTACGACGTCGGCTCGCGAACCGTGCAGGCGAACCTGTACCAGACCCTGCTGACGATCCTCCCGGACAAGCCCACCCCGGTACCGGACGCGGCCGACTGCCAGTTCGACTCGCCGACGACGTACACCTGCAGCCTGAAGGATCACCTGACGTTCCCGAACGGGCATGAGCTGACTTCGTCGGACGTGAAGTTCAGCTTCGACCGGCTGCTGCGGCTCAAGACGCCCGGGGGAGCGGCTCCGCTGTTCGCGTCGGTGAAGTCCGTGAGTACGCCGGACGAGCTGACGGCCGTGTTCAACCTGAAGAGCCCTGACGCCCGGCTCCCGTACCTCCTCACCACGACCGCCGCGTCGATCGTCGACGAGCAGGCGTACCCGGCGTCCAAGCTGCTCGACACGGAGGCTGTCGGGAGCGGGCCGTACCAGCTCGCGGCCTACAAGCCGGGCACGGAAGTCACCCTCACCAAGTTCTCCGGGTACCGCGGTCCGCGGGCGGCGCAGAACGACGGCGTCACGATCGTCCAGATGAAGGACTCGGCGGCGCTCTACCAGGCCGTCACCACCGGCAAGGCGGATCTCGCGTTCCATGGATTCGGTCCGAGCCTGCTGGACAAGCTGCGCAAGTCCGACAAGGTCCAGGTCGCGGAGACCAACTCCGCGGAGATCCGGTTCTTCGCCTTCCAGATGAAGTCGCTGCTGTCCCGCAATCCGGCCGTACGGCGGGCCGTCGCGCAGCTGATCGACCGCCAGGCGATCGCGAAGAAGGCGTACGGCGACCACGTGTCGCCGCTGTACTCGGTCGTGCCCCCCGGTTTCGGCGGGCAGGTCGACGCGTTCCGGACCGAGTTCAAGCAGCCGAGCAAGGCAGCCGCCGCGGCGATCCTGAAGCAGGCGAACATCGCCGTACCGGTCCCGCTGACGGTCGGCTGGACGCCGACGCAGTACGAGACCGGCGCGAAGGCCGAAGTACTCGAGCTGAAGCGCCAGCTGGAGGCGTCGGGGTTGTTCCGGGTGACGTTGCGGAGCGCCGAGTGGCCGCAGTACCAGGTGGCGACGAAGGCGGGGGCGTACGACCTGTTCCAGGGCGGGTGGGTGCCGGACTTCCCGGACGCCGACGACTATCTCGCTCCGTTCGTCGCCGCTGACGGCGCGTTCGCGGCGAACGGTTACCGGTCCGCGGCGGCGACGAAGTTGCTGCAGCAGCAGCGGACCGAACAGAACGGCCTGAAGCGGGACGACCTGATCGCGCAGCTACAGGGAGTGATCGCGGCGGACGCGCCGGTGATCCCGAGCTGGCAGGGACGGCTCGCCCTGGTCGCGAGCAACGATCTGCAGAACGTCAAGACGGCCGTCGACCCCCTGTCGTTCCTGTATCTGTCCGGATTACATCGGTAACGACCGGCTGACACAAAAATGCCATGGCAGTAACGGTTCGCGAGGCCGCCGCGACCGTCGGTGCGACGGCGTGGTTTACTGCGGAAAGTCCACATTCCGGGACGATTTCCTGACGATCACGATCGGGCAACGCAGCACTTTCCGCGTTTGACTCCGGGCTGTAATGGCGGCAGGTTAAGGCGGCAGCCACACCGGATTTCGTTCCGGTTCACCCGAACCGAGGCAGGGGTACACAGCGCGTGAGCACGCCACTCGAGGTCGAGCCGGGATCATCGTCGGCACAGCCGGAGGCGGTACTCGAAGGCGCCGGCAAGATCGAGGGCCGGTCGCTCTGGCAGATCTCCTGGATGCGACTGAAGCGGGACAAGGTCGCGATCGCCGGAGGCGTCGTCGTCCTGCTCCTGATCCTGGTCGGGATCTTCGCGCCGCTGCTGTGCAAGCTGGTCGGCGTCACACCGAACGACTTCCACCAGGACCTCGTCGACGCGTCCCTGCAGACGCCGATCGGCAAGTTCGGCGGCGTCAGCTGGGACCACCCGCTCGGCGTCGAGCCGGTGAACGGCCGCGACATTTTCGCCCGGATCGTCTACGGCGCCCGGATCTCGCTGCTGATCGCGTTCCTGGCCACGCTGGTGTCGGTGGTGATCGGGGTCGTGATGGGCATCACCGCCGGGTACTTCGGCGGCTGGGTGGACACGCTGATCAGCCGGCTGATGGACATCTTCCTGGCGTTCCCGCTGGTGCTCTTCGCGCTGGCGCTGGTCGGCGCGGTACCGGACTCGCTCCTCGGTCTCAGCGGTGACTCGCTGCGGGTCGCGCTGATCGTGTTCATCATCGGGTTCTTCAGCTGGCCGTACATCGGCCGGATCATCCGCGGTCAGACGCTGTCCCTGCGCGAGCGGGAGTTCGTCGACGCGGCCCGGAGCCTGGGCGCGCGGCGCCCGTACATCCTGTTCACCGAGCTGCTGCCGAACCTGATCGCCCCGATCCTCGTCTACGCGACGCTGCTGATCCCGACCAACGTGCTTTTCGAGGCCGGTCTGTCGTACCTCGGTGTCGGTGTTCGCCCCCCGACCGCCAGCTGGGGCGACATGTTGTCGATCGCGGCGAAGTGGTACGCGGTCGACCCCTGGTACATGATCTCGCCGGGCCTGGCGATCTTCGTCACGGTGCTGGCCTTCAACCTGTTCGGCGACGGGCTGCGCGACGCGCTCGACCCGCGGTCGCGGTAGGACTTCTCTCCAACCAGGGAGCCTGGGCTCTCACGAATAAAGGGGTGCTACAAGAGATGAGATGGAATCGCATCACGACGGCCACCGCCGTCAGTGCGGCCGTCGCCCTCAGCCTGGTGGCTTGTGGGGGACCGAAGGCGAAGCCGGGCGGCTCCTCTTCCGAGGGCGGCGCGACGGCGGAGTACAACGCGGCGGTCGGCAAGGTGTTCAACCCGAGCGACAAGAAGGGTGGCACGCTCCGGATGGCGATCACCCAGCAATGGGACTCGACCGACCCGGGCGACACCTACTACGGCCTGTCCTGGAACCTGGTCCGCAACTACGTCCGGCCGCTGATGACGTTCGCTGCGAAGCCGGGCGCCGAGGGCGCCAAGCCGGTACCGGACCTGGCCGAGGCGCCGGGTGTGCCGAGTGACGACGCCAAGACGTGGACCTACAAGATCCGCAAGGGTGTGAAGTTCGAGGACGGTACGCCGGTCACCTCGAAGGACGTCAAGTACGCCGTCGCCCGCTCGCTGGACAAGGTCACGCTGCCCAACGGCCCGACGTACTTCAACGACTTCCTGCTGGACATTCCGCAGGGCTACAGCGTCTACAAGGACAAGTCGCTGGCCGGGGTCGCGAAGGCGATCGAGACGCCGGACGACCAGACCATCGTGTTCCACCTGAACAAGCCGTTCGCATCCTTCGACTACTTCGCGCAGCTGCCGTCGACGGCCCCGGTGCCGCAGGCCAAGGACACCGGTGCGAAGTACAAGGAACACCCCATCGCGACCGGCCCGTACAAGTTCGGCACCTACAACGCGAACAGTGGTTTCAACCTGGTCCGCAACGACCAGTACGACGCGTCGACCGACCCGGACTCGGGCCGCAAGGCGCTGCCGGACCAGATCACGATCGCGTACAACGTCGAGGGCACCGACATCGACAACCGGCTGCTGGCCGGTGACCTGGACGTCGACCTCGCCGGTACCGGTGTGCAGCCGGAGACCCAGGCGAAGATCCTCGCCGACCCGAAGCTGAAGGCGCACGCCGACAACGTGCCGGCGCCGCGTCTGAACTGGACCGTGATCAACAGCCAGGTCCCGCCGCTGGACAACATCCACTGCCGCAAGGCCGTGCTGTACGCCGCCGACCACGAGGGCTACCAGCGCGCGTACGGCGGTCCGATCGGTGGCGACATCGCGACGAACCTGATGCCGCCGGGTGTCACCGGTTCCGAGCAGTTCGACGACTACGGTTTCAAGACCGACAAGAACGGCAACGTCGACAAGGCCAAGGACGAGCTGAAGCAGTGCGGTCAGCCGAACGGCTTCCCGATGAACATCACGTACCGCACCGACCGGGCCAAGGAGAAGGCGGTCGCCGAGACGCTGCAGCAGTCGCTGAAGCGGGTCGGCATCAACCTGACCACCAAGCCCTACCCGACCGGTGACTACACCAAGCTGTACGCCGGCAAGCCGGACTTCGCGAAGGCGAACAAGCTCGGCCTGATCGTCTACAGCTGGGGCGCGGACTGGAACGACGGCTTCGGCTTCCTGAGCCAGATCGTCGACAGCCGGGTGATCCGGGCCTCCGGTGGTAACACCAACCTGGGTATCCGCATCCCCGAGGTCGACACGATGATCGACCAGGCACTGAAGACGACCGACGAGACCGCCCGGAACAAGATCTGGGTGGACATCGACAAGAAGGTCATGGAGCAGGCGGCGGCGCTGCCGGGGATCTGGGCCAAGGGCCTGCTGTACCGCCCGGACACGTTGGCCAACGTCTTCTCCAACGACGGTCAGAACATGTACGACTACGCGGCGATCGGCCTCGCCCAGAAGTAGTTGCTCTGACCAACCATCATTTCGCCAGCAGAGGTAGGTGAAGGCTGACGGTGGCCGATGATCGTCGCTGACGACCATCGGCCACCACGCCGCGCACGGTGCTCGCATATCTGATCCGCCGGGTGATCGGGGCAGTGATCCTGCTCTTCATCGTCACGGCTGTCACGTTCTCGATCTTCTTCCTGGTCCCGCGGCTCGGCGGCGCCACGGCGGACGACCTGGCCTCGCGGTACGTCGGCCGGAGCGTCGGCAAGGAGCAGATCCACCAGACCGCGATCAAGCTCGGCTTCACCGACCCGCTCTACGTGCAGTACGGCCGGTTCATCAAGGGACTGTTCGTCGGCACGGAGTACAACTACGGCCCGGGCACCGAGCACTGCCCGGCGCCGTGCTTCGGTTACTCGTACCTGACCCAGTCGCCGGTCTGGCCGGACCTGGTCGCGCGAATACCGGTGACCGCCTCACTGGCGGGTGGTGCGGCCTTGATCTGGCTGGTCACCGGCGTCGGGACCGGCATCGTCTCGGCACTGAGACGTGGCTCGATCCTCGACCGATCACTCATGGGCGTGGCCTTGGCCGGGGTCTCGCTACCGATCTTCTTCACCGGCCTGTTGTCTCTGTCCATCTTCAGTTACGGCCTCGGCTGGACCGCGCAGGGCGGGACGAACCCACTCGACGAGACGAACCCGTTGTGGTGGGCCTACGACCTGATCCTGCCGTGGGTGACACTCGCGTTCCTGTACGCCGCGGCGTACGCGCGACTCACCCGGGCCGGCATGCTGGAGACGATGAACGAGGACTTCGTCCGGACCGCGCGGGCCAAGGGCCTGGGCGAGCGGGACGTGATCATCAAGCACGGCCTGCGGTCGGCGCTGACGCCGATCCTGACGATCTTCGGTCTGGACCTCGGCCTGCTGATGGGTGGCGCGATCCTCACCGAGACCACCTTCTCGCTGCCGGGCATCGGTCAGTACGCCGTCATCGCGCTGCAGGCCAACGACCTGCCGAAGGTGCTCGGCGTGACACTGGTCGCCGCGTTCTTCATCGTGCTGGCGAACCTGATCGTTGACGTCCTGTACGCCGTAGTCGACCCGAGGGTGCGGATCTCGTGAGCGAGCCGATCGAAGAAGTCCAGGATTCAGCGCAGGAATCGACCCAGGGCCCGGTCCAGCGGGTCGAGCGCGGCGAGGCGTTCCTCGACGTCCGCGACCTGAAGGTGCACTTCCCGACCGACGACGGGCTGGTGAAGTCCGTCGACGGCATCTCGTTCACGCTGGAGCGCGGCAAGACACTCGGGATCGTCGGCGAGTCCGGTTCCGGCAAGAGCGTGACCAGCCTGTCGATCATGGGCCTGCACAAGCCCGGGGTCGCGAAGATCAGCGGGCAGATCTTCCTCGACGGCCAGGACCTGGTGTCCTCGACGCGCGAGGAGGTCCGGCGGCTGCGTGGCAAGCGGATGGCGATGATCTTCCAGGACCCGCTGTCCGCGATGCACCCGTTCTACACGGTGGGCCACCAGATCATCGAGGCCTACCGGGTGCACAACGACGTCAGCAAGCAGGTCGCGCGCAAGCACGCGATCGAGATGCTCGACCGGGTCGGCATCCCGCAGCCCGACCGGCGCGTGGACGCGTACCCGCACCAGTTCTCCGGCGGCATGCGGCAGCGCGCGATGATCGCGATGGCGCTGTCGTGTGACCCCGACCTGCTGATCGCCGACGAGCCGACCACGGCCCTCGACGTCACCGTGCAGGCGCAGATCCTGGACCTGATCCGGGACCTGCAGCGGGAGTTCAACTCGGCCGTCATCATCATCACCCACGACCTCGGCGTGGTCGCCGAGCTGGCCGACGACATCCAGGTGATGTACGCCGGCCGCGCGGCAGAGTACGGCACCGCGGAGGACATCTTCGACCGGCCGCTGCACCCGTACACCTGGGGTCTGCTCGGTTCGATGCCGCGGATCGACCGGGAGCGCACCGAGCGGCTGATCCCGATCAAGGGCACGCCGCCGAGCCTGATCAACGTGCCGAAGGGCTGCGCGTTCAATCCGCGCTGCAACTACGCGCACCTGAACGGCGGCGCCAGCGAGACCGAGCGGCCGGAGCTGCTCGACACCGGTGACGGTCACCTGGTCGCCTGCCACCTCTCCCCACAGAACCGCCAGCAGGCGTGGGAGACCGACATCTTGCCGAAGCTGTGAGCGGCACTGGGAATGGGACGCCGACTGTGACATCTACTGACGCCGAATCGACTCCGAAGGTCCCGAAGATCGGTGAGGAGCTGCTGTCGGTCGAGGGCCTGGTCAAGCACTTCCCGATCCGTAAGGGTCTGCTGCAGCGCCAGGTCGGTGCGGTCCAGGCGGTCGACGGCCTGAGCTTCAGCGTGACCCGCGGCGAGACGCTGTCGCTGGTCGGGGAATCCGGCTGTGGCAAGACCACGACCGGCCGGCTGCTCACCCGGCTGGAGACTCCGACGGCCGGCAAGATCGTCTTCGAGGGGCGCGACATCAGCCACCTCGGCGAGGGCCGGATGCGGCCGCTGCGTCGCGACGTACAGATGATCTTCCAGGACCCGTACGGTTCGCTGAACCCGCGGCACACCGTCGGCAAGATCGTCGGGGCGCCGTTCAAGCTGCAGAACGTGAAGACCGAGCACGGCGTGAAGCGGGCCGTGCAGGAGCTGCTCGAGCTGGTCGGTCTGAGCCCGGAGCACTACAACCGGTACCCGCACGAGTTCTCCGGCGGTCAGCGGCAGCGGATCGGGATCGCCCGGACGCTCGCCCTGCGGCCGAAACTGATCGTGGCCGACGAACCCGTGTCGGCGCTCGACGTGTCGATCCAGGCGCAGGTGGTGAACCTGCTCGAGGACCTGCAGGAAGAGTTCGACCTCACGTACGTGATGATCGCCCACGACCTGTCGGTCGTCCGGCACGTGTCGGACCGGGTCGCGGTGATGTACCTCGGCAAGATCGTCGAGGTCGCCGACCGCGTCAGCCTGTACGAGAACCCGATGCACCCGTACACGGTCGCGCTGCTGTCGGCGGTCCCGGTCCCGGACACCAAGCGCAAGGGCAAGCAGGAGCGGATCCGGCTGCAGGGTGACGTCCCGAGCCCGATCAACCCGCCGCCGGCGTGCCGGTTCCACACCCGGTGCTGGAAGGCGCAGGAGATCTGCAAGACGGTCGAGCCGCCGCTGATCCAGCTGTCCGAGGGGCACCAGACCGCCTGCCACTTCCCGGAGAACGCGACGCCGGAACAGGAGCAGACGGCCAAGTCTGCCGCTTCGGCAAGCTGAGAACGAACCAGAGCGCCCGGCGATGTGATCGCCGGGCGCTCTTGTCCTGTGCTCATCGGGTCAGGTAGACGATGCCGTTCCGGAACAGGCTGGGTGCGATACCGCGCGCCGTGACCTTGCAGTTCCTGGACGAGATCGAACAGGTCAGCAGGTCGGCAGGGCTCTTACGGTCCATGGCAGCGGCCATCGTGAAGTGGTCGTTGTCGAGCCACCCGGCGAACCGCTGCCACGGGTAGTCGCTGAGCCTGAGGAAGAGGTGCTTGTCGACGGGGGTCGTGGTGACCTGCAGCCGCCCGACCGGCGAGCCGTCGTCGTCCGCCCCGATGACCGCATGCTTGCCGTCCGGCGCGAAGCCTCCGATCCAGGTGGCGACACCGCTGGCCCCGGCCAGTCGCATGTCCCGATCACCCTGGCCGAGGAGGTTGCCGAGGTAGAGCGCCCAGGCGGCTCCGGCCGGTCGGGTGTACAGGTAGTTCGGGCCGGAGATGTCGACGATGGAGCGGCCTTCGAGGTTGCGGACCTGTGTGCGCCGACCGGTCCGGAGGTCGATGCGGTCGAGCCGCTTGCCAACCCAGACGTAGGCATAGCCACGGTCGAGTGCGGCCAGGCCGTTCATGGTCGTGGCGTCGATCGGGAGCCGTCGCAGCTGGCGATGGTTCGCGACGTCGTACACGACGAAGCTCCCGTACGGCTGCGCCTTGGTGGCGTCCTCGAACCAGGCGATCACGGAGTGGCCGTCGGACATCAGTCGCGGGTACTCGGTCGGTCCGCTGATGACGGTCCGGCCGCGGCTGTCGAGCAGTGTCACGTTGCCCGGCTTGCCGTCCGCGCCCGACGCGTAGATCAGGCCCGCGTCCGTCTGCACCATCGCGCTGACCTTGCCGGCGGCCTGGATCTGCTCGTCGCCGTAGTGGATGACGTTGCCGACGGCATAGGTCGGGCGGCGTTCGGTGTACGCGGCGGTCGATCGGCCGGCGGTCGCGGGTTCGTTGTCGAAGGCCCGTACGGCGACCGTGCCGGCGGCCACGACAGCGAGCGCGGCGAAGGTACCGGCGAGAGCCTTGGTGACCGTGCGGCGGCGGGTGCGGCGCCGGCCGGCGCCGATCAGGGCCTCCAGGTCGAGTGGCGGCGCCTCGGTGCTCTCGGCCTGCCTGGTCAACGTGTCCTTCAGAAGATCGTTCATCGGTGGCTCCCTGCGTTGTCCAGGAGGGGTAGGTCGTCGCCCAGCCGGGCGCGGAGCTTCTTGAGTGCGGCGGTGACCTGGCTCTTCACGGTCCCGACCGAACAGCCGAGGATCTCGGCGGTCTGCGGTTCGGTCAGGTCCTCGTAGTACCGCAGGACGACAGCGGCGCGCTGGCGGACCGGGAGCCGGAGGATCTCCGCCCACAACCACATCCGCGCATCCGGATCGTCACCGGGCGCGAGCTGCTCGGGTACGTCGTCGTTCGGCCGTTCGGAGCGCCACGCCTTGCGGCGCCACCACGAGATCGCGGTGTTGGTGATCACCCGCCGGACATAGGCCTCGACGCCGGTGCCTGCACGGATGCGGGGCCAGGCGACGTACAGCTTGATCAGTGCTTCCTGCAACAGGTCCTCGGCCAGTCCGCGGTCGCCGGTCAGCAGGTACGTGTACCGGTAGAGCGCCGCGTGCCGGGCGGCGGCGAACTCCGCGAACGCCGCCGTACCTTCTCTGTCGGGCATCAGGTTCCCTCGGTGGTGTGGGGTCTCTACCTGCCTTGACGCGACGTGATGCCCGGACCGTTGGGTGTGGTGGCGAGAAGCAGGCGCGCGATCAGGGCGTGACCGGCAGCGTTCGGGTGGTCGCCGTCGGCGGCGAGCAGCGAGGTGATGTTCGCGCTGTGCTTGAACGGGGTGTAGATGTCGACGTACGTGGCGTCGTCCGCGGCCGCTGCGGCGGCGACCGCGGCGTTCGTGCGCAGCGTGAGCTGGTCGCTGGCGACCCGGCCGCTCGCCGGGTACTGCTGCTGAGCCACGTCACCGTCCTGGAAGACGTTCCAGTAGCCGGTGACCAGGATCGTCGTCGGGAGACCGTCACGAAGACTGTGGATGCGGTTCAGGATCCGGTCGAGGTTGACGGTGAGCTGCTCGAAGTCGTCGCCGACACAATCGGCGTCGCACTGACCACTGGTGACGTCCTTCTGGTGATCGCCGTAGTCGTTCGCGCCGATCGTCAGGAGTACGACGGCGGCGCGGGCCGTGGCCACCTGGGCGGGGGAATTGGTCTGGTTGAGGTTCTGGAGCAGACCGTCGGAGTCGAGACCGCCGACGCCGAGGTTGTCGACGTGCACCGTCGCACCGGTACGGGCGTGCAGCAGGTCGCCGTACATCTGGGGGAAGCCCGCGCAGTTGCAGTTGGAGCCCGACGTGACCGAGTCGCCGAGCGCGACCACGTCGATCGCGCCCGGAGGTTGCGGGCGGTCGACCTCGCTGATCGTGTCGCCGTCGTGGAAGGCGGCGACGAGCACGATCAGGAGCAGGCCGACCGTCAGCCGTCGCAGTGTGGGGATCACGCCGGTTTCGTGTGCCTCGTTTCCTGGTGCGGGCTCACCGGGAGGGCGAGCTGGTTCGCCAGCCAAGGATAGGCCGAGGCGAAAGCGGGTGCCGCGAACTGCCAGACGTGGGTGCCGGGGGAGATCTCCACCCGGGACCAGATCCCGGCCTTCGCGGCCGCCTTCGACAGCTCCTCCGCCTCGTGCTGGTGGCGCAGCTCCTCGGTGCTCGTCAGGAACAGACCGTTGACGTTCGTGTACTTGCCGTGGTGCGCGTGCATCACGAGCAGCGGTTCGTTGGCCTTCTCGAGTGCCACGTTCCCGCCGTACAGGTCCTGCAGGCTGGCGGCCGGCGTACTGGTGTACGGCGCGAGGTCGCCGGAGATGTCGACGAAGTGGTCGAAGACGTCCGGGTGCTCGACGACCAGGTCGAGCGCGCAGGTGCCGCCCATCGAGAACCCGGCGACCGCCCACTGCCGCGCGTCCCTGGCGGCGCCGAACGTCTTCTCGATGTACCGCGGGACGTCCTGGTCGAGGTGGTCGGCCGAGTTCCCGCGCGGCCCGTTCACGCACTCGGTGTCGTTGTCGAACCGGGCGGTCGCGTCCACGAACACCAGGATCGGCGCCCACCCGTGGTGCCGGTGCGCGTACTCGTCGGACACCTGGACGGCGTTGCCGAGCCGCACCCAGTCACCCGGGCCGCCCCGCTCGCCGCCGATCAGCTCGACCACGGGCAACGTCGGCCGATGCACGCCCTGGAACCAGGCGGGCGGCAGGTAGACGAGCTCCTGCCGGTGGTGGAAGTGGCTGTATGTCGCCGGGATGTTCACCGCGACCAGCCGGCCCGCCGGAGGCAGCCTGGTGGTTCCGGCGTCGTGCGCGAGGCCGGCCATCGATACCTGACCCGGCAACGGAGTGTCGGTCCAGTCGTTCACCGCGGAGTCGATGGTCGGGTAGTAGCCGACGAACTGGTTGACCCCGTTGGCGCACACCAGCGCCGCGAGGCCCGCTGCGAGCACCGCCGTACCCCGCCGCCACCACCGCGCCGACCGCCAGCCCGCCGCGAGCACGATCAACGCACCGGCCGCGAGCCCGAACCACAACCACACGGAGAACGGCAACGGATCGGTGATCCCGGCCCACCGGGCGCCCGGGTACGCCGCGATCAGCGCCACCAGCGCGGTCGCACCCACCACCACAGGCAGCACCCGAAACCGCCACTGCCGGTTCCGCCACCCCACCGCAACCACCAGCACCCCGGCCGCCAGCACCTCGAGCACCGCCGGAAACCATCCCCCAAGCAGCGACACGCTCATCCAGTCCCTCCAAGACCAGTAGACCCACCCCCCAGACGCCCCACAACAACAACCGGTTGGCACGCCGACTCCGGGCCTTCTCAGCGTCCCCTCAGCACCTCGACCGCGTCCGCCCCCTCCTGAACCGGAATGCCTCGGCTGCTCAGGTATCCGACAGCGAAGTCAGTGGCATCGTCAGGCCAGGTTTCCGCGACGTACAGCGCATCCTCCGGCGCGATGCGCGCCAGATACATGCCCTCGAGACTTTCGAAGATCTGCGGGACTCCGTCTCGATCGATCCAGTGCGGCGGCTGCTCGACCCGCAGATACGTGAGGAACTCGGGCGCGAAGTAGACGTGACCGCACTCGAACGGCATCGACCTCACGGCACTGAGATCGATCTCCCACCGCAGGTCACTCAGCTCGCGGCGCTCGGGCTCGGCGGCGCGGCCTTCGGCACGCCACAGCAGGGCGACCACGGTCGTGACGCGGTCCAGGCCGGCCTCGAGGAGGTACTCACGAAGCCCGGGCGTCTCGTGGAGCAGCGCCGGATGGCAGGCGGCGACCGACGCCAGTTCGACCTCATAGCCGTCCGGCAGCGCCGGCAGGACATGTGCCAGCAAGCCCTTCACGTGGTCGAACGGCAGACTCACCGCGGACCGGGAGAGGAGAAAGATGATGGCCCGCTTGACGTTGAAGTTGATCACGCTCGCCTGGGTCAGGAGAGTCAGCAGGGCCCCGAACCACGATGCGTCGTACGGCAAGAGACTGTCGAACTGCGGTACGCCGGTGCCGAGGAAGTGAATGGTTGCGATTTGGTCCATCGCCGCGAAATCCGACGGACGCCACGCTTCGTTCGGCACGCGGGTCGCGGCGGAACCGACCACGAGTTCGGCCTTCAATTGGTAGTCACCCAGCAGCTCGGCCTCCTTGAGCGGCGGGTCGATGGTCAGATCGAGCGTGTATGTCAGCCGCGCCCTCGCAAGCGCGACCGGCGGGTCGGTGGCTTCGAACGCCAGCACCCGAACCACCGTGATCCAGGTGGCCTCGTCGAGTCCTGCGTGCCAGAGGCGGACCATGCGGATCCAGCCGGCGATGTTCCCTGGGCCGACGACCAACTCGAGCGGGGTCGGGTGGGAATCGAGCGAGACGCGCAGGAGCGTCAGGTTGGCGGAGTAGCAGGCTCGACGGCGTACAGGGTCGTAGGGGAGCGGGTGGTAGAGCGGGTCGCCGTTGTCGGGACGGGTGAGCTCCCGGCGGAGGATTTCGCTGATCGTGGCGAGGAGCGACTGGCGTTCGGACGGCTGGAGGCGATCCACGAGTTCGGTGACGAAGGTCGTGACCGGAGCCCGGGTGGTCAGGGGCTGGTGACTGAGGAGGCGGCGGAGGAGGTCGTCGTCGAGGCCGTTCGGCTGCGGGACGAGTGCGGTGGCTTCGAGGTCCCGGTGGCGCATCAGGTGCAAGAGGAGCTCCAGGACCAGCTCCGCGACCAGGAACTCGCCGAACGTGGCGTGCAGGAACTCGTAGGCGTTGCGCTGTTCGCGGTCGGCCCGTGCGTTGTGCACGAACATGAACTCACCGAGTACGCGGTCGCCTGCGGTCAGCGGCTGGAGCGCCGCGGCCGGCTCGGCAGGGCGTGGCTCGAGCGCGGCCAGGTCGGCGTTCAGCTCGTTGTCGGTGATGTGCTGGCGCCCACGGTTGAACATGCCGATCGCGGCGTACTGCAGCCGGCGGCGCAGTTGACGCTGCAGCAGCTGCTGTTCGTTCTCCGGACGGTCCAGGGCGGTCTTCTCGGTGATCTGCCGGTAAATGAAGCGGTCCATGATGCGCTGGTAGAGCTCGCTCCGGGTGAGTTCGGCGCTCCCCAACTCGCTGGTGCCCAGCTCGGCGAGGTAGACGGCGAGCATCAGCAGGAGCAGCGGCTGAGCGGTGAGCTCGCGAATCTCGTGCGACGCCGTCATCTCGCCGACCTGGAGTGGTGCGAAGCCGGCGATGTCGCCGTGTGCGGCGTTCCAGGCTGTCAGCCACTGGGCGATGCGGGACTCGTCGAATTCGCACAGCTTGATCATCGGGGTGCCGGCCGCGATCTCCGCCCGGTCGGCGACGAGGGTGCGGGAGGTGATGATGACGGAGGTGGGGGCGCCGAGGGTGCGGGCGCGTTTTTGGAAGGATTCGATCTTGGAGAGGTACGCCGACTGGGTCACGCCGGTCGCCTGGACGAGCTCGTCGAAGCCGTCCAGCAGTACGACGAGGTGGCAGCGGTGCGGACAGGTCTCTGGCTCGCCGCAGGTTTCGCACGCGCCGCATTCCTGGCGTAGCTCGTCGAGGTCGGCGTTGGGGCGCTGGAGTGTGCGCTGCAGCTCCTTGTTGATCTGCAGCGTGAGGTCGTCGTCGGGGTTGACCGAACGCAGCGGTACTCGGACCACCGCGAACGCATCCTCCGGCAACTGGGCCGCCAGCACCTCGGTCAGCAACGACTTACCGGCGCCGGGATGGCCGAGCAGGAGCAGTGGCCGTCGGGCACCGTCGGGACTGGCCAGATAGCTCGCGAGGTACTCGACCAGCGACGTGTGCTCCGGCTGCGCCGACCACCAGTCCTCGTCGGAGGGGCGCGAACTGTCGTCCGCGATCGCGTGGTGGAAGGACGGCTCGACGAACCCGTCGCGGACCGTCGGCGAGGCGATCGCCTGAGTCCGCGACCGCAGCAGCGGCTCGTCGAGTACTTCGCGCGCCGCCAGCGCGAGCTTCTCGCGGTAGCTGTTCCGGCCGGTCGGGAAGCCTGGCATCACCATCGTGAGCATCGTCCGGAGTTCGCCGAGCGCAGCGGCCTGAAGGTCGCCTTGAGCGCGGATCTCCGCGCGGGTCGCCGCGAACTCGTTGAGCGTCACCCACAGACCGAACGGCGCCGACGGGCTGAGCTCCAGCATCCGGCTCCGGTAGAGCTGCACCGCGCGGGCGACGATCGCGTCCCGTACGCCGGCCGGTGGTGCGGGGTCACGCGACCAGGCCTCCAGACCGGAGAAGAAGTCGACGCAGCGTCGCGCGAGCCGCTCGTAGTACGGTTTCAGGTTGCGCTCGATGTTCTCGGTCAGCCCGAGCTCCGGCGACGACATCGGTACGGCGACCTCGAACAGGTCGTCGCGGTCCGTTCCGGGCACCTCGAGGAGACGGCTGCGTTCGCGGTCGGTCAGCGCGAGGTCGCGGTGCGCTGGCCCGGTGACCTGCGGCAGCGCGTCGAAGAACGACGAGACGGCCGTGATGGTGTGTGCGGCCACCACCAGGTCGAGCTGGTTCTTCGCGCGGGTGCCGCGCAGGCGCTTCGACACGGTGTTCACGAGGCCGTCGAGCAGACTCACCGCCTCGTTCTTCGGGTCGACCAGCGACAGCCAGGCCGCGGCGGTGAGTCCGGCGACCGGTCCGCCGGCGAGGGCCGCGGCGCCGGCGCCGGCGAAGATCGCCGTACCGAAGAATCTCTCCAGCGCCGTGCGGCTCCGGTCGTCGATGTCGAGCACTGCCAGCGCACCTTTGAAGGTGTACGGCGAGACGGCCACAGGCGGGCTCCTCAGGGGCGGGTGCGGAGGTGGGAGCCCAACCTATCGCTGCGAGCGGTCGGGTCGGTGCGGTCGGTGAGTGATCAGGCAGTTGCCGTGTGTCGCAGTCCGGGCTGGGCAGGTTGGCGTTCGACAATGTCGAACGGCGGGCGTTGTACCGCCGGTCCAACGCTCCTACATTCCAGCCAGCCGTGGTCGTCACGGCGTGGAAGGGAGGCCAAGCATGGCTACGACCGAAGCGGTCAAACAAAGAACCCTTCTGGGGGAGTGTTCGGCGGAGTTCGCCGGAACGTTCATCCTGATCCTGTTCGGCGTCGGGGTGGTCGCCCAAGTGGTGGCCGGGGGGATCGGCAATCACGACTCGATCGCCTGGGCCTGGGGGATCGGTGTCATCATGGGCGTCTACGTGTCCGCCCGGCTCAGCGGTGGTCACATCAATCCCGCGGTGACGATCGCGCTGGCGGTCTTCCGCGGGTTCGCCTGGCGGAAGGTGGTGCCGTACATCGCCGCCCAGTTCCTCGGTGCGTTCGCGGCGGCGATGGTGGTCCGCTGGAACTACTCCAAGGTCCTGCACCACTTCGACCCGGGACTGACGATCAAGAGCCAGGGCGTGTTCTCCACCCTCCCGGGCAACGGCAACGCGGACCTCGGAGCCGGCGTGTGGAGCGGATTCCTGGACCAGGTCATCGGTACGGCGATCCTGATGCTGGTCATCCTGGCCATCGTCGACCTGCGCAACACCGCACCTGCCGCGAACCTCGGCCCGTTCGTCATCGGCCTGCTGGTGGTCGGCATCGGGATGGCGTGGGGCACGCTGGCCGGTTACGCGATCAACCCGGCCCGTGACTTCGGCCCGCGGCTCGCCTCCGCACTGACCGGGTACGGGGGACAGGCCTTCAAGGATCAGTTCGGTGATGTCTACTTCTGGGTCCCGATCGTGGGACCGATCATCGGTGCGCTGATCGGCGGCCTGCTCTACGACGTGCTGGTCGGCCGGTACCTGCCGGTCGGCGACGCGGACGAGGAGCCCGGCCGGGTTCCGGTGCCCGAGGAGGAGACGACGGCATGATGCACCGAGCTACCGCGCACTGTGAGGAGAGGATTTTCCATGGCTGACTTCGTCGGTGCCGTCGACCAGGGCACCACGAGCACCCGCTTCATGATCTTCGACCACTCCGGCAACGAGGTGGGGATCCACCAGTTGGAGCACGAGCAGATCCTGCCGCAGGCCGGCTGGGTCGAGCACAACCCGGTGGAGATCTGGGAGCGGACCAGCGCGGTCGTCCGGACCGCGATGAACGCCCAAGGGCTGCAGTCGAGCGACCTGGCGGCGCTCGGCATCACCAACCAGCGCGAGACCGCGGTGGTCTGGAACCGGAAGACCGGGCGGCCGTACTACAACGCGATCGTCTGGCAGGACACCCGGACCGACCGGATCGCCTCCGCGCTCGAGCGCGAGGGCAAGGGCGACGTGATCCGGCAGAAGGCCGGTCTGCCGCCGGCGACGTACTTCTCGGCCGGCAAGGTCCAGTGGATCCTGGAGAACGTCGACGGGGTCCGCGAGGCCGCGGAGGCCGGGGACGCGGTGTTCGGCAACACCGACACCTGGCTGCTCTGGAACCTGACCGGCGGTACCGAGGGTGGCGTGCACATCACGGATGTGACGAACGCCAGCCGCACGATGCTGATGAACCTGGAGACGCTCGACTGGGACGACGAGCTGATCAGCTTCTTCAACATCCCCCGCCAGATGCTCCCGGAGATCCGTCCGTCCTCGGACCCGAACATGTACGGCGAGACACTCGCCAACGGTCCGCTGGGTGGCGTCGTACCGCTGACCGGTGACCTCGGCGACCAGCAGGCCGCGACCGTCGGTCAGGTCTGCTTCAACCCCGGCGAGGCCAAGAACACCTACGGCACCGGTAACTTCATGCTGCTGAACACCGGTACCGAGCTGGTCCGGTCGAAGGCCGGTCTGTTGACGACGATGTGTTACAAGTTCGGGGACGAGGCCCCGATCTACGCGCTGGAGGGTTCCATCGCGGTGACCGGTTCGGCGGTCCAGTGGCTGCGGGACCAGCTCGGCATCATCTCCGGCGCGAGCGAGACCGAGACGCTGGCCCGGCAGGTCGAGGACAACGGCGGCGTGTACTTCGTGCCCGCGTTCTCCGGCCTGTTCGCGCCGTACTGGCGGTCCGACGCCCGCGGGGCGATCGTCGGGTTGTCGCGGTTCAACACCAACGCTCACCTGGCGCGCGCAACACTGGAGGCGATCTGCTACCAGAGCAAGGACGTCGCGGACGCGATGGAGAAGGATTCGGGTGTGAAGCTCGACGTCCTGAAGGTCGACGGCGGTGTGACGGCCAACGAGCTGGCCATGCAGATGCAGGCGGACATCCTCGGCGTACCGGTGAGCAAGCCGGTCGTCGCGGAGACCACCGCGCTGGGTGCCGCGTACGCTGCCGGGCTCGCCGTGGGCTTCTGGAAGACCAAGGACGAGCTGGTGCAGAACTGGAACGAGGCCAAGCGGTGGGAGCCGCAGTGGACGGACGAGCAGCGACAGCAGGGGTACGCCGGGTGGCAGAAGGCCGTCCAGCGCACTCTCGACTGGGTCGACGTCGACTGAGATAGCACGAGATACGAATCGGAAGGAACAGCACAGTGGGTGTAGTAGCTCTGTCACCGCAGGCGCGGGCCGAAGCGATCGACGCGATGGCCGACGGACGGGAACTGGACGTCCTGGTGATCGGTGGCGGGGTGGTCGGCACTGGTTCGGCACTCGATGCCGCGACCCGGGGCCTGACCACCGGACTGCTCGAGGCGCGCGATTTCGCGAGCGGTACCTCCAGCAGGTCCAGCAAGTTGATCCACGGCGGTCTGCGCTACCTGGAGATGCTCGACTTCCGACTGGTGCACGAGGCGTTGCAGGAGCGCGGTCTGCTCCTGCAACGCCTGGCGCCACACCTGGTGAAGCCGGTGCCGTTCCTGTACCCGCTCCAGCACCGTTGGTGGGAGCGGTTCTACGCGGGCGCCGGCGTCGCCTTGTACGACGGCATGGCGGTCAGCTCCGGCCTCGGCGCCGGACTGCCGATCCACCGGCACCTGACCCGCCGCGGTGCGATGCGGCTGGTCCCGTCACTCAAGAAGTCGGCCCTCGTCGGCGCACTGCAGTACTACGACGCGCAGGTCGACGACGCCCGGCACACGATGGAGCTCGCCCGGACCGCGGCGTCGTACGGCGCGCTCGTGGCCAACCGGGTGAAGGTCACCGGGTTCCTGCGTCAGGGCGAGCGCGTCACCGGCGTCCAGGCGAAGGACCTGGAGAGCGGGCGTACGTTCGAGGTCCGCGCGAAGCAGGTCGTGAACGCGACCGGCGTGTGGACCGACGACACCCAGGCGCTGGTGGGGGAGCGCGGTCAGTACCACGTCCGCGCCTCGAAGGGGATCCACCTCGTCGTACCGAAAGACCGGATCCAGTCCAGCACCGGGATGATCCTGCGGACCGAGAAGTCCGTGCTGTTCATCATCCCGTGGGGCCGGCACTGGCTGATCGGCACGACGGACACCGACTGGCACCTGGACAAGGCGCACCCGGCGGCGACCAGCAAGGACATCGAGTACCTGCTCGACCACGTCAACGCCGTCCTCACCACACCGCTGACCCGCGAGGACGTCGAGGGCGTGTACGCCGGTCTGCGTCCGCTGCTGGCCGGTGAGTCGGAGAGTACGTCGAAGCTGTCCCGCGAGCACGTGGTCGCACACGCCGCCCCGGGTCTCGTGGTGGTTGCCGGGGGCAAGTACACGACGTACCGGGTGATGGCCAAAGACGCGATCGACGCGGCCGCGGATGCGCTCGACGGGCGGGTCCCGCGCAGCGTCACCAAGAACATCCCGCTGGTCGGCGCGGACGGCTACCAGGCGCTGTGGAACCAGCGGCACCTGATCGCGCAGCGCTCCGGCCTGCACGTCGCCCGGATCGAGCACCTGCTGAACCGGTACGGCGCCTTGGTCAACGAGGTCCTCGAACTGGTCGCGGAGGACCCGTCGCTGGGCGAGCAGCTGCCCGGGACGCAGGACTACCTGAAGGCCGAGATCGTGTACGGCGCGAAGGCCGAGGGGGCCCGTCATCTCGACGACATCCTGGCCCGGCGGACCCGGATCTCGATCGAGGCCTGGGACCGTGGCGTCGGTGCGGCCGAGGCGGCGGCCCGGCTGATCGCCCCGATCCTCGGCTGGGACGAGGCGACCATCGAGCGCGAGGTGTCGGTCTACCTCAAGCGGGTCCAGTCCGAGCGCGACTCGCAGGACCAGCCCGACGACGAGTCGGCCGACAAGGTCCGCCTCGAAGCTCCGGACATCGTCTCGCCGATCTGACGGACGGGAGGGTCGGCTCCAGCCGGCCCTCCCGTGCCGGCCCCGGGCGGTGGGGTCAGCCGTTGGCGATGGTCACCACGTAGTTCGCCCCGTCGTCGGTGAACGTGTAGTCGCCAGGCCCGTTCACGGTCTTCGCGCCGAGGTTGTCGTCGTCATCGGGGAAGTCCCCCTCCATCAGCGTCAGCACCTTGCCCTGCGGGACGGACACCCGCTGGATGTCCTTGCTGTCCCCGGTGGTCATCTGCACCGGCCCCCAGATGGTGCTGCCGTCGACGACGAGGTACGCGTCGTCCGCACCGGTGTTGTCCTCCTGCTCGTTGCACTTGATGTGCGTGATCACCAGTCCGGCCTGCGGTGCCGCGTGCGCGGCGACCGGGGCGATGGCGGCGCTGCTCAGCCCGAGTGCGGCGGCGGCGAGAATCCTGCCTGCGGAAATCATGAGCTTGTTTCCTCCCGAGTTGTCCTACCTGATGGCTCAGGACGCTAGGCAGCGCATGTGTCAAGCGTTTGACAGCATCATCACGGCTGCCGCTCTTCGCGCTCACCCGAAAGGCTTGCTACAGGGGCTGGTCCTCGGGGCGGATCCAGTTGAAGGTGCGCTGGACGGCGGACTGCCAGTTCGCGTACTCCGTGGCACGGCGGGCCGGATCCATGTGCGGGACCCACTGGCCGGCGCGGTGCCAGTTGCTGCGCAGACCTTCGAGATCCGGCCAGTACCCGACCGCGAGACCGGCGGCGTACGCGGCGCCGAGGGAGACCGTCTCGGTCACCATCGGGCGGACGACGCGGACGTCGAGGAGATCGGCGAGGAACTGCATCAGCAGATTGTTCGCCGTCATCCCGCCGTCGACCTTCAACGCGGTCAGCGCGATCCCGGAGTCCGCGTTCATCGCGTCGACCACCTCCAGGGTCTGGAACCCGGTCGCCTCCAGCACCGCCCGGGCCAGGTGTCCCTTGGTGATGTAGCCGGTCAGGCCGGCGATCACGCCGCGCGCCTCGCTGCGCCAGTGCGGCGCGAACAGCCCGGAGAACGCCGGCACGATGTACGCGCCGCCGTTGTCGTCGACGGTCCGCGCGAGCGTCTCGATCTCGGCCGCGGTGTGGATCATCCCGAGCCCGTCGCGGAACCATTGCACCAGCGACCCGGTCACCGCCATCGCACCTTCGAGGGCGTACGACGCCGCGTGGTCACCGATCTGGTAAGCGACGGTCGTGAGCATGCCGTGCTTGGACCGGACGATCTCCGGACCGGTGTTCATCAGCAGGAACGACCCGGTGCCGTACGTGCACTTCGCCTCGCCGGCGCTGAAGCAGGTCTGGCCGAACAGCGCCGCCTGCTGGTCGCCGAGCGCGGCCCCGATCCGCACCCCGGGCAGTACTTCGGTCGCGGTCGCGAACACCCCGGACGACGGGCGGATCTCCGGCAGCATCGCGCGCGGCAGGTCGAAGGCCGCCAGCAACCGGTCGTCCCACTCGAGCGTCTCGATGTTCATCAGCATCGTCCGGCTCGCGTTCGTCACGTCAGTGGCGTGCAGGCCGCCCGACGCACCGCCGGTGAAGTTCCAGATCAGCCAGGACTCCATCGTGCCGAACAGGATCTCGCCGCGCTCGGCGCGCTGCCGCAGACCGGGCGTGTGGTCGAGCATCCAGCGAATCCGCGGCGCCGAGAAGTACGTCGTCAGGGGCAGACCGCACAGCTCGGCGAACCGGTCCGGTCCCTGGTCGCCGGCGAGTTCGGTGACCAGCCGGTCGGTCCGGGTGTCCTGCCAGACCACCGCGTGCCCGATCGGCTGCCCGGTGACCCGGTCCCAGAGCAGACTCGTCTCCCGCTGATTGGCGATGCCGATGGCAACGACCTGGGACGGCATCGCACCGATCTGCCGGATCGCCGCCGGAACCACGCGGGTGACGTTGTTCCAGATCTCCCCGGCGTCGTGCTCGACCCAGCCCGGTCGCGGGAACAGTTGGTGGTGTTCCCGCTGGGCGACCGACACCAGCCGCCCGCGCCGGTCGAACAGAATGCAGCGGGTCGAGTTCGTCCCCTGATCCACCGCGGCCACGTACTGCTCAGCCATTTCGCCACCCCCCGATCAGCCGCCGGCCGGTGCCCCCAGAACCTGCCGGTAGTCCTGCCCTCAAGTGTCCTCCCGGAGGTCACGCCCGATGGCCTCCGCCGTCGCCCGAACCATGGTCACCAGATCCGCGCGGAGCCGGAGCCGGCTGTCACAGATCCGCTCCACCCGCCCGGCCAGCCCGACCGCGCCGACGACCAGCCCGCCGAGGCCACGGATCGGCGCCGCGATACTCGCGAGTTCGACCGTGTGCTCCTCGAACTCGCCGGCCCAGCCGCGCGCCCGGACCGTCGCCAGCTCCTCCGCCAGCCGGGACGGATCGGTGATCGTCCGCGTGGTGAACGCCTCCAGGGTCCGCGGTCGTGCGGCACCGCTGGTGTCGTAGGCCAGCACGGCCTTGCCCAAGGCGGTGGCATGCGGCGGAAGCGTCGTACCGACGTCGAGGTTCTGGTCGCTGTCGTCGGGGCGGAAGACGTGATGGACGACGACCACGACGCCGTCGACCAAGCGCCCGACGCGCACCACCTCGCCGCTGCGGGACGCCAGTGAGTCGGCCCAGTTGATCGCGCGGCTGCGGAGCTCGTTCGGGTCCAGGTAGCTCTCGCCGAGGCGGCCGAACGCGTCGCTGAGGTGATAGTGCGCGCCGCTGTGGTCCTGCTCGACGAAGCCGACCTGGTGCAGGGTCCGGAGGATGCCGTGCACGGTCGTCTTCGCCAGCCCGAGCGCGTTGCCGAGATCGGCGACCCCCAGCCCGTCGGGCGCGGCGGCGAGCAGTCGCAGCACCGCCGCGGCCCGCTCGATCGACTGCACAGTCCCCGGCACACCGGCAGGCTACCTGTGAATCACTGGTCTGGCTTCACCTCAGGAGTCACTCCGAGGCGATCGCCCGCAACACGTCCAGACGGGCTGCGCGCCGTGACGGCCAGACCGCAGCCAGTACGCCGAACAGCATCGCGGCGACGACAGCTCCCGCCAGCTGCAGGACCGGGATGTCGCGCACCGCCAGGCCGTTGTCGACCATCGCGGACTGGATCGCGGACGCGAACAGGACGCCGATCACCAGCCCCAGCAACGAACCGAGGGTCGTGATCGCGATCGACTCCACCCGGAGCATCCGGCTGAGCTGCGGCCGGTCCATCCCGATCGCCCGCAGCAGCCCGATCTCGCGGGTCCGCTCGACCACTCCGAGCGCGAGGGTGTTCACGATGCCGAGCAGCGCGATCAGGATCGCCATCGCGAGCAGGAACCCGACCGCGGCCAGCACACCGTTCACGGGTTCGCGGGCGCTCGCGGCGTACGCCTGCTGGTCGCGGACCTGGAGCGACGGGTAGTCCTTGCCCAGCGCGTCCAGGATGCCGGCCCGGACCTCGCCGACCTGCTTGCCCTGGGCAACGTCGACGTACAGCAGGGTGTCGCTGCCGGAGCCGCCGATGCTCGCGTACGTCGGGAGCGCGACGACGACCGCGTTGAGCTGCCGGTTCGGAGCGATGATGCCGCCGACGGTCAGGCGGTGCCTGCCGGTCGCGGTGGTCAGGTCGAACGTCTTGCCGACGGTCAGGTCCAGGGTCTTCGCCAGGTTCCGCGGTAGTAGCGCCTGGCCCGAATCGAGCGCGGCCGCGGAGCCGGCGTCGAACGTGGTGGTGATCGGGCCGTTGAGCGTGCCGTCGCTGACGCCGGCGACCGGGACGTTCGACTTCCCGACCTGGCCGGAGTCCTGGCGGACCCGGTGCACCGACTGGACACCGGCGACCTTCGCGGTCCGGTCGCCGACCTGCGAACTGAAGCTCGGCGTGCCGTCGGAGGTGATCAGCACCGCGGACGTGCCGAGCGCGTCCGCGATGCTCTGGGTGATCGAGGCCTTGGCCGAAGCGGTGATCACCATCAGCCCGCAGATCAGCGAGACCGAGATCATCAACGCCGACGCGGTCGCCGACGTACGGCGTGGGTTCCGCTCGGCGTTGCGGCGGCCCAGAGTGACCGGGGCCTTGCGGCCGAACGGGTACATCAGCGCGCGGACGACGTACCGGCTGAGCAACGGGCTGAGCATCACGACGCTGATCACCGCGGTGCTCGCCGCGAGCATGATCAGGACCGCGCCGGGCAGACCGCCGGCGCCGAGACCGATGGCGTACAGCATGACGGCCATCAACAGCACGAAGCCGCCGATCAGCAGGCGGACGAGCAGCGAGCGTTCCGGGGCACCGACGTCGTCGCGCATGGCGGCGATCGGTGGCAGCTTGCCGGCCCGGCGGGCGGCCGGGGCCGCGGCGGCGACGGTCACGCCGATGCCGATCAGGTAGCAGACGATGATCGTCGTCGGCGTGACCTGCAGCGCCGCGGTCGGGATCCGTAGGTCGAGGCGTTCGTAGACGAACCGGATCCCGAAGGCGACGCCGATCCCGATCAGCAGGCCGAGGGTGGCGCCGACGGCGCCGATCACCACGCTCTCGGCGACCACCGTGCCGGTGACCTGGCCGCGGGACGCGCCGATCGCGCGCAGCATCGCGAGCTCTCGGGAACGTTGCGCCACCACCATCGCGAACGTGTTCACGATCAGGAACGTGCCGACGAACAGCGCGAGGAACGCGAACACCACGAGGACCGTGCTGAACCCGCCGAACGTGGTGTCCAGGTCGTGCCGGCCGTCGGCTGCGACCTGCTTCGCCGTGCGGACCTTGACCGAGTCGCCGACCGCCGTCGCGATCGCCTTGCTGACCGTGTCCGGGTCGGAGCCCGGCTGGACCGCGACGGTGATCGACGTCCAGCCCGGCTTGCCGAGCAGCAGGAACTGGGCCGTCGCGCCGTCGAAGGTGACGAGTGGCGCGCCGGCCGCGGCGCCTGCGGCTGCCGGCGTGGTGGTTGCGGTGAGGGCCGCAGTAACGGACTGAGTGGGGGTGACGATCCTGACCTGGTCACCGAGGTCGTAGCCCGCACGGCTGGCGGTGGACTCGTCGAGCGCCAATTGGCCGCGGCCCGACGGAGCGATGCCGTCGACCAGCTTGAACGGAGCGGTCGCACTGTCGCGCGGCCAGGAGGCGCCGAAGGTCGTCAGTCCGAAGTTCTGCAGCGGCTTGCCGTCCGGGCCGAGGATCTCGACGTCGCTGATCAACAGTTGCGGTGTCGCGTCGGCGACCCCGGGGACGGTACGGATGCGGTCGGCGACGTCGGACTGGAACGTCGCCGGGCGGTCGGTGCCGGCCTCGATCGGGGTCGACGGCGTGACGGTGATGTCCGCCGTACTGACCGCGAAGTTCTTCTTCAGGGCGGTGGAGAGCGTGTCGGTGAAGACCATCGCGCCGCCGGCGAACGCGACGCCGAGCGTCACGGCGATCGTGCACAGCACGAACCGCAGCCGGTGCGCGAGGACCGAGCGCAGACCGAGCTTGAACATCAGCCGGCCAGGTCGCCGGCCGGAGCCGCGTCGAGCCGCTTCATCGTGTCGAGCACCGACTCGGCGGTCGGGTCGGCCAGTTCCGACTGCAGCGTGCCGTCGGCGAGGAACAGCACCCGGTCGGCGTACGCCGCCGCGCTCGGATCGTGGGTGACCATCACGACCGTCTGCTGGAAGTCCCGCACCGAGCGGTGCAGGAAGTCGAGGACGTCACCGGAGGAGCGGGAGTCCAGGTTGCCGGTCGGCTCGTCGGCGAACACCACGTCCGGACGCGAGACCAGCGCCCGGGCGCAGGCGACCCGCTGCTGCTGCCCGCCGGACAGCTCGGACGGCTTGTGACCGAGACGGTCGCTGAGACCGATCGCATCGATGACCGTGGTCAGCCAGTCCTGGTCCGGTTTGCGGCCGGCCAGGTCGAGGGGGAGCGTGATGTTCTCCAGCGCGGTCAGCGTCGGGACCAGGTTGAAGGCCTGGAACACGAAACCGATCCGGTCGCGGCGCAGGTGCGTGAGCTGCTTCTCGGGCAGCTTGGTCAGGTCGACGTCACCGAGCAGCACCTGCCCGAGCGTCGGCTGGTCGAGACCCGCGAGACAGTGCAACAGCGTCGACTTCCCGGACCCGGACGGGCCCATGATCGCGGTGAACCGGCCGCGCCCGAAGTCGGCGCTCACGTCGGCGAGCGCGTCGACCTGCGTCTGCCCACCGCCGTACCGCTTCCACAACCCAACCGCCTGGACCGCAGCGTCACCCACACTCATGCGACGAAACCTATCGACCGAGGGTTCCGCACCCGGCCCGAGGTCGTCGCTCAGCCGTCGACCGTGATCAGGTCGATGCCGGCGGACTCGGCCGCGATCTCCTCGACCGAGCGGGTCGGCAGCGGCGGGGGAGTGCCGCCCCACGCCGGGCAGATCGCCTTGTGGTCGCACCAGTCGCACAGCGGGCCCGGACTCGGCCGCCAGTCGCCGGAGTCCAGCGCGCGGGTGATCGCAATCCAGAGCGCGGACACCTTGCGCTCACAGGCGCGCAGGTCGGCCTCGTCGGGCACGTAGCGGACGATCTCACCGTTGCCCAGATAGACCAGTTGGAGCATCGCGGGCACCACGCCGCGGAGCTTCCACAGCACCAGCGCGTAGAACTTCATCTGGAACAAGGCCTTCGCCTCGAAGAACTCCGACGGCGAGCGACCGGTCTTGTAGTCGACGACGCGGATCTCACCGGTCGGCGCGACGTCGAGGCGGTCGACGTAACCGCGCAGTACCAGACCGGAGTCGAGGGCGGTCTCGACGTACAGCTCGCGCTCGGCGGGCTCCAGGGCGTTCGGGTCCTCGAGAGTGAAGTACTTGCCGAGCAGTTGATGGGCCTCGGCGAGCCACTTGGCGAGCTCCTCGCCGCTCGCGTCCTCGGCGAACAGTTGCGCGACCTCAGGCTCCTCCTCGAGCACCCGCTGCCACTGCGGCTCGAGCATCTCGGCGGCCTGCTCGAGCGTCCGCTCACCGCGCGGCAGGTCGAACAAACGCTCCAGCACGGCGTGCACCACCGTCCCGCGGACGGCCGCCGGGGACGGCTTCTCCGGGAGCCGGTCGACGACGCGGAAGCGGTACTTCAGCGGGCAGCTCATGAAGTCCGCGGCTCGGGAGGGCGACAAGGCACCCCGCGGATGCTGATGCGGATCGACTGCGGCTGCGACGCTCATGCCCCAAACCCTAGGCACAACGACCGACAGTTCGCGCGCACCCACCCCGGCCCTGTGGAAAACAGCCTGGAGCCGGCGTGTGCCGGCCGGTTCACGGTGGGTGTGTAGCACGGAGTTACCGCACGACCAGTAGCGTTGGCTTGATGCCAGATTCTCGCGACTCCCAGAATTCCGCCCAGCCGGCCGGTCCACCACCGCCCGGGACCTGGGTGCTCGGTCGTGTCCGCGGGATCCGGCTGACGATGCGCTTCACCTGGCTGCCGGTGGCGATGCTGCTGGCGCTCGGGTTCGCGGCGATCATCGGCCGCCAGTTCCCCGAGCTCGGCGGCTGGCGCTACCTGGCGGCGTTCGCCTTCGTGGTCGCGTTCACGCTGTCGATCCTGGTCCACGAGCTGGCCCACGCGCTGATGGCGATGAAGTTCGGGATCGGCGTCTCGGAGATCAACCTCGGCTTCTTCGCGGCCGGGACGCACATCGAGGGCGAGCGGAAGTCGCCACTCGAGGAATTCGCCGTCTCGGTGGTCGGCCCGGTCGCCTCGCTGCTCGTCGGCGGCCTCGCGTACTTCGCCTCCCGCGCCTTCGACGAGGGCGTCGGGTACGTCGCTCTCCTGGAGCTCGGCATCGCGAACCTGATCGTCGGCGTCACCAACCTGCTCCCCGGCCTGCCGCTCGACGGCGGCTGGGTGCTGCGCGCGATCGTCTGGAAGTTCACCGGCAACATGCACACCGGAACCGTCGTGGCGGCCTGGGCGGGCCGGCTGCTGGCGATGCTGGTGCTGGCCGCGCCTGTCCTGTTCGAGGAGCTGTGGGGCTGGCAGCCGTCCATCATCGACTTCGTCATCGCGCTGCTCGTCGGGTTCTTCCTGTGGAGCGGCTCGACCGCGTCGCTGATGCAGGCCCGGCTGCGTCGCAAGCTGCCCGCGCTGCAGGTCCGGACGCTGGCCCGCCGCGCCATCGCCGTACATTCCGGGACGCCGATCTCCGAGGCGGTCCGGATGGCCGGGGAGTCGCAGGCCGGGGCGGTCGTGGTGATCGACGGCGACGGCAGTCCGCACGCGCTGGTGTCGGAGTCCGCGGTCGCCGCGGTCGCGCCGAACCAGCGCCCGTGGACCACGGTCAGTGAGGTCTCGACGCGGATCGGCGCGGGCCACATCATCGGCGTGAACGACACCGGCGAGGAGATCCTCGCCACGCTGCGCGAGCACCCCGCCTCGGAGTACCTCGTCCTGGACGCGAACGGCACGGTGTACGGCGTGCTCGCGACCGCGGACGTGGAACGCGCGTTCCGGTCCGGCTGATTACTCGGTTCCGGTGACCGAAAGTTAAGGTGAGCGCCTTATGGCTGACTTGCGTGACTTTCCTGACCAGGCGTTCTCCGGGGTGCACCACGGCCCGTTGCAGGAGGGCGAGTGGATCACCCTGCAGGACTCGAAGGGCCGCCGGCACTCGGTGAAGCTGGAGCGCGGGAAGATCTTCCACACCACCAAGGGCGGGATCGCGCACGATGACCTGATCGACGGCCCGGACGCGGTCACGATCCGCTCGAAGGGCAACGTCGAGTACCTGGCGCTGCGCCCGTTGATGGCCGACTACTCGGTCTCGATGCCGCGCGGCGCGGCGGTGATCTACCCGAAGGACACCGCGCAGATCGTGACGATGGCCGACATCTTCCCGGGTGCGAAGGTGGTCGAGGCCGGCGCCGGCTCCGGTGCGCTGACCACCGCACTGCTGCGCGCGGTCGGGATCCACGGGCAGGTGATCTCGTTCGAGCGCCGCGAGGACTTCGCCGAGGTCGCGCGGAAGAACGTGACCGGTTTCTTCGGCGCCGAGCACCCGGCCTGGCGGCTCGAGGTCGGTGACCTGGTCGAGAAGCTGAACGAGCAGGACGTGGACCGTGTCGTCCTGGACATGCTGGCGCCCTGGGAGTGCATCGACGTGTGCGCCGAGGCGCTGTCGCCCGGTGGGGTGTTCTGCGCCTACGTGGCCACCACGACCCAGCTGAGCCGGGTCGTGGAGACGCTCAGGGCACACGGCGAGTTCACCGAGCCGCGCGCCTGGGAGTCGCTCGTGCGAGACTGGCACGTAGAAGGCCTTGCAGTTCGTCCGGGACACCGGATGCAGGGTCACACCGCCTTTCTGGTCACCGCGCGACGGATGGCGCACGGGGTGCAGGCACCCCGGAAGAAGCGGCGCCCCGCGCCTGGTGCGTACGGCGACGATTACCTCGGGCCCCGTCGTGCGGAAGCTCCTGCGGATTCGCCGGGCGACATGCCGAAGGCAACTGGTTCATCCGCAACCGACACGTGATGGGATTCAGCTTGCCCAGCGAGGTTTTCTGGGTAAGGTCCATAGGGTCGAGCCCCACATGGTGAGGTGATGATCGTGGCTGGAGACGAGAGCCCTACCGCGGCAGAACTGCGCAACCAGGTCCGGTACCTGGAAGCCGAGGTCGCGGCGTTGCGACGTCGGCTGCTCGAGCACCCGGCGGACAGCCGGTCGCTCGAGAGCAGGCTGTCCGAAACCCAGGCCTCCTTGGCGAGTGTCACCGCTCAGAACGAGCGGCTGGCGGACACGCTGCGGGAGGCGCGAGAGAAGATCATCGCCCTGAAGGAGGAGGTCGACCGGCTGGCGCAACCGCCGTCCGGATTCGGCACCTTCCTCGGACGCAATGACGACGACACGCTGGACGTGTTCACCGGCGGCCGGAAGCTCCGGGTCGCGGCGAGCCCGTCGGTGGACCTGGACGAGCTCCGGCTCGGCCAGGAACTGATGCTGAACGAAGCACTCAACGTGGTCGAGGCCTGCGAGTTCGAGGTCGTCGGCGACGTGGTGATGCTGAAGGAGCTGCTCGCCGACGGCGAGCGGGCGCTGGTCATCGCGCAGGCGGACGAGGAGCGGGTGGTGCGGCTCGCGTCGCCGCTGCTCGACGTCCCACTGCGGGCCGGCGACTCGCTGCTGCTCGAGCCCCGCTCCGGGTATGTCTACGAGAAGATCCCGAAGTCCGAGGTCGAGGAGCTGATCCTCGAAGAGGTCCCGGACATCGACTACACGCACATCGGTGGCCTGGGCGGTCAGATCGACCAGATCCGGGACGCCGTCGAGCTGCCGTACCTGCACAAGGACCTGTTCCTCGAGCACGAGCTCAAGCCGCCGAAGGGTGTTCTGCTCTACGGCCCGCCCGGTTGCGGCAAGACGCTGATCGCGAAGGCAGTGGCGAACTCGCTGGCCAAGAAGGTGGCGGAGAAGACCGGTGCCGCCGGGCAGAAGTCGTTCTTCCTGAACATCAAGGGTCCGGAGCTGCTGAACAAGTACGTCGGTGAGACCGAGCGGCACATCCGCCTGGTCTTCCAGCGGGCCCGGGAGAAGGCCTCCGAGGGCATGCCGGTGATCGTGTTCTTCGACGAGATGGACTCGCTGTTCCGCACCCGCGGTTCCGGTGTCTCCTCCGACGTCGAGAACACCATCGTCCCGCAGCTGCTGAGCGAGATCGACGGCGTCGAGGGCCTGGAGAACGTCATCGTCATCGGTGCCTCGAACCGTGAGGACATGATCGACCCGGCGATCCTGCGGCCCGGCCGGCTGGACGTGAAGATCAAGATCGAGCGCCCGGACGCCGAGGCGGCCCGGGACATCTTCTCGAAGTACCTGACCAGCGGACTGCCGCTGCACACCGACGACCTGAGCGAGTTCGGCGGCGACCGGCAGGCGTGCGTGGACGGGATGATCCAGCGCACCGTCGAGCGGATGTACACCGAGGCCGACGAGAACCGGTTCCTCGAGGTCACCTACGCGAACGGTGACAAGGAGGTCCTGTACTTCAAGGACTTCAACTCGGGCGCGATGATCCAGAACATCGTCGACCGGGCGAAGAAGATGGCGACCAAGGCGTTCCTGGACGAGAACCAGAAGGGCCTGCGGGTGCAGCACCTGCTGCAGGCCTGCGTGGACGAGTTCAAGGAGAACGAGGACCTGCCGAACACCACCAACCCGGACGACTGGGCCCGGATCTCCGGCAAGAAGGGCGAGCGGATCGTCTACATCCGGACGCTCATCTCCGGCAAGCAGGGCACCGAGCCGGGCCGGTCGATCGACACCGCGACCAACACCGGTCAGTACCTGTAATCAACCAACACGAACGCCCGGCCGACACCACCCGTCGTCCGGGCGTTCGCCCGTCCCCAGGCCGCTTCGCCGAGTCGTGGCGATCGGTTGGCACCCCGCTCGCCGAGTCGTGAGTTCTGGCGCGGAAAACCGCGCCAATTTCCACGACTCGGCGGCGGGAGGGTAGGGCTAGCACCCGGGTCGATCGGGGGGTTTTCCTGATTGGTGGGGCGGGCGTGGGGGCTTAGCGTGCTCGTATGGGGATGGACGATGTGCGTAAGGACCTGCGGGCGGCGGTGGCGGCGCGACAGGAGCTCGGTCCGGAGTACGAGGCCGAGATCATCGACGGTTTCCTGGAGAAGCTCGACGCGCGGGACCGGCACCGCAACGCCGGTCTGCTCCCGGAGCGGGCGCCGGCCCGCCGGCAGCCGAGCCGCGAGACCGACCCGGGCGGTCTCGCGCTGGCGATCGTGTCGATCGTCGCCGCGATCCCGATCACCGCGATCGCGGCCGACATGATGGGCAAGGTCGGCGTCCTGATCTGCTGGGCCGGCCTGGTCGGCATCAACTACGCCCGCACCATGGCCCGTCGCCACAGCTAGCGCCCCACACACGGGTTGGGGAGGATCTCCTGCCCGAAACGGGACGAGATCCTCCCCGAGTGGTGGCTCCAGGGACGGGCCGGGATCAGGTGAGGAGCAGTTGGCGGCCGTGGGCGTCGAACGCGCGGACCTCGGTCTTGAGGTGCTGGCCGGAGGTGAACGTCCCGCTGGCCTGGACCTCGGTGTAGGCGAAGCCGCCGTCGACGACACCGCTGGTCCACGGGCCGGGCTTACCGTCCAGGACGTAGCGGGCCTCGACCTTCGCGATGCCGGGCAGCGCTCGGTAGATCCGCCACGCCTGCAGAGTGTGGAGGTCATTCGTGAAGTCGCCGTCCGACCCGCCCAGCGCCACCAGACCGCGCTTCACGGTCGGGTCGGTCCTCCACGCCTTGTCGTCGACTCTGCCCACCGTCCCGATCGAGCCGAGCTTGCCGAGCGGTGGTGTCCGCGTCAGGCAGTACCGGTACCCGAGACTGGCGCTGGAGGGCAACCCTCCCGACCCGGCCCCCGGCCTGCGACCGCCGTCGCCGGGCACGGTCTTCGGGGTCGCACCCTTCGTGTCCCGGGCCAGCCCGACCAGCGCGGTGCTGTCCTTGGAGATGCCCCGGACGTGACGGCTCCAGACGAGCTCGGCAGGGCCGGGCTCAGTGGGGAACTGGCACTCGGTGACGACCTTCGCCAACTGGGCCTGCGGGACGGCGCCGAGATCGACGCCGACGCGAGCCTGCGGCTTGGCCGCGCCGTACGCCAGGGTCGGGGCCGGCGTCGAGGTGCCGGCGACCCCAGCGTGATCGGGTGACTTGTGCGTGACGACCAGCGTTCCGGCGACCACGGCTCCGACGGCGGCGACGCCGACCAGCGGGGCGACCCAGTGCCGGGCCGGACGACGGGTGCCGGGCCGGGTCCGCTCCATCAGCTGGTTGCGCATCCGGGAGCGCTCGGCGGCGGTCAGCGGTGGGACGCGCGGCGGTTCGAGTTCGGTGTTCATGAGAGCTCCTCGGTGAGGTCGACCCGGGTGAGCAGGTCGGGGAAACGCTGACGGGTGCGGTGCAGCCGGGCCTTGACGGTCCCGACCGGTACGCCGAGGGCTTCCGCGGCCTCGGAGGTGGTCAGTCCGGACCAGACGACGAGCTCGAGCGTCTCGCGCTCGTGCCGGGGGAGTTTCGCCACCGCGCGGCGGATCGCGGACATCCGGAGTTCGTCGTCGAGCCGGCGGGCGACGTCCGGCGCGTGGTCGTCACCGGGCACGGGACCGGGCAGGCGATCCACCAGGTTCCGCATGCGGTTCGCCGTCCGGGCCAGCGTCCGGCATTCGTTGCCCGCCACCACGAGCAGCCAACCGCGAGCGCTCGGCGCGGTCAGTGGCCCCGGTGGGTGCCGCTCGAACCGCCGCCAGGTGTTCAGGAACGTCGCCTGCACCACGTCGTCCGCGGTGCTCCAGGAGGCGGTACGGCGGAACGCGAACGCGCGGACGTCATCGGCATACCGGTCGAAGAGTTCGCCCAGCGCGAAGTGGTCGCCGGCGCGCAGCCGCTCCCACAGCTCCTGGTCCGAGCCGTCGACGGGCGCAGGGTCGCTCGCTGAACCGGCGCCTGCGGATCCCATCGACGGCTCCGTATCCTCAGTCAGGATGATCTTCACATCACCTAATGACCGCTCGCCGGCCAACTGGTTGCATCAGAGCGCGGCGATGATCTGCGGCAGTCCCGTCTCGACGTCGCCGGGCACGTCGAGCAGCAGTCCGCGGTGGACGCCGTACCAGGGGGACAGGCGCGCCCAGTCTCTCGAACGTTCGATCAGTACGCGGGTTGGCCGGTAGACCTCACGGACGCCGGCGGCGACGGCTTCCGGGGCGCCGTTGAGGGTCCAGCACAGGTCGAGGGCCGGGTCCCCGATGACGGCGTCGGTCCAGTCGATGATCCCGGTGACCTGTCCGTCGGTCATCAGGATGTGGTCCGGCCCGAAGTCGCAGTGGATCAGGTTTGTCCGGACCTGCGCGACCCGGTCCAGCAGCGCGCCGGCAGCGGCCCGTACGTCGGCCGGCAGCAGCGGCACGATCCGCGTCCGGAACTCCTCCAGTTCGGCGGCCTTCAGAGCGGCTGCGGTCTCACCCTCAAGTGCACCTTGAGCCACCGCCTCCGCAGTGTCGACGGCGTGCAGAGCCTTCAGGAACACGCCCAGCTGCCGCCCGGTCTCGACGTCACCTGCAGACAACGGTTCCCCAGGCAACAGCAGATGCCGTACGCCGTCCTCCGTCAGTTCAGGTGTCGGGACAGGTAGGGGCAGCTGTGGTGCCAGCCAGGGGAGGAGCGTGGTCTCGGCGAGCAACCGCGGACGTACCTCGGGACGCCGCGGCGACCGGTGGATCCAGGGGCCGTCGATCCAGGCGTGGCTGTCCCAGCCCTCGACGCGGATCACGGGAGGCTCACAGCAAGCTGCGGACGTACGGGCCGAGCAGCGCGGCCGTGTCGGGCATGAACGACCACTCCGAGCCGTCCAGCTTGGCGACGAGCTCGGCGGGGGAGAGCCACGCACCCCACTCGACTTCTTCCGGCTGGTGCTTGATCTCGCCGTCCCAGACGCACGTGTACAGATACGCGTGGTACGTCGTGTGCTCGTCGGCGTAGTCGCCCTCGGGCAACCGCGACAGCTCCACCCCGGAGATCCCGAGCTCCTCGTCCAGCTCGCGTACGACGGCGTGGAACGGGTCCTCGCCGGCCGCCACGACCCCGCCCGCGGCGAAGTCGTACCGGCCCGGGTACACGTCCTTGATCGGTGTCCGGCGGTGCACGTAGATGTCACCGGCCGGATTCCGGACGAGTACTCCGGTGGCCGCGTGCCGCAGGTTGTCGCGCCGCATCACCGATCGTGGCGCCGTCCCGGTGACCCGGTTGCCGGCGTCCAGAATCGCCACGAGTTCGTCCACCGGTGCATTTTCACAGGTAACCCTGTGGACACGGCAACCCCTTTGGTCGTCGGTACCGCGTAGGCTCAACTCCATGAGTGTTCGGCGGATCATGGGTACCGAGACCGAGTTCGGCATCTCGGTACCGGGCCAGCCCGGGGCGAACCCGATGCTGACCTCGAGCCAGGTGGTGAACGGCTACGCGCAGACGCAGCCGCTCGCGCGCAAGACCCGATGGGACTTCGACGAGGAGCACCCGCTGCGGGACGCGCGAGGTTTCGACCTGAGTCGGGAGGTGGCGGACTCCAGCCAGCTCACCGACGAGGAAACCGGCCTGGCGAACGTGATCCTCACCAACGGCGCCCGGCTGTACGTCGACCACGCCCACCCGGAGTACTCCGCCCCCGAGACCACCAATCCGCGCGACGCCGTGGTCTGGGACAAGGCCGGCGAGCTGGTGATCATGGAGGGCGCCCGCCAGGCCCGGCTGATCCCCGGTGCGCCACAGCTGAACCTCTACAAGAACAACACCGACAACAAGGGCGCGTCCTACGGCTCCCACGAGAACTACCTGATGCGCCGGTCGACGCCGTTCGCGTCGATCGTGCGGCACCTGACGCCGTTCTTCGTGAGCCGTCAGGTGGTCACCGGCGCGGGCCGGGTCGGCATCGGCCAGGACGGCGCCGCGCACGGGTTTCAGATCAGCCAGCGCGCGGACTACTTCGAGGTCGAGGTCGGCCTGGAGACGACGCTGAAGCGGCCGATCATCAACACCCGCGACGAGCCGCACGCGAACCCGGACCGCTACCGCCGGCTGCACGTGATCATCGGCGACGCCAACCTGTCCGAGATCTCGTCGTACCTGAAGGTCGGCACGACCTCGCTGGTGCTGGCGATGATCGAGGACGGCTGGCTGACCGACGACCTGTCCGTGGACCGCCCGGTGACCGCGCTGCACGAGGTCAGTCACGACCCGTCCTGCACGCACCTGCTGACCCTCAAGGACGGCCGCAAGATCACCGCGGTCCAGTTGCAGACGGAGTACCTGGAGCAGGCCCGCAAGTACGTCGAGGACAAGTACGGCGACGACGCGGACCGGCAGACCAAGGACGTGCTGCACCGCTGGGAGCAGATCCTCGACCAGCTCGCCACCGACCCGATGAAGCTGTCGGACCAGCTGGACTGGGTCGCGAAGTACAAACTGCTGCAGTCCTACCGGGACCGCGACGGCCTGGAGTGGGACGACCCGAAGCTGCACCTGGTCGACCTGCAGTACGCCGACCTGCGCCCGGACAAGGGTCTGTATTACAAGTTGGTGAAGTCCGGCCGGATGCAGCGGATCGTCACCGACGAGGAGATCCGGATGGCCGTCGCGCACCCGCCGACCGACACCCGGGCCTACTTCCGCGGCCGCTGTATGCAGCAGTACGCGCCGCAGGTCGCGGCCGCTTCCTGGGACTCGGTGATCTTCGATCTGCCGGGCAAGGAATCGCTCCAGCGGATCCCGACGCTGGACCCGCTGCGGGGCACCAAGGCGCACGTCGGGGCACTTCTTGACCAATGCGACACCGCGAGTGACCTGGTTCGCACCATTACTGGGGGCGGCGCCGGGTAGGGTCGCTAGTGAAGGCCGATTTGGGCGGCCTTCCCAGCGGTTCTAGGAGGTGGCCATGGCGAAGGACGGCGGTCAGCAGCACAAGCAGCCGAAGCGTTCCTCGACCGAGGAAGAGGTCGAGCAGGTCGAGACGTCCGAAGACGTCGCCGAGCGCAAGGAACGGCTCGACGAGGACGTGGACTCGATCCTGGACGAGATCGACGAGGTCCTCGAGGAGAACGCCGAGGAGTTCGTTCGCGGATTCGTGCAAAAGGGTGGGGAGTGAACCGCTCGATGACATTCGATGCCTCCGGCCGGTTGCCGGAAGCCTTCCTGACCCCAGGGGGCTCGTCGTTCATGGACTTCCTGGCCGGGCACGCGCCCGACCTGTTGCCCGGACGGCGGTCCCCGGGGGCGGGTGACCTGTCCAGTGAGGTCCCGCACGGGACGACGATCGTCGCCGCCACCTTCCCCGGTGGCGTGGTGATGGCCGGCGACCGGCGGGCCACGATGGGCAACATCATCGCCCAGCGTGACATCGAGAAGGTGTTCCCGGCCGACGAGTACTCGGTCGTCGCCTTCGCCGGCTCGGCCGGTTTCGGGATCGAGATGGTCCGGCTGTTCCAGGTCGAGCTGGAGCACTACGAGAAGCTCGAGGGCGCCACCCTCAGCCTGGACGGCAAGTCCAACCGGCTGAGCGCGCTGATCCGGGGCAACCTGGCGATGGCGATGCAGGGTCTGGCCGTGGTGCCGCTGTTCGCGGGCTACGACGACGACCTGAAGGGCGGGCGGATCTTCTCGTACGACGCCACCGGCGGCCGCTACGAGGAGCACCACTTCCACAGCGTCGGCTCGGGTTCGCTGTTCGCCCGCGGCGCGCTGAAGAAGCTGTACCGCGAGGACCTGTCCGAGATCGACTGCGTGACGGTGACGATCCAGTCCCTGATCGACGCGGCCGACGACGATTCGGCGACCGGTGGCCCGGACATGCTCCGGCGGATCTTCCCGGTGGTCGGCGTGGTCACCGCGGACGGCTACCGGCGACTGCCGGAGGACGAGGTCGCGGGGCTCGTCGACGCGGCCTGGAGCCAGCGGCACCAGCGGCCCGACGGTCCGGCCTCGGCATCCCTGATCTGACGCTGTCTTGTCCCCCCGACCGAACTGACAGAGGATTCGATGAGCGTTCCCTTCTACGTCTCGCCCGAGCAGCTGATGCGGGACCGGGCGGACTTCGCCCGGAAAGGCATCGCCAAGGGCCGCAGCGCGATCGCGCTGCAATATGCCGACGGCATCCTGTTCGTCGCGGAGAACCGCTCGCCCGCCCTGCACAAGGTGGCCGAGATCTACGACCGGATGGCCTTCGCGGCCGTCGGCCGGTACAACGAGTTCGAGAACCTGCGGATCGCCGGCGTCCGGCTGGCCGACATGCGTGGGTACTCCTACGACCGGCGCGACGTCACCGGCCGGGCACTGGCCAACGCGTACGCGCAGACCCTCGGAGCGATCTTCTCCTCCGGCGGTGAGAAGCCGCTCGAGGTGGAGATCCTGGTCGCCGAGGTCGGGTCCTCGTCGGCCGAGGACCAGATCTACCGGCTCACCTACGACGGCTCGATCGCGGACGTCCGCGGGTACGCCGTGATGGGTGGCCCGGCCGAGCAGGTCGCGGACTACGTCGGCGAGCACTACACCGACGGCATCTCGCTGGCCGGCGCGCTCCGGCTCGCGGTGGACGCGCTCGGCCACGACGGCACCGACGTCCGGGCGCTGACCCCGGACCAGCTCGAGGTCGCCGTCCTGGACCGGACCAGGTCCCAGGTACGGAAGTTCAAGCGGATGACCGAGGAGACGCTGGAGCGGATCCTGTCCGAGTCCCGGCCTGCCGAGGAACCGACCGGCTCCGAGGACGCCGAGGACTCTGGTTCCGCGAAGGCCGAGGACACCACGTCCGCGTCGGCCGACGACACCGCGGTCGCGCCGCCGTCGGACGACGTACCGGTGGCTCCGCCGGAGAATCCCGACGACGACCGTCCGCTGTGACGGATCAGCACGAGAGCTCAGCCGTCACGGACACCGTGGCGGCTGAGTCGTCTCGGCCCGCCGATCCGGCGCCGTGGGAGTTGCTGGGGGAGGAGCAGGGCTTCCAGCGGTTCTTGAGCGTGCGCCTGCGCACGTACCGGATGCCGGACGGTCGCGAGGTCGAGTGGGACGTGCTCGGTCCCGAGGCCGGGGTGGCCTCCGGGGTCACCGTGCTGCCGCTGACGCCGGAGGGACGGATCGTCACGATCCGGATGTTCCGCGCCGGCCCGGACAGCGTCGTCACGAACCTGCCCGGCGGCCTGGTGGAGCCCGGCGAGGAGGTGGCGGTCGCCGGTGCCCGTGAGCTCGAGGAGGAGACCGGCTACACCTGCGAGACGCTCGACGTGGTCGGCTGGCAGTGGTCCGGCTCGTCGTCGACGTTCCGCAAGTACGTCGCGATCGCGCGCGGCTGCCGTCCGGACGGGAAGCAGCAACTGGACGAGGCTGAGGACTGTGTGCCGGTCGAGCTGTCGGTGGACGCGTTCCGTGCCGAACTGCGGACTCCCGGTGCGATGACCGGAATCGATGCCGCGTATCTGGCGTTGGACCATGCGGGACTTCTCTGAAAGGAGCCTTATGAGCGACTGGAACGCGGGCATCATCGCGGAGTTCCGCGCCAATGAAGGCAGGGTCGGCGGGCAGTTCGAGGGCGCGCCGATGGTTCTGCTGCATCACCGCGGCCGCAAGAGCGGTGCGGAGTACGTCGCCCCGACGATGTACCTGCGAAGCGAGACCGACCCGGACGTGATCTACGTGTTCGCGAGCAAGGGCGGCGCCCCGGCGAACCCGGACTGGTACCGCAACCTGACCGCGGCCGGCGAGGCCACCGTCGAGGTCGGCATCGAGACGTACCAGGTCAAGGTCACCGACGTCACTGGCGCTGATCGCGACCGCATCTACGCCGAGCAGGCCCGCCGCTATCCGGGTTTCGCCGAGTACGAACGGCGTACCGCGGGCGTTCGCACGATTCCGGTGCTGGAGCTCAGCCGGACGCCGTGAGGTCTGGGCCCGCCCGAAGGGTCGGTATCCTGAGGGCGGACCGCGACTGGCGCTGAGGTGGACGACCACCGGGGAACGGTCTGCCATCCGGCTTCGCCGCGCGCCTGGGCACCTTCGTCTTCCGAGGAGTGCACAGATGACAGCCGAGTTGATGACCGGGACCGAGTTGGCCGCCGAGATGGTGGCCAAGGCGGCCGAGCGCGCGCAGGCGGTGCAGGCGCAGTACGGCGTCCAGCCGTGTCTGGCGACCGTGCTGGTCGGTGACGATCCCGCGTCGGCGACGTACGTGCGGATGAAGCAGAACCGGTCGAAGAAGGCCGGGATCGCGTCCCGGAGCATCGTGCTGCCCGCCGAGACCACGACCGAGGAACTGGTCGGCGAGATCACGAAGCTCTCCACGGACCCGGCGGTGCACGGGATCCTGCTGCAGCACCCGGTGCCGGCGCAGATCGACGAGCGGGCCGCGTTCGAGGCGATCGACCCGGCGAAGGACGTCGACGGCGTGACGATGCGGTCGTTCGCCGCGATGGCCTTCGGGGATCCCGGGTTCCGCTCGGCGACGCCCGGCGGGATCCTCCGGTTGCTCGAGGCGTACGACGTACCGCTCGAAGGTGCGCACGCGGTGGTGATCGGCCGCAGCCCGATCCTCGGTAAGCCGGCCGGCATGTTGCTGCTGGCATCGAACGCGACCGTGACCTACGCGCACTCCCGGACCCGGGACCTGCCCGACCTGGTGCGGACCGCGGACGTACTGATCGCCGCGGTCGGGAAGCCGAACTTCGTCCGCGGTGACTGGCTGAAGCCGGGCGTCGTGGTGGTCGACGCGGGCTACAACGAGGGCAATGTCGGGGACGTGCATTTCGAGGAGGCCGCGGCGGTCGCCCGGCTGATCACCCCGGTTCCGGGCGGCGTCGGGCCGATGACGATCGCGCTGCTGCTGGAGCAGACGGTCGACGCTGCTGAGACGGCTGTCCGCTCTTTGACTACATTGGCCTAAGGTTTGGGGGAGACGACCAAGGAGGCGAGACGTGGCGGTACGGGCGATCCGGGGGGCCACCCAGCTGGACGTGGACGAGCGTGAGCATCTGCTCGAACGGTCCGCGGAGCTGGTGAAGGCGGTCCTGGAGGCGAACGATCTGGAGAACGAGGATCTGATCAGCATCCTGTTCACCGTCACGTCGGACCTGCGCTCGGAGTTTCCCGCCGTCGCGGGCCGCCAGATCGGGCTGACCGACGTACCGCTGATGTGCATGCAGGAGATCCCGGTCCCGCACGCGCTGCCGCGGGTCGTCCGCCTGATGGTGCACACCGAGACGTCGCGGTCGCGCGACAAGATCCAGCACGTCTACCTGCACGGCGCCGTCGCCCTCCGTCCCGACCTGACCGGCGCCCAGTGACAGTGCTCTTGGCCGGGCCTCCGGCGCCGGCGCGGTCATGGGGCTGTGACTCCCGGCCTTCCCTCGTCGCTCCAGTCGCGGTGCTTGATGCCGCGCTGGCGCGCGGCAGGTCGCGGGGTCTGGTTCCCGGTCTTCCCTCGTCGCTCCAGTCGCTGCGCTCCCTGCGCTTCTCAGTCCAGACCGGGGACCCCGCGACCGGGCTCCCTGCGCTCCTCAGTCCAGGCCGGGAGGCCCCATGACCGAGCTCCGCGGCCCGGTCCGGATCGTCGGCACCGGGTTGATCGGTACGTCGATCGGTCTCGCGCTGGCGCGGCTCGGGGTGGTCGTCGAACTCGTCGACGGGAACGCGGACAACGCGCTGATGGCCGAGCGGATCGGGGCCGGCGCGCGCCGGGTCGATATCGCGCCGCAGCTGGTCGTGGTCGCCGTACCGCCGGATCACGTCGGCGCGGTGATCGCCGAGCAGCTCGCGCAGACCGAGAGCGCGGTCGTCACCGATGCGGCCAGCGTGAAGTCCAAGCCACTCGCTGACGCCCGCCGCCTGACCGGTGACCTCAGCCGGTACGTCGGCAGTCACCCGATGGCAGGCTCCGAACGGAACGGCCCGCTGGCCGGCCGCGCCGACCTGTTCGACGGAGCCACCTGGGCGATCACACCGCACGAGACCAGCGACCCCGAGGCCGTCGACCTGGTGCGGCGACTGGCCGAAGCAGCGGGCGCTCGGACCGTCGAGATGTCCGTCGAGGACCACGACCTCGGCGTCGCCCGGGTGTCACACCTGCCGCACCTGATGTCCGCGCTCGCCGCCGGCACCCTCGCGGACGCGCCGTTGTCCCACCTGGAGCTGTCCGGTCAGGGCGTCCGCGACGTCACCCGGATCGCCGCCGGCGACCCGGCGCTGTGGACCCAGATCGTGTCCGCGAACTCGACCGCGCTCAGCGGCCTGCTGGAGCAGATCCGCGGCGAGCTCGACCGGCTTCTCGTTGCTCTCGGCAAGGAAGAGGCCGGCGACGAACTGACCGCCATCCTCGGCCAGGGTGTCTCCGGCGCGGTCCGGGTGCCGGGCAAGCACGGTACGCCGCACATCGACCTGGTCACCGTCCTGGTCACGATCCCCGACCGCCCCGGCCAACTCGCCCGGCTGTTCGCGGACGCGGCCGAGTCCGGCGCCAACGTCGAGGACCTGCGGATCGACCACAGCCCGGGCCGTCCCGTCGGTGAGGTCGAGCTCGCCGTCAAGCCCGCCTCCGTCGACCAACTCGTCGACGTCCTCACCGAGCGTGGATGGGTGGTCCACCGCTAAGTTTGTCCCCACTCGACGGTAATCTTCGGGACATGATCATCGCTGTCGACGGGCCGAGCGGTTCCGGTAAATCGAGCACCGCCCGCGGAGTGGCCACGCGCCTCGGACTGCGGTTCCTGGACACCGGAGCGACGTACCGCGCGGTGACCTGGTCGGCCGTGCAGCGCGGGCTGGATCTGGACGACACGGCGGCGGTGGCGCAGCGCGCCCGCGAGCTGCGGCTGGAGATCAGCACCGACCCGGGCAACCAGTTCGTGATCGCCGACGGGACCGACGTCACGGCCGCGATCCGGGAGCCCAGGATCAGTGAGGTGGTCTCGAAGATCGCCACCAATCTGGACGTCCGCAAGGAACTGATCCGCCGCCAGCGGGCGATCATCGACGACGCGCAGCCGAGCGGCGGGATCGTCGTCGAGGGCCGCGACATCGCCACCGTGGTCGCGACCGACGCCGAGCTCAAGGTCCTGCTGACCGCCGACCAGGAGGCCCGGATGGCCCGCCGCGGCGCCGAGCTGGCGGCCGGTTCGGTGACCGCGGAGGAGCTCCGCGACCAGATCGTCCGGCGCGACGCCGACGACTCGACCGTCTCGGAGTTCCAGGTCGCCTCCGACGGGGCGGTCACCATCGACTCGACGTACATGACCCTGGAGGAGGTCGTCGACGTGATCTGCCGACTGGCTAAGGAGGCCGAGACAGTTCCCCGGGGCCGGGATTCATGACGGCCGAGATCACCGGAGACAAGGATCTGCACAAGGAACCTCCCCGTACGGACGATCTGTCCGCACTGCCGTACCGCCTGGCGCTCCCGATGCGGAAGGTCGCCAAACCGTACTTCTTCCGCAAGTACGACCTGACCATCCACCACGAAGAGCGGTTCCCGCTCACCGGCCCGTTGCTGATGGCGCCGAACCACCTGAGTCTGCTGGATGCCCCGCTGCTCGGCGCGGTCGCGCCGCGGATGCTGCACCAGCTCGGCAAGATCGAGGTGTTCGGGGGGTTCCAGGGCACGTTCTTGCGCCGGATCGGTCAGATCCCGGTCGACCGGTCGTCGTACGACATGCTCGCGGTCCGGCGCTCGATCCAGGTGCTCCGTGACGGGCGGGTGCTGAACATCTACCCCGAGGGCACCCGCGGACCGGGCGACTTCAGCCGGATCAAGGTCGGGATCGCGTACCTCGCGATGGTCACCGGCGCGCCGATCCTGCCGGTCGCGCTGATGGGAACGCGGTTGCCGGGGGCCGGCGTGGAGGGTCATCCGCCGGCCGGGAGCCGGATCGACGTGGTGTACGGCGAGGCTTTCGCCGTCGACCGCGTACCCTTTCCCAGGAGACATTCCGACGTACAAGCGGTCGCCGACCACATTGGCGACGTTCTGCGCGCCCACGTGAGGGCGGCCGTGGACGCTACCGGCCACCCGCTTCCGGGCTGGCGAGACCAGAGGGACCCTGATGACTGACCTGCCCACCGAACTACCGACGCACGACCGGGAAGACGCGGGCCCGTTGCCCGTGCTCGCGATCGTCGGCCGGCCGAACGTGGGGAAGTCCACGCTGGTCAACCGGATCATCGGCCGCCGCGAGGCCGTCGTCGAGGACACCCCGGGCGTCACCCGCGACCGCGTCTCGTACGACGCGAACTGGGCCGGCCGGGAGTTCACCGTCGTCGACACCGGCGGCTGGGACCCGGACGCGGTCGGCATGGCGGCGCTGGTCGCCGCCCAGGCCGAGGTCGCGATCAACGCCGCCGACGCGGTGCTGTTCGTGGTCGACGCCGTGGTCGGCATCACCGACGCCGACGAGGCCGTCGTGCGGGTACTGCGGAAGTCGGGCAAGCCGGTGGTGCTCGCGGCGAACAAGGTCGACGACCAGCGGATCGAGTCCGAGGCGATGAACCTGTGGAGCCTGGGGATCGGTGAACCGTTCCCGGTCTCGGCGATGCACGGGCGCGGCACCGGCGACATGCTGGACGCCGTACTCGAGGCGCTGCCGGAGGCCCCGGCCGAGCGTGACGGTGAGCTCGGCGGACCGCGCCGGGTCGCGATCGTCGGCAAGCCGAACGTGGGGAAGTCCTCGCTGCTGAACAAGGTCGCCAAGGAGGACCGGGTCGTCGTCAGCGACGTCGCCGGCACCACGGTCGACCCGGTCGACGAGCTGATCACGCTCGGCGGCCAGGAGTGGCGGTTCATCGACACCGCCGGCATCCGGCGCAAGGTGAAGAACTCCCAGGGCCACGAGTACTACGCCTCGCTGCGGACCAACGCGGCCATCGAGCGCGCCGAGGTCGTGGTGGTCGTGATCGACTCCTCGCAGTCGATCACCGAGCAGGACCTGCGGATCATGAACGCGGTCGAGGAAGCCGGCAAGGCGCTGGTGATCGCGTACAACAAGTGGGACCTGATGGACGACGAGCGGCGCTACTACCTGGAGCGGGAGATCGACCGCGACCTGGTGCAGTTCCGCTGGGCGCCGCGGGTGAACATCAGCGCCCTCACCGGCTGGCACATGGAGAAGCTGGTGCCGGCGATCGAGGCGGCGCTCGAGGGATGGCAGACCCGCGTCCCGACCGGCCAGCTGAACGCGTTCCTGGGCCGTCTGGTGGCCGCGCATCCGCACCCGGTGCGCTCCGGCAAGCAGCCGAAGATCCTGTTCGGCACGCAGGCCACCACGATGCCCCCGACCTTCGCGATCTTCACGTCCGGCCAGATCGAGCCGTCGTACCAGCGCTTCATCGAACGCCGCCTCCGCGAGGACTTCGGCTTCGTCGGCAGCCCGGTCCACGTCCAGATCCGAGCCCGCCAGAAGAACAAGAAACGCTGACCGGACCCTGGTCAAAACGCTTCGAGGGATGGGGTATGGTTTACCCCGGTTCGTTCTTCGGAGCGTTCGGCGGGCTGTGGCGTAGTTTGGTAACGCGTCTGGCTGGGGGCCAGAAGACCGCAGGTTCAAATCCTGTCAGCCCGACCTTCAAGAGGGGCACCGAAAGTGTCGGTGCCCCTCTTTACGTTTCTCCCATGAGCACACCTGGGGATCGACGGACCTGGACCGACGACCAACTGCGGCAGGCGGTGGAGAGCAACCCGTCGTGGCGTGCGGTCGCTCGCGCGCTGGGCCTGAAGGGCACCTCCGCGGGAACGATCCGCGTGATCAAGCGGCATGCCGCCCGTCTCGAACTCGACACATCGCATTTCACCGGGCAGCGGCGCTGGTCTGATCAGCGGCTACGCGAGGTCGTTCCTGGCGCGAGTTCCTGGGCGGAGGTACTGGCCGGCCTCGGTGCCACGGACGACGGCGCGAATCGAGCTCGGGTCAAGGGCCACGCGGTTCGACTGGGTGTGGACTATTCGCATTTGAAGTCGCCGATTGCTCAGCCGACACCTACTGGGGTGTTCGTCCAGCCGGTCAGGCCGGAGATGCTCCGGTACTCGGCAGCAGCCCTCGCGATGGCATGGTTCACTCTGCGCGGATGTGCCGTGGCGCTGCCGATCGAGCCGCAGACGTACGACCTGCTGGTGACGACTTCCCAAGGCATTCAACGTGTTCAGGTCAAGTCCTGCGCCACTCGGGACAAGCGCGGCTACTGGCACGTCGGCATCGGCCGGCGCCCCTACGTTCTCGACAAGTCCGCAAGCAAAATGCCCTACGATCCGGAATCGATCGATCTATTCTTCATCGTCCTTGGCGACGGCAGCATTTACGTGATCCCGAGCTCAGTGCTGGCAGGCCGTGTGGGTATGTCCGCAGAAAACTACACGGCGTACCGCGTGGGTGATGCGTCTAGCCTGCTGGGTGGGGCGGCAGTGGTGCCTGACGCCCCTCGGCGGGCATCAGGGTACGTTCAGGAGTTCGTCGGTTCGCGGTTCCTGGTCGATCCGAAGGGTTTCGCCTTCGATGTCTACTCGGGGAGTCAGGCGGTCTAGCCACTTCGGGAACCACCAGGCGCGGTCGCCGAGCAGGCTGAGGATGGCGGGGACCAGGGTCATGCGGACCACGAACGCGTCGATCAGGACGCCGATGGTGAGGCCGAAGCCGATCGCCTTGATGATCGGGTCCTCGACCAGGATGAACCCGGCGAACACCGACGCCATGATCAGCGCCGCGGCGGTGACGACGCGGGCGCCGTGGCCGAGGCCCTGGATGGTCGCGTCGTTGGCGTGCCTGCCGTGCACGAACTCCTCGCGGACCCGCGACACGATGAACACCTCGTAGTCCATCGCGAGCCCGAACAGGATCCCCATCATGATGATCGGCAGGAAGCTGACCAGCGGACCGGGGGAGTCCAGCCCGACCCAGCTCGCCAGATGTCCTTCCTGGAACACCGCGACCGTGATCCCGAATGTCGCGCCGATCGTCAGCACGAACCCGAGCGTCGCCTTCAACGGCACCAGCACCGACCGGAACGCCAGCAGCAACAGCAGGAACGACAACCCGATCACGACGAACAGGTACGTCGGCAGCGCGTCGGACAGCTTGTTCGACACGTCGACCCCGACCGCCGTGTTGCCGGTCACCGAGATACTCGAGTCACCCGTCGCGAGTGGCTGTACCGCAGAGCGCAGGTTCTTCACCAGATCAGCCGTCTGCTCGCTGGCCGGCCCGCTCTTCGGGATCACTTGCAGCAGCCGGGTCGTGTGGTCCGCGCTTGCCGCCGCCGGTTGCGCGGCGACGACATCGGGCAGCCCCTGCGCCTTGCCCAGGACCTGCTGGACGATCGCCTCCGACGTGGCCGCGTCGTTGCTCTTCACAACAACCACGAGCGGCCCGTTCGCCCCCGGCCCGAACGCGGCCGCCGTCAGGTCGTACGCGACCCGCTGGTTGCTACCGGCCGCCGCCGAGGCTCCGTCGGGCAGCGCGAGCTGCATGTCCTTCGCCGGGATCGCCAGCAACCCGAGCCCGATGATGCCGACGGCAACGATCGGGACCCGGAGCTTCGTCACGAGCCGGCCCCAGCGGAACCCGAAGCCGCGGGCGTGATGGTGTGTCGTCGGCGCCTTCCGGATCTTCCGTGGCAGCACCCGGTTCCCGACGAAGCCGAGCAGCGCCGGCAGCAACGTCAACGCCACCAGTACGGCGGTCAGTACGGTCGCCGCGGCGGCCAGCCCCATCGCGGTCAGGAACGGCACACCAACCACCGACAGCCCCGCCAGCGCGATCACCACGGTCGCTCCGGCGAACAACACCGCCGACCCGGCCGTCGCCGTAGCCCGCGCCACCGACTCCTCGGGATCCATCCCCTCGGCGAGCTGCGAACGATGCCGCGAGCTGATGAACAACGAGTAGTCGATGCCCACCGCGAGGCCGAGCATCAACGCCAGGATCGGCGCCGTCGACGACACATCGGTGAACGCCGTCACGATGAACAGACCGGCCATCCCGGCCAGGACGCCAAGCAACGCGGTCACCAGCGTCATCCCGGCGGCGACCAGCGATCCGAACGTGACGACGAGTACGACGCCCGCGACCGCGACACCGATCACCTCGGTCGCCCCGATCTCCGGGATCCCGGCCTTGATCTGGCCGCCCGGGACGACCTTGAGATCACCCGAGCTGAGCCCGCTCAGGGCGTCGTACCCGTCGGCGCTCTCGGCGGAGAGTTCGTCGGCCGGCTTGTCGAACTGGACGCTGATGAGTCCGGTCGTGCCGTCCGGGCTGATCGCCTTGGTGCTGAACGGGTCGACGGCCGCGATCACCTCCGGCACCTTCGCGACCTTGGCGACGGTCGCGCCGACCGCGGCCTTCACGGCCGGGTCGGCGAGCGTCTTGCCATCCGGTGCCTTCACGACGACTGTGGCGGATGCGCCGCTGGCGGCCGGCAGCTCCTGCTTGAGCGCGTCGAGGGCGCGCTGCGACTCGGTGCCCGGGATCGAGAACGTGTTCGCGGTCTTGCCGCCCAGCGTGAGCGCGCCGACTCCGAGCAGGACGAGGAACAGCGCCCACACCGCGGCGACGAGCCGCCGGCGCTGGTAGGAGAACCGGCCGAGCCGGTACAGGAAGTTGGCCATCGGGGTCCGTTTCGGTGTCAGGTACGGCGGGTTCAAGCAGGCGGCAGCGCCCGTCGGCGCGGCGGGTTCGGGCTCGGCTCAGGCGCGGCGGAGCAGTCTCCGCAGGGCGATGTCGCAGAGTCTTCGCAGGTCGTCGTCGGTACGTTCGCCGGAGTGCCGGCACTCGCCGAGCAGGCCGTTGATCGCGAACTTCGCCAGGTCGTGTTCGAGCGGGTCGTCGGAGCCGGCCATGTACTCGGTGAGTCGCAGACCGTCGGCCACCAGCGACGCGACCTCGGGCATCTCCTCGATCACCGGGATGATGTCCTGCAGGACGTCGACAACGCCGCGGTGCTCGACCGCGAGGTCGATGAAGCGCTGGATGGCGAGGTCCTGGGCCGCGGCCCGGGGCAGCTCGGCGGCGGCCGCGATCAGTTCGGCCAGGTCGGCGGCGGCCGGGTCGAGGACGGCGGCGAGCACGGCCGGCTTGCCGCTGAAGTGGTAGAGCACCGTCGCCTTGGAGCAACCGGCCGCGGTCGCGATGTCCTGCAGCGACGTCGCGTTGTATCCGGCGGCCTGGAACAGGTCCATCGCCTGGCGGACGATCTCGCGCCTGGTCCGCTCCCGGGCGGGCGTGGTGACTGCCATGTCAGCATCTTGACTGACCGATCGGCCAGTTTTCAACCGATCGGTCAGGATTGTGGTCCGGTTCACGCCGTGGTCAGGTCTTGCTTGCGGTGTAATGATGTAATTCAGGAGGCGCGAGATGGCTGATGAGATGGCTGGGGACGACGTTCTGGATGCCTACTCCCGAGTGGTCTCGGGCGTGGCCGAACACTTGATCCCGCGGGTCGCGAGCCTGCGGATCCACAGCCGGCGCGGCGACTCGTCCGGCTCCGGCGTGGTGCTGACCGGCGACGGGCATCTGCTCACCAACGCGCACGTGGTCGGCGACGGCTCCGAGGCGTCCGCCGAGTTCGCCGATGGTACGACGGCGCAGGCGCGGGTGGTCGGGGTCGACCGGTTGTCCGATCTCGCCGTACTGCGGGCCGACCGGGAGATTCCCGACCCGCCCGAGTACGGGGACGCGGACCACCTGAGGGTCGGGAACCTGGTCGTTGCGGTCGGCAACCCGCTCGGCCTCGCGGGCAGTGTGACCGCCGGCGTGGTGAGTGCGCTCGGCCGGTCGCTGCCGGTGCGCAGCGGGTCGGCGAACCGGATCATCGAGGACGTCATCCAGACCGATGCGGCGCTCAACCCGGGCAACTCCGGCGGTGCGCTTGCCGACGGCAACGGCCGGGTGATCGGCATCAACACCGCGGTCGCCGGGATCGGCCTCGGCCTCGCCGTACCGATCAACCCGACGACCCGCCGGATCATCTACTCGCTACTGCACGACGGCCGGGTGCGTCGTGCGTACCTGGGTCTGGTCAGCACTCCCGCTCCGTTGCATCCCACGCTGGCGCAACGCTTCGACCAGCGCTCGGCGCTGCGCGTCGTCGAGGTCATCCCGGCCAGCCCAGCGGCGGCCTCGGGTCTGCGCCAAGGCGACCTCGTCCTGGCCGTGAACGGCGTACCCCTCCGCGACGCCCAGTCCCTCCAGCGTCAGCTCTTCGAGGACGCCATCGCCCGCCGCACCGAAATCACGGCGATCCGCAACAACGCCCTCGTCGACGTCATCGCCTATCCGGCGGAACTCACCGACCGCTAGGGCAGGAACTCTTCCGGGACCACCGCGGCGCGCCGTCTGGGTCCGCCGCGGATGCCGTACGAGTCGAGGATCAGCTCGGCCGCCTCGCGCAGGTCGAGCTGATCGAGGTAGCCCCAGCAGGTGACCCGGTACTCGAAGGTCTGCACGAACGGGAACACCTGCGGGCGGCCGGCGAACTCGGCACCGGCGTTCATGTCGCCGGTCCACACCTGGAGCAGTTCGCGCTCGTCGTCGTCCCATCGGAGGCGAGCGAACTGGTGCCGTCCGGCGTACCAGGCGGGGGAGCCTTCGTGTGCTTCGCCGAGGCGCGCGTCGGGCAGCCGCTCCGCCAGTCCGCAGATGTCGCGCCAGGTCGCCATGTCAGATCTCGGCCCGCAGGAGGACGCAGGTCCCAGGCTCGAGTGGAGCGTTGGGGAAGGTGAAGTCGCGGGTCACTTCGGTGAACCTGAACCTCTGGTGGAGGTCCAGGATCGCGCCGTTCGCGAGGTTGACGAACGTGTAGAGCTCGTCGGCGCGTTCGGCGGTCCAACGCATCCGGTCCTGTGTCAGCAGATCGCCGATCCCGTATCGCCGCCACTCGGGCGCGACGATCAGGCCGATGAGGTAGAAGCCGGACGGGGCGGTCGTCGGCGGATCCGCGGGGGAGCGGTCGTGGCGGATCACTCCGCCGTACGCGACCACCTCGTCGTCGACGACGGCGACCGCCACATACTTCTGTGGATCCTGCAGGTCCGCCGCCAACCGCTCACGCCGATCGCCCGCGGACCCACCGGTCCGCGACACGATCAGGTCGGCGCAGGCGTCGAGATCGCCGACCTCCGCCGGCCGCACGACGATCGCAGCGTCGGCAGCTTGCCGCGAGATCCCTGGCCGATACTCCGCGAATCCGCTCACCCCGGCAGCCTAGGACCAGCGTCGTCAGAACACGGCGATCGGGTTGATCGGTGAGCCTGTCGCGGTCGGTAGCCGGAGCGGCGCGATGACACAGAGGAACGACCAGCGTGCGGCTTCCTCGCACATCGGCACGAGTTCGTCGAACTCGAGGTAGTCCATCAGCATCACCCCGAGCGCGTCGATGGCAAGGACGTGGATCGGGAAGTCCACTCCGTCGGCCACGCTCGGCGCGGTGTCGTTGTTGCCGTCGCTGCCCAGCGCCGAGATCTCCCGCTCGGCCAGCAACGGCATGACGTCCGGGTGCAGCCCGGCGCGGGCCGCCGCGACGTCCCAAGGCCCGCGCTCGCGGCGCCGCAGCCGATGGCCGACCCGGACGAGCACGATGTCACCGCGTCCGACCCGAACCCCCTCGCGCCGCTCCGCGGCGAGCAGGTCGTCGACGGTGACCTGGTCTCCGGGCTCCAGCCAATCCACCCCGCGAGACCCGGGTACGTCGAGCAGCACGCCGCGACCGACGATTCCGTCGGCTGCCGTGGCGACGGACAGCTCGGATGCGCCGGCCTCTGTGAGGGTGTCCGCCGGCACGCCGTTGTACATCTCGCCGTCGAAGATCACGTGACACAGGGCGTCGAGGTGGCTGTCGGCGTTGCCGTGGATGTTCATCTCGATCCGATCCAGGCCGAACGCGAGGCCGCGCCCGGCTGCGGCCGCCGGCAACCCCTTCATGCGGTGCCGCGCGGGGTCGGGGTTGTCCGCCGTCACCCGCCCCTCGATCGGTGCGGCCAGCGACACCGCACGGCCGAGCCCCACCTCGCGGGCGGCAGCCAGCGTCTCGCCGGGGGTGAGGTAGTTCAATGCTCCGCGTCGGTCGTCAGGACCCCACGGCCGGTCGTCCCGCAGCCGCCGGTACAGCGAACGGAACTCGTCCTGGGTCAGCTGCCGGCCCGCAGGCTCGGTTCCCGTATGTCTCGTGCCGGTCATGTCGTCAACCTCCAACTCGTGTACGCCGGCGGGTGGCCCGTCGCCAGACGGCTCGCTGTGCGGGCAGTCCGGCGATCGCCACAGCAGCCAGAACCGTGACGTTCAGGAGGAGCTGGAGCGTGGCGCCCCAGGCCTCCCTGCCGCTGCCGAAGGCGAGCGACACCCCGATGTCGGACGCCGCGGGAATGGTCGTGACCGAGATGAAGACCCCGATCAGCGTGCTCGATCGTGCCTCGGTGACCGAGACGACCCCCACGACGCCGGCCAGCAAGGCGACGATCAGGGAGAACCAGTTGGGGGTGTCGATCAGCGTGGACACCGGCCGGATTCCCAGCGCGTAGGCCTTCGGCTGCAGGTCCGCCCATCGGATCACCGCCGACAGCACGAGCGCGCCGAGCACCGCCAGGGTGAACCCGACGACCAGCGCGGTCACGGCGTGCCGGACGCGGGTGGGGTCGTGGCGGGTCACGCCGAAGGCGAGGCTGAGAATGGCGCCGTACTCCGGCCCGACGACCATCGCTCCGACGATGAGGATCTCCGAGTTCGTCAGGATCCCGACGGTCCCGATCAGGCTCGCGATCACGAGCAACCCGAACCAGCTCGGCGGGTAGCTCCCTCCGCGCCGGATCCGGGCCTCGACCTCGGCCCACACCGGCGCGAACTGCTGGAACCGCAGGCGAGGCGCCGGGACACCGTCCGTCAGGGCGGAGACCGAGGCGTCGACGTTCTCGAGCACGATCGCCCCACGCTGCTCCAAGCCCAGCCGGCGCAGCCGCTCGATGACCTGGTCGGCTGCGCCCTGCTGGACGTCGAACTGGACCGCGTCCCCGTCCGGCTTGCTCGCCGCGGACCGGAACACGGTCAGGTTCATCACCGTGGGTTCCGCGCGCAGCGCGGGCAGCATCGCCGCGGTGATGTCGGGTGGACTGACGACCCGCAGATGAATCATTGCGGCCAGCATCCGGCCGCGGCTCTACCGCCTCATCACCCCACGCGGGTGACGGAGCCGTGGTGGTGCGGCGCGTCGGCCGGCGGCGTGGTCACCAGCCGCGCTTGCGCCATTCGGCGATGTTCGGGCGATCGGCGCCGAGAGTGGTGTCGGCACCGTGGCCGGGGTAGACCCAGGTTTCGTCGGGGAGCTGGTCGAAGAGCTTGGTCTCGACGTCGTTGACGAGGGACGTGAAGCGCTCCGGGTCGCCCTGGGTGTTGCCGACGCCGCCGGGGAACAGCGAGTCGCCGGTGAACAGGTGCGGTGCGCCGTCCGGGTCGTCGTACAGGAGGGCGATCGAGCCGGGGGTGTGGCCGACGAGGTGGATGACGCGCAGGCTGCAGTCCCCGACGGCGATGTGGTCCCCGTCGTCGACGAGCTGGTCGGTCGGGACCGGGATGCCTTCGGCGTCGTACCGGCCGGCGACCGTGGTGGCGCCGGTGCGGGCGACGACCTCCGCCAGCGCCTCCCAGTGATCCTGATGACGGTGCGTGGTGACGACCCGCGCGAGGCCGCCGTCGCCGATCAGCCGGAGCAGCGTGCCGGCCTCGTTCGCGGCGTCGATCAGGACCTGCTCGTCGGTCTGCCGGCAGCGCAGCAGGTAGGCGTTGTTGTCCATCGGCCCGACCGCGACCTTGGTGATCATCAACCGGGCCAGCTCGTGTGTCTGTGCCGGTCCGCCGACCTTGACGTTCCCGTGGTACTCAGGCATCTGCCTTCTCCCTGGATCTCGGTGACACCGCCGATCCTCGCACCTGCGGCGCCGTGCGTCATGTCGGGTCGCTGGGTACCCGTAGCCTGCGGCACCCGCCTTCGTTGATCGAATATACTTTCGAAACGATCCCCGGGATCAGGCGCCGATTCCGGCGGCGGAAGTTTTTGTCGGTGGGCCTCGTTAGCATGACGGGGCCAGTGAGAGAACCACCCGGATACCCCTCGAGAACGGCTGAGAGTGAGCTTGTGTCTGACCGTCTGATCGTGCGCGGAGCGCGTGAGCACAACCTGAAGGACGTCTCGGTCGACCTGCCGCGGGACGCCATGATCGTCTTCACCGGCCTGTCCGGGTCCGGGAAGTCCAGCCTGGCCTTCGACACGATCTTCGCCGAAGGCCAACGGCGGTACGTCGAGTCACTCTCGGCGTACGCACGGCAGTTCCTCGGGCAGATGGACAAGCCCGACGTCGACTTCATCGAGGGGCTGTCACCGGCCGTCTCGATCGACCAGAAGTCCACCTCACGCAACCCGCGCTCGACCGTCGGCACGATCACCGAGGTCTACGACTACCTCCGGCTGTTGTTCGCCCGCGCCGGGCGGCCGCACTGCCCCGAGTGCGGCGAGCCGATCGCCCGGCAGACACCGCAGCAGATCGTCGACCGGGTCCTCGAGCTCGAGGAGGGCACCCGGTTCCAGGTGCTCGCCCCGGTGGTCCGCGGCCGCAAGGGGGAGTACGTCGACCTGTTCCGCCAGCTGACCGGTCAGGGGTTCTCCCGGGCCCGCGTCGACGGCGAGACGATCCAGCTCACCGAGCCGCCGAAGCTCGACAAGCAGAAGAAGCACAGCATCGACGTCGTCGTCGACCGGCTCGCGGTGAAGAGCTCCGCGAAGCAGCGGCTGACCGACTCGGTGGAGACCGCGCTCGGCCTGGCCAGCGGTCTGGTCGTGCTCGACTTCGTCGACCTCCCGGAGAACGATCCGCACCGCGAGCGCCGCTTCTCCGAGAAGCTCGCCTGCCCGAACGATCACCCGCTCGCCATCGACGAGCTGGAGCCGCGGTCGTTCTCGTTCAACTCGCCGTACGGCGCCTGCCCGGTGTGCACCGGTCTGGGCACGCGGATGGAGGTCGACCCGGAGCTCCTGGTCCCGGACCCGTCGAAGTCGCTCGACGAGGGCGCCATCCAGCCGTGGGCCGGGCAGAACGTCTCGCAGTACTTCGAGCGGCTGCTCGAGGCGCTGGCAAAGGACCTGAAGTTCCGGACCAGCACGCCGTTCGGTGAGCTGCCGGCGAAGGCCAAGAAGGCGCTGCTCACCGGCCACGACAAGCAGGTCCACGTCTCCTACCAGAACCGCTACGGCCGCGAGCGCTCGTACTACACGACCTTCGAAGGCGTGATCCCGTATGTCGAGCGCCGGCACGCGGAGGCGTCCAGCGACACCGGGCGGGAGCGCTTCGAGGAGTACATGCGCGAGGTGCCGTGCCTGGCCTGCAACGGCGCGCGGCTGAAGCCGATCTCCCTGGCGGTCACCCTCGGCGGGAAGAACATCGCGGAGATCAGCGCGATGTCGATCGACGAGGTGCACGACTTCCTCGTGCGGATGGAGCTGACCCCGCGGGAGAAGCAGATCGCGGAGCGGGTGGTCAAGGAGATCGGCGAGCGGTTGCGATTCCTGCTCGACGTCGGTCTGGACTACCTGGCGCTGAGCCGGCCGGCGGGTTCGCTGTCCGGTGGCGAGGCGCAGCGGATCCGGTTGGCGACGCAGATCGGTTCCGGCCTGGTCGGCGTGCTGTATGTGCTGGACGAGCCGTCGATCGGTCTGCACCAGCGCGACAACCGGCGGCTGATCGACACACTGGTCCGGCTGAAGGAGCTCGGCAACACGCTGATCGTGGTCGAGCACGACGAGGACACCATCGACCACGCCGACTGGGTCGTCGACATCGGCCCGGGTGCCGGTGAGCACGGTGGTCAGGTGGTCGTGTCCGGCACGGTCGACGACCTGCGCAACCACCCCGATTCGATCACCGGTGCCTATGTCTCCGGTCGCCGCGAGATCCCGATCCCGGAGGTACGCCGTCCGCTCACCGAGGGCCGCGAGCTCACGGTGTACGGCGCCCGGCAGAACAACCTGAAGGACATCGACGTGACCATCCCGCTCGGGGTGTTCGTCGCGGTCACCGGGGTGTCCGGCTCGGGCAAGTCGACGCTGGTCAACGACATCCTCTACACGTCGCTCGCGCGGCAGATCTACGGCGCCCGCGCGGTCCCGGGACGGCACACGAAGATCTCCGGGATGGACCTCGTGGACAAGGTGATCCACGTCGACCAGTCGCCGATCGGCCGTACGCCGCGGTCCAACCCGGCGACGTACACCGGGGTGTGGGACCACATCCGCAAGCTGTTCGCGGAGACGCCCGAGGCGAAGGTCCGCGGGTATCAGCAGGGTCGCTTCTCGTTCAACGTGAAGGGCGGCCGCTGCGAGGCCTGCTCGGGCGACGGCACGCTGAAGATCGAGATGAACTTCCTCCCGGACGTCTACGTCCCGTGCGAGGTGTGCCACGGCGCGCGGTACAACCGCGAGACGCTCGAGGTGCACTACAAGGGCAAGACGGTCGCGGACGTGCTGGACATGCCGATCGAGGAGGCGTCCGAGTTCTTCGCGGCGATCCCGGCGATCTCGCGGCACCTGAAGACGCTGGTCGAGGTCGGTCTGGGGTACGTCCGGCTCGGGCAGCCGGCGCCGACGCTGTCCGGTGGTGAGGCGCAGCGGGTCAAGCTGGCCTCCGAGCTGCAGCGACGCTCGACCGGCCGCACGGTATACGTGCTGGACGAGCCGACCACCGGTCTGCACTTCGAGGACATCCGGAAGCTGCTGGGCGTCCTGAGCGGTCTGGTGGACAAGGGCAACTCGGTGCTGGTGATCGAGCACAACCTCGACGTCATCAAGACCGCCGACTGGCTGATCGACCTCGGCCCGGACGGCGGCCGACGCGGCGGCACCCTGGTCGCGGAAGGTACGCCGGAGGAGGTCGCGGCGAACCCGTCGTCGTACACGGGTCAGTTCCTCGCGGAGATCCTCGAGGGGCGGGCCGCGAAGCCGAGCGCCAGGCAAGCGGCGCCGAAGGCGCTGCCGGCCAAGAAGGCCGCGGCGAAGAAGACGGTGGCGAAGAAGGCAGCAGTGAAGAAGGCCGCCGCGGCGAAGAAGGCTCCCGCGCGCAAGACCGCGGCCAAGAAAACCACCGCGACCGCGCGGAAGCGCACGGCCGGCTAGTCGCGGGATCGTTGCCTGATCGGGCAATTGTTGTTGCTCGAAGCAATCTCTCTGACAGGTCCGCGTGGCGTACTTCACAGTCGCGTCACGCGGGCCTTTCGATCGTGATCGAAAGGGTCCCAGGACCGTGCCGGCATTCAGGTATTGACCTGTTTCTCCGACTATCGTTGCGCTGCGGCGCAACCACACTGTCGAAGGAGAAATCGTGACCGGACGCTGGGACATGGGTCAGGACACCCTGAGCCAATTGGCCAAGAAGACCTCGACCGGAACCCAGGACCTCGGCGGCTTGGTGAAGCAACTCGTTGCCGCCGCACAGCCGCTCGAAGGCAAGATGAACGGCGCCGGCAAGGCGATGTTCGACGCCTTCAAGGGCAACGTCGACGGGATCGCCGCCGACCTGAACGCCGGCCTGGCGGCCATCAACCAGGGCCAGTCCGGCATGGACACGGCCTTCCGCACCGGTGACAGCGACATGGCGGACACCGCGAAGAAGAACCAGGGTGCGGCCGACTTCAACGCCGCCAAGTTCGGCAAGCGCTGAGAGAGGAAACCGCAATGGCGAACCGCAACAGCTACGACACCGCGGCCTCGGGCGAGGTCCAGACGACGATCAACAACCTCTCCGGCCAGATCTCGGCTCTGATCGCGGCCCACAAGCAGAACGTGACCGCCGCGCTGGCGGACGCGTCGGCGAGCGGCGTGACCGAGAACTACCGCGGTGTCGAGGACCGCTTCAACAAGGCGGCCGACCAGACCCTGGCGATCATCAAGTCGCTGAAGGACACCCTGGCGCAGAACGACGCCACCGCTGCCGCGACCTTGAAGAAGGCAGGCGCGGCGGTCGACAACATCGGCGGCTGACCGCCGAGTCCAGCGTCACCGTCCCGGACGTTCCCCTGACGGGGCGCGTCCGGGCTCGTTGTGGGCCGGATCCGGCTGATCGGAGGGAATGACAGTGGACTGGGACATCAACGTCGCGGGCGTGAACGACGTACTCCAGAAGACGGTGACGGCCGCTGAGCCGTTCGACGGCTACGCGAAGACGTACGGCACGTCGCTGCAGGGGCTCGCGGAGGGTCTCAACTGGCAGATGTTCTCGGTGGTCGCCGCCTCGCTGGGGGAGTACGCCCAGCACTGGGCCCCGAACCTCGAGGCCGCGGCGAAGCAGGTCGGCGCCTCGGTGACCGGCGCGCAGAACGCTGTGAAGGCCTACATGGGCGGCCAGGAAGAGATGGCGCTGCGTGCGCAGCAGGCCGCACAGAACGGCGTGATCCCGGATCCGCCGGGCGGCGGCAACGCAGGAGGAAGGAACAGGGCCGTATGACGGACCAGGACCCGGCATCGACGGTGCCGGACGACGTCGCCCAGGCAGGGCGGGTACGGCTCGCCGAGTGGCTGACGGCCGAGTCCTCGGAGCCTGGCAACGCCACGAGTCCCGAGGACCTTGCCGAGTGGGCGGCGTACCAGGCCGAGGAGTTCCTGGTGTTCGTGCCGCCGGGCTACTCGAACCTGATGTTCCTGGTCGCCGACCACGGCATCAGTTCGTTCCAACCGAGCCTGCAGTCGCTTGACCAGGCGATGATCGCGGCCCGGGCGCAGTCCTGACGCTGCTCGTCGCCGCCCTACGCCGTACCTGACGCACCTGTTGACCCCCGTGTGACTGAGGACTGAGCTGCCATGATCAAACCCGAAGGCATCCCGATCGCCGATCTGACCAGGATGGTCCAGACGATCGATGCTCACGACCAGGCGCTGCGGGACCTCGGGCCGAAGTTCACCCAGCTCGGCCAGTCCGTGAATAGCACGTTCAAGGGCCTGGACGGCAACTATCAGGCGCCCGAGAAGTATCGCCTGATCGGCTCGACGCAGATCATCGAGACCAAGTTGACCGAGTTCGGGCCGACGCTGCCGCAGGTCGCGAACCACCTGCGGAACCTGGCCGGCGCGGTGCAGGAGAAGATCACCCAGCTGACCAACATCCGCACCGAGGCCTACGCCTGGCACCGCCGCAAGGACGGCAATCCGGAGTGGCAGAACGATCAGGCGATGATCGATGACAACAACCGGATGGTCAAAGACGTCACGCGCATCATGCAGGAGGAGATGCCGACCATCTGCTTCAACGCGGCGAACGCGATCGCGCGGTTGTACGGCGGCAAGCCCTGGGACGTGAAGACCGGCCAGCGCGAGGGCGACCCGCCGCCGCCGAAGCCGGACGAGGACAAGGAGCCGGATCCGCCCGCGTGGGGGACCGAGGAGGAGCGGGACAAGCCGTGGTGGCAGGACTGCCTCGAGTTCCCGGTGAACGCGGTCGTCGGTGTGCTGACGGTGGTCGGCGAGACGGTGCAGAGCATCCTCACGCTGATCCCGGTACTGCCGGCGCTGGGCTCGATCGGCCCGCTCCGGGACTTCATGAAGAGCACCTTCGGCTGGGACATGCCGACCTGGCAGCAGGCGGGGGATTCCTGGAAGGGCCTCGGGATGATGGTCGCCCAAGTGGTGACCGCCCCGTACCAGTTGGCCTGGGCGGCGTTCGACTCCGTGACAGGTCTGGACACCCGGCCGGACGCCGTGAAGGAGTTCGGCAAGCAGGGCCTGACCATGGGCAAGGAGATGCTCAAGGGGTTCGTCGCCTGGGACGAGTGGAGCAAGAACCCGGGCAAGGCCTTCGGGATGGCGCTCACCAACATCGTCGCGACGGTCGCCAGCGGCGGTAGCGCGGGCGCGGTCAAGACCGCGGCGATGGCCGGCAAGTTCGGTGCGGCCAGCATGACGGTGGCGAAGGTCGCCGGAGTCGCCGAGAAACTGCAGGTCACCCGCGCGGCGATGCACGACGCGGCGCTCGGCGCGGTGTCGAAGATCCCGAAGGTCGGCAGCGTCGTCAACGGGATGTCGAAGATCCCGATCGTCGGCGAGACCTTCAAGATGCAGGGCGTGCCGAAGGTCGGCGTCGACGTACCGTCGGTCGAGGGCGCGCATGTCGACGTACCGTCGCACAGCACGCCTGACACGCCGCACGTGCCGGCGGCGAGCACGCACACGCCAACGGTCGAGACCCCGTCGGTTCACACGCCGTCGGTCGAGACCCCATCGGTCTCCCACGCGGATCCCGGCACGACGTCGCCGGTGTCGCATGCGGATCCTGGTACGTCGTCTCCTGCGTCGCATGCTGATCCTGGTACGTCGTCTCCCGCATCGCACGCAGACCCTGGTACGACGTCGCCGGTGTCGCACGCCGATCCGGGGACTGCGTCGCCTGGTTCGCATGCGGATCCTGGGCCGACATCTCCGGTGTCGCACGCCGAGCCTGGTACTTCGTCGCCTGCGTCGCACGCTGATCCGGGGACGGGGACGCCGAGCTCGCACACGCCTGGTCAGCCGACGACGCATTCGCCGGGCACGACGCACACGCCCGAGACGCCCACGCACACCCCCGAGTCGCACACCCCGGAGTCGCACACGCCGGCCGCGACGCACACACCGGAGAGCACGCACACTCCCGGTGCGACGCACACGCCGGAGTCGACGCATACGCCTGGAGCGGGCACGCACACGCCCGAGTCGACCCACACGCCGAGCTCGACGCACACGCCTGAGCCGGGCACCCACACGCCCGAGTCCATGACGCACGCGCCCGAGGCGGGGACGCACACCCCGGGTACGACGCACACGCCTGAGCCGGGCACGCACACCCCGAGCACCACGCACACGCCTGAGCCGGGCACGCGTACCCCTGGCACCACGCACACGCCTGAGCCGACGCACACGCCGAACTCCACGCACACGCCTGAGCCGGGCACGCGTACCCCGGGCACCACGCACACGCCTGAGCCGACGCACACACCGAGCTCCACGCACACGCCAGAGTCGACGCACACGCCGAACTCGACGCACACGCCTGAGCCGGGTACACGTACGCCCGAGTCGACCCGCACACCAGAGTCGACGCACACGCCTGAGGCGGAGACGCATACGCCGGGTACGACTCGCACGTCTGAGCCGCACACTCCAGGCACCACGCGCACGCCGGAGCCCGGAACGCACACGCCGGAGTCGACGCATACCCCGGAGTCCACGCACGCACCGGACTCGACGCATGCGCCGGACACCACGCCGGGTACTCGCACGCCGGATGTCGTCGCGCCGCCGGCGGTGCACCCTGGGGTGCCTGGTCATGCCACGCCGGGCGGGCATCGCGACGTACCGCGCGAGCCGAACCAGCCGAACCGTCCGGGGCACGAGTCGCGTCCCGACGAGCCGCGGCGCCCGCACGACGACGCGAACGACCCGAAGTACGACGACCCGAAGGTGCGGCAGGAAGAGATCGACCGGATGAAGCCGGAGTACCTGCGCGAGCAGGCGCCGGCCGAGCGTCCGTACCCGCCGCACTCGGACCCGAACCGCCCGCAGGACCCGAACGCCAACCCGAACGACACCCAGGTCGACGGGCAGAACTTCCTGCCGCGCGACCCGCACGATCCCCGTCGCCAGATCTTGCGCTCGACGATCGACCCACCGCCCGAGGGCAGCATTCGGGACTGGGTACGGCATGTGAACCCGGACCACGACCGGGGACCCGAGTTCCGGATGAACTGCGCGGACTGTTCGCGCAAGACGGCGGCGATCCTGAACGGCGACGTACCGGAGCTGGCCAACGGGCGGCGCCTCGCGGCCGGCGAGATGCGCGAGCCGACGCTGGAATGGATGGGCCTGAAGGACTTCAAGCCGGGCCACAAGCTGGCGATCGAACGCTCGAACCTGAACCCGAGCGAGTTCACCGAGAACGCGTTCCGCACCGTCCACGACGCGCTGGACGGGCGGCCGCCGGGCACGCACGCGAACCTGTTCGTCCGCTGGCACTCGGGGAACCCGAACATCCCGGGCGGTGGGCACGTACTGAACGCGTTCGTCGACGACGCCGGCGTCGTACGGATCGTCGACAGTCAGCCGCCGGGTGGGCTGGTGCACCAGCCGTTCCACGGCGACGGGTCGTTCGACAACCCGTACAAGTACGTCGACGCGAACGGCAACAGCCGCGACGTCCACATCACCGAGATGCAGTTCGCCGTCCGCGAACGCGGCGGCCACTGGGAAGGCGTCCCCGCCGACCCCCACACCCCACCCCACTACGTCCCACCCCCCAAGGACCTCCCCAACCCCTCCCACACTCCCAACCCAGACTCGGCCACCCCAGGCACCCACGCCGGCGACGCCCCCACGCACTCCCCAGAGCCCGCTACGCCGAGCTCGCACACACCGGGCTCAAGCACGCCGGGGACGGGTACGCCGGGGACGCACACGCCAGGCACGCAGACGCCGGGGACGGGCACGCCGGGCACGCACGCCCCGGAGTCGCATACTCCGGGCTCACGTACGCCGGAGACGCACGCCCCCGAGTCACACACACCGAGCTCGCACACGCCGGAGTCGCAGACCCCGAGCACGCACACGCCGGAGTCGCAGACCCCGAGCACGCACACGCCGGACTCCCACGAGCCAGTGACGGCTACGCCGGGCACACACGCTGACTCGCACACCCCGGGGACGCAGACGCCGGAGTCGAGCATCCGGGGCACGCATGCTCCCGAGTCACATACCCCGGGCTCGCACACGCCGGAGACGCACACTCCGGGCACGCATGCTCCCGACTCGCGCACGCCTGGCTCGCATACTCCCGAGGCAAACACCCCGGGCTCGCATACGCCGGAGGCGCACACTCCGGGGACGCATGCTCCCGACTCGCGCACGCCTGGCTCGCATACCCCCGAGGCAAACACCCCGGGATCGCATACGCCGGAGGCGCACACTCCGGGGACGCATGCTCCGGACTCGCGCACCCCCGACTCGCACACGCCCGAGACGCATGCACCGGAGGCGCACACTCCGGGCACGCATGCTCCCGACTCGCGCACCCCCGGCTCGCACACGCCCGAGACGCACGCACCGGAGGCGAACGGCCCCGGGACGCATGCTCCCGAGTCACATACCCCGGATTCGCACGCTCCGGAGGCGCACACCCCGGGCTCGCACGCGCCCGAGACGCACGCGCCTCGTGGGCGTGATGGTGGGGAGTACGGCGGGCATCACGGGAACGGGGAGGATCCGTTCTCGGGGTCGGAGTTGGCGGATCGGGGGTTCCGGGCTTCGGAGGCGGACCACCGGGCGCTGGCGCAGAAGGGTGGAATGCACGCCGGGAAGCTCGCGGAGATTCGCGAGCGCCTCGGCCGGCAGGTCGGGGATCCGAACGCGCTCACCGAGACCGAGGTGACCTCGCTCGAGCGGATGCTGATCGGTCACGACCATCAGGACATCAACGACGCGTTCCGGGCCGGCGATCGGTCGGTCGAGCAGAACCCGGTCGCCCGCGTGGCGGCGTCCACGCTGAACAAGCTGCCCGATTTCCACGGCGAGATCCAGCGTGGGTTGAGTTTCGATTCGGTGGACGAGTTCGAGGCGTTCCTGAACCGGTACCGGCCGGGGCAGACCGCGAAGGAGCCCGCGTTCACGCACTCCGCGAAGGGTGCGGAGGGCGCGGAAGACTTCAGTGGCGGGAAGTACTCCGCCGGTCGGGTCGTACTGCACATCGACTCACGCCACGGCAAGGACCTGTCGTTCATGCGGGACCCTGCGGTCGGGATCGACGAAGTGGTCCACGGGCCCCACACGCCGTTCTACCCGACCCGCATGGTGAAGGACGAGGAGACCGGCATCTGGCACATCCACGTCCGCGACCACGGTGGTCCGAGCGAGGTGTCACCCGACTTCCCCGACCCGATCGTCCTCGAGCGGCCGACGCGGACCCCGTCGCCGCAGAGCCCGTACAACCCGTTCGACCGGAGTCCACAACCGTGGACCCCGCCGCAGCCCCACACGCCGGCCCCACCGCCGATGCCGCGCCCGCAACACAGTGCAGCCGAGCCGCAGCCGTCGTACGGTCCCGGTCAGCCGACGCATAGCCCGAGCCAGCCGCCATACGGCCCGGGACAACCGCGCACGCCTGGCCAGCCGCCCGAGACCCCGTTCGGCCCAGGCCAGCCCCAGCAGCCGCACACCCCGAATCAGCCCCACCAGCCCTACAGCCCGGGACAGCCGAACCAGTCCTACGGCCCGGGTCAGCCAGGCCAGCCGCACGCACCGGGTCAGCCGCAGCAGTACGGCCCGGGTCAGCCGCATTCGCCTGGTCAGCCGCAGCAGCCGTACGGTCCCGGTCAGCCGAACCAGCCGTTCGGACCGGGTCAGCCGAGCCAGCCGGGTCAGCCGTACTCGCCGGGTCAGGCGCATTCGCCGGGTCAGCCGCAGCAGCCGTACGGTCCCGGTCAGCCGAACCAACCGTTCGGACCGGGTCAGCCGCACTCGCCGGGTCAGCCGCATTCGCCGGGTCAGCCGCAGCAGCCGTACGGTCCCGGTCAGCCGAACCAACCGTTTGGTCCGGGGCAGCCGGGGCAGCCGCACGCGCCGGGTCAGCCTCAGCAGTACGGTCCGGGTCAGCCAGGCGAGCCGTTCGGACCGGGGCGGCCGGGTCAGCCGCACACGTCAGGTCGGCCGTATGGGCCGGGGCAGCCTGGGCAGCCTGGGCAGCCGAATCAGGCCTATGGGCCGGGTGCGCATCAGCCGGAGTATGACCCGCGGCAGCCGCGGCAGCCGTATGGGCCGGGGCAGGGGTCGTTCGGGCCGCAGCATCCGGGGTATCACCCGGAGAGCGACTTCGGGCCGGGTAGTCGGCAGGCGGAGGGACAGGTCGGTCCGCGGGGCGGTCAGCAGCCGGGTGGTTACCCGGCGCAGCAGCCTGGTCAGTTCGGGCCGCCGAACCATGACCCGCGTCAGCCGCGGCAGGCGGCCTACGACCCGCGCCAGCAGCCTGGTTACGATCCGCGCCAGCAGCCGGGCTACGACCAGCGGCCGCAGCAGTCCGGTTACGACCCGCGGCAGCCGCAGCAGCCAGGGTTTGGGCCTACTGGGCATCATCCGGAGCCGGATTACGGGCCTCCGGGGCAGCATCAGCAGCCGGGGCAGGCGCCTGGGTGGGATCCGCGTACGCCGGGTGCGCATCAGCCGGGGTATGACCCGCGGCAGCCGCAGCAGCCAGGTTATGAGGCGCGGCAGCAGCCCGGGTCCGATCCGCGGCAGGTGCAGCAGCCGGGGCATGACCCGCGCCAGCAGCCTGATTACGACCCGCGCCAGCGGCCTGGTTACGATCCGCGCCAGCAGCCTGGGTACGACCCGCGGCAGCCGGATCCGTATCAGCCGCATCAGCAGCCGTTCCAGCAGCCGGGGCAGCCTGGTTACGATCCGCGGCAGGCGTACGACCCGCGGGGCTTTGGTCCGACGGGACGTCATACGCCGAACGAGTCGCCGTACGGCGGTCAGCGGCCGGGTGGCGAGGCACCGTACGGCGGTGCACCTCACGCCGGCGAACCGTACGGCGGGGCGCCGCATGCGGGTGAGCCGGCCCGTGGAGATGCGGGTCAGGGCGAGCCGCGGTACGGCGGGGCTCCGGAGGACCGGGGTCCTGGGCAGTCGGAGTCGCAGGGCGCGGCGGGTGATGGGCCGAGCACCGGCACGACCGAGGGCACCGGCACGACCGGCGGACCGCGCGCGACCGACGGGCCGGGAGCTAGTGGCGCGGCAGGTGCGGGGCAGGAGTGGCGGGCCAGTGATCCGCAGTTCGGGGTCAGTGGGAAGGCTGGGTTCGATCCGGCCTTTCATCACAAGGCGCTCGGGGACGAGTGGGCGCCCAGCGTGCATGATCCGGACGGGCAGTTCCAGCCGAAGGAGCGGGAGATCGCGGATCGGCTCGAGGAGGAGGGCTGGCGGGTGGACGCCCGCAAGCAGGACGACTCGAAGCAGAAGATGCGCAACCCGGAGTCGATGGTGCGGAAGAGTCCTGTCGACGACGGTCTGATCACCGAGTTCAAGACGCTGGAGAGCGGCGAGCCGAGCGCGATCCGGCGGAACATCAAGAAGGCCGCGAAGCAGGTCCCGGAGGCCGACGGCGAGGCGGTGATCGACGGCCGCAACGTGGGGTTGACCGAGGAGATGGTCGACCGGGCGTACGCGAGTCACGAGCGGCTGAACGACCGCCGGCCTGCGAAACTGCACGTGATCCTGGCCGACGGCCGGATGATCACCTACGAGAGGAGGGGCTGATGTCCGAGCAGGAGAACATCTTCCTGCAGTCGTCCGCGACGGCTGAAGAGGAAGCGGCCAGGCTCCAGGAGCTCCTCGGGCTGGAGCCGATCCCGGACACCTCGGGTGCCGGGCCGGACGAGTTCGGACTGCGCGGCCCGGCCGCGACGGTCGACGGCGTCCTCGGCTACATCGTGCAGCCGAACGACCTGGTGGTGGAGGAGGGCGCCCAGGCGACCGACCACTACCCGATCGAGATCGAGATCTGGCTCGGGCGCGACGAAGCCGTCCAGCGGCACGAGGCCCGGTTGGTGTTCGACCGGCTGGTTGCTGCGCGCCCCGACGTACCGATGCTGTTGTGCCACGACCTGGATGTCCTCGTCGCGGCGTACCGGCCGGGGCGGGGCGTGCACGAGTTCCCGGCGGGTACGACGGTTGACGCGCCGGACGCCGAGCAATGGCGCCCGTGGGTCGTCGCGGGTCAGGAGGTCTGAGTGTCCGGGACGTACGGAACGCAGGTCATCGAGTCGGTCGCGGTACGGCGTCGGCGCCTGCGCGAGGCGTGGCTGTTCGGCGCGGAGCGCGCGAAGAACACCCTGAACGAGGCGACCGGGCGGGTGCTGGCGAGTGTGATGATCGCGGCGCTGGCCTGTGCGGGCTGCGCCGGGGTGTCGTACTTCAAGTCGTCGCAGGCGAAGGAGAAGGAGCAGCAGCCGGCTCCCACCACGACGACGTCCGGTCCGGTCAGCCCTTCTCCGAAGAAGTAGTTCAGTGCGAGCGACCGAGGTCACCGGACTGGCGACCGAACAGGTACCGCAGCCAGGTCCGGCGAGGCTGGGGTTTGAGTGCCGCGGGCAACAGAGCGGTCGGCGGAGTGCTGAGGGTGACGGGCACCTGCACCATCTGGTCGCCCTGCAGCCAGTACAGGTCCGGCGAGCACTGGTCCGGTGCGTCACGGTAGCTGTCGGCGATCCAGCGGGCCAGCGTGTCGGCGCGTTCCTGGCCGGCGTCGGCGGGGCAGTAGGCAACCATGCTCAGCCGCGGTACGCCGATCAGCACGCCGGCTCCCGTCGATGCCTGCGGCAACAAGTTCTCCCGGTCGACGACGGCCATCGAGACCAGCGGATCGTCCGCTCGGGCGAGGACCGAGATACCGTCCTGCTCGCGCGGCACCAGCGTGGAGATGTCGGCGAGACTCAGCTGGACCGGCGACGGTACGCCGGGATCGCCGAGCCCGAGCATCGATCGGCGGACCACGGTCAGCCGGCGGAACTCGTTGCCGGTGCCCACGAACACCACGACCTCGAAGTGGTCGCCGAAGGGGATGAGCGCGTCGGCGACCGGTCCGGCGGTACGGGCCGACCAGCCGCGCTGGACGAGCACGGCGCGTTGCCGTTCCGCGACGTCGCCGAAGCGGTGTTCCTCGGTGGCGAGCTCGCCCTCGGCGACGACCGCGTGCAGCCAGGCCTCGATCTGTTCCGGCCAGCGGGCCGTTGGTAGCTGGAGGCAACGATCAACGATCTCACCGACCCCCACCACCGCGGACATCTGCAGCGCGCCGCGTCCCCAGCCCACTTCGACCGTGCGTTGTGCGACGTCCACAACGCAGCCCGGCAACCAGATCGGCGCCATGTCCGCAATCATTTCGACCACGGTGGAATCGTCTGTCCTTGTCATCCGATGACCTCACCCACCATTACAGTGTCTCGCACATCCGTCGGTAAGAAGTACGAAGTCCCCCGCGCGAACGCGGGCTGGCCCAGCGGAGGAAAACCTTAGTGGCAAGCCGGATCGTGCACCGCCCGGCGCGGCGCACCCCAGCCCCGGGCGTCCAGCAGCAGCGCGTGATCGAGCCGGCACCGAGCCTCGGTGGCAGTGGCGGCGGAGGTGGCGGCGGTGCGATGCAGATGCTGCTGCCGATGGTGGGCAGCCTCGGATCGGTCGCGATGATGACGATGGGCCGCTCCGGCCCGATGGTGATGGTCGGCGTCGGCCTGCTCGCGCTGACGCTGCTCGGCTCGATCGGCGGCATGATCACCTCCCGCGGCAGGGGTGGCAAGGATCGGAAGAACCAGCGCACCCGGTACCTCGACTACCTGGAGCGGATGCGCGACGACTTCGTGAAGTCCGAGCGTACGGCGCGCGCGCAGGCGCTCGAGCTGAATCCGCCGCCGGACGCGCTGCTGGACTGCGTCGCGGACGTGTCCCGGCTCTGGGAGCGGCGCCGTACGGACAGTGACTTCCTGCAGCCGCGGTGTGGCAGCGGACGGGTCCCGGTCGTCCCGGCGATGGTCGGTCAGGGCGGCTCGGCGATGGAACCGCCGGACCAGTTCATGATGGCCGAGGCGAACGCGCTGGTACGACGTTTCACCGAGATGCCCGAGATGCCGCTGACCGTCCCGCTGGATCACGTCGGCAACGTCAGCATCGTGGGCGATCGCGAGGGTGTGGTCCGGGTGGCCCGCTCGCTGCTCCTCCAGACGGCGGTGTTCCACGCGCCGGAGGACGTCTCGATCGCCGCGGCCTTCCCGCCGCAGGCGATGTCGGACTGGCAGTGGATGAACTGGCTCCCGCACGTCCAGGACACCGAGCGCCGGCAGGGCCCGATACCGTTCCGGCGGATCGCGGAGACGCCGGGGGAGCTGTCGCAGCTGCTCGCCGACGATCTGGGCGAGCGCGTCCAGTGGGCGACCGAGTCGCGCCGCGGGTCCGTGGACTTCGAGGACCGCCGCAAGCTGACCCGCCGCCTGCTCGTGCTGCACGACACGTACGGCGATGTCTCCGCCGAGGTCCGCCCGCAGGCCGACGACTCGCTCGTCCCGGGTGAACTCGGGGTGACCGTGCTGCACCTGGTCGCCGACCGGCTGCAGGAGCCGAGCTCGGTGACGATGCGGATCACGGTCTTCGGTGACCAGGTCCGGATCGAGGACCTGCGCGGGGCGTACCCGATGGTCGCCAGCGGTCAGGTGGACAAGACCGAGGCCGCGACCGCCGAGGGCATCGCCCGGGAGCTCGCGCCGGTGCGGCTGTCCGCGGAGTCGCTGGAGGAGGACGGCCAGACCGACGACGTCGACTTCATGGGTCTGATCGGCATCAACGACGTCGCCCGGCTGGACTTCAACCACCTGTGGCAGCCGCGCTCGGAGCGGACGTTCCTGCGTGTCCCACTCGGCGTGGACGACACCGGGGAGGTCGTACTGGTCGACCTGAAGGAGTCCGCGCAGCTCGGTATGGGGCCGCACGGGCTCTGCGTCGGTGCGACCGGTTCCGGTAAGTCCGAAGTACTGCGGACGATGGTGATGGCGTTGATGGCCACCCACAGTCCCGAGGACCTGTCGTTCGTGCTGGTCGACTTCAAGGGTGGCGCGTCGTTCGCGCCGTTCGAGCGGGTGCCGCACGTCGCGGGCATCATCACCAACCTGCGTGACGACGCCAGCCTGATCGAGCGGGCGTACAAGAGCCTCGAGGGTGAGGTGCTGCGCCGCCAGCAGGCACTGAAGGACGCCGGCAACATCGCGAACATCACCGACTACCGGCTGCTCCGTCAGCAGCGGCCGGAGATGGCGCCGCTGCCGCACTTGTTCGTGATCATCGACGAGTTCGGTGAGCTGCTGAACGAGCGGCCGGACTTCATCGACCTGTTCCTGTCGATCGGCCGGATCGGCCGGTCGATCGGTGTGCACCTGTTGCTGTCGAGTCAGCGGGTCGAGTCGGGCAAGCTGCGCGGTTTGGAGACCTACCTGTCGTACCGGCTCGGTCTGCGGACGTTCTCCGAGGAGGAGAGCCGCACTGTGCTGGACACCACCGACGCGTTCCACTTGCCGCCGCTGCCGGGCTTCGGGTTCCTGAAGGTCGACACCAGCGTGTACCAGCGGTTCCGCGCCGCGTACGTGTCCGGTGCGTACGTGCCGCCGAACGACGCGGTCCTGGAGGAGGACCACGAAGACGTCCGGCCGCACGAGCTACCGCCGTACCAGCTGTCCCAGACGGAACTGGACGCCGCCAAGCCGGTCGAGATGAAGGCGACGGAGCGTACGACGGGGCCGACCGAGCTGAACGTGTTCGTCGACCAGGTCCGCAAGGCCGCTCAGCAGGTCCTGAAGATCTGGCTGCCGCCGCTACCGACTGCCTGCACCCTGGACGGTCTGGGCGGACGAGCGGACTTCGTGAACGGCCGTGGCCTGCAGCTGGCGGTCAGGTCGCCGCAGATGATGCCGCCCGTGGGTGTTGTGGACGATCCCGCGAACCAGCGCCAGGAAGTGTTCCGGCTCGACCTGACCCGGGCGGGCGGTCACGCTGCGATCGTCGGCGGTCCGGCCTCCGGAAAGACGACTGCGCTGCGGACGCTGGTGACCTCGCTGGCGCACACGCACACGCCGCGGGAGGTCGCGATCTACGCGCTCGACCTGGCCGGTGGCGGTATGCAGGCGCTGTCCGAGCTGCCGCACGTCGGTGGCGTCGCGCTCCGCACCGACCGGGAGCGGATCCGGCGGACGGTCGAGGAGATCCGGGGGATGATCGACCAGCGTGAGCGGATCTTCCGCAACCACGCGATCGACACCATGGAGGCGCTCCGCAAGGACCACGCGGCGGGCGCGATCCCGGAGCTCCCGACGGCCGACGTCGTCCTGGTGATCGACAACTACGGCGCGATCCGGACCACGTTCGACGAACTGGACGAGCCGCTCACCGACATCCTGCAGCGGGGCAGCAGCTACGGCGTGCACGTGGTGGCGTCGATGATGCGCTGGAACGACGTCCGGATGCAGAACCAGTCGATGTTCGGCACGATGCTCGAGCTGCGGCTGAACGACCCGTCGGACTCCAACATCGACCGGCGCCTGCAGGAGGTACTGCGGAAGGCGGGTCCGGGCCGGATGCTGGTCCCGGGGAGCAAGCTGTACGGGCAGTTCGCGCTGCCGCGGGTCGACGGCGTACTGGACGACGAGAACCTGTCCGAGGTCCTCGAGGCGCAGGCGCTGACTGTCCGGTCCACCTGGCAGGGGCCGCGCGCGCCGCAGGTCCGGATCCTGCCGCTGCAGCTGCCGCGGGTCCAGGTCGGCGACGACGTACGGCGGCCGGCCGTCGTACCGATCGGTGTGGACGAGCGGGCGCTGGCGCCGGTGTACCTCGACCTCGAGGGCCGGGACACGAACCTCGTGGTGTTCGGCGACAGTGGCTCGGGCAAGACCAACATCGTCCGGCTGGTGGCCCAGCAGCTGATCGAGCGGCACACCTCCGATCAGCTCGTGTTCGCGGTGATGGACCCGCGGCGCGGCCTGCGGGAGTTCGTGCCAGAGTCATACACCGGCGGTTACGCGCCGACCGGGCGGATGGCCGCCGGCCTGGCCAACGGGGTGTCGCAGGAGCTGGCGAAGCGGATGCCGGACGACACCGGCCAGATCCCGGAGGCGGGGCAGGGCGGTCCGCGGATCGTCGTACTGGCCGATGACTACGATCTGCTGACGTCCGGTGGGCAGTCGCCGATGGACGCGTTCCTGCCGTACGTCGCGGCGGGCCGGGACATCAAGCTGCACTTCATCGTGACCCGGCGTGCCTCGGGTGCGTCGCGGCAGATGTACGAGCCGTTCCTGTCCGCGGTGATGGAGTCCGGAGCGGCCGGTCTGGTGCTGTCCGGCGACCGCAGCGAGGGGCAGCTGTTCACCGGCGCGTATCCGGGCGACTACCCGCCCGGACGCGGCCTGTTCGTACGGCGAGGCGACGGACCGGTGCTGGTCCAGACGGCAATGGCGGATCCGGCGAATCCGGTACAGGCAAACCCGGTCCCGGCCGCGGAGCAGAGCAGTGGAGGAGCGTTATGACCTACGACCTGGTGGCACTCGTCGACGGGCGGCCGTCGAGTGACGACGTACTGGCCGGTCTGGCCGCCGCGGGGGAGTCACTCGGCGTCCGCGCGGTCAGCGGCGGTGCGGTCGTCCAGCTGTGCGGCGACGACAACCTGCCGCTGGTGTCGATCGAGCTCCCGTTGCTGATCCAGGTGCCGGGCGAGGTCGAGCGGATGCTCGGTACGTCGGTCGGCGCGGTGGAGACACCGGCGTGGTGGGTGGAGATCCGCGCGACGGCGCGGGACGGTGCCCGTGAGCTCGCCGAGAAATACGCGGCGACGTTGATCAAGCGGCTCGGCGGCAAGGTCTGGACCTCCGAAGGTGTCCGGACCGCCGAGGACGAGCTACCGATGGGCACGAACGAGGGAACCAACTGACATGCCGAACGAACTGATCTTCAGCCCGGGCGTCGATCTGATCACCGACCGCGTCGCGGTGGTGATGCAGGACCGCCCGGTGATCGGCATGTCGGCCTGGCTCAGCGACGCGCTGACGTCGGCGCGGGTGGAGAACCGGGACGTCCAGCTGGTCACGCCGAAGCACTCCCGGCTCACCTGGCCGGTGCGGTCGGGACTGTTCCGGGGCGCCCTCTCGCGATGGGTCGTGACCGGCGACGACGGCGAGTACTACGACGGGCTGAACGGCATCCGGCTGAGGTGGAACGGTGACCAGTTCCTCGCCGCGGCGCCGGCGGTACCCGATCAGCCGACGTCGGACATGCACCCGGACTACGTCGTCGAGGAAGAGCTCTTCGGCCACCTGCAGTTCACCGTGCGGGTCCGGCACAAGCCGGTCGACAACCTGCTGCTCGGTGAGGTGGCCGACCGACTGTTCACCAAGACCACCGGCAGCGGTCCGGCCGGCTGGTCGACGTCGGAGCCGGTCACCCAGCCATGGAGCCGCGAAGCGCTGACGGAGTACTGCCGGGACCGGGCGCCGAGCCCGACCTGGCTGGTCGTGTCCGGTCAGCCGGGTGCCGAGTTCGCGCCGGCGGTCGGCACGCTGGAGGTACGCCGGGTGAAGTCCGGCGTCGACGAGACGCTCACGCTGTCCGTCGCCCAGTCCGGCATGGAGTTCCCGAACCTGAACCTGGTCGGCGAATGGATCGACGACATCGCCGATCACCTCGAGCTGGTGTCGGCGATGGTCGTCGGTGCGTTCGGCGAGGCGGATGGGACCTACCGGCCGCGCTTCGTCGGCATGAGCTGCCCGATCGGGATGGCGGCCGGGAACGAGGCCGTCCAGGCCAACACCCTCGACAAGATGCTCAGCCTGAAGGGCGGCGAGCGTGCGCTGGCGATCGGGCCGGCGCACACACCCGCGATCTGGTACCCGATCGGTGACGGCCGGAACCCGCGGGACTGGGACATCTACACCGAGCTGATGAAGAGCCTCATCCCCGCCGACGCTGCGTCGGTGGCCAAGAGATGACGAACGACGAGAACGGGAGAAGTCAGGGATGAGCACCTACAGCCGGGTGACGGTGATCGGCGAGCGCCGGCGCCTGGACGCGGTGTTGCCGGCGGACGAGCCGCTCGGCGTACTGCTCCCGGACCTGTTGCGGATGCTGGACGAGCCGATGCAGCAGACCCCGCAGCGACGGTTCCTGACCACCGCGACCGGCGTCCTGGTGCCCCCGGAAGGCACGCTCTCGTCGGCGCAGATCATCGACGGCGCGGTACTGCGTCTCGCGGCGGAAGGCGAACTGCCGCCGCCGCCGACCGTGTACGACGTGACCGAGGAGGCCGTCGAGGACCTGAAGCGCCGCGGGTCGGCGTTCAAGCCGAAGCACCGCCAGATCCTGGCCGGGGCCGGTCTGGTGTTCTCGCTCATCGCCGGCGCGATCTCCCTGCTGGTGGCCGCTCCGCACGGCGTCACCTCGGCGATCCTGCTGATGGTCGCGGTGATCGCCGGCTTCATCGGCATCGCGCTCGGCCGCAGTGGCAACAAGCTCGTCGCGGTCCCGCTGGTCACGGTGGCGACGGTGCTGCTCGCGCTGGCGGTCGGTTTCTGGGGATTGACGGCGGACTGGGAGATCGGGCTGGTCATCACGATCGGTGCGCTCTGCCTGGCGTTCGGGCCCATGTTCTATGCGGCTGCCGGGGTCGCCGGCGGCGGAGTGGTCGCGAGCGCGACGGCGGTGCTGTTCGTCGCGGTGTGGATGATCGGTGCCGGGACCGACCTACCGATGGATCGGACCGGTGCGCTCGCGGGACTGTTGGCGGTGCTCCTGCTCGGGCTGCTGCCGCGGATGGCGCTGGCGTTGTCGGGGCTGTCCGGTCTCGACGACAAGCGCGCGTCGGGCGGGGAGATCATGCGCGGCGACGTACAGAGCGCGCTGAACGCGGCGCACCTCGGGCTCGCGCTGGCGACCGTGCCGATCGCGGTGTCGACGGCGGTGGCCGGAATCATGCTGCTGCAGGCAGGCGGTCCATGGGCGGTGGCGCTGGCGCTCGTCCTGGCGTTCCTGCTGGCGTCGCGGTCCCGGATGTACCCGCTGGTCAGCGAGGTCGCGGTGCTGTTCGCCTCGGCGTTCACGATCGTCTCCGGGTGCGTGCTGATCGCCGCGGTGAACGGGCAGGGCGGCGCGTTCATCGCGCTCGGACTGCTGGTGTTCGTCGCGATGTTCAGCGCGATCGGTCTCAGTTTCGCACCGGCCGAGCACGTCCGTGCGCGGCTCACGCAGCTGCTCGACTATCTTGAGGTCGGGGCCATCATCGCGACGGTCCCGCTGGCGCTGGGTGTGTTCGGCGTCTACTCCAAGTTGCTGCACGCGTTCTGACGTTCGGATGGAATGACTGAATCGAACTGGCAGGGTGACATGCTGCGCCAGATGGCGGAGCAGTCACCGGCCGAACAGACCGACCGGCCCGAGACCCAGCCGGTGCCGCCCCCGGCACCGGGAGGGCAGGGCGACGCTGTGGTGCCTCCACAACAGCAGGCGCCACCAGGACAGCAGGGGTACGAGCAGCCGCCGCACCCCCAGCAGCCGTACCAGGGCTATCAACAGCAGCCCTACCAAGAGCAGCCGTATCAGCAGCCCTATCCACAGCAGGGCTATCAGCAGCAGCCGTATGAGCAGCAGGGGTACCAGCAGCCGCCGTATCAAGGGCAGCCGCCGTATCAGGGACAGCAGCAGCAGTACTACCCGCCGCAGCAGTACCAGGAGCAGTACCCGTACCAGCAGCCGCCGCATCCGCCGGAGCAGTATCCGCAGCAGCCGCCGTACCAGCCGTATCAGCAGCAGGGATACCAGGAGCAGTACGCGCCGCCGCCGTACCAGCAGCCGCCGCCGTACCAGCAGCCGCCGCCGTACCAGCAGCCGCCGCCCTACCAGCAGCCGCCGTTGGACGAGCAGTATCCGCCGCAGGGTCAGCACAACCCCGGCCAGCTGCCGCACCAGGACTTCTACGACCAGCCACCGCAGCAACCTGCCGGTGGCAGCTGGTCGACCCCGCCGACGCCGCAGTCCGACCAGATCGGTACGCCGCTGCAGGAGCCGGGCGGTGACTCGGTCTTCCGCCGTTTCCGTCGCATCGCCTCCGAGGCCGCGTACCTCGTCGGTGGCTCCGGCCGTCTGCGCCGCGACGTCGACAGCATCGCGAGCATCCGCCGGCCGATCGCGATCATGCGCCGCATCGGCGTACTCAGCCCGGTCACCAACGCCGGTACGTCGACAGTCACCGCACTGCTCTCGACGATCCTCAGCGTCCAGCGCTCCGACCGTGTCGTCGCGGTCGACGCGGATCCGGGCGGAGCCGAGCTCTCGCGCCGACTCGAGCCCAGCCTCGGCGCCGGCCCGATCGAGGGCGTCTCGCTGGTCCGCAGCGAAGGCACCGCCGCAGCGCTCCGTGCGACCCTCGCCGAGGCACAGGGTCAGGGTGCGCGCGACGTAGGCCTGGCTGTCGTCGACTGTCCGGGCAGCATGTTCGACGAGATCGGGTCGGAGATGGCCTCGTCCGGACACTGCGCGGTACTTGTCGTTCCGTCGCCGCAGCACGTCGCGGAGTACTGCCTGACGCAGCTCGACCAGCTGCCCGCGGAAGGCCAGGACATCCTGCTCAACCGCGGGGTGATCGTGATCAGCGTGGTCCAGAACGTGCACCCCGGCTCCGTGAACTGGCTGGTCGAGCAGTTCCAGCGCCGCGGTCTGGAGCCGGTCGTGCTGCCGTACGACGCCCACATCGCGACCGCCTGGCCGCTGCAGACCGAGCAACTGCAGTCCGAGACCCGCCAAGCGCTGCTCGAGCTCGCTGCCCGCGTGGTCGAGACCGTCACCCGCACTCCCAGCTGATTCCCAGGAACCTTCAAACCGGGGTGCAATCTCGATCTGGTTGAACCGTTCGGCTCATCCGGTCGTTCGACTCGGTAGACAGCGTTCAACTACTTCGACCAGCAGGCTCTTGGAGGTCCAGATTCATGAGCGATGACACGATGGCACCGAACACCACCCCGCAGCAGACCAGCGCGGGGGAGGACGGTCTGCGCGACCGGCGGACCGTGCTCCGCTGCGCCGCGATGGCCGCCCTGGTCGGTGCCGGCGCGCCGATCCTCGCGGCCTGCGGCAGCAGTGACAACGCCTCCGGCGGCGGTACGTCGCCCTCGGCGAGCGGTTCGAGTTCCACGCCGGGCGGCACCACGCCTTCGCCGTCCAGCACTGCGCCGTCCAGCAGCGCGCCGGCCGGTGGCGGCACGGTCCTCGGCCCGACGTCCGACGTACCCGTCGGTGGCGGGAAGGTGTTCACCGACGCGAAGGTCGTGGTGACCCAGCCCACAGCCGGTCAGTACAAGGGTTTCTCCGCGATCTGCACGCACCAGGGCAACCCGGTCGGCTCGGTGGAGGGTGGCCAGATCGTCTGCCCGTTCCACAACAGCCACTTCAGCATCACCGACGGCAGCCCGGTCAGCGGCCCGGCGCAGACGCCGTTGCCGTCCGTCAACGTGGCGGTCCAGGGCAGCAACATCGTTCAGTCCGCCTAGCGGGCAAGCGAAAGGGCCCGGTCAGGTGGCCAGGCCCTTTCGCGTAGGGTGAGTCTCAGACCTGGGTCATGACTGGGCCGGGTCGACCTTTCCCACGAACAGCAGCTTGTTCGGCGAGCCGGTGCCCGGGTCGCCGACCTTGTCCGGCGTCCCGTTGGTGACCAGCGCCTTCGCGACGTCGGCCGGCGTGGCGTCCGGGTGGTCGGCGAGGTACAGCGCGATGCCCCCCGCGACGTGCGGCGTCGCCATCGACGTACCGCTCATCTTGGCCGTCGAGTCCGGGTCGGTGATCCCGACCGAGGTGATGTCCACACCCGGTGCGAACAGGTCCACGCACTTGCCGAAGTTCGAGAACTCCGCGCGCTTGTCCTGGTCGTCGGTCGCGCCGACGGTGATGGCCGAGGGCTCCCGGGCCGGTGAGCTCTGGCAGGCGTCCGCGCTCTCGTTGCCTGCAGCAACGGCGTAGGTGACGCCGGCGCCGACCGAGGCCTTCACCGCCGCGTCCAGCGCGTCGTCCGCGCCGCCGCCCAGGCTCATGTTCGCCACCGCGGGCTTCTTGGCGTTCTTGGTCACCCAGTCGATCCCGGCGACCACCGACTCGGTCGAACCGGAGCCCTGGCAGTCGAGCACCCGGACCGCGACGACGTGCGCACCCTTCGCGAGTCCGTACGTCGTACCCGCGATGGTGCCCGCCACGTGGCTGCCGTGGCCCATGCAGTCGACACCGTTCTGGCCGTCGCCGACCGTGTCGGTGCCGACCGAGGCGCGGTCACCGAAGTCCTTGTGCTTGGCGTAGATGCCGGTGTCGATCACGTAGACGTTGACGTTCTTCGCGTCCGACGACGGCTCGTACTTCTTGTCCAGCGGCAGGTCGCGCTGGTCGGCCCGGTCCAGCCCCCACGGCGGGTTGTCCTGGCTGACGGTGATCTTCTGGTTCTGCTGCACGTACGCGACCCGGGAGTCACCGGCCAGCTTCTTCGCCTGGTCCTCGCTCATGCCGGCCGAGAAGCCCTTGATCGAGGAGTCGTACTGGTCCTTGACCTTGACGTCGTAGCTGGTCGCGAGGCTCTGCGTGGTGACCCGCGTCTGGGCCTGCGAGCGCTGCTCCTTGAGGACGACGATGTAGCTGCCGGGGATCGCGTTCGGGGTGCCGGCGCCGCGGATCGAGACCGGTGCCGGTTCGGCCGCGTCGCTGCCGGCCGCGGTGGCGACCGCACCGGTGACGGCGAGCGCGGACGCGGCTAATGCACCGAGTACGGCGCGGGGCCGACGAAGGGATGGGGACATGGGCGGAACTCCCTCGAGTCAGCGCAAGGCCTTGTTGCCTCACGCAAAGGACCTGCACATCTACCCTGGTTCACACGCTAGGGAGCGCGCCCATCCCAGCCGGGGGTCAACCCAGACTTATGAGCCAACCCGCAACAGGACCGCAATGTTCAGCGGGTTTGCCGGGTCTGCTGGTTGGTCAACTTCCGGGCGGCGAACGCGTACGACTCCTCGATCAACGGCAGTAGCTGGTCCAGACCGGTGGGGTTCACGATCGCGACCCAGTGCTGAGCGCCGTAGAACGGGTGCGGCATCAACGTGTCGCGCGCCGCGTAGTCGTGGCCGGAGTCGAGCACCCAGTCCGCGTCGCGCTCGGTCGGGGGAGTGCCGAAGAGGCCGGCGTACGTCGCCTTGGTGAGGCCGAGGTTCAGCCGGAAGGCACCGGGCTCGTCGAGCCGGGACACCTTCTCGTAGTGGTCCCCGGTGACGATGGTGGCGAACGGCTGCTGCCGCTCCGGTGGGAGATCGGCCGCCGGGTCGTAGAGGTAGAAGAGGTCGCCCTGACTCTCCAGCACCCGGACGCCGTCGTACGAGCGGAACTTCCGATCCAGTTCTTCGATGGTCATACCTTCAAGTCTGTCATTGAAACTGCAGTAGAGACTTCGGCCGAATTCCGGATTGTCGGCGGCCCGAACTAGGGTGGTTGTGTGGCTGATCCGTCCTCCTACCGTCCCGCTCCGGGGTCGATCCCGGACTCGCCCGGCGTCTACCGCTTCAGCGACTCGGCGGGCCGGGTGATCTACGTCGGCAAGGCGAAGAACCTGCGCGCCCGGCTGTCGTCGTACTTCCAGGACCTGGTGAACCTGCATCCCCGGACGCAGGCGATGGTGACGACCGCGTCGAAGGTCGAGTGGACCGTGGTCGGCAGCGAGGTCGAGTCGCTGCAGCTGGAGTACTCCTGGATCAAGGAGTACGACCCGCGCTTCAACGTGAAGTACCGCGACGACAAGTCGTACCCGTGGCTCGCGATCACCCTCAACGAGGAGTACCCGCGGGTGATGGTCGGCCGCGGCCAGAAGAAGAAGGGCGTGCGGTACTTCGGTCCGTACAGTCACGCCTGGGCGATCCGGGAGACCGTCGACCTGCTGCTGCGGGTGTTCCCGATGCGGTCGTGCAGCAAAGGCGTGTTCAACCGGCACCGCCAGATCGGCCGTCCCTGCCTGCTCGGGTACATCGGGAAGTGCGCCGCGCCGTGCACCGGTCAGGTGACCCAGGAGGAGCACCGCCAGATCGTCGACGACTTCGTGGCGTTCCTGTCCGGCCAGACCGCGACGTACGTGCGCCGGCTGGAGAAGGAGATGAAGGCCGCGGCCGCCGAGCTGGAGTACGAGCGGGCCGCGAAGATCCGCGACGACCTGGCCGCCCTGGAGAAGGCGCTGGCCAAGAACGCGGTCGTGCTCGGCGACGGCACCGACACCGACGTGATCGCGCTCAGCGAGGACCCGCTCGAGGTCGCCGTCCAGATCTTCTACGTCCGCGGCGGCCGGATCCGCGGTGAGCGCGGCTGGATCGCCGACAAAGCCGACGGTACGGCGACCACCGCCGATCTCGTCTCGCAGTTCATCCAGCAGACGTACGCCGGCGACTCGGGCGACGCGATCCCGCGGGAGATCCTGGTCCCGACGATGCCCGAGGACGCCGACGCGCTGACCGAGTGGCTGGAGGGCATCCGCGGCTCGCGGGTGGCGATCCGGGTCCCGCAGCGTGGCGACAAGAAGGCGCTGATGGAGACTGTGGAGCGCAACGCGCTGCAGACGCTGACGATGCACAAGACCAAGCGGGCCAGCGACCTGACCACCCGCAACCAGGCGCTGGAGGAGATCCAGGCCGCGCTCGACCTGCCCGAGGCGCCGCTGCGGCTGGAGTGCTATGACGTCTCGAACCTGCAGGGCACCGAGGTGGTCGCCTCGATGGTGGTCTTCGAGGACGGCCTGCCGCGCAAGAGCGAGTACCGGCGGTTCGTGATCAAGGGGGTCGAGGGACAGAACGACGTCGCCTCGATCGCCGAGGTGCTGACCCGGCGGTTCAAGCGGCTGCTCGACGAGCGGGCCGCGATCCAGGCGAGTGGCCCGGGCGACGGGCTGGACGAGGACGACCCGGCCGCCGCCCTGGTCGACCCCGAGACCGGGCGGGCGAAGAAGTTCTCGTACGCGCCCGGCCTGGTCGTCGTCGACGGTGGCCCGCCGCAGGTCGCGGCGGCGCGGCAGGCGATGGACGAGCTCGGCCTCGGTGACATCCCGGTGTGCGGTCTGGCCAAGCGGCTGGAGGAGGTGTGGCTGCCGGACGAGGAGGACCCGGTGATCTTCTCCCGCACCTCCGAGGGGCTGTACCTGCTGCAGCGGCTCCGCGACGAGGCACACCGGTTCGCGATCACCCACCACCGCAACCGGCGGTCGAAGTCGATGGTGGAGAGCGTCCTCGACGAGGTGCCCGGGCTCGGCGAGGTCCGCCGCAAGACGCTGCTGCGGCACTTCGGTTCGCTGCGGAAGTTGCGCGCGGCCACCATCGACGAGGTCGAGGCGTTGCCCGGATTCGGGCGGCGGACGGCGGAGTCCGTCGTACTGGCGGTGAACGTCGCCGCAACGAAGGCGGAATCCGGCCGGGCGCCGTCGGTGAACACCGCCACGGGCGAGATACTGGGCGATGACGTCCCGGCGCCGGCCGAGACGCCCGACGGGGACCCAGGGAGAACTGAGAACTGATGGACGACACGGACGGCAACCTGATCATCGTGTCCGGGATGTCCGGCGCGGGACGGAGCTCCGTCGCCGACGTACTGGAGGACCTCGGCTGGTTCGTCGTCGACAACCTGCCACCGATGTTCCTGACCACCATCGTCGAGCAGGTCGTCGGGACCGGTGCGGCACCGCGGCTCGCGGTCGTCGTCGACGTCCGGACCGGCCTGTTCTTCGACGAGCTGAGTTCGGCGATCCACGACCTGCGGCTGAAGGGCTTCCGCCCGCTGACGCTGTTCCTGGAGGCCTCCGACGACGTGATCGTGCGCCGGCAGGAGAGCGTCCGCCGGCCGCACCCGCTGCAGGGCGAAGGCCGGCTGCTGGACGGCATCCAGCGCGAGCGTGAGCTGCTCGGCGACATCCGGGCCGGCGCCGACCTGGTGATCGACACCTCGAGCCTGAACATCCACCAGCTCGCCGCGAAGATCGTGAACGCCTTCGGCGACGAGGAGAACGCCGAGCTCCGGGCGACCGTGGTGTCGTTCGGGTTCAAGTACGGCATCCCGGTCGACGCCGACGTGGTGGCCGACATGCGCTTCATCCCGAACCCGTACTGGCAGCCCGACCTGCGCCCGATGACCGGGCAGGACAAGCCTGTGTCAGACTTCGTGCTCGGCCATCCGCTGGCCCAGCAGTTCCTGCAGAACTACGTGGACGTGCTGGACACCCTGCGGACCGGCTACCTGAACGAGGGCAAGCGCTTCGTCACCGTCGCGATCGGCTGCACCGGGGGTAAGCACCGCAGCGTCGCGATGGCCGAGGAGATCGCCCGGAGGCTGCGCGAGAAGGGCTCACCGACGTTGGTGGTACACCGGGACCTGGGACGCGAGTGACGAGGGCTCCACGCGTCGTCGCGTTGGGTGGGGGACACGGTCTGGCCGCGTCCCTGTCCGCGCTGCGTCATGTGACCGATCAGCTGACCGCGGTCGTGACGGTCGCCGACAACGGCGGCTCGTCGGGGCGGTTGCGCCAGGAACTCGGCGTACTGCCGCCGGGCGACCTGCGGATGGCCCTCGCCGCGCTCTGCCGTGACGACGAGTGGGGGCGGACGTGGGCCGACGTCCTGCAACATCGCTTCCGCAGCAACGGTGAACTGCACGACCACGCGGTCGGCAACCTGTTGATCGTCGCGTTGTGGGAGCTGCTCGGCGAGGCGGTCGACGGTCTGGACTGGGTCGCGCGGTTGCTCGGCGCACAGGGCCGGGTGCTGCCGATGTCCGCCGTACCGCTGGACATCACCGCTCGGGTGCTCGGGCTGGATCCCGCGCACCCGGAGGCGATCACCGAGATCCGGGGCCAGGCCGAGGTGGCGACGACCGAGGGCCATGTCGTCGACGTCGCGCTCGACCCGGCCGATCCGCCGGCTTGTCCCGAGGCGCTGGTGGCCATCGCGGAAGCCGACTGGGTCGTGGTCGGTCCGGGGTCGTGGTTCACGTCAGTGATCCCGAATCTGTTGGTCCCCGCGCTCAGCCGCGGCCTCGAGCGGACCAGCGCCCGCCGGCTGCTCACGTTGAACCTGGGGGAGCAGAAGGGCGAGACCGACGGCTTCTCGCCGGAGACCCATCTGGAGGTGCTGGCCGCACACGCGCCGGCCCTCCGGATCGACGTCGTTCTCGCCGATACCGGTCACGTGCCCGACCCCGAGTCACTCCGCCGTACGGCGCAGTCCCTCGGGGCCGAGCTGGTGATCGCCGACATCGCCGACGACGAACGCGATCTGCACCACGCCCCGGACAAACTGGCGAAGGTCTACCGCGAGATCCTCAACTAGCCGGCAGGACGAGCCGGCGTTCCAGCACCTGCCGGCCCGCGGCGTCGTACCCGCGGACCAGTGACTTGGGGGCGCTCGGGTCGTAGCCCTGCCTGCCGAACGCGAAGAAGCCTTCACGGCCGACCAGTCCGGCGCGCACCTTGCCGTCCGGGGTGTCGGCGACAACGGTCACCAGGCTCGCCGGCCCGCGGCTCGAGTCAGTCCACCGGGGGAGCGTCTCGTTACCGCGCTGATTCTCCATGTAGTGCCGCGCCGCCGACACGTGGCCGCCGCCTTCTTGTTCGCAGCCAGCGGCGACACTGTGGTCCGGGGACAGGAGTACGGCGTAGAAGCGCTCGCCGACGCCCGTCTTGAGGACGACGTCCCAGGCGCTGTCGATCGGACCGGACTTGTCCCAGGAGGCGACCGAATGGTCCGCGGTCGCGCACCGTTCGCGGATGGCGTCGTCGGTCAGCGGGCTGACCGGCGGCGCGGGCTGCAGTTCCTTGCCCGTCTTGACGTCGATGGTCACCGTGCTGGTCGGAGTGCCCGCCACCGGGGCCGGGTCGGCCTGGTGGGTCGGCCAGGCGTTGACCGTGGCGACGACAGCCACCGCGGCGCCGGTTGCGGACGCGATCGCTGCGATGCGACGACGCCGTACGGACCTGCGTCCACGGTGGACGAGGTCGTCGACCGAGAGGTGCAGCGGCCGGTCGGTGTCGTCAGCGGCTTCGGCGAGGCGGCGTTCGAGATCGGTGGTCATGATGGTGTCCTTTCGCCGAGAATCTCGCGGAGGCGGGTGAGGCCGCGGGAGGTCTGACTCTTCACGCCGCCGACGCCCACGCCGAGGACGTCAGCGGTCTGTTCGAGGCTGAGATCGGCGTAGTACCGGAGGACGACGCACGCTCGCTGGCTCGGTGGCAGTGCGGCGAGAGCCTGGACGACGAGCATCCGGTCGTCGACCGTGCCGATCGGATCGAGCGGGACGATCGGATCGTCGGTGTCGACCAGCCGCTCGCGGCGCCACGGCCTGCGCGCCTGGTCGAAGACCGCTGTGACCAGACACTGATGCGTGTAGCTGTTCAGACCTTGCGTGCGGTCGATCCGGTGCCAGCGCCGGTACACCTTGACCAGCGCGTCCTGTGCCGCATCCTCGGCCCGGTGCCAGTCGCCGCACATCAGGTACGCCGTCCTGCGCAACCGCCGGATCATGCCGCTCGCGAACTCGGTGAACTCGGCTTCCTCAGCTGCCTTCATGCCCCTCCTCTCGAGTTGTCACCGAGGTAACGGGTGCACGATCCCAGAAGGTTGCAGACCACGTAACGGATCTTCATCCACAGCGTTGGAGTGGTCGACCCCGGAAACCGACCAGCATGGCAATCGCCGATCGTTGTCGGAGGCCGGTGGAAGGGTGGTGAGCGTGGCGAGGTTCGAGATCCCAGACGGCTGGGTAGCGCAGGCGTACCGGTATGCCCTTGACCCCACGCCTGCGCAGGAGCGCAGCCTCGCGTCGCACATCGGAGCGGCACGATTTGCGAGGAACTACATGCTGCGGCTGGTGAAGGCGGTGCTCGATCAGCGGGATGCCGAGCGGTCGTACGATTTGGCCGAATCCGAATTGACTCCCGGTATGGGATGGTCCCTACCGGCGCTGCGGCGAGTATGGAACGCGCGCAAAGGCGCGGCGGCGCCTTGGTGGCGCGAGAACTCCAAGGAGGCGTACAACACTGGTCTTGACTCGCTCGCAAGGTCGCTGGAGGGATGGTCGAAGTCTCGGAACGGTGGACGTGTCGGGCGGCCGGTCGGGTTTCCTCGCTTCCATGCCAAGCGGCGTCGAGGGAGCGTGCGGTTCACCACCGGCGCAATCCGCGTCGCGCCCGACCGGCACCATGTGACGCTCCCCAGGCTGGGCTCCATCCGCACACACGAGTCCACACGGAAACTGGCGCACCGCCTAGAAGCGGGGACCGCGCGGACACTCTCCGCGACGGTGACAAGCGACAGCGCGGGCCGTTGGTTCGTCGCCTTCCAGGTTCTGGTGCGACGCGCCGCTGCTCGCCCTGCGCACGTCGGCGTACGGCATGAGGTGGTGGGTGTGGACATCGGCGTGAGGGACTTGCTGGTGGTCGCTGCCCCGGACGGTACTGCGGTTGCGCGGGTGCCTGCGCCGCGGAGCCTCGCCGGTGCCCAGGCCCGCCTCCGGGCGTTGCAACACAAGGCCGATCGCCAGCAGGGCCCGTACGATCGCGAGTCGCAGCAGAAGCGACAACCATCGAACCGATGGCAACGTACGCAGGCTCGGATCGGTAGAACTCACGCCCGAGCCGCCAACGTCAGGCGAGACGCGTTGCACAAGGCCACCACTAAGCTCGCCCAGCAGCACCGGACGATCACTGTGGAAACACTGAACGTCTCAGGTATGCGGGCCCGTGGCGGCCGACGCAAACGTGGCCTGAACCGAGCATTGGCGGATGCCGCGCTCGCGCGGGTGCGGCGCATGCTCGCCTACAAGACCATCTGGTACGGGTCGCGACTGGTCGAAGCCGACCGCTGGTATCCGTCCAGCAAGACATGTTCGGCGTGCGGCAGCCGAAAGCCAAGGCTGCCGCTTGCCGAGCGCAGCTATCAGTGCGACAACTGCGGCATTGGTCTCGACCGAGATCTGAATGCCGCCATCAACCTCGCTCGACTCGGCGAGACTCGACCGCTGAGTGAACTGAGTTCCTCCGGGAGTGGCCCGGTGGCAGGACGTGGAGCCGTGCAGGAGACCGAACCCGCGACGGTGGGCGACGCGGCAGGCTGTGAAGCGTCAACCCCGCTCCAGCAGTTGCTGGATCAGCCGGGGACTGCCTCATCGCAAGGTGGGGCTGCCTGATGGAACAGATACACGTCATCTGCTACATCAGCAGGCAACGGTCTTTGACATGGGTGGGAGGATGCTTTCTATGGCGATGACAGCACAGGTGAAGTCCGAGCTGACCAGTATTCAGGTGACGAAACCGTGTTGCCGCAAGGCCGAGGTGTCGTCGATCCTGCGGTTCGCGGGCGGGCTGCATCTGGTGTCCGGGCGGATCGTCGTCGAGGCCGAGCTGGACAGCGGCGCCGCGGCGCGGCGGCTGCGTAAGGACATCGCCGAGATCTTCGGGCACCCGTCGGACGTCGTGGTGATCTCCCCGTCCGGCATTCGCAAGCAGACGAAGTACGTCGTCCGCGTCGTCCGTGACGGTGACGCGCTGGCGCGGCAGACCGGCCTGGTCGACAACCGCGGCCGTCCCGTCCGGGGCCTGCCGCCGGCGGTCGTCTCGGGTGCGTCGTGTGATGCGGTGGCGGCTTGGCGCGGTGCCTTCCTCGCGCACGGTTCGCTGACCGAGCCAGGGCGTTCGTCCTCGCTCGAGGTGACATGTCCCGGTCCGGAGGCGGCGCTCGCGCTGGTCGGTGCGGCTCGGCGGCTCGGGATCGGTTCGAAGGCGCGCGAGGTGCGGAACGTGGACCGCGTGGTGATCCGCGACGGTGACGCGATCGGTGCGCTGCTGACCCGCCTCGGTGCGCACGAGTCCGTGCTGGCGTGGGAGGAGCGCCGGATGCGTCGCGAGGTTCGCGCGACCGCGAACCGGCTGGCGAACTTCGACGACGCGAACCTGCGGCGGTCGGCGCGCGCGGCGGTCGCGGCCGGTGCCCGCGTCGAGCGGGCGTTGGAGATCCTCGGCGACGACGTACCGGATCACCTGCAGGTGGCGGGCAAGCTGCGGCTGGAGCACAAGCAGGCGAGCCTCGAGGAGCTCGGTCAGCTGCACGAACCGGCGCTCACCAAGGACGCGGTGGCCGGCCGGATCCGCCGGCTGCTCGCGATGGCAGACAAGCGTGCCGCCGACCTCGGGGTCCCGAACACCGAAGCCAACCTCACCCCCGACATGCTCGACCCGGCCTGACCGGCGCGGTCGCCGAGAAAGAAGACCGAGCCGGCCGCGGACGCCCGGCCGGGCGCCGTCGTATCCATGCGGGAACGGCGCAGGCCTTCGGGCGTTGACGTGCCGGATCGACGGCGTGCTTGGTGAACAGACCGGCCCGATCACGTGAACTTGGTGTTGCGGGTGGGCGAGACGGCGGTTTCTGGAGAGACGTTCCGGAAATCGCCGTTCGTCGTACCAGCAAGTGGTCTGGTCTGAAGCAACGAAAAGTGACGGCTGGTCTCATCTGGACGCTACCAGTTGGTCGAGTGGGCTGTTGGGCTAGTCTTCGGGCTGTAGCGGCAGTGCTCGACAGCTAGTTTGAGGAGACGTAGTCCCGTGACCGTACGCGTAGGTATCAACGGCTTCGGCCGCATCGGCCGTAACTTCTTCCGCGCCGTGCAGGCGTCCGGTGCCGACATCGAGGTCGTCGCCGTCAATGACTTGACCGACAACCAGACTCTCGCTCACCTGCTGAAGTACGACTCGATCCTGGGCCGTTTCCCCGGCGAGGTGTCCGCGACCGACGACGACATCACCGTCGCCGGCAAGAGCTTCAAGGCCTTCGCCGAGCGCGACCCCGCGAACCTGAAGTGGTCCGACGTCGGCGCCGACGTGGTGATCGAGTCGACCGGCTTCTTCACCGACGCCACCAAGGCCAAGACGCACGCCGACAACGGCGCCAAGAAGGTCATCATCTCCGCCCCGGCGAAGAACGAGGACCTCACCGTGGTGATGGGCGTGAACCACGAGCTGTACGACGCCGAGAAGCACACCGTGATCTCGAACGCGTCCTGCACCACCAACTGCATCGCCCCGCTGGCCAAGGTCCTCAACGACGCGTTCACGATCGAGAAGGGTCTGATGACCACGATCCACGCGTACACCCAGGACCAGAACCTGCAGGACGGCCCGCACAAGGACCTGCGTCGCGCCCGCGCCGCGGCCCTGAACATCGTGCCGACCTCCACCGGCGCCGCGAAGGCCATCGGCCTGGTGCTGCCGGAGCTGAAGGGCAAGCTCGACGGCTACGCGCTGCGCGTCCCGGTCCCGACCGGCTCGGCCACCGACCTGACCGTCACCGTCGGCCGTGAGGTCACCGTCGACGAGGTCAAGGAGGCCTACAAGGTCGCCGCGGCCGAGGGCTCGCTGAAGGGCTACCTGACCTACACCGAGGACGAGATCGTCTCCACCGACATCGTCACCGACCCGGCCTCCTGCATCTTCGACGCCGGTCTGACCAAGGTGATCGGCAACCAGGTCAAGGTCGTCGGCTGGTACGACAACGAGTGGGGCTACTCGAACCGCCTGGTCGACCTGGTCAACCACGTCGGCGCCTCGCTCTGATCCTGCCCGTAGCTTCACGTATCGCAGCCTGCGTCCGGCCGACCTGGTGTCCACCGGACGCAGGCTCATCGCTATCTCGAGGAAAGCTGAACTGTGAAGACCATCGACGATCTGGGTGACCTGGCGGGCCTGCGGGTGCTGGTCCGGTCCGACCTGAACGTGCCGATCAAGGACGAGGTGATCGGTGACGACGGCCGCATCCGCGCCTCGCTGCCGACGCTGATCAAGCTGGCCAAGGCCGGCGCGAAGGTGATCGTGACCGCGCACCTCGGCCGCCCCAAGGGCGAGCCGAACCCGGCCTACACGCTGGCCCCGGTGGCCAAGCGGCTCGGCGAGCTGCTGCAACCCGAGGGCATCACGGTGCACTTCGCCGGCGACGTCACGGGTGACGCGGCGCAGTCCGCCGTACAGGATCTGGACGAGGGCGAGGTTCTCCTGCTGGAGAACGTGCGCTACGACCCGCGCGAGGAGAGCAAGGACGAGACGCAGCGGGCCGCGCTCGCCGAGGAGCTCGCCGCGCTGGCCGACGTGTTCGTCAGCGACGGCTTCGGTGTCGTGCACCGCAAGCAGGCCAGTGTGTACGACGTGGCGCGCAAGCTCCCGCACGCGGCCGGCGGCCTGGTGCTCGCCGAGGTCGAGGTGCTGAAGAAGCTCACCGAGGACCCGGCCCGGCCGTACGTCGTGGTGCTCGGCGGCGCGAAGGTGTCGGACAAGCTCGCCGTGATCGACAACCTGATCGCCAAGGCCGACAAGCTGCTGATCGGTGGCGGCATGGTCTTCACGTTCCTCAAGGCGCAGGGCCACGAGGTCGGCAAGAGCCTGCTCGAGGACGACCAGCTGGACGTCGTCAAGGGCTACCTCGAGACCGCGAAGTCCAAGGGTGTCGAGATCGTCCTGCCGACCGACATCGTGGTCGCGCCCGAGTTCAAGGCCGACTCGCCCGCGACGGTCGTCGCCGCGGACGCGATGCCGGCCGACCAGCTCGGCCTGGACATCGGCCCGGAGTCCGGCAAGGCGTTCGCCGCCGAGATCGCGGCCGCGAAGACCGTGTTCTGGAACGGTCCGATGGGTGTCTTCGAGATGGCCGCGTTCGCCGGCGGAACGAAGGCGGTCGCGCAGGCGTTGACCGAGGTGGACGGGCTGAGTGTCGTCGGTGGCGGTGACTCCGCGGCCGCCGTACGGCAGCTAGGCTTCGCCGACGACGCGTTCGGCCACATCTCCACCGGTGGTGGCGCGTCGCTCGAATACCTGGAGGGCAAGGAGCTCCCGGGTCTCGCCGTACTGGAAGAGGACTGACACCGATGGCCGACACCGCAGCTGCCCGCACGCCGTTGATGGCGGGCAACTGGAAGATGAACCTCAACCACGTCGAGGCCGTGCACCTGCTGCAGAAGCTGAGCTGGACGCTGCAGGACAAGAAGCACGACTTCGACCGGGTCGAGGTGGCGGTGCTGCCGCCGTTCACCGACATCCGCAGCGTGCAGACGCTGATCGACGGTGACCGGATGAAGATCAAGTACGGCGCCCAGGACGTGTCGACGCACGACTCCGGCGCGTACACCGGCGAGATCGCTGCGTCGATGCTGACCAAGCTCGGCTGCACCTACGTGCTCACCGGTCACTCCGAGCGCCGGCAGTACCACAACGAGACCGACGCGGTCGTCAACGCGAAGACCGCGAAGGCCCTCGAGGCCGGGCTGACCCCGATCGTCTGTGTGGGTGAGGGCCTGGAGGTCCGGAAGGCCGACGCGCACGTCGACCACTGCCTCGGGCAGATCGACGCGGCGCTGGCCGGGCTGAAGCAGGACGACGTCCGCAAGCTCGTGATCGCCTACGAGCCGGTCTGGGCGATCGGCACCGGCGAGGTCGCCACCCCGGAGGACGCGCAGGAGGTCATCTCGGCCATCCGTGGCCGGCTCGAGGAGACGATTTCACCCTCGGTCGCCGACTCGGTACGGATTCTTTACGGCGGATCGGTGAAGATGGCCAGTGCAGGTGGCATCATGGCCCAACCGGATGTCGACGGCTGCCTGGTCGGAGGTGCGAGCCTCCAGGTGGACGAGTTCGCCGGCATCTGCCGTTACCTGGACCTTCAGTTAGGCTACTCCTCGTGATTCTCGCTTTCTCGATCGTCGTGATCGTCTGCAGCCTGTTCCTGACGCTGCTGGTGCTGCTGCACAAAGGCCGCGGTGGCGGCCTCTCGGACCTGTTCGGTGGCGGTGTGTCGTCCAGCCTGGGCGGCTCGTCGGTCGCCGAGCGGAACCTGGACCGGATCACGATCGGCGTCGGTCTGATCTGGTTCGCTGCCATCGTCGCGCTCGGCCTGCTGTACAAGCTCGGCTGAGGGGGAGTCGGTTCCCGTGGCTGGTGGTGGCAGTGCGATTCGTGGCAGCCGGGTCGGTGCCGGGCCGATGGGCGAGGCGGAGCGCGGCGACACCGCGCCCCGGCAGCGCATCGTGTTCTTCTGTGCGAACGGGCACGAGACCGCGACCTGGTTCGCGGTCGAGGCGGCCATCCCGGAGGAGTGGGACTGTCCACGGTGCGGTCTGCCGACCAGCACCGATGTGAACAACCCGCCTCCGCCGCCGAAGATCGAGCCCTACAAGACCCACCTGGCCTATGTGAAGGAGCGCCGCTCCGAGCAGGAGGCCCAGGAGATCCTCGACGAGGCTCTCGAGAAGCTGCGCGCCCGCCGCGCCCGCGGCGAGATCATCTTCTAGCAGCACGACGACCAGCCCGGACCGTGATCGGTCCGGGCTGAAGTCATTCCCGCCGCCCACAGAGGCGACCGCGGCGCGGCGACCGTGCGGCTGCGACAGCGCGAGCACGACAGCGCGGGCACGACAGCGCAGGCACGGCGGGTGGGGCCGTAGGTCGTCCGCGGTGCGGCGTCCGCGGTACGGCGGTGGGTCGTCCGCGGTCCGGCGTCCGCGGCGCGGCGACCGTGCGGCTGCGACAGCGCGGGCGCGACAGCGCAGGCACGGCGGGTGGGGCGGTAGGTCGTCCGCGGTCCGGCGTCCGCGGTCCGGCGGTGCGGCGTCCGCGGTGGGGCGTCCGCGGACCGGCGGTGGGGCGTCCGCGGTGCGGTGGGGCGACGTGCGCAGGGCTCGCGGTGGGCTGGCACAGGAACTGGGGGCTGGTGGCCTGGTATTTCCTGTCCACGGCCACCGGTTCCCGTCCTACACCCCGACTCTTGTCGCACCCGGCTCGTCCGTCGGCACGCCGGAGTACGCGAGGTGAGCGGGGTCGTCAGAGGAGCCGCGGCCCGACAGGAGAGTCGCACACCGGCTCGTGCAGATCAGCGTGACCTGGTCATCGCGTACGGCGTCTCGCGAGTCCAGCACCTGTCGACCTGCAACACACCGACACCACCCGCACGCGCAGCCAACCACCTGAGGGCGCACCGCGCCACGTGCAGACGCACCGCGCCACGTGCGGACGCACCGCGCCACGTGCGGACGCACCGCGCCACGTGCAGACGCACCGCGCCACCTCCGTTGCTCGGTGGCTGGGTGGGCTGGAGGTTCCCTCGCGCGAGCTGGCCCATGGCCCCCACCACCGACGGATATCCGTCGGCGGTGGGGGATATCTGTCGGTGTACCAGGAGAGAACCCCCGCTTCGTGGGGTTATCCCCTCGCGTGCTGTTGTGGCCGTGGGTGACCGGGTCGGCGCAGCGCGCTAAGGTCTGCGGCATGAAGTCGTCGATCGCGCCCGTCCGCTGGACCCCGCCGCCCGCGCCGCCGACCCGGTACCCGGTGAACGTCGACGTGGACGTCGTCGCGTTGCCCGGCGCCGGTCCCGAGGACACGCTGATCGACAGCGACGGCAGCGTGCTGACCGGCCTGTACGACGGCCGGATCCTGCGCGTCAGCGCGGACGGCAAGACCATCTCCACCCTCGCCGACACCGGCGGCCGGCCGCTCGGCCTGGAGTGGTTGCCGGACGGCAAGGTGCTGATCTGCGACGCGAACCGCGGCCTGCTGACGCTCGACAAGGACAACCGGGTCGCGACCCTGCTGTCCGAGATCGACGGTCGCCCGATGCGGTTCTGCAACAACGCGGACGTCACCGAGGACGGCACGATCTACTTCACCGACTCCTCGACCCGGTTCGGCATCGACGACTGGATGGCCGACCTGCTCGAACACACCACGACCGGCAGCGTGTACCGCCGTACGCCGGACGGCCAGGTGACGCGGTTGGCGACCGGACGGGGCTTCCCGAACGGCGTGGCGCTGAGCGCGGACCAGCGGACGGTGTTCTGGGCCGAGACGGCGACGTACGGGCTCTACAAGCTCGACGTGACGACCGAGGGTGCCGAGCCAGTGCAGATCGCCGCGATCCCGGGGTTGCCGGACAACATCGCCCGCGGCTCGGACGGGTTGATCTGGGTCGCGGTCGGGTCGCCGCGGAACGCCGTACTCGACTTCCTGCTGCCCAAGCAGCCGGTGTTCCGCAAGCTCGTCTGGGCGCTGCCGGACGCGCTCAAGCCGAAGGCCGCGGACATCATCGAGATCCAGGCGTACGACGAGAGCGGCGCGCTGGTGCACGACCTGCGGGCCAAGCACCCGGACTTCCACATGCCGACCGGCGTCCGCGAACGCGACGGGAAGGTGTGGCTAGGAAGCATCGGTACCAGCTCCCTAGCCACGTTCCCGACGCCTACTTCGTAGAGACTTCCTTCTGAGCTACTTCGTCCTGCGTCTCACCGTTGCCGGTGACCACGAGCGTGAAGTCCGCGCCGTGGTTGCTGACCCCTTCGATGACCGCGGCCTCGACCGCCTCCGAGCCGATCTCGCTGCGCAGCATCAGGGGATCGGTGCGCAGGTCCTTGGCCAGCGCGACCGCCAGTCCGACCATCACGATCGCGAACGGCAACGCCGCGACGATCGTGAGGTTCTGCAGGCCTTGCAAGGCGTCCGCACCGCCTCCGCCGGCGAGCAGCATGACCGCGGCGACCGCCCCGGTCAGCACACCCCAGAAGATGACCAGCGGCTTCTTCGGCTCGATGGCACCCCGTTCGGACAGCGTGCCCATCACGATCGACGCCGCGTCCGCTCCGGACACGAAGAAGATCGCGACCAGCATCACGACCAGGATCGTGGTCACCGCCGTGAGCGGGATGTGGTCGAGCATGCCGAACAACTGCCCTTCGGTGGTCGACTCACCGGCGATGTCGGCGCCACCACGCTGGATGTCGATCGCCGTACCGCCGAAGATGCAGAACCACAGCAGGCTGACCAGTGACGGCACCAGCAGGACGCCGGTGACGAACTGGCGGATCGTCCGGCCGCGGCTGATCCGGGCGATGAACATGCCGACGAACGGCGTCCACGAGATCCACCAGGCCCAGTAGAAGACCGTCCAGCCGGACAGCCACTTGGCCATCGCGTCGCCGCCGCTGGCCTCGGTCCGGGCGGCCATGTCGGCCAAGTCGCGGAAGTAGTCGCCGATCGCGGTCGGCACCAGGTTGAGGATCAGCACGGTCGGGCCGACCACGAACACGAACACGGCCAGCACGACGGCCAGCACCATGTTGATGTTCGAGAGCCACTGGATGCCCTTGGCGACGCCGGACACCGCCGACGCGACGAACGCCGCGGTCAGGATCGTGATGACGCCGATCATGACGCCGTTGCCGGTCTTGTCCAGCCAGCCGAGGATCCGGACGCCGGATCCGATCTGCAACGCCCCGAGCCCGAGCGACGCGGCGGACCCGAACAGCGTCGCGAAGATCGCGAGCCCGTCGATCACCTTGCCGACCGGACCTTCGGTACGGCGTCCGAGCAGCGGGGCGAACGCCGCGCTGATCAGCTGCGACCGCCCGCGCCGGAACGTGCCGTACGCGATCGCGATCCCGACGACGGCGTAGATCGCCCACGGGTGCAGCGTCCAGTGGAACAGCGTCGTCGCCATCGCGGTCTCGAGAGCCTCGGACGACCCGCCCTCGACGGTTCCGGGTGGGGGACTGGTGAAGTGTGAGAGCGGCTCGCTCACGCCGAAGAACATCAGGCCGATGCCCATGCCGGCGCTGAACATCATCGCCACCCAGGACACGGTCTTGAACTCGGGTTTCTCGTCGTCGCGACCGAGCGGGATCCGCCCGTACCGGCCGGCGGCCAGCCAGATCACGTAGACGACGAAGCCGGAGGCCAGCAGCACGAACAGCCAGCCGGTGTTCTGTTCGACCCATCCGAGGGCCGAGGTGGACGCCGTACCGAGGCCGGTGGCGTCGACGATGCCCCAGGCCACGAAGGCCAGGGCGATGACCGCGGTGACACCGAAGGTGACGCGGTCGAGTCCGGAACCGTGACTTCGGCTACCGGGAGGTGGTGGTGTCGCAATCGCGGGATGTGGTGCGTGGTCGGGAGTCTCTGCCTGGCTGTCGATATCGATCGCCACAGGTGATGTCACGCCTCGCTTGGGGCGCGCCTCCGTTCTCTTGTCCGGGGAAAGTGCCTTCCGACCGTGTCGGAGATCGTGGCAAAACGCAACAATCGTGGTTTCGGCCACACTCGATAGGGTGCGGTCATGCGTTTCGGGATCGCGATTCTGCCGGAGTACCGCTGGGCGGACGCCGCGCCACGGTGGCGGCGGGCCGAGGAGTACGGGTTCGACCATGCGTGGACCTACGACCACCTGACCTGGAGCGGTCTCCAGGACTCACCGTGGTACGGGACGACGCCCACGCTGACCGCGGCCGCACTGGTCACGTCGACGATCAAGCTCGGCACGTTCGTGACGTCGCCGAACTTCCGTCACCCGCTGGCGCTGACCCGCGACATCCTGGCGATCGACGACGTCTCCGACGGCCGGTTCCTGGCCGGGATCGGCGCCGGCGGCAGCCTGGACGCGACCATCCAAGGTGGTCCGGACCTGACCGCGCGGCAGAAGCAGGACCGCTACCAGGAGTTCGTGAAGCTCCTGGACACCCTGCTGACGACCGACGGCGTGGACTTCAAGGGGGAGTACTTCGAGACGCGCAACGGGCGCACGCTGCCCGGCTGCATCCAGAAGCCACGCGTCCCGTTCATCCTGGCCGGCAACGGGCCGCGCTCGCTGCGGTTCGCCGCCCGGCACGGCGACGGCTGGATGACGACCGGGGGAGCGGCCCCGGACCTGGACACCTGGTTCACCTCGGTCGCCGACCTCAGCCACCGCCTCGACGACCTCCTCGAGGGCAAGCACCTCGACCGCTACCTGTCCCTGGACTCCGCGGTCTTCGCGCTCTCCAGCCCTGCCGTCTTCGAGGACGTCGCCGGCCGCGCCGCCGCCCTCGGCTTCACCGACCTGATCACCCACTGGCCCCGCGCCGAAGGCGTGTACGCCGGCTCCGAATCCACCCTGGAGAAGATCGCCACCGAAGTCATTCCTCGCCTCCGCTAGTGCGGCGGACCCAGGCGGGGATGCCGAACCAGAAGATGCCGAACCAGAACAGGATGGCGGCGACGGTCAGGATCGCGGCGGTGCGGGGAAGGATCACGTCGAGGGCGATCAGCAGGCCGCCGGCGACCGCGAGGACCGCGAGCAGCAGGCCGGCGATCGCCATCCGGCTGGCGATCGGGAGCATCCGGTGCCGGAGCTGGCGGCGGTAGATGATGCGGTGGAAGGACACCGGCGCCACGAACAGGCCGACCGAGAGCGCGGCGGCGATCAGCGTGGCGGCGTACACGGTGTGGATGAAGGTGTCGGCTTCCTGGAAGCGGGTCTGGAAGGCGATTCCCAGCAGGAAGGCGAAGAGGATCTGCGTTCCGCCCTGGGCGAGCCGGAGCTCTTGGAGCAGTTCGTTCAACTGGCGATCGAGCCGATCGCCGGGCTCCTCGCCCGGCCGGCTGTACCGCGGACTGTCGGCCACGTCCTCAGGTTAGGCCGGGACAACGGCGAAGGGGCCGCTCACCAGGGATGGTGTGCGGCCCCTTCGGTGGTTCTAGAAGGGTGATCCGAAGAAGATCAGATCGCGCGGATGTTCTCCGCCTGCAGGCCCTTCTGGCCCTGGGTGATCTCGAACTCGACCCGCTGGTTCTCGTCCAGCGAGCGGAAGCCCGACATCTGGATGGCCGAGTAGTGCGCGAACACGTCCGCGCCACCGTCATCCGGGGTGATGAAGCCGAAGCCCTTGTCAGCGTTGAACCACTTGACAGTACCGACAGCCATTTGTCTATCTCCTCGATGGCTATTAACAATCCGTGACCCACACCTCATGAGTCACGCGTCGCCGAAAGGCCCCAGACGACAGACCGGCCATGCAGCACAGCAAAGTCAGGGAGTCCAAAACTGCAACGCCATAACTGTAGCCGTTCTGCGGCTTGATGGTAGGGGTGACCGCAAACACGTGTCGCTGATTGTCGCGGCTCGCTACTCTCCGTACCCGCCTGGCGGCGGCGTCCCGTGGCGCGCTCGAGCGCCCGAAATCGGGCGCCGACCTGCTGGTTCGCGGCGGTCCGGCCGGTCCGGCACGATGGCAACGTAGGACAGCACCCGGTACGCCGGGTGATGGGCGCAAAATTCTGAGCAGAGTTCCCGGCGTGTCGCGCGGCTGTGGACAATTGCGTGGAACGCAACCGGAGGAGGGCGACGTGATCCTGACAGTGACCCGCAGCGGCGGTTTCGCCGGGCTGACCAAGCAGGGCGAACTGGACACCAGCGACCAGCCCGACGCCGACCGGCTGGAGGCCGCGGTGCACGCGCTGACCGCGAAGGACCTCGGCACCGGCCGCCCGCAGCCCGATCGGTACGTCTACCGGCTCGAGGTGCGTGACGCCCGCGACGCGGACGCCACGCAACACACAGTCGCCGAACAGGACGTGGACGCGACCACCGCCTGGCTACTCGACCGCGTCCTGAGTCGGTAGTGTCCTGAGCTGGACACTAGCGCCAGTCGATCTCCGGCGCCCGGTAGAAGTTGACGCCGAGCACCTCCCAGCGCGGCCCTTGCTCGGCCAGCCGGTCCTTGTACGTCGTCCAGTCGAGCGCGGACTCCGGCGACCATCCGAGTTCCGCGATCCCCGGCAGCCGGGGGAACACCATGAACTCGACCTTCTCCAGATCGTCCAGTGTCTCCGTCCACAGTGGCGCCTCGACGCCCCGGATCGCGCTCGACGGCACACCCGGAATCAGCGTCGCCGGGTTCCAGTCGTACGCCTGTTCCACACTGACCAGGCCGGCCCAGTCGAGACCGAGCGGCGTCTCCGCGTGGTACTTCATGTCGAGGTACGCGCGGTTCGCGGGGGAGAGCACCAATGTCGCGCCCTGCTCCACGGCCTTGACCGCCAGCGCCTGCGCCTTCTCGTCCTCCGTACCCCAGTACTGCACGACGGTCCCGGCCGGTAGCGGTCCGTCCGCGATCTCGTGCCAGCCCATCACCGTCTTGCCCTGCTTCACGACGAGCTCGGCCGCCTTCGGCACGAAGGTCAGGTAGTCCGAGTGCGGCGTCGAGTGTGCCTCGTCCCCACCCAGGTGTACGACGTCACCCGGCGTCTGCTCGGCGACTTCGCGGAACACGTCGTCCAGGAACTCGTACGTACGGTCCAGCGCTACCGTCAGCGAGCTGAACCCGACCTCGGTCTCGGTGTACAGCTTCGGCGCCACCCCGTCCGGGTTCAGCTCCGGGTACGACGCCAGCGCGGCGTTGGTGTGCCCCGGAGTGTCGATCTCCGGTACGACGGTGATGAACCGCTCCGCGGCGTACCGCACGATCTCGGCGTACTCCGCCTTGCTGTACGAACCACCCCTACCGCCGCCGACCTGCAGACTGCCGCCGTACTCCGTCAGGCGCGGCCAGGAGTCGACCTGGATACGCCAGCCCTGGTCGTCGGACAGGTGGAGGTGCAGGCGGTTGATCTTGTAGAGCGACACCAGGTCGATGAAGTGCTTCACCTGGTCGACGGTGAAGAAGTGCCGCGTGACGTCGAGCATCACACCGCGGTACCCGTAGCGAGGCGCATCGGAGATCGTCGTACCTGCGATCTCCCATGGGCCGTCCTGCTGCGTGGAGGACTCGGCCTTGGCGGGCAGCAACTGGCGCAGCGAGGTCACGCCGCGGAACAGACCCTCGTCAGTGGCGGCGGTGATGGTCACGCCCGACCCGTCGGCGCGCAGCTCGTAGCCCTCGGTGCCGAGTGCCGCCGGACCCTTGGTGGACAGCGTGATCGTGCCGGCGCCCTCCTGGACCGGCAGGGCGAACCCGGTGGACGTCCGGAGCTGAGCGGCGAGCCGGTCGGCGATCGGTCGTGCCGAGGGGTCGTCGACGCCGATGGTGGCGTCGGTCGGCAGCGTGAAGGTTTCGTCGGGGAGCGCCTGCTGCGCGGTGGGCTGCGGGATCATGATCGGAGTGTTCGCGGACCGTGCTCTTTACGTCAAGAGGGTTCAATATTTCTTGACCAGGGCCGTTACCTGGGAGACGTAGCCGCCACCGAACAGCACGACGTGCACCAGGAGCGGATGCAGTTGGTGCAGCCCGATGCGGTCGCGCCAGCCGTTCTCGAGTGGGTGCGTCTCGTCGTACGCGCGGAGCACGCGGTCGAGGTGTGGGAGTCCGAAGAGACTGAGCATGGCGAGGTCGGTTTCTCGATGGCCGCCGTGCGCGGCGGGGTCGATGAGGTGCACGCCGTTCGGGGTCCACAGCACGTTTCCGGACCACAGGTCGCCGTGGATCCGGGACGGTACGTCGGACGGGTCGTCGTACGCGCCGGACTGGAGGCGGGCGATCACTCCGTCGAAGCCGTCCAGGTGGATGCCCTGGTCGTGCGCGGCGCGCAGGTACGGACGGAGGCGCAGGTTGGCGTAGAACTCGCCCCACGACTTCACCGGGTCCACGGCACGCGGCAGCGGGAGCGTCCCGATGTATCCGTCCCCGTCCCACCCGTCCGGCGGCACGCCGAAGTACCGCGCGCCGGCGTCATGCGTGACAGCCAACCGCCGGCCGAACTCCTCGGCGGCATCCCGTGTCGGCTCGGCAGCGTCCAGTCTGGTCGTCGTCAGCTGGTCAGAGGAGACGTCGAGCGGCTCAGCCACCGGCACCCCACCACGTACGCCGAGCCACCGCAGCCCGGCCGCCTCGACCTCGAAGAAGCCCTCTGGTGCGTCAGGCCGCCGCTTGACGAACCTGCGCTGCGCTGCGGCCATTCCCGCAGTCTGCCATCCGCAGTCACAGCAGCCGGTCGATCAGCCCGTCGACATACTCCGGGGTGATCTCGATGCCGAACAGGACGCGGATGTACATCGGGGCCAGGATGTGGTCCAGCACGTCGAGCGCGTCGAGTGCCTCTTCGCCGCGGTCGCGGGCGCGATCGAGCATGGCCTGCAGTTGCTCGGTGCGCTCGACGCGTAGCTGGTGACCCGCCCGCAGGCCGTCGGGCCCGGTGGTCGACAGCGCGACCGCCAGGCGCACCAGCAGCAGCCCGTCGGGACCGGTGATCTCGCGGAGCACGGCGGCCGCGTACGTGCGCAGGTCGCCGGCGAGGCTGCCGGTGTCGGGCATCGGCGACCGGGCGTTGAGGTGGCTGAGCGCCGCGTCGGCGAGCAGGGCCTCCAGGCTGCCCCACCGGCGGTAGATGCTGCTGTCGGCCACCCCGGCGCGGGCCGCGACCTCGCCGACGGTGAAGTTGCCGTAACCGCGCTCACTGATCAGGTCGGTGACGGCTTTGTGTACCTGTGCGCCGACGCGGGCGCTGCGCCCGCCGGGCCGTCGGGCCGGCTTCTGGTCGTTCACGCTCACCACCTTAACGCAGTTATCACTTGCGTTTGCGATGCGCCGTTCCCTATAGTCCCTAACGCAGTCATCGACTGCGTTAGTGTGCCGAACTTGAGAGGAATCGCCCATGGCGGCATCGCCTGCGGCTGTCGGCAGTCGACCCGGTCGGGCCGTACTGCTCACCGTGACCTGCCTAGGTCAATTCATGGTCCTGCTCGACAACACGATCGTCGGAGCAGCGCTGCCCGATATGCAGCACCGGCTGAACACCGGGCTGACCGGCCTGCAGTGGATCGTCGACGCGTACGTTCTGCTGGTCGCCATGCTGCTGCTGTCCGGCGGCGTCTTCGCCGACCGGTTCGGCCGCAAGCGGGTGTATCTGACCGGCGTGGCCGTGTTCACCGCCGCGTCGGTGGTGTGCAGCCTCGCGCCCACGCTCGGCTGGCTGGAGGTCGGCCGCGTGCTGCAGGGCGTCGGGGCGGCCGCGCTGAGCCCTGCCTCGCTCGCTCTGCTGGCCGCCGCTTTTCCGGAGCCGAAGCAACGCATCAAGGCGATCGGGCTCTGGGCCGGATTCAGCGGAATCGGTCTGGCCGCCGGACCCGTGGCGGGTGGCGTCCTGACGGAGGCCTTCGGCTGGCCGGCGATCTTCCTGGTCAATCTGCCGATCGGCGTGGTGCTTCTCGCGGTGGGTCTGCGGAGTCTCGAGGAGTCCCGCAATCCGAGCGCCCCCGCGATCGACGTCCCCGGGACGATGCTGTCCGTTCTGGGAGTGGGAGTGCTGACCTACGGTCTGATCGAGGGTGGTGCCCGTGGCTGGACGTCGCCGGTGATCCTCGGCAGCTTCGCCGCCGCGGTGATCCTGCTCGGCGCATTCCTTGCCGTCGAAGCGCGTCGTACCGCTCCGATGCTGCCGCTGCGGCTCTTCCGGCAGCGCCTGTTCACCGTGTCCAACGCCGCCATGGTCGTGGTGGGGTTCGCGCTGATGGGGTCGTCGTTCTTCTTCTCCCAGTTCTTCGTCTACGTCCAGGGCAGTTCGATCCTGCGCGCCGGTCTGCAGACCCTGCCGGTATCCCTCGCGATGGTGATCGTCAGCCCGTACGCGGGCCGGCTCGCCGCGCGGTACGGGTTCCGGATCGTGGTGACCGCCGGACTGGTCCTGGCCGGCCTCGGGCTGCTGGCGCTCGGTACGGTGCACGCCGCCACCGGCTACGGGAACGTGTGGTGGCGGCTGGGCGTCGTCGGCATCGGTTTCGCCCTGACGATGTCGCCACTCACAGGGGCCGCGATCCAAGCCGTCGACCCCCGGGAGGGCGGCCTCGCATCAGGCGTCAGCAGCACCACCCGGCAGATCGGCGCGGTGCTCGGCGTAGCGGTCCTCGGCGCCATCGTCCGCACCCGGCAGTCCAGCGGCGCCTCGTTCGAGGCCGGCCTCAACACAGCCTTCCTCGCCGCCGGCGCCATCACCCTCGCCACCGCCGCCTTCACCGGCCTCTGGCTATCCAGGCCAAAGCCTGCCGTCGCGGCGCCGGAACCCGCTCAAGCGGTTGGCGCCGGTCAAGGCCGGTGATGTCAGCGAGCGGGCTCTTCGCAAACGTGTGACGCCTGGCGGTCTTCCAGCACTGCCCGGCGTCGGCCCAGGAAGGGTTCGCTCAGCATGACCAGGGCTGCCGCGGCGGTGAGTAGGCCGCCGACGAGTGCTACGGCTCGCACGGTCGTGGTGTCGATCAGGGCGCCGCCGACGAACGCTCCGGCGGCGATGCCGACATTGAACGCGGAACTGGTCCCGGCCGAGGCGATGTCGGTGCTGCCCGGCGCGATCTGCAGCGTGCGGCTCTGGACGGCGACCGCCAACCCGCTGAAGGACATCCCGATCAGTGCGATCAGAGCGACTGTCGCTACCGGCACGGTGCCCAGCGCATACAGGCCGAGCAGGCCAACGGTGATGACGCCGAGTGGTACGGCGACCGCGCCCCACGGGAACCGGTCAAGGAGCCGGCCGGCGATCAGCGTGCCGGCGAACCCGCCCGCGCCGCTGGCCAGCAGCATCGGGCCGAGAGCGTCGGAGGAGAAGCCGGTGATGTCGAGCAGGAACGGCGTGACATAGGTGTTGAACGTCAGGAACCCGGTCACGCCGATCGCCGAGGCGACCAGCAGAACAACGTACCGGCGCAGGTCCGGGGAGGAGCCGCGGCGGGACGGGTTGTCCTGGACCTCGGTGCGCGGGAGCAGCAGCACGATGCCGGCGCAGGCCGCGGCGCCGAGGCCCGCCATCAGTACGAAGGGCACTCGCCAGCCGGCCTGCTCACCGAGCCACGTGCCCAGTGGGATGCCCAGGATCGGCGCCAGCGCCGTGCCGATCGCGAGCCGAGCAACGACGCGGCCGCGAAGGTCAGGCGGGAACAGGCTCGTCGCGATCGGCGGCGCGATCGACCAGAACAGCGCCTGCGAGAGCGCGATGACCAGCCGCCCGGCGAACAGCACCTCGTACGACGGGGCGGCGGCCGACAGCGCGGTGGCCACGGTCAGGACCCCGAGCGTGCCGCCCAGGACGAGGCGGCGGGGGAGATGGTGGGTGAGCCGCGCGAGCGGGAGAGAGGCGAGCACGACAACGGCGGCGTACCCGGTGACGAGAAGGCCGACCTGCGAACGTGACCGCCCGAGGTCGTCGGCCATCACGGTCAGCAGACCGATCGGCAGCACCTCGATGGTGACGAACGTGAAGGTGGAGACGCCGAGGAACACCAGTGCGGCGTTGGCCCGGCGGGACGAGAGGGACATGATTCACCTGATCCCGGTCAAAAGTCTGATGCTGGTAGCGTCTCACCTATGACCGACAGTTCTCACGCGGAGTTCCGCATCGTGGGCGGCCACCCGGCCCTCGATCTGGTGAACACGGTCAGCCCGCGGTTGCCCGCCGGCGAACCTGAGCACGACTACCTCGCCTCGCCGGCCGACCTGCTCGCCTGGAGCCGCCGGATCGAGCTCGTCGACGACGCGGACCGCACCGCGATCGAGGGCATCTGGGGGCATGCCCCGGAGCTCGCCGAGAAGGCCCTCCGGGCGACGCTCGAGATCCGCGAGGCGACGTACGACGTACTCGCACCGCGCGCGGACGGGGCAGTCGGGGCGGTCGTCGTGACCGACGGTGCCGCGTCGGACACTGCCTTTCAGGGCGAGCGATCCGCGTTCGAACGGCTGATGTTGCGGTGGTCCGCGGCTGCCGCGCGGTCGATGCTGATCCCCGACACCGACCGCGAGCAGGGGATCGCTGAGCTACTGGTCGGTACGTCGCCGGCGCAGCTCGTCCCGGACCGCCTGGTGGTGGCTGCCGTCGATCTGGTGCGGACCGTCGATCTGCGCCAGCTGAAGGCCTGCCCGGTCGACGAAGGCGGCTGCGGATGGCTGTTCCTGGACCGCAGCCGAAACGGGTCGCGCCGCTGGTGCGCGATGGAGGACTGCGGGACGCGCGTCAAGATCCGCAGGCTCGGCGAGCGTCGCCGGGCTACCGCCGTACCCGCCTTTTAGTGGTAGCGCAGCCGAACCTTCACTGTCAGCGATCGGCTCACGGGCCGAGAATGCGTGTCGAAAGGTGCGAACTGTCCCCCCGACCTGTCATCGTAGGCGGCCGGGCCTTCCGACCAGACGGGCCTGGCCTGTCCTGCCCCGAACAAGGAGCAGGCTGACGCAACGGAAAGTGGAGGATAGATGACGCAGGTGGCAGAGCAGCCGGGCAGTACTGCCGGGCGGCTCGGCTCGGTGGTTCTGGATTGCCAGGACCCACTCGAGCTCGCCCAGTTCTACTCGGCGCTGCTGGGGCTGGAGATCGACGAGAACGGAGACAACGACTGGCGGAGCCTGACCGGCCCCGGTTCGTCGCTGGGGTTCTCGACGCTGGCCTTCCGGCGTTCGGAGGAGTACGTGCCGGCCACCTGGCCCGGCACCGACGCGCAGGATCTCCACCTCGACCTGATCGTCGAGGACCTCTCGAGCGGCCACGCCACCGTGGTCGCCCTCGGAGCCGAGCCGCTCGACCCGCTGGACCCGCCGCCGGCCGAGAACGCGCGCGGCTGGCGAATCTACGCCGACCCCGCGGGGCACCCGTTCCGGATCTGCCTCGAGTGAGCGGTTGGAGAGCCCGTCCCGGTTCGGCCGGGACGGGCTCTTCGCATGTCAGGCCCAGGCACTGCTGCCGCGGAACGGGAAGTGCCGGCCCTCGACGTACGCCGGCCGTGGCTGGTAGCTGTTCACCCCCGGCTCGCCGCGCAGGTGGAAGGCGCTCGGGTACGGCGACTCCGCATCGGTGATCCGCGTCAACGTCGGGATGTACCGGATGGTCAGCCCGCAGCGCCGGTTCGGGGACGTGTTCGCGTTGCTGCCGTGCACGATGTGCGGGTGGTGCACCTCGACGTCGCCCGGCGCGAGCACCATGTCGACCGCCTGCGCCTCGTCCACCTGCACCGCGATCTCCTTGCCGAGCACGCTCTCGACGTCGGTATTGTCGCGCATCCCGGCCACCTCGCCGCGATGACTGCCCGGCACCACCCGGACGCAGCCGTTCTCCGGTGTCGAGTGGTCGACCGCCAGCCAGAGCGTCACGACCTCCATCGGGTCGAGCGGCCAGAACGCCGCGTCCTGGTGCCACAGCACCGGCTGACCTGAGTACGGTGGCTTCGAGATGTAGTGCGAGGCGAACAGCGCGATGTCGGGTCCGACGAACTTCTCGGCGATGTCGACGAGCCGCTCGTCACTCACCAGCCGGACCCAGAACGGGTCGTCGCGCAGATAGACGTGCCCGAGCTGCTCGGGCCGTACGTCGGGATGCCGAGCCTGCAGCCACTCGACATGGTCGTTCACTTCCTTGATCAGGTCCTGGTCGATGACGTCCCGGAAGATGACATAACCGTCGGTCTCATACATGCCTTCAGCGTGCGGGTCCGGCACCTCGGCGGACTAGCAGCGGTGCGACGAGAATTTGTACTGTGTTGATGTGCATCAGGTCCTGCGATTCGAGGCGCACGCGTTCGGCCGCCCGTACCACGCGGCCCGCGTGCGGATCCCGGCGCGCGCTCGCGACACCGAGTTGCACACGCACGCGGACTTCCACGAGTTCATGGGTGTCGTCTCCGGCGCCGGCGAGCACCTGCTGACGAGCGGCGTCGAGGTACTGCGTCCCGGCGATGTGGTGCTCGTCCGCCCGAGCGACCGCCATGCCGTCCGCGGTTCGGCGCCGGATGGTCTGGAGTTCGTCAACGTCGCATTCCCGAGCTCGTTGTGGCAGGGCTTCCTCGACCTGACGCGCACCGCCGGCTGGACCTCCCGCGGGCCGGTCGGCTTCCACCAACCCGCGGCCGTCCCCGTCTTCGAGCACGCCCTGGACCGTTTCCAGACCCACCCCAGCACCTATGACCTGCTGCGCTTCTGGACCGATCTCCTCGACCTACTCGCACCGGGGGAGCCAGGCGCACCCGGCGTACCCGATTGGCTTGCGAAGGCCTGTACGTCGATGCGCGCCGAGGAGAACCTCCGCGGCGGTGTACCGCGTCTTGTCGAACTCGCCGGCGTCAGCGCCGCGCACCTGTCCCGATCGATGCGCGCCGCGTACGGCGTCACTCCCACCGCCTTCGTCACGGACCTTCGCCTCGAACACGCCGCATCCTTGCTGGCAGCAACCAACGCCCCGATAGCCACCATCGCCACCCGGTGCGGCTTCACCAGTCAGTCCTACTTCACCCGCCGCTTCACCACTGCGCACGCCCTCACCCCGACCGAGTTCCGGCACCGATCGCAGCGCGCCTTCGTACCGTGAGAAGGTGTTGTCACCCGTCGCGGATGGGTTGACTCTGCGGGATCAGGTATCGCTGGTAGTCGGTCAATGGGGCGAATCCGAGCCGCCGGTACAACCGCACGCCCAGCTCGGTCGACTGCAGGAGCACGACGCGGGCACCGTGCTCGAACGCGGCCCGGACCGCCGCTCGCGTCACCGACTCGCCGAAGCCCTGGCGGCGGGCGTCCGTCCGAGTCGCCACCCAGTACACACCTGCCTCAGCGCCGGTAATGACGGCCATGGCGCCGGCCACGGGACGCCCGCCGACTCGTGCGACGAAGGCCGCGGTGTTCGGCGCGAGCAGTACTCCGGGCGAGGCGAAGTGGGCGACGGCCTCGACCGGCCGGCCGGTCTCGCGGAACAACCCTTCATGAACCGCGGCGAACTGGGCAGCTTCCTCGGCATTGGTGACCCGGACGACCTCGAGGCCCTTGGGGATGACAGCCATGTCGGGTGGCTTCTCGGTCGCCATCCCGACCGTGCTCGACCGAAGCCGCAGACCGGCGCGCGCCGCGGCGCGCACGAGATCTCTGTCGTAGTCGCTCGATGCCCAGAGGATCATCTCGCGACATCGACGGTCCGCGAACGACAGCACCGACTCCAGTACTGCGTTTGGGCCGGCAGTTGGGTCGAGACGGATCGAAGCGTTGTGGAACGCGCCCGGAAAAGGCCCGGCCGCGGCGACCAGCAGGACAGCCTGACTCTCGGAGATCGTGGCGGTGCCGCCGGCATGACTGGTGAAGAGTCGCATCGCAGCAGCGACATTCCTGACGCTCGCCCTGTGCAGCCCGGAGTTGTCCACGCCACCAGACTCTAGAACCCGGCTGTCACCTTCGCTCGATCAGATCGTCTCAAGGTACTCGGTAACCTCCGCCTGATTGAACCAGGCCGCCCAGCCGCCGACGTCGGCGTTGAACCGCGGATCGGTCAGTGAGAGATCCGCGCCGCGTTCCACCAAGAGCTTCAAGGTGTCCAGCTCGCCGTTGCCTGCGGCCAGGTGGGCGGCGGTGAAGCCGTCGGGGGTGCGGGCGTCGACGGCGAAGCCGAGGTTGGCGAGTTGCGGCACCAGGTCCCAGCGCTGAGCCGCCGCGGCCTCGGCCAGGAGTCCTGGGCGCGAAGCCGGCGGGAGTTCGCCGGCCAGTGCGTCCGCGAAGGGGTCCTCGGCGTGGGTGCCTCGGTAGAAGTCGCGGACGGTGCCCACCTCCGCGCCGTGGTGGATGAGTTCGTCGAGGATGTGGAGGGCGAAGGACGTGCCGTCGTCGTCGGCGTACGGGCCGGCGACGTCGCCCATCGGGCGGTCGAGGTCGTCCTGGGAGAGGGCGGCGAGGCGTTGCCGCCAGACGTCGTACGCGTGGTCAAGGGCGTCCACGGCGGCTGCGGCGGAGCCTGGTACGCCGGGAGCGTCGCCCGTCGCTTCGTGACCGAACCAGGTCGCGGTGCGCTCGGCCTGCAGGATGTCGATGATGTGGGTGATCCGCCAGGCCAGCGTGGTGAACGGTGCCGGCGCGGGCGGGATGGGCGACGAGTCGGCGACGTACCCGTTGGCGTTCTTGCGGACGGTCCAGCAGCCGTCGAACGGTTCCCAGAAGTACTCCTCGTCGGTCAGGCCCTGCATGCGCTGCCGCAGACGCTGCCAGGCGAAATCGGAGAGGTCCAGGAGGTTCTGCGTGAGCGTCGTCATGTCTGCACCGTAGAACGACCTGCGGACAGAATCGGTCCGCAGGTTCGGTCCGGAACCACCAGCGAGGTCCGCTTCGCCGCCACCGACCTAGGAGCGTGCGAGATCGCCGAGAAGCAGGTCGGCGCGTTGCACGAACAGGTATGCCTCCTGTCGCGCGGCTACGGCGCGTGCCCGCTCGGCCAGACGTACGGCGGTGCCTGGGTCGCCGAGCCTGTCCGCCAACTGGGCTCGGACGAGCAGGAGCAGACCGTCAGCGGACCGCTGCCCGTAGCGGTCCCGGAGGGTGCCGGCCTGGTCGAGCGCAACGGCCGCGGCGTCCGGAGTACCGGCTGCCAGGCGCATCTGCGCGAGGAGCGCATACCAAGTGGAGACGCAGGACCGGATCGGGTTCGTCAGGTTGGCGACGATCAGCCGCTCGGCGGCGTCCGCGGCCGCACCAGGGTCGCGACCGCTCACCGCCAGCGCCCAGCATCGCGCCAGGCGGAGGTAGGTGCCGAGAAAGCCGAACGAGAACTGCGGATCCGCCGCGATCCCACGGTCCGCGACCTGCAGCGCCCACTCCGGGTCGCCGACGACGGAGGCGACGCGGGCAGCCATGCACGTCGCGACGGCGGTCGCGTAGGCATCGTCCCCCGCGCCCGCGACGAGCCCGTCCAAAACCTCCCGGGCACGAGCGGACTTCCCGTGGTAAGCGCCGATCTCGGCCAACGTCGCCGCGATCAGCAGCCGGAGTCCGTCCCAGACCGGATCAGGGCGCTGGTCGTCAGGCTGCGCGGGAGACGCCGTCGCTGTCAGGTGGCGATACGACGCTCCGACATGTCCGAGGTGCCACTGCTGAATTCCCCACGCGGCGTCCCCATAGCCGCGGACGACCGGATCGCTGGAGCTCGATCCCTGCTCCAGCAGGCGGTCCGCCAGGATGCCGCTTCTTCCGTGCTCGAGGCCCTGCACGTGCGCGGTCCACCGGGAGAAGAGGAAGCTCGCGGCCTGGCGCTCGTGGCCGAGTGTCTTGGCCACTGATTCCGCTCGTTCCAGGAGGTCGACGGACGCGGCGCCGTACATGGATCGCATCCCGGCTACCGCGATCAAGCGGGAAAGCGCCTCCAGTTCGAGCTCGGGCAGGGCCGCTCCGCGTGCTCGCTCGACGGCCCGGACGAGGTGCCGCTCGGCATCGCGGAGCGCGGTCTTCGCGGTCGCCCGCGCCCCCGCCCGGAGCAGGGCTGCGACGGTGCGCGCCGGGTCGACGAGCGGACCAGCCTCCCAGAGATGGTGCGCCGCTCGCTCGGCGAGCGAGTCGTCGTTCGTCCGCACGGCCTCGATCGCGTCGGCGATCGCTTGGTGCAGCGACGCGGCGCGGGCGGGCGGAACGGTCTCGCAGACCGCTTCGCGGACGAGATCGTGGGCGAAGCAGTAACCGAAGGGATCTCCCGGCACGGGACCGGCGAGACCGAGGTCGCGGACCGGTTCCAGCTGCTCGAGACAGGTCGCAACGTCGGCGACCGCGATCCGTGCGAGCAGCACCAGGTCGACAGTCCGGCCTGCGAGCGCGGCCGCCTGCAGAAGCTCCCGAGTGCCGGGGTCCAGCGCGTCCATGCGGTTGCGAACTACGTCCCGGACGGTCAGCGGGACACCACTGCGCAGCACGGACTCCTCGGTGAGGGTCTTGCCGTCGCTAAGGAGCCGCGCCACCTCCTGTACGAAGAACGGGTTGCCGGCGGTTCGCGCGTGCACCGCACGGGAGACCTCCGCCGCGGGCAGATCGCCCGTCTCGCGTCGCATCAGTTCGGCAACACCCAGCTCGGCGAGCGGTCCGACGAGAAGGCGGCGATGGCCCCGGATCCGGCTCGCGGCGGCGAGGGCCCTGGCCAGCTCGACGCCGAGCGACGGGTCCCGGTTCCGCAGTGCCGCGACCACGGCGGTGCGGGCGGGGAGCCGGGCGACGACATGGTTGAACAGGTGCAACGAGGCGGGATCCGCCCAGTGCAGGTCGTCGAGGACGATCAGCAGGGGGCGCTCGGCCGCCGATTCGGAGATCACCCCGACGACCTCTTCGAACAGCCGGAACCTGGCGCCGTCATCCGGGACGGCCGGTGCTGGTCCGGCGACTTCACGAGTCTCGGTGAGGCGGCTGAGATCACCAGTGAGCCACTCCGCGCGACGAGTCGTCGACCGGCTCTCGAGGAGGCTCCGGACGACCTCGACCCACGGCCACAGCGCGGGAGCGCCGCCACCCTGCAGGCCATGCCCCCAGACCACACGCGCGGCCCGATCCTGGGCGTGCTGGGCGATCTGCTGGAGGAGGCGGGTCTTGCCGATGCCGGGCTCGCCCTCGAGCAGGACGACAGCCGTCCCAGCCGCGAGCGCCGGCTCGACCGCGCTGCGGAGCAGGTTGACCTCCTGCGCCCGGCCGACCAGCTCACCGTCGACGGTGGCGGCCGTCGCAGTCCGGACGGAAGGCGGGGTGGGCAGGGAAGTCTGCTCGAGTACCTGCCGCTGGGCGGAACGCAACGCCGCGCCGGGGTCGATCCCGAGGTCGTCCGCGAGCCGGTGGCGGATCACGTCGTACGCCGTCAGCGCCTCAGCCTGCTGCCCGGCGGCGCACAGCGAGCGGACCAGGCCGGCGTGTACCGGTTCGTGGAGGGGAGACATGGTCGAGGCGAGGTGGAGTGCCGGCAGCACCCGGTGCGGCTGGTTCAAGGAGATCGCGAGCTCCGCCGCGTCAACACAGGCGCCGAGGAACTCGTCGTCGAGTCCGGCGAAGACCGCGACAGCGGCAGGGCTGTGCGCGGCGCCTCCTCCGGCCGGTCCGCTCCACAGCTCCAGCGCGGCAGCGTACTGGTCGAGCGCGGCTGCTGTCTGAGACTTGTCGAGGGCCGTTCGCGCCGCGGTGACGAGTTGCCGGAAGCGCGCGAGGTCCAGGACGTCAGCACCGGCGGTACACAGATACCCGTTGGTGGTCCGCGCGACGTACGCGCTCGGTTGCCGCGCTTGCAGGGCGGGTTCGAGGAGCCGGCGGAGCGATCCGACGTACTTGTGGATGGCGTTCAACGCGCTGGCCGGTTCGTTCTCGCCCCAGATCAGGTTGATCAGCTCGCCGGGGCCGATCGGTCTCCCGGCGCGAGCCAGCAACAGCGCGAGCAGACAGGCCTGCTGGTGTGGACCGGGGTCGACCTCGACAGAACCGTGCCAGACCCGCAGCGGACCCAGGACCTGCAGCTTCAGCGAGCCGACCACGCCCCAAGGCTTCCCGTCGACGCTTCGAGGTACGAGCGTCTCCGTCATGTCCGGCCCCCTCGCCGATCGTCCGTCCCCCGTGGCAGCCGCCGTCACGCGCTTCGGTCAAGTCGAACTCTAGGGGCTGGAGTCGTGCTCCAGCCAGCGATCAACTGCAAATCCAGTGGCCGTCAACTGCGGCTCCGTACCGTCGGACGCGGCGTGCACGCTCTCGCCTCCGGAGCGACTGCCCGCGGACCACGTCGATCGAGAAGGCGAGAACACCATGGCAACGATGACGACCTCCGACGGAGTTGAGCTGTTCTACAAGGACTGGGGGTCCGGGCGCCCGATCGTGTTCAGTCACGGCTGGCCGCTGTCGGCCGACGACTGGGACAACCAGATGCTGTTCTTCCTCGGTCAGGGCTTCCGGGTCATCGCGCACGACCGCCGCGGACACGGGAGGTCGGCCCAGGTCTCCGAAGGCCACGACATGAACCACTACGCCGACGATCTCGCGGCGCTGGTCACCCACCTCGATCTCCGCGACGCCGTGCACGTCGGTCACTCGGCCGGCGGTGGCGAAGTGGTGCGCTACCTCGGGCGCCACGGCGAGACCCGCGTGGCGAAGGCGGTGCTGATCAGCTCCGTCGTACCGTCCCAGCAGCTCACCGACGCGAACCCTGACGGCCAGCCGCCGGAGGCCTTCGCGGGTCTCAAGCAGGGCATCGCGGCGAACCGGTCGGAGTTCTTCCGCGCGGTGGCCGCCGGGCCGTTCTACGGGTACAACCGGCCAGGTGCCGAACCGTCCGAGGCGATCATCCAGAACTGGTGGCGCCAAGGCATGATGGGCTCGGCGAAGGCTCAGTACGACTGCGTCGACGCGTTCGCCCAGGAGGACTACACCGACGACCTGAAGAAGATCAGCGTGCCGGTCCTGGTCATGCAAGGCGACGACGACCAGATCGTTCCCTACCGCAGTACCGCGCCGCGGGCCGTCGAGATCCTCGCGAACGCCACCCTCAAGACCTACCCCGGCTGGCCGCACGGCATCCCGACCACGAACGCCGACGTGATCAACGCGGATATCCTCGAGTTCATCAAATCCTGAGGCGTCGCCGCCGGACGCATTCCGATAGATTTCGCGGAACCGCCCGCGCCGCGCGGTGACGGGATCGTCGGAGAGCGAAGGTGGGTGTCGGTGACGGAGCAAGAGCAGCCCCGGAGCCGACGCCACCTGTATGCGGAGATGACCCGTCACGAGGTGGTGAGCTCGGCGCGGAAATTGTTCGGCCGGTACGGGTACGCGCAGACCACCGTGGAGCGCATCGCCCGGGATGCAGGGGTGTCACCGGCGACGGTGTACGCGCAGTGCGGCGGCAAAGAGGGCCTTCTCCAGGCATTGATGGACCTGTGGACCACCAGCAGCCTCGTGCGGAACATCATCGCCGAGTGCGCGGCCGCTGAGTCGGCGCGCGCCAAGCTGGATGCGCTGGCCAGGGGGTACGTCGCGGTCTATGCGGAGTCCGGGGACATCATCCAGATCGTGACCCGGGCCGCGGCCGGCGCGCCCGCGGCGGAGGCGTTTCTGAAGGTCGCCGACGAGCGTCAGCAGAACGCGCTCCGGGAGATCGTCACAGATATGCGGGACGCCGGCCTGGCCAACGGGATCACTGTGGAGGAGGCCGTGCAGGTCATCTTCTTCCACTTCCGGTACGCGCAGTTCGCGCTCGCCGCGGACGACTTCGGCTGGGGTGTCGAACGCGCGACCCGCTGGCTCACCGAGCGGGTCGCGTGCGCGATCCTGAAGACCTAGCTGTCGGCCAGGGCCTTCCGGATGCGCTTGTCCGAGATCGGGTACGGCGTGCCGAGCGTCTGCGCGAAGCGGCTGCCATCCGGACCCGGTCGCACTAGTTGCCAAGGCACCGGTGTCGCACCGTGGGACCTGGTCGCCCGGCTTCGCGTCCAGGCTCCGGCCGAGACCGCCGCGAAGTACATCCCGGCCGTCGCAAGGAGTCGTCGACTGCTCCTGCGTTCGTCGCATCGACCGATCGGTTGATGTAGCGCCCGGGCCGCGCCGGGATTCTCGAACCATGACAGTGATCGAGATCGAGAACCTCCGCAAGACCTACAAGTCGAGGACAGCGCTCGACGGCATCTCATTGACGGTGAACCGCGACGAGATCCTCGGCATCGCCGGGACCAACGGAGCCGGCAAGACCACCCTCGTCGAATGCGCGTCGGGCCTCCGGCGGCGCGACAGCGGCGTACTGCGTGTCCTCGGACTCGACCCGCAGACCGACCGCCGGGCCTTGCAGCAGCGGATCGGGGTGCAGTTGCAGGAGTCGGCGCTGCCGGACGCGCTCCGGGTGGGCGAGGCCTTCCGGCTCTATGCCGCCTTGTACGACGATCCCGTCGACTGGCGCGCGTTGATGGACGAGTGGGGTTTGACGGACCGGCGGAAGTCCCGGTTCGGGAGCCTGTCCGGTGGATGGAAGCAGCGCGTGTTCATCGCGCTCGCGCTCATCGGCAACCCCGAGGTGGTGTTCCTCGACGAACTGACGACCGGCCTCGACCCGATGGCCCGGCGTACGACGTGGGGCCTGATCGAGCGTCTGCGTGCCACTGGGCTGACCGTCGTCCTGGTCACGCACTCGATGGACGAGGCCCAGGCGGTATGCGACCGGGTGGCGATCGTGGACGCCGGCCGGGTGATCGCCTCCGGCAGCCCGCGTGAGCTGATCACCTGGACACAGACCGATTCGCTGGACAGCGCGTACCTCGCACTCACCGGAAGAGACCTGTCATGAAGGGCTTGTCGCAGGTCGTCAGGACCGAACTGAGGCTGATCGTGCGGGATCCGATGTCGGCGTTCTTCGCGCTGGCGTTCCCTGTCGTACTGCTCTGGGTGAAGATGCGCGGCGGCGACGATCTGCCGAGTGGTACCCGGGAGATCGACGCCACCGTGCCGATGCTGAGCGTGTTCGTGATCGGTCTGGCAGCGCTCGTCGTGTTACCGGCGACACTGGCGCAGTACCGCGAGCGCCGGATCCTCAAGCGGCTCCTCGCGACGCCGGCCGCTCCGGGCATGCTGCTCGGTGCCCAACTGGTGGCCCATCTCCTGCTGGCGTTGTCGGGTACGGCGGTCGTCGTGGTCGCCGGCGCGGCCGGGTTCGGACTCGGCGCGCCCGCGAACGTGCTGAGGGTCGCGGTCGCATGGCTGCTCGGTGCGCTGAGTCTGGGGGCGCTCGGGATGCTGATCGGCGCGCTCGTGCCGAACAGCCGGAGCGCGACGCTCGTCGGCCTCTCGGTGTTCTTCCCGATGGTCTTCGTGTCCGGCGCGATGGTCCCGCGCGAGCTCACGTCCGGCGTGATGCGGACGGTCGGGGACCTGACCCCGATGGCGCCGGCGGTCTCGACCTTGCGCGCGGCCTGGTCCGGGGACGAGCAGTCCACCACTACCCTTGCCGTCATGGCGCTCATCACCGTCCTCGCCACGGCGGCCGCGGCGAGGGTCTTCCGCGCATGAACCCCGGCCGGTCGGACCGGATCCTGCCCGCCCTTCCTTATCTCTTCCTGCTGCTGCCGGCCACCTTCGCCCTGATCGCGGACTGGCGTCCGTTCCTCCTCGGTCTCGTCGTCGCGACCTTGCTTTGGACGGTCGCCCTGTCCACATGGAGCACCTGGCTCTACCTGGCAGGGATGCTCGCGTTCCTCGCTGCCCTCGTCCATCAGGACCCCTTGTTCTCCATCACCGGCGTCGGGCTGTTCGTGCAGATGTTCGCGATGCTGCACGGCTGGAAGGCCTACGCCGGCGTCGCGGCGACCGCGGCCGTCATCGTGCTGGCGCGACCGCGGGGGACCGACAGCGTGCGGGACCTGCTGGCCTCCTTCTTCGTCGCGGTTCTGATCGCATCGGTCACCGGCCTGCTGTTCGCCGCCATCTCCCGGCAGAGCGAGGAGCGCCGGCAGCTCATCGAGCGGTTGCGCCGGCTGACCGACGAGAACGCCCAGTTGCAGGCGGATCTGCTCGGGAGCGCCCGGCTGGCCGGTGTACTGGAGGAACGGCAGCGGATGGCGCGGGAGATCCACGACACGATCGCCCAAGGCCTGACCGGAATCCTCATGCAGGTGGAAGCCGCCCAGGAGAACCGGCCCGCCGAGCGTCTCGACACGATCCGTACACTCGCCCGCGACAGCCTGGAGGAGGCCCGCCGCTCGATCAACGCGCTCCGGCCGGAACCGCTGACCGCCGGCCTGAGCGCAGCCTTGTCCGTCGCCCTGGAGCAGCAGGTCCGCGAGTGGTCGGCGCGGACCGCGGTCGTGACGACGGTGTCGATCACCGGTGACCCTCGGCCCCTGCATCCCGAGGTCGAGGACACGCTGCTCCGGGTGGCCCAGGAGGCACTGCACAACATCACCAAGCACGCCGATGCGACGCGGGTGGGCGTCACCCTGTCGTACCTGGACGACGTGGTCGCTCTCGACGTCCGCGACGACGGCACGGGGTTCACCCCGGGTACGACGGAAGGCTTCGGGCTGATCGCGATGCGGCAGCGGGTGACGCGGTTGGCGGGATCGTTCGCGGTCGAGGCCGCGCCGGGCGCCGGCACCGGGATCTCGGCAACGGTCCCGGCGATACCTGCCCCGGAACATCAGGCCCCAGAAGATCGGGCCCCGGAAGATCAGGCCCGGAAAGATCTGGTCGCGGAAGACCGGGAGGGCTGATGCCGGTTCGGCTGATCGTCGTTGACGACCACCCGGTAGTCCGGGACGGGCTGCTCGGGATCTTCGCGGACGACGAGGCGTTCGAGGTCGTGGGGGAGGCAGGCGACGGCCCGGAGGCGCTCGCGCTGGCGCGGCGGACCGAGCCGGATGTCGTGCTGATGGATCTCCGGATGCCGAAGCTGTCCGGGGCCGAGGTCATCCGGCGATTGCGCGAACAGCAGCCGGGTATCAAGGTCCTCGTCCTGACCACGTTCGGCGACGATGCCGACGTACTGCCGGCGCTCGAGCAGGGCGCGACCGGTTATCTGCTGAAGGACACGCCGCGGGCCGAGCTGCGGAAGGCCGTGCGGGCCACGGCACGAGGGGAGTCCGTGCTGTCGCCGGCAGTGGCAGCTGTGGTGACCAAGCGACCCGATCGCCGCGACACCCTGAGCCCTCGCGAGCTGGAAGTTCTCGCCCTGATCGCCGGCGGCGCGACCAACCGCGACGTCGCCACCCGGCTGTTCATCACCGAAGCCACGGTGAAGACCCACCTGATCCACATCTACGCGAAGCTCGAGGTGAAGGACCGGGCCGCCGCGGTCGCGACCGCCTACAAGACCGGCCTTCTGCGCCGGTGACCCGGGCCATCACGCGTCCTGGAGCGCCTTCCGGATGCGCTTGTCCGAGATCGGGTACGGCGTGCCAAGGGTCTGCGCGAAGAGGCTGACGCGGAGCTCTTCGAGCATCCAGCGGACCTCGAGGAGTTCGGGGCTCGGGTACTTGCCGGTCGGGACGGCGCGTAGGCGTTTCTGGTACTCGTCGGTGAGCGTCTGCACGATCGCCATCCCGGACCGGTCGCGGGCCGCGTTGGCGCCGAGCTTGTCCAGGCGCTGTTCCATGCCCCGCAGATACCGGACGAGGTCGGGCAGCCGCTTGGCGCCGGTCTCGGTGATGAAACCGGGGTGGACGAGCGCTTCGAGCTGACCGCGGACGTCCGACAGCGCGGCGAGCAGGGTTGGGCTCGACGCCCGGGAGATCTGCTTGTCGACCGTCCGGACGTTCGCGAGGACCTGCTCGACCTGTCGCAGAATCGTCAGCACCGTGTCCGCGAGCTCCGACCGTACGGCGTCGCGCAGGATCGAGAACGCGGTCAGATTCCACGCCGGCCCACCCGCACTCGCCATCAGTTGGTCAACGGCGGCCGAGATCGCGTCGTCCAGGAGTTCGCCGACGTTGCGATGCGGCCCGGCCAGCAGCGTCAGCTTCTGCGCACTGCTGAGTTGTCGTTGTACGACGTCGATCACCGACGGCATGGTCAGCAACAGCAGGCGTCGGGTGCCGCTCCACATGGCCGCGGCCTGGTCGCGCTCGGTCTCCTGGAGCCGGATCGCCACGGTCTTGCCCTCGTCGACGAGGGCCGGGTAGCCGGCGACGGTCAGGCCGTTGCGGTGCTCGTAGAAGCTCCTCGGCAGGTCACCGAAGGTCCAATCGGTGAGGCCGGACTTCTCCAGTCCACTGACCGCCTTCGACGCGACCTGTGAGATCGCGGCCGTCGTCTTCGGCTTCAGCTTCTCCTTGAGCTTCGCCAGATCCTTGCCCTCGGCCACCGTCTTGCGCTTGTCGTCCTCGACCCGGAACGTCATCCGCAGGTGCTCGGGCACCCGGCTCCAGTCCCAGTCGCCCGGCTCGATCACGACGCCGCGGAGCTCGCGCAGCGCGCGGGCCATCGCGTCGGTCAGCGGACCCGACGCCGGGTCGAGCTGGGGGAGGATCTGCCGCGCGTGGTCGGGCGCCGGCACGATGTTCCGCCGGATCTGCTTCGGCAGGGACTTGATCAGCGTCGTCACGAGTTCCTCGCGGAAGCCCGGCACGGTCCATTCGAAGCCGTCCGCCGACACTTGGTTGAGCACCAGCAACGGGATGTGCACGGTGACACCGTCCGCGTCCGTCCCCGGCTCGAAGGCGTACGTGAGGCCGAACGTCATCCCGTTCTGCACCCAGTGCAGCGGGAACTCCTCCTCCTTGACCTCGGCGCCCTCGCGAACCACCAGCGAACGCTCGAAGTCGAGCAGGTCGTGGTCTCGTTGCCGGGCCGTCTTCCACCAGGTGTCGAAGTGCCGCCCGGTGACGACCTCGGCGCCGATCCGCTCGTCGTAGAACGCGAACAGCGTCTCGTCGTCGACCAGCAGGTCGCGCCGCCGGGTGCGTTCCTCGAGCTCTTCGACTTCCTCGATCAGCTTCCGGTTCTCGTGGAAGAACTTGTGGTGCGTGTCCCAGTCGCCCTCGACCAGCGCGTGCCGGATGAACAGCTCGCGCGACACCTCCGGGTCGACCTTTCCGTAGTTCACCTTGCGCCGCGCGACGATCGGTACGCCGTACAGCGTGACCTTCTCGTACGCCATCACGGCACCGGCCTTGCGTTCCCAGTGCGGCTCGGAGTACGACCGCTTGATCAGGTGCGGCGCGAGGTCCTCGGCCCATTCCGGTTCGATCTTCGCGTTCACCCGCGCCCACAGCTTGGACGTCTCGACCAGCTCGGCGGCCATCACGAACTGCGGCGGCTTCTTGAACAGCCCGGAGCCTGGGAAGATCGCGAACTTGGTCCCGCGCGCCCCGAGGTACTGGTGCTGGTTCGACGGGTCCTTCATGCCGAGATGACTGAGCAGGCCGGACATCAGCGAGATGTGGACGGTCTGCGGGTCGGCCGGCTCACCACTGTTCAGCCGGACGCCGATCTGCGTCGCGATCTGCCGCAGTTGCGCGTAGATGTCCTGCCACTCGCGGACCCGGAGGTAGTTCAGGTACTCGCTGCGGCACATCCGGCGGAACTGGTTCCCGGACAGCTCCTTCTGCTGCTTCTTCAGGTAGCTCCACAGGTTCAGGTAGCCGAGGAAGTCGCTGTTCGGGTCGCGGAACCGGGCGTGCGCCTGCTGGGCCTGCGCCTCGGCATCCGTCGGGCGTTCACGCGGGTCCTGGATCGACAGGGCGGCCGCGATCACCATGACCTCGCGGACGCAGCCGTGCTTGTCCGCCTCGACGACCATCCGGGCCAGCCGCGGGTCGAGCGGGATCTGCGCGAGCTGCCGCCCGACCGGGGTCAACCGGCCGCCCTTCGGGGTCTCGATCGCGCCGAGCTCGGTCAGCAGTTGCAGGCCGTCGGTGATGCTGCGTTTGTCCGGCTCGTCGATGAACGGGAACGCGGCGATGTCGCCGAGCCCGATCGCGGTCATCTGCAGGATGACCGAGGCGAGGTTGGTGCGCAGGATCTCGGGGTCGGTGAACTCCGGGCGGTTCTCGAAGTCCTCCTCGGAGTAGAGCCGGATGCAGATGCCGTCACTCGTCCGGCCGCTGCGGCCCTTGCGCTGGTTGGCGCTGGCCTGCGAGACCGGCTCGATCGGCAGGTGCTGGACCTTGGTGCGATGCGAGTACCGCGAGATGCGCGCCGTACCGGGGTCGATGACGTATTTGATGCCGGGGACCGTCAGTGAGGTCTCGGCGACGTTGGTGGCGAGCACGATGCGGCGGTTCGAGTGTGACTGGAAGACGCGGTGCTGTTCGGCGTTCGAGAGCCGGGCGTACAGCGGGAGGATCTCGACGGCGCCGGGCTTGCCGCGCTGGGCGGCGTACTTGTCGTTGAGTGCATCGGCGGTGTCGCGGATCTCCCGCTCGCCGCTGAGGAAGACCAGTACGTCGCCGGACGCCTCGTACTCGAGTTCGTCGACGGCGTCGAGGATCGCCTGGGTCTGGTCGCGGTCGATCGTCGACGGGTCCTCGGGGTCGTTGACCGGGCGGTACCGGACCTCGACCGGGTAGGTGCGGCCGGAGACCTCGACGATCGGCGCCGGGGTGCCGTCGGCGGCGGCGAAGTGCGCCGCGAACCGCTCCGGGTCGATGGTGGCCGAGGTGATGATCACCTTGAGGTCGGGGCGGCGGGGGAGCAGGCGCTTGAGGTAGCCGAGGATGAAGTCGATGTTCAGGCTGCGCTCGTGCGCCTCGTCGATGATCAGGGTGTCGTACCGGGTCAGGTCGCGGTCGCGCTGCAGTTCGTTGAGCAGGATGCCGTCGGTCATCAGCTTGACCAGGGACCGCTCGCTGACCTTGTCGGTGAACCGGACCGCGAACCCGATGGTCTCGCCCAGCTCGGTGCCGAGCTCCTCCGCGATCCGCTCCGCGACGGTGCGCGCCGCGAGCCGGCGGGGCTGGGTGTGGCCGATCATGCCGTGGACCCCGCGACCGAGCTCGAGACAGATCTTCGGGATCTGCGTGGTCTTGCCGGACCCGGTCTCACCCGCGACGACCACCACCTGGTGCGCGCGGATCGCGTCCGCGATCTCGTCCTTGAGCTGGCTGACCGGCAGCTCTTCGGGGTAGGTGATCTCCGGTACGGCGTTCCGGCGTACCTCGACCCGCCGCTCGGCCTGCTCGATCGCGCCGACCACGCCCTGCAGCGCCTGCTCGCGCTTGCGGGCTTCCTTGGTCGCCCGCACCCGCTCGAGCCGCTTGCCGAGCTGCTCCCGGTCGTAGACCGTCAGGTCGTCCAGCCGCGCGACGACATCACTCAGACTCGGCCCACCCTCGGTGCGCTCACCGTCGGACGACGCGCCGGCGGCGGCCGTCTCGGGGGAGGCGGGCCGCTGCCCCTTCCCGCCGCGCCGCCGGCGCCGGCGGTTGGCCGGGTTCGACGTCGTCGGGGTCGACGGGTTCTGGGTGGGGGCTGGGGATGGACTCGGGGACTCGGTCCGGGCATCAGGCATAACCCGACCAGTTTAGGCGGCCCACCCCAGCCACTCACCCGGATTACGTCAGTCGTGCGCCGACGGCACCTTCACCGCGAGGACCGGCACCGGGGACTCGAGCAGCACGCGCTGGGCGGTGCTGCCGAGGATGAGTTTGCCGACCGGGCTGCGACGGCGCAGGCCGAGGACGATCAGTACGACGTCCTCGGCCGCGGCCGCCTTCAGGAGCGCGCCGGCCACATCACCCTCGGAGACGGCCTGCTGCACCACGACGTCGACACCGTGCTCGCGCAGCTTGGCCTCGGCGGCCGCCAACTCGTCGGCGTTGGCGTAGCGGGCGTCGATGTAGGCGTCGCCGCGACTGGTGTTCAGCAGCAGCACCGTGGCCCCGCGCAACTCGGCCTCGGCCGCCGCCGCGGTCAGCGCCGCCTCACCTTCGGGCGTTGGTACGTATCCGACGAGAATCTTCACGGCTTCACTCTCCCATGGGCGGACGTGCACCACTCACCAACCACGCGGGCCCCGCCCGTTCCCGCCCGCTCCCCGCTTGGGTGACCGCCGGGCGTGGCGCGAAAGGCCGCTTGGTGGGTGGTGCAGGTCCGCGTCAGTCGTCCTCGCCGAAGCTGAGTCGTTCCCTGGCCGGCTCGGTACCCCGGATCCGGGCGACGATGCGCGGCAGGTACGGCACGAACAGCGCGAGCACGGTCAGCACGATGATCACCAGGCTGAGCGGCCGGGTGACGAACACGCTCGCGTCCCCGTTCGAGATCACCAGCGACCGGCGGAACTGCTCCTCCATCGTCGGCCCGAGGATCACGCCGAGGATCACCGGCGCGATCGGGAAGTCCAGCTTCCGCATGAAGAAGCCGGCCAATCCGATGACCAGCGCCATCAGCACCTCGTACCCGGAGCCGGACAGCGAGTACACCCCGAGGCACGCGAAGACCAGAATCCCGGCGTACAGGAGGGGACGCGGGACCTTGAGGACCTGGACCCAGATCTGGATCAGCGGCAGGTTCATGATCAGCAGGATCAGGTTGCCGATGTACAGCGACGCGATCAGCGTCCAGACCAGCGTGCTCTGCTCCTCGAACAGCTGCGGTCCGGGCTGCACGTTGAAGATCTGGAAGGCCGCCAGCATCACCGCCGCGGTCGCGGACGTCGGCAGGCCGAGCGTCAGCAGCGGCACGAGAACGCCGGAGAACGATGCGTTGTTCGCCGCCTCGGGCCCGGCGACGCCTTCGATCGCGCCGTCGCCGAACTCGTCCCGGCCCTTCTTGCGTGCCTGTCGCCGCTCGATCGAGTACGACAGGAACGTCGGTACTTCGGCCCCGCCCGACGGGATCGCCCCGAACGGGAACCCGAGTGCCGTACCCCGCAGCCACGGCGCCCACGACCGCCGCCAGTCGGACTTGTTCAGGTACCCGGTCCGCAGCCGCCCCTTCTCCAGTACGGCGGGACGCTCCGGCGTCGACCGGAGTTTGGATGCCACGTGCAACGTCTCGCCGATCGCGAACAGCCCGACGATGACGATCACCACGTCGATCCCGTCCAGCAGCCGGAGCGTGCCGAACGTGTACCGCGGCGCACCGGACAGGCTGTCCAACCCGATCAGCCCGATGAACAGGCCGACGGTCAGTGACAACAGGCCGCGCACCATCGAGTGCCCGACGATCGCGGTGACCGCGACCATCGCGAGCAGCGTGATCGCGAAGTAGTCGGTGGCCTGGAAGTGGCCGGCCAGGTCGCCGATCGGTTTCGCGACGAAGGTCAGCAGCACGGTCGAGATGGTGCCGGCGACGAACGAGCCGATCGCGGCGGTCGCCAGGGCCGCCCGGGCGCGCCCGTTCAGCGCCATCTTGTGTCCCTCGATCGCGGTCGCGACCGACGCCGACTCACCGGGGGTGTTGATCAGGATCGACGTGGTCGAGCCGCCGTACATCGCGCCGTAGTAGATGCCGGCGAACATGATGAACGCGCCGATCGGGTCGGAGAAGTTGAAGGTGATCGGCAGCAGCAGCGCGATGGTCAGCGCGGGCCCGATGCCGGGCAGGATGCCGACGAGCATGCCGAGCGTGACACCGAGGATCGCCCAGAGCAGATTCATCGGGTCGAGGACGGTGCCGAACCCGTGCAGCAGTTCGCCGAAGACGCTCAGACTGATCACAGGCCCAGCACCCCTCCCGGCAGCGAGATGTCGAGGAACTGCGTGAACGCGACGTAGACGACGACCGCGAGGACCACGGCGACGACGATGTCCCGCACCAGTTGCCGGCTACCGAGCACCCGCGCGGCCGCGAAGAACAGCAGCGCGGTCGAGAGCACGTACCCGAGCGGTACGACCAGGAGCGCGTACAGGACGAGTAGCGCGGACACGGCCACTGGTTCGAACCAGCTGCGATCGCTGCTCGGGGCGGCGCGAGGCGATCGCAGCCCTTCGATCAGGTAGGCGATCGAGAGCACGAGCCACGCCGCCGTCACCAGCAGCGGGAAGAATCGCGGACCCGCCGGGTCCAGCCCCTTCGGACTCCGGATGTCGAACACCCCGACCAGGAACGTCGCACTCAACACGACCAGGACGACCGCGGCGATGATCCGCACGAGCCGCGACGCCTCAACTTCGACATCCGAAGCCTTGACCTCACCGGCCTCTTGTTCCGTGGCACTCATATGATCCCCAGTTCCTTCTCGAGGGCCTGGACTCGGGTGGTTTCCTCGGCGATGAACTTGGTCGCGTCGTCCCCGGTCTTGAAGAACTCGGTCCAGCCGTTCTTCGTGCGGATCCCGGCCCACTCCGGGGACTTGTTCACCTGGGTGACGAAGTCGATCAGGCGCTGCCGGTCGGCGGGCGGGATGTCGGGCGGTGCCACGATCGCTCGCCAGTTCTGGACCTCGGCGTCGTACCCCTCGGACTTCATCGTCGGGAGCTGTTTGCCGTTCAGCGTGATCGGCTCGGTGCCGGAGGTCGCGAGGACGCGCATCTTGCCGGCGGTGATCTGCTCCTCGAACTCGCTGAGTCCCGAGATGCCGACGGTCACGTCACCGGACAGGATCGCCGCGGTCGCCTCGCCGCCGCCGGAGTAGCTGATGTACTTCACCTTCGACGGGTCCGAACCGGCCGCCTTGGCCAGCGTGCCCGCGGTGATGTGGTCGGTGCCGCCGATCGTGCCGCCGCCCCAACTGACCTTCGACGGATCGGACTTGTACATCTCGACCAGGTCCTTCAGGGACTTGATCGGCGAGTCCGCCTTCACCACCAGCACCTCCTGCTCGGCGGTGATGGTCGCGATCGGGGTGGTGTCGGAGACCGTGACCTGGGACTGGTTCAGGGTCAGCGCGCCGACCATCACCAGGCCGGTGATCATCAGCGTGTGCGGGTCCTTGCGGTTCTTGGTGGCGAGCTTGGAGATGCCGACGGCACCGCCGGCGCCGGTCACGTTCACCACCGAGACCGCTCGGTCGCCGAGCAGATTCTTCTCCTGGATCACGTGCTGGAACTGCCGGGCGGTCAGGTCCCAGCCGCCACCGGGCGCGGCGGGCACCATGATCTCGACGTTGCGACTCGGGAAGTCGCCGGCGACGCTGCCGCCGTCGAGGGTCTTCTCCAGTACCGAGCAGCCGCTGAGCAGCAGACTGCCGGCGAGTCCCGCGGCGACCAGCGCCGAGCGGGGTCGCGACATGAGCACTACCTCCTGTGGGCGAGGAGCAATTCCGGCGACCGTAGCAGCATTCCACCAGGAGGTACAGAGATTCCGTTCTGTGGCACGCGCGGCTAGAGTCGGGGCATGAGTGAAGGTGACGGAGTACGGAGTGTGCACCGGGCGCTGGACCTGCTCGAGCGGTTCGACGACGAGCATCCGACCTGGACGCTGGCCGAGCTGACGAACGCGAGCGGCCTGCCCAAGACGACGGTCCTCCGGCTCGTCACGACCCTCGAGCAGCGCGGTCTGGTCGCGGCGATCGGTCCGGGCAAGTATGCGATCGGTCCGGGCTTCCTGCGCTGGTCGCGGCTGAGCAGCGCCACGATGGAGATCCCGCCGGCCGTCCGGGCGTCGATGGGCAAGCTCGCCGCCGACACCGGCGAGACCGCCAACCTGTACATCCGCGTCGGCCGCACGCGGGTCTGTCTCGCGCAGGCGCCCGGCTCGCTGAGCGTCCGGCACATGGTGGTCGTCGGGTCGTCGATGCCGCTGTGGGGCGGTGCCGCGTCGAAGGTGCTGCTCACAGACCCTCCGGTCGTCGACGCCGACCCGTCGCTGATCGAGGAGCTCGCGCTGGAGGCGCCGCGCCAGCCGGGGTACGCCAAGGCGCTGCGCGCCGCGGTGGCCGATGCCGCCGCGCGCGGGTTCTCGGTCAGTCATGGTGAGCGCGAACTCGGTGCTTCGGGTGTGGCGGCCCCGGTACGGCGTACCGACGGGCGGGTCGTGGCGGCGATCGCGATCGGCGGTCCGACGACGCGGTTCAGTGACGACCGGCTGCCGTCGTACATCACCGCCGTACGCCGGTGCGCGGAGACGATCGTCCGGACAGGGTGGAGCGGGTTCAGTGCGTCCTGACGCGGATCTGCTCGCCGGCGTGCGGGTGCTGGACCTGACCAATGTGCTCGCGGGCCCGTTCGCCGGCTATCAGCTGGCGTTGATGGGCGCTGACGTGATCAAGGTCGAGGTGCCCGGGTCGGGCGACCTGGCGCGGAACCTCGGCGGTGATCCGGAACTGTCGAAGGACGGTCTGGGGATCTCGTTCCTGGCGCAGAACAGCGGGAAGCGTTCGATCACGCTGGATCTCAAGAACGACCGCGGACGCGAGGTGTTCGAGCGCCTGGTCCGCGAGGCCGACGTCCTGCTGGAGAACTTCCGGCCGGGGGTGCTCGAGCGGCTCGGGTTCCCGGTCGACGTCCTGCGGTCGCTCAATCCGGGTCTGGTGTACTGCGCGGTCTCAGGCTTCGGCCAGACCGGTCCGATGCGCGGCCGGCCGGCGTACGACCAGATCATCCAGGGGCTGTCGGGAATCATGAGCGTGACCGGTACGCCGGAGACCGCGCCGATCCGGACCGGGTTCCCGATCGCGGACACGCTCGGTGGGTACGCCGCGGCGTTCGCGATCTCGGCCGCGCTGGTGAAGCGGGCCCGCACGGGGGCGGGGAGCTTCCTTGACGTCTCGATGCTGGAGACAGCCGTCGCGGCGATGGGCTGGGTGGTCTCGGACTACCTGGTCGGCGGCCGCAAACCAGGTGCTATCGGCAACGAGAACGCGACGTCGGCCCCGTCTGGCACGTTCCGCACCGCGGACGGTGGACTGAACATCGCGGCCAACAAACAGGAGCAGTACGTCGAGCTGTGCCGGCGACTGGAGCGGCCCGAGCTGATCGTGGACGAGCGCTTCGTCACGCGGGAGGCGCGGAAGGCGAACCGTTCGGAGTTGAAGGCCGAGCTGGAGAAGACCCTCGAGCAGCAGCCGGCCGCGCACTGGGACGAGCTGCTGGCGAATTCCGGCGTACCTGTGGCTCCGGTGCTGACGGTCGAGCAGGCGCTGATGATGCCTCAGCTCGCGGAGCGGGAGCTGTTGCACACGGTCGAGATGCCGGACGGGCGGGACCGCGAGCTCCGGGTGCTCGGGAGCAGCGTGCATGTGGACGGCCGTTCGGTCGGTCCGTCGTCGCGACCGCCGCGGCTCGGTGAGCACACGGACGAGATCCTCACCGAGCTCGGCTACACCCAGGACGAGATCGACACGCTATGGCGGGAGGGCGGGACGTGACGACGGACAGGGCGGGCACAGGGGCGGACACGGCGGCGGACTGGTGGGCCACCGGGATCTCCGACATCGAGCCCGGGGTGATCCGGTTCCACGGTTACCCGATCGAGGAACTGATCGGAGCGGTCAGCTTCCCGCAGATGATCTGGCTGATGATCCGCGGCGAACTGCCGACGCCGGGGGAGGCGCAACTGCTCGAACAGACCCTGGTCGCCGCGGTCGATCACGGCCCGCAGGCTCCGTCGATCGCCGCGGCGCGGATGGCGGCCTCTTGCGGCCTCGCGCTGAACAACGCGATCGCGACCGGCGTCAACCTACTCGGTGACGTGCACGGTGGCGCGGGCCAGCAGTGCCTGGAGGTGCTGTACCAGCTGGTCGACGCGGGAAGCGATCCGGAGACCGCCGCGCGCGACCTCGTCGCGTCGTACAAGGCTCGCAAGGCGTATGTGCCCGGCTTCGGTCACCGGTTCCATCCGCGTGATCCGCGACGGGACCCGCTGATCTCCGCGGCCCAGCAGGCGGTTGCCGACGGCACCATTCAGGGGAGGCACCTCGAAGTCGCGCTCGCCCTCGAGGCAGCGCTGGCTCCGATCCCGATGAACGTCGACGGCGCGACCGCCACCATTTACGCCGAGCTCGGCCTGCCCGCCGAACTCGCGCGCGGCCTGTTCATCCTGTCCCGTTCGGTCGGCCTGCTCGCGCACGCCCACGAGCAACAGCAGGAGCCGACCCGGATCAAGGGTCCGCTGCCCAAGTCCGTGATCCCGACGTACACCGGTCATCCGCCGCGCTCGCTCTGACCGGTTAGGGTCGAGTGCATGGTGGAGCTGCAGGTTGTCCTCCCGGACGAGTCGGCGTCGATGCCGCCCGAGCGACTGGTCGAGCTGGCGATCGCCGCCGAGGAGCTGGGCTACGGTACGGCGTGGTTGCCCGATCACCTGTTGCCGCCGGGTGACTTCGGCCCGACGTACGGCGGTGTCTACGAGCCGCTCGTGACGATCGGCTACCTGGCCGCGCGCACCACCCGGATCAGGTTCGGTACGTCGGTTCTCGTGCTCCCGATGCGGAGCCCGTACGTCGTGGCCAAACAAGCCGCGACACTGCATCGGCTGTCGGGTGAACGCCTCGTCCTCGGCGTCGGAGCCGGATGGGCGGCCGCCGAGTTCGCCGCGGTCGGTGCGGTGTTCGAGGAGCGTGGGCGGCGTACGGACGAGTCGCTCGCGATCATCCGCGACCTGTTCGAGGGCCGGGACCGCGGTGGGGTGTTCGAGCCGCGGCCGCGGGCGCCGCTGCCGATCATGGTCGGCGGTACGACGGTTCCCGCGCTGCGCCGGGCGGCTCGGTTCGGGGACGAGTGGCAGGGCCTGGGTCTCGACGGTGCCGGGTTCGCCGCGGCGGTAGCCAAGCTGCGGTCGTACGGCGATCGGCCGGTGAAGGTCGGGACCAGACTCGACTGGTCAGCCGGAGATCCCGAACCGGTGGTGGCGATGGCTCACCAACTCGCCGCGGCCGGTGCTGAGACCGTCGCAGTGTCGTTCGGGGACGAGCGCGATGCGTTGGAGCGAATGACGCGGTTCCACGGGTTGTTCACGGCGGGGTGAGTTTGCCGCGCAGCACCTTGCCGGTCGCGTTCCGCGGGAACTCGTCAAGGATCACGATCTGCCGCGGCGTCTTGTAGCGGGCCAGATTCGCCCTCACGTACTCGATCAACTCGTCCTCGGACGCCGGCTCGTGCAGCACGACGTACGCGACCAGCCGTTGACCGAACTCCTCATCGGGTACGCCGGTGACGACCGCCTCGCCGACGGCCGGATGCGCGGCCAGGCACTGCTCGACCTCGACCGGGTACACGTTCTCGCCACCGGAGACGATCATGTCGTCCTCGCGACCGTCGACGAACAGACGACCGGCCGCGTCCAGATGGCCGAGGTCGCCGGTGCTCATCCGGCCGTCGACCACGGTCTTGCTGGAGCCGTCGGAGTACCCGCCGAACACCAGCCCGCCGCCGGCGAAGATCCGGCCGGTGGATCCGGTCGGCACCGGGCGGTCCTGGTCGTCCAGGATCCGGATCGAGCTGCCGAGGCACGGCCGCCCGACGGTCCCGGGCGCGGCGAGCAGGTCGGCGGACGTCGCGATCGTCGCGATCCCGACCTCGCTCGACCCGTACGCGTCGGCCAGCACGGGGCCGAAGCGCTCGATGAACCGCTCGGCCAGCGGCGCTCCGAGCTGGGAGGCCCCGGAGATGACCGCCCGCAGCGAGCGCAGGTCGTACTGCGCGATCGCGGCCGGACCGAGATCGAGCATCCGCCGCAACATCACCGGTACGGCGACGATCGCGCCCGCGCGCGTCGCCTCGACATCCGCGAGCACCGTGGCCGGGTCGAACCGCGGACGCAGTACGAGCGGTGAGCCGAGGAACAGCGCGAGCATCGAGGTGAGCAGCCCGAGCCCGTGGAACAGCGGCGGGCCGATGATCATCGGCTCACCCGACCGCAGCCCGAACCGGCTGAGCGCGCTTCCGGTCAGCCCCGCCAGCCCGAGCGCGGTCGGCGCCCGCGGCGCGGCCTTGGGCGTACCAGTGGTCCCGGACGTGAGGATCGTGATGTGCCCGGTCGACTCAGGCGGTGGTGCGGCCGGACCCTTCGACGCGGCGAGTTCTTCGAGGTCGGAGCCGATCGCGGGGAGACCGGTCGGCGGCGTGAACTCGGTGTCGTGGATCAGCAGGTCGGGACGATGCCGTTCCAGGACGGCCTGCAGCTGTGGCGCGGCGAACTCGGTGTTCACGAACAACACGTCCGCGCCGATCCGCGACGCGGCGAGGGTCGCCTCCAGGAACCCGCGGTGGTTCCGGCACAGCACCGCGACCTTGCTCCCGGCAACGATCTCGTGGCGTTCCCGCATCCCGGCCGCGATCCGCTCGCACCGGCGGTCGAGTTCGCCGTACGTGATCGAATCCTCGCCGGTGATGACGGCCGCGCGTTCCGGGTACCGGATCGCGGCGATCGCGCCCAGCGCGGCCATCGACTGGCCCCACGTGCGCAACGCGCGTTCGATGCGGATCAGTTGGGCCGGGCTCGCCGACCGCCAGACCCCGGATTTGATCAGCGCGACCGACAACTCACCGACCTCGGCCGCGCCCTGCACCAACCACTCGGGCGGCCGGATCGGCCCGATCGGGCGGATCGTCCTCATCGCTTCTTCCCACCTCCGGTACGCCGGAAGTACTGCTCGAGCAAGCGGTCCGTCGGGACGCGCAGCAGATTGCCCAGCGCATCAGCCGGCCGGACGAACGGCGGCGTGATGTTGTGCGGCCGCTCCGCCACCGCCGTGCACACCTGGTCGGCAGCCTGCTCCGGCGACAGCCCGGGCATCTTGTTCAGCAGCGGCGTCGGCTCGCTCATCCGCGTGTGCACCAACCCCATGTAGACGGTCGAGGTGGTGACTCCGTCGCCGCGCACCTCCTGCGCCACGCAACGCAGCCAGACGTCGAACGCGCTCTTCGACGCGAGGTACGCCGACCAGCGCGCCATCGGAGGAGTCCGGACGCCGGCCGTCGACACGTTCACGATGTGGCCGGAGCGGCGCTCTCGCATCGACGGGAGCAGTTCGAGCACGAGCTTCGCCGGGCCCAGATAGTTCACCGCGTTGGTGCGCTCGATGTCGTGGAACCGCTGGTAGGTGTCCGCGACCGACCGACGGATCGACTTGCCGGCGTTGTTCACCAGTACGTCCACCCGCTCGTGCTCGGCCAGCACTGTCCGCACGAGGTCCTCGACCGCGGCCGGGTCGGCGAGGTTCGCCGGATAGACGTACGCCGACCCGCCGGCCGACCGGATGTCATCGGCAACGAGCTGTAACTGGTCCTCGGTCCGGGCGACGAGCAGCACCGTCGCACCGGCAGCGGCGAGCCGCCGGGCGGTCGCCTCGCCGATGCCGTACGACGAACCGGTCACCAGGATCACCTTGCCGCGGACCGCCGCGGCAAGCCGCTCGTCGGGGATCTTGGTCCGGCCGTTGGTCAACGCGACAAGCAACGGCCACCCGATCGGTCGCTTCCCAGTCACCATGCGGCCGACATTACCCGCTGGTAGCCACGGGCGGGAGCCCTCAACCGACTCTTTGCAACCACTCCCGGACGAGCGCGCCGAACAGCTCCGGCTGCTCGAGCTGCAGGTTGTGGCCCGCAACATCCAGCACCGCGTACGTCGCCCGCGGGTAGTGGGGGAGCAGCTCGTACAGATCGGCGTACCCGGTCACCGAGTCCTGCCGGCCGCACATGATCAGCGACGGCCGCTCGTACACCGGGCCGCTCTCCGGCGCCGTCGTCAGCGCCCACTTCTGCTGGATCCGGTCCATCGCCTCGAGATCGGCGATCGCCAGACCTGGCGCGACATCCGACCGGTACGCCGCCAGCGCGGCGGCTGTCTGCACGACGGCGATCTCGGTGAAGTCCTCGCCCTCGGCCAGTGACTCGAGCACGCCGGGCTCGGTCCGCAGCACGACATGCTCGGGCACCTGCCGGTCCTTGTGCCACAGCCTGCCGGTCGGGCAGATCAGTCCGAGCCCGAGGACCTGGTCAGGGCGCTCCGCGACGAGACCGCGGGCGAGATAGCCGCCGTACGACTCGCCGAGCAGGAGGAACGGCTGGTCGCCGATCTGCTCGTCGACAAAGGCGCGGAGCGCGGCCATGATGCCGTCGGAGCTGTCGATGTCGCCGGCGGGGCTCTGGCCCATGCCGGGAAGATCGGGATACAGCCTGCGGTAGCCGGGGAGCTGGGTGAAGATCGGCTCGAGGCAGCCGGTCATCAGGCGGTGGTCGGGTGTCCAGCCGTGGATCGCGAGCACCGGTAGGCCCTCGCCGATCGACACATGGTGCAGAGTCATGGGAGCAGTTGTAGCAATCGGTCCCGACAGTTCTAGAGTCGCACCATGGCTCGTCGATCAGCACTCCCTCCCACTCCCGAGGCCGCCGTACTGCGTGCCCGTCTGGACCGCGCCCGTGCGGCCGCGGCCGGCACCGGCCTGGTCATCGCGCCGGGCTCCGACCTTCGCTACCTGCTCGGCCGGCCGGGCGGTTCGTTCGAGCGCCTCACTGCGCTGCTCATCCCGGCCGACGGTGCGCCCGCGCTCGTCGTACCGAAGCTGGAGGCGCCGGGGTTCGACGGGCTGCCGCTGGACGAGCTCGGTGTCGAGGTTGTGACGTGGGTCGACGGTGTCGACCCGTACAGGCTGGCGGCCGATCGGCTGCGGGGCGCCGAGCGTGTTGCGGTCAGCGACTTCACGCCGGCGCTGCACGTGCTGGGGATCCGGGACGCGTTGCCGAAGGCCGAGCAGGTTCTCGCCGGTCCGATCGTGCGGGAGCTGCGGATGCGCAAGGACGCCGCCGAGATCGAGGCACTGCGCAAGGCGGGCGCTGCGATCGACCGCGTGCAAGCGCGGGTCGGCGAGTGGCTGCGTCCGGGGCGGACCGAGGCCGAGGTAGGTGCCGACATCGCGGCCGCGATCGTCGAGGAGGGCCACACCGAGGCGGACTTCGTGATCGTCGGTAGCGGCCCGAACGGCGCGAGCCCGCACCACGCGCTGTCCGACCGGGTGATCGAGGCGGGTGACGTGGTCGTCGTCGACATCGGCGGACCGGTGGCCGAGGGCTACAACTCCGACTCGACCCGCACGTACTCCGTCGGTACGCCGCGGGACGCCGACGTGGCCGCGACGTACGCCGTACTGCAACGGGCTCAGCAGGCTGCGGTGGATGCGGTCCGGCCTGGTGCGACGGCCGAGTCGATCGATGCGGCGGCGCGGGATGTGATCGCCGACGCCGGGTTCGGGGAGTACTTCATCCACCGCACCGGTCACGGGATCGGGCTGGACGTGCACGAGGAGCCGTACATCGTGGCGGGTAACAGTCTGCCGCTGGAAGCGGGTATGGCGTTCAGCGTCGAGCCGGGGATCTACCAGCCGGGGCGCTGGGGTGCGCGGATCGAGGACATCGTCGTGGTCACCGCGGACGGCGGCGAGTCGATGAACAACCAGCCGCACGACCTGGTCGTCGTCTAGCCCGCGCGGAACGTTTTGCGGTAGGCGAGTGGGGAGACTCCGAGCTCGGACCGCAGGTGGTGCCGCAGGGAGGCCGCCGTACCCAGGCCGGCCTCCTCGGCGACCCGGTCGACGGACAGGTCGGTCGTCTCGAGCAGGTGGCACGCGTGGCGCACCCGCTGTTGCAGCAACCAGGTGCCGGGCGACTGACCCGTCTCGGCCTTGAAGCGGCGGCTGAACGTGCGGACGCTCATCCGTGCATGCGCTGCCATGCCCGCGAGGCTGATCTCCTGATCGAGCCGTCCGAGTGCCCAGGCCCGCGTCGGCGACGTACCCTCGCTGCCTTCTTCGGGTACGGCGCGCTCGATGAACTGCGACTGGCCACCGTCACGCCACGGTGCGACCACGCAGTGCCGTGCCGCCCGGTTCGCGACCTCGCTGCCGAAGTCGCGGCGGATCAGGTGCAGGCAGAGGTCGATGCCCGCGGCCAGCCCGGCCGAGGTCAGGACGTCGCCGTCGTCGACGAACAGCCGGTCCTCGTCGAGCTTCACCTGCGGATACACGCTGCGGAACAACTCGGCCCGCTCCCAGTGCGTGGTCGCCGGACGGTCGTCGAGGTAACCGGCGGCGCCCAGGACGAAGGCGCCTGTACAGATCGAGGCGATCCGGGTGCCTGGACGGATGGTCGCCAACGCGGCGGCCAGGTCGTCGGGCAGGGTGCCTTCGTACCGCGGTTTGGCGATGTAGGTGCCCGGGATGATCACGGTGTCCGCCTCGGCCAGCGCCTCCGGGCCGTAATCTGGGACGAGGCTGAATCCGGCGCCGGCCCGCACCGATCCACCGAGTCCACAGATGCGTACGTCGTACAGCTTCGTGCCATCGGCCTTGGTCGCGGCGCCGAAGACCGTCGGCGGAATGGTCAGGTCGAACCCGACCACCGGCTCGAGGGCCAGCACCGCGATCACGTGCGGGCCGACCGGCGTCAGGTGCCGGCGTGCGCTCCGGGAACTCATGGCCATATCTTGACACATCGTGGCAATCTGGCCACTTGTTCGATGATCATCGAACCGGCACTCTTGGTCGGGTGACGCAGATTCTGGAGACGAAGCGGGCTCCCCGGGTGCACCTGGCCTGGGCAGTCGCGGTCGTCGGTTTCGTGACCCTGATCGGGGCGGCCGGGTTCCGGTCGGTTCCGAGTGTGCTGCTGGACCCGCTGCACGAGGAGTTCGGCTGGTCGCATGCGACGATCTCGGCGGCGGTGTCGATCAACCTGTTGCTGTTCGGTGGCATCTCGCCATTCGCCGCGGCACTGATGGACAGGCTGGGACTGCGGAAGGTGGTCAGCGGAGCGCTGGTGCTGATCGCACTGGGCAGTGGCCTGACCGTTTTCATGACGCAGTCCTGGCAGCTGCTGCTCTGTTGGGGCCTGCTCGTCGGGATCGGCACCGGCTCGATGTCGATGACGTTCGTGGCGACCATCACCGGGCGCTGGTTCGTCCATCGGCGTGGTCTGGTCACCGGGATCCTGACGGCGGCCGGTGCGACCGGGCAGCTCATCTTCTTGCCGCTGATCGCATCGCTCGCCGGCCGCTACGGGTGGCGTGTGCCCGCGTTGGTGGCTGCCGGTGCCGCGCTGGCCGTCGTACCGCTGGTGCTGTTGTTCCTGCGGGACTACCCGAGTGACGTGGGGCTGCGGGCGTACGGCGCTCCGGAGGGGAGCACCGCCGGACAGCGTGTGGAAACGACGGGTAGCAGTGCGCTGCGGGCGATCAATGCGCTGCGGATGGCAGCGCGGCGGCCGGCGTTCTGGCTGTTGGCGGGTGGGTTCGCGATCTGCGGTGCGTCGACGAACGGACTGGTCGGGACGCACTTCGTGACCGCGGCGCACGACCACGGGATGCCGGCGACGACGGCTGCTTCACTGTTGGCGCTGGTCGGGGTGTTCGACGTCGGCGGGACGATCTTCTCCGGCTATCTGACCGACCGGTGGGATCCGCGGTACCTGCTGATCGCCTACTACTCACTGCGCGGCCTGTCGTTGCTGGTGCTGCCGTCGCTGCTCGGTCCGACTGCCGCGCCGAGCACCTGGGTGTTCATCATCTTCTACGGGCTGGACTGGGTCGCGACCGTTCCGCCGACCGTGGCGCTGTGCCGGGAGTGGTTCGGTCAGGACGGGCCGATCGTGTTCGGCTGGGTGTTCGCGTCGCACCAGGTCGGTGCAGCGCTGGCCGCGACCGGGGCCGGTGCGATCCGGGACGCGCAGGGCAGTTACAACCTCGCGTGGTACCTGGCCGGTGGCCTGTGCGCCGCGGCGGCGTTGATGTCGGCGAGTATCGGGCGGCGGCTCGAAACTGCCTGAGTTCGTCCGCTAGCCTCGACTTAAGTTGAGGTCGGAGGAGTGGGCGATGGACATCGAGCCGGGTGAGTTGACGGTCGGACAGCTGTCGCAGCGCAGTGGCGTCGCGATCTCGGCTCTGCATTTCTACGAACGCCAGGGGCTGGTGCTGAGTCGCCGTACGTCGGGCAACCAGCGCCGGTACAAGCGGGACACGTTGCGGCGGGTGGCGCTGATCCGGATCGCGCAGCGGGTCGGCATCCCGTTGAGCGAGGTGGCCGCGATCCTCAAGCTGCTACCCGAGAACCGCACACCGACCCGGGCGGACTGGGAGCGGATCTCCGAGTGCTGGCAGGCCGAGCTGGACCGCCGGATCCTGCACCTGGAACAGCTCCGCGACGACTTCAAGGACTGCATCGGCTGCGGCTGCCTGTCCCTCGACCGCTGCGCCCTGGCCAACCCCCTCGACACCCTCGCCGCAACCGGCCCCGGCCCCCGCCGCCTAACCACCCCCACCGGCACCCCCTCCCACCCCAACCGCTGCGCCTAACCCCCACCCCACCCGCCCACCCGCCACCCACCCGCCAGTCCCCGCCAGTCCCAACGCGCCCCGCAGTCCCCGAAGCCCCCGCCGCGCCCAGCCCGGCTCCGCCACCAGCACCTGCACACAGCAACCGGTGCCCCGCACAGGCAATAACAGGTCCCCACCCCCCAGTACCTGTCCTGGCCTCCCGTACTGGCCTCCCGTACTGGCCTCCCGTACCGGCCTCCCGTACCGGCCTCCCGTACCGGCCTCCCGTACCGGCCTCCCGTGCCGGCCCCTGTGCGTGCCTTCGGTTCCAGTCTCCTGTTCCGGCCCGCAGCCGCGGCACCTTCGCCGAGGGCCCGCGTCCAGCACCCGCCGACAGGAACCCGTGGCCTCGCACAGGCAATAACAGGTCCCCGCCCCCCAGTACCTGTCCTGGCCACCCGTGCCGGGCTCCTGTTCCGGCCCGCAGCCGCAGCACGTCCGCCGAAGGCCCGCGTCCTGCACCTGCGGACAGGAAGCCGTGGCGTTGCACAGGCAATAACAGGTCCGCACCCCCGAGTACCTGTGCTGGCCTCCCGTGCCGGGCTCCTGTGCGTGCCTTCGGTTCCAGCTTCCTGTTCCAGTCCACAGCCGCGGCACCTCCGCCGAGGCCCGCGTCCTGCACCTGCCGACAGGAACCCGTGCCCTTGCATAGGCAATAACAGATCCCGCCCCCAGTTCCTGTGCTGGCATCCCGGGTCGGGTTCCTGTGTGTGCCTTCGGTTCCGGTCTCCTGTTCCGGCGCGCAGCCGCGGCACGTCCGCCGAGGCCCGCGTCCTGCACCTGCCGACAGGAACCCGTGGCCTTGCACAGGCAATAACAAGTCCCCGCCCGCCAGTACCTGTGCTGGCCTCCCGTGTCGGGCTCCTGTGCTTGCCTCCCGTGTCGGGTTCCTGTGTGTGCCGTCGGTTCCGGTCTCCTGTTCCGGCGCGCAGCCGCGTCACGTCCGCCGAGGCCCGCGCCCTGCACCTGCCGACAGGAACCCGTGGCCTTGCACAGGCAATAACAGGTCCCCACCCCCCAGTACCTGTCCTAGCCTCCCGCGCCGGGCTCCTGTGCTGGCATCCCGGGTCGGGTTCCTGTGTGTGTCTTCGGTTCCGGTCTCCTGTTCCGGCGCGCAGCCGCGTCACGTCCGCCGAGGGCCTCTGTCCTGCACCTGCCGACAGGAAGCCGGGGCCTTGCACAGGCAATAACATGTCCGCACCCCCCAGTACTTGTCCCGTCCCCCCGGTTTCGTCGGGCACCGCTGTCAGCGTCACGCCTGCCTGGCGCGCGCCGGGTTCTGCGGCTTGGCCTGGTTGGCTGAGCGCGGGTGGCAGGTGTCGGCGGACTGGTGGCTGCCGACGGGCGGGGCGGCGGCACGCCGGCCGACAGATTAGGCCGAGGGTGGCGGCGGCGGCGCCGGCCGGCAGATCGGGCCGAGGGTGGCAGCGGTGCGGCCTGCTGGCTGATTGTCGGTGGTGGGTTGTTGTCGGGCTGGCTGGTTGCAGTGCGTCAGTCGGCATTTGACCGGCCAGCCGCCCAGTCGGCGCAAGGGCGGCGAGGGCGGGGGCGTGCGCGGGCGGGGGGCGAGGGGAGGGGGCTTGTGGGCTCCTTGGACTCCTTGGCGTGCTCGGGCTGCTTGGGCTCCCTGGGTTCCTTGGGGCGGGGGTGGGGTCTGGGGGTTATCCACAGGAGTGGGGTTGCGGTCGGCGGGGTGGGGGTGGGGGCGTCTAGGGTTTCGGCATGGCTGGGACTGACTCGATGACTGACTCGACGCTGACCTTGACCGACGATCGCGCGAAGGTCGCCGGTGACGTGATCCGTGCGATCGCGGGTGATGACGCCCGGCTCCGTGCGGACCAGGAGACCGCGGTCGCGGCGCTGTCCGAGGCGGCGGCGCGGGTGCTGGTCGTGCAGGCGACGGGGTGGGGCAAGTCCGCGGTGTACTGGGCGGCGACCGCGATCCGGCGGGCCGAGGGGTTCGGTCCGACGCTCGTCGTGTCGCCGCTGCTCTCGTTGATGCGTGACCAGGTCGCGGCCGCGAGTCGGGCGGGGCTGCGGGCCGCGACGCTGAACTCGAACAACATCGACGAATGGTCGAGTATCGAGCACGACCTGCGGTCGGGCGCGATCGACGTACTGCTGGTGTCGCCGGAGCGGTTGGCGAATCCAGGGTTCGGGCGGCGGGTCCTCGACGGACTGGCCGGGCAGGTCGGTCTGCTGGTGATCGACGAGGCGCATGCAGTGTCCGACTGGGGCCACGACTTCCGGCCGGACTATCGGCGGGTATCCGAGGTGCTGCAGCAGCTGAACCCCGACACTCCCGTGCTCGCGACGACAGCCACCGCCAACGCACGCGTGACCGAGGACGTCGCGAAGCAACTGGGGGAGTCGACTCTCGTACTGCGTGGTCCGCTCGCTCGGGCGAGTCTGCAACTCGCGGTGGTCGATGCGCTCTCGCCTCTGGACCGGTACGCGTGGGTGGTGGACGTGCTGCCGCAGCTCCCGGGCTCGGGGATCGTGTACGCGTTGACGGTCGCGGATGCTCAGCGCCTGGCAACGGTGATCCAGGAGGTGCATGGGCGGGACGTGCCGGTCGCGGCGTACACCGGGCAGCTCGACGCGGGGGAGCGGGAGAGCCTCGAGGACGCGCTGCGCGACAACCGGCTGAAGGCGTTGATCGCGACGTCGGCGCTGGGGATGGGGTACGACAAGCCGGACCTCGGGTTCGTCGTGCACGTCGGCTCGCCGCCGTCGCCCGTGTCGTATTACCAGCAGGTTGGTCGTGCGGGTCGCGGGATCGACCACGCGGTCGTGGCCTTGCTGCCCTCGGAGGCGGATGCCGGGGTGTGGGACTACTTCGCGACCGCGACGATCCCGGTGCCGGAGAACGTGCAGCGGCTGTTGCGGGCGCTGGAGAGCTACGGCCCGGACGCACCCGCGACCGTGCCGGGGCTGGAGGCCGAGACCGGTCTGCGGCGCACGCGCGTCGAGCTGATGCTGAAGCAGCTCGCGGTCGACGGCGTGGTGGACCGGGTCGAGCGCGGCTGGCTGCGGACCGGCGTGGAGTGGACGTTCGACGCGGAGCACTACGACGGGATCGTGTCGGTACGCCGGCGCGAGGCCGACATCATGCGCGCGTACACCCGCGGCGACCGTTGCCTGATGCAACTGCTGCAGGAGTCCCTCGACGACCCGTCGGCGGAGCCGTGCGGCCGGTGCTCGGTGTGCATCGGCGCGCTGCCGGAGCCGTTGGTCGCGCGCCCCGATCCGGAGACGGTCGCTGCGATCACCCGCTCGCTGCGCGGCGAGGTGCACGTGCTGGAGCCGCGCAAGATGTGGCCCGGTGGGGCGTTCGGTGCCCGCGGCAAGATCCCGCCGGCGCTCTCGGCCGAGCCGGGCCGCATCGTCGTGTACGCCGATGCTCCCGAGTGGCGCGATGCGCTGGCCGGAGCGTTCAGCGGCTCGCCGGTCCCGGACGCCGTCGAGGCCCTGAAGACCGGTGCGGTCGCCGCGTTGTCCCGGTGGCGCGGATCGTGGTCGGCTCGCCCCGAGGTCGTCGTACCGCTGGCTGCCGGTGGACATCCGGAGCTGACGTCGGTGATCGCCGATCACGTCGCGGGCGTCGGCCGGTTGGAGCGCGCCGAGCTCACGATCGACCGCACCGGCTACACCGACGACCTGTCATCCGCCGAGGAGGCGAAGGTCTGGCGGGACGGCCTGCAGGTGGACGACTCCACCGCGCAGGCCGTCACCGCACGCACCGTCCTCCTGCTGGTCGACGCCACGTCGTCGCAGTGGCCGGTCACCGTGGCGGCCGCCAAGCTCCGCGAAGCCGGCGCCGCCGCGGTGCTGCCGCTGGTGATTCACAAGCGCCCTTAGGTCGTGTCTGGCAATTCCCCGCCTACTGCGCGGCACTCGGCACGGCACCTCGCTGCACGTGAGCAAAGGCCACGATGCTCCGCATCGAGACCTTCGCTCCCGCGCACCGAGCCACCGCACCGAGCACCTGCTCGCTACGGCGCGGAATTGCCAGACACGACCTAGACCCGCGAAGCCCGCCAGCCGTCGAGGGACTCGGACCAGACGCTGACCTGTTTCTCGAGGTCGGCGAGCATGTCGGGCTCGCTCGTGGCCAGGTCGGTGGTCTCGTGCGGGTCCGCGGCGAGGTCGAACAGCAGTCGGCCGGGTTCCTTCGGCGCGCCGAGGCGCTCGCTCGGATCGACGACGAGCTTCCAGCTGCCACGGCGTACGGCGAGCTGGCCCTCGTACTCCCACGACAACACCCGATCCGGATCCGACGCACCCTCCGCCATGGCCGGCAGCAGGTCATGTCCGTCGAGGTCGGCGTCCGGCGTGAGACCGGCCGCTGCGAGGATCGTGGGCGTGACGTCCATCATCATCGACGGCACGTCACAGGTCTGTCCCGCGGGCAGTCCGGCCGGCCAGGACCAGATGCCGGGCACCCGGATGCCGCCCTCGAACACGGATCCCTTGTGGCCACGCAAGCCACCGGTCGAGCCGCCGGCGTACGCGATCTCCTCGCCGCCCAGCCAGTTCCGCTCCTCGGCCGACGGGCCGTTGTCGGACGAGAAGAAGATGATCGTGTCGTCGAGCCGCCCGGTCTGACGCAGTGCCTCGACGATCCGCCCGACCCCGTCGTCCACCCGGCTGACCATCGCGGCCATCACCTGCTGCTCCCAGGGCAGATGGGCGTACTTCGCCATCGCGTCGGCCGGCGCGTGCATCGGATAGTGCGGCGCGTTGTAGGCGACGTAGCAGAGGAACGGCTCGGTCGAGTCCTCGATGAACTCGACGGCCCGGTCGGTGATCAGGTCGGTCAGGTACTCGCCGTTGTTCCAGATCTCGGTGTCGTCCGACCACAGGTCGTGGATCGGGTACCGGACACCCCAGTACATGATGTGCGAGTAGTAGTCGACGCAGCCTGCGCGGAAGCCGACGTGGTGCTGGAAGCCGTGCCGGAGCGGGGCCGACCCGGGCTCGACGCCGAGGTGCCACTTCCCGAAGATCGCGGTCTTCCAGCCGGCCTCCGCCAGTGTCGAGGCGAGCGTGGACTGCGGGGGCAGGCCGTGGGTGTCGCGGCGGGCGCCGAGGATCGACTCGACGCCGGCGTGCGCCGGGTGCCGGCCGGTCAGCAGCGACGCGCGGGACGGCGAGCAGACCGGCGAATTCGAGTACCAGTCGGTCATCCGGACGCCGCGATCGGCCAGCGCGTCGATATTTGGCGTGCGGATCTCCGGGCTGCCGTAGCAGCCGAGGTCTCCCCACCCCAGGTCGTCGGTGTAGACGATCACGATGTTCGGTCGGGTCACCGGATAGCTCGCTTTCAGGAGTCGTCAGGAGGTCGAGGATCGGAGCGGTTCGAGCCGCACCCGGCCAGTCGGCAGCAGCCGGGTGGTCGGCGGCTCGTTGTGGTTCTCGACCCGGGCGGTGAGCAGTTCGACGGCGTTGCTCACCAGGAGCTTGAAGTCCGCCGCCACCAAGGTCAGCGGCACGGGGGAGAGGAAGGCCGAGTCGATCTCCTCGGTGCAGGCCGCCTCGATGCCGGCACCTTCCAGTGCGATCGCATGCAGTACGCCGAGCAGCAGCAGACCGGTCGTGGTGACCACAGCGGTCGGTGGCTGATCGGAACGCAGCATCCCGACGACGGCCTCGGTCGCGGTGTCGGCGACCAGGTGGCCGACGCTCACCAGGTCCGGGTCGGGTGTGCTGCCGTGCCGGCGGAGAATGTCGTTCCAGGCCGCGTACCGCCGAGATCCGGGGTCGGTGTCGACCTCGCCACCGATGAACGCCATCCGGCGATGACCCTGCGCCCACAGCTGTTCGACGAGCTCGGCCATCGCCTTGTAGTAGTCGAAGGTCACCACGTCCGCGACGACCCCGCTCGGGATCCGGTCGACGTACACGATCGGCACGCTCGCCAGCCGGGACCGCTCGCCGAGCACGTCACCGTTGGCCGGTACGACGAACAACCCGTCGACGCGCCGGCTCGACATCTCCTTGATCAGATGCTTCTCGCGCGCCCATTCCTTCTGCGTCACGGAGACGAGCAGCGTGGAACCGTGGTCCTGAGCCGCCCGGTCGAGTTCGGCGATCAGCGTGCTGAAGTAGTGCGACTCGACGGCGTCCACGAGCAGGCCCCAGGTCATGGACCGGACACCGGGACGCAGCGAGCGTGCCGAAGCGCTGAGCACGAAGTCGAGCTGGGTGACGGCGCGTCGTACCCGCTCGGCGGTTTCGCTCTGGACGGCCGCGGACCCGTTCAGCACCCGCGACACAGTGGACATGCTGACCCCGGCCAGGGTGGCGACGTCCTTGATCGTCGGCGGCCTGGGCTGACTGTTCATCGTCACTCCTTCACGCTCCCGGTCGCCAGACCGGATACCAGCCGTCGCTGAGCGATCGCGAAGAGGATGACGGTGGGAACCGACGCCACCACCGATGCGCACATGACGAGGTCCCATTGTGTCGTGAACTCGCCGAAGAAATCGGACAACCCGACCTGCACGGTCTTCAGCTGGTTGTCGGTCATCAGCACCTTGGCGAACAGGTACTCCTCCCAGGCCATCACGAACGTGTTGATCGCGACGGTCGCGACGCCCGGCCAGGCGATCGGGAAGATCACCCGGAACAGCACCCCGAGCGTCGAGCAGCCGTCGATCCGGGCTGCCTCGTCGAGACCCTTCGGGACGGTGTTGAAGTACCCCATCATCAGGTACGTCGCGAACGGCAGCACCAACCCGACGTACGCGAGGATCAGGCCCTGGTACGTGTTCAGCAGGTGCAGCTCGGAGAAGAACAGGTACAGCGGCGTGATCAGGATGACGAACGGGAAGAGCTGGACCGCGATGAAGACCACCATCAGCACCCGCTTCCCGCGGAACTCGAACCGCGAGAACGCGTAGCCGGTGAGGCAGGAGATGAAGACCGCGATGATCATCGCCGCCAGCGCGACGATCGCGCTGTTCAGCACGTAGCGGCCGAACGACGAGCCCGCGAACAGCTGCTGGAAGCCGTGCACGGTGAAGTGGTCGGGCAGGATCCGGTTCAGGTCGAACATCTCGTCGGCGGGCCGGAAGGCGGTCATCACCATCCACGCGAACGGGAAGACCATCGCGGCGAGTACGACGGCGACCGTGGCCAGCACGATCGCGTCGCCGGTCCGCGACCGGGCCTTGCGCCGCCGCAGCTCGCGGGTCGCCGAGGCGCTCGTTCGGGCGTACGTCGTAGCCGTCATGCCTTCGACCTCCGCTGCAGGACCCCCAGGTAGAAGATCGTGAACAGGACCATGCAGAACGACATCAGCAGCCCGATCGCCGCACCCGAGCCGAGCTTGTTGTCGACGAAGGCCGTGGTGAACAGCTGCGTCGCGAGGACCTGGGTGTAGGTGCCGGGGCCGCCGCCGGTCGTCAGCCAGACGTAGACGAAGTTGTTGAACGAGTTGATCGTGATCATCAGCCCGACGACGCCGAGCACCGGCCGGAGGTTCGGCAGCGTGACGTACCAGAGCGTCCCGAAGCGCCCGGCGCCGTCGATGGCCGCCGCCTCGTACTGGTCGTGCGGAATCGCCTGCAGCCCGGCCATCAGCACGATGATCACGAACGGCAGCTCGCGCCACGAGATGATCGCGATCACGCACCACCACACGGTGCTGGTCTGGCCGAGGAACGGGATCCCCTGGTCGATCAGGCCGAACCGCATCAGCACTTGGTTGAGCAGACCGGCCTGCCCGTCGAGGAGCCACCGCCAGGCAGCGACCGCAACGGTCGGCGGGATCATCCACGGGATCAGCACCAGCGTCCGCGTCAGCCCGACGAGCCGGAGCCGGCGCAGTACCGGGGCCTGCAGCAACAGTGCGATCCCGAGGCCGAGGACCAGCCGGATCGCAACGGTCGCCAGCGTCAGCCAGACCACGGTGTTCTTCAGGCTGCTCAGCGTCAACGGGTTCTTCAGCACCGAGCGGAAGTTCCCGAGTCCGACGGACACGCCGTCACCGAGCGCGTCGTACGGCGTGACGTCGTGGACCGAGAGCCAGAGGTTGTAGGCGGCCGGGACCGCGAACAGCAACAGCAGGATGATCAGGCCCGGGGCAATCAGTCCGTACGGCGTCAGCGCGCCGGAGGGACCGCGTCGCCGCGGGAGACGGCCGGCGCTCATCGCGACTTCAGCTCACCCTCGATCTGGCTGATGATGTTCGCCGCCGCCGCATGACTGTCGGTCTGGCCGGAGTACACGGCGCCGAACTGGGCGTTGGTGATCTTGCTCAGCGTGTTCACCGGCACCGGCCCGCTGATGTAGCGGCCGAACGTCTGCGCGTGCGGGAGCTGTTGCTGGTAGCCCTCTTCGCCCGCCGGGACCTTCATCTTGGTCAGCACGGTGGTCGCCGCCGGGTACTGCGAGATCTTGGTGAATGCCTCGGAGCTGTTCAGGTACTTCAGGAACTCCCACGCCTGTTCGGGGTGCTTGGACGCGGCGCTGATCCCGAGCATCCGGCCGCCGAGGTGGGTGGCGCCGTCCTTGAGCCCGTCGGGCATCGGCGCGGTCTGCACGGCCGGGTTCGCCTTCTTGGCCTGGCGGAAGGTCTGCGGCGCCATCATCGTCATCGCGCAGGTCCCGCGGGACAGCCCGCCGACGAGCTGCGGGTCGGTCAGCTGCTCGACCGCGATCATCGACTTGGCGGTCGCGCCCGAGGTGAAGAGCTTGTTGAAGTAGTCGATCGCCGACTGCAGCTCGTCCTGGCCGACGCCGACCTTCCAGTTGTCGCCGTCCTGCTTGACCAGCGTCTGGCCGTGCGACCAGAGGTAGTAGTTGATCGGGAACCACTGACCGGACCCGGGGCCGCTCGCACCGGTGAAGCAGAAACCGGAACGCTTGGCCTTCGGGTCACTGAGCTTGACCGCGTCGGACGCGAGCTCGTCCCAGGTCGTCGGCGGCTTCAGACCGGCGGCCTTCAGCAGATCCGGACGGTACGCCAGGGCGTAGGTGTCGACGGTCCAGGGGAGGGCCCACGTCTTGTCCTGGAACTTCGCCAGGTCGAGCGCCAGGAAGTGGTCGACGGGGGTCTCCGGGGCGGACTTCTTCGCCAGGTCGTCGATCGGCTTCAGGATCTTCGGCTTGGCGAGGTCCTTCACGTTCACGTTGGCGATCTGGACGACATCCGGTCCGGAACCCGAGTTCGCCTCGCGGGCGAACTGCTGGGCGCTGTCCGGTCCGCTCAGTGTCTCGAGCTTCACCTGGATGTCGGGATGCTTGGCGTTCCAGGTCTGGACCACCGCCTGCAGGCCACCGATCTCACTCGGCGGATCGAACTGCCGGAACGTCAGCCGGACGACGCCGCCGGCCGAGTCGTCGTTCCCGGAGCCACCGCAGCCGGCCAGCGCCAGCGGGACGGCCAGCAGCCCGGCGGTCAGGGCGAGCATGTTTCGTCTCATCGACATCTCCTTCGACCCCCGCACCGTTTCCTGCCGCCCGACGGTAGGATGAAAACGTTGCCATGACAAGGGTCAAAGGAGAACTGTTTTACGGCGGAATGTGGAGTGAGATCCGTCGTGTGAACGTTTTCATGCCGGGATCGGCGACGTCTCCAGGAGGGACTTCAGGTCGGCGAACACCCGCGGCCAGCCGTCCTGGATCATGGTCCGGATGGTGCTGCCGGGCTCGAAGCCGGTGTGCACGACGGTGAGCTTCACCTGCCCGTCGTCGACGGGTTCGAGTTCGAAGATCGCGGTCGAGAGCGGCTCCGGGCTGATCTTGTCGCGCAGCTCGTCGTCGAAGCCGACCGCGGTCGCGAACTCCGGCGTGATGTGGTGCCACGTGTAGGCGAGCCGCCGGTACGGGTCGTGTTCAACAACGACCTGGTCGGAGCCGGTGATCGTCACCTTGCCGTCGCGCTGGTGCCAGATCATCTCGGAGCCGACCTTCCAGTCGGTCTCGTGGTGCAGCCCCCAGTACTGCTCGGTGAAGGCCGGCTCGGTGAGTGCCCGCCACAGCTGCTCGGGTGTCGTCCGGATGTAGGTCGTGTACACGAAGTCGTTCATGGTGCTCTGAGCCTCCAAAGTGGTCTTGAGGTCGGCGAACAACTGGACCCGGCGCCGGTCGTACTGATGGATCCAGCGGTCGGCGATGGCGTTGATCGGCTCGGCGTTGAGGTGGTGCAGCTTCTCCCGCCCGCGCCACCGGGTCGTGACGAGATTCGCGCTCTCCAGGACGGCGAGGTGTTTGCTCACCGACTGCCGGGCCATGTCGAGCTCCGCGCACAGCTCGCGCAGGGTCTGCCCGTTGCGCGCGTTCAGCAGGTCGAGCAGCCGCCGGCGGCTGGGGTCCGCGAGGGCCCGGAACACCTCGTCGTCCATCAGGCTCCGATCAGTCATGCAGTCAGCCGGCTGCCTGTTCAAAATAGGCAGCCGGAAGGCTGCATGTCAACCCGAATCTGGTTGACGCCCGGGTGAGGATGGTGCCGTGCAGATCACCAGCCTGGGCTACCGGACCGACTTGTTGCTGCTCGAACTGAGCGGCAGCCAGTTCTACGACCGGGGCGGGTACGTCGTGGTGCGGACACCGGACAACCCCGGCTTCTGGTGGGGCAACTTCCTGCTCTACCGGACGCCGTTCGCACCCGACGACGCCAAGATCCGCGTGGACGACTTCCACCGCGAGTTCCCGGCGGCGCAGCATGTCGCGCTCGGCATCGACAGCGTGGACGGCGAGATCGGCGCGGAGGGCGAGCTCGCCGCGGCCGGGTTCACGATCGAGCGCAACGTGGTGATGACCACGGATCGTGTCGTCGCGCCGCAGCGGCCGAACGAGGACTCGACGTACCGGCTGCTGAGCAGCGACGGTGACTGGCAGCAGTTGTTCGAGCAGAATCTCGCTACCGCGGACATGACGGTCGACGCGGCGTACGAGGACTTCGCGCGGCGGAAGCTGGCGGCGAAGCGGCAGCTGGTCGAGGCGGGGCACGGGCTGTGGTTCGGTGCGTTCGAGGGGGAGCGGTTGCAGAGTTCGCTCGGGCTGATGTTCGACGGTAAGGGACTGGCTCGGTTCCAGAACGTGCAGACGTCGCCCGAGGACCGGGGTCGTGGTCTGGCCAGCACGCTGGTCCACCGCGCGTCGACGTACGGGCTGCACGAGGGCGGCGCGAAGACGCTGGTGATGGTCGCCGATCCGGATTATCTGGCGATCCGGATCTATCGCGCGCTCGGGTTCGCGGACTCGGAGACCCAGCTCCAGTTGGTGCTGCCACCTGCGTGACACAGTAGGGCGCATGACTGGACGTGGGGTTGTGCTGGTGACCGGTGGCAGTCGTGGGATCGGAGCGGCCGCGTCGGTGGCGCTGGCGAAGGACGGGTGGGACGTCGGCGTCAACTACCGGACGCAGGCCGACGAGGCGGCTCGGGTCGTCAAGGCGTGCGAGGAGCTCGGCCGGCGGGCGGTCGCCGTCCAGGCCGACGTCGTCGAGGCGGACCAGATCGAGCGCCTCTTCGACACCGTGACCGCCGAGCTCGGCCCGATCGGTGCCGTGATCAACAATGCCGGCGTCGTCTCGCCGGCCGGTCGCGTGGCGGAGTACGACGCCGCGCGCCTCGACCGGGTGTTCCGGATCAACACGATCAGCGCCTTCCTGGTCGCCGGCGCCGCGGTCCGCCGGATGTCGACGGCGTACGGCGGCAGCGGGGGCGTCCTGGTCAACGTCTCCTCCCGTGCCGCGGTGCTCGGATCGGCCGGCGAGTACGTCGACTACGCGGCGAGCAAGGCCGCGGTCGACGCGCTCACCACCGGCCTGGCGAACGAGGTCGCGAAGGAAGGTGTCCGCGTCCTCGGCGTCCGCCCGGGCCTGATCGAGACCGACATCCACGAGCCGGGCCGCCTGGACCGCCTCGGTACGACGCCGCCGCTGGCCCGGCCGGGACGGGTCGAGGAGGTCGCGGAGGTGATCGCCTTCCTCGCGTCGGACCGTTCCTCGTACATGACCGGGACGAGCGTCGACGTCTCCGGAGGGCGCTAGTGGGCTTGCGGCCAGTAGATCTGGCGCGCCGGGCCGGGGTGTCGACCCAGCTCGTCCGCAACTACGAGGCGGCCGGGATTCTGCCGCCGGCGCCGCGGTCGGACACCGGGTACCGGCAGTACGGTCCGGAGCACCTGTCGGCACTGCTGACGTACCGCGCACTCGCGCCAGGCTTCGGCGCCGAGACCGCGACCGAGATCATGCGAGCCGTCCACCACGGCGACGAAGCGCTCGCGTACCGGCTGGTGGACGCAGCCCACGCGGCACTCCACGAGCAGCGCCTCGCGACCGACGCCGCCAGCGACGCCCTGGCCGCGCTCGCCGCGGAACAGGTCGACGAGCACACCGGCCCGTCACTCCTGGTCGGCGAGCTCGCTCATCGTCTCGGCATCCGGCCGTCGGCACTGCGCGTCTGGGAGGCCGCGGGTCTGCTCGCACCCTCGCGTGAGCCGGGGACGAAGTACCGCCGCTACGGGCCCGAGGAGATCCGCGACGCCCGGATCATCCACATGCTCCGCAAAGGCCACTACTACTTCGAGCAGATCAGGCCGGTGCTCGACGGGTTGCGTAGGACCGGTAGCACCGAAGCGCTGCGGGCCGCGATCGCCGAGCGCCGCGCCGCCCACGACCGCCAGACCAAGGCGATGTTGTACGGCGCTGCGCTGCTCCACCAGCTGATCACTCAACTGGTCGCTCAACTGGTCACTGGGGAACAGCAAGCCGCGTCGGCACCGACCGGCCTCGCACAGTGACCAACTCGCTCGTCCGCCACTGATCCGCCTCGGCCGGCTCGCACTCGTCGACGGCCGCCATCGACGCGATCAGCCGCCCGGGTGACGTCTTGGCGAGCTCGCTCAGCCGCGCCGCCTCGTTCACCGGATCCCCGATCACGGTGTATTCGTGCCGCCGTACGTCGCCGACCGTGCCGGCGACCACGATCCCGGCCGTGACGCCGATCCCCGCGGTTGCTTCCGGCAACTCCTCGGACAGCCGCCGCGCCAGCTCCCGGCCGGCACTCAGCGCGCTGCCCGCCGGATCGGGCAGTTCGGCCGGCGCCCCGAAGACGGCCAGTGCCGCGTCGCCCGCGAACTTGTTCACGAACCCGCCCTGCCGGTCCACCTCGTCGACAACGATCGCGAAGAACCGGTTCAGCAGTTGGACGACCTCGGTCGGCGGCCGCTGCGTCGCCAGCTCGGTCGATCCGACCAGGTCGATGAACAGCACCGCCGCGAACCGCTCCTCGCCGCCGAGCCGCTCGCGCGTCAGCGCCTCCTGGACCACGCCCGGCCCGACGTACCGCCCGAAGACGTCGCGGATCCGTTCCCGTTCCCGCAGCCCTTCGGTCATCCGGTTGAAGCCCGCCTGGAGCGACCCGAGCTCGGTACCGTCGAAGACCGGGATGCTCACGTCCAGCCGCCCCTCGCCGATCAGCGTCAGCGCGTCCCGCACCGACCGGACCGGAGCCACGACCGACTTCGCCGAGAGCCAGGTCAGGAGGGCACCGTTGCCGAGCGCCACGATGCCGAGCGCAAGGATCACGATCGACAGCCGCGTGGCGGTGACGTCGCGCTCGATCAGCGACAGGACGGCGGCCAGCATCAGGCCGGCCACCGGGACGGCGGACCCGACGGCCCAGAAGAAGATCGTCCGTGCCTTCAGCCCGGCCGCGAGCAGCCGTCGCGGCGGCGGTGAGTCGACGAGGGCCCGGGCCGCGACCGGCCGGAGCGCGAACTCGGTCAGCAGGTAGGAGACCGCACAGGTGATGATCGTGCCGTCGATCACGGTCAGCGCGACGCGCAGCGCGTTCTCGGGCTGCAGAACCACGGTCATGACGGTGAAGAAGACCGCGGCGACCAGCCAGAGCACCACCTCGATCAGCGTGAGCCGGAGCGGCAGTTGCAGCGTGGCGATCTGCTCCCGGCGGGTGGCCGGTCGGTCCAGGTCGATCCACCGGGTCACGCGGCGGGTCAGGCGGATGCTCCAGACGCAGCCGATCGCCATCGCGAACACGAAGTACAGCGGGATGATGATCGCGTCGACGAGCTGCAGCCGGTCGACCAGCGACGGGCCGGGCAGGACGAAGACCGCGAGCACGAAGACGACCACGGCGCCGATCAGGTTGGTGCCGATCGAGAAGGTGGTCATCAGGACCTGCAGCCGGGCCCGGAGCCGCCGGGGACTCTGGTCGACGGGACCGAGCAGCCACGATCCGAACGGCCGCCGTCTCAGTACCAGCTCCGGACTGCCGTGGCTCGTCATGGTGACAGTCTGCTGGTAGGCACCCCCGGGCGCGCAACCGGTGTCAGGACCGAACCGGGGTTTTGGCACGGTGGTGCGGATGACCCAGATTGGTCGTCCGAACCGGCCAGGACGTGGGTACTGTTCCCCGGACGCCTCACCCTGGAGCTCCCTTGACGCACGATCGCCACTCCTACGCCGAGCCACAGCTGGTTCGGACCACCCACCTCGAGCTGGACCTCGCGCTCGATTTCACCGAGAACGTGCTGGCCGGCAGTGCCACGCACACGCTCGCGTGGACCGGCCAGGGCGACCGCCTCGTCCTCGATACCCGCGACCTCACGGTGCTCGGCGTCGAGGGACAGACGGCCGACGGCTGGGAACCGCTCGAGTACGGCGTGGGTATCCCGGACAAGGAGCTCGGGTCCGCGCTCACGATCCGGACGGCCGGCCATCCGCGGGTGAAGGTCAGCTACCGGACCGCGCCGACCGCGAGCGGGCTGCAGTGGCTCGAGCCGGCGATGACGGCCGGTGGCGTGATGCCGTTCATGTTCAGCCAGTCGCAGGCGATCCACGCGCGCAGCTGGGTGCCGCTGCAGGACACCCCGAGTGTCCGGTTCAGCTACGCCGCGCACGTCACCGCGCCGCCGGAGCTGATGGTGCTGATGAGCGCCGACAACGGTACGACGTCGCGCCGGACCGGCTCGTACGACGTGGTGATGCCCGAGCCGATCCCGTCGTACCTGCTGGCCATCGCCGCGGGCGACCTCGTGTTCGAGCCGCTCGGTGAGCGTTCCGGTGTGTGGGCCGAGCCTGCCACGGTGCGGAAGGCGGCGACCGAGTTCGCCGACACCGAGGAGATGATGCGAGTCACCGAGGAGCTCTTCGGTCCGTACCGCTGGGGCCGCTACGACCTGCTCGTCCTCCCGCCCTCCTTCCCGTACGGCGGGATGGAGAACCCGCGGATGACGTTCGCGACCCCGACGGTGGTGATCGGCGACAAGTCGCTGGTCAGCGTGATCGCGCACGAACTCGCGCACAGCTGGTCCGGCAACCTGGTCACCCAGGACAGCTGGGACGACATCTGGCTGAACGAGGGCTTCACGTCGTACGTGGAGAACCGGATCGTCGAGGCGGTCTACGGGTCCGAGTTCGCGCTGATGGAGACCGCGATCAAGCAGCACGCGACCGTGGTGAAGCTGGATCCGCTGACGCCGGCCGAGCTCGCGGTCGAACTGCCGGGCCTGCACCACCGCTCGGAGTACCACGGGACGACCTCGACCGGGCCGCTCAAGGGGTCGTGGTTCCTGTCCTGGCTGGAGCAGCGGTTCACGCGGGAGATCTTCGACCCGTTCCTGCGCGGGTACTTCGACCGGTTCGCGTTCCAGAGCATCAACACCGACAACTTCGTCGAGCACCTCCGCGAGCAGCTGATCGCGCCGCATCCGGGCGTGGTGACCGACGACGAGCTGGCGGCCTGGCTGTACGAGCCGGGGATCCCGGCGTTCGCCGAACGCGCGGCGTCGATGCGGTTCCAGGTCGTGGACGAGGCCCGCGCCAACTGGCTGACCACGGGCGAGCTGCCGCACGGCGCGGAGCGGTGGACCACGCAGGAGTGGCTGCGGTTCCTGGACGCGGCTCCCGACGTACTGAGCCCGGTGCTGCTGCAGCAGCTGGACCGCGCGTTCGGCCTGACCGGGACCGCGAACGGTGAGATCGCCAGGCGCTGGTACCAGATCGTTGCCGCCAGCAGCTACGAGGCGGCGTACGCCGAGATGGCCGAGTTCCTCACCAAGGTCGGGCGGATGAAGCTGATCCTGCCGGTCTACCAGGCCCTGGCCGGCACCGACCGCGCCTTCGCCGCCGAGGTCTTCGCCAAGGCCCGCCCGGGCTACCACCCCATCACGACCGCGGCAGTGCAGAAGATCCTGGGCCAGTAGCCGGGACACTAGAGGTCGAGTTTGCGGCGGCGCACCTCGGACTGGGGGCGGTAGCCGAGGCGGTCGTTCGTACGGCGCATCGGCGTGTTGGTGTCGACGGTGTCGGTGAGCAGGCCGTCGAGGTCGGGGAAGCGCCGCCGGGTCTCCCGGATCTGCGCGGCTTTCATCCACAGCGCCAGACCGCGGCCGCGGTGCTTGGGGAGGACGGCGGTGCCGTAGTGCTGCCCGTCGCCCTTCCCGTCACCTGGTACGACGACCTCGGTGAAGCCGGCGATCCGCTCCGAGGGGTCGATCGCCGCGACGACCGACAGATGCTCACCGCGCTGCTCGATGACCTGAGCGGCGTACCGGGTCCGCTCGACGTCCCACACGTCCACACCGGTCCGGATCGTGCCCGACGGCGCGTCGTCCATCGCTGTCCGCGCGTCGGTGAACGTCTGCACCAGCTCGTCGGGTACGACGCCCTCCCAGGAGACGAGCCGATACCCGGGGACCTCCGGCACGTCGGGAATCGGATCGGTCAGGTCGAGACGCGTGTAGATCAGCGTCAGCCCGATCGCGAAGCCGTGGTGTTCGAGGAAGCGGTCGCCGACGGAGTCGACGTCGGCGTCGGCGAGCAGTGTCCGGACCTCGTGCTCGCGGCCGCTGGTGACGACCGCGTCGAGCAGTCGCGAGCCGATGCCGCGGCGGCGCTCGGCCGGGTGCACGGTGAGCTCGAGCTCGGCCAGGTGCGCCTGGTGGCGCCGGCTGTTGAGCCTGAGGAACGCGGAGCCCACCGGCGTACCGTCGGCCTCCGTGGCCAGCCAGGCGAGCCGGCGGCTGAGCGGGCGGTAGTCGGGATCTGTCAGGGGAATCAGTCGGATGCTCAAGTGGTCAAGATAACGCGGTCCTGGATCAGGTGCCGCCGGGTCCCCGATCGGTTACCGTGGCGCGCAGGTCACAACGGGGTGCGGCGAACGGGGAGAGGAGCCAGGGGTGGACCAGCTGGACGGTGCGGCTCGCGGCGGGATGGCAGTACGTACGATCGGTGCCGATCATGTCGCACTGCGCGAGCAGGTCCTCGCGGAACTGCGGCGGCGGATCGTCGACGGCGAGTACGGCCAGGGGGAGCGGTTGACCGAAACCCGGCTCGCGGACGACTTCGGGGTGTCACGGAATCCGGTCCGGGAAGCGCTCCGGGTGGTCGAGGCCGAGGGCTTCGTGCAGATCCTGCCGCGCCGCGGTGCGGTGGTGGCGACTCTCGACGAGCTGGCGGTGCGAGACCTGTTCGGCGTACGGCAGCAGCTCGAGACGCTCGCGGCCGGGCTGGCCGCGGAGCGCGCGACGGCCAAGGGGATCGCGACGCTCCGGCAGTTGATTGACCAGGCCAACGAAGCGACCGCGGCGCAGGACTTCGACCGGGTCGCGGAGCTGAACAGCGCGTTCCACCGAGCCGTGATCGAGGTCAGCGGGAATCGCTGGCTGCACTCGATCTCGGCCGCGATGTACCACCACGTGCACTGGGTGTTCCGGGTCGGGGCGGCCCAGCGGGCACCGCACTCGTCCGAGGAACACGTCCGGCTGGTCGACGCGATCGAGGCGGGCGACGCCGAGGCAGCGAGTACCGCCGCCCGCCTGCACGTCGAGGCCGCCGCGCGGGCGGCACTCGGTCAGCGACCGACCGCGTAGCCCTGCATGCCGCGCGGGTTCGCCGCGGCCGCGAGCACCCCGTCGGCCTCCTTGCGTACGGCGCACAGCCGGCCGAGGCTCCACGCGTCGGACTCCGTGACGACGTGCCCGCGCCGGACGAGCTCGTCCCGCACGTCCTTGCCGACGCGGGTCTCCATGACAAGGCCACCGGGCTCGGTTGCGCGCGGGTAGAACGACGACGGGAAGCCCGTAGTGTGCCAGGCCGGCGCGTCGATCGCCTCCTGCAGATCCATCCCGGCGCCGAGGTGCCGCAGCAGGAACAGCAGTTGCCACTGGTCCTGCTGGTCGCCACCGGGTGAGCCGCACGCCATCACCGGTTCGCCGTCGCGGAGTACGAGCGTCGGCGTCAGCGTGGTGCGCGGCCGCTTGCCGGGGGCGAGCGAGGCCGGCAGGCCCTCCTCGAGCCAGAACATCTGCGCGCGGCTGCCGAGACAGAAGCCGAGCTCGGGAATCGTCGGCGACGACTGCAGCCAGCCGCCGCTCGGCGTCGCGGAGATCATGTTGCCCCACCGATCGACGACGTCGACGTGACAGGTGTCGCCGCGGGTCACACCGGCGGACGAGACGGTCGGCTCACCGGTCGTGGCATCGCCCGGCTCGTTGCTCGTCGCAACCGACGGGAGTACCGGTTCGCGGCCGTCCGGGCTGCCCGGGCGGAGCTCGAGCGAGGCGTCCAGTCCGATCAGCTTCGCGCGCTCGGCGGCGTACGCAGGGGAGAGGAGTGTGTCGAGCGGTACGTCGGCGCCGTCGCCGTACCAGGCCTCGCGGTCGGCGTACGACAGCTTCATCGCCTCGACCGTGGCGTGCACGCCGTCGGCGCTGTCCAGATCGACGTCACCGAGCGCCGCGAGAACCGCGAGGGACTGGAGCAGACCGGGTCCTTGGCCCCACGGGCCGGTCTTCGCGACGGTGTAGCCGTTCCACTCGTACGTCGCCGGGTCTTCCCAGCTCGCCTCGAACGCGGCCACGTCGTCGCCGGTGATCAGGCCGGCATGGTCGTCGCCGCTGGAGTCGCGGTGCGGGATCCTGGAGAACTTGTCGATCGCCTCGGCGACGAAACCCTGGCGCCAGGTCGCCCGCGCGCGCTCGATCTGCGCCTGCCGGTCGGCGCCGGCCGCCTCGCCCTCCGCGACGATCTTCTCCAGCGTGGCGGCGTACGCCGGGTTGCTGAACCGGCCGGTCACCGGCCGGCCGCCCTGCAACCACAACGCGGCCGAGGTCTGCCAGTGCTTCTCGAACAGGTCCTGGACGGTGCTGATCGTGTCCGCGACCCGCGGCACCAGCGGATGCCCGTTGCGCGCGTACTCGATGGCCGGCTCGAGTACGACGCTCAGCGGCAGCGTGCCGTGGTCGCGGAGCAGGAGCAGCCACGCGTCGACCGCGCCGGGGACAGTCGCCGCGAGCGGACCCGAGCCAGGGACGAGCGTCAGACCGAGCGACCGGTAGTGCTCGATCGTCGCCCCGGCCGGAGCGACACCCTGACCACAGAGCACCCGCGGCGACGGGTCGTCGGCGGTCGCGATGATCGCCGGGACCTCACCACCGGGCCCGTTGAGGTGCGGCTCGACCACGTGCAGCACGAATCCGGCCGCGGCGCCCGCGTCGAACGCGTTACCGCCGAGCTCGAGAATCCGCATCGCCGACTGCGACGCGAGCCAGTGCGTGGACGAAACCATCCCGAACGTACCGCGCAGCGTGGGCCGGGTGGTGAAGGTCATCGAGACACTCCTTCAGTTGGGCGGACGTCGGGGCCGGTGCCGTCGTCGTTCACGAGGTGACAAGCCACTTGGTGTCCACCTTCGCCGATCGTGCGTTGTTCCGGGACGACTGTCCGGCATTTGTCCACCGCGACCGGGCACCTGGTGTGGAACCGGCAGCCGGGGGGTGGGTCGATCGCGGACGGCAGATCGTCACCGAGCAGCACGGGACGACGGGCGCGCTGCTCGGCGGGATCGGGAACGGGCGCCGCGGACAGCAGCGCCTGGGTGTACGGGTGGGCCGGCGTGCCGAAGATCCGCCGGCGCGGACCTTGCTCGACGAGCTGACCGAGGTACATCACCGCGACCTCGTCGGCGAGGTACTCGACCGCGGACAGGTCGTGCGTGATGAACAAGCACGCGAACCCGAGGTCACGCTGCAGGTCCGCCAGCAGATTGAGTACGGCGGCCTGCACCGACACGTCCAGCGCGCTCGTCGGCTCGTCGGCCACGAGTAGCCGCGGCTCGGAGATCAATGCGCGAGCGATGCTGACCCGCTGACGCTGACCACCGGACAGCTCGTGCGGTGCACGCTGCGCGACCTCGGGACGCAGGCCGACCCGGCGGAGCGCGTCGGCGACCTTCGCCGCGATGTCCTTACGGCGCATCAGCCGAAGCGGCTCGCCGACGATGTCTCCGACCGACAGCCGTGGGTCGAGCGAGCCCGCGGGATCCTGGAAGACGATCGAGACGTCACGGCGATGCGGGCGGAGCTGTCTGCGGGTCAGATGGGTGATGTCGGCGCCGGCCAACTGGACGGTTCCACCTGTCGGCTCGAGCAGTCGGACGATGCAGCGGCCGACCGTGGACTTGCCGGAGCCGCTCTCGCCGACCAGTGCGACGACGGAGCCGGGCCGGATCCGCAGCGTCACACCGTCGACGGCGCGCACCGGTCCGAAGTGCATGACCAGGTCTTCGACAGCGAGTGCGTCCATCAGACCTCCACTGGTTCGCGGACCGGGTTCCAGCACGCGACGCGGTGCGGGCCGTCGGTCAGTCGCGGCTGGGACGACGTACAGGTGTCGACGGACCGGGTGCAGCGGTCGGCGAACGTGCAGGCGTCGGGCTGTTCGGTGAGCACCGGGACGAGGCCGGGAATCTCGTTGAGGCGCTGCGATTCCGCGTGCCGTCCGGCGGCGGGGGAGGCGCCGAGCAGGCCCACGGTGTAGGGGTGTTGCGGGCGCGCGAACAGGTCGTGGACCTCGGCGGTCTCGACGACGCGTCCGGCGTACATCACCGCGACCCGGTCGGCGAGGTCGGCGACGACACCGAGGTCGTGGGTGATCAGGACGATGCTCGTCCCGAGACGTTCCCGCAGACCCCGCAGTACGTCGAGGATGCCGGCCTGGATCGTGACGTCGAGGGCCGTCGTCGGCTCGTCGGCGATCAGCACCTTCGGATCGCAGGCGACCGCCATCGCGATCATCACCCGCTGCCGCATCCCGCCGGACAGTTGATGCGGGTAGTCGCTGACCCGGCGTTCCGCGGACGGGATGCCGACGAGCTTCAGCAGTTCGATCGCGCGGGCGTGCGCCGCCTGGCGGGCGAGGCCGATGTGCGTCCGCAGTACTTCGCTGATCTGGTGGCCGACCGTGAAGACCGGGTTGAGCGAGGTCATCGGCTCCTGGAAGATGTACGCCACCTCGCGACCGCGGATCGACCGGAGGGTGCGCTTGTCGGCGCCGATCAGTTCGGTGCCGTCCAGCCGAACGGAGCCGCCGACGGTCGCGGTCCGGGGGAGCAGGCCCGCGATGCTCATCGCGGTCACGCTCTTGCCGCATCCGGACTCGCCGACGACCGCGAGTACTTCGCCGTCGCCGACCTCGAGGCTCACCCGGTCCACGGCCGACAACGGGCCGTCCTCGGTCCGGAACGTGACGGTCAGGTCCTGCACCTGCAGTACGGGCTTCATCGGCGGCTCGCCTTCGGATCGAGGGCGTCGCGGAGACTGTCGCCGACGACGTTGAACGCCAGCGTGAGCAGCATGATCGCGACACCCGGCATCACCGCGGCCCACGGTGCCCGGGACGCGAACTGCTGCGCGTCGGCGAGCATCGTGCCGAGGCTCGGGGCCGGCGGCTGGATGCCGAGGCCGAGGAACGACAGCACCGCCTCGCCGAGGATCGCCGCCGGGATGCCGACGGTGGCCTGGACGATGATCGCGGACCCGGCGTTCGGCAGGATGTGCCGGCCGAGCACCCAGGCGTCGCTCGCACCCTCGACGATCGCGGCGGCGACGAAGTCCAGCGACTTCAGCCGGAGCGTCTCGGAGCGGACGATCCGGATCATGCCCGGGATCTGGGCGATGCCGATCGCGATCGCGGCGTTCCCGAGACTCGCGCCGCGGATCGCGGCCAGCCCGACCGCGAGGATCAGGAACGGGAACGCCAGCACGAGGTCGGTGAACCGCGAGATCAGCGCGTCGATCGTCCGGAAGTACCCGGCGACCAGGCCGAGCGGTACGCCGATGACGAGCGAGAACGCGACGGCGAGGATGCCGACGTGCAGGGACGCACGGAGCCCGAACATGATCCGGGACAGCACGTCCCGGCCGAGGTCGTCGGTGCCGAGTAGGTACCCGGCCGTCCCCGGCGGCGAGAACGCGTTGCTGAGATGGTTCTGCGTGGGCTCGTGCGGCGCCAGCCAGTTCGCGAACACGGCGAGCACGATCGCGATCGCGAGGACGGCGAGCCCGGTGAGAGCCAGCGGGTTGTGGAGGACCCGGCGTACCACTCGGCTCCGGGTACTGCGCAGTGGCGCCCCTGGTGTCCCCGTCACGGCTTCGGCTACCGCCATCACGCCTCACCTCGCACGCGGATCCGCGGATCGATCACGGAGTACAACAGGTCGACGAGCAGATTGATCACGATGTAGGCCGTCGCGGTGACCAGCACGACAGCCTGGATCACCGGGTAGTCGCGCTGGAACACGGCGTCGACGGTGAGCTTGCCGAAGCCGGGCAGCGCGAAGATCCGCTCGGTCACCACGGCGCCGGAGATGAGTGCGCCGAGCTGCAGGCCGACGATCGTCACGACCACGATCAGACTGTTGCGCAGGGCATGCTTTCCGATCACGGCCTTCGGTGGCAGCCCCTTCGCCTCCGCGGTCCGGATGTAGTCGGCGGAGAGCGCGTCGAGCATCGAGGAACGGGTCTGGCGCATGATCACCGCGGCCAGTCCGGTCCCGAGGATCAGGGCCGGCAGGATCAGATGATGCAGGTTCGCCACCGGGTTGCTGAAGAACGGTACGAAGCCGGAGGCGGGAAAGAGGCCGAGGGCAACGGACAGGTAGAGGATCGCCATCAGCCCGAGCCAGAAGTGCGGCACCGACAGACCGAGCAGCGCGAGCGCGTTCGCCGCCCACTCGGCCGGACGCCCACGCCGTACGGCGGCCACCACGCCGGCGCCGACCCCGATCACACTCGCGATCACGATCGCCAGCGCCGAGAGTTCGATCGTCACCGGCAGCGCGCTCACGATCATCGAACGCACGGAGTCGCCGGTCCTGATCGACTCGCCGAGATCCCCGCGCGCCGCGTGGCTGACGAACTGCCAGAACTGCACCAGCCAGGACTGATCCAGTCCGTACTGCTGACGGATCGCGCGCAGTGACTCCGGATCCCGGTCCTCACCGGCCAGCGCCAGTGCGGGATCGCCCGGCAACGCCCGCACTCCGACGAACACCACGATCGTCGCGAGCACCAGCGTCACCGCCGACTGCCACAACCGGTTGAGGAGGTACCGCCTCACTTGGCGAATCCTGCGAAGGCTGTGCGGATGACGCCGTCGGGGTAGACCTGGATGCCGAGCAGCTTCTTGGAGACGCCGGTGAGGTTGCGCTGGCGGTACATGTAGATGATCGGGTCGTCGGCCTGGAGCTTGGTGACGACATCGCCGTAGAGCTTGACGCGGTCGGCCTGGTTGGTCGCCTGGCGGGCGTCGGTGAGCAGTTTGTCGACCTCGGGGTTGCTGTACCCGGCGACGTTCTGGCTACCGGTCGTCGCGACGAAGCTGTAGATGTTGGCGTCCGGGTCGACCCGGCCCGACCAGCCGAGCTGCAGGAGTTCGAAGTCACCGCGATCCTGCTGGTCCAGCAGAGCGGCGTACTCGACCGGCTTGATGACCAGGTCGAAGCCGCCCTCCTTCACCATGCCCTGCAGGGCCTGCGCGAGCCGCAGACTGTCCGGGTTGTTCGACGTGATCATCTCGACCTTGTACGGCGTCTGTACGCCGGCGTCCGCGAGCAACTGCTTGGCCTTCGCGGGGTCGTGGGGCGGACAGGTCTGCGCTGCGTCGGACGTGAACTCGCTCTTCGGCGAGACCGGCGAGCAGGCCACGGTGTTCAGGCCGTTGAAGATCGACTTGACCAGCGCCTCGCGGTCGATCGACAGCGCGAGTGCCTGCCGGACCCGCGGGTCCTTCGCGATCGGGGTGTCGAGCGGCTTCAGCGGGTTTCCGATCCCGTTCGCGTTGGCGACGTTGATCGTCAGACCCTGGTACCCGAGCGACTGGGACTGCAGCACGCTGACGCTGTCGTCCTTCTGTAGTTGCGGCGCGTCCTGTGTCGAGAGGGAGTCCGCGACCTGCGCGTCGCCGGACTTCAGGTTGGCAGACCGGATGCTCGAGTCGGTGATGATCCGGTACTCGATCCCGTCCAGGTGCACCTTCGCGGCGTCGTAGTACTGCGGGTCCTTGACCACCTTGATCGAGTTCTGCGCGACCCGGCTGGCGAACTTGAACGGGCCGACGCAGACCGGCGCGGTGGAGAAGTTCGCGCCGAGCTTGGTGACCGCGGCCGGGCTGAGCACCATCCCGGCGCGGTCGGCGAGCGCGGCGGTCAGCGGTGCGAACGGCTTGGACAGCTTGATGACGACGGTCTTCGGATCCGGTGTGTCGATCGAGGTGATCGGGCCGAGTTCGCTCTTGCGCGCGGAACCGGCCAGCGTCAGGTGCCGGTTCAGGGAGACCTTGACCGCGGTGGAGTCGAAGGCGGTGCCGTCGGCGAACTTCACGCCCTCCTTCAGCGGGATGGTCAGGCTGAGCCCGTCGCCGGAGACGGTCGGCAGCGCGGTGGCGAGCTGCGGAACCACCTTGGCGTCGGAGCCGAGGTCGTACAGCTTCTCGCACATGGTGTGGAAGACGTAGCGCGAGTACAGGCTGCGGGACAGCGTCGGGTCGAGCTTGTCGGGGTCGGCGGAGAGCGCGACCGTCAGCGTCCCGCCCTGCTTGACCTGCGCCGCGTCGGCGGGCTCCCCGAAGACGTCCTGCTCGCCGGTGGACTGACCACCGGTGGACGGGCTGTCGCCGCCGGCGGGCTCGACGGGTGAGCAGGCGGTGCCGGTCAGGGCCAGCGCGACAACGGCCGCGCCGGTCCCGACCAGACTCCTGGTGGTGAGGCGGTTCAGTGCAGGTCGACGAGTCATCGCGTGCTCCTGAGTAGGCGGATGCAGTCGACTGTTTCATGTATACAACCCAGGTGCGCAAGTGATTCGGCGAGTTTGACTGAACCTTTTACGACACCTGTTACGACCCGGGGGTCAGAGTCACCGGGTACCGCAGGTCCCCGGCCGGTACGTCGTGGTCGCCGAGCGCGACGGCCATCAGGTTGGGGCCGTCGTACTCCGGATGGTGGATACCGAACTCAGTAGCCTGCCGGAATCCGAACCGCGGGTAATACGTATCGTGACCGAGCACCACGACCGCGCGCTCACCACGAGTACGCGCTGTCGCCAACGCGGCCTCGACGGCCGCCGTACCGGCCCCTTGCCGTTGGTACTTCGGGAGCACGGCGACCGGTCCGAGGGACAGCACCGGTACGTCGTCGACGTGACAGCGGGTGAGGAGCGCATAGGCGACCGGCCGATCATCGACCGTCGCGACCAGCGAGAGACCGGGGATCCATGCGACGGACGACGCACGATGCGCATCGAGGAAGTCGACTTCGAACTGGCGGCCGAAGGCGTCGCGGGTCAGTGCACGCAGCGTTTCGATGTCGGACTGAGTCTCGACACGAGTGTTCCAGGAGAACTGGGACAACGGAGTTTCCTTCCGGAAGACGAGTGGATGAACTGCAGGACACAGGGCGCTGCCGGACATGCCGCAGCGCGCGATCGCGCGGTCATCAACTCACCTCCTCCGAATTCGTGACCAACTTTAACGCAGGGTGACGCGTCTATCCCAGCGCAACGGTCATCACAATTCGCCGCCGAGGGCGGCTGGACGAGGGGATTCCAGTGAACGTTGGCTCGGGGAACAGCAACGGTCTCGGCAAGTGGAGACGATACGCCGTGGGGGCGGGCGCGGTCGCCGCGCTGCTGACGACTGCCGCGTGCGGAGCGGCCGATGCGTCGGAGGGGCGTAAGCCGTCCGAGCTGCAGAGCACCACGACCTCGGCGAGCACGGCGCCGTCATCGATCGCAACACCATCGGCGAGCACGACGAGCACGACTGCCTCGGCGCGCCCCAGCAAGCCGACGACCGTGACGAAGGCGACCGAGTCGAAGAAGCCCGCCGACTCGAGCGTCGAACTGTGCGGCATGGCGGATCTGAGGTTCACCGTCACCGACTACGACGCACCGGGCGAAGCGGTCCAGCACCTGATGCTCGTGGCCACCAACACCAGCGCCACGAAGTGCGAGGTCGCGAACTACCCGGAGGTCACGCTCGGGAACGCCCAGGGTCCGGCGCCGGTCAAGGCGGGGGCCGACTCCGGCGAGGTGGTCACCCTCGCTCCTGGGGAGAAGGCGTACGCCGGGGTGCGCACCTTCGGCGGCAAGCAGGACACCTACACCGTGAAGTTCATCGCGGTCGGCCTCGGCAGCCCCGGCGGTGAGGCCCCGGCGCCGAAGCCCGTGCGGGTGAAGATGCCCGTCACCTCGTTCGAGGCCGACGACGGCCAGCGCGTCAGCTCCTGGGCCGGCACCGAGGGCATGGCGATGCGTCCCATCACCGACTTCTGATGTGTGGCCTGAGTTCGACGAGCCTCCAGCTCAGGCCACTACCAGTCGATGACGAGCGGGTCCTTGGACGGCGGGCCCGCCGGCGACCAGGTGCCGTCGACGATCCGGTACGGGTGCCAGCGGCCGTGGCGGTCGAGCCTGAGCTGAGTGTCGGAGCCGAGCGTCAGTTGGTTGGCTGACGTACTGATGGTCAGGTCGTCGTCCGCGGCGAGCAGCTCGGTCCGCGCGCGGTTCAGCTCGGCCGCCTCGGGCGTCCAGGTGTGTTCCAGTACGTCGAGACCGGGCGCGCCGCCGTACCGCCAGGCTTCGATGCCGGGGGCAAGGTTCCGGCCGGTGGACTCGGTCAGTGCGGCGACCAGTTCGGGGAAGTCGGTCGCGAGGCGGACCGAGTCCTGCCATTCGTCGAGCGGCTGCGGCTCGGCGGTGCCGTGCAGGAGCGCGTTCAGGATCGAGCGCGCTCGGCGGGCGGCGTCGAGCACCAGCAACTGCAGAACCTGCGGACCGAAGCCGTCGGGTGGTTCGATCCCCGAGACCGCGAGATCGTCCGGAGCGACCTTCGCCGGGAGCTCTGGCGGTTCGGGCAGCTCAGCGGGAGTCTCGGACAGAACGTCGGCGACCGAGACGCCGGCTTCCTCGACAGGATGGGTGGACGCGGCCTGCAGATCGTCGAGGAGGGTCTCACGGGTGCGGCCGCGGACCAACAGCAGGACGAACGGGTCGGCGTCGAGGAGCCAGGCGACCTGGTAGCAGAGGGCGGCCGCATGCTGGCAGGGGAGTTCCCAGGCGTCGCACGTACAGCTCGGGTCGAGATCGCCGATGCCCGGCAGCAGTGTGACGCCGGCGTCGGATGCGGCCTCGACCAGGTTGTGCGGCATCTCGCCGTCGAGCAACGCGGCGATATGACCGGCACGCGCGGCGACCTGCTCCTGGAACCGGCGCCAGTCGTCGTCGCTGAGCACGTCGACCTGCACGACGGACTCGTAGGTGTCCTCGGGGGAGTAGACGGTGGCCGCGATCCGGCCCGGGCTGATCGTGATGGTGCCGACCTGGCCCGAGTTCGCGTACTGGCGGCCCTTGCGGAGCTGCCCGTTGTCCAGCGAGGTGTCCTCCAACGCCTGAACCCACGCGCGAGCCCACCAGGACCGCCCTCGGGTGCTGCGTCGTTGTGCCGCGAACGCGGGAAAGCCTTGGACGTCGCTCATCGCGCACCTGCCCGCAGCTGGACGAGGTCGGCGAGCTCGGTGTCGGAAAGCTCGGTCAGCGCCGCCTCACCACCGGACAGCACGGCCTCGGCCAGCTCTCGCTTCGTCGCGAGCATGCCGGCGATCCGGTCCTCGATGGTGCCCTCGGCAATCAATCGGTGCACCTGGACGGGCCGGGTCTGGCCGATCCGGTACGCCCGGTCGGTCGCCTGGTCCTCGACGGCAGGGTTCCACCAGCGGTCGAAGTGCACGACATGGTCGGCGCGGGTCAGGTTCAGCCCGGTGCCCGCCGCCTTCAACGACAGCAGGAACACTCGCACCTCACCAGCCTGGAAGCGATCCACCATCTCCTCGCGCCGCGGCACCGGTGTGCCGCCGTGCAGCAGTTGGGTCGGGATGCCGCGGTCGGCCAGGTGCCGCTCGAGCAGGCGCGCCATCGCGACGTACTGCGTGAAGACGAGCACCGCTCCGTCCTCGGCGACGATGGTCTCGAGGAGTTCGTCGAGGAGCTCGAGTTTGCCGGAGCGGCCGGCGAGGCGGGCGTCGCCGGGCTCCTTCAGGTACTGCGCCGGATGGTTGCAGATCTGTTTGAGCCCGGTCAGGAGCTTCACGATCAGCCCGCGGCGCGCCATCCGATCGCTCGCGCGCACCTCGTCCATCAGCTCGCGAACCGTTGCCTCGTACAACGCGACCTGCTCCCGCGTCAGCGACACGGGTTGGTCGGTCTCGGTCTTCGGCGGCAGCTCCGGCGCGATGCCGGGATCCGACTTGCGGCGGCGGAGCAGGAACGGGCGCACGAGCTTTGCCAGCCGGGCCGCGACCTCTTCGTCCTTGTCCGCCTCGATCGGCGTCGCCCACTGGTTCCGGAAGCTGCCGAGCCGCCCGAGCAGGCCAGGCGTCGTCCAGTCGAGAATCGCCCACAACTCGGAGAGGTTGTTCTCCACCGGAGTACCGGTCAGGGCGACCCGCGCCGGTGCCGGGACGGTCCGCAGCGCCTTCGCCGTACCGGACGTCGGGTTCTTCACGTGTTGCGCCTCGTCGGCCACGACGAGGCCCCACCGATGATCGGCCAGCCGTACCGCGTCGCGCCGCAGCGTGCCGTACGTCGTCAGCACGAACCCGTCGTGTGCCTCGTCGAGCGAGCGGGACGTGCCGTGGAAGCGCCGTACCGGAGTGCCGGGCGCGAACCGTTGGACCTCGCGCTCCCAGTTGCCGAGGAGTGAGGCCGGACAGACCACGAGCGTCGGGCCGGCGGTGTCTGTGGACTCTTGGCGGTGCAGGTGGAGGGAGATCAGGGTGATCGTCTTGCCGAGGCCCATGTCGTCCGCGAGGCAGCCGCCGAGGCCGAGCGACGTCATCCGGGACAGCCAGCGGAGTCCACGGAGCTGGTAGTCGCGCAGGGTCGCCTTGAGGCCCGCCGGTGCTTCGATCGGTTCGTCGGCGCGGTCGGGGTCGGCGATCCGGGCGCGGAGATCGTCGAGCCACTTCGTCGGCGTGACGGTGATCTGCCGGCCGTCGACGTCGGCGGTGCCGGTGAGCGCGGCGCCCAGGGCGTCGATGGCCGTGACAGGTTTGAGGATGCGTTCGCGGGCCTTGCGGGCCAGCTCGGGGTCGATGAGCATCCACTGGTCGCGAAGGCGGACAACCGGACGGGTGGCTTCGGCGAGCTGGTCGAGCTCGGCCTCGGTCAGCGGATCGTCGCCGAGGGCAACCTGCCAGCTGAAGTCGAGCGTCTTCGTGCCGGCGAAGAATCCGGGCAGGTCACTAGGTGGCCCGTCCGCCGAGGTGATCGCCGCACGGGCCTTGAGCGCGCGGCCGAGGCTGCGCGGCCAATGCAGGTCCACGCCGGCCGCCGTCAACCGCTGCGCCGACCCGGCGAGCAGGTCCGCGACCTCTTCGTCCGCCAAGTCCATCCGATCCGGTACGGCGGAGTCGAGCAGGCGACCGAGTGGCGCCCAGACCCGCGCCGCACGCCGGATCGCCAGGGTGGCGTCGATCCGGGCACGCGGTCCGAAACCGGGAACGTCCTCGGCCCAGACGTCGTCGGCGTCGCGCACGAGCGTCGGGTCCTTGAGGCTGTGCAGCTGGACGGCGGCGCTGAACGCCAGCGCCTCGGTCATGTCGATCCGCAGCGAGATCCGCACTCCGGTGTCGAGACCGGCAGAGACCTCGTCCGCCCAGGTCCGGAGCCGGTCGGCGCGTTGCGGCGCGGTCGCGGTGAACAGGTTCGTCCGGTGTGCCTTCGCGGCGGCCGGCGATCGGGGCATCCCGTCGGCCACCGCATCCAGGAACTCCCGCACGACATCCTCGGCTACGGGAAGTCGTACCTCGTCTCCTGGAAGCGGAAGCGCGCGGGCCGAGGCGGGCATCGACTCGGCGAGGGTGAGGACACGCGTGATGTCGGCCGGGTCCAGTGGGCCGACGCGCCAGGCGTCGTGGCCGGTGGGGGAGACGCCGGGGAGGAGCTTGCCCCGGGCAACCAGCTGAAGAGCGACGAGCGACGCCCCGCCCCAGAAGGCTGCCGACGGATGCGACCCTGGCGCACGCCGCATCCGCCCGAGGACGGGCACGGCATCAGCGACCGGCAACTGGATCGCCGGCACCTGCTGGAGCCGACCGTCGACGACCAGGTGCAGGTCCACCTGCTCTCCCACACCCAGGGGGAGCGGGTCACCCGAGGGATCCCAGAAGGCGATCTGGCCTGTTCGTGGTGGATCGGCCGGCTGGAAGACCACCGCGTATCCAGCCAGCTCGTGCCCCGTGCCCACCAACCCGGCAACCTCCTACTCGATGAATGAAACGTCAGACCGGCATCAGACCGGAACGGTCTCGGTCCCGGGTTGTTCGAACTGCGTCCGGTAGAGCTCCTCGTACCGCCCGCTCGCCGCGAGCAGCTCCGCGTGCCGGCCGCGCTCCACGATCCGCCCGGCCTCGATGACCAGGATCTGATCGGCGGCCCGGATCGTCGACAACCGGTGCGCGATGACGACTGCGGTCCGGCCCGCCAAGGCTTCGGTGAGCGCCGCCTGGACCGCCGCTTCGTTGGTGGAGTCGAGTGCCGCGGTCGCCTCGTCGAGGATCACCACTCGGGGCTGCGCGAGCAGCAACCGGGCGATCGTCAACCGCTGCCGCTCGCCACCCGACAAGCGGTACCCGCGCTCGCCGACCACGGTGTCCAGTTCATCCGGCAGCGATCGGATCAGCTCACCGAGCCGCGCCCGCTCGAGGGCGTCCCAGAGGTCGTCCTCCGAGGCCTCGGGACGCGCGAGCAGCAGGTTCTCCCGGATCGAGTCGTGGAACAGGTGCCCGTCCTGGGTGACCATCCCGAGGGTCTCCCGCAACGACTCCGCCGACACGTCGCGGACGTCGACCCCCGCGAGCTTCACCGCGCCCGAGTCCACGTCGTACAGCCGGGGGATGAGTTGCGCGATCGTCGATTTTCCGGCGCCGGACGAGCCGACGAGCGCGACCATCTGGCCGGGCTCGGCCCGGAACGAGACCTCGTGGAGCACCTCGACACCGCCGCGGGTGTCCAGCTTCGCGACCTCTTCGAGCGACGCCAGCGAGACCTTGTCGGCCGACGGGTACGCGAAGCTGACGTCGGCGAACTCGACTGCCACCGGCCCCTCGGGCACCCGTCCCGCGTCCGGCTTGTCCTTGATCAGCGGCTCGAGGTCGAGCACCTCGAAGACGCGCTCGAAGCTCACCAGCGCCGTCATCACCTCGAGCCGCGCACTCGCCAGGGCCGTCAGGGGTGAGTACAATCGGGTCAGCAGCAGCGCCATCGACACGACCGCGCCGGCGTCGAGCTGATCCCGCAGCGCCAGGAACCCGCCGAGCCCGTAGACGACAGCCAGGGCCAAGGCCGATACGAGCGTCAGCGCGGTGACGAAGATCCACTGCACCATCGCGGTCCGTACGCCGATGTCGCGCACCCGCCGCGCCCGCACCGCGAACTCCGTCGACTCCCGCGCCGGCCGCCCGAACAGCTTCACCAGCGTCGCGCCCGGCGCGGAGAACCGCTCGGTCATCTGGGTGCTCATCGTCGCGTTGTAGTTCGCCGCCTCCCGCTGCAGACCGGCGAGTCGTGCGCCGATCCGTCGCGCCGGGATGACGAAGATCGGCAGCAGGATCAGCGCGAGCAGCGTGATCTGCCACGAGACCCGCAGCATCACCACGAGCGTGAGGACGAGCATCACCAGGTTGCTGACCACGCCCGACAAGGTGTCGCTGAACGCTCGCTGCGCGCCGATCACGTCGTTGTTGAGCCGGGAGACGAGCGCGCCGGTCCGGGTCCGGGTGAAGAAGGCGATCGGCATCCGCTGGATGTGGTCGAACACCGCGGTCCGCAGATCGAGGATCAGGCCCTCACCGATCTGCGCCGACAGCCAGCGCGTGAGCATGCTCAGCCCGGCCTCGGCGATCGCGATCACCGCGATCAGCAGGGAGAGCCGCAGTACGACCTCGAAGGCCTTGCCGCCGACGATGGCGTTGACGACGTTGCCGGCCAGGATCGGTGTCGCGACCGCGAGCACGGCCGCGCCGATGCTCAGGAACAGGAACCAGATCAGCTGGGTCCGGTGTGGGCGCGCGAAGGCGAGGATCCGCCGGAGCGTCGCCCGGGAGAAGGGGCGTTTGTCGTCCTGGGCGTGCATCGCGTGATAGAGCGAGTTCCACGCGGTCATTTCCATACTCACGGCAGTGCTCCGCTGATTCGATCGGCTGGGGTCGTCGATGATTCCGGACACCACCGACAAATCCTGAAGCTAGAACCTCTACTTAACTCGAGGTCAACTGCGTACACTGTACGAAGAATAGCCGATCGATCAGGATCACGCACATGAATCAGGAGCACAGCGGCAGCGGCGACCCGGCCAAGAGTCTCGAGTTGCTCTGGCGCCGCCGGCCGCAGTCGACCCGCGGGCCGCGGCCGGCCCTGAACGTCGACCAGATCGTCGAGGCGGCGCTGCGAGTGGCTGACGCCGAGGGGCTGGCCGCGATGTCGATGCGCCGGGTCGCCGACGAGCTCGGCGTCGGCGCGATGACGCTGTACCGCTACGTCCCGGGCAAGGGTGAGCTCCTCGACGTCATGCTCGACACCGTGTACGGCGAGCTGCCGCGGCGCGCCGTACCGGGGGACTGGCGCGCAGCGCTCGAAGAGGTCGCGCGGGAGAACCGGGAGCTGTACCTGCGTCACCCGTGGCTGCTCCAGGTGGCGACCAGCCGGCCACCGCTCGGGCCGAACGTGATGGCGAAGTACGAGTGGGAACTGTCCGCGGTCGAGGGGATCGGGCTGACGGATGTGGAGATGGACGCGACGGTCGCGCTCGTCAACGGCTTCGTGCACGGCGCGGTGCGGACGGACGTGGAAGCGCGGCAGGTGATCCAGCGGTCCGGGATGACCGACAAGGAGTGGTGGCTGGCGCACGTCCCGCACCTGGATCAGATCTCCGACCTGGCGAAGTTCCCGCTCGCGGCCCGGGTCGGGACCACCGTCGGGAATGAGTTCGACGCCCCGTACGATCCCGATCACGCGTTCGAATATGGTCTGCAGCGGGTCCTGGACGGCGTGTTCGCGCTGGTCGCGAACCGGTCTACGCCGGAGAGCTGAATGCAGTTGTGAGTGAGTACTCACTCAGTTACCTTTGATCTCGTGAGTCCACGAGCAACCCCATTGCCCCCCGAGGAGCGGCGCGCCGCGATCGTCGAGGCCGCGCTGCCGTTGCTGGAGGAGTTCGGTCCGGAGGTCAGCACCAAGCAGATCGCCGAGGCCGCCGGTATCGCCGAGGGCACCATCTTCCGGGCGTTCGGGAGCAAGGACGCGCTGATCGAGGCCGCGCTACGAACCGCGTTCGACTCCGCACCGCTGACCGAGATGCTCCGGCGGATCCACCCGGAGCTGGAGCTGCGGGACCGGATGGTCGCCGCGGTCGACGCGCAGCAGAGCCGGCTGCGCGGTGTCTTCAAGCTGATGTTCGCGCTCCGGATGGCGCGCCCGCCGTCCTGGAAGCCGTCACCCGAGGACGAGGCCCGGCGGAAGGCCGACATCGAGGCCGCGGAGAAGCTGTTCGCCGACCTGATCCGCCCGGACGCCGATCAATTGCGGTTCACCCCCGAGCAGGTCGTCCGCCGGATCGCGATGATCACGTTCTCCGCCACTCACCCACTGATTTCCGGCGGTCAGGTGCTGACCGCGGAGGAGATCGTCGACTTCGCCCTCGACGGTGTCCGCGCGCACGAGCACCCGGCCACCGGAGGGCCTGCCGAGTACGCGCTCGGCGGGACCCACCGTCACAACTCTGGGGATGATTGATGTTACTTCGCGTCTTGCGTACGCACCTGCGTCCGTACGCAGGCAACCTGTCCCTGGTGGTCGTCCTGCAACTGATCGGGACGATCGCTTCCCTCTACCTGCCGAGCCTGAACGCCGACATCATCGACAACGGTGTGGCCAAGGGCGATACCGGCTACATCATGAGCACCGGCGGCTGGATGCTGGCGGTCAGCCTGCTGCAGATCGCCTGCACGGTGACGGCGGTGTACTTCGGTGCGAAGACGGCCGCCCTGTTCGGGCGCGACGTCCGTGCCGCGGTCTTCCACCGGGTCGGGGAGTTCTCCGCCCGTGAGGTGAACCAGTTCGGCGCACCGACGCTGATCTCGCGCAGCACCAACGACGTACAGCAGATCCAGATGCTGGTCGTGATGACCACGACGATGCTGGTCGCCGCGCCGATCACGATGGTCGGCGGCGTGATCATGGCGATCCGCGAGGACGTCGGACTGTCCTGGCTCGTCGCGGTCGCCGTACCGCTGCTGGCCGGCTGTGTCGGCTTCATCGCCAGCCGGATGGTGCCGCAGTTCCGGAAGATGCAGAAGAACATCGACGGGGTGAACCGGGTGCTGCGCGAGCAGATCTCCGGGATCCGGGTGGTCCGGGCGTTCGTCCGCGAGCCGCATGAGGTCGAGCGCTTCGGCGAGGCCAACCAGAACCTGACCGACACCGCGATCCGGGCCGGCCGGCTGATGGCGCTGGTGTTCCCGACCGTGATGCTGATCCTGAACGTGTCCAGCGTGGCGGTGCTGTGGTTCGGCGCCTCCAGGATCGAGAACGGGACGATGGAAGTCGGCGCGCTGACCGCGTTCCTGAGCTACCTGATCCAGATCCTGTTCTCGGTGATGATGGGCGTGTTCGTGATGATCATGGTGCCGCGGGCCTCGGTCTGCGCGGACCGGATCTCCGAGGTGCTGGACACCGACTCGTCGGTGCGGCCGCCGGCCACGCCGATCACCACCTTCACCGGGCGCGGGCAGCTCGTCTTCGAGCACGCCTCGTTCCAGTACCCGGGCGCCGCCGAGCCGGTACTGCGGGACATCAGCTTCGTCGCCTCGCCGGGCCAGACGACCGCGATCATCGGGAGCACCGGCGCCGGTAAGACGACGCTGCTCTCGCTGGTACCGCGGCTGTTCGACGCGACCGAGGGACGGGTGCTGGTGGACGGGATCGACGTCCGCGAGATCGAGCCCGAGGCCTTGTGGGAGCGCATCGGGCTGGTACCGCAACGCCCGTACCTGTTCTCCGGGACGGTCGCGAGCAACCTGCGGTACGGCAACCCGGACGCGACCGACGAAGAGCTGTGGACGGCGCTGGAGATCGCCCAGGGCAGGGACTTCGTCGAGGCGATGCCGGAAGGGCTGAACGCGCCGATCGCGCAAGGCGGCACGAACGTCTCCGGCGGCCAGCGGCAGCGGCTCGCGATCGCGCGGGCGCTGGTCCGGAAGCCGGAGATCTACCTGTTCGACGACTCGTTCTCGGCACTCGACCTCTCGACCGACGCCCGGCTGCGGGCCGCGCTGCGCCCGGTCACCCGGGACGCGTGCATGGTGGTCGTCGCGCAACGTGTGTCGACGATCATCGACGCCGACCAGATCATCGTGATCGAGGACGGCGCGATCGTCGGCAAGGGCACCCATGACGAGTTGCTCGACACGTGCCCGACGTACCTCGAGATCGTCGAGTCCCAGCGATCCGCGGAGGAGGCGGCATGAGCGACGAACAGAAGCCGTCCCCGAACGGTCAGGGTCCTGGTGACGGCCAGACGCCGGTGAATGGTCAGGCGCCGGTGAACGGTCAGGCGGCTGCGGACGGTCAGGCCGCGAAGACGGTCAAGGCGACGGAGCGGCCGACGACCGGTCGTGGGTTCGGCCCGCCCGGAGGTATTCCGGGGGACAAGTCGCTGAACTTCCTGCCGTCGGCGAAGCGCCTGCTCGGCCGGCTGCGGCCGCACCGCGCGCAGGTCGCCGTCGTCGTTCTGCTCGCGATCGGCAGCGTCGGACTGTCGGTGCTCGGTCCGAAGATCCTCGGTCGCGCGACCGACATCATCTTCGCCGGCGCGATCGGCAAGCACCTGCCGGGCGGCATGTCCAAGGCACAGGTCATCGAGCAGACCCGGGCGTCCGGCAACGGCCGGCTCGCGGACCTGCTCCAGGGGATCGACCTGATCCCGGGCGTCGGCATCGATTTCGATGCCCTGCGCAACGTTCTGCTCGGGGTGCTGGCGCTGTACGCCGGCGCGTTCTTCCTCTCCTGGGCGCAGGGGTACATCCTGAACGGCGTCGTACAGCGGACCATCATGGCGCTGCGGGCCGATGTCGAGGACAAGCTGAACCGGCTGCCGTTGAGCTACTTCGACGGTGCACCCCGCGGAGAGCTGCTCAGCCGGGTGACGAACGACATCGACAACATCTCCACCAGCCTGCAGCAGACGCTGAGTCAGCTGCTCACCTCACTGCTGACGGTGATCGGCGTGATCACGATGATGTTCGTGATCTCGCCACTGCTGGCGCTGATCGCGCTCGTCACCATCCCGATCTCGATGGTGCTGACGGCCGTGATCGCGAAACGGTCGCAGGTCCGGTTCGTAGCCCAGTGGCGGCACACCGGGGCGCTGAACGGCCAGATCGAGGAGGCGTTCACCGGGCACGAGCTGGTGAAGGTCTTCGGCCGGCAGAAGGAGATCGAGGCGAGCTTCGCCGCGAAGAACGACGAGCTGTACAAGGCCGCGTTCGGGGCACAGTTCATCTCCGGTCTGATCATGCCGCTGATGATGTTCATCGGGAACGTCAACTACGTCGTGATCGCGGTCATCGGTGGGTTGAAGGTCGCGTCCGGCACGATGTCGCTGGGCGACGTCCAGGCCTTCATCCAGTACTCGCGGCAGTTCACCCAGCCGCTGACCCAGGTCGCCTCGATGGCGAACCTGTTGCAGTCGGGTGTGGCGTCGGCCGAGCGCGTGTTCGAAGTGCTGGACGCCCAGGAGCAGGTGCCGGACGACGCGACGCCGGAGAAGGTGACCAACGCGCGGGGCCGGGTCGAGTTCGAGCACGTGTCGTTCTCGTACGACCCGGACAAGCCGCTGATCACCGACCTCAGCCTGGTCGCCGAGCCCGGTCAGACGGTCGCGATCGTCGGTCCGACCGGTGCCGGGAAGACCACGCTGGTCAACCTGATCATGCGGTTCTACGAGCTGAACGGCGGCCGGATCACGCTCGACGGTGTGGACATCACCGAGCTGACCCGGCACGACCTCCGGTCGCGGATCGGGATGGTGCTGCAGGACACCTGGCTGTTCGGCGGCACGATCCGGGACAACCTCCTCTACGGCAACCTGGACGCCACCGAGGAGGACATGCTGGCCGCGGCGAAGGCGACGTACGTCGACCGCTTCGTGCACAGCCTGCCGGACGGCTACGACACGGTCATCGACGAGGAAGGCAGCAACGTCAGCGCCGGTGAGAAGCAGCTGCTCACCATCGCCCGCGCGTTCCTCGCCGACCCGCAGTTGCTGATCCTGGACGAGGCGACGAGCTCGGTCGACACGCGCACGGAGGTCCTGGTGCAGCGCGCCATGGCCGCCCTGCGCTCCGACCGTACGAGCTTCGTGATCGCCCACCGCCTGTCCACCATCCGCGACGCCGATCTGATCCTGGTCATGGAGAACGGCGCGATCGTCGAACAGGGCAACCACAACGAGCTCCTGGCCGTCGACGGTGCGTATGCCCGCCTCTACAACGCCCAGTTCAGCGGCGCGGTGGTAGACATCGACGAGGAGGCCGCCGCCATGGCACCCCCGACACCCACCCCAGCCGGCCGCCCGATGGCCCGCTGACCGCACCACCGGAGAACGGGGACGCCACCACGGCGTCCCCGTTCCACTGCCTGTGGACAACTTCAACGGGCGCTCGTCGGAGACGCAGCAGGGGAGAGATCGGCGCTCGTGGGCCTGAGCAGTCCGGCCAACGGCACGATCCAGAGCTTCTGCGCGGGGTGAGCAGGGGGCGGTTGTCGGCGCGGCTGCGGGAGCCCCGGGTGCGGGAGGGTGTGAAGGTGATGAACCTGAGGGCAGTACGGGACCTCGCGCACGATGTCGCCGTACTGCGTGATGCCGGAGGCAACTACCGCGGGCGGCTGGACGACGGAGCGGCCCGGTATCGCGGCGAGATCCGTGCCTGGATCAGTGGCGGACCGACCGATCCACGGCTGGCCGAGTTCCTCGACTCGTTCGTGTACCGGTCCGACAACCGGCAGGTGGAGGCGCTGCAGAACACGTTGGACCGGGCGCGGGTGCCGGAACGGGACCGCCCACCGATCTGGGCCGCGTACGAGCAGTGTGGGAGCGACGGCGACAAGCGTGTGTTCGTCGAGAATGTGTTCAACGCGATGCGGAGGGGTTCAGGTGGCGATGGGCGAGGACGACGAGATGGATCCCATGGACGAGTGGATGGCACTCGCCGGGACGGCCGCGAGCTTTGAGGATCTCGACGACGCCGAGGGACCGCTGATCATCGGTGGACCGCCGCCGCCCCTCGGGCCGCCGGCGATCGCGAGGGCGCCGATGATCATTGACACCGATGCCGGTGGGGATCCTGACGATGCGGTGGCGTTGGTGGTGGCGGCGCGGACGGTGCCTGAGCTGGCGTTGGTGGTGACGAGCGACGAGTACGACGGCGAGCGTGCACGGTTCGTGCGGTGGCTGCTCGATCTGGCGGGGCGACCGGATGTCCGGGTGGTCGCGGGGTCCGATGTGGGGAACCGGCGGGGGTTTGTCGTCGGCGGGATGTGCCCGGCGGACGTACCGCGGCAGGACCCTGACGTGGTGGGTGTGATCGAGGAGGTGTGCGCGGGGATCGAGGGGCGGATCCGGTGGGTCGGCCTGGGGCCGTTGTCGAATCTCGCGCACGTGCAGCGGGAGGAGCCGTTGCTGATCCCACGGTTCGTGGTCACGCAGATGGGTGGGGCGATCAACTATCGGGACCCGTCGCGGGCCGAGCACAACTTCCGGGTGGATCCCGAGGCCGCGATCCGGATGGTGCCGGAGCTCGGGCTGTGGAGTCCGACGTTCGTGCTGTCGGACGTGACCTTCAACCCGGCGATGGAGATCACCCGCGAATCCGCGCTCTACCAGCGCTGGGGCCGCCCGGACGCCCATCCGTGGGAGCGGGTACTGCGCGAACACTTCGACCGGTGGATGGCGAAGTACCCCTCGATGCAGCACGACTCGCTGACACTGGCGGCGGCGATGCTCTGGCCAGGTGTGCGGTTCGACCGCGAGAACGTCGTGCTCGACGACATCGCGCGGATGAGCCTGGCTGCCGACGGCACCGAGATCTCGATGTCCACCTCGGCCGATTACACCGCCTTCATGCGCTGGCTGACCGAAGCCCTGAGCTGAGGCGCCACTAGCAGGTTGTTCGACGGCTGGCGGGTTACAACCAGCCAGCCGTCGAACAGGCCGTCAGCGGGCGAGGCGGCGTACCGCGAGTTCGGCCAGTAGAGCGGCGCCGTCGGGGAGGACGGAGTCGTCGAAGTCGGCCAGCGGTGAGTGGTTGTCGGCGGCCGCGTCCGGGTCGTGGCTCGCGCAGGCGCTCAGGTTCACATACACGCCGGGGACCTCCTGCAGGATGTAAGAGAAGTCCTCGGCGCCACAGCGCGGGTTCGCGCGTTGCCGGAACCGGTCGGCGCCGAACAGATCGACGATCGTCTCCCGCGCGAACTCGTACTCCGCCTCGTCGTTCACCGTCACCGGATACCCGATCTGGTACTCCGCCTCGACCGCCAGCCCGTGGGCGGCCGCCATCGACTCGACCAGCCGGATCGACGACTCCTGCACCTTCGCCCGCGTCTTCTCGGAGAACGTCCGCACCGTCGCGTCGAACACCGCGTCGTCCGGGATGATGTTCTCCTTCGTGCCGCCGGCGATCCGCCCCACGGTCAGCACGACCGGGTCGAACACGTCGAACTGCCGGGTGATCATCGTCTGCAGCGCGGTCACCATCTCGCACAGCACCGGGATCGGGTCCTTGCCACGGAACGGCGTCGACCCGTGGGTCCCCTCGCCGATCACCCGGACGTGCAGCTGGTCGGCCGCCGCCATGAACGACCCCGGCCTGCTGCTCCACATCCCGAGCGGCTGCGACGACGCCCCGACATGCAGCCCGTACGCCGCATCCGCGCGCCGGCCCGCCGCGTCGAGCACCCCCTCGCGGATCATGATCGGCGCCCCGCCGCTGGTCTCCTCGCCCGGCTGGAACATGAACACCACGTCACCGGCGAGCTCGTCCCGCAGCGCACACAGAACCTTGGCCGCACCGACGAGACCCGCGACGTGCAGGTCGTGTCCGCAGGCGTGCATCATCCCCGGATGCCGCGACGCGAACGGTACGTCGGTCCGCTCGGTCACCGGCAGCGCGTCCATGTCACCACGCAGCAGTACGACGGGACCCGGCCGGCGCCCGCCCCGCAGTACCGCGGTCACCGACGACAGCTCCTTGCCGAGCGTGATCTCCAGCGGCAGCCCGTCCAGCGCGTCGAGAATCAGCCGCTGCGTCTTCGGCAGGTCCAGGTCGTACTCCGGCACCTGATGCAACGCCCTGCGCAGGGTCACCACCTCGTCGCGGAACTGCTCCGCGAGCTCACGTGTGCGGCTCATGCCTTCGGTCCCAGGTTCAGCGCGGACATCACCCGTTGCGCGCTGCCGCCGAGCTCGAGCAGCTCGACGAGGTCCAGCCAGCGCTCCGGGTCCTTGATCTCGTGCGGGATCGTGGCGTCGTACGTGCCGACCGGGGCGTCCTTCGCCACCGCGACCACCTTCGGCGCGACGTCGAGGTAGTCGGAAGCGGCGACGATCTTCTTCTTCACCCCAGGCGCCATCGGCGTACTCGGGTCGGCCGCCGCGGCGCGGATCGCGTCCAGGTCGCCGTACGCCGTGACCAGCGAAGCGGCCGTCTTCTCGCCGACGCCCTTCACCCCGGGCAGGCCGTCGGAGGCGTCACCGCGGAGCGTGGCGAAGTCGGCGTACCGCTGGGCGGGGATCTCGTACTTCGCGAGCAGCGCCTGCTCGTCGTACACGTCCGCCCGTCCGACGCCGCGCGCCGCCGTGTAGACGACGCGGATGCCGCGGCTGTCGTCGATCAGCTGGAACAGGTCGCGGTCGCCGGTGACGACGTCGACCGGCATCGTCGCCTGGTGCGAGAGGGTGCCGATCACGTCATCGGCCTCGTGGTCCGGCGCGCCGACGACGGCGATCCCGAGCGCCTCCAGGCAGGCGCGGATGTACGGCACCTGCACCTCGAGCCGGTCCGGCACGTCCTCGACCTGCTCACCCTTGGGCGTCACGAACTCGACCCGCTGCGCCTTGTACGACGGGATCAGCGCGACCCGCCAGGACGGGCGCCAGTTGTCGTCCCAGCACGCCACCAGATGGGTCGGCCGGTGGTTCTCGGCCAGCCGGGCGATGAAGTCGAGCAGACCGCGGATCGCGTTGGTCGGCGTACCGTCGGCGGCCTTCATCGTGTCCGGCACCCCGAAGAACGCGCGGAAGTACAAGGACGCCGTGTCGAGCAGCATCAGCCGCTGTCCTGTCTCAGCCATAGGGCGATGCTTTCATGCCCGGCCGTCTCGGCAGTAGGGTCTTCAGGATGGAGGACCTGGACCGAAAGATCGTCGGGCTGCTCGCGACCGACGGCAGGATGAGCTTCACCGACCTTGGCAAGGCGACCGGCCTGTCCACGTCGGCCGTGCACCAGCGGGTGAAGCGCCTCGAGCAGCGCGGCATCATCCAGGGGTACGCCGCCAACGTCGACCACACCGCGCTCGAGCTGCCGCTGACCGCGCTGATCTCGATCCGGCCGATCGACCCGTCGCAACCGGACGACTCACCGGAGCGGCTCCGCGACGTCCGCGAGATCGAGTCCTGCTACTCGGTGGCCGGCGACTCCAGCTACGTCCTCGTGGTCCGGGTCGCGTCCCCGGCCGCGCTGGAGAACCTGCTGGCCGTGATCCGGGCCCGGGCGAACGTGTCGACGACGACCACGATCGTCCTGAGCACGCCGTACGAGCGCCGTCCCCCGGCGCTGTGAAGGTACTGCTGAGCGACCTGTTCAGCACGCTGATCCCGGGCGGTGACTCCGAGCGGGACGTGGTGAACTCGCGGATGGGCGAGCTGCTCGGGGTCGATCCGGTCGAGTTCCAGCGGGCCTTCGACGCGGCGGCGTACGAGCGTTTCATCGGCGCGTACGGCGACCTGCCGGCGACGCTGCGGCTGATCGCGGAGAGTTGCGGGGGAGCGCCGACCGACGAACAGGTGCAGGAGGCAACGAGTCTGCGCCGGACGCTGTCCCAGCGTCTGCTCGCCGCGGCGCCGGCGACGACCCTCAGCACCTTGGCCGCGTTCCGGGCTGCCGGGTGGCGGATCGGTCTGGTCAGTAACATCACCGCCGAGACGCAACTCCAGTGGCAGCAGAGCCCGCTGGCGCCGTACTTCGACGCGACGGCCTTCTCCGCCGAGGTCGGCGCGGCGAAACCCGAGCCCGCCATCTACCTCACCGCCTGCGCCGCGCTCGGCGCACACCCCACCGACTGCGTCTACGTCGGTGACGGCCGCGACAACGAACTCTCCGCCGCGGCCGCCCTCGGCATGCACACCATCCGGACCCTCGAGCACGCCAACAGCGCCCCCGCCTGGTCCGGACCCTCCATCAGGTCGTACGCCGACCTCCGCGACCTCTTAACGCCCTGACGACGAGGTTGGGGAGAATTCCTGCCCGATTCGGGTAGGAGATCCTCCCCAACCGACCCGTGTCAGTAACCGCAGTGGCGGGGCTGAACGCGGTCTTCGGTGCGGCTGACCACCAGTACTCGTAGTTCTTCGCGGCGTTCGGGGTGAACGACGCGGCTTGCGGGGCCTTGGCTCCGGCGGTGAGGTACTTCGCGAGGCTGGTCGCGGCCGCTTGCGGAGCGGCGGCCAGACGGGTGGTATCTGTTGCCGCGTGCATCTATCTGGTGGCGGGGAGTTGGTTGCGGGAAGTTGCAACCTTCGGTGCCACCCCCTGCAGATGTGGCACCGAAGGCGGTTCGGTCAGTTGATGTCGAGGAGTTTCTGGGCCTCGGCGGCTTCGCGGGAGGCGGCGGCGCGGGCCTCGGCCTCGGCGAGGGTGGTGCCGGCGTGCCGGCGCCACCAGTCCTGGCCCTCGGTCGGCAGGGTGTCGATCGGGTCGTAGTACTCGTACGTGCGGTTCAGCGCCTCCGGGTCCTGCTGCTCGATCCCGGTGCGGTAGTTCTTCTTCCAGTACGAGATGCCGCGAACCTCGTCGTACTCCGACAACTGGTGCACCCAGCGCTTGCCGACGTACGGCACGTCGCAGACGATCCGCGGCGTGGCGAACCCGGGGAGGTACCCGAGGATCCCGTGCTGGAGATGCTGCGCGTCCTTCACCGAGACCCGCCAGTGCTCGGAGAACGGGATCATGTCGCACATGTAGAAGTAGTACGGCGTGATGTTCGCCCCGTCGAGCAACGCGAAGCACAGGTCGAGGAGCTGCGGGATCGAGTCGTTGACGCCGCGCATCAGCACGCCCTGGTTGCGGACGTCGCGGAGGCCGGCCTCGAGCATCGCCTTGGAGGCCTCGGCGACCAGCGGGGTGACGGACTGGGCGGCGTTCACGTGAGTGTGCATCGCGAGCATCACGCCGCGGCTGCGGGCGATCGACGCGACGCGTTCCACACCGGACAGGACGTCGGCGGACAGCCAGTGCTGCGGCATCCCCATCAGCGCCTTGGTGGCGAGCCGGATGTCGCGGATGTTCTCGATCTCCAGCAGGCTCATCAGGAACGCCTCGAGCCGCGGCCACGGCATGTTCGCCACGTCGCCGCCGGACACGACGACGTCCCGGACACCCGGCGTACGGCGCAGGTAGTCGAGCATGTCGTCGAGCCGGGTCTGCGGCTTCGCGACGAACTTCAGCTTGTCGATCACCGGCGTCGAGTTGCCGACCAGGTCCATCCGGGTGCAGTGCCCGCAGTACTGCGGACACGTCGGCAGGATCTCCGCGAGCACCTTGGTCGGATAGCGGTGGGTCAACCCCTCCGTGGCCCACATCTCGTGTTCGTGCAGCGAGTCCCGCGTGGCGTGCGGGTGCGACGGCCAGTCGGTACGCCGGTCGCTGAACACCGGCAGCATGTACCGCCGGACCGGGTCGGCGTAGAACGCCTCGGTGTAGTCGGCCGCTCCCGAAGGAACGATCGTGTTCAGCATCTGCGGCGGCAGCAGCATCGACATCGTCGCGCGCTCGGCCTGGTCGCGGGTGAGGTCCTCGTAGAACCGCTCCTCGAGCAGGTCGCCCATCACGTCCCGCAGCTGCTTCACGTTCTTCACGCAGTGCGACCGCTGCCACTGCACCGAGCGCCACTCCGCGGCCGTCACGTCCTTCCAGCCGGGCAGCCGGGTCCAGTCCGGTTCGGCCAGTTCGGCGCGCCGGTACAGGTACGGCTGGCCGTCGCCGGGCTCGGAGGAACGAGCCAGCTCCGGGGTGATCAGGTCGGTCACAGGTCCTCCGCGGGGGATTCAAGTGATGCGGTCTCATGTGAGGATAGCGATAGAACTTCCCCTAGATCCAACAGTACGCCGAAAGAATTCTCGTCCCGACGCAGTTTGAGTAGTATTTTGCCTGACCGCACAGAGGAGGCCCCGTGTCATCGAGCCCGGTAGGACTGCACCGCGTACTCGCGCCGTCCGGCGTACTGCCGCAGGCGGCGGAGAAACTCGACGCACGTCCCGAGATCTGGCCCGACGAGGTCCGCATCGCGGTCGAGCGGCTGAACCTGGACGCCGCGTCGTACCGTCAGCTGGCGGAAACGCACGGTGGCGACGGTGCGGCGATCCGCCGCGCGGTCCTGGAGATCATCGAGACCCGCGGCAAGATGCAGAACCCGGTGACGGGCTCGGGCGGCATGCTCGTCGGGGTCGTCGACGAGGCGGGTCCGGAGTCACCGCTCGGAGTACGCAAGGGTGACCGCGTCGCGACGCTGGTGTCGCTGACGCTGACCCCGTTGCGGATCACCGACGGCTTGAAGGACTGGGACGGCCGGAGCGAGCAGGTCCCGGCGCGGGGGCACGCGATCCTGTTCGCCCGGTCGATCGTCGCCAAGCTCCCGGACGACCTGAAGCCGGAGCTGTCGCTGGCTGTGATGGACGTGTGCGGCGCGCCGGCGCTGACCGCGCGCGTGGTGCGTTCGTATGTCGACAAAGGCACAAAGCCTGTCGTGTCAGTAATTGGCGGCGCAGGGAAGTCGGGCTCGCTGTCACTGGCCGCGGCGCGGGCCGCCGGCGCCGCGCGGACGATCGGCGTGGTGCCGTTCCAGGCCGAGCACGACCGGCTGACCGACGCCGGGCTCGCGGACGTGGTCGGGCTGGCCGACGCCCGCGATCCGGTCGCGCTGGCGCAGGCGGTCGAGCAGGCCGGGGGACCCGCGGACATCACCGTTGTCTGCGTCGACGTACCGGGGTGTGAGCACGGCGCCGTGCTGTCGACAGCGGCCGGCGGCACGGTGATCTTCTTCTCGATGGCGACATCGTTCTCCGCGGCGGCACTCGGCGCGGAAGGTCTCGCGGCGGACGTGACGATGCTGGTCGGCAACGGGTACGTGCCCGGCCATGCGGAGTACGCACTGGAACTGTTGCGGGCCGAGCCGGGTGTCCGTGGTCTGTTCGAGAACAGGCTGGCGGAGGATTAGCCCGTGCGCACACTTCTGACGAACGGTTCCGTCTACTCGCCCGCCGACCCGCACGCGACTGCGATCGCCTTCGACGACGGGGTGGTGACCTGGCTCGGCGACGACACCGGCGCCGGTCCGTACGCCGACGGCGCGGACGAGGTCATCGACCTGGACGGCAAGCTGGTGACTCCTGCCTTCGTCGACGCCCACGTCCACAGCGCGCAGACCGGTGCGGTGCTGACTGGTCTCGATCTCGCCGGCACCACCTCGCTGGCCGACGCACTCGACCGTCTCGCGGCGTACGCGGCGGATCTGCCCGCGGACGCGGTGATCGACAGCGGCGGTTGGGACGAGACAACCTGGCCCGAGGGCCGGCCGCCGACGGCCGCGGAGCTGGACCGTGCGGCCGGCGGCCGCCGCGTGTACCTGTCGCGCGTCGACGGGCACTCCGGCGTGGTCTCCTCGGCTCTGATCGACGTGGCCCAGGGCGACGGCTTCGACGAGAGCGGGCGCGTCGAGCGCGACGCCAACCACAAGGTTCGCGACGCGCTGAGCGACCTGGTCGGGCCCGAGCAGCGGCGTACGGACATCGAGGCCGCGTTGACGGCGATGGCCGCGAAGGGGATCGGGGCGTTCCACGAGATGGCCGCGCCGCACATCGGTCCGCTGTGGGAGCTGCCGATCGTGCGCGAGGTGGCCGAGGAACTCGGTCTGGCCGCGACCCTCTACTGGGGCGAGCCGGGAACCTTCGAGCACATCGGCACCTACGGCCTGGCCGGGCTCGCGGGCGACCTCAACGCCGACGGTGCGCTCGGTTCGCGCACAGCAGCTCTGAGGGAGCCGTACGCCGACCGCGCCGACCACCGCGGTCACGCCTACCTGACGCCCGAGCAGATCGCCGAGCACGTGATCGCCTGCACCGAGCGGAACGTGCAGGCCGGTTTCCACTGCATCGGCGACCAGGCGCTGGACAACATCGCCCGCGGCTTCGAGCTCGCCGCCGAGAAGGTCGGCGTCCAGGCGCTGGTCGCCGCGCGGCACCGGCTCGAGCACGTCGAAATGGTCGACGAGGCAACGATCGCGACGCTCGCGCGCTGCGGTGTGGTGGCGAGCGTGCAGCCGATGTTCGACGGCCTCTGGGGTGGCCCGGACGGCATGTACGCCGAGCGGGTCGGCGACCGTTGGCAGGGCATGAACCCGTTCGGGTCGCTGGCCCGCGCGGGCGTCGTACTCGCGTTCGGGTCGGACGCGCCGGTGACCGAGCTCGGTGGCTGGGAGGCCGTTCGGGCCGCCGCCTTCCATCACGAGAAGTCCGAGCGGATCACCGTGCGGGCCGCGTTCCAGGCGCACACGCGAGGTGGCTGGCGGGCCGCCGGGATCGACGACGCCGGAGTACTCGCGCCGGCCACGGCCGCGACGTACGCGATCTGGCAGAGCGACGCGGACCTGGTCGTGCAGACGCCGGACGAGCGGGTCGCCGCCTGGTCGACGGACCCGCGAGCCGGCGTACCGGTGCTGCCGGATCTGAGCGACGGGACGCCGACCTGTGTGCGGACCGTGGTCGGGGGCCGAGTCATCTATGAATCCGAGGGACTGTGATGCCGAAGAAGCTTGACCTCGATCCGGTCACCGTCCGGAAGGCGCGCAGCCTGGCGCGCAAGGCCGGCAAACCGATCGTGAACCTCGCGCGCCGGCACACCACGGTGTCGGTCGAGCGAGCAGTACTGCGCCTGGCGGGACTGACCGGCGCCGACACGGAAGGGATTCCGTGGGTGAACCGGCTCGCCGACACCGTGCGCGCCGACGTCGGGCTCGAGCACGGTCTCGCGCTGCCGGTGTGGGACGCCCTGGTCCGGGGCGAGGCCGAGGACCTGAGCGTGCTGGCGCAGAAGGCGGCGTCCGGTTCGGTGACGTTCCGGATGCCCGAGGGCCGGGACGCGGTCCGGGCCCGGTCGGCCGCGCGGAAGACGGCGGCCGCCGGGATGAAACGGATCGACGGGCGGCGGCGGGAGCGCGACCGGCTGATCAAGCGGCACGGTGACCCCGAGCAACGGCCGTGGATCTACCTGATCGTCGCCACCGGAGACATCTACGAGGACATCCCGCAGGCGCAGGCGGCGGCCCGCGAGGGCGCCGACATCATCGCGGTGATCCGCTCGACCGGCCAGTCGCTGCTCGACTACGTGCCCGAGGGTGCGACCCGGGAGGGCTTCGCCGGCACGTACGCGACGCAGGAGAACTTCCGGCTGATGCGGGCGGCGCTGGACGACACCTCGAAGGAGCTCGGCCGCTACGTCCGGCTGACGAACTACGCATCCGGTCTGTGCATGCCGGAGATCGCCACGCTGGCCGGGCTCGAGCGGCTGGACATGATGCTGAACGACTCGATGTACGGGATCCTGTTCCGTGACATCAACCCGATCCGGACGTTCGTCGACCAGCGGTTCAGCCGGCAGATCCACGCCCGCGCCGGGATCATCATCAACACCGGCGAGGACAACTACCTGACCACCGCCGACGCGGTCGAGGCCGCGCACACGGTGACGGTGTCGCAACTGCTGAACGAGTACTTCGCCAAGGAGGCCGGGCTCGAGGACTGGCAGCTCGGGCTCGGGCACGCGTTCGAGATCAACCCGGACCTCCCGGACTCGTTCCGGCTCGAGTTGGCGCACGCGATGCTGGCCCGGCAGCTGTTCCCGAACGCGCCGCTGAAGTGGATGCCGCCGACCCGGCACATGACCGGCGACGTGTTCCGTGGGTACCTGCTGGACGGGTTCTTCAACCTGGTCGGCGCGATGACCGGGCAGGGCATCTTGCTGGTCGGGATGATGACCGAGGCGGTCGTCACGCCGTGGATCTCCGACCGGGACCTGGCGCTGCAGAACGTCCGCTACGTGTTGGGTGCCGCGGGCAACCTTCACGAGGACTTCCGGCCGGAGCCGAACGGCTTCATCGCGCAGCGCGCGCGGCAGGTGCTCGGCGAGTCGGTCGAGTTGCTCGAGGAGATCGTCGACGACGGGCTGCTGAACGCGATCGGCGACGGCACGTTCGGGTTGATGAAGCGCCCACAGGACGCCGGCCGCGGTCTGGACGGCGTCGCGCGGAAGTCGCCGGAGTATTACAACCCGGCGATCGAGCTGCTCGAGGAGGGGCCCCGATGAGCATCATCAGGCCGTACGGCGACACCACCGGCGACGGGATGGTGCAGCTGTCGTTCACGCTCCCGGTGCCGCACGACAAGCGGGCCGAGGGTGCCGCGGTGCAGCTGGCGAACAAAATGGGCATGGACCCGGCGCTGGTCGTGCACGCGAAGGCGATCGGTCCGGACTTCACGTTCTTCGTGGTCTACGGACCGGTCAACCATCTGGTCGACACCTCCAAGGTCGAGGTGCTCGAGCGCGACTACCCGTTGCTGTCGCCAAAGGAAGTCAACCTCGCGATCCGCAAGGGCCTGCGACGCCGGCTGACCGTCGTCGGCGCCTGCATCGGCACCGACGCGCACACGGTCGGCATCGACGCGATCCTGAACATCAAGGGGTTCGCGGGCGAGAAGGGCCTGGAGTACTACCGCGAGGTCAAGGTGGTGAACCTCGGCGCGCAGGTCGCCGTACCGGAGCTGGTCCGGCGGGCGCGGGCGGAGAAGGCGGATGCCATCCTGGTCTCGCAGGTTGTGACGCAGCGCGAGGCGCACGTCCTGAACACCAAGGAGATGTCCGCGGCGTTCCGGGAGGCGTACTCCGAGGACGCCCGCCCGGTACTGGTTGCCGGTGGCCCCCGTTTCACCGAGCAGATGGCCGGCGAGCTCGGGGTGGACCGGGTGTTCGGGCGCGGCACCACGCCGGGCGAAGTGGCCAGCTATCTCGTCGACGCGCTGGTGACCAAGCGAGTACCTGCCAAGAGGAGCGCATAGGTGTCAAAGGCAACTATCGGACTGTCCGTCACGCATCGGCGGTACGTCCCCTACAGCCACGCGCACTACGCCGGCAACCTGGTCGACGGCGCGTACGTGCTCGCCCTCTTCGGTGACGTCGCGACCGAGGTCTGCATCCAGGCCGACGGCGACGAGGGCCTGTTCGCGTCGTACTCCGACGTCCAGTTCCTGCAGCCGCTGCGGGCCGGTGACGTGGTGGAGGTGACGGCGACGATCACCCGGGTCGGCAACCGCAGCCGGGAGCTCGACTTCAGCGCGTACGTCGTCTGCCGCGGTCGTCCGGACCAATCGGAATCGGCCGCCGAGGTACTTTCCGAGCCGCTGCGGATCACCAAAGCCACCGGAACGGTCGTTGTACCGGTTCAGTGACGAATGGTTGCCCTCGGTAACGATCACGTGGCGTGCCGACATCGCTCTGTAACGCGATTCGGGTGAAGGAATCTCGTTTTCCCTTGCGGCACAGGCGATCGTGTTACAACGGGCTCAAGGAGGCGGGGGAGAGGTTGACACCGTCGCCCACAGCGAGCATCGTTTTGGGGGTCGTCATATCCCGTTTGTTCAACGGTTACACGAAGTTCGGCCACCGGATGATCCCGCGACGCTGACCAGGCCCATGCCAGGCTTGAGTCGACGGGGGCTGAGATCGCCGGTGGTTAGCCCCCCGCGGGGCAGAGGTGGAAGAGGCCCGGCGGCCAGTAGACAACAGCCGGCCGGTTCGCAGCCAGCGCAGTCGACGGTTGGTCCGAAGGCGCGCCGGGCCTCTTTCCTCCCTGGTCGGCACGCTCTGTGCGCGACCACCTCACTGTGCGCGTTCGGCGCCTACCGGCTACTGACCGGATACATTGGCGTGTCCGGGACGTTGTACGGTCGTGCGACCGGCGTCCGCCGGTGAGTGAGGACAAGGGGTTACCGCGTGGACCGGTTGAAGGCGCTGGGGCGGCTCCTGCCACGAGTGGCGGTGGCCGTGCTGGCCGGCGTACTGCTCGGGTTCGCGTTCGAGCCGCATGACCACCCGTGGCTGACGATCGTCGCCGTACCGCTCTTCCTCGCCGCGCTGAACGGGATCTCGATGAAGGCCGGGTTCCTCGTCGGGGCCGGCTTCGGGATCGCGTACTACGCAGTCATGGTCCCGTGGCTCAGCGTGATCGGCGGCGACGCGGCGATCGCGCTGGCGATCCTCGAGGGACTGTTCTACGCGGTCTTCGGGCTGTTCGCGACGCAGGTGCTGAAGCTCCGCCTGTGGATGCTGTGGATCCCCTGCCTGTGGGTGGCGACCGAGTTCGCCACGGCGTCGGTGCCGTTCGGTGGCTTCCCGTGGGGCAAGCTCGCCTGGGCCTTCTCCGCCGTCTCGCTCGGCAAACTGGCGGCGTACGTCGGGATCGCGGGGCTGAGCTTCCTGGTCGCCTTCGTCGGCGTCCTCGTGTACGCCGTACTTCGCCGCGGCAGCGGACTGCGGCTCCGAGCGGTCGCGCTCGTGGCCGGACTGGTGATCGTGTTCGGACCGACGCTGATCCACCTGTCCACCGAAGGCGACGGCAACACCGTGAAGGCCGCGATCGTGCAGGGCAACGTGCCGGGGAAGGGACTGGAGTTCCTCGGCCGCGCCCGGACCGTGACCCGGAACCACCTGAACGCGACGCTGGACCTGGAGAAGCGGGTCCAGGCCGGCAGCGAGATGAAGCCGGACCTGGTGATCTGGCCGGAGAACTCCACCGACATCGACCCGTACAAGGACGACGAGACCCGGGCCGACATCGAGGAGGCCGTGAAGGCCGTCGGCGTACCGATCCTGGTCGGCGCGGTCACCGAAGGCCCCGGGCCGAACGAGCGGCAGACCACCGGCATCGTGTGGGACCCGGTGAGCGGCCCCGGTCAGCGGTACGCGAAGCGGCATCCGGTGCCGTTCGGTGAGTACATCCCGTTCCGGGACCAGTTGCTGCCGTATATCAAACGGCTGGAGATGATCGGCGCGCAGACCGTTCCGGGCGTCGGCCCCGGCGTGATGCCGATCGGCGGCGTCACGTACGGCGACGTGATCTGCTTCGAGCTCGCCTATGACAACGTCATCCAGGACGTGGTGAACGGCGGTGCGCAGGTGCTGATCGTGCAGACCAACAACGCGACGTACGGCGGGACCGGCCAGCCGGAGCAGCAGTTCGCGATCACCCGGATGCGCGCGATCGAGACCGGGCGGACCGTGCTGATCGCCTCGACGAGCGGGATCTCCGGGGTGATCCGTCCGGACGGGACGGTCGAGCACAAGTCGGCGCAGTTCGTGTCGGACGTGTACGTCGCCACAGTGCCGGTGCGGGACGGCCGGACGCTCGCCACGATCCTCGGCGGCTGGCCGCAGTGGATCCTCACCGGCCTCGGCCTGCTCGGGGTGGTGCTGGCCCTGATCGACCGCCGTCGCAGCCGCTCGAAGGACACCTCGCCGCCGGCCTCCGGCCCGGCCCGGACTCCCGAGAAAGTTCCGGCCTGACCCCCAGGGATCTGTGCCGCCGAGCTGTATCGCCGACCTGTACCGCCGACCTGTAACACTGGGGGGAATCGCCGGAAGGGGTAGGGACATGCCGTGGTTGATCGGGCTGGCAGTGCTGGCCGTGCCGATCGTGGAGATCTACGTGATCATCCAGGTCGGCCAGGCGATCGGCGGCTGGCCGACGGTCGGGCTGCTGATCCTCGAGAGCTTCCTGGGTGCCTGGCTGGTGAAGCGTGAGGGCCGCCGGGCCTGGAACGCCCTGCAGACCTCGCTGCAGTCCGGCAAGCTTCCCGGCCGCGAGCTGACCGACAGTGCGCTGATCCTGATCGGCGGCACCCTGCTGCTCGTCCCGGGCTTCATCACCGATCTCTTCGGTGTCTTCTTCATCCTTCCGTTCACCCGCCCGCTGGCCCGCCGCGGCCTGACCCGCTTCGTGAACCGCCGCGTCACCAACCTCACTCCGGCCGCCGGCTTCGGCCCCTTCGTCCCACGCACCGACGAGCCCCGGCCACGCCAGGGCGACGTCATCCAGGGTGAGGTCATCCAGGGAGAGGTTGTCGACCCAGAGAAGAAGTAGCGCCAGTGGGTGTCGTGGGGCGGTAGACGGCGCGGGCGGTGTGGACGAAGGACAGGTTGAGGGGGTTCGCGTCGAGCCAGGCGACGACGACCGGGCTGGGTGGCATGTCGAGGACCGGGACGGTGGCGAACTCGTCGCCGGGCTCGTGATGGCCCAGGGGAGTGAGGCCGATGGTGCCGTTCCACAGCACTGCCTGCAGGCACTCCTGGACGGCCCGTACGACGGGACCCTCGCGCGGGGTGCCGCCGTTCCAGTAGGACTGCCATTCCGGGTCCGTACCGGCGGGGAACTGGAACCAACGGCGGTCGGCGAGATCCGCGAGCCGGAGGCGATCGCGGGTCGCGAGCGGATCGTCCGCGCGGAGCACGGCACCGACGGGATCGGTACGGAGTTCCTGGACGCGCAACCCGGTCCGGTCGAACGGGCCGCGGGTCAGCGCGATGTCGACCAGACCGGCGCGCAGACCGCAGGTCGGGTCGGTGAGGTCGGCCTCGCGGATGCGGATCTCCACGTTCGGGTGCCTGCGCCGGTACTCGGCGGCGAGCCTCGAGATGTCCGGATCGGTGCTGTCGCTGAGGATGCCGATGGTCAGACTGACGGCACCGGCCGCTGCGGCGACCCGCGTCCGGACCTGGTCTGCCTGAGTGAGCAACTTGCGGGCTTCCACGAGCAGCGCGGTACCGGCCGGGGTGAGACTGACACCGCCCGCGGACCGTCGGAACAGCGCGGCACCGAGGTCGGCCTCCAGTTGCTGGATGGCGCGACTCAGCGGTGGCTGGCTCATGTGCAGGCGGGTCGCCGCCCGGCCGAAGTGCAGTTCCTCGGCGACCGCCACGAAGTACCGCAAGGTCCGTAGTTCCATCACCTGTGACGATACCCGCCGGGTATCGGCGATGCGGAAGCGATCTTGGACACCACGGTCCTGCGGCTGCTGAGCTGGAGCCATGTCCGACTACCCGTACGCCGACCCGATCGTCGACCTCACCGACATCCAGGAGGTCGCGCGCGACCTCGTCGTCATCCCGAACCAGGACGTGGACCTGGTGCCGAACATCGGCCTGATCGGAGGCACCCACTCGGTGCTCGTGATCGACACCGGGCTGGGCCCGCGCAACGCCGAGCAGGTGCTGAAGTTCGCCACCGAGTACGCGAAGGGGCGCCGCCTCTACCTGACCACCACGCATTTCCATCCCGAGCACGCCTTCGGCGCCCAGGTGTTCGCCGAGCAGGCGACGTACCTGGTCAACTCCGCGCAGGCAGACGACCTGGCCGGCAAGGGCGAGGGTTATCTCGCGATGTTCCGGCAGCTCGGCGAACCCGTCGCCCGGGAACTGAACGGCGTGGAGCTCCCGAGCCCGGACCTGACGTACGACGACCTGTACGAGCTCGACCTCGGCGGCCGCACCGTCGAACTCCGGCCGACGGGACGCGCGCACAGCAAGGGCGACCAGGTCATCACGATCCCCGACGCGGGCGTGATGTTCACCGGCGATCTGGCCGAGGCCGGTCAGTTCGCGATTTTCCCGTGGTTCCCGCCGTACGACGTGGATGTGTCCGGCCTGCGGTGGATCGCGGTGATGGAGCGCCTCGCGGAGGAGGCACCGGGGATCGTCGTACCCGGTCACGGCGCGGTCGGTGACGCGCGTCTGCTCGTGCAGGTCCGCGACTACCTGACAGAGCTGCGCGACGAGACCTGGCGTCGCCGGGACTCGAACCTGTCCGAGGACGACACCGCGGCCGAGGTACGGGCGCTGATGATCGAGCGCCACCCCGACTGGCGGCTGCCGGAGTGGATCGAGCGCGGGGTCGGGTGCCTGTGCGCCGAACGACCGAACTGATCAGCCCGATCTGATCAGCCGGGGCGCGTGACCGGAGCGGCCGAGTGGAGGACACTGACACAGATCGGGGTCGGGCGGTCGGGGAGCGAAGGGTCGGGGATGCGGGTGAGGGCTCTCGGCGGCCGACTCGTCGCGTGGCTGCGCCGGCGGGATCCTGGTCTCGGCGCGACCCGTCGAGCGGCCCGAACAGCGGTCGTGATGCCGATTCTCTTCGCGTTCTGTGCCGAGGTCCTGCAGGCACCGGCGATCGGGACGTTCGCGGCGTTCGGCGCCTTCGCGATGCTGCTGCTGGTCGACTTCCCCGGCACCGCGGTGCAGCGGATCCGGGCGCAGGTCCAGCTCGCGCTCGCCTGGCTCGCGCTGGTCTCGCTGGGCACGATCGCGGGACAGTCGCTGTGGTCGGCGATCCTCGCCACCGCCGTGGTCGGCTTCGCTGTGCTGTTCTCCGGAGTGGTCAGCTCGGTGCTCGCCGGCGCGAGTACGTCGCTCTTGCTCGCGTTCATCCTGTCGGTCGCGACACCGGCGCCGATATCGGCGGTGCCCGATCGACTGACCGGGGTGGCGATCGCCGGCGTCGCGGCTGTGTTCGCCGCGTGGCTGCTGTGGCCGCGGTCGATGGCTGATCCGCTCGGGGCACCGGCGGCGCGGGTGTGCCGGGCAGCGGCCGCGCAGGTGCGTTCCGAGGCACGGGACTCGGCCGAGGTGTGCGTCGTACGGACGGAGCACGCCGCGCGGCTGATCGACGAGTTGCGGCGTAGGTTCACCGCGACGCCGTACCGGCCGACCGGCTTGTCCACCGGGTCGAGGTCGATCGTGCGCTTGGTGGACGAACTCACCTGGCTGAGCGCGATCCTCGGCGAGGCGGGGCCGACTGCCAAGCCGGGACCGACGTGTGACGTGGAATCCGCGACGGTTCAGGTCGCGGCCGCCGAGGTGCTGGAGCTGTGCGCGGACCTGCTGGAGAACCCGAAGCGGCCCGTCGAGGAGCTGACCGCCGCCGCCAAGGCACTGCGGGACGCGGTCACCGTTCTCGAGGAGAGCGCGGTGTCGCGGCTGCCGGCCGGATCGCACTCCGACATCGGCGAACTGGTCGGCACCTTGAACCTGTCGTTCCGGGCGCAGGAGATCGCGTTCGCCGTCCTGCTGGTCGCGCAGAACGTCGAGGCCGCGCGGGCCGCGGACCAACGGACCTGGGGCGAGCGCCTGCTCGGCCGCGAGCCGAGTTCGCTCAGCGGGCCGGTCGCCAGCGCGGTCGAGCGCGCCACGGCACATCTCGAGCCGCACTCGGTCTGGCTGCACAACAGCATCCGCGGCGCGGCCGGTCTCGCCGCCGCGGTCGCGGTCGCGAATCTGACCGGCGTCCAGCACGGCTTCTGGGTCATCCTCGGGACCTTGTCGGTACTGCGTTCCAACGCCCTGAACACCGGTCAGAACGCGTATCGCGCGGTCGGCGGGACAGTGGTCGGTTCGATCATCGGTGCCGGGCTCCTGGCACTGATCGGCGAGAACCGGATGGCGCTGTGGATCCTGCTCCCGGTGGCGGTCCTGATCGCCGGCATCGTGCCGGCGGCGATCTCGTTCGCGACCGGGCAGGCGGCGTTCACGGTGGCGCTGGTGATCCTGTTCAACATCGCGCAGCCGGAGGGCTGGTCGCTGATCCTGTTCCGGATCGAGGACATCGCGCTCGGGTGCGCGGTGAGTCTGCTCGTCGGCCTGCTGTTCTGGCCACGCGGCGCGGCGAACGCGGTCGGCAAGGCGCTGGCCGAGGCGTACGCGGACAGTGCGCGGTACCTCATCGACGTCGTCGGGTACGCCGTGTCCTGCTGCGCGGCCGGGCCGACGGTTCCGCAGGACGGGCGTCGCGCGGCGGCCGCTGCCCGGCGACTCGACGACACGTTCCGTACGTATCTCGCCGAACGTGGCGCGAAGCCGGTGCCGCTCAGCGAGATGACGGCGCTCGTCACCGGCGTCGTCGGGATCCGGCTGGCGGCGGACGCCGTACTCGAACTGTGGGAACGGTACGGCGATGGGCAGGCGCCGACCGACGACCGGGCTGCCGCGCAAGCAGCGCTGGTCACGTCGGCGGACCGGCTGCTGCAGTGGTACTCCGATCTCGCAGGAGCGCTGGAGGGTCGCGGTCGCGTCCCCGAGCCGCTGGAGCACGATCACGCGACCAAGGCGCGCCTCGTCGAGGCCGTACGTCGTGATCTGTACGACGTGGACGGTCAGGCGACGCCGACCGCCATCCGGATCTTGTGGACCAACGATCACCTGGAAGTCGTACGTCGCCTGCAACCCGGCCTCGCGGCCGCGGCCCATCGCACGGTCACCGGTGAACCCGGCGGCCGGCGGCGCGGCGCACCCTCCCGAGCGCCGAGCCCAGCGCGGCACGCGCCGTACCGTAAGGAGAATTCAGCTCCCGCCGGCGCTTCCGGGGAGCTGCCACAGTGACCGTGGCCGCCGCGGCAGCCGACCGGCGGCGTACTGCGTGAGTCGCTCCAGCGCACCCTCCCAGAACTGCCGGTAGCCCGTGACGAGTTCGTGGGCGAGCCCGCCGTGCGTGAGGATCAGGTGCGCCTCGCGGGTGCCCGGAACCACGTCCGCAAGGATCGTGCTCGGTGCATGCGGCGGATCGTCCCACGCAAGCTGTACGTAATGCGATGGGACGCAGGCCGTCACGAGCCCTGTGCGCTGCGTACCGGCTCCGGTCGTCACCGTGAAACCGCCGTGCTGGGTATCGCTGAGAATCGTTGCCCCCAACCACTCGCTGAGAAGCTCCGGTTTCGTGATCAGTTTCCACAGCCGGTCCGCGTCACAATCCAGTGTCTTGATGTACCTCAGCTGCGGCGAGCGATCCGTGCCGGTCGCCCGCACCCGGTGTTCTCTGGTCGCCATGCGTTCCTGGTGCCCACCAAGGCCCTTTTGATGCATGTCTGCGCAGCCCGGCCCGGTGTCGCATCATGGGCCGGCCCTTCGAGTTTTGGCGGTGGTTCGCGCGGGCACCTGGCAGCCGCAAGGACCCGTCCGCCGGGCAGCTGCCCGGTCCGTCACAAGGGAAGAGACATGGCATTCATCCTGTGGATCATCGCGGTGATCCTCGTCATCTCCGGCATCGTGTCGCTGTTCCGCGGCCAGATCCTGTGGGGCGCGGCCCTGATCGTCATCGGCCTCCTGGTCGGCCCTGGCGGCGTCAGCATCTTCACCTGACCCCACGGGTAGCTCTTCGTCGTCAGGAGCCGGCGCGCCGCCGGCTCCCGACGTAGGCCGGGAGCACCAGCCAGAACGTCCCGAACCAGATCAGTACGCCGGCGACGACAGCGATCGCGAGGGACCGGCGCAGTACGACGTCCAGCGCGATCAGCATGCCGCCGCACACCGACACCACGAGGAGCGTCAAGCCGGCACGGGCGAGCGCGTCCGTGATGGTGATGAGGCGGTCACGCAGCCCGCGCTGGTACAGCTTCCGGTGCAGGGGGACCGGCGCGAGGAACAACGCGACGGCGAGCGCCGAGGCGACCAGCGTGCAGGCGTAGACGACATGCGTGAAGGAGTCGGTGAGGTGGAACCGGGTCTGGAAGGCGATTCCCAGCAGGAACGCGAACAGGATCTGCGTGCCGGTCTGCACCAGTCGCAACTCCTGCAGCAGTTCGGCCCAGTGCCGGTCGAGCCGTTCCCCCGAACCCTCCCCGTTCCGCTCGTAGCCCAACGCTTCGGTGATCATGCCGCACGCCTTTCCTCAGCCCAGGTCCGCCCTCGCGGTGCCCGCCGCTCGAGGTGCTGACACCCGGGGCGCCCGGCTATCGGACTGAGCGCCGGAAGAAGGCGTGCTGCGTGATGCGGTTCGCGATCAGTTCGTGGGTGTCGGCGTCGGGGTGCAGGTCGTCGGTCAGCGGGTGGGTGGCGTTGTCGGCCTCGCCGTACAGGTCGCGGCCGTCGAGGTAGAACAGGTTCGGGTCGGACAGGGCGCGTTGGCCGACGATGCGGGCGAGTTCGGCGCGGATGACCGAGAGGGTCAACTTGCCGGCGGGCACGTCGTCGGGATCGCCGGTCGCGCTGAACCGGATCTCGCCTGCTGCCAGAGCGGACAGGTCCCAGCCGGTCGGGCCGGGAGTGTCCTCGTGGATGGGGCAGAGGATGGGGGAGACCACCAGCAACGGCGTCTCGGCGTGGCCGTCACGGATGCTGTCGAGGAAGCCGTGTACGGCGGGGGTGAAGGACCGCAGGCGCATGGCGTCGGCGTTCACGATGTTGATCCCGAGCTTGACGCTGATCAGATCGGCCGGCGTCTCGCGGATGGTGCGCGCGATGAACGGCTGCAGGTACGCGCTGCCGCCGAATCCCAGGTTCACCAGCTCGACCCCGGCTTGCGCAGCGGCCAGCGCCGGCCACGTGCCGGTCGGATGCGTCGCGTTGGAGCCGTGACTGATCGAGCTGCCGTGGTGCACCCACACCGGGCGCGTCGACGGCACCGGCTCGACGGGCGCATCGGTGCGCAGGGCAACTAGCTCGGTCGTTTCGGCGTGCGGCAGCCAGATCTCGACAGTCTTCGGTACGCCGCTCAGCCCGCCGACCCGCAGCGTGTCCGGCTCGCCCACCCGCAGCTCGCTCGCACCGGTCGTCAGGTCGATGCTGATCACGTCACCTCCCTGTGCGGTCAGCTGACGGACCAGCTCGCCGTCGACGAGTACGTCGTACACGCCGTCCGGCCGTGACGGCGCGCCGACGTAGTCGCGCTTCGTCGGCACCGTGTCGAGCTCGACCACGGTCGCCGCGGTGCGGAACACCAGCCGGATCCCGGACGGTTGGGTCTCGACCATGGACATCTGACTGTCGTCGTACTGCGTCCGCGCCCACGCCGGCAGGCGGTGGGGCATGAGGCCGCGCTCGGTCTTCTCGAGGTCTTGGCTGCCGCGGAGCAGGTCGGTGGTGATGGGGGTGGTGATCACGGAGTATGCCTCTCGGGCCAGGTGCGGAGGAGTGAGTCGAGGGAGTCGAGGATGCGGTGCCAGCTGCCGGTGCTGTCCGGGCTGCTTGGTGAGCTGTGGCTGAACGAGCCGGCCAGCTCGAGACTGACGTAGCCGTGGAACACGCTCCCGAGCAGCCGGATCGCGTCGGTCTGAGCGGGTTCGTCGAGGTCGTACCCGCGCAGCAGGGCCCGGGTCAGCTCGGTGTGCCGCCGGCCCGCCTCGAGGTGTTCCGGAGACGGCGTGGCGGGCACGAACCGCGCGGCGGCGTACCGCCCCGGGTGCGCGTGGGCGTAGTCGCGGTACACGTTCGCGAAGGCGGCGAGCGCGTCCTGCCTGGCGCGGCCGGCCAGGGCGGCCCCGGCGGCGTCGGCCAGCTCGGAGAGCGCGACCGTCGCGATCCGCGCCTTGAGGTCCTGCGAGCTCTTCACGTGCGAGTAGAGACTCGCCACCTGGACGCCGAACCGCCGGGCCAGCGCCGACACGGTGACCTGGTCGAAGCCGACCTCGTCGGCCAGGTCGGCTCCCGCCTGCGCCAGCCGCGCGCCGCTCAATCCCGCCCTTGCCATACCTCATTATGAATTTACCTAAAGCCTTTAGGCAAATCGGATCATGAAGAAACCCTCACCGCGCCGTTGCGATGAGGGCTCCTGTGGTTCGGCTCAGGCCGTGCGCTTGGTCCGGTGCAGGTGCGCCGGGCCGATCTCGCCCTTGCGGAGCAACTCGACCCGCTCGGCCAGCAGCTCTTCCAGCTCGGAGATGCTGCGGCGCTCGCGCAGCATGTCCCAGTGCGTACGGGCCGGCTTCTCCTGCTTCGGCTCCGGCTTCTCACCGGTGGACCGGGCGGCCTCGCTGCCGCAGTGCGGGCATTCCCAGACCGCGGGCACCTCGGCGTCGTGCGCCATGGTGACCTCGACCACATGGCCGCGGGGGCAGTCGTACGTGATCATCTGGCGCGGCGCGAACTCGACACCACGGTCATCCTCGAAGCTGACCCCACCCAGCCCCGAACCACGCAGTACGCGATTAGACATGTCAAACCTCCGGGATCGTCATCCGTGCCAACGGTCGGCCGGCCCGGATCATTCCCATTTTGGCATGTCCGAGCCATATGTACGCACCTGACAGCCCGTAGACGGCACGGCCGTGACCTGCTGTCACGGTTCGTTCACAGATCACGGTGTGTCGCCGGGCGCCCGACGTACGACGCCCCAAATCGATATCTGGTTCACAGGTTGTTGCCAGGAAGTGAGGATCTCCTCCTCAGTATCCGTCCCTACCGTCTGCTCCCATGGTGCTACCCCGCCACAAGATCCGTGGCCTCAACTTCGTGAACGTGGCTCTGGTAGCCATCGTCCTGGTGATCACCGTCACCGCCTACTTCCTGTTCTTCAAGAAGGATCCGCCGGCCGCGAGCGCGACCCGGCCGACCGTGGCGGTGCAGCGGGGTGCGGTGACCGCGAGCGTGAGCTCCAGCGGCACCCTGCAGAGCTCCCAGACCGCGTCCCCGCAGTTCGAGACCTCGGGCACGGTCACCCAGGTGCTGGTGAAGGTCGGCCAGGTGGTGTCCAAGGGCGCCGCGATCGCGAAGATCGATCCGGCCGCGGCCGAGCGCCAGCTCCGGATCGCCGACCAGAACCAGATCGCCGCGGCGAACTCGGTGACCGCCGCCGAGGAGACGCTCGGCGACGCCCAGGACGCACTCGAGGCGGCCGAGGAGGCCTCGGCGTCACCGTCCCCGACGCCCGCCTCCTCGAACGGTCAACAGCAGCAGTCGCAGTCCCAGTCTCAAGGTCAAGGTCAGAGTCAGAGTCCGGAAGTTGCCGTCAGCAACGCCGAGGCGAGCCTGGCCAAGGCGAAGGCCGACAAGGAACAGGCCGACCAGAACGTCGACGCCGCCCAGGCCGCCGTCGACGCGACCACGCTGAAGGCGCCGATCGCCGGCACCGTCACCGCGATCAACGGCTCGGTCGGCTCGGTCGCCGGCGGGTCCAGTTCAGGTTCAGGCAGCAGCGGCGGCACCGGCCAAGGCTCGACCTCAGGTCAAGGTTCATCCTCCAGCAGCTCAGGTACGTCGTCCACGTCGGGCACCGGCTTTGTCGACATCGCCGACCTGAAGTCGCTCCAGGTGGTGGCTGCCTTCGCGGAGGCCGACGCGATCAAGATCAAGGCCGGCCAGTCCGCGACCGTCACCCTGAACGCCGAGCCCGGTACGTCGCTGACCGCCTCGCTGGCGACCGTCTCGCCGACCCCGACCACCACCAACGGCGTGGTCTCGTACGCCGCGACGTTCAGCCTCGCCAAGCTCCCTGCCAACGCCAGGATCGGCCAGACCGCGAACGTCACGGTCCAGACCGCGAAGGCCGCCAACGCCCTCTACGTCCCGAGCACGGCGATCGCCACGAGCGGTACGACGTACACGGTCACGATGGCCGACGGGAGTGGCGCCCGGGAGGTCAAGGTCGGCGTCCGGGGCGACAGCTACACCCAGATCACCTCGGGCCTGAACGAAGGCGACCAGATCGAGCTCCTGCAGGGCGCGATCGGCGGCACCGGCACCCAGAACGGCCAGAACCGGCAGGGGCAGCAGGGCGGTCAGTTCCCGGGCGGCGGCATCGGCGGCGGCATCGGCGGCGGTGCGGGCGCCGGCGCGGGGGCCGGAGGTTTCCGTGGCCGCTGAGTCCCTGATCGAGATCCGGGACGTCACCAAGACCTACGGCCACGGCGAGACCACGGTGCATGCCCTCCAGGGCGTGTCGCTGCGGGTCGACGCCGGCGAGTACGTCGCGGTGATGGGCTCGTCCGGGTCCGGCAAGTCGACGTTGATGAACATCCTCGGCTGCCTCGACGTGCCGACGCGCGGGGAGTACTGGCTCGACGGCAGCAACGTGGCGCGACTGTCCGAGGACCAGCAGGCCCTCGTCCGCGGCCGGAAGATCGGGTTCATCTTCCAGTCGTTCAACCTGATCCCACGCACGACCGCGCTCGCCAACGTCGAACTGCCGCTCACCTACGCGCACCTGCGCCGGGCCGAGCGCCGCCGTCGCGCGAGCCGAGCACTCGAACTGGTGGGCCTCGCGGATCGCACCGGTCACCGGCCGAATCAGCTGTCGGGCGGTCAGCAGCAGCGGGTGGCGATCGCCCGCGCGCTGGCGACGGGTCCACGGATCCTGCTCGCCGACGAGCCGACCGGCAACCTGGACGCGCACTCGACCGACGAGGTGCTGGGCATGTTCGACGACCTGCACGCCAACGGCCGGACGATCGTCGTGATCACTCACGAGCACGAGGTCGCGGCCCGCGCCCGGCGGCTGGTCCAGGTGTCCGACGGCCGGATCGTCTCCGACGAGGTGACCCGCTGTCTCACCACGCGACCTGATGGGCGCCGCGCTCCGCGGCCTCACGGCGAACAAACTCAGATCTCTGCTGACCGTCCTGGGCGTGTCGATCGGGGTCGGCGCGGTCATCGTGCTGGTTGCGGTCGGCAACGGCTCCGGCAAGGCGGTGCAGGACCGGCTGGAGGCGATGGGCACGAACCTGCTGACGGTCTCCACGACGGGTGGCGGTGGCGGTTTCGTCCGCGGCCAGGCAGGCCCGGCGAACCAGCAGTACAGCCTGACCCTCCAGGACGCGGCCGCGCTCGCGGACAAGAAGCTGGCCCCGGACGTGGCTTCGGTCGCCCCGGTGATGACCAGCTCCGGTACGGCGACCAACGGCGACACCAGCTACACCGTCAACCAGGTGATCGGCACCACCCCGGACTACCTGCCCGCCACCAACACGCCCGTGCAGATCGGCCGGTCGTTCACCCAGGCGGACGTCGACACCTCGCAACGGGTCATCGTGCTCGGACAGACCGCCGCGACGGAGCTCTTCACCCGTCCGGCGAGCGCGGTCGGGCAGACGATCAAGCTCGGCGCCGTCGACTTCACCGTCCTCGGCGTGCTGGCGAGCAAGGACAGCACCGGGTTCAACGACCCGAACGCGACGGCGATCGTCCCGATCACCACCCTCCGCGCGACACAGGCCGGGTACGGCGCCTTGAACCAGATCGTCGTACAGGCGGCGGACAAGGATCGGGTCGACACGGCGCAGGCCGAGGTCACGCAGTTGCTGACTGCCCGGCACCAGGTACCGGCGACCGAGACCTCGCCGTTCCGGATCACGAACTCGGCGCAGATCCTGCAGACCAGCCAGGACACCGCCGCGACCTTCACCGCGCTGCTGGCGACGGTCGCCGCGATCAGCCTGGTGGTCGGCGGAATCGGTGTCACCAACATCATGCTCGTCACGGTCACCGAGCGCACCCGGGAGATCGGGATCCGGAAGGCGCTCGGCGCGCGGCGGCGGACGATCCTCGGCCAGTTCCTGATCGAGGCGACGCTGCTCAGCCTGCTCGGCGGCGCGGTCGGTGTCGGGACCGCGCTGATCGTCACCCGCTTCCAGCTCGCCGGCGTGACGCCTGCGGTGGTGCCGTCGTCGATCGGACTCGCGCTCGGCGTGTCCGCGGCGGTCGGGCTGTTCTTCGGCAGCATGCCGGCGCACCGAGCCGCCGGCCTCCGTCCTATCGATGCACTACGTCACGAGTGAGGGTTTGCGATGAGTAACGAAACGCCGGACGAGTTCGCCCAGATCGGGTCCGACGAGGAGGTCCAGGCGGCACTGAAGCCGAAGAAGACCCTCAACCTGCCGCTGGCGACGGCGATCCTGGCTGGTGTCGTCGTGCTCGCCGTCGGCCTCGGAGGCGGTGCCGGGCTGCACGCGGCGTTCGCCTCGGACAGCTCGTCGAACCAGCCACAGGCCGGTGGACGCGGAGCGGGCGGGTTCGGAGGCGGCGGGTACGGCGGCTTCCGCGGTCAGAACGGTGGACCGAACGGCACCGGTCAGCCCGGTGGCGGTCAGGGCGGTGGCACGATCGGTACGGTCGTGTCGGCGAACGGCTCCGAGCTGGTGGTGAAGACCCGGTCCGGGAACGTCACCGTGAAGCTGACCGGCGACACGACGTACGAGATCACCGCGAAGGGGACCGCGTCGGACCTGAAGGCGGGGGAGCAGGTGATCGTCACCGGTCAGAACGCGAACGGCACGATCACCGCGAACACCGTCCGCCAAGGCGCCTTCGGCGGCGGCTTCCGCAACCCGAACAACCCGAGCGCGTCCCCGTCCTCGCGCTGAGGAGCCCCAGGCCATCACCATCGCGAACGCGCCGGCCGTGGGAGTGTGCCGCGGGTGCGATTCGCCGATTGTGATGGCCTGCAGATCCGCCGCGTTCCGGCCGCCCGGCCAGCGCCCCGGCCGGGCGCACGTTCAGGTCCTGGTCGCGGTGAGGGCGACGGCGACGGAGTCGAGCGTGAAGGACCCGCCGACCGCGTCGATCGCGGCGCCGGTTCCCTCGAGGACGGCGTCGAGTTTGCCGGCATCGGCGAGTGGCTTCGCCAGACCACTCGTCCTGAGCTGGTCGAGCCATTCGTCGCGGGTGTAGTCGCGGGACCACGGGAACGTCGGCCGCTCGACGTTCGCGAACGCACCGGTAGCAGTGAGACTCTCGGCCGTCTGGTCGAGGAAGTGCTCGTACGCGCCGAGCGGTGAAGCGGCGGCGCGGGACGCGGCCGGGCTGTCCGGGATCACCTCACGATGGACCGCCGCGAACGCAGCGCCGAGCTCGGCCGGCGGCTGCAGGACGTACCAGAAGGCGGCGAATCGCCCACCGGGCCGCAGGACCTCGGCAGCCTTCGCGCCGCCGACGGCCGGCTCGATCCAGTGCCACACCATCCCCGCGGTCAGGAGGTCGAAGGTGCGCCCGGCCGGATCCCACGACTCGAAGGGGGAGACCTCGACGTCCACACCGGTGGTCCGCGCGTACGCCGCCATCCGCTCGTCCAGCTCGACGCCGAGCACCCGGCAGCCGGCCGCCTGCAACTGGCGGGAACTGATGCCGGTCCCGCAGCCCACGTCGAGGACGTCGACCGCCGAGGCGGCGACCGCCTCGATCAGAGCCTCGGGGTACTGGGGGCGGGCGCGGTCGTAGAGGGCGGGATCGGTGCCGAAGGACTCGGCCATGTCGCGGCGGGAGTAGGCGCGTGCGTGGTCCGCGCCTCCCGGCTTCGAGACGTCCGGTGACGGTAGAGTGGGCATGTGCCCACGATAGTGGGCGGTTGCCCACTCGCGTCAAGGAAGGTGCGTATGCCGACGGGCGTGGCGATGCGGGACGCGCGCGAGCAACTGTTCGACGCCGCCGAGCGGGTACTGCTCCGCGACGGGCCGGAAGCGCTCACCAGCCGCGCCGTGACCACGGAGGCCGGTGTCGCGAAAGGTGTTCTGCACAAGCACTTCACCGACTTCGACGGCTTCCTCGCCGAACTCGTCCTCGACCGCATTCGCCGCCTCGACGACCAGGCCGCCGTACTGCGGGACTCGGTCGGCCACGGCACGGTCGTCGACAACCTGACCGCGATGCTGACCGATCTGTTCGGGTCGGTCGCGGTGGCGATCGTCAGCCTGACGATCTCGCGCGACGGGCTGCGGGCCCGGCTGCGCGCGGCGGTGCCGACCGGCGTACCGATCCTGACCGATGCCGGCCGGATCCTGCTGGAGTACCTGACGGCGGAACAGGGGCTCGGCCGGATCCCGGCGGGTGCGGATCTCCACTCGCTGGGTCTGACCCTGATCGGGTCCACCCACCTGCTGTTCGCCGACCGCACCGGGACCCGCCCGACGGTCGCCGAGGTGCGGTCGTTCGTCGCGTCCGTCGTCCCCGCCTGACCTTCTCCTGACCCTCACCTGACCTCAGGCTGATCTCCGCCTGCGCCGGTCGGCCGGTGGTGAGAGATCCGATGACTCATTGACGGTTCAGCTTGGAAAGCGCTATCTTCCGACGAAATGAGGCCCAAAAAGTACAAATTGGCCTCTTCGTAGACAGGAATCTGGCATGAGTGTGTCCGTGATCCGGCCGTTCAGACTGCTCGCCCTCGGGCTCGGAGCCGTCCTGACCCTGGCCGCCTGCGGGACCGGCGGCGCCGGTCAGACCGCACAGGACTCGTCCGCCCCGCTGGAGCTGTGGGCGCGGACCACCCCCGGTGGTGACGGGGAGAAGGGGATGAAGAAGCTCGCGGCGGCCTTCGAGGCGGCGACCGGCCAGAAGGTCGAGGTCACGGCGATCTTCGACGACTTCGAGACCAAGCTGTCCCAGCGTGCCGCGCAGAAGGACCTGCCGGACATCGTCATGAACGACTCGTCGCAGCTCGGCACGATGGTCGGCCAGGGCATCGTCCGCGAGGTCGACCTGAGCCAGATCAAGGGTGGCGACCAGCTGCTGGAGCCGGCCATCGCGGCCGCCCGCGCCGCTGACGGCAAGACGTACGGCGTCCCGTACTCCGCGCAGGCGGCAGCGCTGCTGATCCGCAAGGACTGGCGCGCGAAGGCCGGCCTGCCCGCCCCGGCGACCTGGGACCAGATGGCCGCCCTGGCGAAGGCCTTCACCACCCAGGACCCGGACGGCAACGGCAAGGCCGACACCTACGGCCTGGCGGTCCCCGGCTCCACCAAGCGCGGCTACGCCTCCTGGTACTTCTCGAACTTCCTCTGGGCCGCCGGTGGTGACTTCATCGCCAAGCAGCCCGACGGCAAGTACAAGCCCGCGATGTCGACGCCGGAGTCGGTCGCCGCCACCAAGTGGTTCCGCGACCTCGCGTGTACGTCGAAGGTGATCCAGCCCGGCGCCGCGACGATGGACACCCCGCCGACCAACGAGACGTTCGAGGCGGGCAAGACCGGCATGTACGTCGTCGGCCCGTACCTGATGCCGCGCTTCGACAGCTCGCTCGGCAAGGACAAGTACGAGGTCGTGCCGATGCCCACCGGCCCGAAGGACTCGACCGTGCTCGCCGAGGGCGGCAGCGTCTACCTGATGGCCGGCTCGAAGAACGAGGCGGGCCAGAACGCGTTCGCCGGCTACGCCATCTCCGCCGAGGGCCAGAAGATCGGCATGGAGGGTGAGAAGGCCTTCATCGTCCAGCTGCCCGTCAACAAGAACGTCGACATCAGCACGGTTCGCCCCGACCCCCGCTGGAAGCTGTACGCCGACATGTACCGCGAGCACGGCCGCTATGCCCCCTCGATCCCGAACTGGACCGTGGTACGGCAGAGCTCCGCGGACACCGTGAACGCCCTGATCGCGGACTGCGGCCTGGACCTGAACGCGGAACTGCAGAAGCTCGACTCGAAGCTCGGCGAAGCGCTCGGTCAGCAGGGCATCGGCGCGTCGTGAGTGTCCGCGAAGCAGAACCGTTGACGGCGCCGGCGCAGCTCGCGCCGGCGACCGCCCGGCGACCGGCGTACCGGCGCCGGCAGCGGGCCGGTCAGTGGTGGGTGCCGTGGCTGTTCCTGGCGCCCGCGCTGATCCTGTTCCTCTACTTCAAGTTCATCCCGATGGCGCAGGCCGTCTCGATGTCGGTCCAGGAGGTGCGCCCGTACCTCGGCAACACCTGGGTCGGCAGCGCGAACTACGCCGAGATCCTGTCGTCGGACGGCTTCCGCTCGGCGGCGTGGAACACGATCGTGCTCGCGGTCGGGCAGACGTTCGGCTCGATGGTTCTGGGGTTCGGGCTGGCGCTGCTCGTCGAGGGACAGACCCGCAAGCTGACGGTCATCCGGTCCGCCGCGTTCCTCCCGGTCGTCGTGCCGCTGGCCGTGACGGCCGAGCTGTGGCGGATCATGTATCACCCGACGAGTGACGGTCTGATGAACCAGGTGATCGGGCTGATCGGGCTCGGTCCGTCGGGGTTCATCAACGACCCGCACACGTCGCTCGCCTCGATCGCGGTGACGGGCATCTGGCGCGGGGCGCCGTACGACATGATGATCTTCCTCGCCGGGCTGGCCGGGATCGACCGCGGGCTGTACGAGGCCGCGACGGTGGACGGGGCCTCGACCTGGAAGCGGATCCTGCACGTCACGCTGCCGGGTCTGCGGCCGGTGTTCGCGATCCTGTTCGTGCTCGCCGCGGTCCGCGGGTTCCGGACTTTCACCGAGGTGTTCCTACTGACCAACGGCGGGCCGAACGGCTCGACCGAGGTCGTCATGACGCTCATCTACAAGCTGGGGCTCGAGCAGAGCCGGCTCGGCGTCGGCTCGGCCGGTGCGGTGCTGTTGTTCGCCGCGACGCTCGTGCTGACGGTGTGCGTCCAGTTGCTGCGCCGAAGGAGGGCCGCATGAGTGCCGCCACCGAGACCGCGCTGGGGCTGACCGAGAGCAAAGGGGTCGGCGCCCGGCTGGCGAAGTTCGTCGTCTACACCGGGCTGTTCGTCGTCTTCGCCGGGCCGTTGCTGGCCCTGCTGGTCGGCTCCTTCAGCCACGTGTCGGACCCGACCCAGTTGAGCGTGCTGCCGAACCGGCCGACGCTCGGCAACTTCCGGATCGCGTTCGACCACGGCGTCCTGCGGTATCTGCTGAACTCGTTCTTCGTGGTCGGGTTCGGCCTGCTGCTCCAGGTCGCCGTGTCGGTGCTGGCCGGGTACGCGCTGGCCCGCAAGGTGTTCCCGCTGATGACCCTGGTGATGGTTGCGATCCTGGCCACGATGATGCTGCCCGAGGAGATCCTCGCGCTGCCGCTGACCCTGGTGCTGGCCGATCTGCCGTTGCTGCACCTGGACCTGATGGGGACACTCGCCGGGATGATCGTGCCGCTCGGCGCGTGGGCGTTCTCGATCCTGGTGATGACCGAGTTCATGAAGGACGTCCCGCGAGAGCTCGAGGAGGCGGCCCGGATCGACGGCGCCGGCGAGTTCCGGATCTTCGCGCAGATCGTCCTGCCGCTGTGCAAGCCGGCGCTCGGGGTGATCGGGGTGTTCGGGTTCACGATGATCTGGGACCAGTACTTACTGCCGCTACTCGTGGCCCAGAACTCGAAGTCGTACACGCTGCCGCTGGCGCTGCGGACGCTGCGGATCGACCAGGCGGTCACACCCGGCGTCGTCCTGGCCGCCTCGCTGCTCGCGCTGCTCCCGTCGGTGCTGGTGTTCCTCTTCTTCCAACGTTCGTTCGCCCGGGGCCTGACCTCCGGCGCACTCAAGGGGTGAGACATGGATCGTCGTACTTTCCTCGCGGCCACCGGCATCGCCGGCCTCGGCCTGACCGTCACGCTTCCGACCCGAGCTTCGGCCGGCACGCTGGTCCGCTCGCTGGACGAGCTGCGCGCCGCGATCGAGCGGGCCACGCCGGACACCGTCATCACAGTTGCCAACGGCACGTACGACGTACCGGCTCCGATCGCGGTCGCCGGGAAGCGCGGACCGATTCTGATCCGGGCCGAGTCGGTCGGTGGCGTCGTGCTCACGGGTGAGCAGAGTTTCGTGCTGAGCGGGTCGTCCGACATCACCCTCAGCGGCTTCGCGTTCCGGCAGCGTACGACGTTCGACGTACCGCCGGACTGCCGGCGGATCCGGCTGACGCGCAACGACTTCCAGCTGGCCGATCTCGACGGACTGCACTGGGTGATGGTGCGGGCCGACGACACGACGCTCGACCACAACGAGTGGCACGACAAGTCGAAGCTCGGGATCTACCTCGGGATCGAGGGCGCCGGAACCGACCAGATGGCGCGCGGGGTGCACATCACCCGGAACTACTTCCGCGACCACACGTTCCCGGGCGACAACGGCGGGGAGCCGATCCGGCTCGGTGTCAGTCCGCGGGCGCTGTCGACGGCGGGTGCGGTGGTGGACTTCAACCTGTTCGAGCGGTGCAGCGGCGACCCCGAGGCGATCTCGGTGAAGTCGTCGGGCAACATCATCCGGCGCAACACGATCCGCGACAGCCTCGGCGGCATCGTGCTCCGGCACGGCAACGTGACCCGGGTCGAGGGCAACTATCTGCTGTCCGGCGAGAATGGCATCCGGATCTACGGCAACGACCACCTGATCGTGAACAACTACCTCGAGCGGATCAACGGCGCCGGCGTCGTCCTGGGCAGCGGCAGCGTCCGCGATCACTACCCCGGTGAGCCGTCCAAGTCGCGCACCGGCAACGACGCACCCGACCGGGTCCGGATCGCGCTCAACACCGTGCTCGACTGCGAGTCCGCGATCATCGGAGAGAGTCACCGGACCCTCCCGCCGCTGGAGTGCGCGGTGACGGACAATCTCCTGATGGCGGACAGCGGGCAGTTGGTGAACATGCCGTTCCAGGACGGCATCACCTGGTCGGGCAACATCCATTGGGGGCAGTCTCTCGACGGCAACGCTCCGGTCGCCGCGTTCACCCGCGTCGACCCGCGGCTCGCGGCCGGCGCGGACGGCGTACGGCGGCTGAGCTCGGGGAGCCCGGCGATCAACGCGGCGACGCAGGTGTACCCGGAGGTGGACCTCGATCTCGACGGGCACCACCGGATGGGGCGGGCCGATGTCGGGGCCGACGAGTACTCGCCGGCGCGGGTGAAGCTCCGCCCGTTGACCGCGACCGACGTCGGGCCGCACGCGCGATGAGGACCGCGCAGCGCGTCGAGGCCGACCAGGAGACGATCCGGACGTACCTGGACCGGCTCCGGCTCGATCTGGTGGTCGCCGCCCGGATCACCAAGGTGCACCGGGAGTGGTCGCGACCGTTGATGCCCGATCAGTTCTCGCGGCTCTACCTGATCCTCGAGGGTGAGGGCCGGCTCGTGGTGGGGGAGACGGAGCTGTTCCCGAAGCCGGGAGAACTCGTCTACCTGCCTGCTGACGTGCCGGTGTCGTACCAGACGATCAGCGACAACGTGTTCCGCAAGCACTGGCTGCACTTCAACGCGTTGATCGGCGACCGGGACATCGGCGAGCTGTTGACGCTGCCGTACATCGTCCCGAGCAAGGCGCCGGAGGAGGCAGCCGCGCTGTTCGAGCAGGTCGGCGCGGCCGATCGCGACCCGCCCGGGCTCGCGACGCCGCTGCGGTTGCGGTCAGCGCTGACCGCGCTGTTCGCGCACTACCTGGACAGCGCGCCACCGGGCTCGGTGCGGTTGTCACCGCAGCAGACGAGCGAGTCCGGGATCGTCCAGTACATCCAGCAGAACCTCGCCACGCTCCCGAGCGTGGAGGAACTCGCCGCCGAGTTCGGCTACGACCTCGCGGGCTTCATGCGGCACTTCCGCACCGAGTTCGGGCTGTCGCCGAAGCAGTACATCAAGCGGGCCAAGATCGAATGGGCCCAGCGCGAACTGTCGACGACCGCCCGGCCGATGGAGGAGATCGCGGCCGCGGTCGGCATGGACCAGTCGTACTTCTCCAAGGTCTTCCGCCAGGTGAGTTCAGTGACACCCAGTGAGTACCGAAAGTTGTACCGCCCCGACAGCTAGGAGACTCATCATGGACCGTCGTACCTTCCTGACCGGTACCGGCGCGGCCGTCGCGCTCACGTGGGTCGGCGCCCGGCCGGCGCTGGCGGCTTCGCAGGCGACCGTGAGCTCGCTCGCGGAGCTTCAGCAGGCCATCAACGGCGCCACCGCCGGCACCACGATCACTTTGGCCAACGGCTCGTACGCCGTACCGTCGGGCTCGCCGATCACGATCGGCAACCGGCACGGCAGCAGCACCGCACCGATCACGATCGTCGCCGCCAGCCGCGGCGGGGTGACGCTGACCGGTGAGCAGAGCTTCGTGTTCTCGGGATCGTCCGACGTCACGATCAGCGGGTTCGCGTTCCGGCAGAGTACGACGCTGGAGATCCCGGCGGACTGCCCCCGGATCCGCCTCACCCGCAACGACTTCCAGCTCGCGTCGGCGGCCGAACACTGGGTCGTCGTCCGCGGCGACGACGCCAAGGTCGACCGCAACGTCTTCCACGACAAATCCACCCTGGGCGTCTACCTGGTGATCGACGGACCGGGCTCGGAGGCGATGGCGCAGCGCACGTACATCCTGCGGAACTACTTCCGCGACCACACGTACGGCGGCTCGAACGGCGGCGAACCGATTCGCCTGGGAGTCAGCAGCCGTGCGCTCAGCACCGCCGACGCGACCGTGGAGTACAACCTGTTCGAGCGCTGCAACGGCGACCCCGAGGCGATCTCGGTGAAGTCGTCCGGCAACACCATCCGGTACAACACCGTGCGCTCGTCGCTCGGCGGCATCGTGCTCCGGCACGGCAACGCGAACCGGGTCGAGAGCAACTACCTGCTGTCCGGCAGCAACGGGATCCGGATCTACGGCAACGACCACCTGATCGTGAACAACTACGTCGGCGGGGTCGCCGGCGCGGGCGTCGTACTCGGCAGTGGCACCGAGCGGGACCACTACGAGGGCGAGCCGTCGGACTCGCGGCGGGGCAACGACGCCCCGGACCGGGTCACGATCGTGCTGAACACGCTCCGGAACAACGGCCAGGCAGTAGCCGGTGAGAGCCAGCGGACCGTCCCGCCGCTGGGTTGCGTGATCGCCGACAACCTGCTGGTCGGCGACTCCGGTCAGCTCGTCGACATGCCGTACCTCGACGGCATCAGCTGGTCGGGCAACGTCACCTGGGGTGGCGCGACCGACGGCAACATCCCGTCGTCCGGCTTCACCCGCGCCGACCCCGAACTCACGGCCGGTACCGATGGCGTCTACCGCCTCGGCGCGGGCAGTGCCGCCATCAACGCGGCGGCCCTGAACCACACGAGCCAGGTCACCGACGACGTCGACGGTCAGGCCCGGACGGCGCCGTACGACGTCGGCGCTGACGAGTACTCGACCGCGGCGCCGGTCCGGCACCCGCTGAGCGCGACCGAGGTCGGCCCGGGCACGGCCTAGACGACGCTCGGCTGAGTGTTGCCCGCCTCCCTGATACCGCGGCGCATGTCGACGCGGGTCAGGAGGGCGAGGCCGATCACGAAGAAGATGCCGAGGGCGACGATCGCGGGACGGTACGAGCCGGTGATCTGGTGGACCAGACCGAACACCAGCGTGCCGAGCCACGACGTACCGCGTTCGCCGGCCTGGTAGAGCGAGAAGTACTCGGCCTCGCGGCCCTTCGGGATCAGCTGGCTGAACGCCGACCGGGACAGCGCCTGGGTGCCGCCGAGCACGATCCCGATCGCGACACCCATCGCCAGGAACGGCGCGATCTGGTGGGCGGGCAGCAGGAAGCCGGCGATCACGATCAGCATCCAGATCACCAGGCCGCCGGTGATGGTCCGATGGGCGCCGTACCGCTGGGCGACCCGGCCGAACACGATCGCGCCGAAGAACGCCACGAACTGGACCATCAGGATGGTCGCGATCAGCACCTGGGTCTGGAAGCCGAGCTGCTTCTCGCCGTACGTCGACGACACCGAGATCACGGTCTGGATGCCGTCGTTGAAGAACAGGTACGCGACGAGGAACAGCAGCGTCATCGGGTACGTGCGGATGTGCTTCAGGGTCGCCGAGAGCTGCCCGAAGCTCTGCCGGACCAGTCCGGTACTACGGACCGGCTCGACGCTGACCGGCGGCCGGTTCCGCAGCCGGACGAACGGGATGATCGTGAACAAGCCCCACCACACCCCGGCGCTGAGCAGGCTGAGCCGGACGGCGGTGCCCTGGCTCATCCCGAGCGCGTCGTGGGCGGTCACCACCCCCAGGTTGATCGCGAGCAGGATGAAGCCACCGGCGTACCCGAACGCCCAGGCTCGCGACGAGACCGCGTCGCGTTGGTCCGGAGGAGCGATGTCGATCAGGATCGAGTCGTAGACGACCAGCGCGGAGCCGAGACACAGGTTGCCGATGAACAACAGCAGCGCACCGAGTGCCCAGCGGCCGCCACCGACGAACACCATGGAGCAGGCGGCCAGCGAGCCGACCCAGGCGAACCCGCACATCAGCAGCTTCTTGCGGGCCATCCGGTCGGCGATCGCACCGACGACGGGAAGGAACAGCGCCGACACCAGCGTCGCGACCGTCACTACGTAGAACGCCAGCGAGCCGGGTGAGATCCCCAGCCCGAGGACGTGCAGGTCGGTGTTGCACGGGTGGTCGGTGGTGCCGGAGTAGCCACAGGCGGCGGTCTCGGCGACCGAAGTCAGGTACGGCGCGAACAGCACCGTCCCGACCGTGGTGACGTATCCGGAGTTCGCCCAGTCGAAGAGGCTGAATCCCCAGTACTCACGCTTGTCCACACCGTCCGGGGCGGAGAGAAGTCCCATGCGCGGAAGTGTGTCAGGTCCTGAGTACGACGCGGCGTACCGCCGGATAACACTTCAGTCCCCGATCAGTGCCCGATCAGGGCCCGATCAGTGCCATTGCCCGCGCTCGATCAGAACGTCCCGCAGGATGTCGGTGCGGTCCGTGATGATGCCGTCGACGCCGGCATCGAGCATCTGGCGGATGGTGTCCGGGTCGTCGACCGTCCACACGTGCACCTGCTTGCTGCGGGAGTGGGCGCGCTTGATCAGGCCGGGGGTCAGCACCCGGAACGGTCCGTACTGCTCGGGGATCTGCAGGCAAGCACCCTTCGACGGGAGCGCGAACGGCAGGAACCGGAGCAGCGCGGTCTCACGGTCGCCGTACCCGGTGCACAGCCGCGGGCCGAGCAGTTTGCGGATCCGGCGTACCCGGGACTGGGAGAACGAGGAGACGCAGACCCGGTCGAGCGCGTCCGCGGCCTGCAGGACTTTCGCCGCGGGCTCCAGGCCGCCCTCGGCCTTGATGTCCAGGTTGAAGCGGATGTCCGGGAACTGCTCGAGCAGCTCGTCCAGCCGGGGGATCGGCTCCTGCCCGTTGATCCTCGCCTGCGAGACCTCCGCCCAGGGCAGCTCGGCGATCACCCCGGACCGGTCCGTGACCCGCTCCAGCCGGTCGTCGTGGAAGGCGACCACGACTCCGTCGCTGGTCGCGTGCAGGTCGGTCTCGACGTACCGGTACCCCAGGTCGACGGCGTGCTGGAAGGCGCGCAGCGAGTTCTCGTACCCGACGATATCGGGGTGTTTGGCCCCGCCCCGATGCGCCATCGCGATCGGGCCTTCGTGGGTGAGGTAGGGGTACACGCCATGAAGTATGTACCGTTTGGGTGGTGACGGTACTCAGCCCCCGCCCCGACCTGTGGACCCTCGACAGCGGCGTCCTCCACCTCAACCACGGTTCGTACGGCGCCGTGCCGCGCCGGACGCAGGAGGTGATGGCCGGCCTGCGGGTGGAGATGGACGCGAACCCGATGGTCTGGTTCCGCACCGTCGCCGACCGGCTCACCGCGAGCCGGCGGGAGCTGGCGGCGTACCTGCAGGTCGACCCCGCCGGATTCGCCCTGGTCCCGAACGCCAGCGCCGGCGTGACGGTCGCCCTCGCCACCCTGCCGATCCCGGCCGGCAGCCGGATCGTCCTCACCGACCACGCGTACGGCGCGGTGCGGTACGCCGCCGAGCGGTACGCCCGGGAGCGCGGCGCCGAGGTGGTGAACGTGCATATCCCGCTGGAGGCCGACGACGACACCGTGGTCGCGTTGATCGCTGACCAGCTGGACAACGCCTCGGTCCTGATCGTCGACCAGATCACCTCCGGGACCGCGAAGGTGTTCCCGATCGAGGGTCTGGTCGCGGCCGCCCACGAACGCGGCGTACCCGTGGTGGTCGACGGTGCGCACGCGCCGGCGCTGATCGACGCACCGGCCGCGGCGGGCGCCGACTTCTGGACCGGCAACTTCCACAAGTGGCCCGCCGCGCCGCGGGCGACCGCGGGCCTGGTGGTCGCCGAGCGCTGGCGGTCGGCGTCGATGCCGCTGATCGTGTCCTGGTCCGAGTACGACGAGCGGATGCCGGAGCGCTTCGACATGCAGGGCACGTACGACTACGTGCCGTGGATCGCCGCGCCGGAGTCGCTGCGGGTGCTGGCCGAGCTGGACTGGCCGACCCGGCGACCGCAGCTCACGTCGCTGGTCGAGGAAGGCGCGCGGATCCTGGCGAAGGCGCTCGGGACCGGTATCGCCGAGGTGGCGCACCCGCCGGCGACGATGCGGCTGGTCGAGCTGCCGTCCTCGGTCGACCTGTCCGGCGGTGACGCGCTGAAGATGCGGATCTCGCGGGAGCTGAACGCCGAGATCACCTTCACCGGGTTCGAGGAGCGCAAGTTCATCCGGTTGTCGGCGCACGCGTACAACTCGCTCGACGACTACCAGAAACTGTCGGAGCGGTTGCCTAGAGTCCTCGGGTGAACGATATCCAGGGGTCTTACAACACCGCAGCCGTCGACTACCACGCGATCCTGAAGGACTACCACCAGGGCGATCCGTTCGAGAAGTCCGCGCTGGACTACTTCGTGGCCGTCGTCGAGCCCGGTCCGGTGGGTGACCTCGGCTGCGGGACGGGGCGCATCACGACGTACCTGGCTTCACAGGGGCTGGACGTGTTCGGGGTCGATCTGACGCCGGGGATGATCGAGGTGGCCCGCCGGGAGTACCCGTCGCTGCGGTTCGAGGTCGGGTCACTGTTCGACCTGGACATCAAGGACGGAGAACTGGCCGGGGCGCTCGCGTGGTACTCGCTGGTGCACACCCCACGCGAGGACCTCCCGGCGGTGTTCGCCGAGCTCTACCGCGTGCTGCGCCCGGGCGGTCACCTGCTCCACGGGTTCAAGGCAGGTAACGGCAGCCGCCACCTGGCTCAGGCCTACGGTCACGACCTGGACCTCGAGGTCTACATGCAGGACCCCGCCGAGATCGCCGACCTCCTCAAAACCGCCGGCTTCACCGAGGTAGCCACCCTCACCCGAACCGCCCTCCCCGCTGAAAAAGACCCCGCCCAAGCCGCCCACCTCCTCCAAAAACCCAAGTAACCCCAGCACCCCCAGCCAGGCCCCGCCAGGCTGAACACAAGCCCCGCCAGGACCGAGTCCGCACCTGGTCCGGGCCAGCCGGGTGGGGCCAGCTCGGGGGGGGGGACGCTGGGTGCGGACAGCAGGGAGACTGCCGGATAGGCACAGGAGCCGAGGGAGACAGGAGCAGGTGGAGACAGGATCTGGTGGGCTGAGACCTGCTATTGCCTGTCCCCAGCCACCAGTTCCGGTCTCCACCCACCGCGGTCGCCACCTACTGGGTCGCCACCTGCGGCCCCACCACCTCGGTAGCCACCTGCAGCCCCACCACCGCGGACGCCACCTCCAGCCCCACCACCGCGGTCGCCGCCTGCTGCTATCGGCGTCCGCTGCGGCCATTCGCGCCTCGCGGTACGGCGCCGCGTGCGGGCGGCGGACTGGGGCGGGTGTGGTGAATGGAGACAGGAACTCGTGGGTGGGGACCTGGTATTACCTGTGTCCGGTCACCTGTTCCTGTGTCCGGTCACCTGTTGCTGTGTCCAGTCACCGCTGGTCAGCCCTTGATGGCGCCTGAGGTCATGCCGGCGACGATCTGGCGGTTGAAGAACAGGAACATGATCAAGGGCGGGATCGTGATCAGCAGGATGTCCATGAAGAGCAGGTTGTACTGCGTGGAGTACTGGCTGGAGAAGTTGTAGAGGGTGAGCTGGACCGTGGCGTTCTTGTCGCCGGGGAGGAAATAGAGCGGGTTCACGAAGTCGTTGAAGACGTTCACCGACTGGACCACGACCACGGTGACGATCACGGATCTGAGCAGCGGGAACACGACCCGGAAGAACAACTTCAGTGGACCCGCGCCGTCGATGATCGCCGCCTCGTCGAGTTCCCGCGGGATCGTCGCGACGAAGGCCCGGAACAGCAGGATGCAGAACGACAGCCCGTACGCGATCTCGATCAGGATCAACCCGGGCATGGTCCGGAACAGACCGAACTTCTGCAGCACCCAGATCGTCGGTACGACGGCCGGCGGGATGATCAGGCCCGCGAGGACCAGGAAGTTGATGAACCCGTTCCACCGGCTCTTCCGGCGTTGCAGCACGAACCCCGCCATCGCGGCCAGCACGACCATGCCGGTGACGCTGGCCACGGTCAGCAGCGTGCTGTTGATGAACGCGATCACCAGCATGTAGTCGCGGGCCTCGACCACCTCGATGAAGTTCTGCACGAAGCGGAACTGGTGCGGCCAGGAGAAGCTCAGGTCCGCGGACTGCGTGCGGTCCTTCACCGCGGTCAGCACGATGAACGCGAACGGGATGACGAACACCACGATCGAGACCAGGATCGCGACCGCGCTCAGGGCCAACCTGCGCCCGGGACGGTGGTTGACGAGTTCCGCGGTCATGGTGCCTCCCGGTCTGGGCTGAGGAGCGCAGGGAGCGGAGCGGCTGGAGCGACGAGGGCAGACCGGGAGGTACGGCCCCATGACTCGCCGCGACGGAGTCGCGGCATGTGCACTGCACTCACAGGTCGACCTCCTTGCGGTTCAGGAACCAGGACAGCGGCAGGATGATCGCCGTCACCACGATGAACAGCACCACGTTGCCCGCGGTCGACAGGCCGTAGAAGCCGGCCTGGTACTGCTTGTAGATCACCGACGCGATGACATCGGAGGTGAACCCTGGCCCACCGCGGGTCATCGCCCAGATCAGGTCGAAGGATCGCAGTCCGCCGATCAGCGACAAGATGATGACGGTCACCGTCGCGGGCCGGGACAGCGGCAGGACGATCCGCCGGAACTGCTGCCACGACCCGGCCCCGTCGACGCGGGCCGCCTCGATGTACTCGCGGGGGATCGACACGATGCCGGCGATGTAGATCAGCGTGGCCAGGCCGACGCCCTTCCAGACGTCGACCGCGGCCACCGACAGCAGCGCCCACTTCGGGTCGGTCAGCCAGCCCGGGCCGCTGATCCCGACCAGCGCGAGCGACTTGTTGATCAGCCCCTGGTCGGGGTTCATCAGGACGGTGAAGGTCAGGCCGACGCCGATCGTGGAGACCAGCACCGGGAAGAACACCACCGAGCGGAGGTAGCCCCGGGCAACGATCTGGGAGGTGAGCAGGACCGCGAGCAGCAGTCCCAGCACCACCTTGGACCCGGACGTGACGACCGCGTAGATCAGCGTGTTGGTGAAGCCCTTGACCAGGGCGGGCTCCTGGAAGAACAGCTTGAAGTTGTCCAGCCCGATGAAGCGGGACTCGAACAGGCTCCAGCGGGTCAGGCTGAAGTACAGCGAGGCGAACGTCGGGACCAGGAACAGCACCCCGTAGATGACGGCGGTCGGCAGGTAGAACCAGTTCGAGTACGGGCGGTAGACCTTGCTCCCGGCCGACGACGCGGCCGGGGTGGTCTTGCTGCGCTCACGTGGTGACACCGAGGTCGCGGTCATGCGGCCTCACCAGCCCGCCAGGCCGAGCTGCTGTGCCTGCTTCTTCACGTCCTCGTCGTACCTGGCCGCACCGTCCTTCGCCTTCCGGATACCCGAGCCCACCTCGACGGTGATCTGCTCCAGCGACGGGCCCTTCACCGGGGACAGGAACTCCAGCGCCAGGCTGGACGCACCCGGCTTGTCGAGGTACGGCTGCATGTCCTTGATCGCCTGCGGTACGTCGTCCCCGAGCGCGCACCCCTTGACGGCGTACGGGCCGGTCGGTGCGCCCGCCTTGGTCTGCGAGGCGCAGCCTTCGGGGCTGGCGACGAACGCGAGGAACTTCTTCGCCGCGTCCAGTTTGTCGCCGGTGGTGGTCTTCGGGATGTACAGACCGCCCGGCGTCCACAGCGTCAGGCCGTTCTTGCTCGCGTCGTCACCAGGCAACGCGAACAGTCCGACGTTCTTGGCCGCGTCCGGGTAGGTCGCGACCATGTTGGCCACCACGCCGGACAGGTTCGGGTAGTGCGCACCCTTGCCGGTGGCAAGCATCTTCAGCCCGTCCGGCAGCTTGGCCGAGGCGAAGTCCTTGTTCTCGTAGCCGGCGTCGTGCACCGCCTCGGTGTGCTCGAACCCCTTCAGCGCGGCCGGCGAGGTCGCGTACTTCGCCTGGTTCTTGGTGTACTTGTCGGCGAAGTCGGGCTCGACCGCGGAGACGTTGTGGAAGTCGCCGAGGACGAACAGCTGCGAGGTCCAGGTCTCGCCGTAGGTCTGGATCACCGGCGCGACGCCGCCGGCCGCCTTGATCTTGGCGTTGTTGGCCATGAACTCGGCCCAGGTCTTCGGGATCTTCAGCCCGAGCTTGGTGTAGACGGGGATGCTGTAGAGCACGCCGCCGCCCATGAAGCCGCCGAGCGGCGCGCCGTACACCTGGCCGTCGGCGGTCACGGTCTTCTTGAAGTTGTCGTCCAGGTTCCCGATGTACGGCTGGTCGTTCAGCGACACCAGGTTCTTCTGCGGCGCGATCGCCTGGAACAGCGACCCGGTGTTGTAGTTGAACACGTCCGGCATGTCCCCGGTGGACAACCGGGTCTTGACGATGTTGTCGCCTTCGGTGCCGGCCGGCCGGGTCTCGGTCTTGATCGTGATGCCCGGGTTCTTCGCGGTGAAGTCCTTGACGAGCTGCTCGGCGTCCTTCACGTCCTGATCCTGGTTGCCGATCAGATACGTGATCTCGACCGAGCCGCCGCCGGAGTCACTGCTGGATCCGAGACTGCCCGCGCTGCACGCGGTGAGTACGAGCGAACCGGCGGCGAGCAGTGCCAGCCCGCTCGCTCCTGGGCGGAACCTCATCTTGACCTCCAAGGGATGTGTCGAAGCAGCGGGGCGGTGGTCGGGTGGGTTGGCTAGTGGTTGAGGAGCGCGCCGAGCGCCGCCTTCAGCGCCTCGGTGCCGGAGGTGGCCGCGCGTGGGCGAAGCGCCTCGACGACGCCGGCGGCCGGCTGGTCGAGGTAGCGCTTGAGGCGGGCGGCGAGGTCGGCGTCGTCGGTGACGAGGCCGGCTTCGGTGGCCGCCTCCGCGAGCGCGTTCCAGGTCGGTTCATGGTCGATCAGCGCCCGGATGCTGGCGTCGGCCGGCAGTTCGGCCGGCGTGCCGTACGGGTCGGCGACGGTCCACTCGTGGGTCCCGTGCCCGACCTCGACGGTGCCGTCCTGACCCGGTACGTCGACCTTCGCGCGGGACCCGACCGGGACGGTGACCGTCAGCGTGACCTGTCCGTCGGAGCGGGTCCACGCCACCGCGGCCTCGCCGTACGGCGTGAGGTGCTTCGCGGACGCACTGGTCAGGTGATCGGTGACGAGCGGACGGACGTCGATCGTTCGGTACGCCGGTTCGGCCGCCGCGAGACCGGCGACGCGGCGGTGCATCCAGTCGGCGACCGCGCCGAGGGCGTAGTGGTTGAACGACGTCATCTCACCGGGGTTGATGGTGCCGTCCGGCATCATGCTGTCGTAGCGCTCCCAGACCGTCGTCGCTCCCATCGTCACTGAGTACAGCCAAGAGGGGCAGCCTGTCTGTAGCAGGAGCCGGTAGGCCAGGTCAGGATGTCCGGTATCGGCCAGCGCGTCGGTCATCAGCGGCGTTCCGACGAATCCGGTACTGATCCGGAAACTCGCCGAGCGGACCAGGTCGGCCAGCCGTTCGCCGGCCCGCCGGCGCTGCGCCTCGGTCGGCAGCAAGGCCCACTGCAGCGCGAGCGCGTACGTCGTCGGTGCGTCGCTCAGCACCCGACCGCCCTCGGTCGCGTACTCGGCCGCGAACGCCTGCCGGACGCGCGCGGCGAGGTCGGCGTACTCGTTGGCCAGGTCGGTCTGACCGACGACCGCCGCGGCCTTGGCGAACACCTCGGCGGACCGGGCGAGGTGAGCGGTGGCCACCACGTCCGGGTCGGCCTTGGCGGCGGCTGCGTTGTCCGGTGGCGCGGTCGGGTCGAGCCAGTCGCCGAACTGGAAACCGCCCGACCACAGGAGGTCCGCGCCGGCCAGGTCGGCCATCTTGTCCACCCAGGCACGCATGCTCGGCAGTTGACGGGCGAGCAGCCCGGCGTCACCGGTGCGCTGGTAGACCACCCACGGCACGATCGTTGCCGCGTCACCCCATGCCGCGGTCGCCGGCGACTCGTTGCGGAGTACATCCGGTACGACGAACGGTACCGACCCGTCCTTCTGCTGCTCCGCCGCGAGGTCGGCCAGCCAGTTCGTCAGGAACCCGGCGGCGTCGAAGAGGAAGTTCGCGCTGGGGGAGAACACCTGGATGTCCCCGGTCCAGCCGAGCCGCTCGTCACGCTGCGGGCAGTCGGTCGGTACGTCGACGAAGTTGCCGCGCATACCCCAGACCACGTTCTCGTGGAACCGGTTCAGCAGCTCGTTCGACGACTCGAACCAGCCGGTGCGCTGCAGGTCGCTGCCGATGACGACTGCCTGCAGGTCCTCCTTGCGAAGGTCGCTCACGCCGGTCACCTCGGCGTACCGGAAGCCGTGGAAGGTCAGCGGGGACTCGAGGACGACCTCGTCGGGGCCGGCCAGGTAGTAGGTATCGGTGGCCTTCGCGGTCCGCAGTGGGCGGACGCCGAGTTCGCCGTGCTCGAGGACCTCGGCGTGCCGCAGGACGATCTCGTCGCCCTCGGCGTGCCCGCGGACCGTGAGCCGGACGCGGCCGACGAGGTTCTGGCCGAAGTCGATGAGCGTCTTGCCCGACGGCGACGTGGTGATCTCGAGCGCGGGCAGCACGTCGGTGATGCGGACCGGCGGTCCGTCGGGCGCGACGAGCAGGCCGAGGTCGGCGTCGAGGACGTCGACCGGCGTGGCCTCGCCGGGTTGCCTGCGGAGGTCGGTGGTCTGGCCGTCGTACAGGTCGTCGGCCAGGACGTTGCTCTCCCGGGAGGTCCAGTTGCCGTCGCTGCCGAAGGTGTGCAGCTGCCCGTCCTCGGTGGTGACCTCGAGCTGGGCGAGGACCGCGAGCCGGTCGCCGTACAGCTCCTTCTGGTCGCGGAAGCCGATGCGGCCGCGGAACCAGGCGTTGCCGAGGAGGAACTCGAGCGTGTTCTCACCAGAGTGAACAAGCTCGGTGACGTCGTAGATCTGGTAGCGCAGCCGATACTGGTACGCCGTCCAGCCGGGCGCGAGCTCCTCGGTGCCGACCCGCTGCCCGTTGAGTTCGGGCAGGTAGATGCCGTGCGCCGTCGCGTACAGGCGAGCCTTGACAATCCCGTCCGGGAGCTCGGCGACACCGGCGACCAGCGGAGCGGGGGAGCCGTGCGGGTTGTCCCGCGGACTGACGAACTTGGCGCTCCAGTCCTCCACGGCGAGCAGGCCGGCCTCTACGCTCACCGGCTCGCTCCACGCGCTCCAGTCGTCGTTGCCGCGGACGCGGACCCGGACCTGCGCCACCTCCCGGGAAGCCAGCGGCTCAGCCGGCCATGGCACCAGGAGCTGGTCGGGGGACTGGACGGCGAAGACCTGGGTGCTGCCGGTGGTGATCTCGACCTCGTACGCCGTCTGCGCGTAGCCGGCGTCCGCGGCCGGGACCTGCCAGGAGATTCTGGGGCTCGCGGTGCCGATCCCCAGGACCCCGGACTCGGGGGAAGCGAGCAGATGCTCGAAGCGGAGAGAGGTGGGTGCGGCGAGATGCGTCATGAGACTCCAACCAGTGAAACGATTCATTGGGTGTTCCGACGAAACGCCGTGGTCTGGGTGGTTGTGGTCGGCGGGGCGTTTCGCCTGTGCACCGATCCTGCGGCCGGTAGCCGCCGGGGAGTAGCCCGAACTGCACTCGGTCTAGCACGATCTGCACCTCGGCTCGTATCGTGAGGTATGGCCGACGAGCCGGTGAGGACCCGCGGGACGGTGGTGCACTTCGTCGAAGGGACGGTCGTGCACGCCGGCACCCACCTGCACGAGCAGACCCATCCGTTGCACACGCACAGCTTCTTCGAGGTCGCGCTCGTCACCGGCGGTGAAGGCGTCCACCACAGCCTGGCCGACCGGCAACACGTCTCCGCCGGCGACGCGATCCTGCTCCGTCCAGGGGTCTGGCACGAGTACGTCGACTGCGATGCCCTCGAGGTCTACAACTGCTGTTTCTCCGCCGACCTGGTCCGGCGTGAACTCGCCTGGGCGCGCGAAGATCCCTTACTGGGTTACCTGTTGTGGACCGGTCCGTTCTCCGCGCAACGCAGAGGAGTGCTCGCGACCCACCTCGATCCCGGGACCGTCAAGGAGGCCGTCGCGCACCTCGACGGCCTGCGGCAACTGCGCAACCTGCCGGCCAACCGGCATCGTGGCGAGATCGTCGGCTGGCTCTCGCTGTACCTCAGTTGTGTCGCGCGAACCGTGGCGGACAGCGACGAACGGGGTGACCACACCCATCCCGCGGTCGTCGACGCGATGCGGATGATGGAGGCCGATCCGGCCCGGCACTGGACGCTCACCGACCTCGCGGGCGAGTTGCATCTCGCGCCGGGGTACCTCGTTCGGCTCTTCAAGTCCGTCACCGGGGTGCCGCCGATGGCGTACCTCGCGCGGCACCGGGCCGAACTCGCCGCCGACCGATTACTGCACACCGACCTCCCGATCAACCGGATCGGCGAGTCGGTCGGCTGGCCCGACCAGAACTACTTCGCGCGCCGTTTCCGCTCGCACTACGGGCTCTCGGCGTCGGCCTACCGACAACGTTTCAATGGGGTGCGGATCAGTCCGACCGGCCAGTGATCAGGAGCTCGAGGCCGTCCAGGATGCGCTGCAGCCCGAACTCGAGGCCCTGGTTCTCACTCCCGGCCGCGGTGCGCATCGCGGCGGTGAGATGCGGGAAGCGGTCGGCTTCGGCGACGAGGATCTCCGCGAGTGACCGCGTCCAGTCCTGCTCGGTCAGTCCGGTGGTGTGACCAGGGAACGTGGTCGACTGCTGCGCGATGTTCCGGACGTGGCTGGTGATCACCAAGATCGCGTCCAGCTGCTCGCCGCCGGTGAGACCGCTCTCCGCCAGCGCGGTGAGGCCGCGCTCCATCCAGGTGAGCTCGTTCGGGCCGAGCGGGCGGCGTCCGATCGTCGACTGAAGCAACCACGGGTGCCGCGTGAATCCGTCGTACAGGTCGATCGCCCAGGTGTGTAGGGCCGCGCGCCACGGTAGGTCGCCGGGGCGGTCAGGCGGGGCGCCCATGGCGAGGTCACTCATCACCGCGACCAGCTCGGTCTTGCCCGGGACGTGGCGGTAGAGCGCCATCTTCGTCACCGGCAGTTCGCCGGCGATGCGCTGCATCGAGACCGCGTCCAGCCCCTCGGCGTCGGCGATCCGGATGCCCACCTCGGCGATCTCGGTCAGCGTGACGGCGGGCTTCGGGCCGCGGCTCGGCGGCGGCTGCCTGCCCCAGAGGAGGTCGGACATGCCGGGTTCCTTTCGTGAATCGACTTGAACTGTGTCTACCATACACATTACTGTGTCCGGCAGACACAGTTACTGCTCTGGAGGCGATGATGAAGGTTCTGGTGTCGGGTGCGAGCGTGGCCGGTCCGTCGGCGGCGCTCTGGCTGGGCCGGGCGGGACACGACGTGACGGTGGTCGAGATCGCGCCCAAACTCCGGCAAGGCGGGTACGCCGTGGACTTCCGCGGTCAGGTGTTCACGACCGTGCTGGCGCGGATGGGCGTGCTGGCGGAGCTGCGGTCGCTGCAGACCGGCGGGAACGCGATGCGGTTCGTGGACGCGTCGGGCCGGCAGCTGATGCGGCTGCCGGCCGAGTTCGCCGGCGGTGAGCTCGAGGTGCTGCGGGCCGACCTGTCCCGGGTGCTCTACGAGCACAGTCGCGAGCAGGCGACGTACCGCTTCGGGGACTCGATCGCGAGTCTGCGGGAGCACACGGACGGCGTGGACGTGCGCTTCGAGAGCGGCATCGAGGAGACGTACGACCTGGTGATCGGCGCGGACGGGATGCACTCCGTCGTACGGCGGTTGGCGTGGCCCGCCGAGCAGGTCCTGGAGAAGCACCTCGGGTACTACGTCGGTGGCTGGGAGGTCCAGAACACGCGCGGGATCAGTGGGGACTCGCTGATGTACAACGTGCCCGGCAAGCTCGCGAGCGTGGGTGCGGACACGCGTGATCCAGAGCTGGCGCAGACGCTGTTCTTGTTCAAGTCGCCGGTGCTCGACTACAACCGGCGGGACCTGAACCAGCAGAAGACGATCCTGCGGGACCAGTTCAGCGGGCTGGGCTGGCACGTACCGGAGCTGCTCGAGGCGTTGCCGGCGGCAACGGAGCTGTACTTCGACTCGATCAGTCGCGTGCGTGTGGACCGCTGGTCCACCAACCGGATCGTCCTGCTCGGAGACGCGGGGTACGGCGCAACGTTCGGTGCGCTCGGTACCGGGACGGCGGTTGTCGGCGCCTATGTCCTGGCGGGCGAGCTGGCCCAGGCGCACGACTTCCGGACCGCGTTCGACCGGTACGAGGCGCGGCTGCGCAAGGCGGTGTCGACCACCCAGGACGGCAGCCGCGCAGGCTCGTTCCTGGCGCCGGCCACCCGATTCGGGATCACAGCGCGGAACCGGATCCTCGACCGGCCGTTCTTCCTGAACCAGATGCTGAAGATGGCGCAGAACATGAGCGAGCTGATCGAGCTGCCGGAGTACACCGGACTGACGTACTCAGGTCTGCAGCACTCAGGGCAGCCAGGGCAGCTTGTCGAGGAATGACTCCCAGGAGTCGGGGAGCCAGCCCGGCACACCGAGCACGACCATGTAGAGCCAGATCGCGACGAGTACACAGAGGAACAGCGCGAGCGTCCCGAGTGCCTTCAGCCAGGCGGGCTGCTTACCGGTCCACCGGGTGAGTGCCTTGACCCAGTCCTTCACCCGGTACAGCAGCCGTTGGGCCCACTCGAACTCGCTGGCCAGCACGGCGAGACCCGCGATGAACAGCGGGATCCCACCCGGTCCCGGCAGCCAGCCGGTCAACGGCGCTGCGATGATCAGCAACCCACCGACGACGCCGACACCGATCCGGTAGAACATCAGCTTCCGCGGGTTCTCACGAATCCGCCGGCGCCACTCCCACCGGTCGTCCTGAGCGTCCAGGGTGATGTTGTCGTCCGTGCGGTCGGGACTGTCTTTCTCGGCCACGGGCCAAGCCTACCGGCGGCTACTAACTGGTCGGGTTACCGAACTCCCAGTGCCAAGGCTCCTCACGGTTCCCGCCCGGCTCGGCCCAGGCCGGATGCAGCCAGCCGTACGCCGCCGCGTGGCTCTTCATCCATTGGTACTGCGGGGTGCTGTACTTCTCGATCCCGCCACACAGGTCGACCGCGAGACCCCACCCGTGGTTCGACGTACCCGGGAGGGCGGCCAGGGACGGCTTGCGCTGGTACAGGTCGACCTGGGACGTGTACGAGCGGTACGAGTCGGTGATGCACAGCGATCTGCCGAACGCGGCGTGGTAGGCGGCGGCGAGCTCGAGGTACGCCGTCGCCGCGTCGCACCGGAGCCGGTGACCGCCACCGATGGCGCACAGTTTGCTCGCCGGGATCATGCCGTTGCTGTAGCCGCCCCAGCCGGTGCTCGCGGAGCCGGTGGCCAGGAACGGCATCGGGTTGACCGGGTCGCCGCCGAGCCGGACCTCGAAGTGCAGGTGCGGCCCGGTCGAGTTGCCCTCGCTGCCGACCGCGCCGATCTGCTGTCCGGCCTGCACCTGCTGGCCGTCGGTGACGTCGACCCGGCTGAGGTGCGCATACAGCGTCTCGAGGCCGTTGCCGTGGTCGATGCGGACCAGGTTGCCGGCCCAGGCCGGGTGTTCGATCCGGACCGTCCCGGAGGTCACCGCGCGGACCGGCGTACCGATCGGGGCGGGGAAGTCCTGGCCCGTGTGGGTGCCGCTGGACCACTCCGAGCCGGACTGACCGAACGGCGTACCGATCTCGTAGGTCCCGTCCGGGAGCGGCCAGGTCCAGGCGCCCGAGCCGACGTCGTACGACGTGGCGGTGTTGCCGCAGCGGAACGCGTACGCCTCGGAGGTGGCGACCGGTGCGACCTGGGGCTTGGCCGGCGCGCCGAGGGTCGGGCGGAGCGCGGCGTACAGGTTGTCCGGAACCGTGGTGACGACGACCGAGCCCTTGGACTCGTCGGCGGCGATCATCTCGCCGTTGTCGAGGGCGATGCCGATGTGCACGAGGCCGAGCGATTTGCTGCCCATCACGAGCAGGTCGCCGGGCTCGATCTGGGCGTTCGGGACGGCCTGGTAGTCCGGGTAGACCTTGCCGATCAGGTTCGGCAGGGTCGTGTACGGCTGCCATGCGACGCGCGCGGCGCCGAGACAGCCGTACTTGTCCGGGCCGGTAGCGGCGACGCCGTAGGGCTTGCCGAGCAGGCTGAATGCTTGATTCACCGCGCGGATCGTCTCTGCCGAAAGCACCCGTACGGTCCGTCCCGCCACGGCGACCGACGCGACACCGGGCACGGCCGCACCGCGTCGGGTCAGCGGTGCGAGCCCGGTCGGCAACTTCGCGGGGTTCTTCAGGACGGCGGCCGCCGGGGGAGTGACCTTCGTGGCGGCCAGCTCGGTCAGGTAGGTCTTCCAGCGCGCGAGCGCCTGAGCGTTGCGGGTCTGCTGGAGCTGCTGCGACAGTGCGGACGCGACGTCGAGGTCCGCGGTCTGGTCGGCCATCGCCGCGGAGGCGTCGGCCGCCTTCTGCTGCACCTGCTTGCTGAGCTCCTGCGCCTTCGTCGCGGCCTCGTTCGCGGCGGCGCGCTTGCTGGTCGCCTCCGCCTTGAGCCGGATGGACTCCGCCTCGGCGGCCATCGCCGTCCGGTACTGCGCGACCTGGGTGCTGCCGAGCTGCGTGATCGCGGTCTGCCGGTCGGCGATCTCCTGGAGGTTCTCCGCGACCGGAGCCAGCGACCAGAGCATCGACTCGGTCCCCATCACGGTCGGGACACCGAGCTGGTAGGCCTGCGCGGTGATCACGCCGAGCCGCCGGCGCTGCTCGTCGGCGACGCCCTTCGACTTGGTCGCGCTGGTCTCCGCCTTCTTCGCCGCGGCCTCCGCGGTCTGGGCGTCCTTCAGCGCCTTGGTGTAGGCGATGGTGGCCTTGGCGAAGTCGGCCTGGACGGCCGCGGCCTCCGCCTGGAGCTGCTCGAGCGACCGGTTCACGTCGGTGACAGAGGCGGGCGGTGGCTCACTGGCCGACGGGGTCGGGTCGTCGGCGTACGCCGGTAGCGCGGCGACTGCCAACACCGTGCCGAGTGCCGCGAGTCGCAGCCACCGGCGTTTCCCCAGACCCATGCGTCCCCCATGAACTCGCCTCACGCGCGAGGCCAGCGTAAGCGCCGTACGGTCCTGACGGAAGCCCGGTACACGCAGCGTGACCATGAGGCCCGCCACACTCCGGCCACAGGGTGCCACCGTGTGTCGGATCGGCTGGTGCGACCTACTAAAGTTCACTGCATGGCCTCGCACTTTGACGTTGTTGTCCTCGGCGCCGGTCCCGGTGGGTACGTCGCGGCGATCCGCGCCGCCCAGCTCGGGCTGAAGACCGCCATCATCGAGAAGAAGTACTGGGGCGGTGTCTGCCTGAACGTGGGCTGTATCCCGTCCAAGGCGCTGCTCCGGAACGCCGAGCTGTCGCACATCTTCCGCACGGAGGCGAAGACCTTCGGCATCAGCGGCGAGGTCACCTTCGACTTCCCGACCGCGGTGCAGCGCAGCCGGAAGGTCGCCGACGGCCGGGTCAAGGGCGTCCACTTCCTGATGAAGAAGAACAACATCACCGAGTTCGACGGCTGGGGTTCGTTCACCGACGCGAACACCCTGGACGTGACGCTGAACGACGGCTCCTCGGAGACCGTCACGTTCGGCTCCTGCATCGTGGCCACCGGCGCCACCACCAAGCTGCTGCCGGGCACCCAGCTGAGTGAGCGCGTGGTGACCTACGAGGAGCAGATCCTCACCGAGGAGCTGCCGGGCTCGATCGTGATCGCCGGCGCCGGCGCGATCGGTGTCGAGTTCGCGTACGTGCTGGCGAACTACGGCGTCAAGGTGACGATCGTCGAGTTCCTGGACCGGGTCGTTCCGCTGGAGGACATCGAGGTCTCCAAGGAGCTCGCCAAGGCGTACAAGAAGCTCGGCGTCGACGTGCTGACCGGCACCCGGGTGGACTCGATCGACGACTCCGGTTCCTCGGTCAAGGTGACGGTGACCGGCAAGGACGGCGCACAGCAGACGATCGAGGCCGACAAGGTGCTGCAGGCCATCGGCTTCCAGCCGCGCGTCGACGGGTACGGCCTGGACAAGGCCGGCGTCCAGCTGACCGAGCGCGGCGCGATCGGCATCGACGGCTTCTGCCGGACCAACGTGCCGAACATCTTCGCGATCGGCGACGTGACCGCGAAGCTGATGCTCGCGCACGCGGCCGAGGCGATGGGTGTGATCGCCGCCGAGACCATCGCCGGGCACGAGACGATGGAACTCGACTACAAGATGATCCCGCGGGCGACGTTCTGCCAGCCGCAGATCGCGAGCTTCGGCTGGACCGAGGAAGAGGCCCGGCTGGAAGGCTTCGACGTCAAGGTCGCGAAGTTCCCGTTCACCGCGAACGGCAAGGCGCACGGCCTCGGCGACCCGAGCGGCTTCGTCAAGGTGATCAGCGACGCGAAGTACGGCGAACTGCTCGGTGCGCACCTGATCGGCCCGGAGGTCACCGAGCTGCTGCCAGAGCTCACCCTCGCGCAGAAGTGGGACCTGACCACCAAGGAACTGGCCCGCAACGTCCACGCCCACCCGACCCTGAGCGAAGCCCTCCAAGAGGCCTTCCACGGCCTCGAAGGCCACATGATCAACTTCTGATCAACACCGTGAACGGCGGCAGACACCACCTGTCTGCCGCCGTTCCACGTTCCCAGCTCTTGTCCGGCGGGTGATGTCCCACTGGCGGGTTTTGTTGTCGATGGCGGGTTGCAGCACGCTATCGCGCAAACAAGCCGCCAGCGGGCGGGCTTCAGCGGTCGGAGATGTCGGCCAGGGCCGGCTTGATGTCGACGATGGGGGTGCCGTTGAGGGCTTCCAGGTTGTTGACGTGGAGGCGGAGGGTGTCGACGGCCAGGACTGTGACGCGGTGGAGTCCTAGGGGGTTGGGGCGGTCGGGGGAGCGGGTGCTGAAGACGCCGGTCGGTGGGCGGGAGGCGTCGCCGCGGGGGTGCACGGTCTGGACGTCGCGGTCGGCGCGGTCGAACCACGTGATGAGGATGAGTTCGTCGCCGGCCTTGATGTCGGCAAGAGCCGGACGGACGGACTCGTCGAAGACGAGCCAGGCGTCGGGTGCACCTTCGTCGCCCTGGCGTGGAGCGTCGTCCCGCGAGCGCAGGGTGGATTCGACTCGGGCGATCGGGTGGAGGATCAGGTCGTCGGTCATAGCGGGTACCTGTAGACGGTTTGCATCGGTTCTCCCGGGAGGACGATGTGCAGAGCCAGACCAGGGTGGGCGGTGGGGTCGACGACGGCGCCCGCCGGCGGGGGCGGCTCGAAGGGAAGTGGGATGGTCGAGCGGATGCCGGGCGCACCGAGAACGAGGTGACCGGCGAACGACGTGACGATGGCGTTGTGCACGTGCCCGGTGAGGATCGCCGTCACCGGCTTCCCGGTCAGGATCGCGGACAACTCGTCGCGTTCCTCGAGTTTCCATTGATCCATCACCGGGTGGTGCAGGTCGAGCGGCGGGTGATGCATCGCGACGAACAACGGTCCGTCGACCGCGTCTCGTAGTACCTCGTCGAGCCAGGCCAGCGAGTCGGCGGACAGCAGGCCGTGGTTCGCCCCAGGCACGGTGGTGTCCACGAGCACGAAGCGAGCCGCACCGACGTCGCGGATCTGATGCACCGGATGCCCAGACCCCGGCGACTCGACCAGCCCCACCAGCCCCGCCCGCAGCGCCGCGCTCACATCATGGTTCCCGGGCAGCACCAGCACCGGTACGTCGAACGTCAGCTCGCGCGCGATCTCGGCGTACTCGGACTCCAGTCCGTGATCCGCGAGATCCCCGGTCACCAGTACGACGTCCACCGAGCGCCCCATCGCCCGCACGTACGACGTGATGTGCCGCAGCCGGGCTCGCGCCGCGTCCGTGCCGTCGAGATGCGGATCACTGAGGTGCGCGATCACGTACATGTCAGCACACTAATGCCGCCCCGACCGTGCTGGTCCAGGTCAGGCCGGGTGCCGGAAGAGCGTCTGCAGCGGTGCGCCCGGGGTGGCGATGTGCAACGCCAGGCCGGGATGCGCGGTCGTGTTGTCGACGAGGCCGCCGCCAGGAGCCGGCGGCTCGAAGGGCAGCGGCGGCGTCGACCGGACGCCCGGCGCGACGAGGAACGGCAGCCCGGCGAAGGTGGTCGCGAGACCGTTGTGGACGTGGCCCGCGAGCAGCGCGGTGATCGGCTTGCCCCGGAGTACGGCCTCGAGCTCCGGGCCGGAGCGGAGCAGCCACTGGTCGAGGACGGGGTGGTTCAGCTCGAACGGCGGGTGGTGGAAGGCCACGAACAACAGACCGTCGACCGGCTCGGTCAGGACGCCGTCGAGCCAGGCAAGCGATTCCGTCGACAACAGCCCGTGGTCCTCGCCCGGCACAGAGGTGTCGAGCAGGACGAACCGTGCGCCCCCGACGTCATGCACCTGATGCACGGGATGTCCCTCGCCGGCCGAGTCGACGAAATCGGCCAGGCCGGACCGAAGCGGCGCGCTGACGTCGTGGTTGCCCGGCAACACCAGCACGGGCACGTCCAGCTTCAGCTCCGCGGCGAGCTCGGCGTACTCGGACTCGAGCCCGTGGTCCGCGAGGTCGCCGCTGACCAGTACGACGTCGACCGGCCGCCGGAACTCACGCAGGTACGACGTGATCTTCCGCAGCCGGTCCCGAGCCTCGTCGGAACCGTCGAGATGGGGGTCACTCAGATGCGCGATGACATACATGACCGCAATCATCCGCCGAAGCGTCGCGACGCGCTGGGATTATCCACAGAACCCGGCCGGGAGATCGGTGCATGGGACCAGCCCGCCGAGTTCCAGCTCCGGCCGCGCCTGGCTCGGCCTTCACGTCGACGAGAGCAGCACGCTGGTCGCCGGGGGTGAACGCCTCCTTACGGCGCGATGACGCACCGGGTGGCGACTTGGACGGTCCGGGCCGGTCTGGGAGATTGGGCGGCATGTCTGAACAGGTTGATGTCGTGGTGGTGGGGCTCGGTGTCGGCGGCGAGGAGACGGCCGGGCGCTTGGCCCAGGCAGGGCTCCGGGTCGTGGGGATCGAGTCGCGGCTGGTCGGTGGCGAGTGCCCGTACTACGGGTGCATCCCGAGCAAGATGATGATCCGGGCCGCGAACCTGATCGCCGAGACCCGCCGCGTCGACGGCATCGCCGGTACGGCGAGTGTCGAGCCGGACTGGGCTCCGGTCGCGAAGCGGATCCGCGAGGAGGCCACCGACACCTGGAACGACAAGGTCGCCGTCGATCGCCTGGTGAACAAGGGCGCGACCGTGATCAAGGACTTCGCCACCGTCACCGGGCCGAACACGGTGCGGGCCGGCGACCGTGAGTTCGAGGCGACCCGTGGCATCGTGATCGCGACCGGCACGATCCCGGCCGTGCCCCCGATCGACGGTCTCGCCGGTACGCCGTACTGGACGAACCGGGAGGCGATCGAGGTCGAGACGCTGCCGGCCTCGCTGCTGATCCTCGGCGGCGGCGCGATCGGGATGGAGCTCGCCCAGGTCTTCGCCCGGTTCGGGGTGCGGGTGACGGTTCTCGAAGGCGCTCCCGAGGTGCTGGCGATGGAGGAGCCGGAGTCCGGCGTCCTGGCCCGCGAGGCCCTGGAGCGCGATGGCGTCAGCTTCCGCCGCGGCTCGCACGCCCAGCAGGTCGGGTACGCCGACGGCGCGTTCACCGTCACTCTCGCGGACGGTTCGACGGCCACCGGCGAGAAGTTGCTGGTGGCAACCGGCCGGCGGATCGCGACCGCGGACCTCGGCCTCGACAAGCTCGGCCTGGATCCGGCCGCGCGCCGGATCGAGGTCGACGAGCACGTCCGGGCCGGCGACCGCGTGTGGGCGATCGGCGACGTGACCGGCGTCGGCGTGTTCACGCACAACGCGATGTATCAGGCCGACGTCGCGGTCCGCGACATCCTCCAGGAGCCGGACGCGCCGATCGCGAGCTACCACGCGATGCCGCGGGTGACGTTCACCGACCCGGAGATCGGCGCGGTCGGGCTCACCGAGAAGCAGGCCCGGGACGCGGGCCTGAACGTGCGGACCGGCCTCACCGAGATCCCGGCGTCGACGCGTGGCTGGATCCACAAGGCCGGCAACGAGGGGTTCATCAAGGTCGTGATGGACGCCGACCGGGGCGTGCTGGTCGGTGCGACGAGCGCGGGCCCGACCGGTGGCGAGGTGCTGAGCGCGCTGGCGGTCGCGGTGCATGCCGCCGTACCGGTGAGCTCGCTGCGGCAGATGATCTTCGCGTACCCGACGTTCCACCGCGCGATCGGGGAGGCGCTCAAGCAGTTGTGAGACCGCTTGTTGCGAATGAGTCGCAGATGGATCAAGAATGTGCGGGTGCATGTTCCTGACGGTTTCTTCGACGCGCCCACGTCCGTCGCCACCGGCCTGATCGCGGCCGGGGCGGTCGGCATCAGCCTGCAGCGGGCGAACCGCGAGATCCGCGAGACGGGGCCGGCGCTGGCCGGCCTGACCGCGGCGTTCGTGTTCGCGGTGCAGATGGTGAACTTCCCGGTCGGCGCCGGAACGAGCGGTCACCTGCTGGGCGGTGCGCTCGCGGCGGCACTCGTCGGGCCGTGGACCGCCGTACTCGTGATGTCGACGGTGCTGCTGGTCCAGGGGCTGCTGTTCGCCGACGGTGGGCTGACCGCGCTGGGTACGAACATCACGTTGATGGGCCTGATCACGGTGCTCGCCGGGTACTTCCTGACGCGCGCGCTCCTGACGGTGCTGCCGCGGCGAGTGGGCAGCGTCGTACCGGCGGCGACCGTCGGAGCGCTGGTGTCGGTGCCGGTCGCGGCGCTGGCGTTCACCGGCCTGTACGCGATCGGCGGCGCAGTCGCCATCCCGGTCGGGAAACTCGCGACCGCGATGGTCGGCTGGCACGTGCTGGTCGGCATCGGCGAGGCCGTGATCACCGCTGCGGTGCTGAGCGCAGTCGTCGCGACCCGGCCCGACCTCGTCCACGCCGCTCGGCACTTGCAGCAGGACCTCGTCCTGGTCGATGCCGACGGCAACACCTCGACGGTGTCCCCGGACAAGCCGGTCGCCGCCCGGCCGGCCGGACGGTCGCTCGGTGTGGGTGTCGCGGTCACGCTGCTCGTGGCCGGAGGCTTGAGTCTGTTCGCTAGCGCGCACCCGGACGGACTGGAGTTCGTGGGCGCCAGGCTCGGGTTCGACGGCGCGGCGAAGGACTCGGCGGTCGCGGGCAGTCCGCTGGCCGATTACGGCGTACACGGCATCGGCAACACCCAGGTGTCCGGCGCGCTCGCCGGGATCATCGGCGTCCTGGTGACGATCGCCGTCGGCCTCGCGATCGCGAAGCTCGCCTCGCTGCGGGCCACCAAGGCCTCATGAGTGGGGACGGCCTGCTGGTCGCGGTGGACAGCCCGGTCCACCGCATCCCGGCGCAGGTGAAGCTGGTCGCGCTGTTCGTCTTCGTGCTCGCTGTCGTCGCCACCCCGGCCGCCGTCTTCTGGGCCTTCGCCCTGTACGCCGTGATGCTCATCGCGGCCGTGGTCGTCGCGAAGCTCCCGGCGACCGTGGTGTCGCGGCGGCTCGCGGTCGAGACGCCGTTCATCGTGTTCGCCCTGCTGCTGCCGTTCGTCGCGACCGGCCCGCAGGTCACCGTCCTCGGCCTGCACCTGTCCCAGTCCGGCGTGCTCGGTGCCTGGAACGTGCTGGCCAAGGGGACGCTCGGTGTGATCGCGGCGATCTTGCTCTCGGCCACGACCGCGCCGCGCGACCTGCTGGCGGGGCTGGAGCGACTGCGGTTGCCGGCGACACTCGTGGCCATCTTGTCGTTCATGGTCCGCTACCTCAGCGTGGTGTCGGACGATCTGCACCGGATGCGGGTTGCCCGCGAGTCTCGTGGGTATACCGGAGGTCGGGCCGGACACCTGAAGGCAGTCGCGGGAGGAGTGGGCGCGTTGTTCGTGCGGAGCTTCGAGCGCGGCGAGCGCGTGCACCTCGCGATGCGGTCGCGTGGCTATACGGGCCGGATGCCGCTGCTCAGCGCGCAGGGTGCGTCCAGTGCGCAGTGGGTCGAGGGTCTGGCGATCTCGCTGGCCGCCGTGGTGGTCGCGATCGCAGCCAGGGCGGTGACCTGGTGAGCGGTCCCGCGATTCAGGTCGAGCGGCTGGTCTTCGCCTACCCCGACGGTCGGCAGGCCTTGTTCGGCGTCGATTTCACTGTCCAGAAGGGCGAGCGGGTCGCGCTGCTCGGTCCGAACGGAGCCGGTAAGACCACCTTGGTCCTGCATCTCAACGGCATCCTGGGCTCGGTCGCCGGCGGCACCGGGAGCGGGCGGATCCAGATCGGCGGCACGGGTCTGCACCGGGATCACCTGACCGAGATCCGGCGCAAGGTCGGGCTGGTGTTCCAGGACCCGGACGACCAGCTGTTCATGCCGACCGTCCGCGACGACGTCGCCTTCGGTCCCGCCAATCTCGGCCTCCGCGGCTCCGAGCTCGACGACCGCGTCCACGAAGCGCTGGTCCAGGTCGGGATGCAGGACCACGCCCACCTGGCGCCGCACCATCTCTCCTTCGGCCAGCGCCGCCGGGTCGCGGTCGCCACGGTCCTCGCGATGCGCCCCGAAGTACTCGTCCTCGACGAACCGTCCAGCAACCTGGACCCGGCCGCCCGGCGCGAGCTCGCGGACATCCTCGCCGGACTCGACGTGACGCTGCTGATGATCACGCACGACCTGCCGTACGCCCTGCAGCTGTGCGAGCGGAGCCTGCTGATGGACGACGGCCGGATCGTCGCGGACGGCAAGACCCGCGACCTGCTCGGCGACGCGCGTCTGATGGCCGAGCACCGGCTGGAGCTGCCCTACGGATTCGACCCCCTGTCCGTCACCGGCCCGGAGCGCCCATGAAGATCACGCAGGTCACCGTCGAATCCACGTCCGAGCCGAAGGCCCACCCGGTCCGCGACGCGATCCAGTTGCTCGACCGCAACGGCGTGACCAGGGTGCGGATCGACACCGACGAGGGCGTGAGCGGCGAGAGTACGACGTACTTCGGCCGCGTCGAGAGCTCGCCGGCGGTACTCGCGAAGATCGTCAGCGAGCAACTCGCCCCGGAGATCATCGGCGAGGACCCGGCGCTGATCCGCGGGATCCGGCAGCGGCTGCGGACGCTCACCGACTACCAGGGGACGGCCGGACTGTCGTCGTACGGGATCTCGGCGATCGATCAGGCGTTGTGGGACCTGCTCGGGAAGTCCCTCGGCGTCCCGGTCTGGCGGTTGCTCGGCGCGCAGCGGACCGCGATCCCGGCCTACGCGATGGTCGGGTGGCTCGAGCTGGACGTCGCGGGTCTGGAGAGCGTGTCGGCGAAGGCGATGGAGCAGGGCTTCCGCGGCGTGAAGATGAAGGTCGGCGGCGGCCCGCTGACCGAGGACGTGCGCCGGATCAAGGCGGTCCGCAACGTCATCGGGCCGGACGCCCCGCTGATGGTCGACGCCAACCAGGCCTTCGGGTACGCCGAGGCGCTGCGGCGCGGGCGTGTGTACGAGTCGATGGACTGCACCTGGTTCGAGGAGCCGCTGCCGGCCGGGGACACCGAGGGGCATGTGCGGCTGGCGGAGAAGCTGGATCTGCCGATCGCGACGGGGGAGAACCGGTACGGGCAGGCGGCGTTCCGGGATCTGATCGAGCGCGGCGGCGTCGGCGTCGTCCAGCCGGATCTGCGGCGGGCCGGTGGGCTGACGGACTGCCTGGAGATCGGGCTGATGGCGGCCGGGTTCGGGGTGCCGTACGCGTCGCACGGCGGTGGGGCGCATATCCATGTGCTGGCTGCGCTGCCGAACACCATCTATGTGGAGAGCGGGCTGTTGCCGGCCGACGGGCGGGTCGAGCTGGTCGATGGTTGCTATCCGCTACCGACCGGGCCAGGTCTGTCTTCCTGGGACGGCTAGTTGGTGACCGTCACCGGGAATCCACGGTGAATTTGTTACCAGGCCCTTGTGTGTTACTGGCGAGTCGGGTGAAAGTGACATGGAGTACTTCAGTCGCCACTCCTCGCACAGGCAAGGCGGTCCGCCCATGAAGTCCATCGCCAGTTTGCTCACCGCCGCGGCACTCGGTGCCGCGCTGCTCCTCAGTCCCGGTGTCGCGCACGCCGCGGCTCCGAACTACGTCTCGCTCGGTGACTCGTACGCCTCCGGCGTCGGCACCCGCACCTACATCTCCAGCAGCGGCTCGTGCCAGCGCTCCACGAAGGCCTATTCGTACCTCGACGCCGCCCGGATCGGTGCCAACCTGACGTTCGTGGCCTGCTCCGGCGCGAAGGTCGCGGACGTCACCGCGAACCAGTTGCCCTCGGTCACCAGTGCCGCGGACATCGTCTCGGTCCAGGTCGGCGGTAACGACGCCGGCTTCTCGTCGGTGATCACCGAGTGTGCCAAGCCCTCCTGGCTCGGCGACTGCACCAGCGCCGTCGCGGGTGCCCAGTCGATCATCAACAACACGCTGCCCGGCCGGCTGAACACCCTCTACGGCTCGATCAAGAGCCGGGCCTCGTCCGCGCACGTCGTGGTCGTAGGGTACCCGCGGCTGTTCAACGGCACCGACTGCAACGCCGGCACCTTCTTCAGCCCCGACGAGATGACCAGGCTGAACGCGACCGCCGACCTGCTGAACTCGAAGATCTCCGCCGCCGCGAGCGCGGCCGGGTTCGCGTTCGTGAACCCGACGTCGAAGTTCATCGGGCACTCGGTCTGCGGCAGCCCCGAGTGGATCAACGGCCTCTCGAACCCGGTCAGCGAGTCCTACCACCCGAATGTCACCGGCCAGGCGGCGTACGCCGATCTGGTCCAGCCGGCGCTCTGAGACCGGCCCCTCCCCGACACCACCCGGTCCTGGGGGCCGGGTGGTGTCGGCTGTTGGAGATGCGGAACGGGCCGGTTCGTGGTGTCATGCTGAGGTGGCGCGGAGGTCTGTGGACTGGTTGCTGCGAGCCAGGATGCAGGCCAACTGCCTCGCGCGTCCGGTGGACGAGGCCGGCCCCGGAGGGGTGGCCGACGTCGTGCGCCGGACGGGGGGACTCCAGGCGCAGACCTGGCGAGGCGCGGCGTACGGCGTCCGCGCGCGATCTACGGCGACGACCCTGTCCGATGTGTCCGTTGCCCAGGAGACCGATCGCTCGGTGGTGCGCGGCTGGTTCATGCGCGGGACGATCCAGCTGGTCGCGACCGAGCAGGCCGGCTCGCTGCTCGGTCTGCTCGGTCCGAAGCTGATCAAGGACACGACCCGGCGGTACGGCGAACTGGGCCTGACCGAGCCGATCCGCGCGAAGGGTGCCGATGTCCTGGAGGCCCACCTGCTCGCGAACGGCCCGTGCGGCCGCGCCGAACTGGCCGACGTTCTGGTGCGTGCAGGTCTGATCGCCGAGCCGAAGGGCCAGGCGGTCTATGCGTTGATCCGGCATACGGGACTGCTCGGCCGGCTCTGTTACGGACCCGGCCACGACCGCACCGAGTCCTGGGTCGCCGTCCGCGACTGGCTGGGCCGACCCTTGACCCTGGACGGTGATCTGGAAGGGCTCGCCCGGCTCTATCTGAGCGCGTACGGACCGGCGACCGCGCGTGATTTCGCCACCTGGTCGGGCCTGCCCGTGCCGCTGGCTCGCCGCGGTATCGAGGCGGTGGCGACGAACACCTTCGACGTCGACGGCAAGCAGCTCGCGGCCGTCGACGACCTGCCGGGATGCGGCGATCTCCGGATGGTGGGGGAGTTCGACAGCTACCTCCTCGGCTACCAGGACCGTCATCAGGATCTGCCGGCCGCCATCTATCCGGGCGGCGGCATGCTCCGCCCCGCCGTCCTCGACTCCGGACGGGTGGTCGGCACCTGGCGGCACGCCGACCTGTCGGTGGACGCCTTCGGTGCCCCGGTGGACCTCGCCGCCGAGTTGGCGGACCTGGTCCGGTTCGCCGGTTGATCGTATATTCCTGAGCGGGTATATATGGAGTCATGACCGAGACCTTGAGTTCCGAGAACGGGCGCACCGTCCTGCGGATGCGCCGTGAGCTGCGGCACCCGGTGGAGAAGGTGTGGCGGGCGATCAGCGAGCCGAAGCACTTGGCCGGGTGGTTCCCGGCGGCGGTCGAGCTCGACCTGCGCGTGGACGGTCCGGTGACCTTCACGTTCGAAGGGGAGCCGGGCGCCCCGGTGGACCTGCGGTCGCACGGCGTGATCCGCGCCTACGAGCCGCCGAGCGTGCTCGAGTACACCTGGGGCGTCGAGGTCCTTCGCTGGGAGCTGACGCCGACCGCCGACGGCTGCACGTTGCACCTCACGGCGACGTACGACGACCGCTCGGGATCGGCGAGTTTCGCGGGCGGTTGGACGCTGTGCTTCGACGCACTGGAGCGGTTGCTGGGGGACACCGCGCCGGAGCGGGACTACCGCGTACTGCATGAGCACTTCGTCAAGGTGTTCGGGCTGGACGAGGCGCAGGTCGCGGCCGACGGCGAGCTGCGGTTCGAGCGGCAGTTGGTGCAGCCGAAGGAAGCCGTGTGGGAGCGGCTGGCGGGTGCGCAGACCGCGACCGTCGGGACCCCGCCGCCGGCCGGATTCGTTGCCAAGGGCATTGAGCCCGGCCCTGTCACGGCCGTCGAAGAGCCGCTGCGACTCGTCTACCCGTGGAGCGGCGGCGAGGTCACGTGGACCTTGCGCGACGGGAACGGCGGAGCCCGCCTGGTCCTCACCCAGACCGGCCCCGCCGCCGACTACCGCACGCCGTGGCACGACGCGATCGAGTTCCTCGCCGCCGAGCTAGCAGGCTGAGCCCGCTGAGACATGCGCGCGGAGGTGCTCCGCGCGGTGCGCCTCAACGTCGTGGCGAAGGTTTGCGGGCCAGCCTGCTGACTTCGTCGAGCAGTTCCTGCAGCTGACCGGCCAGCGTGCTCCGCGCTGCGGGGGACAGGGAGGCCACCAGCTCGGACTCCCGCGTGAGCACCTGATCGACCGTCCGCTCGATCAGGTCGTGCCCGAGATCGGTGAGCGTGACCAGTACCGCGCGAGTGCCGTCATCGGCCGACCGGCGAGTGACCAGACCCGACTCCTCGGCCCGGGCGACCCGCTGCGAGATCGCGCCGGCGGTCACCAGGGTCCGGCTCGCCAGCTCCCGCGTGCTCAGCTCGTACGGCGCTCCCGCGCGCCGCAGGACACTGAGCAGGTCCAGCGTCGCCGGATCCACACCGGCCTCGGACAGCACCCGGCGCCGATCGTCGGCGAACAGCTTCGCCAGCCGCCACAGCGGAGTGACGATCTCGATCGAGTCGGTCGGCGTACCGGGGCGCTCGCGCTCCCAGGCGCGGGCGATCTCCGCGGCGGGGTACGGACTCGGGCCGTCGAGTGGGTAGTTGTCGGTCACGGCACCCATGGTACGTTTAGGGCTAAACATTTAGAGCTAAACGTGAGGATGTCGTGATGAGGACGATCGTGGTGACCGGGGGAGCGACCGGGATCGGGCGGGCGACCGCGGAGCGTTTCCGGGCCGACGGTGACAACGTGGTGATCACCGGGCGGCGTACCGACGTACTGGAGAAGGCCGCGGCGGAGCTCGGCGCGCGGGCGGTGGTGTGCGATGCGACCGACCCGGCGCAGGTCGAGCGGTTGCTGGATGCACTGCCGGAGCAGGTCGACGTCCTGGTCAACAATGCCGGCGGCAACACCGACTTCGGCCGCCCGGACGGTGGTCTCACGCAACTCAAGGCGAATTGGCTGGCCAACCTCGAGGCCAACCTGATCAACGCCGTGCTCACGACGACCGCGCTCGCGCCTCGTCTGACCACCGCCGTGGTGCACCTCGGCTCGATCGCCGGTGCCCGCGGGCCTGGTTCGTACGGCGCCGCGAAGGCGGGGCTCGCGCTCTGGAACGCCGATGTCGCCGCCGAGCTCGGCCCGCGCGGAATCACCTCGAATGTCGTCGCGCCCGGATTCACGGCCGGCACGGAGTTCTTCCAGGGCCGCCTCACCGACGAGCGGCGCGAGACGTTGCTGCAGGCAACTTTGACCAAGCGTGCGGGGGAGGTCGGCGACATCGCGGGCACGATCCACTTCCTCGCATCACCGGCCGCCCGGCACCTGACCGGTCAGGTGCTGCACGTCAACGGAGGCGCCCTGACCGGTCGTTGATGCGTGACAACGTGGGCCAGATGTGACAATGGGCGACATGCGTCCGACCGTCAAAGATGTCGCCAAGCTGGCCGGGGTGTCGCCGAAGACGGTGTCGAACGTGATCAACGGCGTCGTCTTCGTCCGCCCCGAGACGCGCGCGCGGGTCGAGAGCGCCCTCGCCGAGCTCGACTACGTGCCGAACATGAGCGCTCGGGGACTGCGCAACGGCCGCTCGGGGATGATCGCGCTGGCGCTGCCCGACCTGCTCCGGCCGTACTCCGCCGAGGTGGTGCACCTCGTCGTCGAGCTGGCCCACGAGCGCGGCTGGGGCGTGCAGATCGAACAGACCGCGGCCGAGCCCACCCGTGAGTTCGAGCTGCTCTCGAAGGCCCGCGCGTATCTCGTCGACGGCTTGATCCTGAACCCGGTGAACCTCGACGACAGCGCGGTGATGTCGGCCGGGCCGCTGCCGCCGGTGGTCCTGATCGGCGATGTGGACCAAGACGTCGTCAGCCAGGTCGCGATCGACAACGTCGCGGCCGCGCGGGAGATGACCGAGCACCTGCTGGCCCGCGGCTGCCGCCGGATCGCCACCGTCGGTACGCCGGAAGTTCCCCGCGGCTCCAGCGGCGCCGGCGTCCTCGGCGGAACAGCCGAATCACCGGGTACGGCGGCCTCGCGCCTGCGGACCATCGGATATCACCAGGCCCTCGAGGCGGCCGGTCTCCCGATCGATCCCGCACTCGAGGTCAGCCTGGATCGCTGGAGTCCGGAAGGCGCGGCGATCGTGGTGGGGAAGTACCTGGCCGATCACGAGTTGCCCGACGCGTTCTTCTGCTTCACCGACTCGATCGCCTCCGGCGCACTGGCGGCGCTGTGGAGCGCGGGAATCGACGTACCGCGGCAGACGATGGTGGCCGGGTTCGACAACATCATCGAGAGCCAGTTCATGATCCCGCCGCTGACCACGGTCGACTTCGACCGCCGGGCGTTCGTCGCGGCCGCGCTCGACCTGCTGGCCGAGCGGATGGCGGACAAGGACGCGCCGCCACGCAGGGTGATGATTCCGCACCGGATCGTCGAGCGCGCGAGCACTGAACGTTAACGGTCACGTTTGAACAAAATCACACAAACGATTCTTGTGTGCACCATTCTAACGATGTAATTTTCGGTTCGCCCCTTGAAGGAGACCGAATGACTGACCTCTCCCGGCGCGGCCTGCTGAAAGCAGCGGCTGCGCTCGCCGGTGGCGGGCTGCTCGTCGGCTGCGCGCCCGGTGGCTCGCGCTCGACGACCGACCTGAGCTACTGGCATCTGATGACCGGCGGTGACGGGACGGTGATGGCAGGCCTGGTGGATGCCGTCAACGCCGCGAACCTCGGCTTCCACGCCACCCAGACGGTGCTCGCGTGGGGCCCGCCGTACTACACGAAACTCGCGATGGCCTCGGCCGGTGGCCGCGCTCCCGACGTCGCGATCATGCACGCGTCCCGGATCGCCGGCTACGCGCCCGGCGGCCTGCTGGAGCCGTGGGACCTCGACCTGCTGGCCGAGGTGGGCCTGCACGAGAGCGACTTCCCGGCGCGGGTCTGGGAGAAGTGCCAGTACGACGGGAAGCTGTACGCGATCGCCCTCGACACGCACCCCTTCGTGCTGTACTACAACACCGAGCTCACCGAGAAGGCCGGTGTCACGGACACCCTGCGCTCGATGAAGAGCCCGGAGGAGTTCACCGAGGTCGCGGCCAAGCTGCAGAAGGTGACCGGCAAGCACGGTCTGTCCTACGGGTACCTCGGCGACGGCGCGCAGATGTGGCGCCTCTGGTACACGCTGTACAAGCAGACCGGCGCCGAGATGAAGCTCGTGCCCGGTCAGCCGGCCGAGGTTGACAAGGACGCCGCGGTCACGACGCTGAAGTTCGTCCAGTCGTTGCTCAACGACACGATCGCCTCGCGCAGCGGCGACGGCGGTACGGCGACCAGCGAATTCCTGCACGGTGAGAGCGGCCTGTTCTTCGGTGGTGTCTGGGAGCTCCCGGTGCTGAAGGACGCGAAGCTGCCGGTCGACGCGATGCCGATCCCGACCCTCTTCGGGACCCAGGCGGCGTACGCCGACTCGCACACGTTCGTGCTGCCGCGGCAGTCGAAGGTGTCGCCGGAACGCCGTAAGCACGTGTACACGATGGTCGCGGAGATCCTGAAGCGGTCCGCGAAGTGGGCCGGTGGCGGGCACATCCCGGCGTACCAGCCGGTGGCGACGGGTGCCGAGTACCAGGCGCTGAAGCCGCAGTCGAACTACGCGGGGATCCCGGCCTACGTGAACTACGACCCGGACGTGTGGTTCAGCGGCGCGGGCAGTGACTTCCAGAACTACTTCGCCGAGAACGTGCAGAACGTGTTCCTCGGCAGTGGTGACCCAGCGGCCGGGTTCGACGGTTTCGTGGCGCGGCTGAACAAGCTGCTCGACCGTCCGCAGCCGGTGTGAGAGGAGAGACACAGATGTCGACTGCCATCGACACTCCGGCCGCCGCGGCGGAAGAGACCATCACCCAGGGCAGGGCGAAGGCGAAGCGCGGGGAGACGCTCACCGGGTGGGCGTTCGCGGCGCCGTTCGCCGTACTGTTCGTGCTCTTCCTCGTGGTTCCCGCGGTGTACGGCCTGTACCTGAGTTTCACCGGTGAGACGCTGACCGGTGCGGGCAGCGGACTCGTCGGCTTCGCCAACTACGGCGAGGCGCTGACCGACCCGGACCTGTGGAAGTCGCTGGGTAACACGGTCTGGTTCACGGTGCTCAGCACGGTCCCGCTGATCGTGCTGTCGCTCGCGCTGGCGCTGCTGGTGAACCTCGGACTGCCCGGCCGCTGGCTGTGGCGGCTGTCGTTCTTCATGCCGTACCTGCTCGCCTCGACCGTCGTGGTGATGTTCTGGAGCTGGATGTACAACCCGACGCTCGGGTTGATCAACGGCGTACTGGCGAAGTTCGGAGCCGCGCCGGTGGCGTGGCTGCAGGATCCCAAGGTGGCGATGATCTCGGTCGTGATCACCACGCTGTGGTGGACGATCGGGTTCAACTTCCTGCTGTACCTGGCCGCGCTGCAGAACATCCCGGAGGAGCAGTTCGAGGCGGCCGCGATCGACGGCGCCGGCAAGTGGCGGCAGCTGTTCTCGATCGTGATCCCGCAACTCGGGCCGACCACCGCCCTGCTGCTCACGTTGCAGCTGCTGGCCTCGCTGAAGGTGTTCGACCAGATCTACATGCTCACCAACGGCGGCCCGGCCGGGTCGACGCGGTCGATCGTGCAGTACATCTACGAGTCCGGCTTCACCGGTTACCGGTTCGGTTACTCGTCGGCCATCTCGTACCTGTTCTTCGCGCTGATCGTCCTGGTGTCGCTGGCGCAGTACAAGCTGATCAACCGCAGGAGCGCCCCATGAGCACCTACACGCTGGCCCGGAACGTACGGAACGTCCGGAACATCAAGCAGACGCACAAGCCGGGCGAGAACCCGTGGAGTGTTTCCCGGATGGCCGCGCTGCTGGTGCTCGCGGTGCTCGCCGTGACGTGGCTGGTGCCGTTCGCCTGGGCGGTGCTGACCTCGCTGAAGAGCGAGGCGGACGCCGGCGCGTCGGGGATCACGATCAACCCGCCGGACGGGTTCAGCTTCGATGCCTACCGCAAGGTACTGTCCGCGGGTGACATCCCGTCCTGGGCGTGGAACAGTCTGATCACGTCGGTGGCGATCACGCTGATCACGGTCGCGACGTCGGCGCTGGCGGGGTACGCGTTCTCGCGGGTGAACTTCCGGGGCAAGCGCTGGCTGTACGCCGCGATCATCGCCGCGATCATCATCCCGCCGCAGTTGCTGATCGTCCCGCTGTTCCGTCAGATGCTGGCGTTCAACCTGGTCGACACCTACTGGGGCATCATCCTGCCGCAGGCGTTCGCGCCCGCGATGGTGCTGATCCTGAAGCGGTTCTTCGACCAGATCCCGGTGGAACTGGAGGAGGCCGCGCGGGTGGACGGCGCGAGCCGGCTGCGGGTGTTCTGGTCGATCGTGCTGCCGCTGTCGCGGCCGATCCTCGCCGCGGTGGCGATCTTCGTCTTCATCGGTGCGTGGAACAACTTCCTCTGGCCGTTCATCGTGACCACCGACGCGCACCTGATGACGCTGCCGGTGGGCCTGCAGACGGTGAAGAGCGCCTACGGCCTGCAGTACGCGCAGAACATGGCGTCGGCGATCCTGGCCGCGCTGCCGCTGGTGGTGGTGTTCCTGTTCTTCCAGCGGCAGATCATCAAGGGAATTGCTACCACTGGCTTCGGTGGTCAATGACCCGGCCGGAACAAGGTGTGGACACCGGTTTCGCTACGCGGGATTCCGGTTACTATCCCTTGAAAACCTGGTCACTCTCAGCGAGGGTTGCCTGATCACTTCCGCGTCGTTTCCGGGTGCGGGGAGGACGGGGGAGTGTGCGGTCGTACGACCGCGTCCACCGCCACTCGGGGGCAGTTCACGATGAGAAGGGGGAAGTGTGTCAGCGATGAAAAGGCTCGCCGAGCAGTGCCGTGATGTGAGGAGTCACGGCAACGAGGGACTCGGCCGAGCTTCGGTCCAGCCAGCGGTGTGCACCGGCATCCACGAGGTGAGCTCGTCGATCCCGTCGGTGCGTCCGCGTCGCGTGGCGATGCTGAGGTTGAGCAACGGAATGACGACCACGCTGCGACTCGGCGACGGTGCCCAGGCACCGGCGCGTGGCGCGACTGTTTTCGTTCAGGGTGGCCGGGGCATGGGTGATCAGCCCGCCTCAGGTGGGGTCATCCTCGCCTGAGCTAGCCCGTAGCAACGACAACAGTCAGAGTCAGTGACTCGCCGGTCTCAGGTGTCAACGCCCAGCTGAGGCCGGCAAGTTCCTGGACCCGATGCCCTGCCGACCGCACCCGGCAGTGACCTCCGGGGCCTACTGGTCCTGCATCGGATCGGTGAACTCGCGGATCTCGATCGGCGAGTACCGCGCTTCCGGCAGCCGGGTCGCGATCTCCGTCGCCCGCTCCAGACTGCAGTCCACGATGTAGTAGCCGGCCAGGACTTCCTTGGCCTCGGTGAACGGCCCGTCGGTCACCGCCGGTACGCCGTCGTGGACCGTGACCACCCGCGCGTTCGCGGTGGTCAGTCCGATCCCGTCGACGAGCTCACCGTTGGCCTTCAGCTCGTCGGACAGGACGCGGTGCTGGTCGAGGACACCCTCGATCCCTTCGGCGTGCAAGGTGTCCCAGGTCTCGTCGTTCCCGTAGATCAGCAGCATGTACTTCATCGGCAGCCTCCATTCACCCGGATACGTCGGAGCCCCGGACATCTTCTCGACAGCTGTGTCGAAATCGGCCCCACCCCACCGCCCCGGTCAGGGGCTCACGGTATCGACTACCAGGTGGCACCCGCAGGCGCCCGTACCGTGGTGTTGAGGCGGTTGAACAGGTTGGTGAGCCCGATCATCAAGATGATCGCCGACAGTTCCTTCTCGCCGAAGTGGTCGGCCGCGGCATCCCAGATCTCGTCGCTGACCGCGGTCGGGTTGTCGGCCAGCCGGGTCGCGGCCTCGGTCATCGCGAGCGCGGCCCGCTCGGCGTCGGTGAACAGGTCGGAGTCCCGCCAGGCGGCGACCTGGTGCAGGCGCTCGTCGGTCTCGCCGTTCTTCAGCGCCGACTTGACTCCGCCGAACACGCACGGCGAGCAGCCGTTGATCTGGCTCGCCCGCAGGTGCACGAGCTCGAGCGTCCTGCCGTCCGTGCCGGACTGCCCGATCGCCTTGTAGATGTTCTGGATGCCCTTGGTGGCGTCCGGCAGAATCGCGGCGGGGTTGGTCATCCGTGCTTGCATGGCAGTTTCTCCATCAGGTCGGTAGGTCTTGGTTTCAGTCGACTTCACTGCCTTGACGGATGCTGCGCGGCCGATGTGACAGCGAATCGCAGATCTCTTCCGAGCCGTTCCGCCACGGGTGTTTCGAGATCGGAGTACTGCGCCGTCAAGCACACCGGCCCGGTCCACTGCAACTGTTGCAGGGTGGCGAACACGGCCGGCCAGTCGGACAGACCGTCCTCGGCCTCGACGAAGTTGGTCTTCCAGCCCCTCTCGGTGCGCAGGTAGTGCACGTTCTTCAGGTTCACGATGCCGAGCCGCTCCGCACCGAGTTCGAGCGTCACCGCGGGATGGTCACCGGCCAACGCGTCGTGCGCCGCGTCCCACACCAGCTTGAAACGCTCCGGCAGACCGTCCAGGAGTTGCAGTACGCCGAGCGTCGACGACACGTAGCGCCCGTGATGCGGCTGCACACCGACCTGTATGTCGTACCGCTCGGTCAGCGGGACCGCCTGCTCGAGGAGTTCGCGGTTGCGCCGGACCGAGCCGGCGTACCCGTCGGGCCCGAGCTCTGCCATGATCCGGATCATCGGTACGCCGGACTCCGCGCACGCCGCGAACACCGGCTCGGACAGGCCGCTCGCGACGCTGATCGGTTCGATGCCCTCGGCCCGTAACTGTGCGGTGAACTTCGGCAGCTCGGCCTCGACGTTCACCGGGGTGACGTAGGCGGTGTCGCGGACCGGCACCTCGGCGCCGCCGAACCCGATCCCGGCGATCAGCCGGCCGAGTTCGGCGCCGGGGAGTCCCGCCCACGGTTTGGTGAAAACGGACCACAGATAGGACATGTTCAGCGGCCTCCCAGCCCACTCATGGTGATACCTCGGACGAACCAGCGTTGCGTGAGGAAGAACAGGACGATCAGCGGGATCGTGGTGACGGTGGCAGCCATCAGGAGCAGGTTCCACTGGGTGCCGTTGGTGTCCTGGAACACCTGCAGGCCGACCGACGCCGTCCGGGTCGCGTCACTGTTGGAGATCACCAGCGGCCACAGCAGGTTGTTCCACTGGCCGATGAACTTGAACACCGCGAGCGTCGCGATCGCCGGGACGGCCAGCGGCACGATCACCCTGACGAACGCCTGCCACCGGTTCGCGCCGTCGAGTCGCGCGGCCTCTTCGTAGTCGCGTGGGATGCCGAGGAAGAACTGCCGGAGCAGGAACACCCCGATCGCGGTGAACGCGTGCGGCAGGATCATCCCGGGCCAGGTGTCGATGCCGTGTAGCTTCGCGACGAGTACGAACTGCGGGATCAGCGTCACCTGGGACGGAATCATCAAGGTCGCGAGGTAGATCCCGAACAGCCAGGTGCGACCCGGGAAGTTCAGCCGGGCGAACGCGTACGCGGCCAGCGCCGCCGTGACCGTCTCGAGGATCGTAGTACCGGCGGCGAAGTAGATGGTGTTCAGCAGGTACTTGCCGAGCGGGACGAGGCCGAACGCGCGGGTCAGGTTCTCGGGGTGCCAGCTGCCCGGCCAGAACGACGGCTTCGCGGCCATCGATTCGGCGTCGGACTGGAACGCGACCAGCACCATCATGACGACCGGGACCAAGGTGATCGCGGTGACCAGGAAGCAGGTGAAGACAACCAGCTTCTGACGGATTGCAGCTGTCTCAGTTGTCATAGTGCACCAGCCTCCGCTGGAAGAGGAACTGCGCCGCGGTGATGATCACGATGAACGCGAAGAGCACGAGCGACTGCGCCGCGGCGTACCCCTGGTCGTAGTTCTCGAAGCCGGTGCGGTAGATGTACATGACCAGCGTGGTGGTGCGGGTGCCCGGTCCGCCGTTCGTCATGATCAGCGCCTGGTCGAAGACCTGGAACGAGCCGATCACCGAGGTGACGATGACGAAGAACAGCGCGGGGGAGAGCATCGGGAGCGTGATGTGCCGGAAGCTGTTCCACGGCGACGTACCGTCCACCCGTCCGGCTTCGTAGAGCTGTTGCGGGATGGCCTGCAGGCCGGCGAGGAAGACCACCATGCCGAAGCCGAAGCTCTTCCAGACGCTCATCAGGATCAGCGCCGGCATCGCCCAGTTGTCGGAGATCAGCCAGGCCGGACCGTCGATGCCGAACCACCCGAGCACGGCGTTCACCAGGCCGTCGTGCGGGATGTAGAGCCAGATCCAGACGAACGCCACCGCCACCGTGATGGTTGCGTACGGCAACAGGAGCAGCGACCGGAAGACCGCGATCCGCCTGAGTCCCTGATTGAGCAGCAACGCCAGCGCCAGGCTGACCAGGATCGTCAGCGGCACACTCAGCAGCGTGAAGTACGCCGTGTTGCCGAGCGCGGACCAGAACGTCGGGTCCGGACCGAGCCGGGCGAAGTTGTGCAGACCTGCCCAGGTGGGTGCGCTGAACAGGTTCCAGTTCAGCAGCGAGATGACGCCGGCGGCGATGACCGGTCCGGCGGTGAAGATCAGGAAGCCGATCAGACTCGGCAGGATGAACAGCCATGCGGTGAGTGCCTCGCGGCTCCGCCGGCGCGGCGTCCGAGTCTCGCGTGAGGCCACTGGCGCGGTCGCCGGGGATGCGGTGTCGACAGCCATGACCTGATCACCCCTTCCTGGCGGTGGCTTGGCGGATGGTGTCCTGGTGCTGCCGCATCAGTACGTCGAGACGCGGGGTGAGCCCGTTGATCGCGTCGGCCACCGAGACCTGGCCGAGGAACGTCCGCGGCAGATCCTGACCGAGTAGTTGCTTGACCTGGTTCCAGTTCGTGGTGACGTCGAAGGCGTGCCCGCCGGCGAGCTTGCCGGCCAGGATCTGCTGGACGATGCCGAGGTTGTCCGGCGGCGGCTGGAACGCGCTCCCGGCACTCAACCGGGCCGGGTTGTTGCGACCGGCCTTCGCGTAGATGTCCAGCGCGCCGGTGCTGGTCAGGGCCTTGAGCAGCTTCCACGCGAGGTCGAGCTGCGCACCGTCGCGCACCCCCGATGGAATCGCGAAGCTGGAGCCCGAGACCCGCGGCGTGCTGCCGGCGGCGCCGGCCGGGAACGGGATCACGTCCCAGTCGAACTTCGCCTTCCGCGCGTTCACCACCTGCCACGGCCCGTTCTGCATGAACGCGACGTTGCCCTGCAGGAAGTTGGACAGCGAGCTCTCGGTGACCAGGTTCTTGATCGGCGGGGTGACCTTGTCCTTCACGAACAGGTCGATGACGAATTGCAGCGCCTGCATCGCCTCGGGCTCGCCCAGGATGCTCCGGCTCGCGTCCGCGCTCATCACGTTGCCGCCCGCGCAGTAGATCCACGACACCAGGTCGTCGATCGCGGGCGCGCAGGTGAAGCCGTACTGACCGGGCGTGGTGAGCTGCTTGGCGAGGTCGCGGAACGTTGCCCAGGACATCGGCTCGGTCTTGGACGGGAGTGGGATGCCCTGCTTCTTCAGCAGGTCCTTGTTGTAGTACATGACAGTCGGTGCGACGTCGAAACCGACCGCGTAGGTCTTCCCGTTGAAGGTCGAGATCCGGCGGCTGGTGTCGTAGAAGTCGTCGAGCCGGAAGTCCGGGTCCGCGGCGATCAGGTCGTCGAGCGGGCGGTGGGCGCCGCGCGCGGCGTACGTCGGGATCAGGGTGCCGTTGAGTGCGGTGACCAGGCTCGCCGTACCGCTGACGAGTTGCAGGTCGAGTTTGGTCGGGTAGCCGTTCGACGGGGTCAGCGTGGAGACCGAACGGACCTTGAGCTGCTGCTCGACGTACTTGCCGAAGTCTTCCCAGACTTTCTTCTCGGCGGGGCTGCTCGACCACATGGACCAGGTGGCGGTGCCCGACGACGGGCCGGACGAACAGCCGGCCGCGGCGAGCCCGAGACCGGCCAGTCCGGTCAGCTCGAGGAAGCGGCGGCGGGGCAGGGTGGTGCGCATGGTTCTCCTCACCGGTAGAGCAGGTCGATCGACTCGGCGCGGATCCGCTCCTCGTCGACCTCGACGCCCAATCCAGGGGCGGTGGGGACCGTCGCGACGGCCTTGGTGATGCTCAGCCCGTCGACGTACAGATCGGTCAGCAGCTCCGGCCCGTTGAGCTCGGCGGGCAGGGCGAGCTCGAGCTGACTGAACACGTGCAGTGCGGCGGCGAACGCGACTCCGCAGTCGGTGAGGCCGCTGGCGAGGATCTCGAGACCGCCGGCGAGCGCGGTCTGGGCGGTTTTCAGGGCGTTGCGCAGGCCTCCGGACTTGCAGATCTTGACGACGACCAGGTCGGCGGCGTCGAGGCGGATCGCCCGGGCCAGGTCCTGGGCCGAGAAGCTGCCCTCGTCGATCGCGATCGGCAGGTCGATCAGCTCGCGCAGCCGCTGCATGGCGAGCGTGTCGGTGCTCGGCACCGGTTGCTCGATGCAATGCACGGTCCGGATCTGCGCCGTACGGTCGCGGAGCTGTTTGAGCGCCGCGGGGCGGTACGACTGGTTGGCGTCGAGCCACAGCGGTTTGCCACCGGCAACTTCGGCGACGGTCTCGATCGCCGTGGTGTCGGCGTCCAGGTCACCGCCGATCTTGACCTTGTACGCCGCATAGTCCGACGACTGCAGCGCATGCTCACGAACGGCGTCCGGGTCGCCGACCCCGATGGCGGAGCAGAGCGGAATCTCGTCGTACACCTTGCCGCCGAGCAGTGCGTGCACCGGGACGCCGGCGAGCTTGCCGGCCGCGTCGTGCATCGCGACGTCGACCGCGGCACGGGCGAACGGGAAGCCGTTCGAGACCGCCGGGCTGAGTCGCTTGGCGGCGCGCTGGTGGAACAGCTCGACGTCGAACGGCGTGAGTTCGAGCAGGATCGGTGCGAGGTGCCGGCGGATGACGACCGCCATCGTCTCGGCGGTCTCGTAGCTCCAGCTCGGCAGCGCGCGCTGCTCGCCCCATCCGACGACGCCGTCCTCGGTGGTGAGCTTCACGAAGATCACCGCGCCGGCCTGGTCGGGCGCTGCGTCGGGTGCGCCGACCGCGCCGCTGCCCAGCACGAACCGGCGGGCGAACGGGACGGCGACGGGGAAGACCTCGACCTGTGTGATGCGGGACATGGCGGTCCTTTCAGGCGGCGATCGACCAGACGGCCGGGTCGACGAAGCTCGGTCCGCGGGTCCCGTCCTCGAGCCACCGCAACGCGTCCTCGAGCACGTAACCGGCCAGCGCGAGGTGACCCTCGGCGGTGTCGCCCGCGACGTGCGGGGTGAGCAGCAGGTTCGGGCAGGCCAGCGTCGAGGCGTCGAACGTCGGCGGCTCCGGGTCGTAGACGTCCAGAGCGGCGTAGATCCGGCCGTCGAGCGCGTGGTCGAGCAGCGCCTGCTGATCGATCGCCGGGCCCCGGGACGAGTTCACCACGACCGCGCCGTCGGGCAGGTTCGCGATCAGCTCGCGGGTGATCATGCCCTTGGTCTCCGGAACGTTCGGGACATGGATGCTGAGGAACTGAGCGCCGGCGGCGTCTTCGAGCGTCGTCGTCCGGACGCCCAGCTCCGCGGCGCGCTCGGCCGACAGATACGGGTCGTAGACGGCGATGTCGCAACCGAACGGCTTGAGCAGGGTGATCAGCGCCCGGGCCGTGCTGCTGGCGCCGATGATGCCGACCTTCGCGCCGGCCACCTCGTGACCGCGGTACTCCGTCTGCTTCCACCCGCCGCTACGGATCGCACCGTCGAAGCGCGGCAGCCGCCGGGCCAGCGTCAGCATCGACGCGAGGCAGTACTCGCCGACGGACCAGGCGATCCGCGGGCCGGCCGAGAAGACGCCGACGCCCTGGTCCAGGATCACCGGGTCGATGAGGTTCTTGACCGTGCCTGCAGCGTGCGCGACGACTTTCGGCCCGTTGCCGTCCGGCCACAGTTCCTTGCCGAGGCGCGGCGTACCCCAGCTGGTCAGCAGGATGTCGGCGCCGGCGGCCAGGGACGGTACGGCGGCCGGGTCGAGTGCCGGAGGTTTCGCGAGCGAGCCAGGGCCCGCGGAGTGGTCGGCGGTTGCCCACACCACGTCGAAGCGGTCCTCGAGCAGTCGGCGGGTCTCCGCGTCGACCACGTCGGCGGCGCGTTCGGGGGAGATGAGGGCGGCGAGTTTCGGCACCGGGTGGGCTCCTTGTCGTTCGGCGTGCTCCGACGGTAGGCGCTTTCCGTTATGCAGGTCCAAGCCTCTTTTCGTATCGACCAATGCTGTGGTGGTATTGCCGCCATGGACCTGTCGCTGCAGCAACTGCGTGGATTCGTCGCTGTCGCCGAGGAACTGCACTACGGCCGGGCCGCGCAGCGCCTGAACCTGACCCAGCCGCCGCTGACCCGGCAGATCCAGGGCCTCGAACGAACCCTCGACGTCCGCCTCTTCGACCGCACCGGCCGCGGCGTCCGGCTGACCGCGGCCGGCGGAGTGTTCCTCGAGCACGCCCGCCGGGTGCTCGCCCTGCTCGACGTCGCACCCGAAGCGACCCGCCGCGCCGCCGACGGCACCACCGGGACGCTGCGGCTCGCCTTCACCGCGATCGGCGCGTACGCCGTGCTCGCGGACTTCCTCACGATGGTCGGGAAGCGGACGCCGGGCGTGACCGCCGAGCTGACCGAGCTGGTCAGTCCGGCGCAGTTCGAGGCACTGGCGAATCTCGAGATCGACCTCGGCCTGGTGCGACCGCCGATCCCGTCGCAGTTCGAGTCGTTACTCGTGCATTCGGAGGATCTCGTGCTCGCCGTACCGGCCGCGCATCCGTTGGCTGACGGCGACGGGCCGGTGTCGCTGGTCGACGCGACCGACGACTACATCGGGTACAGCCCCGAGGGATCGCAGTACCTGCACGACATCTGTGCGGCGATGATCGGGATGGACCGGTACGCCGTGAGCCAGTTGGCCTCGCAGGTGCCGACGATGCTCGCCCTGGTGCGGGCCGGTCTGGGCTGCGCGTTGATCCCGCGCTCGATCATGGCGATGCGGGTCGAAGGTGTCCGCTACCGCGAGCTGGATGCGGCCGACGCACACTCGGTGACGCTGCACGCCTGCTGGAGCCCCGACAACCCGAACCCGGCGCTGCAGCGACTGGCCGAGTCGCTGCGGGAAGATCCGCATCTCGCCACTTGACCTAGAGCGAGCTCTCATTCGTACGCTCGACGGTATGAGCGCACAACACAAGATCGGCTCGGGTTTCGGGCACGACAGCACCGCGGACGACGTCCTCGCCGGGATCGACCTGACCGGCAAGCTGGCGATCGTCACCGGTGGATACTCCGGTCTCGGTCTGGAGACCACCAAGGCGCTGGCGAAGGCTGGCGCGCACGTCGTCGTACCGGCGCGCCGCCCGGAGGTCGCGCGCGAGGCGCTCGGCGACGTGGCGGAGGTCGATGAGCTGGATCTGGGGGATCTGGAGAGCGTTCGCGCCTTCGCCGAGCGGTTCCTCGCGTCCGGGCGGCCGGTGGACATCATGATCGGCAACGCGGCGATCATGGCGTCGCCCGAGACGCGCGTCGGGCCGGGGTGGGAGGCACAGTTCGCGACCAACCACCTGGGGCACTTCGCGCTGGTGAACCGGCTGTGGCCGGCGATCGTCGCCGGCGGCGGCGCCCGGGTGGTGTCGGTGTCGTCGACGGGGCACCGGCGGTCGGACATCCGGTGGGACGACCTGGAGTTCCGGCAGGGGTACGACAAGTGGGCGGCGTACGGGCAGGCGAAGACCGCCAACGTGCTGTTCGCCGTCCAGCTCGATGCCCTGGGCAAGGACTCCGGGGTACGGGCGTTCGCGTTGCATCCGGGCGGGATCCTCACGCCACTGCAGCGGCACCTGACCCATGAGGAGATGGTCGGCTACGGCTGGATCGACGAGGACGGCACTCCGCACGGTGCGTTCAAGAGCCCGGAGCAGGGCGCGGCGACTTCGGTGTGGGCCGCGACGTCGCCTTCGTTGGAGGGCATGGGCGGCGTGTTCTGCGAGGACTGCGACGTCACGGAGGTGTCCACCGACGACGCTCCGGGCGTGCGGCCGTACGCGATCGATCCGGCGTCGGCGGCCCGGTTGTGGACGGTTTCCGCGGAGCTCACCGGGGTGAACGCGTTCGGGTAGGCTGGGCGTCGTTCGATCACGGGAGCCTCGTGGTTCGAAGGGGTTCTGTGTCTGTTTCTCCTGTTCCGGCTGTTGACCTCGGCGTGTTCGTCGAGCGGTTGCGCGCGTCCGGGTGCGTGTTCGCCGAGGACGAGGCCGAGTTGATCGTCGGCACCGCCCGGGACGCGGCCGAGGTCGCGGCGATGGTCGAGCAACGAGTCGCCGGGCTGCCGTTGGAGTACGTCGTCGGATGGGCGTCGTTCTGCGGGTTGCGGATCGGCGTCGATGCGGGGGTGTTCATTCCGCGACGGCGTACCGAGTTCCTGGTGGCAGAGGCGGTGAAGGTGACTGCGCCTCGGGACGTTGTGGTCGACCTCGGGTGTGGATCGGGCGCGCTGGGAGCCGCGGTCGCGGCCGAGCGTGAGGTGTCGTTGTACGCCGCCGACATCGAGCCGGCCGCGGTTCGGTGTGCGCGGCGGAATCTCGCGCCGTACGGCGGGACCGTGTACGGGGGCGATCTGTTCGCGGCGTTGCCGGCACGGTTGCGGGGCGCGGTCGACGTACTGCTGGCGAACGTTCCTTATGTGCCGACGGACGAGATCCGGTTGCTGCCGCCGGAAGCTCGGTTGTACGAGCCGCATGTGACGTTGGACGGCGGCCCGGATGGACTGGCGACGTTGCGGCGAGTGGCGGCCGGTGCTGTTGAGTGGCTGGCGCCGGGTGGGCACCTGTTCGTGGAGATGAGTGAGTGGCAGGCGCCCGTCGCTCACGCCGTGATGACCGAGTGCGGGTTGGACGCCGAGATCGTCACGGACGACGACCTCGGCGCCACCGTCGTCCACGGCATCAGACCCGGCGCTGGACGTGCAGCAGGTACTCGCGGCGGTTGAGCGGGTCGTGATCGGTGCGCGGACGGTTCGGGATCGATCCGGTCACGGGGTGGTAGCGCTCGAACGCCGACTCCAGCACGCCCTCGCCACGGGTGAGTGCGGGCAGTTGCTGCTCCAGGTCGTGGACGGCGGCCGCGGGGATTTCACCCTCCAGGGTTGAGGTTTCCGCGGCCAGGGCCGGGACCTGCGGGATCGCCCGCAGTTTCGTGAGGGCCGCGAGTACGGCGCGGGTCGTGTCGGTCGGGATCGCCAGCCGGAACCGGTGCATCGGCTCGTGCACCGACGTACCGGCCTCTTGGAGCGCGGTCATCAGGACCAGCGGGGTGAGGTTGCGGAAGTCGCCGGCGGTGCTCGACATGCTCTTGTCGAAGACGGCGTGCGCGTGACTCTGCCGGGCGGAGTACCCCGAGTGCGTCATGGAGACCCGGGCGTCGGGGATCTGCCAGCCGTGCAGCCCCTCGTGCAGCGTCTCGCGGACGGTCTCTTCGACGGCCTTGATGAACGCGTACGGCATCGAACCGAGCTCGACCTCCAACTGGAAGCTGACCCCGGCGTCGACCGGCGCGGGCTCGACGCGGAGGCCGACGGTGGCCAGGAACGGGTTCGCGTCCTTCTTGTTGAACTCGACGGCCGCGCCGGTACCGACGATCCGCTCGATGTGGATCGTGGTGGTCTCGCGGAAGTCGACTGCGATCCCGAAGTCGGTCGCCAGCGTGGCCTCGATGACTTCCTTCTGCACCTCGCCGTACAGGGAGACGTAGGTTTCCTGGCGGAGGTCGTCCTGGCGCAGGTTGATCAGCGGGTCCTGCTCGGCGAGCTGGGTGAGCGCGACACGGAGGTTGCCTTTGTCGGACAGCTTCCGCGCGGAAACCACCGTCTCCAGTGTCGGCGGGGCGAACGCGGCCGGCTGGGAAACTTGTGGTCGCTGGGTGGCACTTTTGTTCCCCGCCGCGTCTTTGGTCCCTACCGCGTCGCCGATCTGGATGTCGCTGAGACCCCAGACCTTCGCGATCTGACCAGCGTGTGCGGCGTGTGCGGGGGTGGGGCCACGGTCGTCGAACACCTGTAGCGCGGTGACCTTCGCGTCGCTCGTACCGAAGTGCACCCGGTCGCGGACCGCGATGGCGCCGGCGAACATCCGTACGTACGCGATCTTCTCGCCGGCCGGACCGCGTTCGACCTTGAAGACGGCGCCTTCGGTCGGCGCGTCGGTCGTGCGGGCGCGGGGGAGGAGGTCGCGGATGCCGTCAGCGAGGTCCGTGGTGCCGGCGCCCGTGATCGCGGATCCGAAGTACACCGGGTGGACGATCGCCTGGTGGGTCTGCGCGACGAGGGCGTTGTCGAGGGACAGCGGCTCGTTGTCGACGTACTGCTGGAGGAGGCGGTCGTCGTTCCTGGTGAGGGTGTCGAGGAGGGCGTCCTCCTGGACGATCGGTTTGAACGTCGCCTCGGGGGTGCCGAGGCGGGTCGCCTCGCCCATCGGGATGATCGCCGGCGTGAGTTTGGTGGCGAGTTGGCGGAGTACGGCGTCGTACTGCGCTCCGCGGCGGTCGATCTTGTTGACGAAGATCAGGGTGGGGATGTGCAGGCGCTGGAGGGTGCGCATCAGGACGCGGGTCTGCGCCTGGACGCCCTCGACCGCTGAGACGACCAGGACCGCGCCGTCGAGCACGCTCAGCGCGCGCTCCACCTCGGCGATGAAGTCCGGGTGCCCCGGGGTGTCGATCAGATTGACGGTGACCGGGTTGTCACCGGCGAGCGCGAACGACGCGACCGCCGACTTGATCGTGATCCCGCGCCGCCGCTCCAGCGCCAGCGAGTCGGTCTGGGTGTTCCCGTCGTCGACGCTCCCGACCTCGTCGATGACGCCGGCGGCGTAGAGCAGCCGCTCGGTCAGGCTCGTCTTACCGGCGTCGACATGCGCCAGGATCCCAAGATTCAGTACTTCCACGCAGCTTCAAGTCCTTCGAACAGGTGCCATTGGTTTCCGCGACAGACCTGAAGCGAGGTCGCATGACGAACTCCTTTGACGTGACACCTGTTCCGAACACCCCGAGTACACCAACTCCCTTCGACACCCGACAAACCATTTAGCCGACGGCTACACGATGGTTCCTGCCCTCAGCTGATGACGGTGCCGAGCTGGGTGCCGTTGAGGATGGATGCGGCGGCGCCGGGGCGGTCGATGTCGAAGACGTGGAGGGGGAGGTGGTGGTCGCGGGCGAGGATGAACGCGGACTGGTCCATCACGCCGAGGCCGCGGTCGATGACCTCGTCGTAGCTGAGGTGGTCGAAGCGCCGGGCGTCCGGGTGCTGGTTGGGGTCGGCGTCGTACACGCCGTCGGTGCCGTTCTTGGCCACCAGCAAGGCATCCGCGCCGAGCTCGACCGCGCGCTGGACCGACGGATAGTCGGTAGTGGTGAAGGGTTGTCCGTTGCCGCAGGCAAGTAAGACGATCGCGCCCTTCTCGAGGTGCCGCAGGGCGCGCAGACGGACATACGGCTCGGCGAGGTTGTTGATCGGGATCGCCGTCATCAGCCGCACCCCGTGCGCCCCGAGCGCCGCCAGCCGGCCGCGCAACAGCACCGCGTTGATGACCGTGCCGAGCATCCCGATGTTGTCCGCCTCGACCCGGTCGATGCCCCAGTCCGCGGACCGGTTCCCGCGGAACACGTTCCCGCCGCCCACCACGACCGCGACCTGTACGCCGGTGGCGCGCAGCGCGATCACCTCGGTCGCGAGATGGGTGAGGCGGTCGCTGCTGAAACCGAAGTCGTTCGGCCCGGCGATCGCCTGGCCGGAGAGCTTGAGGACGAGCCTGCGGTACATGCCGCTCCGTTCGATGAGTAGGCGGACGGCACGCGCGCACGTGATGGTCCGGGGCGGCGCACCGACTGCAGATCTATCACGGCGCGGACCGCCTCGTCCGCAGCCTCGAAGCGAGAACTGTCGGTGCCGGATCGTAGCCTCTGGTCAAGGAGGTACAGATGGTGACGGATGCGGGGTTGCCCGACTGGCGCAAGCTGGCCCAGGCGCTGCACGCGAGGTTCCTGATCGACTCGTACGCCGCGGGCGCGCGTTTCGTGGCGGCGGTGGGTGCGGCGTTCGCGACCAGCGCGGTCGTGCCCGAGTTGCGGCTCGGTCCGACGTACGTCGATGCGAGGAGCACGGACGAGGCGGTGGCGCGGCAGGTCAGTGACGTCGCCGTGGAGCACGGCCTGATCGCACAGCCGGGAGCCGTTGCGCAGGTGGAGATCGCGCTGGACACGCCTGATCGCGCAGCGATCGGTCCGTTCTGGGCGGCGGTCCTCACGGGTAGCACGGACGCGTTCCAGGGCAACGACGTCTGCGACCCGACCGGCCGCGTCGCCAACCTCTGGTTCCAGGGCACCGACCCGCACGAGCCGCCACGCCAGCGCTTCCACCTCGATCTGTGGCTCCCGCCCGAGATCGTCCCGTCGCGCATCAAGGCCGCGATCGCCGCGGGCGGGACGGTCGTGTACGACGACGAGGCGCCGGCGTTCATCGTTCTCGCGGATCCGCAGGGCAACAAGGTCTGTCTCTGCACGTCGGAGGGCCGATAAAGCAGAGGCCGATCGATGGTGGGCTCTGTTACGGTCGTGCTGACCGAGGAGGTGCGTGATGGCTTGCATGGTTATCCGGTTCCGCGCCAATCCCTCCTCTGCTGCTGCCCGCTGACGGGCTGACGGCTCTCTCTTCCGGACCGGTTGGTGCGTCGCGGCGTCTGGCCGCGGATCACGTGCGCCCTGATTCAGGCGCGCACTCCGTGCCGACCGAACCGGAGATTCCCCATGTCCTCCGTGGACACCCAACTGCACGCTGCCCTCGCGCGGGCGCTGAGCGGCGTACCGCACCAAGAACTGCGCCGGCGCGTCACTGCACTCTCGAAGCGCTATCGCACCGAGCAGATCACCGACACCACGCCCGGTATCAGCGACCCACTCGATGCCCTCGCGTACGCCGTCACTCGCATGCCCGCCACCTTTCGTGCCTTGCACGCCGCCCTCACGGAAGCTGAACGCCGGGTGGACTCGTCCTTCGCCACGCATCTGGATCTCGGTGGAGGCACCGGCGCGGCCGCCTGGGCCGCGGCCGCTCTCTGGCCGGCCATCAGAACCGAGATCATCGAACGCCAAAGCGCCGCCATCCACCTCGGCCGACAGTTGGCCATTGACGGCCCACGCGCCAAGTGGACAGCCGGAGACCTTCGCGACTGGAGCCCGCACGACCGGGTCGACCTGATCACGATCGGCTACGTGCTGAACGAGCTCACCGAAGACGCTCGCCGCGCCCTGATCCAGACCGCGGCACGCACCGCCACCACGGTCGTCCTCGTCGAACCGGGAACCCCGTGCGGCCACCGTCGTACTCTCGCGGCTCGCGATCTCCTGATCGAGCAGGGTTTCCGGATCGCGGCGCCCTGCCCGCACGCGGGACCGTGTCCGGTCGACTGGTGTCACTTCGCCGCGCGACTCCCGCGCACCGAACTCCATCGGGGATTGAAGAACGGCACCCGCAACTTCGAGGACGAGAAGTTCGCCTACCTGGTCGCGACGCGCTGCCCCGCACGACCGGCGCCGGCCCGCGTGGTCCGTAGACCTGTCCACCCGAAGAACCGGATCGTGCTCGACCTCTGCACCTCGGCCGGTACGGCGGAGCAGATCGTCGTCCCCAAGTCAGCCGCAACCTACCGCGCCGCCCGCCACACCACCTGGGGCGACGCCTGGCCGCCACCGTCCTGACCTTTCCACTACGAGCGGTTATCCCCTCGCACGAGGGGTTCTTCGTCGGTACACGATGGAAGAACCCCCTGCGCCGGGGGATAACCGCTCTCGTGTGGCGGCGCGGCCGGAACGAGATGTCAGCGCGCGATGTCGAGAACGCCGCGGCGACTCCGTCCCAGGGGTACGAGTCGGCACAATGGGCCGCGCGACAACGAAGGGGACCTCGGCAATGGCGATCCAACGGATGGACAACGTCGGCATCGTGGTGGACAGGGAGGGCGCGGTGGCGTTCTTCACCGAACTCGGTCTGGACCTGGATCGGCTCAGCTGAGACAGACAGGGAGAATCTGATGGCGAAGTATCTGTTGCTCAAGCACTACCGCGGTGGCCCGGCGCCCGCGGTCAACTGCGCGCCGATGGACCAGTGGACGCCGGAGGAGGTCGAGGCGCACCTGCAGTTCATGCGTGACTTCGGCGCTCGGCTGGAGAAGTCCGGCGAGTTCGTGGACGCGCAGGCGCTGATGCCGGACGGCGCGTTCGTGCGGTACGACGGCGAGGGGCGACCGCCCGTGACCGACGGGCCGTTCGTCGAGACCAAGGACCTGATCGCCGGGTGGTACATCATCGACGTCGAGTCATGGGACCGTGCGGTCGAGCTGGCGGGGGAGTTGTCGGCAGCTCCCGGACCTGGCGGCAAGCCGCTCCATGAGTGGCTGGAGGTCCGGCCGTTCTGGAGCGAGCAGCCGACGGTCACCGAGTGAACGAGTCGTTGCTGCGGGACCTCGTACCCGCGGTGATCGGTGTCCTCGTCCGGCGCGGAGCAGACTTCGCGTCGGCCGAGGACGCTGTCCAGGAGGCGTTGGTCGAGGCCGTCCGCGGGTGGGGCGACGAACCGCCGCAGGATCCCAAGGGCTGGCTGGTGACCGTGGCGTGGCGCAAGTTCGTCGACGCGACCCGCTCCGAGACCTCGAGGCGGCGCCGCGAGGAACGCATCGAGAGCGAGCCCGGGCCTGGGCCGGTCGAGTCGTCGGACGACACGTTGCAGTTGTACTTCCTGTGCGCGCACCCGTCGTTGACCCCGGCGTCGTCGGTCGCGCTCACGCTGCGCGCCGTCGGCGGTCTGACCACGCGTCAGATCGCTCAGGCCTATCTCGTCCCGGAGTCGACGATGGCGCAGCGGATCAGTCGCGCGAAGCGGACGGTCGCGGAGGTCCGGTTCAATCAGCCGGGCGATGTCGCGACGGTGCTGCGCGTGCTCTATCTGGTCTTCAACGAGGGGTACTCCGGTGACGTCGACCTCGCCGCGGAGGCGATCCGGCTGACTCGTCAGCTGGCGGCGATGATCAGCCATGAAGAGGTGGCGGGGCTGCTCGCGCTCATGCTGCTCCACCATGCTCGGCGACCCGCGCGGACGGGGCCGGACGGCAGGCTTGTGCCGCTGGTCGAACAGGATCGCGGTCTGTGGGACACGCGGCTGATCGCCGAGGGCGTCGACGTGCTGCAGACGGCGCTCGCCCGTGATCGGCTGGGCGAGTTCCAGGTGCAGGCCGCGATCGCCGCGTTACACGACGACGCGCAAACGGCTGAGGAGACCGATTGGGTGCAGATCGTCGAGTGGTACGACGAGTTGGTGCGCCTCACCGACAGCCCGGTCGCGCGGCTGAACCGGGCTGTCGCGGTCGGCGAGGCGGATGGTCCGCGGGCCGGCCTGGCCGCGCTGGCGGATCTGGATCCGTCGCTGCCCCGCCGCGCTGCCGCCATGGCGTACCTGCATGAGCGGGACGGTGATCTCGTCAGCGCGGCGCAGTTGTACGCCGAGGCCGCTCAAGCAGCACCCAACCTCGCCGAACGAGACCACCTCACCAGACAAGCCGCCCGCCTCAACGCTCAACTCCGAAGCTGATTCCCCACAGGCATCAGGCCGCGCGGCTCAGCGCTCGGTTTCGCCGGGATGGACGCTCAGAGTTCGTACCCGCCGGAGGCTTCGACGGTTTGGGCTGTGATCCAGCCGGCGTCGGGGGAGCCGAGGAAGGCGATCACCGTGCCGAGGTCGTCGGGTTCGCCGATGCGGCCGAGGGCGGTGCGGCCGGCGATCGGTGGGATGAGCTCGGGGTGCTGCGCGAAAGCGTCGTCGCCGAGCCGCGTCCGGGTGACGCCGGGTGCGACCGCGTTGACGCGGATCCCGCGGGCGCTGAGCTCCTTCGCGAGGTAGCGGGTGAGCACGATCTGCGCACCCTTCACGCTGGCGTAGACGGAGTACCCCGGGGTCGGGCGCGCGGTGGGCAGCGCGGACGTGCTGGTGGTGTAGACGATCGAGCCGTTGTCGGCGAGCAGGGGGAGGAGGGTCTGGGTGAGGAAGTACGGGCCTTTGAGGTGGACGGCGATCATCTGATCGAACAGGTCCTCGGTCGTGTCCTCGAACATCACCGGCGGCTGTCCGACGCCGGCGTTGCTGACGAGGAAGTCGAACGAGGTCCGGCCCCAGTTCTCGAGTACGCCGGTGAGCGCGGCGCGGAACTCGCCGAAGGTGTCCGGGCGACTGACGTCGAGCGGCAGCGCAACCGCCGTACCGCCGTCCTTCTCGATGCGTTCGACGGTCTCGAGGGCGCGGTCACGGCCGCCGCGGTACGTGACGACGACGGCAGTACCGCGCTTGGCGAGCTCGAAGGCGGCGCTCTGGCCGATGCCGGAGCTTCCGCCGGTGATCACAGCGATTTGCATGATCGTGCACAACTCCTACTGGGTGGGTAACGGGTGCGTCTCCAGTAGACGTGTGAAGGTTGACGAGGTGGTAGATCGATCCTCGCTCAGACTTGCACGATCCTGCCGACATCGCGGCTCGGCGGGGTGCCGAACTCGCGCCGGTACTCGCGACTGAACTGCGACGGGCTGTCGTACCCGACGGCGTACCCGGCGCTCGTCACGTCCTCTCCCAGGCCGACGACGCGCAGCCGCGCCTCGTGCAGCCGGATCTTCTTCTGGAACTGGATCGGGGTCAGCTCGGTGACCGTGCGGAAATGCCGGTGGAAGGCCGACGTACTCATGCCGGCCATCGCCGCGAGGTCCTCGACGCGGAACGGCTCGGTGTAGTGGTCGCGGATCCAGCGGATCACCCGGGCGACATGCGAGAGGCTGCTGTCGGCGAGCCCGATCTCCCGGACGGCGGCACCTTGCGGGCTCCGGAGCAGGCGCCAGAGGATCTCCCGCTCGACCAGTGGCGCGAGTACGGCGGCGTCGTCCGGGGTGTCGACGAGGCGGAGCAGACGCACCATTGCGTCGATCAGTTCGGCGGAGGCGCGGCTCACGCCGAGGCCGCGGACCGGACCGCCAGGTTTCTCCGCCGAATCGAGCAGCAGTGACGCGATCATCTCCGGCCGTAGCTCGAGCCCGGCTCCGAGGCACGGGGTGCTCGGCGAGGCCTCGACGAAATGTCCTGTCACGGGGAGGTCGACCGAGACCACGAGGTAGTCGCCGGCGCCGTACTCGAAGACCTGCTCGCCGAGCGCGAGCCGCTTCCGGCCCTGCGCCACCAACGCGAACGTCGGCGAAGCCAGCCCAGCCGTCGGCGGCGTCGGCGCATCCACCACCGACACCAGCAGCCCGTCGATCACCCCCTCACGTCCGGCGGCGCGCACGATCAACTCCCGCAACTCGTCCATAGAACTCCCAGGCTAGGCCGGTCGCTGCACGTACGCCTGCTTCTCGTCCGGATCGAATCCGCAACGGCGATAGAAGGCATGCGTCGCCGGAGTCTGCGAGCCCGTCATCAGCATCACCTTGTAGCACCCGGCATCCCACGCAGCCTCCAGCGTCGCGGCCATCAGCTGCTTCCCAAGACCAGATCCTCGACGGCCCTCGTCGACCACGACGTTCTCGATCACGGCGTACGGCGCTCCGCCGCGGGTGAGGTTCGGGATGAGGTTGAGGTAGGTCGTCGCGACCACCTCACCGTCGTCCTCGAGCACGTGCAGCTGGAGACCGGGTGTGCTGAGGATCGTCGCGAAGATCTCGTCGGCCGCGGTGTCGGCGAGCTGTGGATCCTTCGGGTGCAGTTGTGCGTAGAGGCGACGGATCGCGGCGAGGTCATCGGGGGCGGCCTCGCGGACGTGTCTAGGCATGCGGGATCTGCTCCACGAGTAGGCAGAACGGGTGGCCTGCGGGGTCGGCGAGGACGTAGAGCGGTTCGGACCCGTCCCCGGTCCGGTCGAGCAACAGGGTCGCACCGAGCTCCTCGGCGCGTTCGCGATGGCGGCGGAGTTCGTCGAGGGACGGTACGGCGTAGTCGAGGTGCAGCTGCATCGGTACGTCGGGCGATGGCCAGGTGGAACGTTTGAGCACGTCGACCCGCTGGATCGCGAGCTGCCGGTGGCCGTCGTCGTCGACCAACACCAGCCAATCCGCGTCATCCGTCGTACCGTCGCTCGGTGGCTCGTCTCCGGGCCGGTACCGCAGCCCCAACAGCACCCGGTAGAACTCGGCCAGCCCGCGCGCGTCCGTCGTGTCCAGTGCTGTGTGCATCCGTCGCGGGTAACTGTCCATGAGCGTCACCCTAGGCGGTGCGGAACGAGCGCCGGTAGGTGTCCGGAGGTACGCCGACCACGCGCTTGAAGTGCCGCCGCAGCGTGGTCGCCGTACCCAGGCCCGCGGCCGTGGCGACTGCCTCGATCCCGTCGTCGGTGGCTTCGAGCAACTGCTGGGCTCGCCGCACTCGCTGAGTCAGCAACCACTGCAATGGCGTCTGACCGGTCACCGCACGGAACTGCCGCCCGAGGTGTCGCGGGCTCGTGTTCGCCCGTCGCGCCAGATCCGTCACCGTCAACGGCTGGTCCAACCGTTCCTCGGCCCACGCGAGCAACTGCGCGAGTCCGTGATCGCCACTCACCTGCACCGGCGTCGCCACGAACTGCGCCTGCCCGCCGGCCCGATGCGGCGGTACGACGAGCCGCCGCGCGACCGTGTTCGCGACCGTCGCCCCGTGGTCGAGATGGATCAGATGCAGACACAGATCGACCGCCGCCGCCTTCCCGGCCGCTGTCAGCACCTTCCCGTTGTCGGTGTACAGCACGTCCGGATCCACCTCCGCCTCCGGAAACCGAGCTGCCAGTACGTCGGTGTGCGCCCAGTGCGTCGTCGCCCGCCGCCCGTCGAGCAACCCGGCCGCGCCCAGCACGAACGCGCCGGTACACAACGACGCGATCCGCGCGCCCGCGTCGGCCGCGACTCGCACCGCCGCCACCAGTTCGTCCGGCAGCGGCTCGTCGACATCCGCGACAGCCGGCACCAGCACGGTGTCCGCGGCCGCGATCCAGGCCAGCGACTCCGACGGCTCCACCACGAACGGCCCGACCTGCACCGGCCCCGGTCCACACAGTCGTACGTCGTACCACCCGTCGACCCCGAGTGGTGGGTTGCCGAAGATCTCGTACGCGATCCCGAGCTCGAAGTGCAGCAGGCGCCCGGCGGTCGCCAGCGCGACGGTGTGCATGTCCGAAAGTGTACGGCTGGTGTCGTTCCGGACTCTCACGGTCTCGTCCCGCGGCGGCCCAGACTCGAGCCTATGAACGCCATCGTGGTCTACGGAGCCACCGGTCACACCGGCCGGTTCGTCGTCGAGGAGCTGCTCCGGCAGGACCTCCCCACCATCGTGTCCGGCCGGAACGCCGCGACCCTCGAACAGCACTGGAGCGACCTCGAGATCCGGGCGGCCGCCGACGATGACCCACGCGGCCTCGACCAGGCGCTGAAGGACGCCGCTGCCGTGATCAACTGCGCCGGGCCGTTCGCGCTCACCGCCGAACCGCTCATCGAGGCGGCCGCCCGCGCGCGGATCCCATACGTCGACGTCGCGGCTGAGATCGAGGCGAACGCCGCCACGCTCGCGAGGAGCAGCACGACCCCGGTCGTCCCGGCGATGGCGTTCTACGGCGGACTCGGTGACCTGCTGGCGACGGCGGCCCTGGGGGAGGAGACCAGCGCACCCGCGGTCCACGTCGCCTACGGCCTCAGCAGCTGGCACCCGACACCGGGGACCCGCGTAGCCGGGCAGGTCTCACACGACCGCCGCAGCGGTCGGCGAGTCCGGTTCGCCGAGGGTGGGCTGCGATATCACGACGACCCGCCGGTTCAGCAGGACTGGACGTTCCCGGGGCCGCTCGGCCGGCGTCGCGTGATCGCCGAGTTCAGCATGGCCGACATCGTGACCATTCCGAGCCATCTCGCCGTACCCGAGGTGCGCACGTACATGACGCTCGAGGCGGCCGGTGATCTCGCGGACGCGTCCACCCCGGCGCCGGCGGCCGTCGACGAGCACGGGCGGTCGGACCAGACCTTCGTGGTCGATGTCCGCGTCGGCGACCTGCGGGCGAGCGCCGCGGGCCAGGACATCTACGCGATCTCGGCCCCGCTGGCCGTCGGCGCCGTACGGCGGATCCTCGGCGGGCAGACGCGGTCGTCCGGAGTGGCGTCGGCCGGCGCGATGTTCGACGCGGCCGAGTTCCTCAGCGATTTGCCACTGGCGCTCGACCTGCCGTAAATCGGTTCCCTCCGGAAGAATGGTGGCCTAGCCCACTCTCGGGCCCACTCTCAGCCGGAGGCCGCCCCGCCATGACCGACTTCCGCCCGTCCCGCCGTGACGTCCTCCGCCTCACCGCCGCCGGTGCCGTGGCGGCGGGAGGTCTGACCGCGCTCCCGGCGTACGCCGACGCCATCGACTACACGGCTCGCCAGACCTTCGACGACTGGGACCGCCTCTTCCAGCAGGGCGGTCCCGGTCAACCCGACCAGCCGAACGACAACACCAACCGCGACGGCCGCTCCGGGATGCTCGCGTGGAGCCAGTCGTATGTACTGCTCGGGCTGGTCCGGATGTACGAGAGATACCGCGACACGTACTACCTGGACCGCCTCGTCGACAACATCGACCAGGTGCTCGCGGTCCGCGACAGCGTCCGTGGGGTCAAGGACTACCGCGGTCTGTCGCAGCCGGCCTGGCGCGCCGACCATCCGTACACCACCGGCTACGCGACCCTTGCCGACAGCAACGGTCAGCCGCTGCTCGACCTGCGCGAAGCGCTCTCGTACGCCGAGGACACCACGGTGACCGTCACCGCCGGGACCCGTCCGGACACCTTCACGTTCAAGCTCGTCAACACCTTCGTCAACCGGACGGTCACGCTCACCGATCTGTCGCTCGACCCAGCGAGTCCGGATTACGCGGTGACCCGGATCTACACGGCCGCTCCCGGGCCGCTCCAGCTCACCGCCGCCGACCGGCGGCCGGCTCCGCGCGCAGGCGACGTACCGCGGCCCGGCGCGTATGACATGCAGTGCGAGCCGGTGATCTTTGCGGTGCACACCGGCATGATCACGTACCCGATCGCAAGCTTCGTGCGGATCGTCCTCGGCTCGCCGCCGCTGCGCCGCCGGTATCAGAGCAAGGCGGCCGAGTACCTGACCGCGTGCCGCGAGGCTGTCGCGGTGCACGACTGGGAGTACCGCGACGGCGGCTACCTGATCTGGCCGAAGGGCCAGCCGCTCGCGTACGACGGGTGCGAGCAGCCGATCAACCAGTCGGTGGGGCTTGGCCAGACCTTGGTCGAGCTCGCGCTGATCACCGGGGACCGCGGGTACCGGGAGAAGGTCGCGGCGATGGGGCGGATGCTCGCCGGCCAGCTCGTGGCCGACGCCGGGGACGCGTACCAGTGGCACTACTGGCCGATGGGCGGGCACATCTACGAGGGGTTCGCGAAGACCGGCGACCCGGCGACGGACCTGTCGATCTTCACGCCCTCCGGCGGTCCGGCGCGGCAGTTCGAGGACATCAGTCATGGGGCGATCGACGTCGAGTTCGCCGTCCGGGCGTTCCGCGCGCGACTCGCGTTCGACGGACGCGACATGGCACGGATCGCGCGGACGTTCACGCAGAACGTCGCCACCACGGACGCCGACGGACTGCCCGCCGTACACACCACTGTCGCCGGCGGCGCGATCGGCGCGGCCTCGGTCGCCCACCAGGCCCCGCGCTGGATGCAGGCGAGCCCGTGGGACCCGCAGGTGCACGCCCACTGCCTCGCCCTCTACAACCGGTACCAGCCAACCCCGGAACGCGACGGCCAACAGGCGATCGGCTTCGGCTGGCTCCTCGCCAACGTCGCCTACCTCAACTGGGCGGCCCGATGAAAACTTTTGGTCGGGCGACCGGCAGCTGACGCGGCAGGCATGACTTCGGTTCGGTCGCATGGCAGGATTTCTACCGTGAGTAGTGGAACGACCGATGCGCAGCGCCTCGAGGACCTGGCGCGGCTGCGGCGTGTGAAGGACCGGATCGACCGGGAGTACGCGCAGCCGCTCGACGTCGAGGCGCTCGCCCGCGGCGCGCACATGTCGGCCGGGCACCTGAGCCGGGAGTTCAAACGCGCTTACGGAGAGTCGCCGTACGGGTATCTGATGACGCGCCGGATCGAGCGCGCGATGATGCTGCTGCGGCGCGGCGGGATGAGCGTCACCGACGTCTGCTTCGCGGTCGGCTGCCAGTCGCTCGGCACGTTCAGCACCCGGTTCACCGAGCTGGTCGGGATGCCGCCGAGCCAGTACAAGGACCGTGCCGCGGACGCGACGGTCGGCATCCCGTCGTGTGTAGCGAAACAGGTCACGCGACCGATCAGGAATCGAGAAGCATCCACGCCGTCCGGCACGTAACGTGACGCCATGAGCCTGAAGATCCTGAGCAGTTTCCTGCCACATACCGACCCCGAGGCGTCTCTGAAGTTCTACCGCGACCTGCTCGGCTTCGAGGTCCGGATGGACGTCGGGTACGAGGGGATGCGCTGGATCACGGTCGGCCCGCCCGGGCAGCCGGACACCTCGATCGTGCTCACCCCGCCGGCCGTCGACCCCGGCCTGACCGACGACGAGCGGAAGACCATCCTCGAGATGATGGCCAAGGGAACCTACGCCACCGTCGTGCTCCAGACCGACGACCTGGACGGTCTGTTCGAGCGCCTGCAGGCCACCGACGCCGAGGTGATCCAGGAACCGGTGGACCAGCCGTACGGCGTGCGCGACTGCGCGTTCCGCGACCCGGCCGGCAACCACGTCCGGATCAACCAGGCCATCTGACCGACCCTCGGAGAGAGACACAGACATGAGCCGTGACGACCATGTTGCCGACAGCCACGACCTGATCAGGGTCACCGGCGCCCGGGTGAACAACCTGAAGGATGTCAGCGTCGAGATCCCGAAGCGCCGGCTGACCGCGTTCACCGGGGTGTCCGGTTCGGGGAAGAGCTCGCTGGTGTTCGGCACCATCGCGGCCGAGTCGCAGCGGCTCATCAACGAGACGTACAGCGCGTTCGTCCAGGGCTTCATGCCGAACCTGGCCCGCCCCGAGGTCGACGTACTCGACGGGCTGACCACCGCGATCATCGTCGACCAGGAGCGGATGGGCGCCAACCCACGCTCCACCGTCGGTACGGCGACCGACGCGAACGCGATGCTCCGGATCCTGTTCAGCCGGGTCGCCAAGCCGCACATCGGCCCGCCGACGGCGTACTCGTTCAACGTCCCGAAGCGGACCGCGACCGGTTCGATGACGGCCGACAAGGGCGCGGGGGAGAAGAAGGTCGTCCGCGAACAGGTGTACGCCGGCGGCATGTGCCCGCGCTGCGAGGGGATGGGCGCGGTCACCGACTTCGACCTGACCGCGCTGTACGACGCGGAGAAGTCGCTGAACGAGGGCGCGCTGACGATCCCCGGCTACAGCATGGACGGCTGGTACGGGCGGATCTTCCGCGGCTCGGGATACTTCAACCCGGACAAGCCGCTGAAGAAGTACACCAAGAAGGAACTGCACGACCTGCTCTACCGGGAGCCGACCAAGATCAAGGTCGAGGGCATCAACCTCACCTACAGCGGCCTGATCCCGTCGATCCAGCGGTCGTTCCTGTCCAAGGACGTGGACGCGATGCAGCCGCACATCCGCGCCTTCGTCGAGCGGGCGGTGACGTTCACGACCTGCCCGGACTGCGGCGGCACCCGGCTCGGCGCGGAAGCGCGGTCGTCGAAGATCAACGGCAAGAACATCGCCGACCTGACCGCGATGCAGATCACCGACCTGGCCGACTGGATCCGCACGCTGAAGGAGCCGTCGGTCGCACCGCTGCTGAAGGCGCTGAGCGAGGCACTCGACTCGTTCGTCGACATCGGCCTCGGGTACCTCTCGCTGGACCGGCCCGCGGGCACGCTGTCCGGCGGTGAGGCGCAGCGGACCAAGATGATCCGCCACCTCGGGTCGTCGCTGACCGACGTGACCTACGTGTTCGACGAGCCGACGATCGGTCTGCACCCGCACGACATCCAGCGGATGAACGAGCTGCTCCTGCAGTTGCGCGACAAGGGCAACACGGTCCTGGTCGTGGAGCACAAGCCGGAAACGATCGCGATCGCCGACCACGTCATCGACCTCGGTCCGGGCGCCGGATCCGGTGGCGGTCAGGTGGTGTTCGAGGGCACGCTCGACAAGCTGCGGTCCAGTGGAACACTGACCGGCCGGCACCTGGACGACCGCGCCTCGCTGAAGCCCACGGTGCGGTCCGCGACGGGTGCGCTGGAGGTGCGTGGGGCCTCGACGAACAACCTGCAGAACGTGAATGTCGACGTACCGCTCGGTGTGCTGGTCGTGGTGACCGGAGTCGCCGGGTCCGGGAAGAGCTCGCTGATCCGCGGGTCGATCGCCGACCGGGAAGGTGTCGTCGCGATCGACCAAGGGGCGATCCGTGGGTCCCGGCGGAGCAACCCGGCGACGTACACCGGTCTGCTGGACCCGATCCGGAAGGCGTTCGCGAAGGCGAACGGCGTGAAGCCGGCGCTGTTCAGCGCGAACTCCGAAGGCGCGTGCCCGGCGTGCAAGGGCGCGGGCGTGATCTACACCGAGCTCGGTGTGATGGCGACCGTCGAGTCCCCGTGCGAGGAGTGCGAGGGCAAGCGGTTCCAGGCCGCCGTCCTCGAGTACACCTTCGGCGGGAAGGACATCGCCGAGGTGCTCGCGATGCCGGTGTCCGAGGCGCTCGAGTACTTCGCCGACGGTGACGCGCGGACGCCCGCGGCGGAGAAGATCCTGGAGCGGCTCGCCGACGTCGGCCTCGGGTACCTCTCGCTCGGGCAACCGCTGACGACCCTGTCCGGCGGTGAGCGGCAGCGGCTGAAGCTGGCCACGCACATGGGGGAGAAGGGCGGGATCTACGTCCTCGACGAGCCCACCACCGGTCTGCACCTCGCCGACGTCGAGCAGCTGCTCGGGCTGCTGGACCGGCTCGTCGACGCCGGCAAGTCGGTGATCGTGATCGAGCACCACCAGGCCGTGATGGCGCACGCCGACTGGATCATCGACCTCGGCCCGGGCGCCGGTCACGACGGCGGCAAGGTCGTCTTCGAGGGCACACCTGCCGACCTGATCAAGAAGCCGAAGACCCTGACCGGGAAGCATCTCGCCGAGTACGTCTCCTGAATCAACGGCCTGAGTCGGGAACCGGTCAGGAATCGAGAAGCACCGGGTGCGGGGCGCGAAATAGCGTGGGAATCAGTAAACGTCAGGGGCTGCGGCCCACGAACCTGGAGTGACGCAATGACCACCACGCAAGGCGCCAAGACGATCCTGCACCCGGTGACCGACCTCGAGAAGGCGAAGCCCGTCTACACCGCGCTGCTCGGTGTCGAGCCGATGGCCGACTCGCCCTACTACGTCGGGTACGACGCTGAGGGCCAGCAGATCGGCCTGGTGCCGAACAGCGACATGACCTCGCCGATCGCGTACTGGCACGTGACCGACATCGAAGCCAAGATCAAGGACATCACCGCGGCCGGCGGCGCCCTGAAGGACGCGCCGAAGGACGTCGGCGGGGGCCGCCTGGTCGCCACGCTGACCGACCCCGACGGCAACGTTCTCGGCATCCTCCAAGACCCGTCCTGAGAAGGGTTCCGCCACATGTGCAATGTCCCGAGGCAGATCCGCGCCGCCGTGTACGGCGTACCCCGGCCGGACAGCACCGTCCAGCACGTGCTGTTCGACGCGGACGGCGTACTGCAGGAGATCCCTGGTGGCTGGTATGCGGCCATGGAGCCGTACCTCGGTGACCGGGCTCGGGACTTTCTGCACGAGACCTGGAAGGACGAGCTGCCGATGCTCGCCGGACAGGGCGACTATCTGCCGGTGCTCGCCACGACGCTCCGCAAGTACGGCGTGGCGGCACCGGTGGCCGAGGTGTACGACGCGGTGTGGAAGAACATCGTGCTGATCGAGGAGTCCCTCGCGGTGGTCCGGGCGCTGCGGCGCAACGGGTACGGCGTACACCTCGGGACGAACCAGGAGAGCTACCGCGGCGCGCACATGCGCACGGCGCTCGGGTACGACGACCTGTTCGACGTCAGCTGCTACTCGTACGACCTCGGCGTCGCGAAACCCGACCCGGCGTTCTTCACCCGCGCCGCCGACCGCATCGGCGCCGACCCGTCCACGATCCTGTTCATCGACGACACCGCGAAGAACGTCGACGCCGCCCGCACCGCCGGCCTCCCCGCCGAACAATGGACCTTCACCGAAGGCCACTCCACCCTCCACACCCTCCTCACCAAGTACGAGATCACCGCCCACCAGCCCTGATCGCCGACGACTGGCGCGGCGGCCGGTTGGGAAACAAAAGGTCGCTGGGTGGCATCTTTGTTCCCCACCGCCTCACCGATCTGGATGTTGCAGAGCGCCGGCGTCGGCCCAGGGCCGCGAGCTCTGGAACGGCAGAGGTGGAAACTCGATAGCTCGACCATCGCGTCTGCGAAAGACTCACCGCATGGACATCCGCCTCGCAGACCAAGCCGACCTGCCCCAGCTGACTCGTCTGCTCTGGCTCAACGCGTCCCTGGACCAGCGAGCCAACCAGACGATCGAGTCCTTCGAGGCCGACCTAGGCGCCTGGTGGTCCGCCCACGCCGACTCCCACCTCGCCTTCGTCGCCCGCTCAACCGATACCGACGACCTCATCGGTATGGCCTGGCTAGCTCTCGTCGCACGCCCGCCGAGACCCGACGCGATCAACCGCCGCTCGGCAGACATCCAAAGCGTCTTCGTCGAACCAGAACACCGAGGCAAAGGCATCGGCTCAGCACTCGTCCAAGCCGCATCCGACCACGCGTTGCACGTGGGCGCCAACCGAGTCACAGTCCATTCCGGCCGCAAAGCCGTCCCCGTCTACGAGCGCCTCGGCTTCACCTCATCCCGCCAACTCCTGCAAAACCAACCAGACGCCTAAACGCCGGCCCGGTCCCACGTTCTCCTGGCCGAGAGGCGACTGACATGACCGACGAAGCGCCATACGACGGTACTGATTTCTACTGTGATGTCGCGATCGTCGACCCGGCTCGGCTGCGTGTCGTCCACGTGGACGGGCGCGTCTAGCTTCGAACCAGATCGGCGTGCGTGCCGTCGTACCGACGAGGCTCGCGCTCGCGGGCTGGGATGCGACAGAGGGAGTGCTGGTGCCGAAGACCGACTACGACGAGTTCGCTGCGGCGTACTCCGCGGACAACGAGGTCAACCTGCTCAACGGCCACTACGAACGGCCGGCGATGCTAAATCTCGCGGGTGACGTGGACGGCCGTCACATTCTCGACGTCGGCTGCGGCTCCGGCCCGCTGTCAGCGGCGCTCCGCGACCGGGGCGCGACCATCGCCGGCTTCGACGTGAGCGCGGCGATGCTCGAACTGGCCCGCCGCAGGCTCGGCGACGACGTAGACCTCCGAGTCGGCGACTTGGCCAAGCCGCTCCCGTACGACGACGCCGCCTTCGATGACGTGATGGCCTCGCTCGTCCTGCACTACCTGGAGGACTGGACCAATCCGCTCGCGGAGCTGCGCCGAGTGCTGAAGCCCGGCGGTCGGCTGATCCTGTCGCTGAACCACCCGATCGTCCAGACGGCGCTCGACCCCAACGCGAAGTACTTCGACGTCGCAGAGTTCTCCTTCGACGCCGAGCACGCCGGCCACACGGTCACGTACACGATCTGGCACCGGCCGCTCCAAGCAATGAGCGACGCGTTCACGAAGGCAGGTTTCCGCATCTCGGTGATCAGCGAGCCGCCGATCGCCGAGGACACACCGATCGACCTCCGCCCGCAGGGTATGGAGCACCCCGCACGGTTCATCAGCTTCATCTTCTTCGTCCTCGAGGCCTGCTAGCGACCCTCCGAAACCACGCGGGCGAACACAGGTTCGGGAGCCGCGACCACTTCACCGTCGCCTAGTTGCCGAGACAGTCGCTCGGCTCCGCCTGGGCAGAACGGCGCGAGTTCGGTGGTGAGCGTTCGGCACGCCTGCGCGACCCGGCTGAGGAGGCGGTGAACGAGGGGCAGATCGCCGGTGGCGCTCTTCAGAGCCTTCCACGGTTCCGCCGCGTTCAAGAGCTGATTGGCAAGGTTGACCGCGGCAACCAAGTGTGCGGTCGCCGAGCGGAAGTCCGCGGTCCTGAGGGCGGCGTCGATGTCTGCCGGAAGCGCGGCGCAGGCCGCGTCCAGAGCGGTGCTGTCCCACGTCGGCCCGATCACGGGTACGTCGTCACTGTGCAGCCGACCGTCGTAGTACTTGTGGAGCAAGGTCACGGTGCGGTTCGCGAGGTTGCCGAGTCCGTTGGCGAGGTCGGTGTTGTACGCCCGGATCAGGCGTGCGGTGGTGAACTCGGTGTCACCGAGGAGCGGTACCTCGCGAGTGATCCACCAGCGAAGGGCGTCCGTACCGTAGGCCTCAGCGAGGTCGACGGGGTCGACGATGTTGCCGGTGCTCTTCGACAGCTTGGCGCCACCCACGTTGACGTAGTCGTGGACGTGGATGGTGGTCGGGAGCGGCTGGCCCGCCGAGAGCAGGAGTCCTGTCCAGTAGACGGCGTGGAATCGAGTGATGCCCTTGCCGATCACGTGGACGCGTTCGCCGTCGCCGGCCCACCAGTACTCGAAGTCCTCGCCGGGCTGGTCGACGCCGAGCGCGGTGATGTAGTTGGTGAGCGCGTCCCACCAGACGTAGATCACCTGGTCGGGGTCGCCGGGGACCGGGATGCCCCATCCGCCCGCGCGAGCTGCCGGGCGAGAGACGCTGAAGTCCTGCAGACCCTTGTCGAGGAACGCCAGTACTTCGTTGCGCTTCTGAGGCGGGTTGATCGTGAGGGCGCCAGTGGTGATCGCGTGCTTGATGTGATCGCGATAACGAGTCAGGCGGAAGAACCAGTTGGTCTCGGTCACCCGCTCCGGCGCCGTACCGTGCTCGGGGCAGGCTCCGTCGATCAACGCGTCGGGCTCGTAGAACTGCTCGCATCCGACGCAGTACAGGCCTGTATAGGTGTGCTGGTAGAAGTCGCCGGCGTCGGCGCAGCGCTTCCAGAGGTAGTCGACGCCGGGGCGATGGCGCGGGTCGGACGATGTCCGGATGTAGTCGTCGCAGCTCAGGTCGAGAACGCTCTGGAGCGCTTGGAAGCGGTCGGCCGCGTGGTTGACGAAGTCGGCTACCGGCTCGCCGGCGGTGCGAGCGGCGAGGACGTTCTTCAGGGCGTGATCGTCGGTGCCGGACAGGAACCGGACCGGTTGGCCGCGGAGCCTGCGGTGGCGGGCGAGCACGTCAGCCTGCACGAACTCGAGCGCATGCCCGAGGTGCGGCGCCGCGTTCACGTAGGGGATCGCGGTGGTGATGTAGTACGGGTTCATCGATGGGGTTCCTTCCCTGTCGCCTCGGGAGGGAGCCCACAACGCACCGAGCCCACTACCGAGGGCTCGACCGGCTGAATTCAGCGCAAGACCACAAGCCCCTCGAAGGGGCTCATCATCCGCCGCACGTTGCACATAACCATGAGGCTACCGCCCGATCCCGATCCCGACGAACCCGTTTCCGTCCGCCATCGTTCGGAGTAATTCACTGGCACTCGTCGTCGAGGGCCTGCCAGGGTGCTGGATATGGCCGAGGTCGTAGTCCCGCTGACCGTTCGTGATCTCACCGAAGCGGACCTGCCCGCCTGCAGTTGGTACGGAACGGCGACGGGTCTCCGGGCCGTAGCCGACGCCATCTGCCGCGTCCGGCGTGGCGAGGTCGACTACCTGGCCGTCTGCCCGCCCTCCGGAATGCCAGTTGCGGTCGGTGGGATCGACTACAGCAAACCGCCCGGCGCGGCCACGATCTGGCAACTGTCGGTCCGGGAAGAGCTGCGCTCCTGTGGGATCGGCTCAGTCCTCATTGACGCGCTGGAACAACGAGCCCGCGCCCGCGGCCTCGACTGGGTCGAGCTAGGCGTGGACGACAACCGGTCCCGCCCACGTGCCTTGTACGAGCGCCTGGGCTACGTGGTAAGTGGCAGCGAGTCCGGCTCCTGGGACGAGGAAGCAGCGGACGGATCCACGGTCCGCTATGAAACCCAGATAACCCTGATGCGCAAACAACTCATCCAGGCGTAGTCGCTAGTTGGTTGCGACCTGGACGGCGTTCAGGATGCTCGACAGGCTGCCCGAGTGCGCCAACTTCAACTCAGCGAGATCCCCAGGCCGGAACCACCGAAGATCGTCGTGCTCGTCCGGTTCGGCGTTCACAGGTTCTCCGTCCCACCGCGTGACGAGGAACGCGTGTACGTCGAGATTCGGATCGCTGACCGCCATCGCGATCGGCACCGGGTCGTGGACTTGGACCCCGATCTCCTCGAGGCATTCCCGACGAACAGCCTGCTCAGGCAACTCGTCCGCCTCGACATGCCCGCCGACGAGATCCCAGCAGTCGGGATACGCCTGCCTCGACGGATGCCGATGCACCAGAAGCACAAGGCCGTCACGCACAAGCGCAGCAACAGCAATACGAATCCCACCAACCATCCCGGCACTCTAAACGCCCCCACCGACATCGCCCACGCGGCGTACGCCGCCCCTCGCATCGCCCTCGCGGTGTACGCCGGCACGTCGCGACGCCAGACGGCGTACCGGCGCCTCGTGTGCGCGCGAATCACGAGCGCAGCGCCGCCGGTGCCGTAGGGTTCGGGTCGTGTCCGAAACCGACGTACTGGTGTTGCGGCCGGCTCCGGGTCCGCGGCGCCAGGTCCTCACGATCGCCGCCGTGGTCGCCGTGGTCCTCGTTGTCGCCGGCGTCCTGACTGGCGGCATGCCCGCCCTGATCACCTGCCTCGGCCTCGTCGTACTGCTGGCCGTCACCATCGCCGTCTACCTGTCGCGGTCCCGCATCGTCGTCACCCCGGCAGACATCTCGGCGCGCGGCCTGACCTTCCACCGGCGTCGCGACCGCACGCTCGCCGGCTCGGTGATCCGGGCCACGGTGGTGCAGCCCGGCGCTGTCTCCGAGACCATCGTCGTCCTCGACAACGGCGGAAACGCGCTCTTGAGCATCAACGGCGCCCTGTACGCGCGCGCAGATCTCGACCGGCTGATCGCCCATCTCGGACTGCCCACCGGTGGGCCGAGCGGCCCAATCACTACGGCGCAACTCGCCCGCGAACGCCCCGGCACCGTCAGCTGGGCCGGGCGGCACCCGATCGCGTTCCCAATACTCTGCGCCCTCGGCATAGCCGTCGCCGCCGTGCTCCTCGGAACCCTGCTGTCGGCCCTGACAGGCTGACCCGCACAACTCCCAGCCGCGAACAGGCAGGAACGGGAGAGTTGAAACGCGAAGGCTACTGTCCGGCGAGCTTGGCGACGACCGGCGCGAAGGTATCCGCGAAGTCAGCGCCGATGACGAAGTATGAGAAGCCGATCTCCTCGCGCCGGCGTTCGATTTCTTCGGCGGCCGCCCCGGGATCACCCGGAAGGATGACGAGCGAGTCGGCCGCACGCAGCGCCGCGGTGTCAAGGCCCGGTGCCGCCATGAACGGCGCGAGACCGTCGCCGACGGCTGCGACATGTTGGGCGAGCTCGATGTCGCGGCGGCCGGCGAAGTCGCGTACCCGCTTCGTGGTCTCGACCCGCTCGTCGTCCGCCGCGAGTACGAACGTGACCGCGTCAGCGACCTCGAGCGCCAGCGCCTGCGACTTCGGTCCGCTCACCGCCATGACGACCGGCGTGTGCAGATCCGGGCCGTCGAACGTACGGAGGGCGGCCACGGTCTCGCGCATCCTGGCGCGACGCTCGGCGGGGGAGACGGCAGCGCGCCCCAGCTCGACCTCGATCCCCGGTCGGCCGGCGCCGATGCCCATCTCGAAACGGCCCTCGGTGAGTACTGAGAGTGAGTGAGCTTCCCAGGCCAAGGTCGACGGTTCGTGCAGCGCCGCGGCGTACACCCAGGAGCCGATCCTCAGGTCAGCAAGCGCAGCCGCGGTTGCCAGCGTCGGTCCAAGGGCCGGCTGCCACGTCGGAACATCAGGCATCAGCAACGTTGAGTAACCATTGTCGGCGATGCGGCGTACGCGATCCCGCCACGTCGGCAGATCAGCGGTGATCGGCGCAACCACACCGAAGCGGAACGGTCTGGGTGCTCGCCGGGCCTGGTCAGGCATCGTGGTCTCCTCGAGGGTGGTGGCTGTTCGGTTCCTTTGACCTCTCCACGAACTAGTCACCCAGAATCCGACAAACAGCGCACCAAGAAATTCAACCTCTCTGGCCGGACGCTGTTGCTAGCGTCCAGGGTCATGGATTCGCGGATGGTTGAGGTGGATGGCGTCGGATTGCATGTCGGCGTAACGGGCCGGGGGCGCGATGTGGTCGTGCTGACCGGTGGGCCGGGCTGCGTGCAGTATCTGGAACGGGACGAGATCTCACCTCCCGATCACCGTGCCTGGTATCCAGAACCGCGGGGAGTCGGCCGCTCGGGCGGCGAGCCGCACACCATGGAACGAGCGATCGCTGACCTCGAAGGTATCCGCTCAGCTGTCGGTGTCGGCAGCTGGCTCGTGGTGGGGCACTCGTGGGGGAGTGACCTGGGCGTGCGCTACGCGCTTCAGCATCCGGAAGCCGTCGAAGGTGTCGTCGGTATCGCCGGCCGCGGTCCACAACGCGATCGCAGCTGGTCCGCAGCCTACGAAGCAGGCAAGGACACGGAGCCTGTTGTGCCGATCGACTGGGTACCGGAGGTGCATGCCGCGCTCGGCGAATCGTTCATCGAATGGATTCGCCAACCGGATCTGTGGCGAGGGCTGGCCGACTGCGACGTACCGATGCACTTCATCGCGGCCGGCGAGGACATCCGCCCTTCCTGGCCACTCGCCCAGCTCGCCGCCCTCGTCCCACGAGGCAAGTTCTCGACAGTCCCCGGAGTCCCTCACGACTTCTGGTTCACCCACCCCGAACTCTGGGCCCACACCGTAGCCAGCGCCTGCACCACGATGTAGCAGTACTGACTTTGTCAGGGCTGAGCATTCGGGTAGGTGACGGCGCGTAGGACCTTCGCCGGTGCGCCGGCCGCCACGGAGTACGGCGGGATGTCCTGCGTGACCACGCTGTTGGCGCCGATCACGCACCTCTCGCCGATCGTCACGCCGCTCGTGACGACCACGTTCGCGCCGAGCCAGACGTTGTCGCCGATCCGCGTCGGCCCCTTGGAGTCGAACCCCTGCCACGGCACCGGCCGATCCGGATCGTCGAACCGATGATTGGCATCCGTCACGAAGCACCCGTTCGCCAGCATGCAGTGCGAGCCGATCTCGACCAGCTCGAGCGCCGCGACCATCACCGCGATGTTCAGGAACGTCCCGTCCCCGATCCGCACGCGCCCCTCGTCGCCAACGGTGATCCACACGTTGGGCTCGAACAACGTGTTGGCCCCGACCTCGAGCCGCCCGTCCTGCAAGGCCTCCAGCACGTTCCCGTGCAACGGCCACCGCGCGAACGCCCCGCGCCGCATCAGCTCCCAGTGGATCCGCCCGCGATTCCAGGGCAACGAATACCGCTGGTACCAGCGCCATTTCTGCACCCAGGCCTTCAGTTGCCCACGAAGCTCCTCCACACCCGCCAGGCTACGCGGCAACTGCCCGCCAACTCGGTCAAGTGTGCAAGGCTGAGGAACGTGGAGCGTGTCTTTCCTGCCGGTGCCGCTGATGAGCGCGAGGTGCTGACCGGTTTCCTCGACTGGCAACGAGCAACCGTACGCCGAAAGGTCGACGGCCTGCCGCCCGAACTGGCCGATCGCGCCCTCCTGAGCACGTCCCCACGCATGACGATCGCCGGCGTCGTCTCACACCTGCGGCAAACCGAGTACGACTGGTTCGCCGGAAGCTTCCCGTCATTCGCCGACACAACCTTCGCGCGGGACCAGGACGGCGGCTGGCCAACTGGCGGCCGCGCAATCGCCGACCTCGTGAGCGACTACGAGGCCGAGTGCGCACACTCGAGGCGCATCGTCGCCCAGTTGACCCTCGACGCCATCCAGCAGTTCACCCCACCGCAGTTCACCCCGGTATCACTGCGCTGGATCCTCACGCACCTGATCGAAGAAACAGCCCGCCACCTGGGCCACCTCGACATCCTCCGAGAACAACTGGACGGCACCCGCGGCTACTGACGCCGTACATCGGGTCGCGTCAGTAGATGTAGAGGCCGTCGCCGGCTGTGGCTTGCCTGCCGGGGTCGGCGGTGATGGGTGTGATGGTGATGTCATAGTCCTCGTTCGGGCCGTCAACGCCTTCGTGGTGCGCGCGGCGACCTCGGGCAAGCACACGAACGAGGTGCAGGCCCGGCGCGGCGGGTGTGTAGACGAGCGGCGTCGATCCGGAACCCATCAACGGCACGAGATACATGTCGCCTTCGATCGGAATCGCGGCTTGCTGTCCGACGTCCCACCCGTCTGCGGCGGCAGCGAGGTCAGGTAGCGGCTCGAGGCCGATATGGACGGTGACGTCGACTGGGCCATCGGTGCCGCCGGTGAGGATGATGAGCGCGCCTGGTACCTGGGGGTCGAACGCCAGCAGTGGGCCCGCAGGGAGGCTGGAGTCGATGATGGGATTGACACCGAACGGAGTCAGGTGGAACTGATGGTAGGAGACTCCGATCTGGTAGGTCTGCGGCACGGTCACCGGTCGAACGCTACTCGGAATGGTTCACCGAACGCTTGCTTGTGTCGCCGGGGGAGTAGCCCAAGGGCGGGTGCGGGGGAGTTGTCGGAGGTTGCTGCCACACTTGCGCACTATGACGTCCACGGCCGTTCGTACGGCGCTTGTCTCGCCTCGCTTGAACCCTGGGGACCGAGTTCGGTTCGTCTCGCCGGCCAGCACGCCTGATCGTGAGCTGGTGGCGAAGGGCGTGGAGCTTGTGACCGGCTGGGGGCTGCAGGTTGAGCTTGGCGAGCACGTGTTCGACAGCTTCGGTTATCTGGCCGGCGCGGACGACGACAGACTGGCTGACCTCAACGACGCCTTTCGGGATCCCGGGGTACGGGCGATCTTCGCCACCCGCGGCGGAAAAGGCGCCTACCGCATCGCCGACGGTCTCGACTTCGACGCCGTACGTCGCGATCCGAAGCCGCTGATCGGATTCAGTGACATCACCGCCTTGCACCTCGCGCTGTGGAACCAAGTCGGCCTGGCCGGCATCCATGGACCCTCCATGAGCTGGTACGAACCGAACTGTGGTCCGGAGTGCGCTGAGGCCTTGCGCCGCGCATTGATGACTACCACCGAGGTCGTCGTACACCAGGATCCGAACGAGCTGAGCGCCGCCCTGACCGAAGGCGAAGCTGCAACAGGCTTCCTGATGGGCGGCAACCTCGACACCGTTCGCTGTGCCATCGGCGCAGACCTGCCCAGCTTGGCCGGCGGCATCCTCCTCATCGAGGTGAACCACGGCACGGGTCTCGGCATGGTCGACCGCCAACTGACCCAGCTGCTGCGATCAGGCCTGCTCGACGGCCTGCGCGGTGTCGCCGTAGGCCAGATCACTGGCTTCGAGGACGACGTCAGCAACGGATGGACCGTCCTCGACGTACTCCGCGACCGGCTGGCGAAACTCGACGTTCCCGTCCTCGGCGGCCTACCCATCGGCCACGGCCCCCAACCCGCCACGACCCCTCTCGGCACCTTGGCAACAATCAACCCAACAGCAGGCACGCTAACCGCCGCGCCAGCCGTCCAATGAACAGCATCGGGGGGACTGGCCCACACCGGACTCCTGAGCTGCATCGAGCCTGGCACAAGCCCACCGAGCAGAAGCCGGACCACAGCTTCGCCGAGGCGTATGCGCGGGCCAACGAGAACGGCCTGTTCAACCGCTGATACGCCCGGCCCACGGTGCTTGCCTGCTGGGTGACGTCGCCGGATTCTTGGACGCCGGCTGTGGTTCAGGCCCGCTGATCGCCGACCTTTCTTCTTCACCCTCAAGGCAGCTACTGCGCCTCTTCTGCACCCGTAAGTTGAGCGCCGATAACGGACATTATGTCAACTAGTGGCCTGCGTGGTGCCTCAGATGAATCGTCTGGCCAGCCGCGGAGCCACTGCCCCGTCTGGCGCTCATCTGTCGCGGTCGGCGCTGACGATCAGGATGTTCGGTAGTGCGACGTAGGACTCGATCGCCCTGATTCCGCTGTCCCGTGCGACCTGTGGATCGAGTCTCGGTTCGCAGAGTTCGGTCACGCGACACCCGAGACCGACGAGTTCGTTGATGTAGGCCGACAGCGGGCGGTGGAAGTCTGGTGCGTAGCCGTCTGGCATCTCGTACTCGTCCAGATATCGATCAAGCTGGTAATGACCGTGGTCCCGCCATGTTGGGTAGAGATTCTCGAACGCCGGATGGGTGATCGAGAACACGAACCGTCCGCCCGGCTTCAGCGCGCCGACGCACGCAGCCATCGCCGACTGCCAGGCGGGTATCGCGAGGAGCACCATGCTGCAGACCACCGCATCGAACGGCTGCCCAACCTCAGGCAACGTCGAGAGATCAGCCTGCACGAACCTGATGCCCTGACGCCGCTCCTGCTCGAGCTTCTGGGCGCGCGCCAGCAGCGCGGCGGCCGGCTCCACACCAACGACCTCAGCTCCGCCCGCGGCCAACAGCCGGCTCAAATATCCTTCGCCGCTGCCTGCATCGAGGACTCTCCGGCCATCGACAGGCCCCAGCATTCGAAGCAGGTTCCCATTCATCAAGTGGCGCTTGGGAAAGTCACCCTGATCGTCGTACGCCTCAATTGCGTCAGCCGGCATCGCCGACCATGCTGCGATCGCCTCTGAGTTGCTGATCATGGACATGCGCTCACACCTCTCCGACGACAGATAGGCAGGGACAGCCAGAACTCATCGCGTCCTGGTGGCCACTCCCCCGAGGCGACGTTGATGAAGGCAACAAGTTCGTGTCGAACACACCACCCCGGCGACCTGACCGGCGTCGTGCCTCGGCGAGCCGATATAGCCGTGGGTCTTCAGTCGCGCTGAGCAGATGCAGGTCGGCTTCTCCAAATGTTCGAGCGAGCCGGGTCACCGACCACTCGAATTTCCAACGCTCAGCGCCACGACGGCCTGGTCCCGCAACCACTCCTCCGCAGCCTCCCACGACCACCCGCAGTCGCGAACCAGCGTCCGCCATGCCGCGAAGCCGAACGACAGCCACAGTACGTCCCCAACCTTCGATGCACTCACGTCGTCCCTGACCAATGCGAGCGCGACGAGGTGATCGGCCGCAGCCTGCAGCGCAGCCCGGTAGTCCGTCGTACTGTCCTGCCAGGCTTTGTCGGCGACCTCGTGCGCACCGAGCGCGGAGTAGAGAATGTCGACGACGTCCTGCAGCGCCTCGTTCGCCCGCCTCGTCCCGGCGGCCACCTCGGCGACCGCTCCAGCCAGATCCCGGCATTCCCGAACCCGCTGGAGTGCCGCCTCCGCGTCGGATTGCACGATGCTGACGCTGATGAGTTCCGTCAAGATCGTGGCCTTGCTCCCGACGCTCGCATAGACGGTCTTCACCGAAACCCCGGCCGCCGCAGCGATCTCGGTCACCGGCACCCGCGCGTACCCCTTCGCCGCAAACAAGCGGCGAGCCGCCTCGACGATGTCGCGCCGGGTATCGATGGCCTCTTCTCGCCGACGCGGGGAGTGGTACGAGCGAGGTGTCATGCGGCCTAGGCTACGCTGAGGAAATCATTAGAAACACCTTCACCTCAATTGGAGTTCCCCTGTGCTTGACCAGTCCGAGGGTTTGCGGCTGTACGACGAACTGATCGCCGTGCACACCATCATGCGACGAAGTACCGCGCTGGTGGTCGACGCGCTCCAGGCGCTGATCGACGGTCGTCCGGCCCGGGTCGCGACGCTGACCGGGTTGATCACCTGGCAATCAGCGTTCATTCATCATCACCACGAGAGCGAGGACGAGCTGTTCTGGCCGGTCCTGCGGACCCGCTTCCCCGACATCGTGACGCAACTGGACGCGCTGTCGGTCGATCACGACAAGCTCGACAGGGCATTGGAGCGACTTCTCGACCAGGCCGCCTCGCTACGCGATGCGGCGGCCGGCGAAACCACCGCCCGTGCCGTTGCGCTGTTGCCAGCCGCGATCGAGGTCCGCGATGTACTGGCCGGCCATCTGAATACCGAGGAACCGGTGCTGAAGGGGCTGTTTCCCGACCTTTCTGCCGAAGAAATCGTTGCCCTCCGCAAGGCAGTCGTCGCCGGCGCGCCGAAGTCGGGCCCGGAGTGGGTTCTGGGTCTGATGGTCGACCCGTCCCAGGCCCAGGGCTACGACATCATGATGGCGAACTTCCCGCCTCCCGTGCGCTGGCTTCGCCCGGTGCTGATGCGCAGGTACACGAAAGCACGCCGATCCCTCGCGGTCGCGTAGCGCCCTGGGGTGAGCACCCCAGTACCCCCCCGTTGACCTGCTCGCCGGTCAACGGTTCCACCATCGGGCGGCCACGACTCGACCCGACGACTTTCCAGTGCGGGATGTGTCTCTGCCGGTGCTCTGCTAGCCGGCTGCCGCGTCGAGTCGCGCAGCGGCCTTTCGGACGAGTTGGATGAAGACCGTGTCGGTGATCTCGTCACCTTCGGCGTCCAGTTCGACCACGGTGCCACCTCGGACGACGAAGGCGACGTAGTCGCTGATCGCGTCGATCCCGTCCTCGGATATCGAGGTGTCGTAGCGGACCGCGAATGCGTTGGTGAGTCCTTGGACAGGCAGCTGCTTTGCAACCCAGTAGTACGTCTCCTGGCCCGGAGGCACCATCGTGTACTTCGAGCATTTCGTGAACTGGCTCGTCAGATCGGATATGAACTTGTCCAACTGTGTCGGCCAGGACCACACCGATTCGGTCACCCACTGCAGTTGTTCTCTGGTGAAATACTGGCCCCGGACCGCCGTCGCCGGCTTGCCCAAGATATCCGTCGGATGCCGGAACGTCAGGCACTCGGGCGGATCGTACTGAGCCCGAACGCCGGGGGTCGGCGTGGGATCCACCGCAACCCCGCCGTCCCAGCCCTTTGGCAAATCGCTCACGACGAGCGCCGCCTTCATCGCCTCGTTGACCCTCAGTGGGACGACTGTTGGTGTCAGGGTTGGGACGGGTGCGGGCGTGTCGGGCTGCGTGGTGCAGGCAGTCAGGGTGAGGACGGCGACGAGCGCGAGGAGGCGTACCACCTAGTACTCACCAGAGAACTGAATCATGGTGGTTAAAATACCCGGCCTTGCTGGTCATCCCGGTGGCTGCTGGGTTTAGCTCGTGGAATGGGGTCTGAGCTTGAAGATGAGGATGCCTAGGTACTTGTTCATCCAGGCTTGTTTGTGTGGGTACTGGCTTCGGGCCGCTTCGGACAGCTGAGGTTCTAGCGTGGTCTCGATCCACAGGCCGGCGGCGCTGAACGTGTTCAGCAGGTCGGACATCGTGTACGGGCGTTTGGTCAGGGTGATGTGGTCGTTCCAGCCGCTGACGTAGGAGTGTGGCGCACTGGTGAAGTACTCCTCCCCCAATGTCGTTCCGTTCTGTTCGGCCCGCTCCACGGCGTACCGGATGGGTTGCGTCCTGGTGAGCAGGATGAAGCCGTCCTCGGCGAGCATTGCGCGGGCTGTCTTGAGGGCGCGGACTGGATCTTTCGCGTAACCGAAGGACTGCAGGAACAGGATCCGGTCGAACTTGCCGCCGCCGAGCTCAGGCAGGGAATCCAGCTCGGAGAGATCGCCTCGGATGAGCTGCAGGCCGGACGGCGGGTCCTCGAGGAAGTTGCCGCTGACATCTATACCGACCGAATTGGTCGCGCCGTGTCGGACCAGTTCGGCGAGCTTGCTGCCGTTCCCGCAGCCGAGATCGAGCACCGACCGTCCGGTGACGTCGCCGAGCAGTTCACGCTGCGCCGGCCACTCGACGAGCCGATCCAGCGAGTCTTCCTTGGTGCGAGCCCGCTCGTAGTCCGGAGCAAGCTCCAGCCACGCTCGGCTCGACTCCCCCGGCCCGTCCGAACCAGTTGCCTGTACGTCGTCTGACATCGCCACGAGACAGACCATAGTCGGCGTACTGAAGGAGCATCTCCCCCAGACCCAATCGGCGGTCAGCGATAAGCGTTCGACGGGGTGATGATGGGGGTTGTAGGTTGCGGGTGGTCGTGGCGTTGGTTGAGGAGGTGGGGCCCCATGTTGGTGGTATTTGCTGTGGGCGCTCCCCCGGTCTGTCACGGTTGGCGATTGACGTAGGTGTCGCCGGAGCGCCAAATGATCAAGGCACTCCTGGAAGGTCATACCTATGGATACTTCATCGCTGCACGGCGAGTACGACGTGATTGTCGCGGGCTGTGGACCGGTTGGCGCGATGTTGGCTGCTGAACTGCGGTTGCACGATGTGGGAGTACTCGTTCTCGAGAAAGAAACCGAGCCCGCCTCGTTTGTACGTGTCGTTGGGCTGCATATTCGCAGCCTTGAGTTGATGGCGATGCGTGGGCTGCTGGATCGTCTGCTCGAAAACGGTCGACGGCGTCCGGTGGCCGGATTCTTTGCCGCTATCAACAAGCCTGCGCCCAACAATCTGGAGTCTGCGCAGGCGTATCTACTGGGCATACCGCAGCCGGTTGTTGTTCGCTTGCTTGAAGAGCATGCGATCGGCCTCGGCGCGGAGGTTCGACGCGGCGCGGCAGTAGTCGATTTTGCGCAGGACGACGACGGTGTCACGGTTGAATTGTCTGACGGGGAAGAAGTGCGATGTCGCTATCTCGTCGGGTGTGACGGCTCGCGCAGTACGGTGCGGAAAGTGCTCGGCGTTGGCTTTCCCGGCGTGCCCTCGCGGAACGAAACATTGATGGGCGAGCTGGAAGTCGGTGCACCGCAGGACGAGATCGTCACCAAAGTGGCGGAAATCCAGGAGAACCACAAGACGTTCAGTATGCGGCCCTTCGGTGACGGGGTTTACCGAGTGGTGATCCCGGTTGCGGGAGTAAGCTCGGGATGCCCGACCCTTGAGGACTTCCAGGAGGCATTGCGCGCCATCGCCGGCACCGACTTCGGAGTGCACTCCCCTCGTTGGTTGTCGCGTTTCGGCGATGCCACCCGCCTGGCTGAACGTTATCGCGTCGGCCGGGTGATACTGGCAGGCGACGCAGCACATATTCACCCACCGACCGGCGGCCAAGGGCTGAATCTGGGTATTCAGGACGCATTCAACCTGGGCTGGAAATTGGCGGCGCAGCTCTGCGGCTGGGCGCCGGAACCATTGCTCGACACCTATCACGCGGAACGTCACCCAGTTGCGGAGAACGTACTGGACAACACGCGCGCGCAAATGGAATTGCTATCCACGGAGCCAGGCCCGAAGGCCGTCCGCAGACTGCTCACCGAATTGATGGACTTCGACGAGGTGAACCGCTACCTGATCAAGAAGATCACCGCGATCGACATCCGCTACGAATTCGGCGAAGGCCCCGATCTGCTCGGCCGCCGCCAACGCGATATCGAACTCGAGCAAGGCAGCCTCTACGACCAGCTGCACCGCGGCCGCGGCCTGCTGCTCGACCGCACCGGACAACTGACCGTCGGCGGCTGGTCGGAGCGCGTCGACTACCTCGCCGATCCCACCGCGGCGCTGGACGTCCCGTGCCTCCTCCTTCGCCCGGACGGTCATGTCGCCTGGATCGGCGACGACCAGCACGACCTCGACAATCACCTGACCCGCTGGTTCGGCAGGCCCGCCGGCTGACGATCAGGAGAGCGGCAAGTACTTCTGACAAACCTCGACGTTGTGGAGCACGATGTCGTCTCGGCGTCGTTGCTCCCACACGTCTCGCGTCAGCCGCCACCGGTTCAGCAGGCCTGGTTCGCCCAGCCGGGTGGCCCAGTCCGAACCGTTCGGCTCGTACCCGAGAGCCCGTGAGATCGAGTTGGAGCCGTGGTTGTCGACGAAGGCGTCGCTGCCCGCCTCCTTCGCACCGAGCCCGTCGAACGCGAGGTGCAGGATCGCCGCGCGCATCTCGCGGCCGAGTCCGCGACGGCGCTGGTCGTCGGCCAGCCACGAGAAGCTGGTGACTGTGCCGAGCGTCGAGAAGTTGACGCCGCAGAGGTCCTGCATCCCGACGGCGCGACCGTCGACAACGACCGCGAAGTACAGCCGCCAGGCCTCCGGCTCAACCCGGCCCCGGCCACGCCAGATCGCCCGCATCCATTTGGCTACCCGTTCGTCGGGATCCGGCTCGTAGAGCGAGATCGGGTCGTCGTACGGCGCAGGCTCGGCGGCCGTCTTACCAGCGCGGACCAGATCGGCGAGCTCGTCCAGCAGGTCGTCTGTTGCCCCACGCAACTCCAGCCTCGGCGTGGTGACCCGCACGTCAAGAAGCGGATAGCTCGTCATGCAGCCGATTCAACTCCACCGGTCCGCCACAGCGCACACCGTTTTCGAACTCTCCCGACGCGATATCGAGTTGCGGAGCCCCCGACGACAGAGCAGGGTGCCGGGATGAGCGACGCATTCGAGGCGGCGGCTCGCGCCGCGGAAGTCAACGCCGAGACGCGGCCGGTCCACATCGCCGACGGCCTCGTGACGCGGCCCGCGAGTACAGCATCCGCGACCATCCAGAACTACCTGCGCTTCCTCCGGGACCAAGGCGTCGATTGCGTTCCCGAACCCGTGGAATTGGGAAGCGGCACAGAGTCCCTCCGATACCTACCTGGCGCGAGCGGCGGGGACGGCTGGTACCACCAGCACACAGACGATGGGCTCGCCTCGGCCGCGCGGCTGTTGCGAAGGATCCACGACGCCGGCAAGCCGTGGCAGCCGCCGGCCGACGCGGTCTGGGGTGCGCCCGAGGTCCCCGGCGACGACATCGTCTACTGCCACGGCGATCCCGGTCCGTGGAACTTCGTCTGGAACGACAACACCGCGGTCGGCTTGATCGATTGGGACTATCTCCACCCCGGCCCGCGCGTCGACGACATTGCGTACGCGCTCCATTGGTTCGTCCCGTTGCGCTCCGACGAGTTCACTCTCGACTGGCATCACTTCCCGCAGATCCCCGACCGTCGTCATCGCATCGCCGTGTTCCTCGAAGCGTACGGCGACCTCCCGGTCTTCGATGTTGTCGACGCGGTCACCGCTCGGATGCAGGCGACTTCCGATCTGATGAGGCAACTCGCGGAGGACGGACAAGAGCCGCAACGCACCTGGGTCCTCGACGGCGCCCTCGACCGGGACAGAGAGGAAATCGTCTGGGTTCTCGAACACCGCGACCTGCTCACTCCAGATCGCAGCGCGGGAAGGAACCGATGACGCGACCCGGCCGCTGGCTGATGGCTGGGATGCGAACGACGGCGCATGGATCGAGTAGACCGTCGCGGGTACGGCGAGAACGATCTTGTGAACGTAATCACAAGTGGTTACGATCTGCGCATGACGAGCCACTGCGCACGGCAGTCGATGTGATCGATGGTGCCGATTCGTGAGTGGCTGGACAGGACGAACGAGACGTGGGCGCCGCCGGCAGCCCGGGATCTGGCGAACCCGTACCGCTTCCTCTTCTGGCTGACCCGATCGCAGGCGCGGCGGATCGCCTGGGGTTCCGTACTGGGCACCTGCTGGACGGTCGGACTGGCAGTGCCGCCGTGGGTGCTGTCCCACGCGGTCGACGACGGACTGGTCGCCGGCGACACCTCCGCGCTCGTCGGCTGGTCGCTGGTTCTGCTGGCGGCCTTCGTGCTCAATGCGCTGTTGTCGATCGCACGGCACCGGACGATGACCAAGGTCCGGATGGACGCGTCGTTCCGCTCGGTCCGGACGACCGTGTGGCACACGTCCCGCCTGGGCGCGTCATTGGGCCGTCGTCTGAGTGCCGGCGAAGTCGTCACGGTCGGCATCGCCGACGTGTACACGGTCGCGCAGGCGCTCACGGTCGCCGGTCCGGGCGTCGGTGCGGTCGTCGCGTACGTCGTGGTCGCCGCCCTCCTGTTCGCGATCTCACCGCTGCTGGCCGCCGTGGTTCTCGCTGGGGTCCCGCTCGTCGGGATCGCCGTCGGCCCGTTCCTGCAGCGCATCGAAAGCACCGGCGGCGAGTACCGCGTGCACCAAGGCAGGTTGACGACCCGCCTGGTCGACGTACTGGCGGGCCTGCGCGTCCTCAACGGCCTCGGCGGCAAGACCTTCGTCGCGGAGCGGTACGCCGATCAGTCGCAAACCCTGGTCGGACACGGCTACCGCGTCGCCGGGCCCGCGAGTTGGGTCGGCGCGATGTCGACCGGCCTGCCCGCACTCTTCCTCGCCGCAGTCGTGTGGTTGTCCGCCCGGATGGCTGCGACCGGCGCCATCACGATCGGCGACGTGGTCGCCGTCTACGGGTACGTCGCTGTGCTCGTCGTACCCGTGGCGGCTTTCATCGAGGCCGGTGGTGACATCGCCCGTGCTCGGGTGGCCGGTCAACGGATCATCGACCTGCTCAACCTGCCGGTCGCTCGGCACGACGTTCCCGCTCCGGTGCCGCTCCCCCGCGGCTGTGGTCCGTTGACCGACCCCGACTCGGGCGTGATCGTTCGTCCCGGTCTACTCACGGCCCTGGTCGCTCCGCGGCCGGCGGAGGCGCGCGCGGTGATCGAGCGACTTGGGCAGCTGGACGCCGATACGGACGCTGCGGTGACCTGGGCGGGCGTACGTGTCGACGATGTCGCCCGAGACGAGTTCAGGCTCCGGTTGGTTGTCGCCGACAACGATGCCGAGGTGTTCGCCGGCACCGTACGCGACATCGTCGCGGGACGGCTGGAGCCTGACGACAGCCTGATCCAGGCGGCGCTCCGGGTAGCCGTCGCCGAGGACGTCGTCGAGGCGCTGCCCGGGGGCCTGGACGCCACCGTCGCCGCCGGTGGGAGTGATCTCTCGGGTGGTCAACGGCAGCGGATCCGGCTCGCTCGGGCGGTGTACGCGGCGCCCGACATCCTGCTGGCGCTCGAGCCGACCTCGGCGGTCGACGCGAACACCGAGTCCGCCATGATCGACCGCCTCCGTGAGGCGCGGCGCGACACGACGACGGTGATCACGACCATGTCGCCGCTCGTGCTGGACCGCGCCGACGAGGTCATCGTGCTGTCCGACGGCAAGGTGACGGCGGTCGGGACGCACACGGAACTACTCCGCGGCGACTCCTTCTATCGCGAACTGGTGTCCCGCGCCCAGGACGGTGCCGATGACTAACCAGTTGCCGATCGCGGGGCCTGCCGAAGTCCGCGCTGCGGCGATCCGTGACCTCGGCGCGGACCGCCGTACCGTCATCGGGCTCGTGCTGGTGAACGCGCTGGCGTCCGCGGCAGGTTTGATCGGGCCGTGGCTGCTCGGCCGGATCATCGACACGATCCGGACCGGCTCCGGCGATGTGCTCGGCACCGTGGATCGGCTCGCCTTCGGCGCGCTCGTGTTCACGGTCGTGCAGACCGTGCTCACGTGGTGGGCGCTCAAGATCGGCTACCGGTTCGGCGAGCGAACGGCCGCACGCGTTCGGGAGCGATTCCTCCTCCGGACTTTGGCACTGCCCCCGCGGGTGGCCGATCATCTCCCGGCCGGCGATCTGATCGCCAGGGGCAGCACCGACTCGTCACTTGTCGCCACCACCTTGCGGTCCGCGGTGCCCGAAGTTCTGGTCGCCGGCGTCCACGCGCTGTTCCTCATCGTCGCGGTACTGGTCCTGGATGTGCGCCTCGGCCTGTGCGGGTTGCTGAGCCTGATCGGTGTCGGCGCGGCCATTCGCTGGTACGTACGGCGCGCGCGGCCGGCGTACCTGGCAGTGGCTGCGACCGGCGCGGAACTGGCCGACGTGGTCGCGGGCACTGCGAAAGGCGCCCGTACGATCGAGGTGCTCGGGCTCGAAGATCGCCGTACGCAGGCCACGGAGGCTGCCGTCACTCAGGCGCGGTCCGCGCGTCTGAAGGCGTTGTGGCTGCGGACCGTTCTGTTCCCGTGGTCGGAGATCGCGCTGGCGCTGCCCGTCGTCGGCGTACTGCTGATCGGCGGCGCGCTGTACGCGAACGACCGCGTCAGCCTCGGCGTCGTTGTGACCGCGACGGTCTATCTGCGTCAGCTGGTGGGCCCACTCGACACCGTGATGCTCTGGATCGAACAGCTCCAAGGCGCCGGCGCCTCGTACGCGCGCGTCGAGGGGCTCGCCGACATCCCGCAGACGGAGACCCGCCGTACCCTGCGGGTCGACGGGGATCGGATCCGGGTCACCGATGCGCATTACAGCTACACGGGCGTTCGCGACGTACTCCACGGGATCGATCTGCTCGTTCAGCCCGGCGAACGCCTGGCGATCGTCGGTACGTCGGGAGCCGGGAAGTCGACCCTCGCACGGCTGCTCGCAGGTCTCGATCGCCCGCACATCGGGTCGGTGACCATCGGTGGTACGCCGGTCGCCGACCTCCCGCCCGACCAGCTCCGCGAACACGTCGTACTGATCACGCAGGACCATCACGTCTTTCACGACACCCTCCGCGACAACCTCCTGATCGCGAAGCCGACCGCGACCGATCAGGAGCTGTACGCCGCACTCGCCGCCGTCGGCTGGTCGAACGACCTGCCAAGCGAGCTGGACACCGAGCTGGACACGAAACTGGACGACGCCAGCGCCCAGCAACTCTCGCTGGCCCGCGTCGTTCTCGCCGATCCCCACACGCTGATCCTCGACGAGGCCACCTCGCTGCTCGACCCCAAGACCGCCCGGCAAACGGAACAGTCGCTGGCAGCGGTACTGCGGGGTCGCACGGTGATCGCGATCGCCCACCGACTCCAGACAGCGCATGACGCGGACCGCATCGCCGTGATGGAAGCGGGCGAACTCGTCGAGCTCGGCACCCACAACGAACTCGTCAGCGCGGGACGCGTCTACGGGCAACTCTGGCGGGCCTGGCACGCCGAAACAGATCGGCCCGGGTAGTCACGCCTGCTGAAAAACACGTGCCGCGGGATCCCGTGCGACTTATGGTGCGCCAATGCCGTCTCCACTGTTGCCCCGCTCGACACCGGCCGCCGCGGGTGTGTCCTCCACAGCGATCGCCGCGCTGCTGGACCGGCTCGAGGCGCGATCCGTCGAGTGCCACTCGCTGATGATCGTGTATCGCGGCCAGGTCGTCGCCGAAGGCTGGTGGGCGCCGTACTCCGCCGAGCGCCCGCACCTCCTGTACTCGTTGACGAAGTCGTTCACCGCGATCGCCGTCGGGCTCGCGATCTCCGACGGGCTGCTGTCCCTGGACGACCGGGTGGTGGACGTGCTGCCTGACCATGTGCCGGACGACGTCTCGGACCAGGGGCGCCGCGTCACCGTTCATCATCTGCTGTCGATGACCGCCGGACACGGCGTGGACAGCCTCGAGCAGGCCTGGCAGCTGGAACCTGGCGATCTGGTGAAGGGCTTCCTGCGCCTTCCGTTCGCCGAGCCGGAGGGGACGCGGCATACCTACGACAACTCGACCACGTTCCTCCTGGCGCGGATGGTGGAGCGCGTCACCGGTCGTGACCTCCCCGGGTTCCTCGACGAGCGGCTGTTCGGGCCGATGGGCATCGACCACGCCGAGTGGGACCGGGTGGCGAGCGGCGTGGCGTTCGGGTTCCACGGACTGCACCTGACCACTGAGGCCATTGCCGCCTTCGGTGAGCTTCTGCTGCGTGGAGGCGTCTGGCGCCACCGCCAGCTCGTCCCGCGCGAGTGGGTCGAGCTCGCGACCAGCCGGCACGTCGACACGGTGCCGCTTCCGGGCTGGTCGCAGAACCCTGACTTCCTCTGCGGGTACGGCTACCAGTTCTGGATGTCGCGGCACGGCTACCACGGTCACGGTTCCTTCGGCCAGTACTGCGTGGTTGTCCCGGAGCACGACCTCGTGGTGGCCATCACGGGTGCCGTCGATCCGACGGACGCGCTGCCGGGTCTTGTCTGGGAGTGTCTGTTGCCCGGCCTGAATGATCCGGCAAGCGCTCAGAACGACGAGATCCTCGCTGAGCGGCTGCGGCAGCTGTCGTTCGACGTCGTGCCGGGTTCGGCCGACCCGGGGCGTTCCGTCAAGGCAACCCTTGACGCGTCCCCTGAGGGCTCGGCACTGCCTGCAGGAATCACGGTAGCGGTCGAACCGGCGGAAGGGAGTTGGGTCGTCAGGCTCGGCGCCGCACTCGAGGTCGCGGTCGGCCATCAAGAATGGCGGGAGAGCTCACCACTGGGCCGCCCGGTCGTCGCGTCCGGCGCTTGGCAGGGTGACACCTTCATCGCCGACCTGTTCGTCATCACCACTCCACACCGGGTCCGGCTCGTGCTCGACTCCGCTGCGGGCACAGCGGTGGCGACGTGGAACGTCGTACCCCTGACTGGTCCTAACCTGGAGTTGCATGTGCGCGCGCCGTTGATGACGCGACCGGACGTCGCCTAGGCAGAATTGGCGGCGGGTCAGTTGTCGGATCGGGCTGTCGGTGTTCGTTGCAGGGGTGAAGTGGCCGTCCAGGACGGGCGGCACGGAGCACGGGAGATGACGCATGCAGTACTTGATCTCGGTGATCGACGACAAGACGCGGTCTGCGACACCGGACGAGCTGACCGCGGTCGACGCCTTCAACGAGCAGCTGCAGACCGACGGGCACTGGGTGTTCGCCGGCGGACTCGACGCGCCGGCGACCTCCACGGTGATCGACGGCCGGGGTGCCGAGCCGTACTTCAGCGACGGCCCGTTCCTGGAGTCCAAGGAGTACCTGGGCGGCTTCTGGATCTTCGAGGCGCCGGATCTCGACGTGGCGCTGAAGCTCGCCACCGCGGCGTCCAAGGCCTGTAACCGCAAGCTCGAGGTGCGGCCGTTCCTGTGAGTTCTGACAGCGCTGTCCAGGAGGCGATCACCCGTGCTCACCACGAGGAGTGGGCGCGGATCGTCGCGTCCCTGACCAAGCGTTTCGGTGACCTGGACATCGCGGAGGAGGCGGCCGCGGAGGCCTTCGCGACCGCTGTCACGCGGTGGCCCGACGACGGCGTACCGCCGAATCCCGGCGCCTGGCTGACCACGACCGCGAACCGCAAGGCCATCGACCGGATCCGGCGTGAGGCCAAGCGCGACGACAAGCACAAGGAGGCTCGGATCTTGTCCGACGACGGCCCGCCCGAGCCTCTCGGCGTGATCGACGACGAGCGGCTCCGGCTGATCTTCACCTGCTGTCACCCGGCGCTCGCCATGGAAGCCCGCGTGGCGCTGACGCTGCGGATGGTCGGTGGGCTGACGGTGCCCGAGATCGCCCGGGCGTTCCTGGTCCAGGAGTCCACGGTCGGTCAGCGGATCACGCGGGCGAAGGCGAAGATCAAGGCGACGCGGATCCCGTACCGGGTACCGGCCGCGGAGGATCTGCCGCGACGCGTCTCCGGCGTACTCGCGGTGCTGTTCCTGGTGTTCAACGAGGGGTACCTCGCCAGCGGTCCGGACACCGATCCGGTGCGGCACGAACTGACGGCCGAGGCCATTCGGCTGACGCGACTGATTCGGACGCTGATGCCGGCGAACGGCGAGGTCGCGGGATTGCTGGCGTTGATGTTGCTGACCGAGGCCCGCCGTACGGCGCGGGTCTCGGCGAGCGGCGAACTGGTCACGCTCACCGATCAGGATCGCGGCGCGTGGGACGTCGTACTGATCGCCGAGGGGCATCAACTGGTGCGCGAGCGGCTCGCGGCCGGGGTGGCGCCGGGGCGGTACCAGGTGCTGGCGGCGATCAACGCCGTGCACACGTCGGCGCGGGACGTGCGCGACACGGACTGGTCGCAGGTCGTCGCGCTGTACGACCAACTGGTTCGCATCGACCCCTCGCCGATCGTCGCGCTCAACCGCTGGATCGCGGCCGCCGAGCTCGACGGGCCCGATGTCGCGCTGGCCGCGGTCGATCGTCTCGAGGACAAGTTGGCCGGGTACCACCCGTACCACGCGACTCGGGCCGAGCTGTTGCGGCGGCTCGGGCGGAGTCAGCAGTCGCGTGCGGCGTACGACAAGGCGATCGAGCTGGCGGAGAACACCGCTGAGGTCGCCTATCTGAGCCGGCGTCGCGATCAGCTCGGCTGACGGTTGCGCAGGACGCCTTACTATGAGGTAATGCATTACTACATGGTAAGGCGTTAGGAGCGAGTTCATGCCACAGGTGACACGTCGGATCACGATCCCCCGGACGCCCAGCGTCGTCTGGCAGCAGTTCGTCTCGGAGGACGCGCTACGGCGCTGGATCGCGCCGACGCTGACGATCGAACTGCGGGAAGGCGGTCCGTACCGGATGCTCGGGGCCGACGGCGTGACGTGGATCAGCGGCGTCGTACTGGAGCTCGTTCCGGAGGGACGGCTGGTGCTGTCGTGGATGGAGGAGGACGCCGGCTGGGAGCACCCCGGGCGGCTGGTGATCACGCTGCAGGCAGCGAGCGACGGCACCGAGGTGACGCTCACGCACGACGGCTTCGCCGGGATCGGTACGCCGACGTGGCAGCGGACCCGGGATGCGTACGAGCGTGGCTCCGACCGGCACCAGGTGCTGCAGTGTCTCGCGGATGCGGTGACCGGCGTTGGCTGACGAGACGGATCCGTTCCGGGCAATCGCGGATCCGACCCGGCGCCGCATTCTCGATCTGCTGATGGACCGCGGCAGTCTCACGGTCGGCGAACTCGCCGGGGAGTTTCCTTCGTTGGTGACCTCGGGGATCTCGAAGCATTTGATGACGCTGCGCGCCGCTGGGTTGGTGGTCGCTGAGAAAGCGGGGCGGAATCAGCGGTATCGCATCGATCGTGACGGTCTCGAGTCGGCTTTCGGTCCGTGGATCGCTCGTTATGAGGCGTATTGGACCGACGCGCTGACCGCCTTGCGCGATGCGACGCTAGCTTCTCCCGAAGCGGGCCAGGCAATGCCAGACACGCTTGACTGACTGCGCCGGGTGAACGCCGGAGCGGGCCGCGTGACCGAGCACTTCCGGAGTCAGCTCGTCGCTGAGAGAGCACGCCAGCTCCACGATCTGCGCCCCGCGGTACTCCGGGTCGAAGACGCGCGGGTCTGCGCGGAAACCCGGGTGGTACTCGACGGCGCACCCGAGCCGTCGCGCTGCCGCTTCGACCGCGGTCCCGGCGAACGACGGATCCAGCACCACCGCGTCGACGTCGGTCGCGAGGCGCACGGGTCCGTGGACGTGCGCCTCGACGTACTCATCCAGGTCGTCGGCGCCTGACTCGTCGGCGAGCCGGCAGAAATGCGGGAGCGTCGTCTTGTCGCCGACCCGCTCCGGATTCAGCGCGGAGTCCGGGAAGCAGAAGGTCGCGCGGTCGATCACGTCAGGCTTCAACCGAAGGTACGACGACCCGAAGCGAACCGCCCCGCCGTACGGATCACGCCGGCGATTCCACACCCCGTACATGGGGCGATCCGCTGCGGACTTCTCGTCGTACCTGCCGTCAAAGAGGCGGCTCTCCCACCGCCACCGATCCCCACCCGGAAACGCCGTCAGCCCGCCATTGGAAATCCCGGTCGAGAACTGCGACCGATAAACTCCATCCGCCGCCAGCGACTCGATCACCATCCGCCCACCATGAGGCCAATCAGGCTGAAACTGCAGCGTGATCATCGGCCGGGTCCGGTTGTTCGTCCGTCGGCATCGATGGTGATCAGACGCAGCTTCTCGTCGTGCCGCCCCGTCGCCAGCCAGTGGGCGAAGGCGACCCGTGCGGTCGGCGGCATCACGAGCGTTGCCGGATCCACGCTCAGATCGAACCAGCAAAGGTCGCCTTCGGTGCATTCCGTGGGGACGGGAGCGTCCGTCCTGAGGGTCGCGGTGAAGTAGAACGTGAAGCGGATCTCCGCGCCGGTGTCGCGCATCGCCGTGTACCGCAGGGCGAAGTCGCTGACGTCATGCGCCGTGATGCCGACCTCCTCCTCCAGCTCCCTGAGCGCGGCAGCCGCCGGATCGGTCATCTCCGCGGGCTCGATGTGACCGCCGATCCCAACCCATGAGTCGGTGATTGCTCGGGAACCTCGCCGGTAGAGCAGCAGAACCTTGTCCTCTCGGACGAGGAAGACCGACGTAAGGTGGCGCGTCGAATGCATCGGGCTCAGACGGTGACGGTGAAGCCGAGGTCGACGTCGCAGGCGGCTTGGCCGGCTCGGATGCCCCAGTTCTCGGTGGGGGCGTCGCGGACGAGGATGGTGACGTGGTCGGCGGGGATGTCGAAGGGCTTCAGGTTGGTGACGATGTTCGTGTAGAGGGCGCGCTTGGCGTCGATCGAGCGGCCGGCGAAGCAGTCGATCGTGACCAGGGTGAAGAACTCGGGCTGCGTGAGGCGCGGTGAGCAGGCGAAACGGTGCGGTGCGTGGACCACGAGCCGGACGTCCTTGTCCTGCGGCGGGATCCGGAACGCCGCGACGAGCGCGTCGTGCACGGCATCGATGATGGCGATTTCGTCCGCCTCGGAGTACTGACGGCGTACTTCGATCTGCGCGCTCGGCATGACATGGATCCTTCCGCGGGGTTGTGTCAGCCCTGACCACACCACGAAGCGGCCACTCCGGCGACCGAATTTGTCGGTGGGCTCGGGCACACTTCACAGTCATGAAGATCCCTCGTGGCGCGGCCGTCGTCGTCGACGCGGGCAGAGTACTGGTGATCAAGCGGTACCTACGCCAGGCGAGCGCGACCGAGTGCGTCATGTGCGAGTACGCCGACGCGCCCGGGCCGGACTGTGAAGGGCATCGGTACGCCGTGCTTCCCGGTGGGCATGTGGAGACGGGTGAGTCGGCTGCGGGCGCCGCTCTGCGGGAGCTCCAGGAGGAGACCACGCTGACCGGGGCCGTCGACCGGCTGCTGTGGACCGGGTCGCATAACGGGCGGCCGGCGTACTACTTCCTGGTGCGCGACGTGGACGGCGTACCTGAGTTGTCCGGGGACGAGGCGGCGGCGCACAGCGCGACGAATCACTTCGAGGTTCGGTGGGCCGACTCCGAGGACCTGGAGAGCTTCGGGATCTATCCGGTCGAGCTGCTCGACAGGCTCAAGGGGTTAGTTGCGGTGAGCGACGAGGCGGGTTAGACCGAGGAGGTTGCCCTCGTCGGCTTCGAGCATGCGCTGGTCGGGCTCGTAGCCGCGGTCGACCTTGGCGCAGGTCTGTAGCCAGTGGAGCCAGTCGGTCCACCCGTGCGGGAGCATGTCGGCGGTGTCGACGGTGACGAGGTTGGTGCGTTCCCACAGGCGCTGCCACCAGTCCGGCGGTAGCCAGGTGCAGAGGTCCGGTCCCCACCGGTCGGCGAGGTACGCCGGTGGTGTGAAGTCGGGTGCGGTGCGGATGCCCGGGGCGATGACACCGAGGAGACCGTTCGGGCGGAGGAACTCGGTCAGGTACGCCAGGTAGTCGACCCCGGTGCCGAAGTAGTTGTACGCGCCGATGCTGACGACAGCGTCGAAGAAGCCGTGCGCGAACGGAAGCTTGTGCGCGTCCGACTGGATCGGGTGGACACGTCCCGCGGCGCCGGCGTCCTGGATGCGACGCCAGTTCTCGGTCGGGTCGACCCACAGATCGGTGGCCCAGACTTCGACGTCGTACTCGCGGGCGAGGAAGATCGACGTGAGCGCCGTACCGCAGCCGAGGTCGAGGACGCGCATTCCGGGCTCGAGCGTCATCACCTGCATCAGGCCTTCGGCGCTCCAGAGTGGATGCGGGCCCATGAGGTTGTCGACGACCCACTGCTGGTCGTAGGTGTTCGAGCGGGGATACCGGTCGAGAGTGAGCGCTTCGCGCAGGAGTTCGTTGGACATGGTGCGACGGTGACAGCGCGCGGGGCGGCCCACAACGGGTTTTCGGCGAGCGCTTCCGCGATCATCCGGTGGCCCTGCTAGGCCTGGGCCAAAGCGACAACTCCGTACAGACCTGCGGCCGGGAGCTGCTCGAACGCCTCGTCGCCGACGTGATGCGCCCAGACCGCGGTGTTCACGGCCTCGCGAACCCGGGCGCGGTACCAGGCAGCCGGCCCCCTCGGGTCGCCGCCGTAGCCGTCGACGAACGCCGTTTCGAGTGTGGGGCCAACGCGGAACTGCTGTGCGGCGAGGCGGACCAGGCCGGTGTACGCCGGGCGCAGCTCGGCGCGGCTGATGACCTCAGTTGGCGCTGCACGCGCCGTCGTGGCGCCGTTTGGGTGGTTCACCTCGGAAATGGTCCGTTCCCACGCGGCATGCCAACTGCACAGGGACAACATCAGGGGTGAACCGCTCGAATGCCGTCTTGTCACGGCACTAGAAGCTCACCGGCTTGGCGATAAGTCTCCGGCGTCCATTCGTACGGCGTACCTTCGACCTGCTCGCCTGGCAGGAATCGGGCGAGAAGGAGTTTCGCGTCGTCGTCGGCGTGCACGAGTTCGGGCGCGCGTCGATTGGTGCTCCAGGGCCGTAGCCAGACGCGGTCGGCCCGGAGCTCGCGGACGAGGTGATGGTCGGCATCGTCGCCGGCCTTCGCGATCTAGCGCTGACCGTCGTGCGTGAGCTCCAGCACGAGCGTGCCGACGAGACCCCAGCTGTGGTCGTTCACGACCTCGGCGGACGGCAGCCACGCATCGAGGAGCTAGTGCTGACGTCGGGTGCGTCCCACTCGCGAAGACCAGCGCACAAAATGTATGGAGAAAGCTGGACGAATTTCCCCGGATAATTTATCCTGGCCGAATGCAGAATTCACAGGGAAATGTCTCTCTACCATTAAACCTATCATCAGGAATTGCGGAAAGCAAGTCCGGCGAATTCTGGCGACTCGGAGACGTTTCGGTCCGGCGGATCGGGTTCGGCGCGAAGCGGCTCGCGGGGTCCGGTGACGGCGGGGCCGGCTCCCGGGACCGGGCCGTCGAGCTGCTCCACCAGGTGGTCGCGCTCGGGGTGAACCACATCGACACGGCCGCGTTCTACCCGAGCCACGGGGCGGCCGGGCAGACGCGGTTCGAGAGTCTGGGCTGGGCGAACGAGGTGATCCGGCGCGCGCTGGCGCCGTACCCGGACGAGCTTCTGATCGCGACGAAGGTCGGGCCGACCGATCACGGGATGGCGCGACCGGACGAGCTGCGAGGGCTGGTGGAGGACGATCTGCGCGCGCTCGGGGTCGACGCGCTCGATCTCGTCTATTTGCGGCAGATGGGGCTGCCGTCGATCGCGGAGCATTTCGGTGTGCTCGCCGAACTCCAGGAGAAGGGGATGATTCGGCAGTTGGGAGTGTCGAACGTGCGCGTCGAGCTGTTGCAGGAGGCGCGGGAGATCGCGCCGGTGGTCGCGGTGCAGAACCGGTACAGCGTCGGGTTCGGGCGGGCGAACGACGAGATCCTGCGGTTGTGTGGTGAGCTCGGGATCGCGTTCATTCCGTTCTTCGCGCTGACCGCCGAGTCACGCGAGGCCGGCGGGGTGCCGACCGCGGTGCCGGCGGCGGGTGTGGTCCAGGAGATCGCGGACCGGCTCGGCGCGACGTCGGCGCAGGTCCGGTTGGCATGGACGCTGAGCCGCGGCGACCATGTCCTCGCCATCCCAGGCACATCAAGCCGACAGCACCTCGAGGAAAACCTGCGAGCAGGCGAGCTGGTCCTCTCCCCCGAAGACCTAGCCACACTCGACGCACTACTCGACTGACGCGACGGGCGCCCGGGAGCGGCGCACTGCGGCGCTTCCGCCCACCGCACTGCGGCGCTCCCGCCCACCGCGCTGAGTGTGTGCGGACCTTGGACAAGCTATTGCTTGTCCGAGGTCCTCATCTGATGCGTCAGGTCAGCGGATCCACGCGGTCGCGTCGCTGGGAAGGCGGCCGTTGGCGTCGGCGGGAGCCACTGCGGCAGCCGTTTGGCGGGGCTGTCGTCCACACCAGTTCGACGAGCCCGTCGGGAGAGGCGTCCGGCGCCTAGGATCGCGGGCGTGCGGACTGTTGCGTTCTTCGATGTGGACGGGACGTTGGTGCCGGGGACCTCGTCGGCGGTTCACCTCGCTGGGTATCTCGGCAGCCGGCAGGTGGTCGCCGAGGCGGAGGCGGCGTGGGACGCGGGTTTGGTTTCAGCGCGGTACGTCGAGGAGCTCGACGCGCGCGGGTGGGCCGGGGCGACTGAGACGCAGATCCGCGAGTGGCTCGAGGACCTTCCGCTCGTGGACGGCATCGCGGAGGTCGTCGAGTGGTGCGCCGAGCATGACGTCGTACCGGCGCTCGCGACGCTGGCGTGGCGGCCGGTTGGCGAGTTCCTGTGCGACCGGTTCGGGTTCGTGGAGGCTTCGGGGCCGACGCTCGAAGTACGCGACGGTGTGTACACCGGGATCTCGCTCACTGGTAGCGACGAGTACCGCAAGCGCGATTTCGCCCGGGAGTTCGCGGCGGCGCGCGGGCTGCCGTTGTCCCGCTGCGCCGCGGTGGGTGACAGTCGCTCCGATCTTCCGCTGTTCGCCGAGGTCGGCCTGGCTGTCGGTTTCAACGCCGCCGAGAAGGCCCGCGCGCAAGCCCACGTCAACCACACCGGCCCCGACCTGCGAGCGATCCTCCCGACCCTCGAATCGTGGCTGGCGTGCTGAACACCATCCTGTTCGACCTCGACGGGACACTCGTCGACCAGCAGTCAGCAGCAGCCGCCGCGGTCGTCGAGTGGGCCGCGGAGTACGGCGTCGTCGGACCAACTGTCGCGACGGACTGGGCTGTGGTGTCCGACAAGCACTACCGGCGATATCAGCGCCGGGAGCTCACCTTCCCCGAGCAGCGCCGGCTGCGGGTGCGGGAGTTTCTCGGTGTGGACGTGAGCGATGCCGAGGCTGACACGATGTTCGCCGGTTATGTACGGCGCTACGAGGCAGGCTGGACGGTGTTCGCAGACGCGCCGCCGGGACTGCGGGCCGCGCGGGCGGCCGGGTTCGGCGTGGTCGTGCTCACGAACGGGGACGGAGATCACCAGCGGTTCAAGCTGGACCGCTTGGGGCTGGCGGGCGAGATCGACGATCTGATCACCGGCGACACGCTCCCGATGGGCAAGCCGGATCCACGCGCGTTCCGGCATGCGCTTCAGCGGCTCGGCCTCGCGGCGGGCGAGGTTGTGATGGTCGGCGACTCGCTGGAGAACGACGTGCGGGGTGCGTTGGCGGTGGGCATCCAAGGTGTGCTGGTAGACCGCAGCGGTGCGCACGACGGGGTCGACGTACTGCGGGTCCAGGCTTTGACTCAGGTGTTGGACGTGGTCAGAAGGTGACCTCGTCGGTGGTCTGGACGGTGGCGGTGCGGCCGGGGGCTCGGTGGTACTGCCAGTAGAGGTTGGTGTGCGCGATGACCTTGTCCGGGGTGGGCGCCCCGTACTCGCTGAGGTCTTCGGTGGTGTGGGCGTCGGCGACCAGCGTCACGTCGTACCCGCGGACCAGGGCGCCGTGGATCGTGGAGCGGATGCATTCGTCGGTCTGGGCGCCGCTCACGATCAGGTGACCGATGCCGGCTCCGGCCAGCACGTCTTCCAGGTCGGTAGCCTCGAAGGAGTCGGGGTATGTCTTGTGGACGAGCGCCTCTGAGTCGTCTCGCGAGAGCTCCGGGACGAGCTGCCACTCGGCGCTGTCCTTCACGAGGTTCTCGGACGAGTGCTGGACCCAGACGACGGGCACTCCCCCGGCGCGGGCCTTGCCGACCAGAGTGCCGATGTTCGCGACGACCTGGTCGCGCTCGTGGGCCTCCGCGACGACACCGGTTTGGACGTCGACCACCAACAGGGCCGCGTTCGGTCGATCGGACAGCGTGGACATCTCAGCTCCTTCGGTCCCCCAACAGGTACGCCGAACGTTAGACCCGACCGCCGACAGTTTTCGTCACGTGCGGAGCCGCAGCCGCACGGTCGGTACGTCGCCGTCGTCCAGGTCCTCGGCTCGTCGTACGGACGCCTTCACCGGGAGCACGTAGCCGCCGTCCTTCGGGAACATCGAGGTGTCCCAGACGCTGGCGCCGATCTCGGCGGTCACCGGGATCATCCCCCAGCCGTAGGTGACGAAGTTCGATTCCGCCTCGAAGTACCCGCACTCGTCCTCCGGCACCGTGATGAAGTACCAGGGCGCCGGCCCGCGCCAGTACCAGATCTCTCCGGCGAACTCGATGTCGTTCAGCTCAGCCATTCGTCCAGCACCCCCAAGAACTCGTCGACCCGGCCGTACCAAACACAGTGTCCAGCGCCCACGACCGAGCGCACACAGAATCCCATCTCCTCCAGTTCCTGAGAACGCTCGGCCGAGACATACCTACTTGGGTCGGCGCGGATGACGAGGGACGGCAGCGTGGGTGGCTCAGCGTCCTTCCCGACGTAGGAGCGTTCGAGAGCCACTGCGGTCTCGACGTCGAACCGCGCTGCCGCGTCGGCTTCGACTCGGCAGTCTTCCGGGGACCAGGTGGTGCGGGTCGCGCGCAGGTGGGACTCGGTGCGGGTGGCGCGGGCGGCGGTGAAGTGGCGGCGGAGTTGCTCGGCTGGCGGTGATGGTCTGCCGGCGGTGAGGGGTACGTCGACGTACACGGCTCGGCGTGGCTGGAGGCGGGGCAGGGCGTCGTGGAGCACGATCGCGCCGAGTGAGTGGCCGATGGCGAGGTGCACGTCGCCGTGGCCGAGCACGGTGGTGACGAAGTCGTCCATGGTTGCGTTGGGGCAGGGGTCAGCGTCGCCGTGGCCGGGGAGGTCGACGGCGAGCACGCGATAACCGCGGGCCGCGAGCGCTGGGCCGACCTGGTGGTATTGCGTGGCGGCGCCGAGCATGCCGTGGACGAGGAGGGCAAGCCGATCGCCACTGCCCCATGCGAGCATCACGCACATCCCCGCGCCCGCGCAGCGTGCTGCCACGCCGGCGCATCGCGCACGTCCCAGCGCCGCATCACGAGAGGTTGCTGGCGGCCAGGAGGCGTTGGCCCAGGGCCTGGGAGGCTTGTTGGACTTCGGGGCTGGCGAGGATTCGGTACGAGGCCCTGATGGCCGTCAGTTGGGCCGCGTACCAGTCGGGCTCGCTGGTGCTGGCGATCAGCCGCGTGTGGGTGTCGTCGATTGACTCGAGGCGGCCCATGCTGCGGGCGATCCAGCAGGCGGCGTCCGCGCGGGGTGCGTCGATCTCGACCTCGATCGGGTACTTCCAGCCCATCGCGAGGTGCTCCTCGACGGCAGCCAGCGGCTCGAGATCCGCGGGCGGGGTGAACTCGGCGTCCTGCGGTTCGACCTTCGTCACCTTGTCGACCCGCAGCACCCGCTGCGAGTCCTTCCCGTGCGACCAACACAGCAGATACCAGCGACCGCGCCGTACGACGACCGCCCACGGGTCGACGTCCATCGGCCACTCGTCCGCGTGCCGCCGGTAGTGGATCGTCACGCGCCGGCAGGCCGTGCTGTACGAGACGAGTGCCGCGGTGATCTCCGGGTCCGGCGTCCGCGCACCCGGATCGGGACCGCGCGCGCTGACCCGCCGGATCGCGTCCGTCGAGCGGGCGACCGGCTCCGGCAGCACCCGGATGATCTTGCCGAGCGCGTTCTCCACCGGATCCGCCGCGCCCCGAGGCCCCTCGAGGACGGCCATCACGAGCCCGAGCGCCTCGGTCGTGCTGAACATCAACGGCGGCAACCGCAGCCCACGCCCGACCCGGTAACCGCCGTACGGTCCGCGCACGGACTCGATCGGGATGTCGGCCTCGCGCAGGATCGCGACGTACCGGCGGGCGGCGCGTTCGGAGACGCCGAGTTTGCCGCCCAGTTTGTCCGCGGTGATCCCGGGATTGTTCTGGATCAGCTCCAGGACCATCAGGGTCCGTGCGGTCGGGCTCACGTCGTAGGCCATGATTCACCATTCCGGAAGGGTCCCGTCCGGAACCGAGCGTAGCGCAGAACCAAGTGCGCACGCCGTGAGCGCTTTGTCTGGAACGATCGAGGCATGCGGGCTGATCGACTGGTGGCGGTGCTGTTGCTGATGCAGGCCCGCGGCCGGGTGACCGCGGCCGAGGTCGCGGCGGAGCTGGAGATCTCGGTCGCCACCGCGCGCCGTGATCTCGAGGCGTTGTCGACCGCCGGTATCCCGGTCTATCCACAGCCCGGCCGCCACGGTGGCTGGCAGCTCGTCGGTGGTGCCCGCACCGATCTCACCGGTCTGACGGCCACCGAGGCGCAGGCGCTGTTCCTGCTCGTCGGACCCGCCGCGGCGGTCGCGCCCGAGGCGAAGGCCGCGCTCCGCAAGCTGGTCCGCGCGCTGCCCGGCACGTTCCGCGAGGACGCCGAGGCCGCGGCCGAGGCGGTCGTGATCGACCCGGCCCGCTGGGGCGAGCACGTGCAGGAACGCCCCGAGGTGGTACGTCGGCTTCAGGACGCCGTCGTACGCCGGGAACGGGTCCGATTGGTCTACTCGGGCCGGGGACGTGAGACCTCGGAGCGCGTCGTCGATCCGCTCGGACTCGTGGACAAGGACGAGGTCTGGTACCTGATGGCCTGGACCACGAAGGGCCGCCGTACGTTCCGGATCGACCGGGTCGTCGAGGCCGACGGGACCGGTGATTCCTTCGAGCGACCGGACGGCTTCGATCTGTCATCGGCGTGGGCGGAGATCGTCGCGGAGATGGAGCAGCGACGATCGGGGCTGACGGCAACAGTGCTGATGGAGGAGCGGTTCGTGTGGGTGATGCAGGACCGGCTCGGCCGCAACTGCGAGGTCGTCGGGACCGACGGCGACCGGGTCCGGCTCGAGGTCACCGCGCCGACGCCGTTGATGATCGCGCAGCACCTGGCCGGATGGGGTGGCTCGATCGAGGTGGTCGATCCGCCGTCGGTGCGGGCGGAGCTGGCGCGTCTTGGCCGGGAATTGACAGACCGCTACGCGTGAATGGACCACCGGGGTGAGTAAGGTGCGATGGTTCAGCGAGTCCCGATCAAGCCTCAGGAAATATTCGTGACCACATCCCCTCCCCAGCCGCCGCAGAACCCGTACTCCGGTCAGCCGGCCGGCTACGGTCCCCCGCAGCAGCAGCCGTTCCCGCAGTACACCCAGCAGCCCGGCCAGCAGGACCAGCCGAGCCAGCAGGGTCAGCCCGGTCAGCAGCAGTACGGCGGCCAGCCGTACCAGCAGCCGTTCGGTGAGCAGCACCCCGGTCAGCACGGCCAGCACGGTCAGCCCGAGCAGCCCGGTCAGCAGTACGGTCAGCAGTCGTATCAGCAGCGTCCCCAGGACCAGTACCAGCAGGCTCCGCAGTACGCGGGTCAGCAGGCTCAAGGCCAGTACCAGCACGGCGCCACGTTCCCGGGCCAGGGCCCGCAGGGACAGCCGCACGGTCAGCAGGCTTTCGCGCCGCAGGGCCAGATGGTCTGCCGGTTCTGTGGTGGCTACCCGGCTGTCGAGGCGACGGTCCGCGGTCACCAGGGGCTGATCATCCTGATGCGCTTCCTGAAGCTGCAGGGTCCGTTCTGCCGTACCTGTGGCATGGCGTCGGTCCGGGACATGACGTCGAAGAGCCTGTGGCAGGGCTGGTGGGGTATCGGGTCGTCGATCATCAACCCGATCACGATGCTGATGAACATCGGCCCGATGCAGAAGTTCAAGAGCCTCCCCGAGCCGCAGCCGGGTCCGGGCCGGCCGATGGACCCGGGCAAGCCGCTGTTCAAGCGCCCGGCGATCCTGATGCTGCTGCTGCCGATCGCGTTCATCGCGCTGCTCGTCATCGGCAACCTGAACTCGACCGAGTCCAAGGCCCAGATCGGTGCCTGTGTCGTGAACAAGGGCACCTCGTCGAGCCCGGACGTGAAGGTCGTCGACTGCACGTCGTCGGAGGCCGAGTACAAGATCGTCGACAAGATCGACGACTCGACCGACGACAGCCAGTGCGGTGACGACGCGGAGGCCTCGTACGTCTATCAGCACCGTTCGACGAAGTACACGCTCTGCCTGACCCCGGTCCGCTGACGAGTGCGGGGTCCCGTCGGAGGGACCCCGCACATCAGTTGTAGTAGCCGTCCACCGGCACCCGCGCCTCGTCGTACAGCGCCGGTCCCTCCAGCGGTACGGCGTCGAAGTGGCCGCTGGTCTTGAGCCCGTCGAGCTGCTCGCCGGACAGCGCGAAGACGACCTTCCCGAGGCCGGACCTCGCCAGCGCGCCCGTGCACATCTCGCACGGCTGGCAGCTGGTGTACATGGTCGTGCCGGCCGCCACCTCAGGGGAGAGCTGCTGGGCGGCCCACACGGCGAGCTTCAGCTCCGGGTGGAAGCTGATGTTGCCTTCGGTCAGCGTCGTGTTGTGGTCCTCGATCAGCACGGTCCCGTCCGGCCCGACCAGCAGGGAGCCGAACGGCGGGTTGCCGCCGGCCCGGGCGGTCGCGGCCAGCGCGATCGCGCGGCGGAGGAATCCTTCTGCCTCAGGTGTCACGTCGTCTCCAGTCCTCGATGCGCGGCGATCGTCGCCAGCGCCTGCCAGGCCACTTCAGGCCGTTCGGTCTCGGCGGGGTCGCCGGCGAACGGATCGAGTACGACGCTCTGCGCGCCGAGCTTCCGCAGTACGTCGAGGTCCGCGATCACCTGTTCGACCGACCCCTCCCCTGCGATGCGATCCTGCTCGGGCAGCGGGTCATCGGTCAGCCGCAGCAGGATCCGCGGCGCAAACCCAGGCACCGGCCGGCCCTGCTCGGTCGCCAGCGTCCGCAGCCGATCCAGACCGTCGCTCATCTGGGTGACAGTCTGCCGCAGCGGATGCCACGCGTCGCCGTACCGGACCGTCCGGCGCAGCGCCGGCGTGCTGCTCCCACCGATCCAGATCGGGATCGTCCCGTCGCCGTAGTCCACGGTGTCGGCCCAGGCGTTTCGCAGCGCCGCGAGTACTTCGTCCGTCTGGTGGCCGCGTCGCGCATGATCCTGGCCGAGCGCCTCGAACTCCCGCCGCGCCCAGCCGGCCGCGACACCGAGCACCAGCCGGCCACCGCTGAGCTGATCGAGGTTCGCCGCCATCCGTGCCACCAGCAACGGATGCCGGTACGGCGCGATCAGCACCGTCGTTCCGAGCCGCACCCGCTCGGTGATGCCGGCCAGCCAGCTGAGCGTCGTGAACGGCTCGTAGAACGGCGCCGGGTACTGCTCCGCGACGTCCGGTGTGATCACCACGTGGTCCGAGACCATCAGCAGGTCGTACCCGAGTCCTTCGACCACGCGGGCCCAGTCCCGCAGCCGCGCCGGATTCGTCCCCGGGCCGAAGTTCGGCACGTTCACCCCAAGTTCCATGGCCTCAGGCTATCCAGGCGAACACCGGCCGTTGAAGAGATTCCTCCCGGCGTAGGCCGCCCTGCGCCGTGGAATCACCGGTAGATTGACCAGATGACCGAGACTCTCGATTCGACCGACTGGGCCATCCTGAACGAGCTCCAGGACGACGCCCGGCTGTCGCTGACGCAACTCGGCAAGCGGGTCAACCTGAGCGCGTCGGCGACCACCGAGCGGGTCCGGCGGCTGGAGGCGATCGGCGTGATCACGGGGTATCGCGCCGAGGTCGACCTGACCAAGGTCGGCTACCCGGTGCTGGCCGTCGTCCGGCTGAAGTACCCGGGCAACAAGCACGAGCCGCTGCACCGGCTGCTCGCCGAACGGCGCGAGATCCTCGAGTGCCTCCGGACGACCGGCGACGACTGCTACACGCTGAAGGTCGCCGCGGCGTCGATGCCGCACCTGGAGGAGCTCGTCAACGAGCTCACCGACTTCGGCAGTACGACGACCAACCTGGTCTACTCACAGACGCAGCGGTACCGCGGTCCGCAAAAGCCGGTGACCGATCGGGCCTGAGGATGAGAGCGTGGCCCGATGCTGACCGTCCTGGGAATCGACGTCGGGCCCGAGCTACTCGACCGCTGGGTGGATTGGCTGGCTCCGGACGAGCAGCCGTTCTTCGTCACGAAGAAGCAGGCCGCCACCTGGGACCTGCCGACCGACGACGAGCGCGAGCCGACGCGCGAGGACCGCGACACCTACTGGATCTACGCGATCGACAGCGAAGCCGCGCGGACCGTCTGGCTGAACGAGGCCAACTTCATGCAGTTGCCCAGGGCGACGCGGGCGGGGCTGGTCCGGGCACAGGTGAACCATGGGCGCGGATCGGTGCCGACGGTGCGACGGTGGTCCGGCGTGGTCGGGTCGGAGATTCGGCAGCAGGCTGACGGGCATCGGTTCGTGTGGTGGAAGTCGTTGCTCCAGCAGCCGGAGCTGATCCTTCCGCAGATCGTGAGCGTGGACATGGGGCCGAGTCGGCACGCGGAGGTGCTGGAGTGGCCGGCCAGGTTTCCGCGGGTGCGGGAGCTCGCGGGCACGTTCGCGAACGGGAGCGGGCCGAACTGCTTCGGGACGGTGATGGCCGGGTGCGGGGTCGAGGGCGCCGAGTCGGTGTGGATGGTGCGGGAGCCGTTCGAGGCCTGGCTCGCCGACCACACTGAACCGGTCGGGCGCGGCGGGCGGGACGACGTACCGGGGACTGTCTTTGTCTGGCGGAACCTGGAGCGTCAGGTGGAGCATGCGGCGTTGACGATCGGAGGCGGGTGGATGTTCCACAAGCCGTCGCAGTCGTGGAAGTCGCCGCGAAAGGTGCGGACGGTCGCCGAGGTGAAGCGCGCCACGCGCACTGCCGGGTGGCGGCTCGAACGCCATAAAGTTGTCGGGTGAGGTTGCTCGTCACTGGGGCCACCGGACTCCTGGGGCGCGAGCTCCTGCGCCTGTCCGATCATGACGTCGTGCCCGCGTACCACTCGCAAGCGGTCCCCGGTGGCGTACGGCTCGACGTACGGCGCCGAGACCAGGTGCGCGACCTGATTCGCGCGGTGCGTCCGGACGGCATCATCCACACGGCATACCGGCAGGACGATTGGGCGACGACCGCTTCGGGTGCGGTCAACGTCGCGCTGGAAGCCGACGGTGCGCGGCTGGTGTTCGTGTCGACCGACGCGGTCTTCGGTCCGCGCGAGACGCCGTACACCGAACACGAGCTACCGTGTCCGACCACGCCGTACGGCGCGGCGAAGGCGGCGGCCGAGACCGCCATCCGCGCTGTCATGCCGGCCGCCGTCATCGCGCGGACGTCACTCATCATCGGTTCCGACGGCCGCTCGGAAGAAGAGCAGCGGGTACGCCGGTTGTCGGCCGGCGAACCCGGTGCGTTCTACACCGCAAACATCCGCTGCCCGATCCATGTCACGGACCTGGCGTCGGCGCTGCTCGAACTCCTCGCCTCCGACGTCATCGGTGTCACCCACGTCGCCGGCCCGGAAGCGCTCAGCCGCCTCGAGCTGGGCCGCCTGATCGCGATCCGCGACGGCCTCGACCCGGACAGACTTGCTTCCACACCGGGCACGCCGTCGGACATCCGCCTCGACACCCGCGAAACCCAGGCCGTCCTGACCACCCGGCTTCGCCCCGCCAGCCAGTTCCTCCAGCCCTGACCGGGGAAGCTTCTGCCCCTGAATCGACAGGCAGAACTCCCCGGTCAGCGCGATGGCGGGAAGGGAGTCAGGCGTCGTTGACGGTCGTCGTGACTGGGGTGCCCAGCTCGACGGTGCGGCTGACCGTGCAGAGGCGGTCGTGGGACATCTTGACCGCTCGCGGCAGCGCCTCGCGGGCCTTGTCGCCGTCCTCGCCCTCGGGGAACCGCACGGTGAACTCGACCGCCAGGTTCTCCATCCGGTTGCCCTCCTCGGCGTCCCGGACCTTGTCGCCGCGCACGACGGCGCTGAACTCGGACGGCTCGGCGCGGCGGCTGACGACGATGTCGACGTCGATCGCCGAGCAGGTGCCGATCGCGGCCAGCAGCAGCTCGACCGGGGTGAAGTCGGTGTCCGCGCCGCCGGAACCGATCCGGATGCTGCCGCCACGGGCGTTCCGTACCTCGTAGCTGCTGTTGGCCAGGCGCTCGAAGGTCACCTGGCGGAGGGTGTCAGCCATGTTCAGCTATCCGTCACATTCTGTTGCTTTTGGCAACTTCAGAGGTTGTCGATGGCCTCGTCCACCGGCGTGTCACCGGCAACGAGTTCGAGGGTCCGGCCGATCGCGGCCGGAGCGTCGCAGAGGCCGGCCAGCACCAGCGCGACGTCGTCGCGGCTGATCCGGCCGTTACCGGTCTTGTCGGCGAGGTACACCTTGCCGGTCCCGGGGTCGTCGGTCAGGCTGCCGGGCCGCAGGACGGTCCAGTCCAGGTCACGAGCCCGCAGGTCCTCCTCGGCGGCCCACTTGGCCTTCAGGTAGATCGTGAACGTCTCGTCGTCGGTGAGCGAGTCGGCCCGGTCCGCGCCCATCGAGCTGACCTGGATGTGCCGCCGTACGCCGGCCTGCTCGGCAGCGTCGGCGAACAGCACGGCCGCGCCACGATCGACCGTGTCCTTGCGCGCCTTCCCGCTCCCCGGGCCGGCACCGGCCGCGAAGATCGCGACGTCCGCGCCGGCGAGTACCGCGGCCACCGCGGCGGCGTCGGCCTTCTCCAGGTCAAGCACCGCCGCCTCGCCACCAGCCGCCGCGATGTCGGCCTCGTGGTCCGGGTTGCGCACCAGCCCGACCACTGCGTGCCCGTCGGCGCTCAGCAGCTTGGTCAGCCGCAACGCGATCTTTCCGTGTCCACCAGCAATCACGACTCGCATACCTGCACCATAACTCCGGACGCCAGCAGGCAGACTCTTCCCCATGCCCCAAGCGACAGCATCCGACGGAACGAGAATCGCCTATCAGGTTCGGGGCGAAGGGCAACCAGTCGTGCTGCTCGCCGGTCAGTCGAACAACCACACCTGGTGGGATCCGATCCGGGCAGACTTCGCCGCGACGTACCGCACGATCACGCTCGACTGGCGCGGCACCGGGGACAGCGGCAAGCCGGACGAGGTCTACACGACCGCCGGCTTCGCGGACGACGTGGTCGCCGTCCTCGACGACCTCGGGCTGGACCGGGCGCACATCTACGGCACGTCGATGGGCGGGCGGGTCGCGCAATGGCTGGCGATCAACCATCCCGAGCGGGTCGGCGCGCTGATCCTGGGCTGCACCTCACCGGGCGCGGCGCACGGGCACGAACGCAGCCAGGCGATCCGCAGGGCTCTGGCGGACCCGGCCAAGACCGACCGGGTGCTGCTCGAGCTGATGTACACCCCCGACTGGCTCGCCCGGAACCCCGGTCCGTACCACGTCCTCGGTGACGCGAGCATGCCGGCGTACGCGAAGGGTCGGCATCTGGTCGCGAGCAACCGGCACGACGCGTGGGACGGACTGCCAGGCATCACGGCGCCGACGCTCGTCCTGCACGGCGGCGACGACATCTTCAGCCCCGCCGCGAACGCGCAGTTGCTCGCCGAGCGGATCCCGGGAGCCCGGGTCGAGGTGATCGCGGGCGCCCGGCACGCCTACTTCCACGAGTTCCGGTCGGTGGCGAGCCCCGCGGCGCTAGCCTTCCTGGGCGCGCAGGACCGGGCGTAGGGCGTCCAACACGCCGGCGTCCTCGATGGTCGAGGGCACCGGTTCGTCGCGGCCGTCGGCGATCCCGCGCATCGTACGGCGAAGGATCTTGCCCGACCGGGTCTTCGGCAACGCGTCCACCACCGACACGTCCCGGAAGGCGGCGACCGGACCGATCTCCCGGCGTACCGCGGCCACCAGTTCCTCCTGGAGCGTCTCCTCGGAGACTGTCGCGCCGGCCTTCAGTACGACGAACGCGCGCGGCAGCTGGCCCTTCAACGGGTCGTGCACGCCGATCACCGCACACTCCGCGACCGCCGGGTTCGCCGCGACGACCGCCTCGATCGAACCGGTCGACAACCGGTGCCCGGCCACGTTGATCACGTCGTCGGTGCGGCCCATCACGAAGATGTAGCCGTCGTCGTCGATGAACCCGCCGTCCCCGGTCAGGTAGTAGCCGTCGTACTCCTTCAGGTAGCTGTCGATGTAGCGCTGGTCGTCGCCCCACAATGTCGGCAGCGCGCCGGGCGGCAGCGGCAGCTTGATCGTGATCGCACCTTCCTCGTGCGGCTGCAGTTCCTTGCCGTACATGTCCAGGATCTGCACGTCCCACCCCGGCATCGGTACCGTCGCCGACCCCGGCTTGGTCGGCAGCGGCTCCAGCCCGCGCGGGTTCGCCGCGATCGGCCAGCCCGTCTCGGTCTGCCACCAGTGATCCACCACCGGTACGCCGAGATGCCCGTGCGCCCAGTGGTACGTCTCCGGGTCGAGCCGCTCCCCCGCCAGGAACAACGTCCGGAACGTGTCCATCGGGTACTTCGCCAGCTCGCCGGCCTCCGGATCGACCTTCTTGATCGCCCGGAACGCCGTCGGCGCGGTGAACAACGCCTTCACACCGTGCTCCGAGATCACCCGCCAGAAGGCGCCCGCGTCCGGCGTACCGACCGGCTTGCCTTCGTAGAGCACGGTGGTCGCACCGACCAGGAGCGGCGCGTAGACGATGTACGAGTGGCCGACGACCCAGCCGACGTCCGACGCCGTCCACCACACATCGCCCGGGCCGATGTCGTACACATTGCGCATGGTCCAGGCCAGCGCGACCGCGTGACCGCCGTTGTCGCGGACGACGCCCTTCGGCTTCCCCGTCGTACCCGAGGTGTAGAGGATGTAGAGCGGGTCGGTCGCGGCGACCTGCACCGGCTCGACCGGCGCGGCGTCGGCGACCAGCGCGGTCCAGTCCAGGTCGCGCTCACCCAGCCGCGCCTCGGCCTGTTCGCGTTGCAGGACGACTGTGTGCTCGGGCTGATGACGTGCGATGGTCAGCGCTTCGTCGATGATCGGCTTGTACTCGACGATCCGCGTCGGCTCGATCCCGCAGGACGCGGCCACGATCACCTTCGGCTCGGCGTCGTCGATCCGGGCCGCGAGCTCACGTGGCGCGAAGCCGCCGAAGACGACCGAGTGGATCGCGCCGAGCCGCGCGCAGGCGAGCATCGCGACAACCGCTTCCGGGATCATCGGCAGGTAGACGATCACGCGGTCGCCCTTGCCGACGCCCAGTGAGGCGAGCGCCCCGGCGAAGGTCGCCACCTCGTCGCGCAGTTGCGCGTAGGTGTAGCTCCGGCCCGTTCCGGTGACCGGCGAGTCGTAGATCAGCGCGGCCCGGTCGCCGTCGCCCGCCTCGATGTGCCGGTCGAGGGCGTTGTACGACGTGTTCAGCACCCCGTCCGGGAACCAGTGGAAGATCGGGGCGTCGGTCGCGTCCAGCGCCTGTGCCGGCGGCCGGCTCCAGGAGATCGCCTCGGCCGCCTCGAGCCAGAACCCGTGCGGGTCGTCCAGGCTTCGCCGGTAGCCGTCCTCGTACGCGCCCATGGTCAGGCCTCCCGTCCGTCCGCTTGCCCCCATCGTGGCAGGGTTGGGGCATGACGGTAAGTCTCGACGACGTGCAGCGCGCCGCGGAGCGGATCGCCGGCCGGGTACGGCGTACGCCGGTCATCCAGGTCGCGCCCGAGCTCACGTTCAAGCTGGAACTGCTCCAGCACACGGGCTCGTTCAAGCCACGCGGTGCCTTCAACCGGCTGCTCGGCGCGAAGGAGCGTGGCGAGCTGACCGCACAGGGCATCGTCGCCGCGTCCGGAGGCAATCACGGTCTCGCCGCGGCGTACGCTGCCCGCGAACTCGGCGTACCGGCGCGGATCTTCGTCCCGGTCACCACGCCGGCCGCGAAGCTCGGCAAGCTGAGGACGCTGGACGCGACCATCGTCCAGGCCGGGAACGAGTACGCCGAGGCGTACCAGGCAGCGTTGGCGGCGCGGGACGAGACCGACGCGCTGCTGGTGCACGCCTACGACCAGCCGGAGATCGTCGCAGGTCAGGGCACTGTCGGGCTCGAACTGCTCGAGCAGGCCGGCACGTTCGACACCGTGCTCGTCGCGGTCGGTGGTGGCGGTCTGATCGCCGGTATCGCGACCGCGATCGGGGACAACGCCCAGGTCGTCAGCGTCGAGCCGGCGCTCGCACCGACCCTGCACCACGCGCTCGAAACCGGGGCACCCACCGACGCCGCGGTCAGTGGCGTGGCGGCCGACTCGCTCGGTGCCCGCCGGATCGGCGAGCTCGCCTTCGCGGCCGCTCAGCGGTACGGCGTCCGGAGTGTGCTGGTCGACGACCCGGCGATCGTTGCCGCGCGCACCGAGCTGTGGCGCGATCATCACCTCGCGGCCGAGCACGGTGGCGCGACGGCGTACGCCGCGTTGCTCTCGGGGGCCTATCGGCCGGCGGCCGGTGAGCGGGTCGTCGTGGTCGTCTGCGGGGCGAACACGGACCCGAGCACGCTCATCTGACCTAGCCGGCCTGTTTGACGCGCTGCTGGCGGTCGTCGGCCAGCACCCAGGCCGCGATGATGCCGGCGATGCCGCCGCACACGTGACCCTGCCACGAGATCCCGTCCTGCGGCAGCAGCCCGCCGAGCAGCGCACTGCCCCAGACCATGATCACCACGATCCCGAGCAGCACCTGCCCGAGTCGCCGGTTGAACAGTCCGCGGAGGACGAGGTACGACGCGTACCCGAAGACCAGGCCGCTGGCGCCGATCGTGATGGTGTTCGGTGGTGAGACCAGCCAGGTCCCGAAGCCGCCGATCACCACGACGATCGCGGTCACCGCGAACAGGCGGGACGCGCCGCTCACGGCGATCAGCGCTCCGAGCGTGACCAGCGGCAACGTGTTCGAGATCAGGTGACCGAACCCGAGGTGCAGGAACGGCGCCGTCAGGATGCCGAGCAGGCCGCGCGGCTCGCGCGAGATGATCCCGTACTGGTCGAGCGCGCCGTTCGTCGCGGTGTCGATGACCTCGCTCAGCCACATCAGCCCGACCAGCGCGACGAGCAGCTTCAGCCCACTGCTGATCTTGGCGGTGTCCACACTCCGCCCCGACCGCTTCGCCGGCATCCCCGAGCTCATGTCTCAACCATGCCGCACTCCCCCAAGTCTCAGCCCGTGACGGGCGCGGCGGCAGCGGAAAGTAATCTCTGAGATACTGCGCGTGGCACTCGTCGAGTGAGGGGGAACGATGCCGATCGCTGTGTACGTCCTGGGGCTGAGTATCTTCGCCCAGGGCACCTCCGAGCTGATGCTCGCCGGGCTGCTCCCCGAGCTGGCCGCGGACCTGCATGTCACGATCCCCCAGGCCGGCCTGCTGATCTCGGCGTTCGCGGTAGGCATGCTCGTCGGCGCACCGGTCCTCGCGGTCGCCACGCTCACCTGGTCCCGGCGTACGGCGTTGCTCGTCTTCCTCGCGATCTTCGCGCTGACCCATGTGGCGGGCGCCCTCACCACGAGCTACGGCGTACTGCTGGCCACCCGGATCGTCGGCGCCTTCGTGTACGCCGGGTTCTGGTCGGTCGCGGCCGTGACGGTCGTGACCCTGGTCCGGTCCGACCGCCGCGCGCGGGCGATGAGCATCGTCACCGGCGGGCTGACGATCGCGACCATCGTCGGTCTCCCGCTCGGCACCGTGCTAGGGCAGCGCCTCGGATGGCAGTCGGCCTTCTGGACCGTGGCCGGGCTGTGCCTACTCGCCATGGTCGGCGTACTGGCGACCGTGCCTGGCGCGCGACCGGGCCCGGAGAACACTCCCGACCTCGTCCGTGAGTTGCGGGCGCTGGTCAACGCCCGGCTCTGGCTCGCGTTCGGCACCACGGCGCTGGTGACCGCGGCGATCCTGGTGGTGTTCAGTTACCTCGCTCCGCTGCTGATCCAGTCGACGAAGCTGCCGGTCGGCGCAGTGCCCGGCGTACTCGCGCTCTACGGACTCGGGTCCTTCATCGGGATCACTCTCGGCGGCCGGTACGCCGATGCGCTGCCGTTCCGCACGTTGTTCGTCAGCATCGCCGGCCTGATCGCGCTCTCGGCCGTACTGGCGCTGACCGCGACCACCCCCGTGGTGGCGATCAGCGTGATCGTGCTGCTCGGCGGCTGCGGTTTCGCGGCCAACCCGGCGCTCAACGCACGCGTGTTCAGCCTGGCCGGCGACCGCTCCACGCTGGCCACCGCGACCAACTTCTCGGCGTTCAACGTCGGCATCACGGTCGGTCCGTGGCTCGGTGGCCTGGCCATCGACGCCGGCGCGGGCTACCCGGCGCTCGGCTGGATCGCCGTCGTCATCGGAGCGCTGGCCCTCGCGACCGTCCTGTTCGCGGCGTTCTGGCCGGTCAGTTCACCGGGCCCTGCGGATCGAGATGCGACGGATCGAAGTCGGCCTTCCGCTTGAACACGTACTTGTTCAGCAGCCACGTGATCGCCCAGAGCACGACGCCGACGACCATCAGCCACCCGGCGATCTTGTAGTCGGCCGAGTCCCGCCCGGACAACGGGCTGGCCAGATAAACGCACAGCACGATGCCGAGGACCGGCAGCGCCGTCGGGGCGTGGAAGTGCTTGTGCTCGACGTGGTCCCGGCGCAGCACCAGCACCGCGACGTTCACGATCGCGAAGACGCACAGCAGCAGGAACGCCGTCGTACCACCGAGGGCCGCGAGGTCGGCGTACCCGATCAGGAAGAAGGCGAGCAGCGTGGTGAACAGAATCGCGACGTACGGCGTCCTGCGCTTGTGCAGCACGCGGCCGAGCGGGCCGGGCAGCACCTTCTCGTGCGACATCCCGTAGAGCAGCCGGCTCGCCATCAGCATGTTGATCAGCGCCGAGTTGGCGACCGCGAACATCGTGATCCACGCGAACACCTCGAGCGGGAACCCCGGCGCACCGGCCTGCACGACCTTCAGCAACGGCGTGGCGCCCTCGTTCAGGTCGTCGGGCGAGACCAGCGCGACCGCGGAGATCGCGACCGCGACGTAGATGACACCGGTGATGCTCAGGCCGATCAGCATCATCCGCGGGAAGATCCGCACCGGGTCCTTGGTCTCCTCGGCCATGTTCACCGAGTCCTCGAACCCGACCATCGCGAAGAACGCCAGGGCGGTCGCGGCCGTCACCGCATGGAACGACGACTCGCCCTCCGGGACATGGAAGTCGGTCAGCCGGGAGGTGTCGCCGTCGCCGCTGAGCAGCGCCCAGGCACCGATCCCGATCACGATCAGCAGACCGCTCAGCTCGACGCAGGTCAGGACGACGTTCGCCTTCACGCTCTCGCCGACGCCGCGCAGGTTCACCAGCGCGATCAAGGTCATGAAGCCGAGCGCGGTGATCATCAGCAGCGCGCCACGGTCCGGGTCGATGTGTACGGCCGAGAAGAAGTTCGCCGCGAACGCCTTCGACGCACTGGATGCCGAGGTCAGGCCGGAGCACATCACCGCGAACGTCAGCAGGAACGTGAGGAAGTGGATCCCGAACGCCTTGTGCGTGTAGACCGCCGCACCACCGGCCTTCGGGTACTTCGTCACCAGTTCGAGGTAACTCGTCGCGGTCAGCATCGCGACCACGAACGCACACAGGAACGGCAGCCACACCGCGCCGCCGACCTCCCCCGCGACCTTCCCGGTGAGCGCGTACACGCCGGTTCCGAGGATGTCGCCGACCACGAACAACAGCAGCAGCCCGGGCCCCATCACCCGTTTCAGTTCGGGGCGCTCGCCGGTGCCCGGCGCGACAGCAGCGGCCTCACTCATCGTGCCTCCCTGGCATCGGTGCGTCACACCATCGTCGCATCTGAGAGCCGGCTGAGAAGGTTTGACGCGCGTTGGGAGTCGCACCGCACCGGCTGACCGCGGTACTGGCACCATGTCGCCCGTGATGCATCTCCGTCTGATCGTCCCGCCGGTGGGCAGCGAGCACGTCCTGGACACCCTGGTCGCCGACCCCAGGGTCACCAGCATCGTCCGCCTGCCCGGCGCGGCCCATCGGCCCGCCGGCGACGTGATCGAGTGCGACGTGACGCGCGAGGCGACCTCGGACATCCTCAGCTGGCTCAAGTCCGAAGGCCTGTACGACGACGGCGCGGTCGCGGTCGCCACCGTCGACGCCGCCCCGTCGCGGAACGCCCAGGCTGCGGAGAAGGCCGCTCCGGGCGCACCCGACGACGCGGTCATCTGGGACGCCGTGGTCGACCAGGCCTACAACGAGGCCGGCGGGTCCTGGGTGTACTACGCGTTCCTCACGCTCGCGACGATGATCGCCTCGATCGCGGTCATCACCGACTCCGCGATCCTCGTCGTCGGCGCCATGGTGGTCGGACCGGAGTTCGGCGTGGTGGCCGCACTGGCGGTCGGTCTGTTCCTGCGCAAGGCGGGTCTGACGCGGCGGTCGCTGTCCCTGCTCGTCAAGGGCTTCCTGCTCGCGATCGCGCTGACCGCGCTCGCCGCGTTGCTGGCTCGCGCGGCGGGGTGGGTCGACGCGAGCGACGTGACGGCCGCGCGGCCGCTGACCGGGTTCATCTGGCGACCGGACAAGTGGTCGGCGGTGGTCGCCGTCCTCGCCGGCTGTGCCGGGGTGCTCTCGCAGACAGCGGGACGGGGCAACGCGCTGGTCGGGGTGTTCATCTCGGTGACGACCGTCCCGGCAGCTGGTGACCTGGCGCTGTCGCTCGCGCTCTGGGCGCCACACCAGATCGGCGGCTCCGCGGCTCAACTCGGGATCAACCTGGCCGGTATGACCGTGGCCGGAGTGCTCACCCTGATGGCGCAGCGCTTCATCTGGCGCAGCTACCTGCGGGTCCGGAGAAGGGCGGGCGCGCGCGTTGAGGCTTGACCGGGCGTCCCCTGTCCGGTCCGCGCGCGCCCAGCACCGTCAGACATACCCCACCGGACCACGCTCCGCACCTGGTTGAACGCTGACGTATGCCGGACATGGCGTGAAGTCGCCAAACCGGTCGAACCGTCCCGGTGGACGAGATAGCCTGATCGGATGCTGGAGTCGGTGGGGGTCGAGCCGCCCGATGAGGACGCGTACCGGGCGCTGCTCGCGATCCCCGGCTGCGACATCCGCGAGCTCGCCACGCACCTCGGCCGGGACGAGCAGGACATCGTCGCGACGGTCGGCCGGCTGGAGAAACTCGGTCTGCTGACCAGCACCTCCGACGACCCGGTGCGACTGCTCCCGACCCGTCCCGACGTCGCGGTCGACGCACTGGTCGCCGTACGCCGGGCCGAGCTCGACCGGGTGCGCGCGGAGGCCCGCGTGCTGCTGTCGGAGCTGCGTGCCCAGGAGCAGCACCGGCCGGAGAACCTGGTCGAGGTGATCGTCGGTCAGGAAGCCATCGCCGCCCGGTTCGCCCAGCTGCTGAACGGGACGAGTCATCAGCTGCTGGTGCTCGACCGCCCGCCGTACGCGGCGCAGGCCGACGAGTCGGACAGCAAGGTGCGCGGCCTGCTCGGCGAGGGGGTCGTGGTGCACGGCATCTATTCGCCGGACTCGCTGGACATCCCGGGCGGTGTCGACGAGGCGTACAGCGCGGCCGATGCCGGCGAGACCTCGCGGGTACACCCACAGGTGCCGATGAAGCTGGCCGTGTTCGACCGGAAGATGGCGCTGCTGCCGCTGGCCGTGGATCAGCTGGTCGACAGCGCGCTCGTCGTCCATCCGTGTGCGCTGCTCGACGCGCTCATCGAGATGTTCTGGCTGCTGTGGGACCAGGCCGTGCCTGTGGTCCCTTCAGCGAAGACCGATCCGACGGATGCCCGGCTGATGACGCTGCTGGCCGCGGGGTTCAAGGACGACGCCATCGCCCGGCAGTTGGCGTTGAGCAGCCGGACGGTCGGTCGCCGGGTCGCCGAGCTGATGGAGACGCTGGGGGCACGGACCCGGTTCCAGGCCGGTATCCACGCCCAGCGCCGCCATCTGCTCGAGGACGGGACCGACTAGCTAGCAGGTGCCGAGCATGTCCTGCAGCGCGGTCTTCTCCGACGACTGCAGCGACAGCTTGTAGGTGTACTTCACCCAGATCCAGTACCGCGCGTAGAGGCAGTGCACCGCGGCGTTCGGCGGCTGCCACTCCGAGGGGTCCTTGTCGCTCTTCGAGCGATTGCTGGACGCCGACACCGCGATCAGCTGCGAGATCGTCAGGTTGTTCGCGAACTCCTGACGCTTCGCCTGCGTCCAGGTGTTCGCACCGGACTTCCAAGCCTCGGCCAGCGGCACGATGTGGTCGATGTCGAGGTCGGACGAGTCGGTGAAGGTCTTCTCGTCGTACACGCTGGTCCAGCTGCCGCTGGTCGGCTGGCAACTGCTGTCGACCTTCACGCCGGTGCCGTCGCGCTTCAGCACCTCTTCACGGGTGTCACAACTACCCGACTGGTTGATCCAGTGCGGGAACTTGTCCCGGCTGTAGCCGGTGGTCGTGCCTTCCGTCTTCACGGTCAGGCTCGCCAGTTCGGTGGCGGCGGTGCTCGCCGACGGCGGGGTCGGCGGGGTCGCGAGCACCGGTCCGGCGCTCAGTGCCCAGGCAGTCGCTGCCGCTGCCACTGTGGTGGCGAACGCAGTAATACGTCGCATCGGTCAGGCCTCCGAGGTAGGGCGGAATCCCCCCTGACGTTGCTGCCCCTCAGCCTTCCCCGATCACGCGCTGTAGAAAACCGCTCACCAGTTACAGTCGGATGAACGTCAGTCGTGTTCCACGACGGTGAGAGTCCAGCCCGCCGAAGAGTTCACAGGGCGATCCAGTTCGGCATTCCACCGCTCACTCACCAGCTTGTGCAGGGATTTCGCGGTCCCGGGATCCTTGCCCGACTCAAGCAGATGCCGCGCGACCAGGCCGCGGGTGTGCTTGGCGTTGTGCGAGACCACCGATCGCTTTCCGTCGCGCTCGCGCACCACGTTCACCGACACCCACTTGTCCGCCTGCGCGCCACTCGGGCGCCACGCCGCGACGTACGTCGACGAACGGCAGTCAACGATCACGCCGTCGACGCCGGCCAGCGCGGTGCCCAGCGGTTCGCGCCATACCGAGGCGAGCGGTCCGTGGCCCGGAAGCGTCGTACCCATCGAGAGCCGGTACGGCGGTACGCGGTCGGCCGGCCGGAGCGCGCCCCAGGCCGCGGAGATGACCAGCAGCCGGTTCGCGGCGCGGCGCTTGCTGCCCGTGGAGAGCGTCGAGTAGCCGAGGGCGTCGTACAGCACACCGGAGTACAGCTCGGAGACCGGCACGGACGGTTCGGTGCGCCAGCGCGTGTTGCGCTCGACCTCGTGCCGCAGCGATGCCCCGACATCCAGTACGCCGAACGCGTCAGCCGACGCCGAGACCTTCGCCAACGTCTCGAGCACCTGCTCGCGAACCGGGTTCAGCTCCGGGAACGACAGCGTCGAGAAGTCGACGGCACGACCCCGCTGCCGTCCGGTCTTGCCTTCGGACGGCGGCAGCAGGATGAGCGTCACGTGAGTTCGTCCAACGTGGCGAGGTCGGCGGCGGTGGGTTGCCAGGTGCCGGCGGCGACGTTCTGGGCGATCTGCTCGGGGCTGGTCGCGCCTGCGATCACCGAAGCGACGGCGGGCTGCGCGGCGAGGCCGCCGATCGCCACGTCGATCAGGGTCAGGTCGCGCTCGGCCGCGAACGTGTCGAGGGCCTCGATCTTGTCGAAGTCGGCGTTCGCCAGCGCCTCCGGCCGGGCCGCCAGGCGGGTGCCGTCCGGGGCCGCCTCGCCACGCTTGTACTTGCCGGTGAGCAGACCCGACGAGAGCGGGAAGAACGGCAGGATGCCGAGGCCGAGGTGCTCGCAGGCGGGCACCAGTTCGTCCTCGACCTCGCGATCGAGCAGCGAGTACCGGTTCTGCGCGCTGATGAACCGCTCCAGGCCGTCGGTCCGCGCGGTCCAGTCGGCGTCGACGAGCTGCCAGGCCGCGAACTGCGAGCTGCCGACGTACCGCACCTTGCCCTCGGCAACGAGCTCGGACAGCGCCGCCAGGGTTTCGCCGATCGGGGTCACCGGGTCCGGGAAGTGCAGCTGGTAGAGGTCGATCCAGTCGGTGCCGAGCCGCCGCAGGCTCGACTCGACCGCCTTGCGGATGTACCGGCGGGAGCCGCGGACCCCCCAGTCGGGGCCGTTCACGCCGCCCATGTCACCGCCGAACTTGGTCGCGATCACGACGTCGTCGCGGCGCGACCCGAGCGCCTTGCCGAGCAGCTCCTCGCTGAACCCGTGCTCGCCGCGGTAGATGTCCGCGGTGTCGAACAGCGTGATCCCGGCGTCCACCGCGGCGTTCACCACCGCGTCCGTGCGCTCCGCGTCCAGGCGCCGCCCGAAGTTGTTGCACCCCAGCCCGACGACGCTCACAGTCAAGCCCGAGTCACCCAGCTGCCGGTACTCCATATCGCTCATGTGCTCAGCCTAATCACGGCATACAGTGGCCCTCATGCCGAGTCTCACCGTCGACGGCGCCCGTACTCGGGCCGCCGCCCTCTCCGTCCAGTCGTACGACGTCGACCTCGACCTCACCCAAGGCGAGCGGACGTTCGGATCCACCACCACGATCAGGTTCACCGCCTCCGAACCGTCGACCTGGCTCGACGTGAAACCCGACGAACTGCACTCGGTCACGCTCAACGGCACGGCGGTCGACGTGGCCGGCCTGAACGACGGCCGGCTCGAGCTCACCGGCCTGCAGGCCGACAACGAACTCGTCGTCGTCGCGACCATGCTGTACTCCCACGACGGTGAGGGACTGCACCGCTCGGTCGACGCCGCCGACGGTCTGGCCTACACCTACGCGATGTCGTTCCTGGACGCCGGACCGCGGATCTTCGCGTGTTTCGACCAGCCCGATCTCAAGGCGCCGTACCGGATGCGGGTCACCGCACCCGAGGACTGGCTGGTGCTCGGCAACGGCGCCTCGACGCAGGTCTCCCCCGGTCGCTGGGAGCTCGCCGAGACCAAGCCGCTGTCGACGTACTTCGTCACGGTGGTCGCCGGGCCGTACCACCAGGTCACCGACGCGCACGACGGCATCAACCTCAGCGTGGTGTCGCGGCAGTCGCTGAAGGACGCGCTGGACCGTGAGGCCGCGGACATCTTCGAGGTGACCAAGCAGTCCTTCGACGAGTACCACCGGATGTTCGGCTTCCGGTACCCGTTCGGCGAGTACCACCAGGCGTTCGTCCCCGAGTTCAACGCCGGCGCGATGGAGAACCCGGGCTGCGTGACCTTCCGCGACCAGATGGTGTTCCGGTCGGTGGCGACCGACGGCGAGCGCAGCCAGCGGGCGCGGACCATCGTGCACGAGATGGCGCACCAGTGGTTCGGCGACACGGTGACGATGAAGTGGTGGAACGACCTCTGGCTGAACGAGTCGTTCGCCGAGTACATGGCGCACCGGGTGGCGACCGACGCGACCCGCTACACCGACAACTGGATCGACTTCGCCTACGTGCGCAAGTGGTGGGGCCTGCAGGCCGACCAGCGGTCCTCGACGCACCCGGTTGCCGCCGACGCGGTCAAGGACGCGCTCGCCTCGCTCGACGACTTCGACGGGATCTCGTACGCGAAGGGCGCGGCGGTCCTCAAACAGCTGGCGGCGTACCTCGGTGACGACGTCTTCCTGGCCGGCGTCAACGCGCACATCGCCGCGAACCAGTTCGGCAACGCGACGTTCGCCGACCTGCTCGCGAAGTGGACCGAGGCCGGCGCGGCCGGCATCGACGACTGGGCTCGGAACTGGCTGCGTACCGCGGGCGTCGACACGATCAGCGCGACGCGGACCGCCACCGGGATCACGCTGCACCGCAAGGCACCGGCCGCCGTCCCGGCTTCACGACCGCACAAGCTGACCGTCGCCGGGTACGACCTCGACGGGCGGGGTACGACGGTCGACGTACTGCTCGACGCCGACGAGGTCGCGGTCGACCTCGACCCGTCCGTGGCCGTGGTGATCCCGGACGCCGGTGACGACACCTGGGCGAAGATCCGGCTCGACGAACAGAGCCTCGCGAACCTCGCGAAGGTGCTGCCGAAGATCGACGACGGGGTGACGCGGGCCGTCGTACTGAACAGCATCCGCGACGCCGTCGCCGACGCGGAGCTCGACCCGAGGCTCGGCTTCGAGGTGCTGCTCGCCATGCTGCCGACGGAGACCAGCGACATCGCGGTGTCGTCGCTGAGCGGCTGGGCGACGCTCAGCCTGCTCGGCGTCTGCCTGCCGTACGAGCCCTACCGGACCCGTCTGGCCGAGGCGCTCGCGGAACGACTCCGTACCGCGCCGCCAGGCAGCAGCCTGCAGCTCGCGGTGGCGCGGGCATACGCGCGGTTCACCCAGGACGGCCAGGCGCTGGCGCGGTGGCTGGCGGGCGACGACGTACCCGAGGGGCTGAGCGTGGACGCCGATCTGCGCTGGACCGTGCTGCTGGGTGCCGTGCGGTTCGGTGGTGCCGGGGAGGCAGAGATCGACGCCGAACTCGAGCGCGACCCTTCGTCCGAAGGCATCGTGCACGCCACCCGCTGCCGGTCGGCGCTGCCGACGGCGGAGGCCAAGGAGCGGGCGTGGGCGCGGATCATGACCGACGCCGACATCGCGAACTACGAGCTGTACGCCGCCTCCGAGGGCTTCTGGCACCCGAGCCAGGTCGAGCTCACGGCGCCGTTCGTCGACCGGTACTTCGCCGAGATCGCGGGCACCGGCAAGTTCCGGTCCGGCTGGGTCGTCGCGACCAGCGCCAAGCTCGCCTACCCGCGGTACGCCGTCGAGCAGCGCGTCGTCGACCGGTCCGCCGACCTGGTCGCGGACGAGTCGGTCGCGGCCGGCATCCGGCGATCGATCGGAGACCTCGCCGACGACATGAAACGAGCCCTTGCGGTGCGTTCCGCCTTCGCCGGCTGAGCAAGTCGTTAGCAGTCACACCGTGTTGTGACTAATGTGACTGGTGTGACCAGGAGGACCCTGGTGACCAGGCAAGATGTGTTTTCGTGACGTAACCTCCACAATGACCGCGCGGCACGGCGCGCCGGTCTTGGTCAGGCAGCACGTCCCGGGAGAGACTGTCGAGAACCGCACAGGAGAACAAGGTCAATGCGCGAGGCGAGGCTCGTCGGTCTGAGCCAGGATGGGACGCAACTCATCCTGGCGATGGCGGAGACGGGTGAGGAGTTCGCCGTTCCGGTCGACGACCGGTTGCGTGCGGCCCTCCGCGGCGACCGTGCCCGACTCGGCCAGCTGGAGATTCAAATGGAGAGCGCGCTGCGCCCACGAGACATCCAGGCTCGTATTCGCGCCGGCGAAAGTCCCGAGGCGGTCGCAGCCGTCGCCCAGATGCCGATGGAACGCGTGATGGCTTTCGCCGGCCCGGTGCTGGCCGAGCGCGACCACATCGCCAGCCTCGCGCAGCGTGCGTCCGTTCGCCGTCGCGGTGGCGGCGACGCCCCGACCCGGAACCTGGGCGCCTGGGTCACCGACCGCCTGCGCCTGCGCCACGTCGACCCGGCCTCGGCCGACTGGGACGCGTGGCGGCGCGAGGACGGCCGCTGGGCGGTGCGCGTGTCGTACTTCGTCGAGTCCGAGGACGAGGCGGAGACGAAGGACGAGAAGATCGCCATGTTCGCGTACGACGCTCCCGGGCGGTACGCGGTACCGGACGACGACGAGGCGCGGTGGCTCGTCGGCGAGCAGGTGCAGGTGATGCCGGCACCGGTCCAGCCGCAGCCTGGTGAGCGGCGGCTGGCCGCGGTCGTCGACATCGACCCGTTGATCGCCCCCGACCATGGCGCCGACAGCTACGAAGCAGGCTTCGAGGACACGGTCGGCCTCCGCCGGCGAAACCACCCAGTTTCCCGAGACGGGCGCGAGTACGGCCTGGAGTCCCGCGACGGTGTTCGCGACGAAGGTGCGCGCGAGGCGCGTGAGTTCTCCCGCGAGGGCTCGCGGGAAGCGCGCGAGTTCCCGCGAGAGAGTGCGCGAGAGTTCTCGCGTGACGGTTCGCGGGAGTTCCCAGGCGAGGGCTCGCGTGAGGCGCGGGAGGGTGCTCGGCAGGACCGCGAGTTCCCGCGGGAGGTCGGGCGGCCCGCGGAGCGTGGTCCGCGGCGGGTGCACTCGGTGCCGGACCCGGACGAGGAGCCGACGCTGATCGACGTACCTGTCGACCAGCCACCGGCGCCGCGCCCCGCCGTTCGAGCAGTCGAGCGCCCGGCCGATCCGCCGGCGTTCGCCTCGCCCGCCGACGACGACGGGGATCTCACCCCCGAGCCCCGTCAGCAACCCACGGCCCGCACCCAGCAAACCCAGCCGGCCCGCACCACCGAGCCGCGCCCGGCGCAACCCCGCCCGGAGAGCCTGCCCGCCGAGCAGCGCTCGCCGGACGCTGCCCCGAGCACGACCCCAGCGCCCGCCCGCGAGCAGGCACCGGCGGAAGAACCCGCAGCCGCAGGCGCCGAGCAACCGGCCGCCGAAGAGACACCCGCCGAGCCGAAGAAGAAGCCGGCCCGCCGCGGCAAGCGCGCCAGCGTCCCGAGCTGGGACGAAATCATGTTCGGCAAGAAGGCCGACTGACCTACCGCCCTGCGGGAAGCCGAGTCGTGGATGGCTGAGCTGCGGGCTTAAGCGCTCAGCCGGCTGAGGGCTTGCATCGCTTCGCGCTCGATCCGGGCCAGGTCGCTGAGGTGGGCGCTTGCTTGTTCCAGGTCCTGCGGGTCGCCTGTCTTCCCGGCGCTCGCGATCAGGGATGCGACTTCGGTCCAGAGCGTGGCGGCTTCGGCGTACAGCTTGTGGCCGGTGCTTAGATCGTCGCTGTCGAGCAGTCTGGCGCATTCGCCGAGGAAGTCGCGGTACAGGTTGCGGAACAGTGCGCCGCCAGTGCCTGCCTTCTCCATCAGGAGCGCGACCTGTGGCAGGTCGTCGGTGCGCTGGAGCCAGGTGCGTACGAGCTTGCCGGCCTTCGCGATACCGCGGTGGCCGAGGTTGGCGATGGGTGGGTTGAGGAACGCGTCCGCGCAGGTGGTGATCGCCGGAACGATCCGCTCCGGAAGCGGAGGCGGTTCCTGGGGAGCGGTCAGCGTGAAGGAGCGCTGCTTGGCGGTCATCGGGCCGCGCGCCGCGCGTGCCTCGGCGAGACTCGTCAGGCTGGTGGTGACCGCTCCGCCTTGCTGGTCGGTGTCGACCAGGTGTGCGTTGTGGTCGTCGTACCCGGTCATGGCGACGACGTGGCCGCCGAAGTGGACCTTCGAGGTGAAGTACTCGAGGTAGTAGCTGTCGAGCTGCAGGCCGATCGGGTGACCGGCATCGATCGCGGCCGTCACGTTCTCCCAGGCCTTTCTTGGTGAGGCGGTCTCCTGGACCGTCAGTTCCAGGTCGAGGGCGCGGGCCAGGTTCCGGGTCAGTTCGAAGGGCTTCACTCGGCCGCCGAGGAACGGGAAGTCGAACTGCTTGCTGTCCCAGTAGATGAAGGAGAGGCCGGAGCCGAGGCCGAAGATCATCGGTTCGGTCAGCTCGATCCCCTGGTGCCGCAGCAGCACGCCCAGCGCGGTCGTCTCACAATGATGCACGTCAGCATCTTGGACCCTCCGGCGACCGGAGCGTCCAGCACTCGCTGACGCATCACGGACAGTCGTCCCACATCGCGGACGGTGTTTGGCAGTGCGCCCCGGCTGCTGCCATCATCGTCGGCATGCAGATGCTGTGTTGTTGCTGTTGTCGCTGACGCGCGCCGAGTCCGGCGCACGAGGCCCTGACCCTTTCCGTGGCCCGCCCGCCGACACAGCACTCACAGGAACATCGCATGAATCTCGCGGCTCTCGCCGACCTGCTCGCGTCTCGTGGTCTCCGGCTCCTCCCCGGTTCGTACGCCGTCCCGGTCGAGTTGCTCGTCCAGTTGCCTGACGCCACGATCGTCCAGTTCACCGCCCGCGGGACCACGCTGCGGCTGCGCAGCTACGCACCCGACGCGCTCACCACCGTCACCATCCCCGCCGAGTGCGGCTGCGGCGACCACCATCCCCAGACCGGCCCGTCCCGCGTGACGCTGAGCGGGTACGCCGTACCGCTCGAAGAGCACGTCATCGACGGCGAACTCCACTACGGCTGGCACGCCCACGAGGCCGGCCTGCTCCGCCTCGCCGACGCGACGCACCACTTCTTCGCCCTGCTGGAAACCCTCCGCACCCGAGACCTCGTCGGCGTCGCCTGACCAGGCGCCGGCGCGGTACCGGCGAGCATCCATCGAGGGCTGAGACAAGCAATGGGGCCCCGGGACCTGGTATTACCTGTCGCCAGTCACCGTTTCCCGTCTCGAGTACCCCTTCCTACCCCGGCCCGATCCGCCGAGCTAAGGGCGGCGGTGGGCGGGTTCAGTGGTGTCGAAGTGGTGGCGGGCTGCCTCGACCTTCTCCAGGTTGGGGGACCATTCGGCGAGCGAGTGGAAGAGCGGCGCGAGACTGCGGCCGAGGTCGCTGATCTCGTACTCGACGCGGGGCGGGACCTCGGCGTGGTACGTGCGGAGCACCAGCCCGTCGCGTTCCAGCTGGCGCAGGCGCTGGGTGAGGACCTTCGGGGTGATGACCCCGATTTTCCGCTGCAGTTCGATGAACCGCTGACGTCCGTACTCGTTCAGGGTCCACAGGATCGGGGTCGTCCAGCGGCTGAACACGAGATCGACGACAGGCGCGATCGGGCAGGCCTGTACGGGGTCTGTGGTCTCGGTCACGAAAGGGCCTCCAGCCAATACTTTCCTCTAGGTACCTACTATCCCACGACAAGTAGCGTCATCGCCATGATCGTGATCACCGGTGCAACCGGCAACGTAGGCCGCCCGCTCGTCCAGACCCTGACCGCCGCCGGCGAGGAGGTCCGGGCTGTCTCTCGCACCAGCGACAGCTACCCGGCAGACCTCTCCCGGCCCGAATCTCTCAAGCCCGCCCTCGACGGCGCGAAGGCGGTCTTCCTTCTCACTGCCGCCGGCTTCCTCGCGAACGGCAATCTCGCCGACGTGATCGACGTCGTCCGCGCGGCCGGCGTACCGCGCGTCGTACTGCTCTCCTCGCAAGGCGTCGGCACCGGCCGGCACCCGAAGAACCTCGAGGACGCGGTGACGGAGTCCGGTCTCGACTGGACGATCCTCCGGCCCGGCAACTTCGCCAGCAACGCGTACCAGTGGGCCGAGTCGATCCGTACCCAGCGCACGATGGCTGCGCCGTTCGTGGATGTCTCCCTCCCCGCCGTCGACCCGCAAGACATTGCCGACGTCGCAGCCGCGGTGCTCCGCGACCCGAGCCACACGAACGCCATCTACACGCTGACCGGACCGGCGCCGATCTCACCGCGCCAGCAGGCGCAGACCATCGAGACCGCGATCGGCGAACCGGTGCACCTGGTCGAACTCAGCCGCGACGAGGCGCGGGCCGGGATGCTCGACTTCATGCCCGAGCCGGTCGTCGAGGCCACCCTCGCCGTACTCGGCACACCCACCGCCGAGGAGCAGCGAGTCCAGAACGACATCACCGACGTGCTCGGTCGACCGGCCCGGACGTTCGCCGACTGGGTCAGCCGGAACATCCAGGCTTTCCAGTGACGGACGACCGGCGCTTTTCCGGCCGAGGATCAGGGTCTTGAATAAGTAACACGCTTGGTTTAACTTATCCGCGCAGTTGCAGTCGCGTGTACTTCCGGTCCGCCACCTGGAGGTTTCAGCATGTCCAGACGCCTGCTCTCGCGCGTCCTCCCCACGTTCCTCACGACCGCCCTCCTCGCGAGCGTGATCGCCGTACCGGCGCACGCCGCGACCATGTACCCCAGTGGTGTCGGCGCCGATCTCGGTCCGACGCCAACCACCCTCGGCGTGCAGCCCGCCGCCGGCGACGACCCGGCCGGGCTGCGCACCGGCACCCAAGACGGCCGCACCTACTGGCAGACGAACCGAGCGGCCGGCACCGGCTACCTCGAGTTCGACGTCGATCACGACTACGTCGACGAGATCGGCACCGACGACGTCCTGGTGACGGTGACCTATCTCGACAGCGGTTCCGGCACTCTCGACCTGCAGTACGACGCCAAGGCCGACCCGCAGCAGGAAGCGACCGCGGTCCAGCTCACCGGCACCGGCCAGTGGAAGACGGGCGTCTTCGCGCTGTCCGGCATCGCGTTCACCAACCGCCTCGGCGACGCCGACGTCCGCGTCTTCGGTGACTCCACCGACATCACGATCGCCGGTCTCCGGATCAGTACGGCGGGAGCCTCGGTCCAGCTCGGTGCGACCCCGATCCAGAACGGCATCAGCCCGCGGGCCGGCGACGACGCCTCGCATCTCGTCACGGGAGTGCAGGACGGACGCCCGTACTGGCAGACCGACCACACGGCACCGTCACCCGGCACGAACTTCTTCTACATGAACGTCGCGGACACGTATCTGTACGACAACCGCGGCCTGGTGCTCGTCAGCATCGACTACTTCGACGAGGGCAACGGGCAGTTCGGGCTGCACTACGACTCGCTCGGCGAGACCATCCCGGACAAGTTCAAGAACTCCGAGGTGGTGCGCTACGGCGACACCTTGACCTGGAAGACCTACACGTTCGCGCTGCCGGACGCGGTGCTGACCAACCGCTCGAACGGCGGCGACTTCCGGATCCACAACGGCGACGGTGCCGTCGACCTCAAGGTCGCCGCGGTCCGGGTCGCCAAGGTGGCGACCACACTCGACGTCACCGAAGGGCTCGTCGACCTCATCGGTCAGGCGACCCGTGTCGAGAAGGCCGCGCGCGAGGGGACGCGGGACGGGCAGTACCCGGCCGGGAGCCGGGCAGGCCTGCAGGACGCGATCGACAACGCTCAGGCGATCGCGTCCACTCCGGGCGTCACCGACGGACAGGTGAAGGAGGCGCTGAAGACGCTGCAGGCCAAGCTCGACGCGTTGACGGCGTCGGTCGTCGACACCAACTTCGCCGACGAGGGTACGGCGTCCGCGAGCGGCGGGGCCGGTGCCGCGAACGTCAACGACAACAACCACGACACCTCCTGGACCGGCGGCAAGGACTCCTGGCTGCAGATCGATCTCGGCAAGCCGCGGCCGGTCAACGACGTGCGGGTCGAGTGGGCGCAGAACTACTCCCCCGACTACACCGTCCAGACCTCGAACGACGGTGCCAGGTTCACGACGGTCGGCCGGACCGGATCGCCCGGCGGCAACCAGATCAGCCGGACCCGGTTCGCGACCACCACAGTGCGGTACGTCCGCGTCGTGATGACCGGTGCCGACTCGTTCGTCGTCAAGGAACTGCAGCTCCGCGCGGCGCCCGTCGTGACGCCGGCGCCGCAGCTGGTGCAGACCACCAACCCGACCGAGGACGGCGTCGTCGCCGACTTCGACGCCACGCAGTACGGCGCCGACCGGACCGGAAAACGTGACTCGACGAAGGCGATCCAGCAGGCGATCTACGCCTGCCAGGACGCGGGCGGCGGCACGATCTGGCTGCCGGCCGGTCAGTACAAGGTCACCGACACGATCGAGGTCCGCGCGTTCTGCACGATCCGCGGCGACCACGGTCAGAAGCTCGGCACCGGCACGGTGATCATCGCCGACCTGGCCTCCGGTGACGACGGACCGAGCCTGTTCCGGATCGGTGGCAGTGCGGGTGTCCTCGGCGTCACGACGTACTACCCGAACCAGAGCGCGACCAGGCCGGTGCCGTACAACTACACGTTCGAGATCCCCGGCGGCGCCTGGATCGGCAACGAGAACTACATGATGGCGACGGTCTCCGACGTCACGATGCTGAACTCGTACCGCGGCATCGGTGTCAGCACGATGCCGAACGACCAGGGCAACGCCCCGAGCTCCGGCCAGGTGCACGAGTCGACGACGATCCGCAACATCCGCGGTACGGCGCTGTTCGAAGGTGCCCGTGCCTACAACGGCGCCGACGTCGGCACCTGGGAGAACGTCGACTTCGGCAACACGTACTGGTCGACCGCCCCGGCCGCCTTCCACCCGCCGGCCCGCGCGGCCCTCGACACCTGGACCCGCGCGCACGGCACCGGTCTCGTCCTCGGCGACCTCGAATGGGACCAGTTCTACCGCGTCTCGCTCGCGGACTATCTCGTGGGCATTCGGGTCGTCGCCGGTCAGCGCGCTCAGTTCACCGGCAGCTTCCTCGAGCCCGACGTCCGCCGGACCGGTACCGGCGTCCTCGTCGACGTGATGGACGACCGGTGGGGCATGACGCTCGCCGGCGGTCACATCGACGGCGGCATCGTGAACAACTCGCGCGGCTACGTGAAGATCACCGGCACGGAGGTCGTCGGCACGCAGTCCGGGACCATCCACCACATGTCCGGCACCGCGCCGACGTACGAGCAGAAGGCACTGCCCAAGCCGGTGCAGAAGCTGTACGTCGTGGACGCGCCGCACGGCGTCGGGTACTTGCCGGCCGCGGATGCGACGCGCGACGTACAGAAGGTGCTCGATCGCGCCGGGCGTGAGGGTGGTGGGATCGTCTACCTGCCCGCGGGTTGGTACCGGATCGGCACGCACCTGAATGTTCCGGCGAAGGTGGAGCTGCGGGGTGCGTCCGCCGTACCGAACCGGGATCAGGGTGGGGCGAGCGGCGGGACCGTTCTGCAGGCCTTCGAGCGGAACACGGACACGGCATTGATCACCCTCGGCAAGAACGCCGGTGTGCGTGGGCTGCGGGTGTTCTACCCGGAGAACAACCCCGCCAACGGCGTCGTGCCGTACCCGTACGCGATCCGCGGGACCGCCGGCGGGAACTACGTGATCAACGCCGGCTTCCCGAACGCCTGGAACGGGATCGACCTGAGCGGTGACGACGTGGTGGTGCGTAAGGTCGCGGGCGCGTTCTTCGACCACGCGATCGCGATCGGCGCCGGCCGCAACGGGCGGGTCGAGGGTGTGCTGTCGAACGGGAACGCGGTCACCCGCGTCGGGTACCAGCAGCCGTACTGGATGAACGAGGGCACCGTCTTCGAGCTCGTCATCGACAAGTACATGCGCAAGACCGCGAAGATCGTCACCGTCGACGGTGCACGCGGGCTCACCCTGCTGAACGTGTTCGCGTACGGCTTCCACGACGGGCTCGTGGTGAACTCCGGCCAGGTCGACGCGTTCAACCTGGGCACCGACAACCTCGGCACCGACGGGCACACCGTGCAGGTCGTGAACGGCGAGGTCGAAGCCACCAACCTCGCTCGCTACAACGGCGCCACGCTCAGCGGACCGGCCACCTTGCACAACGTGATGGTGATCAACGTCGTGCAGCGCAGCGTGAGCGTCCAGGCCGTCGGCAACGGCATCGTGAAACTCGTGGGCAACGAATCCGAACCGGGGAAGTACGAGGTCGGCGCGCAGGTCACCGCGACGGCGGCGCCGATGTCGGATAGCGTTTTCCAGAGCTGGACCGTGAACGGGACCGTGGTGTCGACAGCGCCGTCGTACACCTTCACGGTGACCGCGGACCAGGCTCTGACCGCCAACTTCACCCCGAAGTAGGAGCGAGATGGCTGACACACAACACCAGGTCGCGATCGTCGGGTGCGGCATCATCGGCCGCACGCACGCCCAGGCCGTCGCGGAACGGCCGGACGCGACCGTCACCGCGCTCGTCGACAGTGACGCCGCCGCGCGCGAGGCCCTGCGGGCAGAGCTCGTCGAGCTCGGCCGGCCGGAGCCGAAGGTGTACGACGACCTCACCGCGGCGCTGCGCGGGGACGTGTCCCTGGTCGCGATCTGCACGCCCAGTGGTTCGCACGCGGTCCTCGCCGAGCAGGCGCTCGGCGACAAGCGGCACGTCGTCATCGAGAAGCCGCTCGATGTCGATCTGGTCCGGGCCCGCCGCCTCGGCGCGGCGGCCACCCGGGCCGCGAACCACGGTGTGTTGTCGTCGGTGATCAGCCAGCATCGCTTCGACGCCGGCAGCGCGACCGTCAAGAAGGCGATCGAAGCCGGCCGGTTCGGTCAGCTGACGTCGTCCGTCGCGACGGTCGCCTGGTGGCGGAGCGACGAGTACTACGCCTCCGCGGGCTGGCGTGGGACGTGGGCACAGGACGGCGGTGGCGCGCTGATGAACCAGGGCGTGCACACCGTCGACCTGATGCTGTGGTTCATGGGCCGCCCGGTGCACATCCAGGCGCAGGCGCTCCGCGCGGCCCACCACGCCATCGAGGTCGAGGACACGGTCGTCGCGACACTCACGTTCGAGAGCGGCGCGGTCGGCACGCTGCACGCGACCACCGCGGCGTTCCCGGGCGGTCGCACCCGGGTCTCGGTCCACGGCACCGAAGGAGGCGCCGAGGTGGAGAACGACCGCCTGCGCCGACTGCATCTCGACGGCGAGAAGGCCGAGGCTCCCGTCGACGTCGGCGGGCCTGGCCGGCACAGGGCGCAGTACGACGACATCCTGACCGCGATCGCCAACGGGACCCCGCCGGCGATCACCGTCCACGACGCCATCGACGCGCTCGCCACGGTCCGGGCGATCTACATCGCTTCCACGTTGCAGCGCCCGGTGAGGTTCATCGACGTACTGGAAGGCAGGTACGACGACGTGGACGTGTCGCGTGGTGTCAGACTGCCACCCGGTTAGGCGCCGGGCTCCCGATCGTTGAGGATGCGCTGGTAGAGGTTGCAGTCCTGCCAGTAGCCGTCGATGTGCAGGTACGTCGGAGCGAAGCCGATCTGGCTGAACCCGGTGCGCTCCAGGACCCGCTGCGATGCGGTGTTCCCGGTCAGCGTGCTGGCCTCGATGCGGTGCAGCTTCAGGTCGGTGTCGGCGATCTCGGCCACGGTCTCCACGGCGCGGGTCGCGAGACCGCGGCCGACGACGTCGACGGCCAGCCAGTACCCGAGGGCCGCGCTGCGGAACGGGCCGGGAACCAGGTCGCTCAACGTGATCGCGCCGACGATCCGATCACCTTCGACCAGCACCCACGGCACAACCAGACCGTTCTTGTAGCGCTCGAGCTGATAGGTCATCCGCTCGGTCTGGCCGGCGGTGGTGAACCACTTCTCGTCGCGGACCGGCTCCCACGGCCGCAGGTGCTCGCGGCTGCGGACCTGCGCGTCGGCCAGCGCCGGAGCGTCGTCGAGGGTGGCGATGCGGAGCTGAACGTCTGGCGTCAGCGGGCGGGGTTCGATCACTTGGGCAGCCTACGCGCCTGGCTGGAGCCCGAGACCCGCGGCGTGAACGCGTCGTGGAAGATCGTCGACGCCGCCCCGACCGCGGCCGCGTCGGTCTGCAGGATCGACTCCTCGACCGCCACCGGACGCGTCTCGCGGGCCAGCGGATGGGCGTTCACCGCGCGCCCGATCTCGGCCAGGAAGATCTCCGAGATGTCCTTCGAGAACGCCGGCCCGCCGAGTACGAGCAGGTCGATGTCGAGCAGGTCCACCAGCCCGACCGCACCCTGACCGATGACCCGCGCGACCTGGCGGACGGCCTGCACCGCGGCCTCGTCACCGGCGGCGGCCGCCTTGCAGACCGCCTTGTAGCGTCGCGCCTCGTCCGTGGCGTGCACATCCGTCTCGACGTACCCGTACTCGGCCGCGATCACCGGGAGCGATGCCGTCGGGTTGCACTCCGGCACCAGGCGAGGCCCGTTCTCCGGGTCCCACTCCCCCATCCGCAGCGCGGCGATCTGCCCGAACTCGCCCGCGTTGGCCGAGCCGCCGCGGTAGATCGAACCGTTCAGGATCAGGCCGCTGCCGACGCCCGTACCGAGGTAGAGATAGGCGAAGTCGCGAGCCCGTGCCGATCGCCCGATCCAGCGTTCGCCGATCGCGGCCGCCGTACCGTCCTTCTCCACGAGCACCGGGTGGTTCAGCCGCTGCTGCAGCAGTTGACGGATCTTCAGACCGCGCCAGGCCGGCTGCAACGGCAACGCCAACAGTGTCCCGTCGGCATCGATCGGCCCCGGTACGGCGACACCGACGCCGAGCATCGACTCGGGATCGACCTGGCTGATGCTCAGCGCCGCGGACACCGTCGCCGCGGTCAGATCGACGAGCTTGCCCGCCTCCAGATCCTCGGCGAGATCCACGGTCTCCCGGCGCACGATGGCGCCGTCCAGGTCGACCACGGCGACGGTCAGCAACTCCGGGTCGATGTGGATGCCGACTGCGTGCGCCGCCCGCGACCGCAGCCGTACGGGCGTCCGCGGCTTGCCCAGCCGTTCGGCGCGCTCCTGCGCCTCCTCCACCAGCAGACCTTGCTGGAGCAGGATGCGCAGGATCCGCGACACCGACTGCTGGGTGAGACCGGTCCGGCGGGAGATCTCGGTCCGGCTGATGATGCCGGCCAGCCGGATCGTCTCGATGATCACGGCCTCGTTGAACGAGCCCAGGTCGTACTGGTTCGCACCGGCGCGCCGCAGGTCCTTCAAACCCTCTGCCGAATCGCTCATCTCCACCTCCCCGTCCCTTTGGCCGTCCGATTAGCCGCGATAGTACTGCGCGTGAGCGCCGGTCACGGCGCCTCGAGCGCACCGTCGAGGCGCCGGACGCCGGCCGCCCACTCGTCGTGGCCGGACAGTTGCGCGGGATAACGAGCGGCCGCCTCGAGATCGACGTCGATCCCCCAGCCCGGCGCGTCGTTCGGCCGCAGCCAGCCGTCCTCGATCCGCAGCGTGCCCGGGAACACCTCGTACGTCGCGTCGTTGTAGATGTGGCCCTCTTGGATGCCAAAGGCAACCGAAGTGACATCGAGCGCGACGTTCGCGGCGGCGCCGATCGGCGAGGTGTCACCCGGACCGTGCCAGGCCGTCCGGACGCCGCACAGCTCGGCGAGGTCAGCCAGCTTGCGACCGGCCGTCAGACCGCCGATGTCCGAGACGTGCGAGCGGATGAAGTCCACGCCGTGCTCGCGGATCAGCCGGACCGCGTCGGTCATCGACGTGGTCAGCTCGCCGACCGCGAGCGGCACCGGCGAGGCGGCCCGGACCTCGGGCAGCCGGTCCCAGTGCTCCGGCGGCAGCACGTCCTCGAGGAAGAACAGCCGGTACGGCTCGAGCGCCCGAGCCAGGATCACGGCCTCCTTCGGCGTCAGCCGCGAATGCACGTCGTGCAGCAGCTCGATGTTGTCCGGCAGCGCGTGCCGCGCCTCGGCGAACAGCTCCGGCGTGGTCCGCAGGTAGTCGCGGGCCGACCAGCCGTTCCGGTACGGCGCGTCCGGGTAGAGCGTCGGCACCTGCGGAGCGCCGTACCCGCCGCCGCCCGGGGTCGACATCTGCAGCCGGATGTGCCGCCAGCCCTGGCTGATCAGCTTCTTCGCGTGCTCGATCGTGTCGTCGATCGTCTTGCCGCTCGCGTGGATGTAGGTGTCGGCCGCGGCCCGGACCTTGCCGCCGAGCAGCTCGTACACCGGCATCCCGGCGCGCTTGCCGGCGATGTCCCAGAGCGCCTGGTCGATGCCGGAGATCGCGTTGTTCGTGACCGGTCCGCCGCGCCAGTAGCCGGAGAACGAGGACAGCCGGGTCAGGTCGCCGATGTCACCCGGGTAGCGGCCGACGAGCAGCCGGGACACGTGCTCGTCGACGAACGTCTGCACCGCCTTCCAGCGCTGCGTGAACGTTGCGCACCCGAGCCCGTACAGACCGGGTTCGGTGGTGTCGATCTTCACGACCACCAACGGGATGCCTTGCGGTGCCGTGACGATCGCCTTCACCTCGCGGATCCGGATGTCGTCCCGCGCGGGCCACGGCTGGTCGAAGTTCGAGGGCATTCAGTGCTCCAGGTCGATCGGGAGGTCAAGGGTGGGTAGGTCGAGTTCGTGCCGGGCCTGGAAGCCCAGCACGGTCCGGACCGCGGTCAGGTCCAGCGGTACCTCACGGCCGACGAACCTCCGCAGCCGCGGCACCTCGGGCATGTACGCGTCCAGCAGGTCCTCGGTCCGGTACGGCGCGATCGTGCTGCCCGCGGCGACGAAGAACGTCTGCGCCCCGGACATCGAAGCGGTCAGCCCGAGTTCCACGGCGTACGCCGAGTCGCGGGTGTCGAGGTAGCTCCACGCCTCCCGCATGCCGCTGTCCGGTTGCACCCGGACATTCTCGGCCATCTGCTCCAGGACGTCCGCCGAGTTCACGTGCGGGAACCGGAACGCGGCCACGTCGATCCCCCACCGGCGCCACGCCATCCGGGCGGTGTTCTCGTCGTTCTGCTTCGACAGCGAGTACCAGTCGCCGACGTCGCTCGGCGCCTTCTCGTCCCACGGGAAGTACGCCGGGCGGATCTCGTGCGGGTTGAACGGGACACCGGTCGCGTTGATGCTGCTCGCGATCACCGCCCGATCGATGCCGAGGGCACCGGCCTGCGCCAGTACGTTGAACGTCGACACCACGTTGATCGTGTAGACGTCGTACGGCGTACCGGCCGAAGGGTGCGCGAGCGCCGCCAGATGGACGACGTACTGCGCTCCTTCCAGCGCCCGGGCCACGTCGGTCTCGGACCGGGTGTCGCCGATCAGCACCCGGTCCGCCTTCAGGTCCGGGTGCTCGACGTTCGACAGGGCGGTCACCTTGGCACCGAGCGCGTTCAGGTGCTCGACGGTGACCAGCCCGATCCGGCCCGCGGCCCCGGTGACCAGCACCCGTCGGCCGTTCAGTTCACTCACTGGTCGCTCACTCTCGCCTCACTCTTTGATTCCCCCCGCCATCCCCACACCACGCAGGAACTGTTTCTGGAACAACAAGAACAGCACCACAGGTATCAGAACCGCGAGGAAGAGCGCGCTCATCTGCAGCGAGATCTCTGTGGTCTTCTGCACGCGCGGCAGCGCGACCGAGATCGGCTGCAGCCGCGGGTCGGGCAGCACCAGCAGCGGCCAGAGGTAGTCCTTCCAGGACCCGATCACCGTGAGCAGCGCGACCACACCGACGATCGGCTTGGACAGCGGCAGGATCAGCGCCGTGAACAGCCGCAGGTTGCCCGCCCCGTCGATCCGCGCCGCCTCGATCAGCTCGCGCGGGATCGCGTCGAAGTACCGCTTCATCACCAGCACGTTGAACGCGCCGGCCGCCGACGGCAGCCAGACCGCCCAGAACGTGTTCTGCAGGCTGATCCCGAGCAGCGGCATCTTCAGGACGGTCATGTAGAGCGGGACCAGCGAGATGACGCCGGGCAGGAACAGCGTCGCCAGCACCGCGCCGGTGACGATCGGGCCCCACTTCGGGCGCAGGATGCTCAGCACGAACGCGCCCGTCGTACAGACGAACAGGGTCGAGAGCATCGAGCCGATCGCGATGAACGCCGTGTTGCCCAGGTACGCACCGATCTGCACCCGGTTCCACGCGTCGGGGATGTTCTTCGGCTGGATGCCCGACGGCCACATCTGCATCGGGCCGCTGAGGATGTCCTGGCTCGTGGAGACACCGGACTTGAGCAGCCACAGCAGCGGGCCGACACCGGCGATCGCGACGGCGATGAAGATCAGCACCTGGATCGCCGGCAGGCCGTAGCGGATCACGCCGCGCTGCCGGTCGGCTGTGGAGATGATTCCGCGTTCCGACATGCTCATGTGGTGCTCCAGCGGCGAGTGACGAAGTGGTAGACGACCGACAGTGCGCACAGGACCGCGGCGAGCAGCACGCTGAGCGCGGTCGCCGCGCCGAAGTCACCGTTGACGAACGCGTACCGGTAGATCAGGAGCAGGACCGTCATCGTGGCGTTGTTCGGGCCACCACCGGTGAACAGGAACGGCTCGGTGAACACCTGGAAGGTCCCGATCAGCTGCAGCAGCATCATGATCAGGATGATTCCGCGGATCTGCGGCAGCGTGACGTGCCAGACCCGGCTCCAGATCCCCGCGCCGTCGAGTTCGGCCGCCTCGTACAACTCCGTGCGTACGCCGGTCAGCGCCGCCAGGTAGATGATCGAGGTGGCGCCCGCGCCGGCCCAGGTCGCCTCGAGCACGATCGCGGGCATCGCCAGCGACTGCGAGTTCAGCCAGGCGAACGGCCCGATCCCGAACCAGCCGAGGATCGAGTTGAACACGCCCGCACCACTCGGGTCGTAGAAGAACGTCCACAACAGGATCGCGGCCACCGGCGGCACGACCGCCGGCAGGTAGGACAGCACGTTGTACAGCCAGCCGGTCTTGCGCAGTTCGCTGATGAACACGGCCAGGAACAGCGGCACCGGGAATCCGAAGATCAGGGCCAGGAAGGCGAAGTACAGCGTGTTCAGTGCCGCCTGCGGGAGCTGCGGGTCGGTCAGGACGTAGCTGAAGTTCGACCAGCCGACCCACTCGGGCGGGGCGACCAGGTTGTTCTTCTGGAAGCTGAGGACCAGGCCGCGGACGATCGGGCCCCAGGAGAAGTACAGGAAGATCAGTACCAGGGGCAGGGCGAAGAAGATGGCGCTCAGCCCGCCGGAGCGGTACCAGGTGGCAACGCTCCGGCCGGACTTGGGTGCGCGTAGCAAGGACATGTGACTACCGCGCCAGGCGTGCGTCGATCTTCGAGGCGGTATCGCTCAGCAGCTTGTCGATGTCCGCGTCCTTCTTGGTGAGCACCTGCTGGACCACCGGGTCGAGCAGCGAGTAGACCTCCTGGCCCTTGTTCGAGGGCTCGGGCAGCAGCTTCAGCGACGTGGTCGAGTCGATGTAGCTCTGGAACTGCTTGACCGGGACGTTCACGTACGGCTCACGCCACTTGTTGTACTGGTCGTAGGTCTCCTGGCTCAGCGGGCTGATCCCCGGCCGGCCGACGAAGCCCTTGTCGGCGATCGTGGTCTTCGCGTCCTGGACCGCGACGTCCTGCGACGTGTACTTGTCGAACTGGTCGAACTTGATCCACTTCAGCGCCGCGACGATCTCGTTCTTGGTCGCCTTCGGGCTGATCATCTTCAGCGAGCCACCGGTCAGCGTGCCGTGCGGGCCGCCGTCCTGCGGCAGCGCGGCCTCACCGAAGTCGGCGGGCTTCATGCCGAACTGCTTGACGCTCATGTCGTAGGCGTCCGGTGCCTGCAGGACCATGCCGATCTTGCCGGCCGCGAAGTCCTGGCGGACCTCCTCCTGGTTGTACAGGAAGCGGCTGCCCATCGAGTTGTCGGTCCAGCGCATGTCCTTGAGCAGCTGCAGCGCCTTCTTGGTCGGCGCGTCGTTGAACGTGCTCTTCTTGCCGTCCGCGCTCTCGACCGTGCCGCCCATGCTGTAGGTCATCGTGGTCAGCATCCAGCCACCGGTGTTGTTGGTGGTCAGCTGCGCGTACCCCGCCTTGCCGGTCTTCTCGGAGATCTGCTTGGCGTACTGGCGCACTTCGTCCCAGCTCGTCGGCGGCTTGTCCGGGTCCAGGCCGGCCTGCTTGAACAGGTTCCGGTTGTACGCGAGGCCGACGGAGAACACGTCGATCGGGACACCGTAGATCCGCCCGTTCGCGTCCTGGACGATCTTCAGGACGTTCGGGTTCAGGTCCTTGGTGAGGTCGACCAGCTTCAGCTCGTCGGTGATGTCCGGCAGCTGCTTGTTCGGGATCATGTTGGCGGGCTCGGTGAAGCTGATGCTCATCACCGTCGGCAGCGTGCCGCCGGCCACCTGCGCCTGGAACGTCTGCGCCTGCCAGTTGGTCTCGGTCGACTTCACCGTGATGTTCGGGTTCTTCGCGGTGAAGTCCTTGATCTTCTGGTTGAACGCCTTGAGGTCGTTCGGCTTGTCGGGGGTCGGGCGGTCCCCGATCGTGATGGTGACCGGGGCGTTCTGGTCGATCTCGCCACCGCCTCCACCCGACCCGCCGGACGCGCCCGGCGTCGTGCCCTTCGCGCAGCCGGCAGCCGCGAGCACCAGCCCGGCGATCCCCAGGGCAGCGCTGAACCGGCCCCACCTGCTCACTCTCGTCATCGGAACTCCTCAGGTTTCCGGATGCCGCCGATGTGCTCTGAGCCACACACCGGCCAGGTCCCGAGTAAGTTAAACCAAGCGTGTTACTTACTCAAGACCTCGACCACCACTTCTGCGATAACGCTTGCGCAACATGTCGATCTCCCGCCCGGCGGTCCGACGTACCGGCTGACGAGAGGAGAACCCATGACCAATCCGGTCGTGCACTTCGAGATCATCGGAACCGATCCGTCCCGGCTGCAGGACTACTACCGGGAGCTCTTCGGGTGGACTTACGAGCTCGGCGGCACCGTCTCCGCGCAGGTGTCGGAGCCAGGGCGGTACGGCGTCGTCGTCGCCGGACTGAACGGAGGTGTCGGGGGCGGGCCCTCATTACGGGCGAAGGTGCTGTTCTACGTCGGCGTGGACGACGTGGAGGCGGCTCTCGTGCAGGCCGAGGAACTCGGCGGGACGCGCGTGTTCGGGCCCGACGGCGTCCCCGGGAAGTTGGTGGTCGGGCAGTTCACCGATCCCGAGGGGAACCTGATCGGGGTCGCCGGCGTGCGGTAATCGGGTGGAGCCGGCCGGCGCGGCGGGCGAGGATGGCGGCATGCACCTGCGCCCGGCCGTTGCCGCCGACCTGCCGTTCCTGACCGCGATGCTGCTCGAGGCCTGCAACTGGGACGGGACGCCCTGGTACGACGAGGCGAAGGCGCGTGCCGACCATCACGCCTGGCGCTACCTCGAGGGATGGCAGCGCGAGACCGACTACGGCGCGATCGCGGAGATCGACGGCTCCCCCGCCGGCGCCAGCTGGGCCCGCCTGCTCACCAAGGACCGGCCTGGGTACGGGTACATCGCGGACGACGTACCCGAGCTGACCCTTGGCGTCTCCCCCGGCTTCCGCCGGCGCGGCGTGGCACGGGCCCTGCTGACCGAGCTGATCGAGCGGACGCCGTACGCGCGGATCTCGCTCAGCGTGGATCCGGACAACCCGGCGCGGACGCTCTACGAATCGCTGGGGTTCACGAAGGTCGGCGTGGCCGGCACGTCCGACACGATGGTGCGTGAGGTCTAACCGAAGCCGCGGACGCGGAACTGCATGACGCGGTACGGCCAGCCGTTGTCGGTGTTCCACTGGCTGACCGACAGGTGCAGGTCGGACAACGTCGAGCCGGGGATCACATAACCGCCGTACAGCTGGGCGACGTGGTTGTCGTCCTCGGATCCCCACGCGCCGCCGTGGATGAGGGTCTGCCGGTACGCCGTGTAGAGGTTGGACGTCGGCGTGTCCATGATCATCCCGTCGATGCGGTAGTCACCCGCGTTGAACCAGGTCAACACCCATTTGCCGCCGAGCGGACGCAGGCTCATCTCGCCGAAGCTGCCCGTGAGGATCGGGGTCGCGGGATTGCCCCACGCCCACACGCCGTCGCGGTAGCCCCAGGGTTCGTAGGCTCCTGGGTTGGCGATCTGCTCCTGGCGGACTCGCTTGAGGATGATCGGCTTGTCACGCTGGAAACCGGTCGAGTAGACGTACACGTAGCCGTCGTTCCCGAGACCCCAGGTCAGGAGCTGGAACAGGCCCCCGTCGATGTTCGGGTCGAACTTCGCGCCGGTGTGGTACCAGCTCGCGCCCGAGTTGTCCGACCGCCAGATCTCCGTCCAGACGACGTTTCCGAGACCCTTGTTGACCATCGCGTGCAGGTACATCGACCCGCCGATCGTGATCACGTCCGACGGCAGCACGGTGGAGAACGTCGGGTTGTCGTGCGGGTAGTCCCACAGCTGCTGCGCCGCGTCGCCACCGACGGCTCCGGACCACTTCACGCCACTGCTGAGATCCGTGGTCGTCGACCACAACGCGACCGGCGACCGCCACCAGCCGCCACCGACGGTCGGCTGCTCGAACGTGTCGCCGAACATGAACAGCAACCGCCCGTCCGGCGTACGCGCGGGAATCCCGAGGTCGGTCGCAGCCATCCGGAACCGGTCGGTCAGTCCCGGGCCGGTCAGATCGGCCACCTTGTTGGTCGCTACGGCCTGGCTGCTCGCGAACGCGCGCCCAGCCGGCGCCGCGGCCACCACACCAGCGCCAACGGCCGCACGCAAAAACGTGGATCGCTTCATCATCTGTGACTCCCGACATCAAGGGGCGGACTGATGGGAAATCGATTTCTGCCACAGAGTCCCGCAAAAACGCCAAAGAAGTCAAGGGTGGTCTAACCCGCCGAGTCGTGGCAATTGGTGGCGACCCCGGACGCCGAGTCGTGAGTTCTGGCCCCTTGACCACAGCCGAACCTCACGACTCGGCTCAGTCTGAGCCGGTGGCTACCGGGCGGGTTGGGTCGGTGATCCACTCGGACCAGGAGCCGATGTAGACGGTGGCTGGTACGCCGGCTGACTCGAGCGCGAGGGCTTCGTGGGCGGCGGTGACGCCGGAGCCGCAGTAGACCGCTACCTCGGTGTCGGCGGTGGCGCCGAGGTTGGCGAAGCGGGTGCGGAGGTCGGCGGGCGGCAGGAAGTGGCCGGTGTCGTCGACGTTCGCGGTGGTGGGGGCGTTGACGGCACCGGGGATGTGGCCGGCGACCGGGTCCATCGGTTCCACCTCCCCCGCGAACCGCTCAGGTGCGCGGGCGTCGAGCAAAATCCCCTTCGCCGCCACCGCGGCAGCACCCTCCGCATCCAGCACCGGCAGGTGGCCGGGCGTCGCGACAAATCCGTCAGCGACGCTACCCGTTGTGGGAGCAGTCGTGGTGAGCTCTCCGCCGGCTGCTCTCCAAGCCGCTAGGCCGCCGTTGAGGACCTTTACGTTGGTGAGACCGAAGTAGCGGAAGACCCACCACGCCCGGGCAGCGGCCGTCGAGTTGGCGGCGTCGTAGACGACTACCGGGGTGTCGGCGGAGGTGACGCCGAGGCGGGCGAAGGTCGCGGTGACGGTGGTTGCGTCGGGCAACGGGTGGCGGCCGGGGCCGGGTGGACCGGCGAGTTCGGTGTCGAGGTCGACGAAGTGCGCTCCGGGCAGGTGGCCCGCGTCGTACGCGTCCTTGCCGGGCGGTCCCGCGAGGTTCCAGGTGACGTCGGCCAGCACCGGCACGGCGGACAGCGCGCGCAGCTCGGCGACGGTGATCAGCGCACTCATCCACGTCCCCGCTTCGCTCCGGGCGCGAATGAGGCACGAATCGCGCTGTGTCGTTTGACGAACTCGCTGCGCTCGTTCATGAAGCGGCTCCTCCGAAGGGTAGGACCTCGGGTGACAGGGTGGCGCGGGCGCGGGCCTGGGTGAGGCGGCGACGGTGATGGCGGCGGCAGAGGACCTCGTACGCGACCTCGTGGTCGTGCGTCTCGATGTCACCCACCACCAGCTGCTCGCCCTCGGTCACCATCTCCCCACCGATCGTACGGGCGTTGTGCGTGGCCCGTTCACCGCACCAGCACAACGCCTCGACCTGGAGCAGTTCCATCCGGTCCGCGAGCTCGACCAACCGCGCCGATCCCGGGAACAGCGACGCGCGGAAGTCGGTCAGGATCCCGAAGCAGAACACGTCGATCTGCAGCTCGTCGACCAGCCGGGCGAGCTGCTCGATCTGCAACGGGCTGTAGAACTGCGCCTCGTCGCACACCACGTAGTCGATCCGTCCGCCGTGCGTGAGCTCACCGACCACGTAGTCCCAGAAGTCGAACTCGCCGCGCACCTCGACGGCGTCCGCGGACAGCCCGAGCCGGGACGAGAGCACCGACTCGCCGGCGCGGTCGTGACTGGTGAAGATCCGCCCCAGCCGGCCACGGGCCTTGTGGTTGTGATCCATCTGCAGGGCCAGTGTCGACTTGCCGCAGTCCATGGTCCCGGTGAAATAGAGGAGCTCCGCCACGAGCGAACATCCTGCCAAGTCAGAGGTCCGTCCCGCACGCCGGGGTGTGTCGTGGGGGGTGGCTTGGGTTCTGAGCCTCACTACGGTTTGAATGGATCGTGCGCAAAGCTCTGCTCCTCGCCCTCGCGGCCTGTCTGACGGTCCTCACCGCCACCCTTCCGGCCGGCCTCCCGGCGAGTGCGGCGCCGGTCCGTTCCGAGGCCGGGTTGCGTGCGTACTTCGTGATCACCGCACCGAACCAGACCGGAAAGGTCACCGGCGCGATCACGAGCAACGGCGGGACGGTCTACGCGACGTACGACGCGATCGGAGTGATCGTCGCGCACTCGGCGGCCGCCGACTTCGTCACCAAGATGCGCGGTGTGGACGGCGTCCAGAAGGCCGGCGCGACGCGGACCACCGACCTGCCCGCGGACGTCGCGAATCCGGCGATCCCGCCGGCGGTGCCGGAGACCGCGACGACCGTGGCGGAGACCGACCGGTCGGACATGACGCAGATCGGCGCCGACCGCGCCTGGCAGAAGAACCCGGGCGCGAAGAACGTCACCGTCGGCGTCCTGGACACCGGCGTCGACGACCAGCACCCGGACCTGAAGGCGAACTTCGACACCACCCGATCGGCGTCCTGCGCCTACGGCAAGGTCGACTCCCGGCCGGGCGCGTGGCGGCCCGTCGGCGAGCACGGCACGCACGTCGCCGGCACGATCGCCGCCGCGAAGAACGGCATCGGGATGATCGGCGTGGCGCCCGGGGTGAAGGTGTCGTCGATCCGGGTGGCCGAGCCCGGCAACCAGCTGTTCTTCCCGGAGAACACGGTCTGCGCGTTCATGTTCGCGGCCGACAAGGGCGTCTCGGTGACCAACAACAGCTACTACGTCGACCCGTGGCTGTTCCTGTGCCCGAGCGACAAGGACCAGGACGCGATCGCCGAGGCCGTCCGCCGGGCGGTCGCGTACTCGGACAGCAAGGGTGTGGTGAACGTCGCCGCGGCCGGCAACGAGGACTACGACCTGGCGAACAAGACCTCCGACAACTCGAGCCCGGACGACTCGACCGCGACCGAGCGTGCCGTCACCAACGACTGCATCAGTCTGCCGACCGAACTGCCGAACGTGGTGGTCGTCGCCTCGGTCGACCCGACGAGCACGAAGTCGCAGTTCTCCAACTTCGGCGAGAACAAGATCAACCTGGCCGCTCCTGGTGAGGCCGTCTTCTCGACCGTCCCCGGCGGTGGCTACAAGGTCCTCGAGGGTACGTCGATGGCGTCGCCGCACGTCGCCGGTGTCGCGGCCCTGCTCCGGAGTGCCAACCCGAAGCTGACCGCCGCCCAGGTTCGCGGGAAGCTCGCGCAGCAGGCCAACGATCTCGCCTGTCCCCCGGGCGCCTCCGGCCAGTGCATCGGGTCGGCGACCAACAACTCGTTCTACGGCGAAGGTCTCGTCGACGCGGCCGAGGCGGTCGGCGCGGCATCCGCCCAGCCGCAGGGCGCCATCTCGGTCACCCAGCCGATGGAGCAGATCGGGGTCGGCGGTGTGCCGGCGATCCCGCTGCTGCTCAAGGGCACCGGGGGCACCGGCGACATCAGCTACACCGCGACCGGTCTGCCGCCGGGTCTGACGATCGACACCGAGCGTGGCTGGATCACCGGCGTCCTGACGCCCGGATCCGGGCGCTACAAGGTGACCGTCACGGCACGCGACGGCGAGGCCAAGACCGCGACCACAAGCTTCTACTGGGACGTCTGGAGCTTCTAGTTCCCGGTGTCGACGAGCATGGGGATCTCCATCTCGTCGGCAGTCAGTGAGCCGTGCAGCCCGATCAGCGTCGCCTCTTGCGGGTGCCGGCGGCTTGCCATCAGGGCCACCGGCCCGAGCGACGCGACGATGACGTCGCCGAGCCGCGGCGACACCCGATCCTCGACGGCCGAACCGAACCAGCCGCGCGCGATCGCCTCCGCGCGGGACAGCACCAGCGCCTTGTCCCCCAGGCGTTCGCTGTAGACGTCCATCACGTCGGCTTCCGCGCCCGGAACGCAGTACAGGTGCCGGAAGCGGGCCTCGCCACCGACGACGCGCACGCCGTCGGTCAGCGCCGGCTCGGCGTCGACGTCGACGCGCTGCTCGGGCGCGATGTCGATCATGCCGTGATCAGCGACGACGAGCAGTACGGCGTCCCGCGGCAGAGCTGACCGCACGCGTTGGGCGAACGCGTCGGCAGCCGACAGCTCCTTGCGCCACTGCGCCGAGTCGGCGCCCTGCTGGTGGCCGATGTAGTCGAGTTGCGAGTCGTACACGTAGACCATCGACGAGCGGCCCTCGCGGCTCGCGAAGCGGGTCGCGTCCAGGCGGTCCTCGACGGTGTCGGCGCCGCGGTGCTTGCTGCCGCGGAACGCCGCCATGGTCAGCCCCGACGAGTCGAACCGCGCCTTGCTCACGTTGCGCGTGGCGACACCGGCGGCGGCCATCCGGTCGAAGACCGTGCCGTGCGGCTGCCAGCGGCGCGGATCGACCGGCGCGTCCCAGGCCAGCGCGTTCAGCAGGGCGCCGCTCTCGGGAACGATCGACGTGTAGCCGACGATCCCGTGCGCGCCTGGCGGCAGTCCGGTCCCGAGGCTGGTCAGGCTCACTGCGGTCGTCGACGGCACGCCCGCTGTCAGATGGCGGCTCTGCGGGATCAACGAGGACAGGTACGGCGCTGCGTCGGCGTACCGCTGGAGCAGGTTCCACCCCAGTCCGTCGAGGAGCAGGACGGCGTACCGCGGTGCGGTCGGGAGGCCGAGGAGGTTGGTCTCCCCCGGAACCGACAGCGCGCCGGCGACCGACGGCAGGACGTCGGCGAGCGCTCCGCCGCCGTACTGCGGCGACACCGGCACGATCACGGCGCTACCTGCTGGTCGCGAACGAGAGCGCCTTGGCGAACTCGAGCACCTGCTGGATCCCCGCCGGGCCGTCGGCCGCGGCACTGATGCGCAGTGAGATGTCGTCGGCCGCGACCGACCCGGTGTACCCGTGGTCGGCCTCGCAGTTCGGGTCGGCGCAGACGGCCGGCTCGAGGTCGATCCGATTGACCATGCCCCAGCCGATCGTCAGCACCACCTCACCGCCGCCCGCGACCGCCGGGTCGGCCTTGCCCGAGGCGTAGCCGGCCGGGTTCGGGACGACGCGGTTCACGACCACGGCGTTCACCCGGTGCAGCGGGATCGCCTCGGTGGAGGTGGACGCGTAGGGCGTCCGGATCACCTCGTCGGCCGCGTGCTCGTCGGTGTGGCCGACGATCAGCCGGCTCGGGGTGAGCGCCAGGATCGTGATGTGCCGCCGGACCTCGTCGCGGTCGAACGTCGGCTCGTGCTGCAGCACGTAGGCCCGGATCGGCTCGCCGGCGATCGCCACCGCGAGCGAATCCGTCACCACGTCGGGGTAGTAGCCGCACCGATCGATCGCCGCGCGCAGGTCCGCCGACGCGTCCGCGAGCTCCGGTGTATTCAGGTCACGCATGCCCTCATCCTTGCACGACCGCGAGCCCGAACGGTTCACCCTTGTGGACAACCGCGCTCAGTTGGCGCTGGCCTTCCGCAGTACCGGAGCTCCGGCCGCCCCGGCGACCGCGACGAGGACCAGGCCGGCGACGACCTGCCCGACGAGCAGCAGTACGCCGGAACTCCCCTGCGTGATCACCTTTCCACCACTCAACGCCAGCCCGCACAGCGCGCCGAACCCGACGACCGGCAGACCGACACCGATCACCGGTACGACGGCTGCGAGCCGCGCGGACCGCTCGATCACCCGCAGTGGTACGCCGGACCGCCGCAACGCCTTCGCCGGCGCCGCTTGATCCAGTGCGGTGCCGACGGCTCCAGCGGCCGTGGACGCGGCGACTGTCAGGAACACGAGCGACAGCAGCAGCGCCACTCCGATCCGCATGTCGCTGAAAGTCGGGTCGTCCTCGCCTGGCGGCATGAACACCGAGATGAACCCGGTGACGAAGCCGGACAGCACCAGCGCGGCAACGGGACGGAACGCGCCCTTCGGGTCGTCCACGAGCCGTCGACCGGCCAGCAACGCAACAGGCCCGTTCGCCAGGTTCGCCATCGTCTTGCCGACCAGTTGGACCGCCCACGGCCCGATGATCCGTACGGCGAGCGCGGCGAACCCGATCCCGATGATCAGCGGCACGACAGCAGCCTGCATCCCGTAGTACGCCAGAACCACCGGACCGATCACCAAGAGCCCGAGACGCAGGACGCTGACCCCCTTGCGCGTCTGACCGCGTACGACGCCCAGCGGGGTGATGCTGACACGTCCGAGCCCGATCAGTGCGCTGACAACGGACAAAACGGGTACGGCGACCAGTACAAGCAGGACAGTCCACCACTGCACGGTGATGTCGCTGACGTACCAGCGTCCTCCGCCCAGCGGGATCTGTGCGATCAATGGACTCAGAAGCGTGTAGCCGACCAGACCCACTACCGCACCGATCAGTCCGAGCACAGCTTGCTCCACAGCGCTCAGCCAGAGCACCTGCGTGCGTGTAGCACCGGCAAGTCGCAGCGCGGCGAGTCTGTGCTCGCGACGTTTCGCTGCGACGCCTGCTGCCTGACCGACGAGACTCAGGATCGGGAACAGCACCAGCGTGATGCCGAAGGCCACTGCGATCAGCAAACCGACCATGCGGCTGTCCCAGACCTTCTCGTGCCAGCTACTCACGTACTGCGGGTGCTCGTCGGCCGGGATCGTCCGGACACCCCGGATGATGATGAACTCCTCCGGCGACGACAGGCCCTTGTTACTGATCACGCCGGTCGGCTGCGCGCCGCCGTACTGCTTGCTGAGGCTTGACCAGTGCTTGACGACCTCGGGTGACACGAAGACCTCACCGGCCTTCGGGGAGCGGTCGAGTCCAGGTGGCGGCGCGAGCTCGTTCGGGCGGAGCGTCGCGAGGTCGAGGACCGTGAGCCGGTGGCCGTCGACCCGTTGGTCGTCGTCCAGGTGCAGCGCGCCGATCGCGGTTGCCGGGTCGGCCTTGTCCGCACTCCGCCAGCCGATCCGCTCCGAGCGGTGCGACAGACCGAGCGAGCCCGCGATCAGAAATGTCACAAGCAAAGCGACCACGGCTGTCGCACCGAGCGCCGCAAGGTTGGCGGCCCGACCACCGGGTCCGGGCCGACGGACGAACCGCAGCCCGAGGTCTGTCATCGGATTCATCGCACAGCCCTGCTTCCGAGCTGACCGCCGGCGAGCGGGACGGCGCCCGGTGCAGCGCCCGGTGCATCGCTCACCCGACCGTCGACAATGTGGAGGGCGCGGTGGCAGCGGGCCGCGACAGCGTTGTCGTGAGTCACGACTACCACTGCCGCCCCGCGGTACGTCGCCGCGCCGACCAGCAGGTCGATCACCTGGGACCCGGTCGCCGCGTCGAGTGCACCGGTCGGCTCGTCGGCGAACACCACCTGAGGTTCGCCGACCAGCGCCCGTGCGATCGCGACCCGCTGCGCCTGCCCACCCGACAGCTCGCCGGGACGCCGACCAGCCTCGGCCGCGAGCCCCACCTGCGCGAGCGTCGTCCGGGCGCGGCCGATCGCGTCGCGCCGGCTGAGACCGTCGACCATCAGCGGCAGCGCCACGTTCTCGTCCGCGGGCAGCTCGGCGAGCAACTGGTTGTCCTGGAAGACGAAACCGAGGCGGCGCCGGCGCAGTACCGTCCGGGCGGCGTCGTTCAGCTGGTCGACACGTTCACCACCCAGCCAGACCTCACCCTGGTCGGGCGTGAGGATGCCGGCCAGCACGTGCAGCAGCGTCGTCTTGCCGTTGCCGCTCGGACCCATCACCGCGAGCGCCTCACCGGACCGCACCGCGACGTCGACCCCGGCGAGACCGACGACGGTGCCGTAGTTCTTGACCAGACCGTGACCGCTGAGCACGATCTGCGACTGGGGACTCTGGAAGTTCATACCGCAGAGCCTTTCGCGGACGGCGCCCGCGGGCGTCGGCCCGCAGACCGGTCTTCAGGTCGTCTTCCGGCGCCCTTCGGCGATCCGGCGTACGACTGGAGTCGTACGTCAGTCGGTCCGGAAGGCCGACGGGTAGGCGTCGCGGTAGCTCGGAATCGTGCCGCTCGGTGTCTCGACCGACTCGGCGTTCAGCATCGCGTGCACGATCGCGCGGGTCAGTGTCCGGGCGCCGGCGGCGTACACCGTCTCCAGCCGGCCGAGCGCGGTCGGATCCGTGACGCTCAACCGGGGCCGGTCGTCGTCAGGCACCCGGGTCGAGAGCGCGAACAGGCTGTCGCCGTCGACGAGCGTGTGGATCGGGTCGATAGCCCGTGCCAGCCCGTCGTGCGCGATCATCGCCATCCGCTTCGTCGCCGCCTTGTCCAGCGGTACGTCGGTGGCGATGACGGCGATCACTGTGTTCATCGACGGTCCCGGGACGAGGTTGCGGCCCGGTGCGGCCGGTGGCGGCGGCTCGGTCGGCGTCCGGAGATGGGTGAACTCGTCGCCGAGGCCGAGACGGGCGCCGTACAGATTGCCGTCGGCGTCGACCGTGGAGCCGGCCGCGTTCACTATCACCAGCGCGCCGACCGTCGTACCGTCGTCGAGCCGGACACTGGCCGTGCCGACGCCGCCCTTCAGCGTGCCGGCCCGGGCGCCGGCGCCGGCCCCATGGTTGCCCTGGGCAACCGGACCGTCGGCCGCGGCCGCGATCGCCTCGGCTCCCCAGGACGGCTCCGGGCGGGCCTTGAAGTCGCCGCCACGGGCGAGGTCGAAGATCACCGCGGTCGGGACGATCGGCACCACGTCGTACTCGCCCTGGCCGACCCGGACGCCCTCGCCACGCTCCTCCAGCCAGCGCATCACACTGCCCGCGGTGTCGAGGCCGAAGGCGCTGCCGCCGGTCAGGACGACCGCGTTCACCCCGCCGTTGGAGTTCACCGGCGAGAGCAGATCGGTCTCGCGCGTCCCGGGCGCGCCACCGCGGACATCGACCGCGGCGACGGCGGTCGCCGGCACGTGGACCACCGTCGTGCCGGTCAGGTACGGCGGGTCGACGCGCTCGACCTGACCGACCAGGACTCCGGGGACATCGGTGATCGCGTTGTGCGGACCAGGCTCCATGAGACGATCCTTGCACGCCGAAATCCGGTTGCGGCGAGGGTTAGCGTGAAACACATGAACGCCGATCAGCTCTGTGGTCTGCTGGCCGAACCGTCGAGGTTGCGGACGTACTCCGCGATCGTCCTCGGCGCCACCACTCCCGAGCAGGTTGCCGGGAGCACCGGGCTGCCCGCGCCGGTCGTGGTGAAAGCGTTGCAGCGGCTCACCAAGGGCGGACTGATCGAGGCGAGCCGGGACGGGTTCACCGCGGACGACGGCGTCTTCAAGGACGCCGTACGGGAGAGCCGGCCGGAGTGGGTGCCGCTCGATCCGGATCCGGCGCGGGACGCCGTACTCAAGGGATTCATCCGGGACGGCCGGCTGACGCACTTCCCGACGTTCCCGGAGAAGCTGCGGATCGTGCTCGAGTACCTGGTGCAGGGCTTCGAGGTCGGCCGCGACTATCCGGAGCCCGAGGTCAACGAGATCCTGAACCGCTGGCACGCGGACCACGCTGCCCTGCGCCGCGAGTTGGTCGACGCCCGGCTGCTGCAGCGCGAGAACAGCATCTACACGCGCGTCAGGTGAGACGGCGGGCCGGCATGTCCTGACGGGGCTTCTCGTTGGGGGCGATCCGCACCCTGGTGTCGAGGACGGTCGCGCCCTCCGCGGCGACCAGGACCGAGCGGAGGTCGAGACGAACGACCTCCTCCAGGTCGAGGGTCAGCCGGGAGACGCGGTGCAGCAGGTCCTCGATCGCGGAGATGTCCACCGGGTCCGACCCGCGGTAGCCGTACAGCAGCGGCGCCGCCTTCACCTCGCGCACCATCTCGGCCGCGTCCCGCGTGGTCAACGGCGGCATCCGGTACGACCGGTCGCCCAGCAGGTCCGTCGCGACGCCGGACAGACCGAACGTCACCACCGGCCCGAACGACACGTCCTCGATCGTCGAGATCACCACCGGCACTCCCGGCGGCGCCATCTTCTGTACGACGAACTGCGCGCGCCCCGGGTCCGACGCGACGCCGAACATCCGGGTCATCTCCGCCCAGGCCGCCCGCATGTCGTCCTCGTCGTGGATGTGCCGCCAGATGTCGGCGAGGTCCGGACGCATCCGCCATTGCTCCGCGGTCGCCTTGAGGATCACCTCGAACCCGAGCTCCGCGGCCCGGTCCACCGCCTCGTCGGCGCTCAGCACCGGGAACGCCGGCAGCACCGAGATGCCGTAGAAGCTGAGCAGCCGCTGCTTGTCCGCGTCGTCCAGGTCCGCGCCGGCCGGGTGCCGCTGCAGGAACTCCGCGACGAAGTCCTCTCCCCCGGCGGTGTCGACGTTCGGGAGGTCCGGGATCGGGCTGTCCGAGCGGCGCCGCCATTCGGCGTACTGCGTGGCCTTCGCGAGCGCGCCGACGGCGTACTGCGGGTTGAGGAAGGACGGGATCGAACCGCGGGCCGCGCCGCCGTCCTCGTCCGGGACGCGCAGCTCCTCGGGGACGCTGCGCGAGGCGAGGAACGTCGAGACCACCGGCTTGTCCGAACCGGCGGCCGCCGCGGCCAGCACCTGGGCGACCTCGCCGCCGCTGGACTGGACCGGCGGTGTGTAGATCACGACGACCGAGTGCACCTTCTCGTCGGCGAACACCTCGGACAGCGCGAGGCCGAAGTCCGACGCGTTCGCGTCCGCGCTCAGGTTCCGCGGCTCGCCGGCCACGTCCAGACCACAGCCGGCCATCGTGTCCAGGGCGAGCAGCGTCAGCGCGTCCGAGTTCGAGACGATCGCCACCCGGCGGCCCTTCGGCAGCGGCTGGTGCGCCAGCAGCTGCGCGACATCGAACAGCTCGCCGGTGGTGTCCACCCCGATCAGGCCGCTCTGCCGGAACATCGACTCGATGGTTGCGGGCGGCAACTGGCTGCGCCGGACCAGCTGCCCGACCGGGACACCCTGGGTGGCCCGCCCGGACTTCAGCGCGATCACCGGCTTGCGCCCGGCCAGCCGCCGGGAGACCCGGCTGAACTTCCGCGGGTTGCCGAGCGACTCCAGGTAGAGCAGGACGACCTCGGTGGCCTCGTCGGAGTACCAGAACTGCATCAGGTCGTTGCCGGACACGTCCGCCCGGTTGCCGGCCGAGACGAAACTCGACAGGCCCAGGCCACGACCGACCATGTCCGCCAGGATCGGTACGCCGAGCGCGCCGGACTGGCAGAAGAACGCCACCCGCCCTCTGCTCGGCATCAGCGGCGACAGCGTGGCGTTCAGCGAGACCCCGGGGGCGGTGTTGATCACCCCGAGCGCGTTCGGCCCGATCACCCGCATCCCGTACGAACGCGCGAGACCCACGAGGTACCGCTGCCGTTTGCGGCCCTCGTCGCCGATCTCGGCGAACCCGCTGGACACCACGACCAGCCCGCGGACGCCTTTCGCGGCACAGTCCAGGACGACGTCCGCGACCATGTCCGCCTTCACCGCGACCACGGCCAGGTCGACCGTGTCGTCGACCTCCCGGATCGTCGGGTACGCCGCAACGCCCTCGATCTCGGTGCCGGGAATGGCCTTGGTGTCGGTGTTCACGGCGTACAACCGGCCCGGGAACCCGCCGTCGCGGAGGTTGCGCAGCAGCGCGTTGCCGATCGTGCCCGGGCGGCGGCTGGCGCCGATCACCGCGACCGACGCCGGGGTCAGCAGCCGCGCGATCGAGAGCGCCTCGGAGCGCTGCTCGCGGGCCTGCATCACACCGAACGAGGTGTCGGTCGGCGCGATGTCGAACTCGACCATGATCACGCCGTCCTCGAACTCCCGGGCGACCTTGTACCCGGCCTCGGTGAAGACCGTGATCATCTTCCGGTTGTCCGGCAGCACCTCGGCGACGAACCGGTGGATGCCGTTCTCCCGGGCCGCCTGCGCCAGGTGCTCGAGCAGCAACTGGCCCAGACCACGACCCTGGTGCGCGTCCTCGATCAGGAACGCGACTTCCGCCGTACGGCGGCCGGTGCGCTCGTAGCGGCCGACGCCGATCATCTCGTCACCGACCGTGACGATCAGCGCGGTGCGGTCGTGGTAGTCGACCTGCGTGAACCTCGCCACATCACGCTCGGACAATTGCGGGTACGGGGCGAAGAAGCGGTAGTACTTCGATTGTTCGGACACCCGGGCGTAGAACGCGACCAGCAGGTCGGCGTCGGCCGGTGTGATCGGCCGCAGATGCGCGGTCGCGCCGTCCCGCAGGACGACGTCCGCCTCGTACTCCGCCGGGTAGGTCTCCGGCAGCTCGTGGTCATACTGGTCCGGCACCTGGCAAGCGTACTCAAATCGGCACCCGGGAGGTCGTGATTATGTTCGAGCGGATCGCCCCGGTGCTGGTGTTCCTGATCGCAGTCACCGTGATCGCCGAGCTGGCCGACCAGGCGAAGGTGTTCGACGTCGCGGCCCGCGAGGCCGCGCACCTCGCCCGCGGCCGGGTGTGGCGGCTCTGGCTCCTGGTCGTCGCGCTCGCCACCGGCCTGACGATCGTGCTCTCCCTCGACACGTGTGCGGTGCTGCTGACTCCGGTCGTGCTGTCGATGGCCCGGCAACTGGACATCCCGCCGAAGCTGTTCGCGTTCACCACGGTGTGGCTGGCCGGTACGGCGTCGCTCCTGCTACCGGTCTCCAACCTGACGAACCTGCTCGCCCAGCACCCGTTCCGCCAGTTCGACGTCAGCTACATCTCGGTCAGCTGGCGACCGGCGATCGCGGCGATCGTGATCACCGTCGCCGTTCTCGCGGCGCTCTTCGCGCGCGACCTGAACCGCACCTATCAGGTGCCGCCGACGCCGGCGGTCGAGGACAAGGTGCTGTTCTGGGGCTCGGCGGGCGTCTGCGTGCTGCTCGGACCGGCCTTCGTGTCGGGTGTCGAGGTCGCGATTCCGGCGAGCATCGGCGCGATCGTCCTCGTCGTCCTGTTCGCGATCCGGCGCCGCAGCGCGCTGCGGTGGTCACTGGTCCCGTACAAGCTGGTCATCACTGTCATCGTGTTGTTCACGGTGGTCGGGTTCCTCAGCGCCCACGGCCTGGAGGACCTGCTCCGCCGGATCGCCGGTACGACGTCCGACCTGCGGCTCAGCTTCACCGCGGCGATCGGCGCGAACCTGTTCGACAACCTCCCGGCGTACCTCGCCATGGAGCCCGTCGCCCAGAACACCCCGCACCGCATGCTCGCCCTGCTGATCGGCGTGAACTGCGGCTGCCTGCTCACGCTCTGGGGCTCGCTCGCCACCCTCCTCTGGCGAGCCCGCTGCGACGCCGCCCGCGTCGACATCTCCTGGTGGTCCTTCCTGTGGCGAGGCCTGATCCTCACCCCACTGGTCATCACCGGCGCCGTTCTCGCCCTCCAGCTGTGACGGTTCGGGGTCAACGATCGGGCTCCGCGCAGGAGACGATCGGATCCTCCGCACCGGCCGTCTCGTGCGCCACGACCTTCCCGTCGATCCACAGCGTGCACGCCATGGTCCCGGTGGAACTCGTCGCCGGGCGTACCGCCTGCACGAAGGCCCGGCTGATCATCAGCTTGGTGTGAAAACGCATGGACCACGGCAGCGTCGCTCCGGCGGTCTGTTCCCTCCGCTCACCGTTCTTCTCGTCCCCGTCGACCTGGTAGAAGATCGTCGGGTGACCGACGGTGCCGGACACCTCGTACCGGATGTCCCGGGCGGTCTTGAGGTGTCCCCAGATCAGCACGCCGATCGACCCGCCGACCAGGACGACGATGACCAGGCCGACGCAGCCCAGCGCCGCGATCGCGGGTTTGCTGCGGCGGATGCCGAACGTGCGTGCGGGCGGCTGGGGTGGCACAGCGGTCATAGGCAGTGTTTACAGTGCGTGCGGGCCAGGTGCGCGGAGTGGCCGGTTTACCGATGGGTAGTGGCTGGGCAAAGATGCGGGCATGAGCTCATCGGACAGCACGGAGCAGAGCACCTCGGACGTCACGCGGGAGTTCCGGGCGGCGCGCGACTTCCTGGTCGCGCACCGGGACGACTACGAGACGGCGTACCGGGACTTCCGTTGGCCCGCGTTCGAGCGGTTCAACTGGGCGCGGGACTGGTTCGACGCGCTCGCGGTCGAGCAGCCCGAGGTGGCCGCGCTGACCATCGTCGAGGAGGACGGTGAGGTCAGCTCCCGGACGTACGCCGAGATGGCCGAGCGGTCCCGGAAGGTGGCCGGCTGGCTCACAACGGCCGGTCTGAAGCCGGGCGACCGGGTGCTGATCGTGCTCGGCAACCAGGTCGAGCTGTGGGAGACGATGCTCGGCTGCATCCGGGCGGGCGCCGTGATGATCCCGGCGACCACTCTGCTGACCGACGCCGACCTCGCCGACCGGATCACCCGCGGCAACGTCCGCGCCGTGATCACCAGCGGCGCCGACGCCGGCCGGTACGCCGGGATCGCGGACGACTGCATCCGCGTCGCGGTCGGCGAACCGGCCGAGGGGTGGCTGCACTACGCCGACACCGAGTCGTACGAAGGCGCCGTACCGGAGGTCGACACCGCCGCCGGCGACTCGCTGCTGCTCTACTTCACCTCGGGGACGACCAGTCAGCCGAAGCTCGTCGAACACACCCAGGTCAGCTACCCGCTGGGGCACCTGTCGACGATGTACTGGATCGGCCTGCAGCCCGGCGACGTCCACCTGAACGTGTCCTCACCCGGCTGGGCGAAGCACTCCTGGAGCAACGTGTTCGCGCCGTGGAACGCGGGCGCGACCGTCTTCCTGTACAACTACACCCGCTTCAACGCCGAGAAGATGCTCCGAGTCCTCCAGGAGTACGGCGTGACCACGTTCTGCGCGCCGCCGACGGTGTGGCGGATGCTGATCCAGGCCGACCTGTCCGCGGTCGAGGTGCGGATCCGCGAGTGCATCTCGGCCGGCGAGCCGCTGAACCCCGAGGTGATCGAACAGGTCCGGACCGCGTGGGGCATCACCATCCGCGACGGGTACGGCCAGACCGAGACGACCGCGCAGATCGGCAACCCGCCGGGCCAGCCGGTGAAGCTCGGCTCGATGGGCCGCCCGCTGCCCGGGTACAGCATCGCGCTGATCGACCCGTCGACCGACGAGATCGGCGACGACGGCGAGATCTGCATCGAGCTCGCCCCGCCGCCGGTCCCGCTGATGCGCGGGTACCGCGACGCCCAGGAGCTCACCGACGAGGTGATGCGGAACGGGTACTACCACACGGGCGACGTCGCGAGCCGTGACAAGGACGGCTACATCACGTACGTCGGGCGCTCGGACGACGTGTTCAAGGCGAGCGACTACCGAATCTCCCCGTTCGAACTGGAGTCGGTCCTCATCGAGCACCCGGCGGTCGCCGAGGCAGCGGTGGTCCCGTCGCCGGACCCGGTGCGGCTCGCCGTACCCAAGGCGTACGTCGTCCTCGCGGCCGGTCACGAGCCGTCGCGGGAGCTCGCCGGGGAGATCCTGGCGTTCTGCCGCGAGCACCTGGCGCCGTACAAGCGGATCCGGCGGATCGAGTTCGCCGAGTTGCCGAAGACGATCTCCGGGAAGATCCGCCGCGTCGAGCTACGCGCCGACGAGGCCGCGAAGGTGGAGACCGGGTCTGGCGGCGGGCTGACGTACGACGAGGCGGACTTCAGGTAAGTGTCGTTCCACACCGGGCTCGGCTGGGCCGCTGTCGTCGTCCTGCCGTTGCTGATCGCGATCGGGGTCGGGGCTTCGCGTTACGGCGGGCTCCAGCACGACAAGGGGATCGTCACCGCGGCGCTGCGTGCCGTCGTACAGCTGGCCGCTGTCGGGGCCGTCGTCGGGATCGCGCTGCAGTACACGCTGGGCGCGATCGCCTTCGTCCTGCTGATGTTCGTGGTCGCGACCGTGACGAGCACGCGACGGATCCGGCAAACCGCCGCGATCCCTGGACAGTGGGCGTACTGCGCAGCCGCGATCGGGACCGGGGCGTTCACGGTCCTGCTGTTGCTGATCCTGCCCGGGGTGGTGCCGCGGAATCCGGCGAGCATCCTGCCGATGGGCGGCATCATCGTCGGCGGCGCGATGACCGCCTGCACGCTGGCCGGCCGCCGGATGCTGAGCGAGTACCGGACCCGGTACGGCGAGTTCGAGGCCGGACTGTCGATCGGGCTGCTGCAGCCCGACGCGTTCAAGCTCGTCGCCGGCCCGGTCGCCGGTGACGCGCTGCTGCCCGCGCTCGACCAGACCCGCACCGTCGGGCTCGTCACGCTGCCCGGAGCGTTCGTCGGAATGGTGCTCGGCGGCGCCTCCCCGACCCAGGCGGCGGCGCTGCAACTCGTCGTACTGATCGGCCTGGTCGCGGCGGAGGCGATCGCCATCCTGGTCCTCACCGAGCTCCTGTCACGCTCGAAGCTTCCGGACGGGCGTACGGTTACCGCATGAGCGACGACAAGAGCATCTTCAGCCGTATCGACGACCTGGTTGCCGAGGAGCACGAGCTCCGGACCAAGCACGCGGCGGGGCAGGTCGACGACGCCGACGAGCAGGCCCGGCTCAAGGCCCTCGAGGTCGAGCTGGACCAGTGCTGGGACCTGCTCCGGCAGCGCCGTGCCAAGCGCGAGTTCGGCGAGAACCCGGACGACGTGCAGCCCCGGTCGGCCGACACGGTCGAGGGCTACCTGAACTAGAAGCCGCGAAGCCTGTCCGGAGTGATCCGGACAAGCACGGAGTACGACGCGTGGAACTCGTCCGTCGTCATCCCGAGCCCGGCGATGTCGTCGGCGTACTTCGTGTTGTACGCCGCGAGCGCCGCGCCGCTGATCGGGGTGCCGTCGATGACCGCCGTACCGGAGAAGACGCCGACGTCTCCCCCGGTGTGGGTCGCGTTGAAGTTGAGCGCGACCCGTGGGCGCGCCGCGATGTTGTGCAGCTTCGCCGTGTCCGGCTGGCTGCAGATCAGGATCTCGTTGTCGTGCCACAGGAACCAGACCGGATTCGGCGCCGGCGTACCGGACCTACCGACCGTGGTCAGCCAGATCACGGTCTCGTCGTCGAGTTGCCGGGCGATCCGCCGGCCGAAACCGGTCGAGCTGTCGATGCTGAACATCACTGTCCTCAGGAGGTCGGTCCGAGACGGCTCCACTCGATCGCCGGGCAGTGGTCCATCACCATCGTGAGACCCGCGGCCGTCGTTCGCGTGTAGGCGTCCTGATCCACTACACCGAGCTGGAACCACACCGCCTTCGCGTTGATTCCCACCGCCTGGTCCGCGATGTCGCCGGCCAGTTCGGAGCGGACGAAGACGTCCACGCAGGCGACCGCGAACGGGATGTCCGCGAGGGCGGCGTACCCCTGCTCGCCGTGCACGGTCTCCGCCGACGGGTGTACCGGCACGATCCGCTTCCCGTGGCCCTGCAGGAACCGCGCGACGCCGTACGCCGCCCGGTCGGAGTTGTTCGACAACCCGACCACGGCCCACGTCTCGCACTCGGCCAGGATCTTCCGGATCGCCTCGTCCATGATCAACCTCTCAGATACGTCAGTACGGCGGACACGCGCCGGTCCCGGCCGTCGTCCAGCTCCAGCTTCGCGAAGATGTTGCCGACGTGCTTGCGGACGGCCGCCTCGCTCACCACCAGCTGCTCCGCGATCGACGCGTTCACCCGGCCCTCGGCCATCAGCGCGAGCACCTCGAGTTCGCGCGGCGTGAGCCCCGCCAGCGGGCCGTCGTTCCGGCGCCGCGCCAGCAACTGGCGCACGACCTCGGGGTCGACCACCGTGCCGCCGTCGGCGACCCGGTCCAGTGACTCGAGGAACTCGGTCACGTGCCCGACCCGGTCCTTCAGCAGGTACCCGATCCCGCCGGTCGTTGTCTCCAGCAACGACGAGAGGTAGGCGTCGGCGACGTACTGGGACAGCACCAGGATCCCGATCGCCGGCAGCTCGGCGCGGATCGCGGCCGCGGCCCGGAGCCCCTCGTCGCTGTGCCCGGGCGGCATCCGGACATCGGTGATCACCACGTCCGGCGGCTCCTTGCGGACCACCGCCAGCAGCGTGTCCGCGTCTCCCACGGAATCCCGTACGTCGTGCCCCGCGCGATCCAGGATGCTCGCCAGACCCTCGCGCAGCAGCAGCGAGTCCTCCGCGAGCACGATGCTCAGTCGCCGAGTCGGCACGGGCACTCCATCCTCAGTCGGGTCGGCCCACCGGGTGGGCTGTCGACGTCGAGTGTGCCTCCCAGCGCGTCCAGTCGCGTCACCAGCCCGGTCAGACCAGTCCCGGCACCGGGTTTCGCGCCGCCGACGCCGTTGTCCTGCACCGTGATGACGAGCCGTTCACGATCGACCCACCCGGATACCTCGCACTGTGTCGCCTGCGCGTGCTTCGCGACGTTCGCGAGCGCCTCACTCACCACGAAGTACGCCGCCGCCTCGATCGGCGCCGGCAGTCGCGCCGGAACCGACAGCTGCACGGTCACCGGCAGCGGCATCCGGTCAGCCACCTCCCGTACGGCGGCCTCCAACCCGTGATCGACCAGCACACGTGGATGGATGCCGCGCACCGCGGCCCGTAGGTCGGCCAGCGCCGCCTCGGCCTCGGCGTGCGCCTTCACCACCATCCGCCGCCCCTCCCCCTCCGGCAGATCCAGCTCCGCCAGCCCGAGCGTCATGGTGAGCCCGACCAGCCGCTGCTGTACGCCGTCGTGCAGGTGCCGCTCGATCCGCGCCCGCTCCGTCTCGAACGCGTCGACCAGATCGAGGCGGGACCGTCGCAGGTCCGCGAGGTTGCGCTGCAGTTCCTCCTGACGCGGTCCCAGCATCGCCTTCGCGAGCGAGGCCTCCGCGCCCGCGAGAACGCCCAGCAGGTACGAACTGACCGCGTAGAACACCGGCCCGAACAGGATCAGGAAGACGAACCCCTCCCGCGCCGTGTTCAGTGTCCACGGCCCCATCCCCATTTCCTCGCCGTCGGCGATCACCGGCGCCGCAAGCGTCGTCAGCAGGGCCGTCGCGCTGATGCCTGCGAACAACGCACTCAGCGGCCAGACGAACACCCCGAGGACGAAGCCGTACCCGAGCGCCCGCATCGACGCCTGCTCGCGGCGGCGGAACGCGAGGCGCTGCCGCAGCGGCAGTGCGATCGGCAGCGTCGCGTGCGGGCTGCTGATGCCGTCCACCAGCATCAGCCCGGCGCGCCGCCGCTCCGCCCACCCGATTCCCGCGCCGATCAGCGGGAAGGCGGTCAGCATCAGGATCCCGATCAGAATCGGGCTCAGCAGCGCGCTCAGCGCCGCGAGTCCCACCAGCACCACGATCGACGCGGCTCCCATCGGCACCGACGTGAAGAGGTACGCATAGCTCCGCCACGGCCACGACGAGATCAGGTACCGCGGCGACGCGAGCGCCGTCCAGACCGTGCTGGGTCTCTCCACACGCTCAACCCTAGGTTGAGGATCGCTCGTCGAGCGGTAGCGTGCGCGCTACTCCAGCTGTCTCCTCCGGGCCAGCGCCCGAGAGCGTGCTGGGCGATTGGCTGGTTCCATGACCGCTACCGCGCCTTCGTACCCGCCCGTCGCGCCGACCGAGGGGCCGGCGCTGCTGCTCGACGGAATCACCAAGACCTACCGCTCCAAGGCCGGATCGGTGGACGCGCTGCGCGGCGTCACGTACGGCTTCGCGCGCGGGTCGTTCACCGCCGTGATGGGCCCGTCCGGCTCCGGCAAGTCGACGCTGCTGCAGTGCGCGGCCGGGCTCGACCACCCGTCCCAGGGCACTGTGGTGCTCAACGGCGTACCGCTGGGCGGGCTGAGCGAGGTCGAGCTCACCAAGCTGCGCCGGTCCGAGATGGGGTTCGTCTTCCAGGCGTACAACCTGCTGCCGTCGCTGACCGTGTACGACAATGTCGCGCTGCCGCTGCGGCTGACCGGTCGCCGCCCGAGCCGGAGCAACGTTCTGCGGGTGCTCGACCAGGTCGGACTCGACGGGAAGGCGAAGCGGCGGCCCGCCGAGTTGTCGGGCGGCCAGCAGCAGCGGGTCGCGATCGCGCGGGCCCTGATCACGCGGCCGTCGGTGTTCTTCGCCGACGAGCCGACCGGCGCGCTGGACAGCGGGACCAGCCGGCAGGTCCTCGGACTGTTGCGAGAGGCAACCGACCGCGCGGGCCAGACCGTCGTGATGGTCACCCACGACCCGGTCGCGGCGGCGTACGCCGAGCGCGTCCTGTTCCTGTCCGACGGCCTGCTCGGCGGTCACCTCGACCGGGCCACGCCGGCGCAGATCGTCGCCGCGATGAGCGACCTGGAGCGCTGATGTTCTTCCTCAGCCGTCAGACCATCAGGAGCCACCGATCGCTGTACGCCGGTTCGTTCGTGGCACTGGCCGTCGGGGTGTTCCTGCTCGGACTGGCGGCGAACGCGACCGCGTCGACGATCGCGTACCGCGGTCCCGCGCTCGCGAGCATCGTGGTGACCACGCTCGGCAGTAACGGTGACGGCGACGGGCCCCGGCAGGTCCGGGTGCCGATCACGGACGCGGACCCGTCCGGTCTGCAGGTGGTGCTGAGTATGGTCGGCACGATCTGCGGATTCATCACGATCTTCGTGATCGCCAGCACCTTCGCGTTCGCCGTCGCGTCCAGGCGGCGGGACATCGGGTTGCTCCGGCTGATCGGCGCGACTCCACGCCAGATCCGCCGGATGATCCTCGGCGAGGCAGTCGTCGTCGCGATCGCGGCCGCACTGTCCGGTGCGTTGCTGGCTCAACTGGCCACCCCGCTGCTGCTGCGCAAGGCGTCGTACACGGAGCTCGCGCCGGTGAAGCTGGAGCCGGCCGCGCCGTGGATTCCGTTGTCGATCGCGGTCGTGGTCGGGCTGGTCGTCGCGCTGCTCGGTGCGCGCTCGGCCGCCCGCCGGGCCGGCCGGGTCGCGCCGATCGACGCACTTCGGGAGGCGGCGCTCGAACCGCCTCGGATCGGGCCGGTGCGGATCGTGTCCGGTCTGCTGTTCCTGGCTGGGTCGATCGTGATGCTGGCGCTGATCCGGCCCTCGAGCGGCGACGGCGTCGTACCACTGGCGATGTTCACGCCGATGCTGATGGTCATCGCGCTGACACTGCTCGCACCGCTGATCGTTCCGCTCCTCGGTCGGCTGTGGGCCGTCCCATTGGTCGCGTGGACTCGGGTGTCCGGGCGGCTGGCCCGCAGCAACGTTGTCGCCGCTCCGCGCCGGAGTGCGTCGCTGGCCGCGCCGATCCTGGCGATATCGGCGATCGCGGGCTCGATGGTGCTGAGTCTCAGCTTCGCCGCCGACAGCGCGGCCGCGACCATCCGCGACGCCGTCCGGGCGCCGGTCGTGGTCACGGGTTCCGCCAAGCTGTCCGATCCCGGCGTCGCGACCGTCGACGCCGGCCTGCCGGTGAAACTGGTGCGCGTCGACCGCGACGACGCCGAACTCGAGGACGCCGAAGGAATCGATCCCGCGATCGCCTCCCGGACCCGGGACCTCAGCACCCTGTCGGGCGACCTCACGAAGCTCACCGGGAACGGAGTCGCGGTCAGCAAGGAACTGTCCGGCTTCGAGGGGTACGAGGTCGGCGACGAGATCCCGGTGACGTTCACCGACCGTGTCCAGGCCAAGCTCCGGATTGTCGCGGTCGTCAAGGACGCCTTCGGCGTGACCCCGTCGCTGCTCCTGCCCTTGGACCTCGCCCGTCAGCACGCACCGCGGGCGCAGCCCGAGCGCCAGTTCGTCCTCCCCGCCGACGGCGTCGACCCGGCCGACCTCGTACGCCGCTTGCCGAACGCGCAGCTCGCTGCGGACTGGGAGGCCGACCAGGCGGACGGCGTACGGAAGGGAAACCAGTTCGGGCTGATCCTGCTGCTCGGGCCTGCCGCGCTCTACAGCGCCATCGCGATCGCCAACACGCTGCTCATGGGCAGCCTGCAGCGCAGACACGAGTTCGTCACCTCACGGCTACTCGGAGCGACGCCGGCGCAGATCCGGCGGATGGTGCTCTGGGAGTCGTCGCTGGTCGGGGCGGTCGCGCTGAGTCTCGGTACCGCAATCACGGTCACGGTCGGGATCCTGATCCGGCACGCGATGACCGCGGGCGTGGCCGACGTACCCCTGACCGTTCCCTGGGGCGTACTGCTGGGGATCTGCGGACTTTGTCTGACGCTGGCGGTAGGGTCCGCTCTGGCCCCGACGACGTACATCCTGCGGGTCGTGACCGGGCAAAACGCCCTGGACCAGGGACAATAGGGGCGGCGCCGGACCGTCGAGGCGCCGTACCGCTTGATCGAGGAGTTCGTAGAACCGCATGGCACGCCGTACCAGTACTGCCGAACCCGAGGACTTCGAGGAGCACATCCTCGACGTCGACGTCTCCGACGAGATGCGCACCAGCTACCTGGAGTACGCGTACTCGGTGATCTACTCCCGGGCGCTGCCGGACGCGCGGGACGGGCTGAAGCCGGTGCAGCGGCGGATCCTGTTCTCGATGGCGGAGAACAACATCCGCCCCGACCGCGGCCACGTGAAGTCGGCGCGCGTCGTCGGTGAGGTGATGGGTAAGTACCACCCACACGGTGACGGCGCGATCTACGACGCCCTGGTCCGGACCGCGCAGCCGTGGTCGATGCGCGTCCCCCTGATCGACGGCCACGGCAACTTCGGCTCGCTCGACGACGGCCCGGCGGCCATGCGGTACTGCCTGACCGGTGATACCCGGGTTCGAATGGCGGACGGTAGCTCCCCCAGGATCGCCGACCTGATGAACCTGCCGGACAACTCCGAGGCCTTTGTGGATCTCGAGGTGCTCGACAAGGACGGCAAGCCGGTCCGCGCCACCAAGCTGTTCAATTCCGGCGTACATCCGGTGAAGAAACTGGTGACGGCGAGCGGCCATGCCCTGCGCGGGAGTCACAACCACCCGGTGCTGTGCCTGGTGCCGGTCCTGGGCGTGCCCATGTTCCAGTGGCTGCGGCTGGACGAGGTGAAGCCCGGCACGGTGGTCTGTCTCGCGCGCAACGCGTGGACGACGGACGTCCCGATGGCTCACGAGATGATGCTCGGGACACTGTTCGGGGCCTGGGTGTCGGAAGGTTTCGCCTCCGCCGAACGGGCTGGGTTCAACAACACCGACCACGAGTACTTCGAGTACGTTCTCGCCGCGTACGACGCCATCGTCGGCGGCCCGCGGTACGTGTACTCGCGGAAGACACGCCGGTCGGAGCGCACCATTCACGAGCTCGACATCCAGAACCTGACGGCGTTCCGGGAGAGCCCGCTTGCGAAATTGATCGGATTCAAGGCCGCTGAGAAGCACGTCCCAGAAGCAGTCTGGAACGGCACGGTCGGCCTCAAGCGCGCGTTCCTGATGGCACTGTACGAAGGTGACGGTGGAGTCCGCCGAGCAAACGACGCCTCGGTCACGATCCAGTACTCGACGTACAGCCCGACCTTGGCGGGCGAACTACAGGAGCTCCTGCTCGAGTTCGGCGTGCACAGCAACCTGACTCACTACTCGCGCGGCGAGTACCGGTTGGTGATTTCCGGCCAACACAACATTCACGCGTTCAGCGAGCGGGTCGGTTTCCTGGCCGCCAAACGGCACAAGCTCCAGGAGCTGCTGCACAGAGCCCCGCGGTACACGCATCGGCTGACCCAGGATCGTGCTCCGTACGTCGCGGACTTCGTGCGCGAGTCGCTCGGTGCCGGGCGGGGTACTGGCAAGAGCTGGCTGCTCAACCACAACTTCGACCGCTTCGAGCGGTGGCAGACCGATCGCAGCCTGCTGGTCAGCAAGTTCAAGGACCCTGAGATCCTCGGCGTGGTCGCGCCGATCATGGACTCCGGGTACCGCTTCGTCGAGGTCGCCGAGATCGAGGACTGCGAGCCCGAGGCCGTGTACTCGATCCGGGTGGACAGCGACGACCACTCGTTCCTCGCCGGTGGGTTCGTCAACCACAACACCGAGTGCCGGATGGCGCCGTCGGCGATGGCGATGACGAACGGCCTGGACGAGAACGTCGTCGACTTCCGGCCGAACTACGACGGTCAGGAGGAGGAGCCGGCCGTCCTGCCGGCCGCCTTCCCGAACCTGCTGGTCAACGGCGCCGCCGGGATCGCGGTCGGGATGGCGACCAACATGGCGCCGCACAACCTGGTCGAGGTCATCCAGGCCCTCCGGCACCTGATCAAGACGCCGGGCGCGGACCTCGACGACCTGATGCGGTTCGTCCCCGGCCCCGACCTGCCGACCGGCGGCAAGATCGTCGGGCTGGAGGGCATCAAGGACGCCTACGCCACCGGCCGCGGCAGTTTCAAGATGCGCGCCACCGCCCGGATCGAGAACGTCACCCCGCGGCGCAAGGGCATCGTGGTCACCGAACTGCCGTACTCCGTCGGTCCGGAGAAGGTGATCGAGAAGATCAAGACCCTGGTGCAGAGCAAGAAGCTGCAGGGCATCGCGGACGTCAAGGACCTCACCGACCGCACCCACGGCACCCAGCTGGTGATCGAGGTCAAGAACGGCTTCGTCCCGGAGGCACTGCTCGAGCAGCTCTACAAGCTGACCCCGCTCGAGGACGCGTTCCACGTCAACAACGTCTGCCTGGTCGAGGGCCAGCCGCGCACACTCGGCCTGAAGCAGCTCCTCGAGGTCTACCTCGAGCACCGGTACGACGTGACGCGCCGGCGCAGCGAGTTCCGCCGGAAGAAGGCGCAGGACCGGCTGCACATCGTCGAGGGTCTGCTGGTCGCGATCCTGGACATCGACGAGGTCATCCAGGTGATCCGCAGCAGCGAGGACTCCGCCGAGGCGCGAATCCGGCTGATCGAGATCTACGACCTGTCCGAGATCCAGGCGAACTACATCCTGGACATGCCGCTGCGCCGCCTGACGAAGTACTCCAAGCTCGAGCTGGAGACCGAGAAGGGTGAGCTGGAGCGCGAGATCGAGGCGCTGACCGCGATCATCGAGGACCCGAAGCTGCTCCGGAAGACGGTCTCCGACGAGCTCGCCGAGGTCGCCAAGACGTACGGGACGCCGCGGCGCACGGTGCTGCTGGAGTCGTCCGGTGCCACCAAGACGGCCGCCGTACCGCTCGAGGTCAGCGACGACCCGTGCTGGATCCTGATGAGCTCGACCGGGCTGCTCGCGCGCACCAACGGGGTCGAGCCGTTCGGCGCCACCGAGTCGCGGGCCAAGCACGACGCGATCGTGTCCGCGGTGCAGAGCACGGCCCGCGGGCAGTACGGGCTGGTGACGAGTGCCGGCCGCCTGATCCGGCTCGAGTCGCTCGACCTTCCCGCCGTACCGACGACCGCGAACGCGCCGAACCTGCAGGGTGGCGCGCCGGTCGCGGAGTTCGTGTCGCTGGAGCCGGGTGAGAAGGCGCTGGCGCTGACGACGATGGACCCCGAGTCCGTCGGCGTCGCCCTCGGGACGACGGGTGGCGTGGTGAAGCGCGTCGTACCGGACCACCTGAGCAACCGGGACTCGTGGGAGATCATCAGCCTGAAGGACGGCGACGAGGTGATTGGCGCGGTCGAGCTCGCGACGGGTGAGGAGGAGCTGTGCTTCATCACCTCGGACGCGCAACTGCTGCACTTCCCGGCGTCGGCCGTACGGCCGCAGGGCCGGACCGCGGGCGGTATGGCCGGTGTGCGGCTCGCCGCCAAGGCCAAGGTGGTGTTCTTCGGTGCCGTCGACGGCAACCGCGAGTCGCAGGTCGTGACGATCGCGGGCTCGCAGTCGGCGCTGCCGGGGACCGAGGTCGGCGCGGTGAAGGTGACGCCGTTCAGCGAGTACCCGGGCAAGGGCCGCGGGACGGGCGGCGTGCGCTGCCAGCGGCTGCTGAAGGGTGAGGACGGGCTGCTGCTCGGCTTCATCGGTACGGCGCCGGTGAAGGCCAGCGCGAGTAGCGGTGCACCGGTGGACCTGCCTCCTGTGGACATGCGGCGGGACGGGTCCGGCGTACCGGTTGCGCAGCCGATCGCTGCGTGCGCTTCCGATCTGGCAGGCTGAACGTTGTGAAGAGGATGCTCGCGCTCTGCGCGGTCGTGGTTCTCGCAGTGGCGGGCTGCAGCGACAAGAAGGACTCCGGCGGTGGAGGTCAGTCCGGTGGCGACGCGGTCTCGCTGCTGACGGACGCCAAGAAGACGATCGACACCGCGGAGAGCGTGCACATCGTGCTGACCGGGCGCGATCTGCCCGACAGTGGGCAGACGCTCGCCAGCGGTGACGGCGTCGCGACTCACGCGCCGGCGTTCAAGGGCAAGCTGACGGTGAAGTCCGGCGGGTCGCCGATCGACGCGGAGGTCGTGTCGATCGGAAGCAAGGTGTACGCGAAGCTGTCGTTCACGCCGAGCTACATCGAGCTCCCGCCGTCCCAGCTGGCCGGTCTCGGCGCCCCCGACCCGGCGGTGCTGCTCGATCCGTCCAAGGGCCTGACCTCGGTGCTGCCGGCGCTGAAGGACCCGAAGATCAAGGGCGAGACCCGCGAGGGTGCGAAGGTTCTCACCGAGGTCACCGGCTCCATCCCGGGCAAGAGCCTGCAGGGCATCTTCCCGAAGGCGCCGGCCGACCAGGACTTCCCGAGCACCTTCAAGATCGACAAGGACTCCAAGCAGCTCGTGTCCGCCACCATCACCGGCCCGTTCTATGCCGGCGCCACCAGCAGCTACGACATCACCCTGGACAAGTACGGCGAGAAGGTCGAGATCACCAAGCCGTGACCTGCCGGGCTCTGGGGAGGTAGGCATGCGGTCGCGGGCTCAGTTGACGCTGGCTTCGGTTGCGGTGGCGTTCGCCGCGGCGGACACGTACGTCGTGGTGCTGGCGTTGCCGAACATGATGGCCGGGGTCGGGTTGTCGGCAGACGAGCTGCAGCGGGCCGCGCCGATCATCTCCGGGTTCCTGCTCGGGTACATCGCGGTGCTGCCACTGATCGGGCGGATCGCCGACGTCGTCGGACGTACGCCGGTGCTCGTCGGGGCGCTGTTGCTGTTCGCGGTCGGTTCGCTGATCACGGCCGGTGCCTACGACCTCCCCCTGGTGGTAACCGGTCGGTTTCTTCAGGGCGTCGGCGGTGGTGGGCTCGTGCCCGCGACGCTGGCACTGGTCGCCGACCTCTGGCCGGCGGACCGACGCGGCCTGCCGCTGGGCATCGTCGGCGCGGTGCAGGAGCTGGGCTCGGTCCTCGGCCCGCTGCTCGGCGCGGCGGTGCTCGCCGTCGCCGACTGGCGGTACATCTTCTGGCTCAATCTCGTCGTCGCCGTCGTCCTGGCGCTGCTCCTCCGCGGACGCAGACGGCCATCAGTCTCAGGGATCGTCGGCGTCCTCGCATGTATAGCGCTCGGCCTCACTCTGACCGCACCCGACCGGCTGGCGTCCGGCGTGACCCTCGGCCTGCCGTTCGTCCCCTTCACCGGTACGTCGCGACTGCTCACGCCGATCGGTGTCGGCACGCTGGTTCTCGCGATCGTCTGGCTGGCGCTGGTTCTGTGGCGCAGCCGCGGCCGCTTGGCCGACGTACTGTCCCGGGTCGATCTCGTCGGTGCGTTCCTGCTCGCGCTCGCGCTGGCCGGTGTCGTCCTCGCGTTCGCGACCGCGGATCCGGAGCGCGAGCTGATGTCGCCCGCCGGCCCGTGGTTGCTCGTTGCGGCCGCGGTGTTCGCCGTGGCGTTCGCACTGTGGCAGCGTCGTACGGCGGCCGCGATCGTCCCGCGTGGACTCCTCGGCGGGCGACCGGCCTGGGGCTCGTTGCTGGTGAGTTTTCTGATCGGCTGCGCACTGATCGCGGCGCTGGTCGACGTACCGGTGTTCGCTCGCACCACCCAAGGCGGTGGTCAGCTCGAAGCGGCGCTGGTCCTCGTGCGATTCCTGATCGCCTTGCCGATCGGTGCGGTCGCCGGCGGGTGGCTCACGCGGCGCTACGGGCTCGGGCTGATCGCGGGCGGCGGTCTCGCGCTGTCCGGTGCGATGTTCGTGGTGATGGCGTTCTGGAGCCGTACGGCGCTCGATCACTGGACCGCGACCGTCGTACTGCTGGTCTGCGGTTTCGGCTTCGGCGTCGCGCTGGCACCGCTCAACACCGCCATCCTCGGCGCAACGCCCGCGGACAGCCACGGCCTGGTCAGCGCGCTCGTGGTCGTCGCCCGCATGGTCGGCATGCTCGTCGGCGTCTCCGCACTGACCGCCATCGGCCTTCGGCGGTACTACGCCATTGCCGACGGCATCAAATCTCCCAACGAGCTCTGCCCGTCCTCCCCCGGCAACTGCCGCCCGTTCCTGGACGCACTTCGCGACGCCGCCGTTTCACAAGTTCACGCGATCTTCGCCGGTGCGGCCGTCAGCGCTTTCCTGGCCGCTGTCCTAGCCGTCGTACTCCTCGGCCGACGTGGCGTTGTGCACACATGATGATCATCATGAGGGACAGCCGTCTCGGCTCGCGTACCGTGAGGGTGTGACCCCTGCACCCGACCCTTCCGGCCGGCCCGGCCTGTGCTCGACATTCTGTCGGGTACTGCGTGAGCCGCTGCCGGGGACCGCGGTCGTGGCGACCGCGTGGGTCGTCGTGGAGCAGCCTGGGCCGTGGGGTGCGAAGGCACCGACGCAGAGTCATCTGGACCCGGAGTTCGGTGGGGCGTTCGACGACGAGTGCAAGAAGGTCGACGTACGTTTCGGTCTGATCCGCTCCCCCGGCCGGCACGCCGATGAGGTCGAGCGATCGCACCAGGTGTTCGTCGCGTCAACGAGGCCGGGTCAGACCTGGCTGCTCGGTGGCCGGGTCGCGGATCCTGCCGAGCTCGCCGAGCTCGATCTGGCCGCCGTCGCCAGGGGCGACCGCGCCGCGGTGCTCGAGTCGCTGCCCGCGCTGCTCCCGGTCGACGAGCCGATCGTGCTCGTGTGCACGAACGGCAAGCGTGACGGGTGCTGCGCGGTGCTCGGCCGGCCGTTGGTGGCCGGGCTCGCCGAGCGAGCACCGGGCCGCGTGTGGGAGGCGAACCATCTCGGGGGGCATCGGTTCGCGCCGACCGCGACGTACCTGCCGGCTGGCACCATGCACGGCCATCTGACTGTCGAGACCGCGGTGGAAGTACTCGCCGCGGCCGATCAAGGGGAGACGATCCTGACCGGGCTGCGCGGTCGGTCCACCTGGACCAAGCGCGGTCAGGTGGCGGAAGTCGCCGTCCGTGAGCTCATCGGCGAGCTCGGGCTGGACGCGTTGCGGGTCGTGGCCGAAGGGCCGGAGACCGTGACGGTGCAGCACGTCGACGGTCGCTCGTGGTTCGTCCCGGTCAGCAGCGTGACTGCTGAGCCTCCCCGTCCTGATTCGTGTGGAAAGGAGCCGTTCGCGATGTCGATCCTGCAAGCCGGTACCCCCCTGTCAGGTGCGCTCCGATGAGCGGCGGATTCGACGACATCCTCGCCGCCAACGCGGAGTACGCCGCCGACTTCCACTACGGCGGCTTCGACGGGATCGCCCACGCCGGCATCGGTGTGGTGACCTGTATGGACTCCCGGATCCCGCCGCTGGAGATGCTCGGCCTGAAGCCGGGTGACGCGAAGGTGCTGCGTTCGGCGGGTGGCCGGGTCACCGAGGTCACGATGACCGGGCTGGTGCTCGGCGTCCAGTTGCTCGGCGTCAAGCGGATCATGATCATCCCGCACACGCGCTGCGCGATGGCCTCGATGTCCGAGGACGACCTGCGTGCGAAGGTCGAGCTGGCCGCCGGGAAGCCGGCCGGTTACCTGCCGATCTCGGTGATCCCCGACCAGCACGAGGCCCTGCGCCACGACGTCAAGGCGGTCCGCGAACACCCGCTGATCGGCGACGACATCGTGGTCGGCGGCTTCATGTACGACGTCGACACCGGCAAGATCACCCAGATCGACTGACCCGGACGGACCCCGTTCCGGCGTTTGACCTCACTCTTTACATAGCCACACTTCATTAATATTCTCTGGTGGACAGTGCGTCGTCCCCCTGTGTGGTCGTGAGGTGAGGTCATGCGTCGATCCGCCCGTGCATCCTTCGTCCTTCTCTGCAGTGCCCTCGTCAGCCTGCTGATGGTGCCGGCCACGGGGGCGGTCGCCGTGCCCGCGCCACCCGGCGCGGGCACGCCTGACTGCCGGGCCTCGGCGCGGTCCACCCAAGCACAACAGGCCCTGCTCTCCCGGGTGGCCGGCACGGTGGCGTCCCACCAGGTGTGCTTCGAGATCAAGCCCAGCACCGACGGCGCCGAACGGTTCACCATCTCGGGCCGGACCGGCCATGTCACGATCAGCGCGACCACGGCCTCGGCGGCGAACCAAGGCGCCGGCTGGTACCTCAAGTACGTCGTCCATGCGGCCGCGAACCTGGGCAACCCGCATCCCGTCGTACCCACACCGATGCCGGCGCCGTCGGAGCCGATCACCCAGACGGCCAACGCGGCGAACCGGTATCTCGGCAACGACACCCACGACGGCTACACCGATCCGTACATGGGCTGGGACCAGTGGCAGTCGATGCTGGACATCTACGCCCTGCACGGCATCAACCAGGTCTACGTTCTCCCGGGGACCGACGCGGTCTATCAGCGAGTGCTGCAGGACTTCGGCTACACCGCGGAGCAGACCCGCGCGTGGATCCCGCTCCCGACCACGCAGCCGTGGTGGGCGATGCAGAACGTGTCCAACTACGGTGCACCGATCTCGCAGGAACTGCTCGATCAGCGAGCGTCCCTGGGACGCCGGATCGCCGATCGCGCCCGGGAACTGGGGATGGTCCCCGTGCTGCCCGGGTTCATCGGAACCGTGCCTACCGACTTCGCCGCCCACGCTCCCGTGGGCACGAAGGTGATCGCGCAGGGAACCTGGTCGGGCCAGCCCAGGCCCGCTTGGCTGGCTCCGACCGACCCGTTCTTCGCTCAGGTCGCCGCGTCGTACTACCGGCACGCCGACGACCTCCTCGGCAAGACCTCGATCTACCGGATGAATCCGCTGCAGGAAGGCGGCTCGTCCGGCGGCATCGCCCAGCAGGACATCACCGCGAGCATCATGTCCGCGCTGCAGGACAACGAAGCCGGCGCCACCTGGATGCAGCTCGGCTGGCAAGGCAACCCCACGACCGCGCAACTGGCCGGCATCAGCGACAAGAGCCGGTTCGTCGTGAGTGACGGCTTGTCCGACGCCTCGCCCTCGTGGGGCCGGGAGGCCGCCTGGCCGAACACGAAGTACCTGTTCGGATCCATCTACGCGTACGGCGGACACACCGTCATGGGCGCGACCGGACAACTCTGGATCGACCGGTACTACGGCCAGTTGAATGCCGCGGGCAACAACATGACCGGGATCGCCGTGATGCCGGAGGGGTTCGAGGACCCGGCGGCGTTCGAGTTGCTCAGCGAACTGCCTTGGCACGCGGAGGCATTCAGCCTGTCGGAGTGGATGCAGGACTTCGCGTACGGACGGTACGGGACGACCGCGGCCGCCAAGGCGTGGGAGATCATCGGAGCGACGGCGTACACCCTGCCGCGTCCGTCATCAGGTACGCACGCGGAGCCTGCCGAGACCCTGTTCGTCGCGCAGCCGAACCTGACTGCGATGAACGCGGACCCGGCCTCACCGAAGCAGCAGCCCTACGACACTGCACGATTCGCCACGGCGTTGCCGCAGCTGCTTCTCGCCGCGCCGACGGTCGTCCAGAAGGGCGCGTACGACTTCGACCTAGCCGACGTCGCGGCCAACATCACCGGGAACACGACGAGGACGCTGCTGCCGAAGATCAATACGGCGTACCTGACCAAGGACAGCGCGGCGTTCCAGGCCCTGACCGCTCGATGGCTGGAGCTGATGGACCTCACCGACGACGTGATGGCGACGGTGCCGTGGTTCATGATGGGCAGCTACGTCGCGAGCGCAACCTCGGCTGCGGGCTCGGACCCGACTGCTCGATCCCAGCTCGCCACGTCACTGCTCTACCTGTGGACCAGCTGGGTGGATCCCGCTGACGGGTACAAGGCAGGCTCGCTGAACAACTACGCCAATCACACGTACAGCGGCCTCCTCAGCGGCTACTACAAGCCGAACTGGCAGGCGTACTTCGACACGCTGACCAGGGCGCTGCGCGACGGGACGGCCCCGGCGCCCATCGACTGGATCGCGCGCGCAAGCACCTTCGTCACGTCCGCGCCGACGTTCGCGACCGCGCCGGCCGGTGACACGGTCAGCGCCGCCACAGCGATCGCGGATGCGCTGTCCCTCTCGCCGCTCGTGGTCACGAACCCCGGTCCGAACGGATGGCTGCCCACCTCTCCAGGAGTCATCGAGGGTCTCGGCGTCCCCGGCGGTGCGGTCACCGTCACCGAGAACGCCGCGAGCGTGTGCTCGGCCACCGTCCGGCCGGACCACACGTGGTCGTGTTCGCCGGCCACGCTGCCCGACGGCCTGCACGACATCGTCGTGAAGGAGTCCTCCTACACCACAACCGTCCGGTTCGTGATCGGGCTGACGCTCGTCGACCACTGGCTGATGGACACCGACGGGACTGTCACGGATGCGGCCCGCGGTGGCTACAACGGCACCGTGCTGGGCGACGCCACCGTGGCACCCGGCAAGGTCGGCGGCGCCCTGCGCTTCACCGGCGGCACCGGAACGGTCACCACGGCGGCTCCCGACCTTCCCGCCCCCTGGTCCGTCGGGGCGTGGGTCAACATCACCGGTGGCTCGAGCAGTATGGCGCTGCTCAACAGCGACACATCGATCGTCAAGATCAACTCGAGCTCGGGCAAAGTGGGAGTGACCCGCCGCAACGTCGCCGACTACACGGTCAACTACGTCGTACCCAAGTCGACGTGGACCTACCTGACGTACGTCGACGACGGCAGCCGCATCACCGTGTATGCGAACGGGTCCGTCGTGGGCACCATGAACACCTCCACACCCCTCGGACGCGCCGCCATCGGCAGCTTCCCCCCGAAGGACTCGACGACCGGCTCGGTCGACGAGGTATCAATCTTCGCCGGCGCCCTCACCGCGGGCCAGGTCCAGAACCTCTACACCTCCGCAACCACAGGAGGAATCAACCCGGGGACCTGAGGTCAGGCCGGAGATCCACTTCCGGCGGATCGGCCGACGCGGTGCTCGGGTTCCGCCGGCGGCTCCGGCCTTGTGGCGGTCTGGTCGGCGAGTTGCCGTCGGAGGTCGTCGACGAGTTGCTGGGCCGCGCGGTGTGCGGTGGTGACCGCGGCGACCCGCTGGTCGGCCGACTGTTTGAGGTCGGCGAGCTGGGCCTGGTGATCGGTACGGAGTTGTTCGCGGTCGGCGCGGTGTTCGGCGCGGAGATTGTCGAGCTCCGCGCGATGCTGGTCGCGGTCCTGGCGTAGCTCGGCACGCAGTTGCTCAGCGGTCTGTTGTGCGCTGCGCCGGTCGGCTTCGGCGGCGACCTGGGCGGCTTGCGCGGCCTCGGCCTCGGCGCGGGCCTGGGGAATCTGCCGGTCGGCGTCAGCCTGAACCTCGCGAACCTGCTGCTCGGCTTCGGCCTGGATCTCGCGAACCCGCTGCTCGGCACCGGCCCGGATCTCACGGATCTGCTGCTCGGCGTCGTTCCGCGCCACGCTGACCTGCTCGGCCGCCTCCTCCCGAGCCGTGATCAGGTCGCGCTGGGCGTCTTCTGCGTGCTCGAGAGCGGCCTGCAGTTCGGCGCGGGCCGTCACCAATTCGCTGACGGCCTGCTGAGCGGCGGCCTCGGCCTCCTCCCGGGCGTCTTCGGCCTCGGCTGCGGCTTGCTCGGCCTGACGCCGGCGATGCTGTTCCTCCGCCAACTGCTGTTCGGCGTCGGCGAGTTGCGCCCGCGACGCAGCCTGGACCTGTTCCACCTCAGCGGCCACTGCCTGCGCGTCGCCGTACGTGCCGAGCGCCACCGCGACCTGCGCGAGCTGCCCTTCGAGGCCTTCCACCAGCCGCGGAAGGTCCGTCTTGATCAGCTGCTCCAGCGTGACCCGTGCGGCGGTGACCGGCCCCGCCGTACTCGGTGCTTCCGGCGCCGCGCTGCCTCTCAGCCGCTGGGTGCCACTGGTGGACCGCTTCGCCGCCGCGTTCTTCGCGGTCCAGGCGTTCGCCTTGTTGTGTACGACGGGCCTCCCATCGGCGCCCGCCTCCTCGAGGCCGCAGTACTTCGCTGGGCGGCCCGGCGTACCGGGGTCGACCTGCTTCGGGTTCGGGCAGGTCACGCCTGGGAACTCGCACATCCCCGGCCGGGTCGTCGATCCCAGGTCAGTCTCGGTCGTCGTCATTCCCGCATCCTAACGGATTTCTGTCTATAAAGTTTTGCGTTGCGTCAATTTGGTTTCGTCATTCTTGACCCAACACAACCATACTGAAGTAGCGCATAATCCCGGTTATGCGCTAGTTTGTATGGATGACGAATCCTGCTGCGGGACCGCTGGTTTTCCGGCCGGTCGAGGCCGCTGTCGAGCTGCCCCGGCCGGATGCGGCAGTGGAGGCCGCGGTACGCCGGACGCTCGGACAGCGACGGCCGCTCGGGAGCGAGACAACGGACGGGCCCGCGCCGCTCGTCGACCGGCTCGATCTGCTCGCCGCCGCGCTCACCCCGGAGCTCACAGCGCTGGTCGTGTTGTGGCTCGGCGGCACCCGGCGCGGCAGCCGTGACACCCGGATCGCCTATGCCGACGACCTGCTGCTCTGGGCCGACTGGGCGCGCCACGATCTCGGCAGGGAACGCTTCGGGCTCGATCTGCACCGTGCCGAAGTCACCATGTGGCTCACCCGCCAGCAGGACGCCGGCGCGGCGGACACGTCGATCTCCCGCAGGCTCTCGACCCTGTCCAGCCTCTACCGCTACGCCGCCAGCTGGGGACTGCCGGCGGTCTCCCCCATCTCCGTCGACGACCACCGGCCCAAGATCGAACGCGGCCGCCGGGCCACCTCCGCCCGCGTCCTCGACGCCGACCAGATCGCGACCATGCTCGCCGCCGCGCACGACGTCCGCGACGCCCTGGTCGTCGGGCTGCTGTTCACCGACGCACTCCGGGTTTCCGGCATCTGCGCGGCCAACGACGGCGACCGTCGCGACCAAGGCCGCCGTACCTGGCTCGAGGTCACTGTGAAAGGCGGCAGCACGAAGCTCGTCCCGCTGCACACGATGGTCGCCGAGCTCCTCGACCTGTACGTCGCCGTTCGCCCACCCTGGACCGGCTCCGGACCGGCACCGCTCATCGCTGACGCCGCCGGCAACCGGTTGGACCGCCACGACGTCACCCGCATGCTGCGCCGCCTGGCTCGCGCCGCCGGCATCCCCCGGCCGGAGAAGGTCACCCCACACTCCCTGCGCGCGTCCGCCGTCACCGACCAGAAACGCCGCGGCCTGGCCGCCGAGGACATCCAGGAACTCACTATCCACGCCGACGTCCGCACCGTCATGATCTACATCGACGACGACGGCCGCAACGAACGCGTCGCCGCCATCACCGACGACCTCGGCCGCGTCATGACCGCCGTACCCCGGCACCTCCGCCGCACGCCCTAGCCTGCAAAGGCGAGGAACTTCTGATAAACACCCGTGTATGAGACTCCGCCCCAGCTCATTTCACCGTTCCCTGGTCGCCGGCGCGCTGGCGCTGACCGCAGTACTGTCCGGTGCTCCGATCGCCCACGCAGCGCCTGACACCGCACCGGCGTTCCGCGGTGGACCGGTCACCGGCTGCCTGGACCAGGCGGTCATCGGCACCGTCGAGGAACAACGCCTGTCCCGAGGTATCGCGGGCGGACCGTCAGTGCCGGCGGAGATCCTCCGCCGGTCCGGGTTCGACCGCCAGGTAGAGCTCTTCAGGCAGCTCCTGTGCCGCGTCCCGAACCGCCAAGCCGCAGCCGCCCTGGTGAGCACCCAAGGCGAAGCCCTCTGGCGTACGGCGACCCACCGCGCCCAGCACCCGCCGCGCGGCGCCGACGCACTGCCCTCCACCGACGACCGCGGCTTGTACTGGGCTCGACTCTCGATGGCCCTCACCATCCGCCAATGGCAACCGGCCTTCAGCCTCGGTACGACGGAACGCGCCACGCTGATCCGTTCGTTCGAATACGCCTCCCGCGGGATCACCAGCACCCGCTTCACACCGGGCGTCCGGAAGGTCCTGGTGACGGGCTTCGACCCGTTCACGCTCGACGCCGACATCCGCATCGGCAACCCCTCGGGCGCCAACGCCCTCACCCTGGACGGCCAACGGTGGACCGCGAACGGAACAACGTACGAGATCCAGACCGTGGTGTTTCCGGTCCGGTACACCGACTTCGACGAGAACATGGTCGAGAACGCGCTCGCCCCGCACTACCGCCCCGGCCCGCAGCACGCGGACCTCGTGATGACGGCCAGCCAGGGCCGCGTCGGCATCTTCGACCTCGAGGTCTTCAACGGACGCCGCCGCTCGGTCAGTTCGATCGGTGACAACAACAACCTGTGGGGCGGCGGCACGATCAGCGCTCCGGTTGTCTCTCCCAGCATGCCGTCCGGGCCCGAGTGGCTGACTTCGAGTCTTCCGCTGGCCCGCATGGCCCAGGCCGACGTGGCACCGTTCCGGACGCGCGTGAACACCTCCGTCCTGGAGATCCCGGCCGGCCAGACGCTCCCTGTCCGGCAGCCTGACGGCCCGACGCCCGGCTCGATCGCCGCCGAAGGCACCGGCGGCGGCTACCTCTCCAATGAAGTTGCCTACCGCAACACTCTCCAGCGCGACCTGCTCGACCCGTCGATGCCGGCCGGCCACCTGCACGTTCCGGTCCTGTCCTTCGACCTGACCAACAAGACCGCGATCACCGACCCGACCTACGAGGCGAATCGCGAGGCGATCGTCGCGGGCGCCCACGCGATCCTCCGAAGCGCACTCAACTGATCAGAAAGCTGATCAGCGTCATGATCAGTTTTCTGAACGCTTTCAGCGGTTGAGCACGTCCACGGTCTCAGCCGGCAGTCCGGTCTCGAAGGAACGGTTCGCGGCGAGGCCGGTGACCAGCGCCCTCGACGCGTTGATGGGGACGGGTAAATGTCGACTCTTCGACATGAAGCTCCGCCCATGATGCCGTCGCAGTTCGACCGGACCTCCATGAACACATTACTGATCACCGTAGTTGGTGGTGATCACTCTGGTAGTCAACGTCCCGATCACCCCGGGGATCGCGACCGCCGCTGGCGGTACGACCCACGTCGTACCGGCGGGTCAGGTCATCCCGCCAAGACGACCGGGAACGCGTCGACGACCGAGTCGACGTAATGGTCCGCGACCGGCGAGTCGGCCGCGAGGTGCCGGCCGATCTGGATCGTCCGCAACCCGGCGGCGATCCCGCCCGCGATGTCGTACGCCGGATGATCGCCCACCATCCACCCGCCGTCGAGGGTCGCCCCGGTCCGTGCCGCCGCCACCTCGAAGATCCGCCGGTCCGGCTTCCGGACGCCGACCGTTCCTGACACGCAGGCGTAGTCCACGGCCGCACCGATCTGCGTGTACTCGAGCTTCAGATCCTGCTGCACGGTGTCCCCGTTGGTCACGACCGCGACCCGCCACCCAGCCGAACGCAACGACGCGATCCCGTCCATCACGTCCGGCTCGACCCAGGTGAACAACGGATGTTCCTCGTTGTACGACGCCACCAGCTCGTCCGCCGGCGTCGCGATCCCGAACCGCTCCCGGGCCAGCTCGAACAGCTCCGCCCGCGGCCGGTACCCACCGTTGTCATGAGCAACCAACCACTCGACCCCGGGCTCCCCCAGCCCGTTCAGGTCCGCCCACCACCGAGCCCACTTCAGAAACGCCCCGTCCCGATCGATCAACGTGTTGTCGAGATCGAAGCACGCCAGCCGCGGAAGATCAGTCACGTCCCCAACCCTCACACAAGCCCACGACCGCGAGCTACAAGGTGCAGTTTCTTGGGGTCGAGAAGGCTGTTCACGCGCACAACATCGTGTTGTGGAACATCCTGCGGTAGCCCGGGCCACGAGGCCCGGGCCAACGGAGGTCAGACGTCGATGCGGTTCTCGTCCAGTTCGTAGGCGCCCTGGACCAGGAACTCCTTGCGCGGGGCGACGTCGTTGCCCATCAGCAGGTCGAAGACCTGGGCCGCGGCCTCGCCGTCGTCGACCGTGATCCGGCGCAGCGTCCGGTGCCGCGGGTCCATGGTGGTTTCGGCCAGCTGGTCGGCGTCCATCTCACCGAGACCCTTGTAACGCTGCGGGGGCTCCTTCCAGCGGACGCCCTTCTTCATCAGCTCGGCCGTCTTCCGCTGGTACTCCGCGTCGCTGTAGGTGTACAGGTACTTGTCCTGCCCCTTCTTCGGGTTCGTCAGCTCGAACCGGTGCAGCGGCGGTACGGCGGTGTAGACCCGCCCCGCTTCCACCAGCGGCCGCATGTACCGGAAGAACAGCGTGGCGAGCAGGCAGCGGATGTGGGCGCCGTCGGAGTCGGCGTCCGCCATGAAGATGATCTTGCCGTACCGCGCCTGCTCGAGGTCGAACGTCCGGCCCGAGCCGGCGCCGACCACCTGGATGATCGAGGCGCACTCGGCGTTCTTCAGCATGTCGCCGACCGACGCCTTCTGCACGTTCAGGATCTTGCCCCGGATCGGCAGCAGCGCCTGGAACTCCGAGCTGCGCGCGAGCTTCGCCGTACCGAGAGCCGAATCACCCTCGACGATGAACAGTTCGGAGCGGTCGACGTCGTTGCTGCGGCAGTCGGCCAGCTTGGACGGCAGCGCCGATGACTCCAGGGCGGTCTTCCGGCGCTGCAGCTCGCGGTGCTGACGAGCGGCGACCCGCGTCCGGGACGCGGCCACCACCTTCTCCAGCACGGCCCGCGCCTGCGCCTTGAACTCGCGCTTGGTCGAGGTCAGGAACGACTCAAGCTCGGTCTGCACGACCTTCGCGACGATTCGCGAGGCCGCCGGCGTCCCGAGGACCTCCTTGGTCTGCCCGTCGAACTGCGGCTCCGCGAGCCGCACCGTGACGACCGCGGTCATCCCCTCGAGGACGTCGTCCTTGATGATCTCCTCGCCGTTCTTCAGCAGCCGGGTGCCGTCGAGGGCGTTGGTGAAGCTCTTCGACAGCGCGCGCTCGAAGCCGGCCACATGCGTGCCGCCCTTCGGTGTGGCCACGATGTTCACGAACGAACGCAGCTCGGTCTCGTACCCATCGCCCCAGCGGACCGCGATGTCGACGTCGAGGTCGCGCTCGACGTCGGTCGGCGTCATGTGGCCGGCGTCGTCGAGCATCGGAACGGTCTCGGTGAAGTGACCGGTGCCCGCCAGGCGGATGACGTCGGTGACCTTCTGGTCGGTGGCGAGGAACTCGGTGAACTCGCTGATCCCGCCGTCGTGCTTGAAGGTCTCCTCGGTGACCTCGTCGCCGCGCTCGTCGCGGATCACCAGCTCGAGGCCCGGCACCAGGAACGACGTCTGCCGCGCCCGGGTGACCAGCTCGTCGTAGTTGAAGGTCGCGTCCTTGGTGAAGATCTGCCGGTCGGCCCAGTAGCGGATCCGGGTGCCGGTGACACCCTTCTTCGCCCGGCCGGCCTTGCGCAGCCCCTTCGACGGCGTGAAGGACGCGTTCGCGCCGTCGCCGTCGAACTCGCCCGCCACGCCACGCCGGAACGAAGTGGTCCAGACCGTGCCGCCACGGTCGACCTCGACGTCCAGCCGCGCGGACAGCGCGTTCACCACCGAGGCGCCGACGCCGTGCAGACCACCGGACGCGTTGTAGGAGCCGCCGCCGAACTTGCCGCCGGCGTGCAGCTTGGTGAAGACGACCTCGACACCGCTGAGCTTCGTCTTCGGCTCGATGTCCACCGGGATGCCGCGGGCGCGGTCCTTCACCTCGACCGAGCCGTCCTTGTAGAGCACGACGTCGATCCGCTCGCCGTGGCCGGCCAGGGCCTCGTCGACGGCGTTGTCGATGATCTCCCACAGGCAGTGCATCAGGCCGCGGCTGTCGGTGGACCCGATGTACATGCCGGGGCGCTTCCGGACCGCCTCCAGACCTTCGAGGACGAGCAGGTTGCGGGCGTTGTACGTCGGGTCGAGCTCGGTACTGCGAGGCGTCGGGGCGGCCACTTGGCTCCTTCACTGGTTCACGCACTTACTACGGACAGAGTATGCGGCCGCACCCCCAAAACGCCGCAGGCAGGCCCGGCGGCCGCATCCGGGCGGGTACCGGAGACACGTGTCGCGTCAGGTATCGATCCGGACTCGATTCGCAGTGGTGTACGACACTCCGGGTCCGAGCACACGGTGACGGTTCCATGGCGCACAGTGAGAGAAGAAGCACCCCGCCTCCGTGGCTCACCAGAAAATCGCCCGTCGACGAAACGATTCCGCGTCAGCAAGCGTCATAGCAATGCAGGTGGTTCGTCTCACATACGGACACGTTGTCCCCACCGGGAAGCGATCCGCATGTCAGGATGTTGCAATCTGGTGAGTACGGAACTAGATGAGATGAGGCCTCAATGACTACAGCACTCGCCCCGAGTTCGGCCCTGTCGGCCGCGGATCGTTGTGACCGCTGCGGTGCGCAGGCCTACGTCCGGGTCACCCTGACCAGCGGTGGGGAGCTGCTCTTCTGCGCCCACCACGGCCGGGAGCACTCGGAGAAGCTGCGCGACATCGCGATCACGATCCACGACGAGACGGGTCGGCTCGAAGCCACCCCCACGATCGCGGAAGACGAGCGGTAAAGCATCAGGCTGTTCCAAACGCGCCAACGGCGGCGCCAAAGTCATCGCAGGCTTCGACGGCGGTTCACTCGGGAGAGTGGACCGCCGTCCCTTCGTGCCTCCGATTCCTTACACAACAGGTACATCAGGCCCGGGACCGTGCCGGCGGAGCTCCCGCCACGCCCGCGCCAAGCGGGTGACCGCATCGTCAAGAACTTGCTCCGAGTAAGCGAACGGCACCCGTAGGTAGTCGTCGTGCTCGCCGGTCGGATCCATCGCCTGACCCGCCACCACCTCGACGCCGTGCCGCAACGCCACCTGGGCGAACACCCGCGCGTCCGTGTCCGGCAGCCGGATCCACAGCGCGGACCCGCCGACCGGCGGCGACCACTCCCACTCCGGCAGCCGTTGCGACAGCAACTCCCCCATCAGCGCCTTGCGCGTGGTCGCGGAACGGGCTCGCGCCGCCGTCAGCTCGCCGAGCCGCGGCAGCAGCCGGGCGGTCAGTGCCTGATCGATCACCGGACTGCCGAGATCGGCCAGCGCCTTGTGCCGCGCCAGCCGCTCCGCCAACGGCCGCGAGGCCCGGATCCAGCCGATCCGCAGTCCGCCCCAGACTGCCTTGGAAACGGATCCGATCGTCAGGACCTCAGTATCGTCCGGCGCGTACGCCGCCAGCGGTGGCGGAATCTCCGGCCCGGACGGATCCCACGCCGAGTACGCGTTGTCCTCCACCACCACAACCCCGTGCCGCGCCGCCAGCTCCGCGACCTGCCGCCGCCGGTTCGCCGACATCAGCCGACCGGTCGGATTGTGGAATGTCGGCATCACGAACAACATCGCCGGCTGATGCGCGGCGAACGCGGCCTCCAGCAGCTCCGGCCGGATCCCGGCATCGTCCAGCGGTACGCCGACCACTCGCCCGCCGGCCGCCCCGAACAGATCGAAACACCCCGGCCAGCTCGGCTGCTCGATCGCGACCGCCGCGCCGTTGCGCAGGTACATCTGTGTCACCAACGCGATCGCCTGATGCGCACCGGTCGTGACCACGATCTCCTCCGCGGACGTCGGCAGACCGGACTCGGTGAAGTGCTCGGCGATCCGCTCCCGCAGCACCGGCAGACCACGCGGGTGGTAACCGACATCGCCGAGCAAGGTCGGCAGATCGCTCGTCGCGAGACCGATCAGCTCCTCCGAGAGCTCGGGCAGGCCGGGATCGACGGCGTACGTGAGGGAGATGACCTCGCCCGGGCCGACCGTGATGCGGTGGAACAGCGATTCGCCGTACCCGGCCGGCATGCGCTTGTCCGCTCGTGAACGTCCACGGCCCGCGGCGCGCGCGACCGTCGTACCACTGCCTCGGCGGCTCTCGACCAGGCCGCGGGCGCGAAGTTCGTCGTACGCCGCGACGACCGTGGAACGACTGATCGCCAGCGATTCGGCCAGCCGCCGCTCGGACGGGAGCCGGGCGCCGACCGGGAGCTCGGCGGAGCCGATCAGCGCGGCGATCTCGTCGGCCAGGCGCCGGTACAGCCCGCCGCCGCGGCCGCTCAACCGATGACCGATCAGGTCGGCCAGGCCCGCGGCGTCCGTAAAACGGTCCACTTCTCCTCTTATTGGCTCGGGTGGACTGCTGCTGCCGCCGCCAGGCTAGTACCGGCAGGCAGTCCAGTTCGAGAAGAAGCGAGTGCTGTATGGGGATCGGTCAGGTACTGGGGTTCACCGGCGCGACGGTGGTGCTGGTCGGGATGCCGGGGCCGAACAACCTCTACATCTCGCTCCGCAGCCTCACGCAGGGCCGTCGCGCGGGCGTGGTGTCCGCGCTGGCAGTCGAGACCGGCACGCTCGTCTACATCGTCGTGACCGCGCTCGGTCTGGCAGCGCTCGTCCAGACCTCCCCGACGCTGTTCACCGCCATCACGGTCGCAGGCGCCCTGTACCTCGGCCTCAAGCTCCTCAAGGCGCCGGCCGCCGAGCAGTCCGACGGGATCCAGGCCGCGCCCCTCGGCCGGGTGTTCCGCGACGGCGTCGTGGTGAACCTGCTCAATCCGAAGGCCGCGCTGTTCTTCCTGGCCTTCCTTCCGCAGTTCACCACGCGCGGCGCCGGCCCGGTCCAGCTCCGTACCGAGATGCTGCTCCTCGGCGCCGGCACCCTGCTGATCGGCCTCACTCTCGACCTCTGTTATGCCGTCGGCGCCGACGCGATCGGGCGCCGCTTCCGCTCCTTCCGGACCACGAACCGCCGGCGCACCGTCGTGGTCGCGGCGATCTACTTGGCGTTGTCCGCGTTCGCCTTGGTCACCGCGCTCTGAGGCGCTTCCAGGACGGTCAGCTCGCCGTCCTGCAGCCGCACGGACAGCGTCTCGCCGCCAACCTGCAGGCCGCGGATCTCGAGCATCTTCCACGGCACCGACGCCGCCGGGTTCAGCACCAGCGTCCCACCGGGTACGTCGGGCTCGATCCCGAGCGCCGCGACCAGCACCGCCACAGCGGACGCCGCGGCCCACGCCTGCGGCCGGCACGACAGCGGGTACGGCGTCGGCGTACTCTCCGCGCCCGTCCCACGACCGCCGTACAGCTCGGGCAGCCGGTAGCCGAACGCCTCCGCGGCCCGGATCAGACCCTCGACGTACGACGAGGCGACCTCGGACTCGCCGGTCGCGAACAGACCCTGCACCGTCATCGCGGTGTCGTGCGGCCAGACGCTGCCGGTGTGGTAGCCGAGCGGGTTGAAGCGGGTCATTGCCGTGGACAACGTTCGGAGGCCGAAGCCGCTGTTCAGGTCGGCGCCGGCCAGCACCTCGGCGACCGTCTCCTCCTCGTCGGCGTCGAGCAACCCGGTGCCGAGCAGGTGGCCCATGTTCGAGGCGCGGCCGGCGACCGGGTTCTTCGCACCGTCCAGCGCGATCGCCGGGTAGCCGTCGACCCAGAACGTCTTCCGGAACCGCTCCTGCAGCGCGGCCGCCCACTCCCGCCACTCGTCACCGGACTCACCGTGCGCCTCGAGCAACTCGGCGCCCTGCACGGCGGCCGCGTAGGCGTAGCCCTGCACCTCGCAGAGCGCGATCGGTGCCGTCGCGAGCGTGCCGTCGGGCCATTGCACGGCGTCGTTGGAGTCCTTCCAGCCCTGGTTGGCGAGGCCGTGGCCCGACTCGTCGACGTACTCGAGGAAGCCGTCGCCGTCCGGGTCGGCGTACTCCTTCATCCAGGACAGGGCGCGCTGCAGGTTCGGGAGGAGCGCACGCACCTCGTCGGCCGGCATGCCCCAGCGCCAGGCCTTGTGCAACGTGGTGATCCAGAGCTGGGTCGCGTCGTGCGTTCCGTAGTACGCGGCCGGGAGGACCAGACCGCCACCGTGGTCGGCGACCTCGGCGCGCAACTCGTGCGGGATCTTGCCCGGCTGCTCGGCCGACTCGCCGTCGACCTTCGTGCCCTGCCACGCGGCCAGCGCGCGCAGCGTGCCCGCGGCCAGGCCCGGATCGACCGGGATCAGCATGCCCGACGAGATCAGCGAGTCGCGGCCGAAGAGCGTCAGGTACCACGGCGGTCCGGCGCCGAGGTACCGGTCATCGCCGGCCGCGAGTTGCAGAGCGAGAACGTCCTGGAGCGAACGGTCGAACCAGCGCTCGACCCGCTTGTCGTCGCACGACACGCTGACGTCGTACGGCGTGCGCTCGGCGGGCGGCTCGATCGCGAAGCCGGTCGTCGACGCCGGGAACTCAGCCGACACGTGCAGCGTCAGCGTGAACTCCTCCCCCGGCTCGAGCCGCGGTGATGCCGACACGCCCGGGTTCGCCGTGACCACGACCCGCGTGCCGGCGCTCTCCCACCGGGTACGGCCGGGACCGTCCGGGAGCGGCGCGAGTTGCGGCAGGCCGGCCGCCGCGCCGCTGCGGACCGCCGCGGTCCCCGCGAGGTCGGTGCCCAGGGCAACTTCCAGCCGGCACTCGATCGCCGACCGGGACCGGTTCACCAGCGTGATCTGCTCGGTAAGGCCGTCGGAGGCGACCGTGCGCGTCCGGTACAGCATCACGGTCGGGTCGTGCCGGGTGTCGCCCAGTCCCTCCACCGTCGCGACGTACTGGTGGGTGGCCGCGTCGCGCTCGTCGACGTGGACCGGGGCCGGTTCGCGGCCGTCGACCGTGACGACGAGCCGGGACAGGATCCGGCGGTCCCGCGCGTACACCCCCTCGGCGCCGGAGCCGGTGAGCTGACCGGAGCGCGGCGACAGAGCGACCCACGGGGCGGCGAGAGCAGTGACTAGTTCGTGCAATTGCGGCATAGCCCCACCCTAAAAGGTCCCGGTGTGCGAGAGAGTGTCGGTGTGGAGACTGGAGTGACCGTACTCGCCGGCGTGGCGATCTTCGTCGGCATCATCGGGATCGTCGTGCCGATCCTGCCCGGGGCGATCCTCAGCCTCGCCGCGATCCTGGTCTGGGCGATCGCGGTGCACAGTGCGTCCGGCTGGATCGTGTTCGCGATCTGCGGAGTGCTGATCGGTGCGAGTCAGGTGGTGAAGTACGTCGTACCGGAGCGGCGGCTGCGCGATGCCGGCGTACCCCGGCGGTCGATGTTCGCCGGGGTCGTGCTCGGGATCGCCGGGTTCTTCCTGATCCCGGTGGTGGGCATGTTCATCGGGTTCCCGATCGGTGTCTACCTGTCCGAGGCGCAGCGGCTGCGGACCCACGCGGACGCGTGGAGGTCGACCAAGCACGCGCTGCGCGAGACCGGCGTGTCGATCCTGATCGAGCTGATCGGCACGTCACTGGCCGCCGGCGTCTGGCTGGGTGCGGTGCTGTTCGTCGTCTGATTGCCGGCGATTTCCGCGCACCTGCGGTGGCGTGCGCGTTCTTAGGTGATTGCCAGCTTGTTCTTATCTGGACCGAAGCTTCGTGCCAGCTGCATACGGCACTGTGGGAACACCGAGTGCAGGGGCACCTCCCGGCACGCAGTACGGAAGGCGCAGCAGGATGAAGCTCTCACAGAAGCGCTGGCGGCTGATCGGCACGCTGGCCGCGGTCGCGGCGACGACCACCGCCGGCGGCGTCGCGTGGGCGGCGACCAACGCGGACCCGACGCCGTCACCGTCGGCCTCGCCGTCCAGCCCGTCGACGCCCGGGCAGCAGAAGCCGGACGGGCCGGGCCGGGGTGGCTTCGGGCCGCGGGGCGAGTTCGGATTCGGCGGGGCGCTGCACGGCGAGTTCGTCGTACCGAAGGACGGCGGTGGGTACCAGACAGTCGCGACGCAGCGTGGCAAGGTGACCGCGGTCAGCAAGAACTCGATCACGGTGCAGAGCGACGACGGGTACAGCCGGACGTACAAGGTCGTGGCGGAGACCCTGGTGAACTCGGCCCGCGACGGCATCTCGTCGATCAAGAACGGCAGTACCGTCAGGGTCAGCGCGGTGGTGGCGGACAACACGGCGACCGCGACGACGATCAACGACGGCTCCGCCCGGGATGCGGCCGGCCAGAAGTGGGGCTTCAAGCACGGGCCGCGCTGAGCCCGGGTTGACCCAGCCGGGGTGCGGCCGGCTCACAGGTGATTGCCAGGAACCTTCCAGGGTTCCCTGGGGATCCTTCGGCACACTGTCACCATGAGTCCGCATCTGCTGGTTGTCGACGACGAGCCGAACATCGTCGAGCTGCTGTCCGCGAGTCTGCGTTTCGCCGGGTACGACGTGTCCACGGCGACCCACGGCGCCGAGGCGCTGCGCAAGGCCCGGGACGTGGAGCCCGATCTGGTGGTCCTCGACGTGATGATGCCCGGACTGGACGGTTTCGAGGTGGTACGCCGGCTGCGCGGTGAGGATCGGCATGTGCCGGTGCTGTTCCTCACCGCCCGGGACGCGGTCGAGGACAAGGTGCTCGGGCTGCAGACCGGTGGGGACGACTACGTCACCAAGCCGTTCAGTCTGGACGAGTTGGTGGCCCGTGTCCGCGCCCTGCTTCGCCGGTCGGGTCACCGCGAGCAGGCCGAGACCGAGGCCGCCGTACTGCGCTATGCGGACCTGGAGCTCAACGAGGACAGCTACGAGGTGTTCAAGGGCGGTCAGGCGGTGCAGCTGTCGCTGACCGAGTTCAAGCTGCTGCGGTGCCTGCTGGAGAACGCGGAGCGGGTGATGTCGAAGGGGCAGATCCTCTCCGCCGTCTGGAACTACGACTTCGCCGGCGACGCGGGCGTGGTGGAGTCGTACATGTCGTACCTGCGCCGTAAGGTCGACACCGGCGACCAGAAGCTGCTCCACACCGTCCGCGGGGTCGGCTACGTCCTGCGCACCCCGCGAGGGCCCAACTGATGCAACTGAGCCACCGGCGGTTCGCCGACCGGTACCCGCTGCGTGTCACGATCGTCGTGGTCCTGCTGGCGCTCGTCGCGCTCGCGCTGGCCGCGTCCGGCGTACTCGCGACCACGATCATGCGTGGCTATCTGATCGACCGGGTCGACCAGCAACTCCAGCAGGCCGCGATGCAGCTGACCCACATCCGCGCCGACCGGCGCCCGCTGCCGCCCGACTCCGGCCCGCCGGGTCGTCGGCAGCTGCCGAGTGAGTTCGTGGTGCAGTTCAGCAACTCCGAAGGAGCCAGCGACAACGGTCCGGTCGGGTCACGCCTCGCCGAGGCCGAGCCGCTCCCGAAGCTGCCGACGCTGAACCTCAACCAGGTGCGGGCGCTCAACGGGCAGCCGTTCAACGTCGACGCGCAGTCCGGCGGCGCGACGTGGCGGGTGCTTGCGGTGCCCACCGAGGACGAAGCCGGGTCGGTGATGGTCGCGCAGAGTCTCAAGGACATTGACCACACCATTCAACGGCTGGTCGGTGTCCAGGCCGCGGCCGGCGTGATCCTGCTGGTACTACTGGCCGGCGTCGGGACTTACGTCGTACGGCGAAGTCTGCGCGGACTCGAGGACGTCGAGCACACGGCCGTCGCGATCGCCGGCGGGGACCTGAGCCGGCGGGTGCCGCAGCGCGACCCACGGACCGAGGTCGGGCGGTTGTCGCTGGCGCTGAACCAGATGCTCGGTCAGATCGAGAACGCCTTCGAACAGCGGACCGCGTCCGAGTTCGCGGCGCGTCGATCGGAGGACGCGGCGCGGCGATCCGAGGAGGCGGCGTTGCAGTCCGAGGACCGGATGCGGCGCTTCGTGGCGGACGCGTCGCATGAACTGCGGACGCCGCTGACGTCGATCCGGGGGTTTGCGGAGCTCGCTCGTCAGCGCGGAGACGTCACGGACACCGACACGATGCGTCGGATCGAGGACGAGGCGAAGCGGATGGGGCTGCTCGTTGACGACCTGCTGCTGCTGGCGCGGTTGGACCAGCAGCGTCCGTTGCGGATGGAGTCCGTCGACCTGCTGCCGATAGCGGCTGATGCTCTGCACAATGCACAGGCTGTGCAGCCTGAGCGTCATATCTCGCTGACGATCCTGCCCGACTCGCAGGCACCGGTCGTTTCGGGTGACGAGGCGCGGCTGCGGCAGGTGCTGGGGAATCTTGTGAGCAACGCGCTCCACTACACGCCTGTCGATGCGCCGATCACGGTGTCGGTGGGGACGCGCGGCTCCGAGGCGATCCTCGAGGTCAGCGACACCGGGCCGGGATTGTCGGACGAGCAGAAGGCCCGCGTCTTCGAACGCTTCTACCGAGTAGACACCGCCCGAACCCGCTCCACCGGCGGCTCCGGCCTCGGCCTGTCCATCGTCGCCGCCCTCGTAGCCGCCCACAAAGGCCGTGTAACCACCAGCGACACCGAACCCCACGGTGCGACGTTCACCGTCCACCTACCCCTCAGCACCTAGCTCCCCGCTCGCCCGCTGCAGAGCCGGGGAGGATTTCCTGCCCGATCGGGCACACGATCCTCCCCACGCCTCCCTGGATCAGGATTCCCTGGGAGATGATGTGCGGATGCGGTTCTTGGTTTCTGTTATTGATGACAAGGCCGATCCGGGGAGCATGGATCGGCAGCCGGTGATCAGTGAGTTCAATGAGCGGCTGATCGCGGACGGGTACTGGGTTTTCGCGGGCGGGCTCGCCGATACCGACGCCGCCACGGTGGTCGACAACCGGGGTGACCAGGCGTTGTTCAGTGACGGGCCGTTCGTGGAGTCGAAGGAGTACCTTGCGGGCGTCTGGGTGTGGGAGGCGCCGGATATGGAGACGGCGGTCCGGCTTGCGACCGAGGCGTCCAAGGTCTGCGATCGGAAGATCGAAGTGCGGCCGTTCCTGTGAGCTAGTGCCGCGTCAACCAACGTCGAGGTTGTCATCGTTTGAGTGGTTCACCCCTAAGGTGGTCCGTTTGCCACCTGCATGCAGCATGTCAACGGGCCACCCCGAGGGTGAACCACTCAAACGCTCGCCCCGGAAAGTCCTGTTCTGACAGCGCCGGTTACGATCCGAACGTTACTTGTGCGGCACTAGTGTCCGGAGGGGCGTTCGGCGGCGGCGACGTACGTCGCGGGTAGATGGCCGGCGTGCGTGAACCCGGCGTACATCTGGGGAACCTGGGACTCCCGGAGAGCGACCACGACGAGACCTGCCTCGAGGAATGCGGAGATGACGTCGCCGAGGTTCCAGACGAAGGCTTTGTGCGGGCGCCATTCCAGACCGAGTTCTTTGACGACCTGTGGCTCCTTGGCGAGGTCGCGTGGGCCAATCCACTCCTGCTCGAAATAGCTCGCGGACAGCGTCAGCTGGTCGGGTCCGGTGACCGACAGCACCTCCCATACAGGATGGTGCTCGGCGATGACCAGGCGGCCTCCCGGAGTGAGCCGGGTCGCCATGTCCGCGACCCACGCCCGCAGGTCCGGCACCCAACACAGCCCGCCCCACGAGATGTAGATCGTGTCGAACCCGGTCAGGTCGGCGCGCAGAGCCGTCATGTCCCCCACCTGGAACTCGACGTCGATGCCGAGTTCCGCGGCCTTCGCCCGGCCGGTTTCGACGTGGCTGGGGGCGATGTCGACCGCGACCGCCCTCGCTCCCTGCAGCGCCAGGCTCAGCGCGGCGTCGCCCACCGACGCTGCGACATGGAGAAACCTTCGCCCGTCCACCGGACCGATGACCGCGAGTTCCTCGGGACTGACGACCTCGCCGCCCGACTGCAGGTACTCGACCGTCACGCCGCGACGATGTGCGGCCATGGCTTCCCAGTAGTCGCCGTTCTGACGGGTGATGTCCTCCACGACGCAAGTGAAACAGCCACCCGGCGCCGCGGCGACCGAATAACGGCGGCTAGTGTCTTGAGTCGGAAGTTGGGCGAGAGATTTCGGTGGTCAGGTGCGTGCATCGCGGTGCGTGGTCAGTGGCCTCGATGCGGAGCATCGTGGGCGCTGGGCACGTGCCGTGAGGTGCGTGCCTGGGCGCCGAAAGCGCCGTCGAACTTCCGACTCAAGACACTAGAACTCGGGGAACGAGCGGGTCGCCGATTCGCCGTGTTCCAGGACTTCGGCGGCCGGCCCGAGGATCTTGGGGTCGGGCCGGCCGACCAGTTCCACGTCCTTGTCGGTGTAGTCGTAGAGGCTGAGCACATGGCGCATCGCCTCGAGACGGGCGCGCTTCTTGTCGTTGCTCTTGACCACGGTCCAGGGGGCGTACGACGTGTCGGTGTAGTGGAACATCGCCTCCTTGGCCTCCGTGTAGGCCTGCCACTTGTCGAGTGAGGCGAGGTCGGTCGGTGAGAGTTTCCACTGCCGGACCGGGTCGATCTGACGGATCGTGAAGCGGGTCTGCTGCTCGGCCTGGGACACCGAGAACCACAGCTTCACCAGCAGGATCCCGGAGCGGACCAGCATCCGCTCGAAGTCGGGCGCCTGCCGCATGAACTCCTCGTACTGGTCCTGGGTGCAGTACCCCATCACGTGCTCGACGCAGGCCCGGTTGTACCAGGAGCGGTCGAACAGCGTCATCTCGCCGGCGGCCGGCAAGTGGGCGACGTACCGCTGGAAGTACCACTGGGTCTGCTCACGCTCGGTCGGCTTCTCGAGGGCGACGATGCTCGCGCCGCGCGGGTTCAGGTGCTCCATGAACCGCTTGATCGTGCCGCCCTTACCTGCCGCGTCGCGGCCCTCGAACACGATCACGAGGCGTTGCTTCGAGCGCTTCACCCAGTACTGCAGCTTCAGCAGTTCGATCTGCAGCAGGCGCTTCTCCCGGTCGTAGATCTCGCGCGGCAGGCGTTCGGCGTACGGATAGCCCTCACGCCAGGTGTCGACCGGCGTACCGTCGGCCTGCAACAGCACCGGGTCGTCGTCCTCTTCGTCCAGCACGCGGAAGCCGAGCTCCTGGACCAGATCTGGGGTGTTCATAGGCCCAAGACTCAGCTCCCATGGTGACGTCGAGGTGAACAGGTCAGCGCCGGCGGAGCTTGACTGTGCAGTCGCGCCGGTTGATCAACTCACCGTCGCGCATCACCTGCGCGCGGTCGTGTACGCGACTGACCAAAGTTTCCCACTCGCCGGCGGCCGGCGCGAGGCTCTCGATCACCTCGTCCGGCGTCGGGAAGTGGACGTCGGGGTGCGGGTTGTGCTCCCCCGGCGGAAACCCCATGTGGCCTTCGATCAGCAGTACGCCGTCCTGCGCCACGACGTCGGCCGCCTGACGCAGAATGGCGTCCCGCGGCAGCTCCGTCTTCGAGTGCAGGAACTGCACCGACACCAGATCGAACGAGCCCTCCGGGAACGACTGCCCGAGCTCGTGCTGCTGCCAGTCGATCCGATCCTCGACCCCGGCGTCTTTGGCGTGCTGCGCCGCCCGGCCCAGCGCGACCGACGAGATGTCGACCGCTGTCACCGTCCAGCCCTGCTGCGCGAGCCAGATCGCGTCCGCGCCTTCGCCGCAGCCGAGGTCGAGTGCGCGGCCGGGGGTCAGGTCCGACACCTCGTCCACGAGGACCACGTTCGGCCGGCCGCTCCAGATCTGGTCGTGTTCGGCATAGAAGGAGTTCCACCAGTCCTCGGAGAGCTGCTCTGTCGTCATGCCCCGATGATGTGCCGATCGTTGACGATCGGGCAAGAAACCTTGCTGGTCCGGCAAATCACCGATCTCGCACAGGCAACGGCTCTGCCTTCCCGACGACGAACGCGTACGTCAGCGCACCGACCACCGCCACCGCGCCGGCGACCGCGAACGACGGTAGGTACGACCCGTGGTACATGTCGAGCAGGAGGCCGAAGACGTACGGGCTGATGATGCCCGCGATGTTCGACGCGAAGTTCTGGATTCCGCCGATCGAGGCGACGTGCCGGGACGAGGGCGCCACGTCGCCCGGCAGGGACCAGATTCCCGTGGCCGCGATCGCCAGGCTCGCGTACGAGATCGCCAGGAACAGCAGCGCGACGTACACCGACTTGGCCGGCGCCGCGAACACGATCGCCGCGCCGCCGAGCAGGCCGCCGACCATCACCGTCTTGCGGACCCGCGTCACGTCAGCCCCCGCCCGGATCCGGCGGTCGGCGACGATGCCCGCGATCCAGCCGCCGGCGATCGCGGTGATGCCCGGCAGTGTGCCGAGCGTCCCGAGCTCGGCCAGGTCAAGACCGCGGGCGTCCTTCAGGTACGACGGGAACCAGGTGAGGAAGAAGTAGATGACGAAGTTCAGGCAGAAGAAGCCCAACATCATCCCGCGCACCGTCCGGTACCGGAACAGGTCCCGCCAACGCACCTGCGCGGCCGCCTCGGTGTCGTTGTCCTCGAGGCGCGCGCCGTTCGACGCGATGTACTCGCGCTCCTCCGCGTTCGCGTGCTTGTGTTCCATCGGATCGCGGTAGTACCAGTACCAAACCGCCGCCAGCATGATCCCGAGCACACCGAGTACGACGAACGAGAAGTGCCAGCTCACCAGCGCGATCAGCCCGGTGACGACCGGCAGCGACAACACGGTCCCGACCCGCGACCCCGAGTCGATCACCGCACTCGCGAACGCCCGCTCGTGGGCCGGGAACCACCGCGACGCCGCCTTGGTAGCACTCGGGTACGCCGGTGCCTCGCCCGCGCCGAGCGCGAACCGGAACGCGAACAGCGACCAGAACCCGCGGGCGAGCGGGGTCAACGCGGTCACCACACTCCACCACACCGCGGCGAACGTGAACGCCTTGCGCGAGCCGACCTTGTCCGCGAACCAGCCGGCGGCCAGCATCGCCCCGTCGTACGCCCAGAAGAAGGCGCCGAGGATCAGACCCTTCTCGGCATTGCTCAGCTCCAGGTGCAGGTCGTCCTGGATGAAGGGCAGCGCGACGCTCAGATTCGCGCGGTCCAGGTAATTCAGTGAGAGTCCGACGAAGGCCAGCCCTAGGATCAGGTACCTCGTCCGGCTCGCTCCGGGTGGTGCTTTCACAGTGGTGGCGGTCACTCTGTGCCTTCCGTTGGGGACGGATCGTCGCAACTTACCGGTATGTCGCCACATGTGCAGACAAACGTTTCATCCAGTGGAATGAGGGCTTTGGTGATCGAGGACGGCGAGGAGATCCCGCTGCTCGGCGGCGATGTGACCGAGGGGCTGGTCCGGGTCGGCGACACGGTACGGCGACCACCCGGCGAGCGCGCCGAACTCGTGCGAGACGTTCTGCTGCATCTCGAGAAGGTGGGTTTCGAGGGAGCTCCGCGGTACCTCGGTGTGGACTCGGCCGGTCGTCAGGCGCTGACGTACGTCGAGGGAGAGGTGGCGGGCCGGCCCCGTCCGTCGTGGATCGCGGACGAGGACCGGATGCTGTCGGTCGCGCGGCTGCTGCGCGGGTACGACGACGCGGTCGAGGGATTCGGGATTCCGGTGAACCTGCCGGCCCCGATCGAACCGCCCGGGCTGCCGGACCTCGACGATCCGCCCGAGCTCGTCGGGCACCAGGACGTCACGCCGGAGAACGTGGTGTTCCGCGAGGGCCGCGCGTACGCCCTGATCGACTTCGACCTGGCGCGGCCGGTGAGCCGGGCTCGTGAGTTCGTGAACCTGATGTTGTGGTGGGCCCCGCTCGGTGCCGACGCCGACCTCGACCCCGAGTTCCGCGGCCTCGATCGGCCGCGCCGGTGCCGACTGCTGGCGGACGAGTACGGTCTGTCGACCGCGGACCGTGGCCGAGTGCTCGGGCTGTGCATCGCGCTGAACGAGCGCGCCTGGCACACGATGAAGTACCGCGCGGACACCCTCGGCGGCGGCTGGGCCCGGATGTGGAGCGAAGGCGTCGGCGACAAGATCCGCGCCCGCCAGACCTGGCTGCAAGCCAACGCCGACACCCTCCGCAGCGCACTCTTCAGCTGACGCCGACCTCTTGCCGGTCCGGGGTCTTCTTGTCGCGCAAGAGCGCGAGGGCGATGACCGCGGATCCGAGCACTGCGACCGCGCTGACGACGAACGTCCCCGACATCGCCTGAGCGAACACCGTCCGGGCAACCTGCGCCAGCGCGTTGTCCCCGGACGTCGCGGCCACCACGAGCGCCTCGCCGATCGACCGGCGCGCTTCCGCGGGCGCCGTCTCGGGCATCTTCGCGGTGAAGTTGTTCGCCAGCGTGGAGCCGAGGATCGCGATCCCGAGTGCCGCGCCGGCCTGCTGGACGGTGTCGTTCAAGGCGGAACCGACACCCGCGTGCTCATGCGGCACCGCACTCATCAGGGCCGCCGTCGCCGCCGGCTGCGCCAGGCCGGCGCCGACGCCGAACACGCCTAGCGCTACCGCGACCATCCCGAAGCCGTCATCCGCGGACAGCGTCGACATCACCCAGAAGCCACCAGCCAGGACCACCAGACCGACGACGGTCAGCGGCCGGTTCCCGATCTTCTGGCCGAGCGTCGCGCCGACACCGTTCACCAGGATCACCGCGAGCGCCATCGGAGCCATCGCCAGACCGGCCTTCGTAGGCGAGAAGCCGAGCACGAACTGCAGGTATTGCGTCAGCGCCAGGATCAATCCGCCGTTCGCGATCTGCAGCAGTACGAGCGACAGGCTCCCGCCGCTGAAGTTCCGGTCCCGGAACAGCTGCAGCGGCACCATCGGCACCGGCGTACGCAGCTCCCAGATCACGAACAACGACAGCCCGACCACCGCGAGCGCCAGCATCGGCCACGAGACCCCGTGCTCCGGCAGCTCGATGATCACCCACACCAGCGCCACCAGACCGACCATCGACAGCAGCGCACCGATCGGATCGGGCTTACGCCATGGGCCCTTCGATTCCGGCATCAGGATCACCGCGGCAACGATCGCCAGCACGACCACCGGCACGTTGATCAGGAACACCGATCCCCACCAGAACTTCGCGATCAACGCCCCACCGAGCACCGGCCCGCCGATCAGCCCGACCATCAGCACCGAGCTCCAGATCGACATCGCCTTGCGGCGTTCCTCGTCGTCGAAGACCGTGATCACGACCGACAGCGTGCTCGGCATCACGATCGCGCCGCCGATCCCCATCAGCACCCGTCCGGCGATCAGCATCTCCGGAGTTCCGGCGTACGTCGCCACCAGGGACGCCGCCCCGAAGATCGCCAGGCCGACGATCATCACCTTCTTGCGCCCGTACCGGTCGGACATGCTGCCCGCTGTCAACAGGAGGCCGGCGAAAACCAGGATGTAGCTGGCGACGATCCACTGGATCTCCTGCGCGCTCGCACCGAGGTCCTCGGTCAGCACCGGGATCGCGACGTTCAGGACGCCGTTGTCCAGCACGAGCACCATCGTGCTCAGGCAGAGCACGATCAGGATCAGCCACCTGCGCGGATGCCTCGTGGTCATCCCGCACCTCCTTGAATTGAACGCCGTTCATCTATTTGAACAGTGTGCAATTCGACTTGAACGATGGTCAAGTCCTGCACGGTGTTCAGGAATCGGCTAGGGTGAGAGCCGACGAGGAGGTACGACGATGGCGCCCGAGGAGTACACGTCCGTCTGGACCCGGCCCAAGCGCGGCCGGCGTCGCGAGCAACCCGCACTGACCCAGCACCAGATCGTCGCGGAGGCGATCAAGCTCTTGGACGCCGACGGGCTCGAGGCGCTGACGATGCGCAAGCTCGGCGCGGCCCTCGGCGCGGTCGCGACCGCCGTCTACTGGCATGTCGCGAACAAGGACGAACTGCTCGAACTCGTCGTCGACGAGGTGTACGGCGAGATCGACGTACCGACTGCTGTGGATCCGGCACAGTGGCGTGCGGCGGCCGAGTCGGCGGCGCGGAGCGTGCGCGCGATGATCGTCCGGCACCCGTGGGTCGCGCCGACGCTCGCGGACGTCGGGATGAACTACCTCGGCCCGAACCTGATGCGGGTCTCCGACGACATGCTCGGGGTCTATCTGGCGGCCGGCTTCGAGCTGGCGGAGGCCGACCAGGCGTCGAACACCGTGCTCGGGTTCGTGATCGGCGTGGCCTCGGTGGAGGCCGCGACCGTCAGCAAGCTCAAGCGCACCGGGAAGGACATGGCCGCCTGGCAGGCCGAGGTCTGGCCGGCCGCGGTCCGCGCCGCCGAGCCGTTCCCGCACCTCCGGGCCTTGTACGCCGCCAACAGCGGAGCCGACCTGGAAGCAGGCAGCGAGGACAACTTCAGCTACGGACTAGCCCGGACCTTGGACGGCCTCGAGGCACGCCTGCACCAGATCGAGCCCAGCTAGCAGGACGGCTGGCGGGTTGTTGCGCCGATAACGCGCTGCAACCCGCCAGCCGCTCTACAACCCGCTGCCGCCGATCAGTGCTCGATGCGAACCTCGGCGCCGGACTTGGCCGACTCGTAGATCGCGGTCAGCATCCGGGCCATCTGCAGGCCCTGCTCGGCCGTCGCGTCGGCGGGGATCTCGCCGCGGCAGATCTGCAGGAAGTGCTCGATCTGGTTCGCGAAGCCGACCCGGAAGTCGAAGCCGAGCGAGTCGATCTGCGGCTGCATGTGCAGCAGCGTGTCATGCCGCTCGGTGACCATCAGCAACTCGGGCTCGATCTCCGCGCCGCCCTTCTCACCGTGGATCCGGACACTGATCTCGTTCCGGGCGTGCAAGGAGTACGACGTGTCCACGTCGAGGACCGCCCCGCCCTCGAACCGGATCTGCGCGGTCGCGTAGTCCTCGACAGTGTTCGGCCGCGCCGCCGACGCAGCCTTGTACCGGGTCAGGTTCTGGATGTTGTCGCGCGCGCCCAGCGGGGCGAACGTCGCGCCGGAGGCGGACACCGGCTTCGGCATCCCCATCAGGTACCAGCACAGGTCGATGATGTGGACCCCGAGGTCGATCAGCGGACCGCCGCCGGACAGCTCCACGTCACCGAACCAGCCGCCTGGGTTCCCGGCCGTCCGCAGCAGCGTGGCGCGCGCCGCGTAGATGTCGCCGAACTCGCCGGCGTCCAGGAACCGCTTCGTCACGAGGGCGTTCGGCGCGTACCGCCGTACGTACCCGATCTGCAGCGCCTTGCCGGTCTCCTCGACCGCCTTCACCAGCGCCTCGGCCTCCGGCACCGTCACGGTCATCGGCTTCTCGACCAGGACGTTCTTGCCGGCCCGCAGCGCCGCCTCGGCGATCGGCGCGTGCAGGGTGTTCGGCACACACACGCTCACCGCGTCGATGGACGGATCCGAGAAGATCTCCTCGACGTCGCCGGTGACCCGCTCGACGCCGAACTGCTCGCCGCGCGCCTTCGCACGCTCCAGGTCGACGTCACAGACGGCGACCAGCTCGGCCCCCGGGTTGCTCTGGTACGCGCTCAGGTGTTCGACGGCGATCGTGCCCAGCCCGATCACCGCAATCCGCGTCGTCATGTCAGGCCTTGCCTTCCGTCAGTCGGAGGATGTTCGCGAGCGAGCGCTCGATGGCAGGCAGTGGCGACTCCATGCCCTCGAACTCCAGGCTCACCGGTACGTCGGGCTTCGTCGCGACCAGTGCGAGCAGACCGGCCACGTCCACGTCACCGTGGCCCGTGACCGTACCCAGCAGATAGTCGCCGGCCAGCGTCTTCAGCCAGCCGTCGCCGGCCGAGCGGCGGATGTGGAAGTCCTTCACGCCGATCGACGCCGCGACGTCGATCAGACCGGCCGCGGTCTTGCCCGGCACCTCACCGACGCACAGACCGTTGCCGAGGTCGAGCGTGACCCGGAAGTTCGGGCGGTCGACCTCGTACACGAGACGGGCCAGCCGCTCGCTGCCGTTCATGAAGAAGCCGTGGTTCTCGATCGTCGACACGATGCCGAGCCCGGCGGCGTGGTCGGCGACCGCACGGCAGCCCTCCACGACCTTCGCGAACGTCGACTCGAACTCTCCCGGGTTCTCCTCACGCCATGCCCACGGCGCCACGTCGTGCCGGAAGATCCCGGCGCCGAACGCCTGCGCGATGTCGAGCTGCCGGCGCAGCCGGTCGATCTCGTGCGTGTCGGCCGTCCGCAGGTCGCCGCTGACCAGGTAGTTCACGATCGGTACGCCGATCTCGTCGGAGTGCTTCGCGGCGGCACTCACGACGTCCGGGTTGTCCAGGTAGTACTCCCCGTCCATGGCGGCGACCTCGATGTGCCCGGCCGACGAGGCCGCGACCCAGTCCAGAACCGAGATCAGGTCCATCTCGCCGCTCACCATCAGCTGGCGGAAGCAGTATGAGCTGACTCCTAGCTTCACTTCGTGGTCCTCTCCACTTCGTGAGTGATGTAGCTCCAGGGACTCGAGACGTCCTGGATGCCGTAAATCGCCGAGCTGTACCGGTCGAACGCGTTGCCGACCGCCCCGAGGACCACCGCCTCGCGGCCTAGTGCGGCGGCGACGAAGGGTGGGCGTTCGGGGAAGACCAATTCGTTCTCCACCGCGGCGGCGAGCGGACGCAGGATTGCGACGCTGTCCTCCGTCGGTCCACCGCGGACGACGACGACCTCGGGGTCGACGACGAGTAGCACTGTCGCGATCCGCGGGGCGATCTGGGCGCAGAAGTCCTCGAGTTCTGCCTGTGCGCCGGCGTCACCCGCGGCGGCCGCCGTGAGTACTTGGGCGCCGGTCGGTCGCGCGGACCAGACGAGCTGTCCGCGCTGGGCATTACGCGTCCAGCGCATGCCACGTTGGGCGCCGAGTTCACCTGCGAGGCGATGGCGTCCTTGGCGGATCACGCCGTTCAGGACGATCGACATCGAGAGGCGGTGGCCGATCTGCAGGTAGACGACATCGGAGAACCCGCGTCCCGCACCACCGCGCTGCTCCGCGAGCGCGGCCAGTTTGATGTCGTTGTCCACCACGACCGGCTGTCCGAATTCCTTGACCAGCAACTCGCCGACCGGCAGCCCCACCAGATCAGGCATCGCAAGACTCGCCCGCAACCGCCCGTCCCCCTCGACGACCCCAGGCACTCCAACCCCAACCGCCCGCAACCGCCCCAGGTCGACGGTGGCGCCGTCCCCGCGGGTGGCCGGCTGCGTGGCGGCCGCGTCAAGGGCGCGGGAGATGAGAGCGAGGTCCGCCTTGCCGTTTGCCGGTACTTCGGCGTAGGCGACCCGGCGGCCCGAGAGGTCGCAGATGATTGCGCGAGCGCCGCGTGGTCCCAGGTCGACGCCGGCCACCATGCCGGACTCGCGGGCGAAGCGGAAGGCGCGGGCAGGACGGCCCGGCCCTGCCGTTGCCGGGCTAGCGGGTTCGACCAGCCCGACGTCCAGTAGGTCGTCGAGGACCGCGTGCACGGTGGGGCGCGACAGACCGGTGCCCTCGCTGATCACGCCGACGGTCCGCGGCTCGTCGGCGTCGGCGAGGAACCGCAGGCAGGCGGCCTGGTTGGCCGCGCGCTCCACCTGCGCCGCGCCACGTGCAGTCTCCATCGACCCCGCCCTATTAAGGAACCGGCTTTATTAAAGACGGTAACAGAACCCGATTCGTGCCCGCAATGGATCCGCCCAAGGCCGCCCGATTCGCCGAGTCGTGTCAATCGGCGACAACCCGCGGCGCCGAGTCGTGACGATCGGCCACGAAACGGCAACCGGTTCTCACGACTCGGCGAGCCTGGGGGTGCGGGAGGGTGGTGGGGCTAGCGCTGCAGGATCGTGCGCTCGACGACTGTCCAGGTGGTCGTCGTTAACAGGTACAGGCCGGCGGCCAGGGGCACGAAGGCAGCCGTCAGCAGCGTCCCGAACGGCAGCAGTTGAGCGATCCGCCGCGACCAGGTGGACACCGGCGCCCCCGTCGTCGCCGACGTCTCGAGCTGGCGCACCTGCAGCCGCGCCGAGAACCACGCCACCACCGCCAGCAGTACGGCGACCACGAGGAACGCCGGCGTACCGGTGGCGACCGGCCAGTGCACTCCGAGCGGCGCACCGAGCAGGCTCCCGCTGATCAGCTGGTTCGGCTCCCCCGCCACCACTGTGCGGGAGAACAGCGTGTACATCAGCCAGAAGAACGGCAGTTGCGCGAGCATCGGCAGGAACCCGGCGAACAGCGACGTACCGGACTCGGCCTGCAGCTTCGCGACCTCACGCTGCAAGCGCTCGGGATCGCCGCGATGCTTCTCGGACAGCTGCTTGAGCTGCGGCATCAACGCCGCGCGGGCCTTGAGCCCACGCTGCGCCCGCACGCTCAGCGGAACCAGACACAGTCGTACGACGAGGGTGCACAGGACGATCGCGATCACGGCGGCATACGCGCCGGTCAGCGGTTGAAGGATGTCCACGAGGGACGTGAGCACGTGATAGGCACCGGCGACCGGTGCCTCCAGGAAGGAAGGCACAGCAGAACTCCACGAGTGAGTAGGAACAGGTAGCGAGGTGGAGCGCTACCGTCCCGGTGCTCGTGGGCGTGGCCGGCCGGCGGCGTCGGGATCACGCAGCCGGAGGAAGACGGTCTGCTCGGCGCGGCGCCGGACCGAGGAGGCCCGGGCGAGCAGCGGCGTGGCTGTCGGCGCGGACGACCGCGCGACGACGACCAGCGCCAACAGCAAGGCCGCCGCCGTGAGCACGGCGGCGGCCAGTGAAGCCGTATCGACGACAGGAATCACCAGCGCAAGCGCACTAGCGATCCACTGCGTCATGTCATCAGTCCAGGTAGTCCCGAAGCACCTGCGAACGCGAGGGGTGGCGGAGCTTTGACATCGTCTTGGACTCGATCTGGCGGATCCGCTCGCGGGTCACGCCGTACACCTTGCCGATCTCGTCCAGGGTCTTCGGCTGGCCGTCGGTCAGACCGAAGCGCATCGAGACAACGCCGGCCTCGCGCTCGGACAGCGTGTCCAGGACCGCGTGCAGCTGCTCCTGGAGCAGCGTGAACGAGACCGCCTCGGCCGGCACGATCGCCTCGGAGTCCTCGATCAGGTCTCCGAACTCGGAATCGCCGTCCTCACCGAGCGGCGTGTGCAGCGAGATCGGCTCGCGGCCGTACTTCTGCACCTCGATGACCTTCTCCGGAGTCATGTCGAGCTCCTTGGCGAGCTCCTCCGGAGTGGGCTCCCGGCCGAGGTCCTGCAGCATCTGCCGCTGCACCCGGGCCAGCTTGTTGATGACCTCGACCATGTGCACCGGGATCCGGATGGTGCGGGCCTGGTCAGCCATCGCGCGGGTGATCGCCTGCCGGATCCACCAGGTGGCGTACGTCGAGAACTTGTAGCCCTTGGTGTAGTCGAACTTCTCGACCGCGCGGATCAGACCGAGGTTGCCCTCCTGGATCAGGTCGAGGAACAGCATGCCGCGGCCGGTGTAGCGCTTGGCCAACGACACCACCAGGCGCAGGTTGGCCTCGAGCAGGTGGTTCTTGGCGCGGCGGCCGTCCTCGGAGATCCACTCGTACTCGTCGCGGACCTTCTCCTTGAGCTTGGCCGCCTCGTCGGCGATCTGCTCCTCGGCGAACAGGCCGGCCTCGATCCGCTTCGCGAGCTCGACCTCCTGCTCGGCGTTCAGCAGCGGGACCTTGCCGATCTGCTTCAGGTAGTCCTTGACCGGGTCCGCGGTGGCGCCGGCGACCATCACCTGCTGCTCGGGCTCGTCGGTCTCGTCGGCCTCGGAGACGATGAAGCCCTGGTCCTCGGTGAGCTCCTTCTCCAGCGGCTTCACCGCTTCCGGGCTGAAGTCGGACTCGTCCACGTCGTCGAGCGCGCGCGGCTTGCCGGTCTTCGGGTCGATCGCGAGACCCGCTTCGGACACTGCCTTCTTCGCCGTAGCCTTCTTGGCAGCGGCCTTCTTCGCGGGGATACCGTCCTCCTTGGTGCCGGCGGTCTTCACCGCCGCCTTCTTCGCCGCGGCCTTCTTGGCAGCGGGTTCGGTGACTCGGGCGCTGGTCCTTTGAGCCGTACTGCGGGCGGTGGCGGCCACGGCCCGGGCCGGCTCGGCGGGAAGGTTCTCGGACGAGCTGGACGACACGAATTACCTCTCGTCTGACGCAGGGTTTGTACGACGGTACGACGTTGTGTTGCTGAGTCTTTGGGTACTACGGTGTGCGGCTGCTCGCTGGTCAGGCGGCGGCAACAGTCCATTGTAATCCGCGAACCAAGCTCAGGCGTCGCACGACCCCCCGGACAGCGCGTTTCGGGGGCCTTCGTCACCGGTCGCCGTCACCCGTTGCGGGTCCTCCGCAACGGCCGCGCCACGACCCGCTGGCGGACCAGTTGCTGCTCCTGCTTGAACTGCCGCACCTTGACCAGGGAGGCAACGTCGATCACGTCCGCGACGGACTTGTACGCACCGTCCTCGCCGTACGGCTCGGAGGCCTCGCGCCAGCCACGCGGCCGCACCTTCAGCTGCTTGCCGAGCAGCGCGACGAAGATCTTCGCCTTCTGCGCGCCGAAACCCGGCAGGGCCGACAGCCTGGCCAGCAGGTCGTCCCCGGACTTCACATCGGACCACAGGCCCGAGGCGTTACCGGAGTAGTGCTCGTCCAGATGTTTGGCCAGGGTCTGGATCCGGGCGGCCATCGCGGTCGGGAACCGGTGCACCGCGGGCGGGCCGGCCACCACCTCGACGAAGGCGTCCGGGTCGTAGTGCGCGACGGTGGCGGGGTCGAAGGGACCGATCATCCGCTGCGCGATCGCGACCGGGCCCGCGAACGCGCGCTCCATCGGGATCTGCTGGTCGAGCAACATCCCGACCAGCAGGGCGAACGGATCTCTGCTCAGCATCTCGTCGGCGTCCGGCTGCTGCGCGAGGCACAGCTTCCTGCTGCGTGTCGAAGTCAACTCAGTCCTCCTCCCCATCTGACAACTCAGGCTCGGCCTTCACGGCCAGCACCGGACACGGAGCATCGAGCAGCACCCGCTGCGCGTTGCTGCCGAGGATGAGCTTGCCGACCGGTGACCGGCGTCGCAGGCCGATCACGATGAACTCCGCATGCACCTGCTCGGCGACGGCCACCAGGTCCTCCGCCGGGTCCAGGCCACGCACCAGCTGGCGTACCTCGTAGGGCACACCGGTCGAGTCGAGCTGCTCCCGTACTTCCGTCAGCGCGGCGTCACTGGCCGCCGCCTCGTCGCTGTCGAAGCCGCGCCCGCCCCGATGCGAGTTCACCACCACCAGCTTGGCGTCTCGCAGCGTCGCTTCCTCCGCTGCTCGCCGAAGGGCCGCACGGCCTTCCGCCTTCGGCACATAACCCACGACGATGGTCGTCATCGCCCTGCCTCACCTCCGGGTGTGTGTCGACCCGTCTCGAACGATACTGCTCCCGACCGCGGTCGGCATCCGCTGCATTTGCACCTGTTGTGTCGCAACGGTGACGGAGGGCGGCCGGTGCCCGACTACTACCCCCGGTGGGCCCCGCTAACCTTCCGGTGCGCACACCTTTGCAGGGCTGTCACCGAAAGCGCCACCCCTGTAGTCCGGGTCGTTATCGAACTCGTACCGGAACCCACTCACGCCGTTGCCCTGGGCAAGGTCGACCGGTTCCGTCAGAAGGACCGGAGTTCCGCACGCAACGCCTCTGATTGTCCTACGTTGTCGCAGGGAGCTAACCGGTTCAGTCCACCGGCCACGCGTGCACGGGAGTGTTCGCGTGCATGTGGTCGCGGTACCCGCGGAGCATTCCACGCAACGCGTCCCGGCGACCGTGTGACCCCTTTGTATACAGGCGGTGGAACTCGTCCGCCTGCCACGACGCGCCGTTGCGGCCGGTCAGGCATCGTTGCTCGATGATCCCGAGCAGCCGGTCGCGGACCGCGACGTCCACGCCCCAGGCGTCCAGGCCGCGAACCGCCAACGGCAGCAGGCGTCTGAGCACGAGCTCGGTCGCACGCGCCGTACCGACCCCGGGCCAGAAGACCTCGGCGTCGATGCCGTTGCGGGCGGCGGTGTGGAAGTTCTCCTCGGCCGCGCTGAACGACATCTGCGACCAGATCGGCCGTTCGTCGTCGGCCAGCGCACGCACCAGTCCGAAATAGAAGGCGCCGTTGGCAATCGTGTCGACGACCGTCGGACCGGCCGGCAGGACACGATTCTCGACGCGAAGATGCGGCTTCTCCCGGACAACGTCGTACACCGGGCGGTTCCAGCGATAGATCGTCCCGTTGTGCAGGCGTAATTCCGAAAGGGCCGGGGTGTCGCCGCGGTCCAGCACCGCGATCGGGTCCTCGTCGGAGGTGACCGGGAGCAGCGCCGGGTAGTACCGCGCGTTCTCCTCGAAGAGGTCGAAGATCGAGGTGATCCATCGCTCGCCGAACCACACCCGCGGCCGGACGCCCTGCGCCTTCAGCTCGTGCGTGCGGGTGTCGGCGGCCTGCTCGAACAACGCGATCCGGGTCTCGCGCAACAACTCCTTGCCGAACAGGAACGGCGAGTTCGCCCCGACCGCGAGCTGGACGCCGGAGATCGCCTGCGCCGCGTTCCAGTACCGCGGGAAGGCCTCCGGCGTGACCTGGAGGTGGAACTGCGTCGACGTGCAGGCGGCCTCGGGGAGGATGCTGTCCGCGGTCACCTGCAGCCGCTCCACGCCGTCGATCGAGATCTCCACGTCCTCGCCGCGGGCGGCGAAGATCTGGTCGTTCAGCAGCGCGTACCGCGGGTTCGTGCTGAGCGCGTCGCGGCGGATGTGCTCGGTCAGCAGCGTCGGCAGGATCCCGATGGTCACCATCGACGAGCCGGTCCGGGCCGCCTTGTCCTCGGCCGCGTTCAGGCTGTCGCGGATGTTCGACTCCATGGTGTCCAGGCCGAGACCGTCGATCTGCCCGGGCGGCACGTTGATCTCGATGTTGAACTGCCCGAGCTCGGTCTGGAACGCGTCGTCCTCGATCGCGCTCAGCACCTCGGAGTTCTTCATCGCCGGGTCGCACCGCTCGTCGACCAGGTTCAGCTCGATCTCGATGCCGGTCATCGGCTTGTCCGGCGCGAACCGGGCCTCGCGCAGCATCCGCGCGAAGGCGTCCAGGTTGCGATGGACCTGAGCGCGGAACGCGGTCCGGTCCGCCCGGGTGAACTCGACCCGGTCGACTTCCTCACCCATCTGCGCCTCCCCTGGTGGCTCCTTCGCTCAGTGTGCCTGAAGGGTGCCCACCTGTGGGCCGATCATTCGCGTGGTGGCGCCACCGGGAACACGATGAAGTGGTCCGTCTCGATCCGGACCGGCTCCTGGCCGGCCGCCGCCATCACGTCCACCAGCTCGGTCAGTACGCCGGGACGCAACGGCAACTCGTGCTCGCCGGGATGCCGGTCGGCGCCCATCGGGTAGTCCCGCGCCGGCTCGGTCGTCATCTCGATGTGTGCCCCCAGCACCCACTCCACCGGCTTGCCCGCGGCAACGAACTCGCCCAGGCGCGCGACGCTCGCCCGGAACTCGGGCCAGTCGAAGACGTACAGCCGCCCCGGGTAGAGCGAGTCGCCGCTGAACAGCAGCCGGGTGTCCCGGTCGTAGACGGCGATGTGCGACGCGTGGTGTCCCGGGATCGGCAGGATGTCGAGCACCCGCTCACCGAGGTCGAGCTCGGCCACTCCGTTCGGCCAGTCGGTCAGCCCGAAGTACGCCGCGACGTCCGCGGCCGCCGGGCCGACCACGTTGCCGAACTCCGCGTCGCCGCCGACGTGGTCACCGTGGCTGTGGGTGTGCGCGACGATCAGCTCGCGCTCCCCCACCAGCTCCTCGATCAGCGGCCGGAGCGGGACGTGGCCGGTCCCGGTGTCGAGCAACAGGGCGCGCCCGGTGCCGAGCAAGAGGTACAGGAAGGGGCCTTCGAAGTTCGTGCGCAGCGCCTGGCGGACGATCGCCGTACGGTCGTCGTACCAGTGGACCTGGTGTGCGGCGCTGGCCGGGTCGGTGCCGTCGTCCCAGCGGTCGGGGAAGCTCATACCCCAATTGTCGGCGCCGGCAGGGACACTGGACAGGTGCGTGACGATCCCTCGGTGCTGCATGTCGACCTGGACGCGTTCTTCGCGGCCGTCGAGCAGCGCGACAAGCCGTCGCTGCGGGGCAAACCCGTGGTCGTCGGCGGGATCGGCGTGCGCGGAGTCGTGTCCACCGCGTCGTACGAAGCGCGCAAGTACGGCGTCCGCTCGGCGATGTCGACCGCGGAGGCACGGTCCCGCTGCCCACACGCGGCGTACCTGAGTCCTCGCTTCGAGGTCTACCGGCAGAGCAGCCAGGCAGTGATGGCGGAGATGCGAGCGCTGTCGCCGCTGGTCGAGCCGCTGTCGCTGGACGAGGCGTTCATCGACCTGGCCGCGAGCGGGCTGTCCGGGCTGACCGTCGACGACGTCGAGGCGATCGCCAACGACCTGAAGGAGGCGATCCGGAAGGTCAGCGGCGGCCTCACCGCCTCGGTCGGCGCCGGGACGTCGAAGCTGATCGCGAAGATCGCCAGTGATCTCGACAAGCCCGACGGCGTGGTCGTCGTACCGGCCGGGACCGAGGCGGACTTCCTGGCGCCGATGCAGGTCACGGTGATTCCCGGGGTCGGTCCGGCGACGGCGCAGCGGCTGAGCATGGCCGGCGTCCGGACCGTCGCCGACCTGCAGCAGCTCGACGAGGACGAACTGGTCCGGCAGATCGGCTCCGCCCACGGCACCAGCCTGCACCGCCTCGCGGTCGCCGCCGACGACCGGCCGGTGGTCAGCGACCGGGAGACCAAGTCGGTCAGCGTCGAGGACACGTTCGAGACCGACATCATCGACCGCGCACTGCTGTCGGCGATCAGCGACCGGATGGCGCTGCGGGTGTCGGAGCGGTTGCAGAAGGCGCAGCTGTCCGGCCGCACGGTCACGGTGAAGACGCGGATGCACGACTTCACCACGCACACCCGGTCGTCGACGCTGGCGGGGCCGACCGACGACGCCCGGGTGATCGCGCGGGTCGCGCGCCGGCTGCTCGAGGAGAGCGAGATCGGCGGCGGGATCCGGTTGCTCGGCGTAGGCGTCTCGTCACTGGCCGACTGGATCCAGGACGACCTCTTCACCGAGGAGGAACACGCCGGCAACCCGATCGAGGTGGTCGAGCTGCCGGCCCGTCCGCGGGACCAGCTCGGGTTCCACCCCGGTCAGGACGTGGCGCATCCGGATCACGGGCGCGGCTGGGTCTGGGGTTCGGGCCGCGGGCGGGTGACCGTGCGGTTCGAGACCGCCGACACCCCGCCGGGGCCGGTGAAGACGTTCGCCGTGGACGATCCGGCACTGACCAAGGTACGAATCACCGCAACGGATGAGGACAGCGAACCTGTCACTCACCACAATGGGCCGAATGAATGAGGAGCGGCGTGGGGTATACCCGTTCTGTGCGCCCTGTACGGCGGCATCGGAGGCCTGGCGTGCCGCCGAGACCGCCGGCCCGATGGGTAGCCGGTTCTACGGCCACCGTGACGTCTGCGAGAACTGCGGGTCCTCGATCCGGACGCTGTACTCCACCGTGCTGTGGGTCCCGGTGTCGAAGCACGGCCAGTACCGGGTCATCCCGACCGGCGGCCGCAGCTACGTCGGCCGGCGCCTGATCGAGCAGCCGGTGCGCGCCGACGTACGCCGGGAGCCGGTGTCGGCGATCGCGGCGCATCCAGAGCTCGACGGCGCTCCGGAGTACCAGCAGGCCGAGGCGTACTGGGACGAGAACGAGCCGGGTCGCGCGCTGCCGTTCTACCAGTCGGCGCTGGTCGCCCGGGAGCAGAATCTTCCCGCGGACGACCCGGCGACGCTGCGGGTCAGGTTGCGCGTGGCGCAGGGGTTGCTGGCGACGGCGAACTACGGGCGGGCGATCGCGTGGTTCGAGCTGCTGACACCACAGCTGGTCGAGGTGTTCGGGCCGCACCACGAGCTGACCCACACGGCGGCCGAGGCGGTGACCGGGGCGCGGTTGATGGTCGGAGGCCCGCGCGCCGAGGCCGACCTACTGGCGGACATCGTGGCTGCGGACGAGGCCGATGCCGCGGCCGACGACCCGCAACTGCTCCGCGACCGGTCGGCGCTCGGACAGGCGTTGCTTGCCTGCGGCGACATCGCGCCCGCCCTCGAGACACTCAGCGAAGTCATCCGGCACGCGCCACCGCGCCACCCGGACTCGGCGGTCTATCGCGCGGCACTGGTGGAGGCGTGCGAGGTCGCCGAGGGACGCGGCAAGAAGCGTGAGGAGCACCTCGCCGGGGCCGCGCGCCGCATGCTCAGCGGCGCAGGCGCACCGACAAGCACGTGACACAACCCTCTAGCTTCTCGAACTCGCTGATGTCGACGACCACTGGCGCGTAGCCCAGCCCGTGGAACAGCTCGGCCGACCTCGGCGCGGACGCGGCCATCAACAGCCGGTCCTTCCCCAGCAGTACGACGTGCGCGCCCGCCTCCTCCGGCACGGACAGGAAGCGGTCGAACGCGGCCGGGTCGTCGACGAGCGGCTCGTACCCGATCACCGTCCCGTCGGGCAGCGCGGTAACGGCCGACTTGAGATGCAGCACCTTCCGCACCGGCACCGCCCGGACATCCGCACCCAGCGGGGTGAACGCGGCCCGCAACTGCTCGATGCCCGCCGCGTTCGTCCGTCCACCCTGACCGACATAGATCATGTCGTCGATCTTCAGTACGTCGCCGCCGTCCAGCGTGCCCGGTGCGGTGATGTGCTCGACCCGGTAGCCCTGGGCCGCGACGGTCTCCGCGGCCGCGGCGGCCTCCGCACGGCGCTCGTTCGCGCCGGCCCGGGCGATCACGGCGAGGTCGCCGTACACGACCATCGTGTCCTCGACGAACACGCTGTCCGGGCACTCGTCGATCGGCGGCACCTCGACCGTGGCCCAGCCGGTCTCGTGCAGCGCATCGACGTACTGCTGCCACTGGCGGCTCGCGAGCTCGAGATCGACCGGATGGCGTTCGATGTGGGTGACCAGACCTTCGGCGAGACGCGGACTCGGGCGACGGACGAGCGCTGCAGACGGCATGACCGGAGATTATCCGGGTACCGGCAGGGCCCGAGAGAGAGGAGCTGACGGATGCCGAAGATCTTGCCGCCGGCCGGCGGCGACGTGGTCGAGATCATTCTGGCCGACCACCGGTGGTTCGAGGAGGCGCTGCGTGAACTGCGCGACGTCCGGAGCGATCGGGAGGCTGTGCTCGCCGATCTGGCGACCGTCCTGATCGCGCACGCCGAGGCGGAGGAATCGAAGGTCTACCCGACGCTGCGCCGCAAGGACGCGATCGACGCCGACGAGGTGGAGCACTCCGAGCACGAGCATGCCGAGGGCAACGAGGCGCTGCTCGCGTTGATGGAGGTCGAGGACACCGCCGGCGAGGAGTTCAGCGAGAAGCTGCACGAGCTGTCCGAGGCGCTCACCCACCACCTCGACGAGGAGGAGCGCGACGTCCTCAACCCGGCCCGCACCGACATCACCGAGGCGGTCCGCCACGACCTCGGCGACGCGTTCGCGAAGGAGCGTGCCCGCCTGATCAGCTCCGGCTGCGGTGACATCGCGAACGTCCGCAAGGTGGTCGAGGCCGAGCAGAGTTAAGTTGCCTGGGGCATCTTGCTCAGAGGGCCAGCCGGAGGCCCTCGTCGGCGGCGACGACTTCGCCGGCGAACTCGCGGCGCGCCTCCGCCACGGACACTGTGCGGTCGGAGCCAGGCCAGAAGTGCGTCAGGAGGAGCCGCTTCGCACCGCGCGCGCCGCGGGCCGCCTCCGCCGCGGTCATCAGGTAGCTGTCGTGGGACGAGCCCTGATAGGTCGCGTCCGAGATGAACAGGTCCGTCCCCTCCGCCAGCCGCGCGAGCTCGGGCGACGGCCCGCTGTCACCGGTGTACGCGATCGACACCCCGGGCGCTCGGAGCCGGACCCCGAGGTTCGTCTTGTAGTGCGGCAGTTCCACGGTCAGCACCTCGAACGGCCCGATCCGAGTCGTCGACGCCAGATCGTGGACGTCGAAGACCTCGGCCGGATCCGGGTGCGGCTCGAGCGCCCGCAGTACGTCGAGAACGCCCGGAGCGCAGTGCAGCGCGACCGGCGGCGCGTCCGGCGCCTCGTAGTACCGGACCCGTGCCAGGCCACTCACGTCGACGCAGTGGTCCGGGTGCTGGTGCGTCACCACGACCGCGTCGACGTCACCCTTCGGGCAGTGGGCGAGCAAGCGGGGCAGCGCGGCGTACCCGAGGTCGAGCACGACCCGGAAACCGTCGTACTCGACCAGGAAACCGGCGCACGCGCGGCCCGCCTCGGGCCAGGCCCCACAGGAACCGAGGACGGTCAGCGACCTCACCGGGCGGCGAACGGCCGGTCGCTCGGCACGATCTCCTTGCCGAGCGGCACCAGCGAGATCGGGATCAGCTTGAAGTTCGCGACGCCGAGCGGGATGCCGATGATCGTCAGGCACAACGCGATCCCGGTGGTCAGGTGGCCGAGCGCCAGCCACCAGCCGGCGAAGATGATCCAGATCAGGTTGCCGAGCAGCGCGCCCGCGCCGGAGCCCGGCTTGTCGACGATGGTGCGCCCGAACGGCCACAGGGTGTACCCGGCGATCCGGAACGACGCGATGCCGAACGGGATCGTGATGATCAAGATGCAGCAGATGATCCCGGCGACGGCATACCCGATCGCCAGCCAGAAGCCGGCCAGCACCAGCCAGATCAGGTTCAGAAGCGTCCTCATACCTCCCAGCCTGCCACCTGACCGGCGTGTTTCCGCACCAGCTCGGCGACAAGTCCGGGATCGTTCCGGGGCATCCAGTGGCCACCCCTGACCACCTCCACCGTGAGGTTGGGTGCCCATCGCGCCACGTCGACCTGCAGCGGCGTCGTGACGAACGGGTCACCGTCCGGCGACACCGCCAGCACAGGTACGCCGGTCCGCCGCTGACCCGGCCGGATCAGCCGAGGCAGAACGTTTGCGCGGTACAGCTTCAGACCGTTCAGGTAGTCGCCCATCAATCGTTTGTCCTGAGCGTCTTGCTGCTCCAGCCGGCTGAAGACGCGGTGCGCCCAGCCCTTCCGCCAGCCGAGCTCGGGCAGCCACGGCAGGTGGAAGTAGAAGATGTACCAGGAGTGCACCAACTGCCGGAGCGCGGCGCGACCACTCCGCCGCAGGAAGTGCCCCGCGTGATCCAGCGACGGCCCGGAGATCGACACGAACGACGCGATCCGGTGCTGCAACGCCGGGTCGGTGACGAAGTGCCAGGACTGGATCGAGCCCCAGTCGTGCGCCAGCACATGGACCGGCTGGTCGGGCGACACCGAGTCGATGACCGCACGGAAGTCGTCCTGCAACCGATCGAGGTGGTACGACGCCGTGTCGCTCGGCTGATCCGAGGAGCCGGCGCCACGAACGTCGTACGTGATCACGTGGAAGTCCTCGGCGAGACGCTCGGCGACCGGCTCCCAGAGTGATGCGTTGTCGGGATAACCGTGGACGCAGATCAGCACGGGTGCGCCGGAGTTGCCGTAGTCGTAGACGGCGACGCGAGTGCCGTCCGGGCTAGTAGTGGTCGACGCCGAGGGTGGCAAAGGTCATCCCCGCTTTCACCAGTCGCTCCCGCAGCGCGGGTCCCATCGCAGCGGCCGTCGTGGTCTGGCCGGCGGTCTCCGGCAGGTCGTCGAGCGCCAGGCACAGTGCGCTCTCGCCGAGCATCTTGGCGGTCTCGTCGTACCCCGGGTCGCGGCCCGCGACCTCGGTGATCACCTGCTTGCCGCCGCCACGGCCGACGAAGCGGACGTTGAACCAGGACTTCGCCCGCTGCTCCGCGCTCGGTCCGTCACCGGGTTGCAGGCGGTTCAGCAGCGCCTTGCGGGCCGGCGGGATCTGCGCCGCCGCGATCAGCAGGCCGACTCCCCCGACGCCGGCCGCGACGGTGGGCAAACGCTTGACCGCGGCGTAGTGCGAGTAGCGGAAGTCCGGTCCGTAGCGGTCCAGCAGACGCGACGAGTACCCGACGATCTGTGGATCGACCGTCGGCAGCGGCACCGCCCAGAAACCTTCCTGGCGATGGATGCTGCCGGCAACCGCCCGGGCTCGCCGCCCCGCCGGACGCGGCTCGGCAGCCCGCCGGCCACGGTGTGCGTCGAGGTTCTGCCTGGGCCGCGAGAACGCGGTGATCGCGGTGTGGAACGTGCCGCCCGAAGGACGGCCGCCGGCCCGGAGCAGACCGTCGACCTGGATCGGCACATTCTCCGGCAACTGCTCGACGGTGAACTGCACCCCGAGGTCGTACGGGATCGAGTCGAAGCCGCACGCGTGGATGATGCGCGCCCCGGTCTGCCGCGCGCGCTCGTGGTACCGCACGTACATCCGGTCCACGAACTCCGGCTCGCCGGTGAGATCGAGGTACCCCGTCCCGGCCTCGGCGCAGGCGGCGACGAGCGGTTCGCCGTACTGGATGTACGGGCCGACCGTGGTGGCGACCACCTTGGTCGACTCGGCCAGCGCCCGCATGGACTTCGGGTCGGTCACGTCGGCGTGCAGGATCTCCTTGCCGAACCGCTCCAGCTTGGCCTTGTTGCGCCCGGCAACGGCCCAGCGAAGCCCCTCCGGAGCGTTCTTCTCCAGGTATTCCGCGGTCAGCGCGCCGGTGAAACCACTCGCGCCGAGCAGTACGACGTCGTACGCGCGGCTCACCTGTGCGCTGCCTTCTCGGCGTCGGCCAGGCCGCCGGCGCCGCTCGGTCGCGACGACGCCTCGGCGCCGCGGGCCCGGATGTCGGCGAGCGCGGCCGCGTCGGACTTCGGGACGCTGAACCGCGAGCCCAGCTCGATGACGTGCGGGAGCACCCAGCGGATCACCTTCAGCGCACCGATCCAGCCCGGCACGTGCACGGTCCGGGAGCGCTTCTTGATGCCCTCGACGAACTTGTCCACGGCGAACTCGAGCGGGTAGGTCTTGCTCGCCAGCGGGATCCCGGTCCGCACCTTGCCGAACACCGGGTGCCCGTCGACGCCGCGCACCATGTCGGTGTCGACGAACGTCATGTGCGCGACGCCGACCCGGACACCGAGGTGCTTGAGCTCCGGCCGCAGCGTGTCCCCCATCGCCTCGACACCGGCCTTGGCCACGTTGTACGACGCCAGCCCCGGGAGGTGCACGATCGCGGCGAGGGACGAGACGAGCAGCAGGTAGCCCTTGCTCTCCAGCAGGTACGGCAACGTCAGGTGCACGGTCCGCCAGACACCGAGCAGGTCGACGTCGATGACGCGCTCCCAGGCCTTCGGGTCCATGCTCCGGCTGAAGCCCGGCGCGGCGATCCCGGCGTTCGCCATCACCACGTCGATCCGTCCGTAGCGCTCGGCGATCCCCTCGACCGCGACGCGCAGCGAGTCGGTGTCGGTGACGTCGGCCTCCCACCAGCCGGCGTCCGGGCCGCAGTCCTCGGCGACCTTCTTCAACTCGCCGGGCTCGAGCCCGACCAGCGCGAGCTTCGCGCCGTCCTGGGCCAGCTTCCGCGCCACCGCGGCGCCGATCCCCCGGGAAGCTCCGGTGACGAGGACGACTTGACCGGCCAACGGACGCATCTGGACCTCCAGCTTGTTGAGTGGATACTCAACAGTAAGTGCTTGTTGACCGAATACTCAATAGACTGGCGTCATGAGCCAGATCTCCCCCGGTACGCGGCTGCGGCCCGATCAGCGACGGGCGCAGATCCTCGAGGCCGCCCGCCGGGTGCTGCTCGCGGACCCGCACCGCGAGCTGACGGTCGAGCTGGTCGCCGCCGAGGCCGGCGTCTCCCCCGCACTGCTCTTCCACTACTTCGGCTCCAAGAAGAAGTTCCAGTACGCCGTCATCGAGGAGGCCGCCGCCGAGGTCATGCTGCGGACCGCACCGGACCCCTCGCTGCCTCCGGACGAGCAGCTCCGGGCCGGCATCCGCGCCTTCGTCCGCGCCGTCCTCGAGGCTCCGCAGCTGTATCGCGCGACGCTGCTGATGTCCGCGGCCGGCGATCCCGGCATCCGGGCGCTGCACTCGGATCTGCGGCAGGTTTTCAGCCAGTGGGTGATCAACGCGGTCGCGGACAGTGGCCTCGAGGTCACCCCCGTCGTCGAGCTCGCCTGCCGCGGCTGGCAGGGTTACGTCGAGCAGACCCTCCTGCTGTGGATCGACAACCCGACCGTTTCGCCGGAAGCTCTCGAACACCTCTGCGAGCAGTCGCTGGACGCGATCCTCACGACTACCTCCGAGTGAGCGTTGATGAACAAGTTCTTCCTGACGATCCACATCCTCGCGGCCATCCTCTGCGTCGGCCCGGTCACCATCGCGGCCGGCATGTTCCCGCCGATCGCGCGCCGGATGCTGACGGCGGAAACGCCCGACGCGGGCGGCCTGGAGATACTGCACCGGATCACCCGGGTGTACGCGTGGGCGAGCCTCGCCGTACCGGTGTTCGGGTTCGCGGTCGCGGGTGGCATGCAGGTGACGGGCGAGGCCTGGGTGATCGTCTCGATCGTGCTGACGCTGGCCGCGGCGCTGGTGCTCGCGTTCCTCGTCGTACCGGCGCAGTCCGGTGTGCTCGCGGTCGCCGGCGGGGATGCGGAGGCGCGTGCCGCGGTGGTGTCCAGGGCGAAGATGCTGTCGATGACGACCGGGATCTTCTCGCTGCTCTGGCTCGTCGTGCTGGTGCTGATGGTGGTCAAGCCAGGGCACCACAACGGGTAGGGTTCCGGCGTGCTGACGGTTGCCACGGTGAATGTGAACGGGATCAGGGCCGCCTTCCGGCGAGGGATGGCGCCGTGGTTGGAGAGCACGGATCCGGACTTGTTGCTGATGCAGGAAGTGCGCGCGTCGGACGACGTACTACGGGACCTTCTCGGACCGGACTGGAACATCGCACACGCCGAGCCGACGATCGACGGGCACAAGGGCCGCGCGGGTGTCGCGGTGGCCAGCAGGCGGCCGATCAAGGACGAGCGCGCGGCGATCGGGCCGGCGCGCTTCGAAGGCTCCGGGCGCTGGGTCGAGGCCGATGTGATTCTCGACGACGGTGCGACGCTGACCGCGGTGAGCACGTACGTGTTCACCGGCGAGTTCGAGACACCGCCGCGCCAGGAGGAGAAGTACGCGTTCCTCGACGCGATCACGGCGCGGCTGGCCGAGCTGCGCGCCGACGGGCGGCATGTGCTGATGTGCGGCGACCTGAACATCGCGCACCGCGAAGAGGACCTGAAGGCGTGGAAGGCGAACCGTAAGAAGAGCGGGTTCCTGCCCGAGGAACGCGCCTGGATGGACCGCCTGTTCGAGTCCGGCTGGGTCGACCTCGGCCGCCACTTCGGCGGTGCGGGCCCGGGTCCGTACTCGTGGTGGTCCTGGCGCGGCAAGGCCTTCGACAACGACGCCGGCTGGCGCATCGACTACCAGATCGCCTCCCCCGAGCTGGCCACTGCAGCCAGCACGTGCGTCGTCCACCGAGCGCCGACGTACGCCGAACGCTGGAGCGACCACGCACCGGTCGTCGCGACGTACGCGATCTGAGGCTCGCCGGGTAGTCTCGCGGGCATGTCTGAGTCTTCTTCTCTTACGCCGCCGGTTGCCGCGCGGAAGCCGGTCGAGCGGACCCATCACGGGGACACCTTCGTCGACGACTACGAGTGGTTGCGGGACAAGACCGACGAAGAGGTGCTCGGGTACCTGCGGGCCGAGAACAGCTACACCGAGGCGCGCACCGCACATCTGGAATCGTTGCGGGAGGCAATCTTCAAGGAGATCTCCGACCGGACCCTGCAGACCGACCTGAGCGTCCCGGCCCGGCGCGGCGACTACTGGTACTACTCGCGGACGATCGAGGGCCGCCAGTACTCGCTGCACTGCCGGGTGAAGGTGGACGGCGACGAGCCGCCGGCCACCGACGGCGAGATCGCGGGCGAGGAGGTGATGCTCGACGGCAACGAGGTGGCCGGGGACTCCGAGTTCTTCTCGCTCGGCACCGTCGACGTCTCCCCCGACGGCAGCCTGCTCGCGTACTCCGTCGATCTCAAGGGCGACGAGCGGTTCACCCTCCGGATCAAGGACCTCGCCACCGGCGAACTGCTGCCGGACGAGCTGCCCGAGGTGCACTACGGCTCGGCCTGGTCCGCGGACGGCTCGACGATCTTCTACACCAAGGTCGACGACGCCTGGCGCCCGTACCAGGTCTGGCGGCACACCCTCGGCGCCGGCGACGACGTCCTGGTGATGGAGGAGCCCGACGAGCGGTTCTGGGTCGGCGTGGACCTGACCCGCAACCAGCAGGCGATCATGATCGCGCTCGGCAGCAAACTCACCAGCGAGGTCTGGCTGCTCGACGCCCAGGACCCGGCCGGCGAGCCGGTCGTGGTCGCTCCGCGGCGTGAAGGTGTCGAGTACGACGTCGAGCACGCCGGCGACCAACTACTGATCACCCACAACGCGGACGCCGCCAACTTCTCGCTGGCGACCGCGCCGCTCGACGCTCCTGGCGAGTGGACCTCGCTGATCGAGGGCGACAAGAGCAGCCGGCTGCTCGGCACGGACGCGTTCGCCGGCCACGTGATCCTGTACCGGCGCCGCAACGCCCTCACCGAGCTGGCGATCATGCGCCGTACGGCGGACGGCTTCGGCGTTCCCGAGACGCTGGAGTTCGACGAACCGATCCACACGGTCTCCCCGGGCCGCAACGACGAGTGGCACGAGACGCGGTACCGCTTCGGCTACACCTCCCTGGTCACGCCGGGGTCGACGTACGACGTGGACGTCGCGACCGGCGAGCGGCGACTGCTCAAGCAGCAGCCGGTGCTCGGCGGCGTCGACCTGACCGCCTACACGCAGTACCGCGAGTGGGCGACCGCTCCGGACGGGACCCAGGTGCCGATCTCGCTGGTCGCGCGCAAGGACGTCGTGAAGGACGGGAACGCGCCGGTCGTGCTCTACGGGTACGGCTCGTACGAGAGCTCGATGGACCCATGGTTCTCGATCCCGCGGCTGTCGCTGCTCGACCGCGGCGTGGTGTTCGCGATCGCCCACATCCGCGGTGGCGGCGAGCTCGGCCGGCACTGGTACGACGAGGGCAAGATGCTCGCGAAGCGGAACACCTTCACGGACTTCGTCGCGGCCGCCGAGCACCTGGTCGAGGCCGGCTGGACACGGCCGGAACGGATCGTCGCGCAGGGCGGCAGCGCCGGCGGCCTGCTGATGGGCGCGGTCGCGAACCTGGCCCCGCAGGCGTTCGGCGGAATCGTCGCGGAGGTCCCGTTCGTGGACGCGCTGACCACGATTCTGGACCCGTCACTGCCGCTCACCGTGATCGAGTGGGAGGAATGGGGCAATCCGCTCGCGGACCAGAAGGTCTACGAGTACATGAAGTCGTACTCGCCGTACGAGAACGTCAGCGCGCAGGACTATCCGCGCATCCTGGCGATCACCAGCCTGAACGACACCCGGGTGTTCTTCGTCGAACCCGCGAAATGGGTGGCGAAACTCCGCGCGACGGCGACCGGCGATCCCGACGTCCTGCTGAAGACCGAGATGGAAGCCGGCCACGGCGGCCGCAGCGGGCGGTACGACGCCTGGCGCGAGGTCGCGTTCACGCTCGCCTGGGAGCTCGACGTTCTCGGTCTGAGCTAGAAAAGCGGAATTTCTGTCCCCGGATGTGTGTTGTGCAGCACATCCGGGGACACCGGAACGTTTGATTTCTGGACGGATTCTCAGGTAGTCGCCGGGGTGTTGCGCCGGATTTGGCAGCAAGGCCGCGGGACATCGCTTTCCACGGCGGAAACCGTGCCGGGAACTCTCAGGGAACCTTCAGGGTGTTTACACACTCGTCCTGGAATCTTGAACCCTACTCGAGCGTTGCTCTCCATGTAACGACGAAGGGAGTTTCGGTGGCTCGCACGGCTCGTATCCGCAGCACGGACGACGGTATCGACGGCAAGGACAGTGTAGGTCTCTACCTGGAAGAGATCGCGCGCACGCCGTTGCTGACCGCAGAGGAAGAGGTCGAGCTCGCTGAAACGGTCGAGGCAGGACTCCTGGCGGAGCAACTGCTGGCCGAGGGGCGGGTTGGACGCAAGAAGGGCGGAGCGCCCAAATATGCCACGGAGGAGGAGCTGGAGTGGCTGGCCGAAGAGGGCCGGCGCGCGCAGCAGCGGTTCGTGACCGCCAACCTCCGGCTCGTGGTGTCGATCGCCCGCCGGTACGGGCGGTCCCAGATGCCGCTGCTGGACCTGGTCCAGGAGGGCAACACGGGACTGATCCGGGCGGTGGAGAAATTCGACTACCGGAAGGGTTTCAAGTTCTCGACGTACGCGACCTGGTGGGTGCGGCAGGCCATCACCCGCGGTATCGCGCAGCAGGCCCGGGTGGTCCGGCTGCCGGTCCACGTGGTGGAGCAGCTGAACCAGATCGGGTCCGCGCGGCGCACGCTGGAGCGCAAGCTCGGGCGGGAGCCGGAGATCGACGAGATCGCAGCTGAGCTGAACCTGGACGAGGAGCGGGTCACCGAACTGATCCGCATCGGCCGGGACCACATCAGCCTGAACAGTCCGGTCGACGACGAGGGCGAGACCTCGCTGGGTGACCTGATCGCGGCCGAGACCGCGCCGGGTCCGGACCAGCTGGTCGCGGACGCGTCGGACCGCTCGGGCCTGTTCAGCCTGGTCGACCAGCTCGACCCGCGGTCCGCGGACGTGATCCGGCGGCGCTACGGCCTGCACGACGGCCGCCAGGCCAAGCTGGCCGACATCGGCGCCGTGCACGGCATCTCGGCGGAGCGGGTCCGCCAGATCGAGCGCGAGGCGCTGGGCCGCCTCCGCCTGCTGGCCGACCCGACCCTCGCCGCGTAACACCCCGACCGAAACCCCTCAGGACCCCTGGAGCCACGATCTGGCCCCGGGGGTCCTTCCGTTTGCTCTCCCGGACCGTTTGAGGGGCCGGCCCCTCGAACGGTGGGGTGCGGAGGCGAACTCTGGGTCCGCACCCCACCGGCTCGGGGGTCGGCCCCTCAAACGTCGCGGGGGGCGTGCGTGGCCGCGCCAGGTACAGCCAGGTGCAGCTAGGTGCAGCTAGGCGGCTGTCTCGTTCCAGGTGTCGACCAGGGCGATCAGCTCGGAGAGGCGCTGGACGGTCGCGTCCGGCGTACCCTCCGTGTGGCCGATCTGCTCGGTCGGGATGGCGCTGTGCGGCAGGTGCGCCGCGCGCATCCCGACGTTCTGAGCGCCCCAGACGTCGTCGAACAGCCGGTCGCCGACGAACAGGCACCGGGACGGCTCCGCCACCCCGACCGCCCGCATCGCGGCCAGGAACGCCTCCGGGTGCGGCTTGGTGTGCGCGATCTCGCTGGTGTACACCGCGCCGTCGAGCAGCTCCAGTACGCCGTCTCGCGCGAAGACCTCCTCGTGGCGCCGGCGCGGCCAGATCGTGTTCGACAGTACGCCGACCTTCAGTCCGCGGGACCGCAGCGCGGCCAGCGTCTCGAGCGCGTCCGGCTCGAGCACGGTGTGCGGGTCCCACTGGCGCTCGTACTCCGCGAGGGCCGCCGGTGACAGCACGACTCCGGCGAGCGCGCACACCTCCTCGAGCGTGCTGCTCCGGTGCTCGTCCCGGGACCGCCGCCAGACCGATCCCTCGGCCGCGACCAGCCGGGCCGCGAGCTCGTCGACGTCAAGGGCGTTCCCGGTGTTGAGCTGCTCGGTGTTGAGCTGCTCCGTGTGGAGCACAGTGGTCACCGCCCGCCACGTGTCGTGCAGGGAGATGTCGTGCCAGGTGGCCAGGGTGCCGCCCCAGTCGAAGAGGACGGCTTCGATCTTCGCGTTCGTCACGCCGCACAGACTGCCAGAGCGTGCCGACAGTTCTCGCCTGTTTTTAGCTCACGCGGGCGATCTGCCGCCGCCGCGCCAGCCAAGTGATCGCGAACGCGTAGAACGCCAGGCACGGGATGTCCGACACCAGCAATGTCCACGGGGCGCCACCCTGCTGGTCCCAGCCGGACAGCTGACCAGTTGCCGCAGGCAACATGAACGCGAGCAGGTTGTTCAGCGCGTGCAGCGCGATCCCGGCTTCCAGTCCGCCGGTCCTGACGGTCAGCCAGCCGACCGTCACCGCGAACAGGAAGATGTCGGCCATCGCCCAGCCGGTGTACCCGTGCGCCGACACGAACGCCGCGCCGCCCACGACGATCCCCGGCCACGGCGACCGGAACAGCACCCGCAGCCACCGCGCCCGCCCGTTCGGGCTGTCCGGGCCGTAGGCCCCGACCGCCTGGATCAGCCACCCGCGGAACAGGAACTCCTCCGCCGCGGACTGGAACGGCACCAGCAACAGAATCACCAGCGCCGGTACGACGAACGCGCCGAAGCCGACCCACGAACCACCAGACGACCCGGTGGCGTCGTCGGCTGGGAGCACTGCGTCGACCAGCACACTCATCCCGTACGAGAGCGCGAGGTACCCGAGAGCCGGTACGCAGCACAGCAACAGCCAGCGCCAGCGAATGCGGTTCAGCACCGACGCGACGCTCCAGAACGGCCTGCGCTGGACGAGCCACGCGGCCAGGCCGACGCACGGTGTGAGGATGCCGAGCATCACCAGGGTGACCGCGAGGTTCTCGGTGTCGCTCGGGAAGATGTTCGTTCCCTTGGGCGTCGGGAACGGGCCGGCCAGCACCCGGTGCGCGATCACCCAGGCGACCACGACGGCCGAGGTCAGGAAGAAGACGAAGGCGCCGAGCAGCAGCGTGCCGGCCAGCGGGCGCCACCAGGTGTTCTTCGGGGTGCGCGCGAGGCGGTGGAACGGCGTACCCGGTGGGGCCGGGACGATGCGGGGCTCGCGGAAGGCGTCCGGGGCGGGGTACGGCGACGGCGCGCCCCACGGCTGCGGATAAGGCCCCGGCTGCTGCGGATACGGGTACGGACCCGGCGGTGGGTACGGGCCAGGGCGGGGCGGCGGCGGAGGCTGCTGTCTCGGCTGGGAGTATGGGCCCGGTTGCGGAGACGGCCCGGGCTGTTGCGGGTCCATGACTGGACTCTAGAAGATCGGGCCAACACAGCGGAGGGAGAACACGGTGGGTACTGAACCGGCGCCGGGGGCGGACAGGTCGACGGGCGCGCTGCCACAGTCCGTGCTGATGCCGTTGAGCGGTTCGGCGATCTTCCTGATCGTGCGGATCGAGGAGGGCGGCGAGGCCCAGGCCCGCGACCTGCTGGAGCGCCTGAGCGGTCTCGTCCGCTCGGTAGGGTTCCGCGTCCCGGACGGCAACCTGTCCTGCGTCACCAGCATCGGCTCGGACGTCTGGGAGCGGCTGTTCAGCGGCCCTCGCCCCGCCGAGCTGCACCCGTTCGTCGAGCTGCAGGGCGCGACCCACCACGCGCCGTCCACACCGGGCGACCTGCTGTTCCACATCCGCGCCGCGCACCAGGACCAGTGCTTCGAGCTGGCCACCCAGATCATGACGGTCCTCGACGGGGCCGCCACGGTCGTCGACGAGGTGCACGGCTTCAAGTACTTCGAGATGCGCGACCTGCTCGGTTTCGTCGACGGCACCGAGAACCCGACCGGCTCCGAGGCGCAGGCCGCCGTACTGATCGGTGACGAGGACCCGGACTTCCAGGGCGGCAGCTACGTGATCGTGCAGAAGTACCTGCACAACCTGAAGGCGTGGAACGCGCTGAGCGTCGAGCAGCAGGAGCTCGCGGTCGGCCGGACCAAGCTCGACGACATCGAGCTCGACGACGCGAAGAAGCCGGCCAACGCGCACATCGTGCTCAACGTCGTCGAGGACGAGGACGGCAACGAGCTGCAGATCCTGCGCGACAACATGCCGTTCGGGAACATCGGCGAGCAGGAGTTCGGCACTTACTTCATCGGGTACGCCAAGACACCGTCGGTCACCGAGCTGATGCTCCGGCGGATGTTCATCGGCGTACCCGAAGGCAACCACGACCGGCTGCTGGACTTCTCGACCGCGGTCACGGGCTGCCTGTTCTTCACGCCGACCGCTGACTTCCTGGACGACCTGCCGCCGGCGCCCTGAGATCTACTCCCCGAACAGCGGGGCGTCCACGACACTGGCCCAGCCGAAGTTCACCGGGTCGCTGAACGTCGCGGGCACCTTGCCGAGGCCGTTGATCACCGTCGCGGTCCCGTTCGCGTGCCCAACGGCGTACAGGTAGCCAGAGCCGGTGTCCTTGTCGATGCCGAGCAGCAACGTGCCGTACTGGCCGCAACGACTGGTCAGCAGCGTCTCGAACCCCTGCCAGGTGCTGCTGCGCACCGACTTCACGATCGGCTTCATCGGCGAGGTCAGCGGGATCCGGATCGTGTACAGCGCACCGCCCTGCGTCGTCGCGAGCAGCGTGTCGTACGACGACGTACGGCTGATCAGCGCGACGGTCTTGACCGCCGAAAAGCCGGCGTACGACCCGTTCGCGCGCCAGGTCTCCTTGCCGGTCTTGTCCAGGCTGACGGACCAGCGCAGCAGGACGCCATCGTTGCGCAGCGCATAGGTCCGCCAGGTCGACTGGTCGAGAGACCAGGACCTGGTCAGCGTGCGGAAGTCGCCCCAGCCGCCACCGATGCGGTTCAGCGTGCTGCTGACGACCTTGCCTCCGGTGCCCTTCTCGACCAGCTGACCGGCTTGGTACAGCGCGCCACCGGTGACGATGTTGCCGCTCAGCGACATTTCGTCACCGAAGTCGTCGTCCCAGGTCCACTCGCTGCTCAACGAGACCGCACGGTCGCCGATCGGCGCCTTGGCCATCGTCGAGACCGGCTTGACCGAGATCGGCGAGGTGGCGTTCACGTACCGGTCGACGGAGTCCTTGCCGGTCGTCAGTGCTCCGGCCTGGACGTAACAGGCGTTGGCATTCCGGGCCGTCTGGGCCGTCTGGGCCGTCTGGGCAGCCGAGGCGGGGCTGATGGTTGTCAGGACAGGCAGCGCCAGCAGGAGGCCGGCGGCACCCACGATCGTACGTCGCATTTTCGCTCCCCCAGGGTGGTTCCACGGACTAACAGCTCTCGTACAGCTCGATGCCGCTCCGACGGCGAAAGTTCTGTCCGTGGGATGAGCAAGACTGGGTGCATGTTGCTCACCGAGGTGGTCCAGACGTCGGCCGCGCTGGCCGGGACCCGGTCGCGGCTGAAGAAGGCCGAGTTCATCGCGGATCTGTTGTCCACGGCCACCGAGACCGCCGAGATCGAGATCGTCGTGACCTACCTGTCCGGCGAGCTGCTCCAGCGGCGCACCGGGGTGGGCTGGCGGACGCTGATGGACGCCCCGGAGCCGGCTGCCGAGCCGTCGTTGACGGTGCCGGAGGTGAATCAGGCCTTCGCGGAGCTGGCCGAGATGTCGGGCACCGGCGTCCAGGCGCGGCGACGGGCCGCGGTGGATGCGTTGTTCGGCCGCGCGACCGCGGACGAGCAGCGGTTCCTGCGCCAGTTGGTCGGCGGTGAGCTGCGGCAAGGTGCGCTCGACGGCGTGATGGCGGACGCGGTGGCGCGGGCGACCGGCATTCCGTTGGCGAAGATCCGGGCCGCGGCGATGTTGCGCGGGGCGACGGCGCCGGTCGCGGTCGCCGTACTGACCGAGGGCGCGGCGGGGCTCGCGCGGTTCGGGCTCGAGGTCGGGCGCGGGGTGCAGCCGATGCTGGCGCAGTCGGCGACGACCGTGGCGGAGGCGCTGGAGAAGACGGGTACGCCGGCCGCGCTCGAGTGGAAGCTCGACGGGATCCGGATCCAGGTGCACCGCGACGGCGAGAAGGTCGTCGTCTACACGCGGACGCTCGACGACATCACGACGCGGGTTCCCGAGGTCGTGAGCGCCGTGCTCGCGCTGGATGCGCAGCAGGTGGTGCTCGACGGCGAGCTGATCGCGCTCCGCCCGGACGGGCGTCCCGAGCCGTTCCAGGTGACCGGGTCCCGAACCGCCACGCGGGCCGCGACTGGTCCCGAGTCGGTGCCGCTGACGCCGTACTTCTTCGACATCCTGCACCAGGACGGCGAGGACCTGCTGGGGCTCGACGGCGCCACACGGCACGATCGGCTGGCGAAGCTCGTGCCCGAGGAGCGGCGGGTGCCGCGCTTGGTGACCGACGACGCCCAGGCCGGGCAGGAGTTCTTCGCGGATGCGGTGCGCCGCGGGCACGAGGGCGTCGTGGTGAAGGCGCTGACCGTGCCGTACGAGGCCGGTCGGCGTGGATCGGGGTGGGTGAAGGTCAAACAGACCCACACGCTCGACCTGCTGGTGCTCGCGGCCGAGTGGGGCCACGGACGCCGGACGGGCTGGCTGTCCAACCTGCATCTGGGCGCGCGGGACGAGGAGACCGGCGAGTTCGTGATGCTCGGGAAGACGTTCAAGGGGCTGACGGACGAGCTGCTCCGCTGGCAGACCGAGCGCTTCCAGGAACTCGCCGTCGAGCGGGACGACTGGGTCGTGCACATCCGCCCGGAGGTGGTGGTCGAGATCGCGTTCGACGGCGTCCAGACGTCACCGCGGTACCCGGCCGGTATGGCGCTGCGGTTCGCGCGCGTGATCCGGTACCGCGAGGACAAGTCGCCCGCGGACGTCGACACCGTGCAGGCGGTGCGGGCGATCCACGACGGCCCTGATGTCGAAGGCCCGGATGTGAGAGGTTTGCCCGATGACTGAGGATCCGGATGTCGTGTCCCGGCGGATCGCACGCGAGTCCCTCGACCGCGACGACCCGACCGGCTGGTTCGAGAACCTGTACGCCGCGGCCGCCGACGGCGACGCGGTCGTGCCCTGGGACCGGGGTACGGCGCATCAGCTACTGACCGACTGGATCAACGAAGCGGAGCCCGACGGGACCGGGAAGACCGCGCTCGTCGTCGGCGCCGGCACCGGCTGGGACGCCGAGCTGGTCGTCGACCGCGGGTACGACACGACCGGGTTCGACATCTCGCCGAGCGCCATCGAGACCGCGCACCGCAATCACCCGGACTCCAAGGCGCACTATCTGGTGGCCGATCTCTTCGCGCCACCCGCCGATTGGCACCGGGCGTTCGACCTGGTCGTCGAGATCTACACCGTGCAGGCGCTGCCGATCGCGCTCCAGCCGCAGGCCATCAAGCAGGTCACCGAGCTCGTCGCCCCCGGCGGGACCCTCCTGGTCATCGCCGCCGCCCGCGCCGACGACGTACCCGACGAGCAGGTCCAAGGTCCGCCGTGGCCGCTGACCCGCGCCGCCATCCAGTCATTCACCGGCCCTGACCTGCACCTCATCCAGCTCGACCAGTCCCCCAGCCCCGCGGACCCCTCCGTCCTGCGCTGGCGCGCGGAGTACCTGCGCGACTAGAGCGTTTCTGGCAACTGCCCGCGGATCCGGCCGGCGCCGCCGGAGGCTGCGGCCGAGGTCGTTTGCCGAGGCTGCTGCGTGCCGTCTCGCGGGTTGGGTTGTTGTCGGGTATGGGCACACCCAACGGGGTCTGGGAACAGGCAATTACCTGTGCTCAGACCCCGCAACCTGTGTGCAGCGCCCGCACTCTGTCTCGCCGGGGCTCGGGCTGGAAGGTGAGATTGCATGGGAACATTTGTTCGATAATGATGTAGGCTTGGTGTATGTCGGGGCGAAACGTGGTGGGGCCGACGGCCTTGCGGATGATGCTGGGGGGTCATCTGCGGGAGCTGCGTGAGCGCGCCGGCGTGAGCCGCACGGACGCCGGCTGGGCGATCCGGTCCTCGGAGTCGAAGATCAGCCGCCTCGAGCTCGGCCGCGTCGGCTTCAAGGAGCGCGACGTCGCCGACCTCCTCACGCTGTACGGCGTCACCGAGGCCCGCGAGCGCGACCGGCTTCTGCAACTCGCCCGGGAAGCCAACGACCCAGGCTGGTGGCATCGGTACGGCGATGTCACGCCGGACTGGTTCGACGCCTACCTCGGCCTCGAAGCGGCCGCCGAGCTGATCCGGACGTACGAGATCCAGTTCGTGCCCGGCCTGCTGCAGACCGCCGACTACGCCCGCGCGGTCGCGCAGCTGACCCAGAGCGGCGCGCGCAGCGCCGCCGAGGTCGACCGCATCGTCGCGCTCCGGACCCGCCGGCAACGCGTCCTCGACCGGGAGCCGCCGCTGAAGCTCTGGGCCGTGATCGAGGAGGCAGTGCTGCATCGTCCGATCGGCGGGCCGGCCGTGCTGCGCGATCAGCTCGGTGCGCTGCGCGAAGCCGTCGCCCGGCCCAATGTCACCGTCCAGATCATCCCGCTGGAGAGCCCAGGCCACGCCGCCACCGGTGGCGCGTTCAGCCTGCTCCGCTTCCCGCAACGCGATCTGCCCGATGTCGTCTACCTCGAGCATCTGACCAGCGCGCTGTATCTCGACAAGCGTGACGACGTAGAGGCCTACACCCAGGCGCTGGACCTGCTCGCGTCCACCAGCCCATCACCCCAACAGACCGCGCAGGAACTCACCCGTCTCCTCGACCGCCTGCCGAGCTGACTGCTACTCGGTGTTGCCCCGCTGGTCGTCCTCGTCTGTCACCAAGAGGTTGTTCCGTGAAGCGCGCACGCCGTTGTGCGCCATCGCAAGGTCCGGGTGATGCATGTCGAAGGCCGGCGACTCGGAACGGATCCGCGGCAAGCTGTTGAAGTTGTGGCGTGGCGGCGGGCAACTCGTCGCCCACTCCAGCGAGCGGCCCCAGCCCCACGGATCGTCCACGTTCACGCGCGGGCCGCGGCGTGACTTGTAGACGTTGTAGAAGAACGGCAGCATCGAAATGCCCAGGATGAAGGCGCCGACACTCGACACCTCGTTCAGCGTGGTGAATCCGTCGTGCGGGGCGTAGTCGGCGTAGCGCCGCGGCATCCCCTCGACGCCCAGCCAGTGCTGCACCATGAACGTGGTGTGGAACCCGATGAAGAGCAGCCAGAAATGCAGCTTGCCGAGCCGCTCGTCCAGCATCCGCCCGGTCATCTTCGGCCACCAGAAATAGAAGCCCGCGAACATCGCGAACACCACCGTGCCGAACACCACGTAGTGGAAGTGCGCGACCACGAAATAGGTGTCGGACAGTTGGAAGTCCAGCGGCGGCGAGGCCAGGATGACGCCGGTCAGGCCACCGAACAGGAACGTCACCAGGAACCCGATCGACCAGAGCATCGGCGTCTCGAAGGACAGCTGACCGCCCCACATCGTGCCGATCCAGTTGAAGAACTTCACCCCGGTCGGCACCGCGATCAGGAACGTCATGAACGAGAAGAACGGCAGGTTCACCGCGCCGGTGACGAACATGTGGTGCGCCCACACCGCGATCGACAGCGCCCCGATGCCCATCGTTGCCGCCACCAGACCGACGTACCCGAAGATCGGTTTGCGGCTGAAGACCGGCAGGATCTCGGTGATGATGCCGAAGAACGGCAGCGCGATGATGTAGACCTCGGGATGCCCGAAGAACCAGAACAGGTGCTGCCACAGGATCGGCCCACCGTTCGCCGCGTCGAAGACGTGTGCACCGAGTGTTCGGTCCGCCTCCAGGACCAGCAGCGCCGCCGCGAGGATCGGGAACGCGATCAGCACCAGGATCGAGGTGACGAGGATGTTCCAGCAGAAGATCGGCATCCGGAACATCGTCATCCCGGGGGCGCGCAGGGTGATGATCGTGGTGACGAAGTTGACGCCGCCGAGGATGGTCCCCAGACCGGCCATCCACAGACCCATGATCCACAGGTCTCCCCCGACGCCGGGTGACCGTTCACCGTTGGACAACGGCGAGTACGCCGTCCAGCCGAAGTCGGCCGCCCCACCCGGAGTCAGGAACGCGCTGATCGTGATCAGTCCGCCGAACAGGAACAGCCAGTAGCTGAACATGTTCAGCCGCGGGAACGCCACATCCGGAGCACCGATCTGCACCGGCATGATCACATTGGCGAAGCCAACGAACAGGGGGGTCGCGAACAACAGCAGCATGATCGTGCCGTGCATCGTGAAGAGCTGGTTGTACACCTCTTCGTCGACGATCTGCAGACCAGGTTTCGCCAGCTCGGCGCGGATGACGAGCGCCATCACGCCGCCGATCAGGAAGAACGCGAACGACGTGATCAGGTACATGTGCCCGATCATCTTGTGATCGGTCGTGGTGAGCACCCGCCCGATCAGCCGGCCCAACGGTCGCCGCGGACGAACCGCAGCCGGGCCGCTGCGCTCGGTTACTCCAGTTTGCCCAACACTGACCATGCGACCTCTCCCCTGCTACCGCATCCCTTCGATTAGACACCTAGGTCCGCGACAGCAACACCCGTCAGCAACAGGCTGTCAACCCAGGGCACCCAGCAGGGTCTTGCTGAAGGCCGGCAGGTCGTCCGGCTTCCGGCTGGTGATCAGGTTGCCGTCGGTCGTCACGGTCTCGTCGACCCACTCGGCGCCGGCATTGCGCAGATCGGTCTTCAGACTGGGCCATGAGGTCAGACGGCGGCCACGGACGACGTCCGCCTCGATCAGCGTCCACGGCGCGTGGCAGATCGCCGCCACCGGCTTGCCGGACTCCATGAACGACTTCACGAAGGCGACCGCACCCGCGTCCGTTCGCAGTGCGTCCGGGTTCGCGACGCCGCCCGGCAGGACCAGCGCGGCGAAGTCGTCGACGGAGGCCTCGCCGACCGTCTGGTCGACCGGCAGCGTCTCGGCGGCGGTCAGATGGTTGAAGGTCTGCACGTCGCCGGGTTTCGGACTGAGCAGTACCGGCTGGTAGCCGGCCTCCGAAACAGCCTTCCAAGGCTCGGTGAGCTCAACCCGCTCGATCCCCTCGGCGGCGACCAGGAATGCGATCTTGCGGTCAGACATGATTCTCCTTCCGTGCGTCGGGACTCCCCGCCGGTACCCGACGAGCGGTCCACCACACGCACTACCGCGGCGGACCGCTCGCGATCACGGCACGCACATCGGCGAGCCGGGCAGTGGCCGGGGCGATGTCGGTGAGGCACCAGGTCGCACCGGCCTCGGCGAAGGGGCGGGGATCGGCGGCCGGGAGCGCTTCCACCACGATGTCGTACTCGTCGAGGGTGCCGCGCAGGTCGCGGAGGACGGCGGCGGCCTCGGCGATCTGATCCACCGACGTCAGGTTCACCGGGAAGAACCCGTCGTACCTCGCTGCTCGTCGCAACGGCTTCGGGTTGCCCGGGAAGCCCGCGACCCACACCGGCACGCGGCCGTGCACCGGGCGTGGCAGGAACCGCACGTCGTCGACCGTGTGGTGCCGCCCATGATGACGCACCGGCTCCCCCGTCCAGCCCGCTTGCAAGATGTCCAGCGTCTCGTCCATCTGCTCCGCACGGACTCGGTCGTTCAGCTCCTCACCGGTCCTGGAGTACTCCTGCGCGAACCGGTCGCTCCCCAGCCCGACGCCGAGCGTCAGCCGGCCGTTCGAGAGCCGGTCCAAGGTCGTTGTCTCACGCAACAGTTTCGTGGGCCGCCGGCGCGCGATCGGCGTCACCATCGGGCCGATCCGCAGGCGTTCGGTGGCCGCCGCCATGACGCTCATCATGATCCACGGATCCGAGACCGCGCGGGTCGGGGCCCGCCACCACAGCTGGTCCCACACGAAGAACCCGTCCCACCCGGTCTCCTCGGCGGCCGCGGCCAGGCGCGCGACCTCGACCGGGTCGGACAACTCGTCGAACAGCGGCAGCCAGATCGCGAACTTCATCGGCGCTCCTCGGTGTGTTTGACCAGCTCGTCCACGAACACACTCCAGTACGGCGCCGACAACCCGTGCCCCATCCCGCGCAGTACGACGAGTTCGGCCCCAGGCACCGCGTCCCGAATCGCCTCGCCGTGCGGCAACGGAAGCAACGGGTCCGCATCGCCGTGCAGCACCAACACCGGCACCGCGAGACCCGGGAACCCACCGTTCCGGGGCCCGTCGAACGTCATCGCGTAGTGGTTCGTCAGCACCGATTCGTAGTCCCGCGCCCGCGCCATGTCCTGCTGGACGAGCGCCCGCGCCGACGCCTCGTCGAACCGTCCCGCCGCCTCGGCCTCGATCGCGCGTACGACGTACTCCTCGACGCCGGCGGGATCGCTGAAGTCCGGCGTACCCAAGTGCGGGAAGTCCGGCGAGGGCGGCGGGAGCCCGTCGTCGCCGGTGCTGCTCGACACGAAGGTCAGGGAGGCGACGCGGGACGGGTGGTCGACGCCGAGGATCAGCGCCGTACCGCCGGACATCGACTGGGCCACCACGTGCGCCCGTTCGACGCCGAGAGCATCGAGCAGGCCGGCGGCGTCCGCGGCCAGGTCGCTCATCGCGTACCCCGGTGCGCCGAGCGGGAACGAGGTCGATCGTCCGGTGTCGCGCTGGTCGTAGCGGATCACGTAGCGGCCGCGGGCGGCGAGAGCGGCGCACAACTCGGCGTCCCACCAGAGCATGGACGCCGTCGCGCCGTGGATCAGCAGGATCGCAGGATCGGCGGGGTCGCCGTAGGTCTGGGCGCACAGCTCGATGCCGTTGACTGGGTGGATCTTCTCGGTGGTCATGTCTCGACCGTAGAAGCGGTCGATGATCGTGAAAAGCGATTGATTCTGATCAAAGCAATCGCCACTGGCGATAGACTGCGGGAATGTACGAGTTGCGTCATCTCGCGACGCTGGCGGCCGTGGCCGACGAAGGATCGTTCGGCCGGGCGGCGAACCGGCTCGGCTACACACAGTCGAGCGTGAGCCAGCAGATCGCCGTTCTCGAGAAGACCGCCGGTGGTCCGCTGTTCGATCGGCCGGGCGGGCCGAGGCCGGTCCGGATCACACCGCTCGGCGCGGTCGTCCTGCAGCACGGCCGCGACCTGCTGCGCCGGGCCGACGAGATGAGCGACGGGATCGAGCGGTTCCGCGCCGGGGACAGCCGGATCGACATCGGCACGTTCCAGACCGTCTCGAACACGTTGCTGCCGCGTGTGATCCGCGATCTCCGGGACGCCCATCCGGGCTGCGACATCCGGCTGTTCGAGGAGGAGACCGACGACCCCGACCTCACCGGGCTCGACCTGATGTTCTTCGACGGCCGCACCGGCGACAGCATCGAGGACCTCAAGCTGCTGGACGATCCGTACGTCCTCGTCGCGCGACCGGACGCCTTCCCCGCCGGGCCGGTCCCGCTCGACAAGCTCGACGGTCTGCCGCTGGTCGCCCATCCGCCGATCTGTCATCAGGCGGTCGTCGAGGACTTCCTGCGCGCCCGGGGCATCCGCCCGCAGTTCGTGTTCCGCACCGAGGGCAACGAAGCGCTGCTGGCGATGGTGCGCGCCGGTCTCGGTGCGGCACTGGCGCCGCGTCTCGCCGTACTCCGGGACGACGAGAGCCTGGCGTTGCACGACCTCACGCCTGGGCTCCCGCCGCGGGAGATCTTCCTGCTGTGGGAGGCCGGCCGCACCCACTCACCGCTCGCGACGCACACGATCGAACTCGCACGAAACGCGGCGGCCGACCTCGCCGCACAGAACAGTTAGCTGACCGTCAGCACCTTCGACGCCGTCTGCGTGCCCTGGTGATCGGCGTCGGCCAGCCACACCACGCGGTACGTGTACGTCCCGCGCGCCGTCGGCTTGATGCTGAACGCGTACTTCCCGTTGGTGGTCAATTTCCCGGTCGTCACCGCGACCCACGACGTACCGGACCGGCGCTGCAGGTACGCCGTCGTACCGGCGTGCGCGGGGTTCAGGTAGCCGTAGAGAAGCGTCGACGCGCCGAGCGTGATCGCCCCCGGAGTCAGGTACGCCGACATCGCCGGGTGCACCTGGACCAGCGCAGCCGTGCTCCGCGTCCCGAGCAGCCCGGTCGCGCCGTTGTAGCCCCACATGTAGTTCGTCGACACCGCGGGCTTCTGCGACGTGGATGCCACACCGTTCGCATCGGTGGTGAACGAACCGACCGTCGACCACTTGCTCGCGTTGATGGCCTTCGAATACAACACGGCCGGTACGCCGGCCATCTTCGCCGCACCGTCCAGTCGGGAGACGGCTGTCGAGAGCGTCACCGCGCCCGTGTACATGATCGATGCCGCGCTCGCGCCGATCGTCGCCTTCGTACCGACCAGGCGCGCGTCGACACCGGGACCGATCTTGCCCTTACTGTCCTTGACCCACACGCGGTACGCGTAGCTGGCCGAGTTCGGCAGCCCGGTCTGCGTGAACAGACTGGCCGTGCCCCCGTACACCGCCGTACCGGACGTCACCAGCGGCGGCGGCGTCGACCCGGCCGCACTCCGCACCATGATCTGCCCGAGCGTCGTGTTCGCCGGCTTACCCCACCGCAACGTCGCGGCCCCCGGCCCACCGGTCACACTGAAGCTGGTCACAGGCGGCGGCGGAGCGGTCAGGTTCAGGTAGTTCTTGTCGATGTTCAGCGTCACCCCACCGTTGGTCTCCGTCACGTTGTCGTACTGGTGGACGCGCTGGTGGTTGTTCCAGTAGGTCGAGGTGATGTAGTTGCTCGTGCCCTGCGGCAACCCGGACCTCCACTGCGCGAACCAGATGTTGTCCGGTCGCGTGTACGCCGTGCTGGTGTAGGCGCTGTTCAGATCCGCGCCGCCCGACGAGGCGCTGACGTAGGCGCCGCCGAGGTACCCACGGGAGTTCAGCTCCTGGGTCCAGCCGCTCAGGTAGGAGAGCACCGACACCTTGCACGCTGCCGTCGACGGGTAGCCCTCGATGTCGCTGTAGATCGCGCTGCGCGGTGCGAAACCGAGCGCCTGGGCAGCGGCGACGGCGTTGATCGCGGCGTTCCGGCCCTGCGTCACCGCGGTCGATGCGACGGTCGAGATCCGGCTGGCAGCCGGGAACCTGGTCGTGCACGGCGCCTGCAGGCCGACGTCGAGCAGCAGGAACTGCCATCCCTTCGCGGCGTTCGCCGACACCCAGTTCGCGGTCAGGTTGGGTTGCGTGGCACAGGTACGCACGCCGCCGCTGATGTAGATGCCGATGCCCTGGTACTTGGGGCGCCACGCATCCATCGTCGACTGCGGCGGCGCGTCGCAGGCATCGAACCCCTGGCCGGCGAAGTTGCCGGTCGCAACTACCGTCGGGGTGGCCGCCACGGCCGGCTGGGCGACACGGGCGGACGGGGTTTTCGTGACCACGCGACCGGTCGCGAGGACGTCACTCGCCGCGGCCTCGCCGCCCGGTGCGTAGTACGCGGTCGCGAGTACGCCGGCGTCGGTGATCGCGCGCCGCAGGAGGCCGTCGGTCGACGGCTGGGCGGTGGTCAACGGCTCGAGCACCAGGCCGGAACTGCGGCCGACGAGGTGGGCCGGGCAGTTCGACTGGGTCGTGCTGCGGCCCAGGTAGACCGCGGGCTGGTCGAGGCGCACGCACGCGCTCGGGTTCGTCGCCAGGTCGACGACCGGCCAGCCGGACGGAACGGTTACTTGGTACCCGCGGTACGAGACGGTCTTCGTCTCGGCGGCGGCCGCTGGGCCGGCGGCGGTGATGCCGGCTACCAGCGTGAGGGCGAGCGCGAGCCCCCCAGGTCTGAACAACCTCACAGTGCTCCCCAGTTCATCGTTGGACGGTGCCCCCAAGTGAAGGCGAGCGCCCGCGCCCCTGTCGAAGAGCTTCCGGCACTCGCCTCGATGCCCAGATGCTATCGGCGGCCGCGGCCGACCGGCCGCCGCCCCATTTTGGATCGATCAGTTCATAACGTGCTACGCTCGGCGCCATGCCGAGACCGCGGACGTTCGACGAGGATCGCGCCATCGACGCCGCGATGCGGGTGTTCTGGACCTCCGGCTACGAGGCGACCTCGACGCAGGATCTCTGTGACGCAACCGGGCTCGGCCGGAGCAGCATCTACAACACGTTCAGGAGTAAGCGCGACCTGTTCGACCGCGCACTGCGGCGCTACACCGAAAGCTCCACCGCCGGCCAGCTCGAGGTCATCCAGGACGCCACCGTCCCGATCAAGGAGCGGATCCGCCGCATCCTCTGGACCGCGGTCGAGCCCGACCCCGGCGACCCGGCGGGCTGCTTCGTGATCAACACGATCGTCGAGCTCGGCCCGAAGGACGCCGAGGTCATCGACCTCCTCGACCGCGACCACGAGCTCAAGCGCGTCGCGCTGACCACCGCGATCCGCGCGGCGCAGGCGACCGGTGAGCTCGACCCGGAGCGGGATGCGGCCGGACTCGCGACGTACGTCTTCACCGTTCTCGGCGGGCTGCGGGTCGCTGCCCGTCGCGGCGCGGATCCGGACACCCAGCGATCCGTCGTCGAAGCGACCCTCCGCAGTCTCTGAACTCTTCCACACGACCCGCGGTTCGTTCTGCCCAGATTTTGAACCGCTCGATCCACTATGAGAGGGCCTCATGCCTCGCGCCGTCTATCTGCTCGGCCTGGCGATCTTCGCCCAGGGCACCTCCGAGCTGATGCTCGCCGGTCTGCTCCCCGAGATCTCCACCGACCTGAACGTCTCGATCCCGGCCGCCGGGCTGCTGATCTCCGCGTTCGCGATCGGCATGCTCGTGGGCGCCCCGGTCCTCGCCGTCAGCACGCTGCGCTGGTCCCGCCGGGCCGCGATGCTGGCGTTCCTGACGATCTTCGCGCTCACCCACGTGGCCGCCGCGCTCACCTCGTCGTACGGCGTCCTGCTCGCGACGCGGGTCGCGGGGGCCTTCGTGTACGCCGGGTTCTGGGCGGTCGCCTCGGTGACCGCGATCGAGCTCGCCGGGCCCGAGGCGCGCGCGAAGGCGATGAGCGTCCTCGCCGGCGGTCTCACGGTCGCCACCATCGTCGGCCTGCCCGCGGGCACGCTGCTCGGCCAGCACCTCGGCTGGCGGTCGGCGTTCTGGGCGGTCGCGATCGCCTCGGTGATCTCGATCGCGGGCATCGTCACCACGATCCCGCGTGGTCGCAGTGCGAGCGTCCCGCAGTTGCGCCAGGAGTTCCGGAACCTGGCGAACCCGCAACTCTGGCTCGCCTACGCGACCACAGCGCTGTCGACCGGCGCGATCCTGGTGATCTTCAGCTACCTCGCTCCCCTGCTCACCGGAACGACCGGACTGTCCGACGCGTGGGTGCCCGTCATCCTGGCTCTGTACGGCGTCGGCGCGCTGATCGGCATCACGATCAGCGGACGGACCGCGGACCGGCGGCCGTTCCGCACTCTCGTTCTCAGCCTCACCGGGGTCGTCGCCGCGGCGGTGTTGCTGGCGCTGGCGACCGGCACTGCGTGGCTCGCAGTACCAGCGGTCATCGGTGTCGGGACGTTCGGCTTCGCGACCAACCCGGCGGTGAACTCTCGGGTGTTCAGCGTCGCGGGTTCGGCGCCGACGCTGGCCGCCGCGTTCAACATCTCGGCGTTCAACGTCGGCATCACGGTCGGTCCGTGGCTGGGTGGTCTCGCCCTCGACGCGGGGGCCGGGTACTCCTCGGTCGGCTGGATCGGCGCCGGTCTCGCGATCCTTGCCTTCGGCACCATTCCGCCGGCCCTGCGCGCGGCGGCCCGGGCGCGGGCCGGTCAGCCGGCGTACGAGACCGCCAGCTCGATCACCGGCGCGTAGCCCGCTCGGCGGGCGCTGGTCCAGGTCTCGGCGCCACCGGCGAGGTCATCGGTCGTCATCCGGTAGATCAGCGCCCGCACCAGCATCTGGCCCCACTCGGGGAGGTGGGCCCACCGCGCGGCGAGGTCCGGCGCCGCGCCGTACCAGCACAAGGCGTCCGCTACCGCGACGGCCGCGGCCCACGACGGCGGGCGCCAGTAGACCGGCCAGTCGATGATCGCCGGCGGCAACCCGTCGGCGAACATCACGTTTCCCGGCAGGTCGCCGTGCACGACCTGCGCCGCGAGTTCCACCGGTCGCCACACGTCGAGCAGCGGCCGGACCAGATCGACGTACGCCGTACTCCCGTCGATCGACTGCTCCCGCCAGGAGACCCGATCGCCGGCCGCCCACGGATCGTCCCGTTCGTCCACGAAGTCCGGCCGCGGCAGCCCGGCGACCGCCTCGTGAAACGCGCCCGCAGCCGTGAGTACGTCGTCCTGCCGCCGCACGTCCGTCGCGCCGGCAAGCAACTCACTCGCTTCCCACCCGTGAGCGACCCACTCTCCATCGAGTGCCCGCACCGGTCGCGGCACTCTGAACGCCGTCGACTCCGGCAGCACGCTCAACACATCCGCACGCCACGCGCTCTCACCGTCGGCCCGCTTCAGGACCACCTCACCAGAACGCCACGTCTGCCCTTGTCCACCCTCCAACCGCACAGCAGCCGACCTCAACCCGAACGCTTCCAGCACCAGACTCGGCGGACCATCCATGGCTGCAACTCTCTCATCCGGAGGAGATCCTGGCTCAGGCCGGCTGCCGCGCCCGAACCGCGCCCACCTCGGCCTTCAGGTCCGACCAGAACTCTGGTCCGGCGTCGACACGAAACGCCAGCCGATAGACCGTCGTCTTCTCCGGACCGCGCACCCGTAGCCGCACCTCGGACCGGCCCGGATGCGCCGCGAGCACGTCCCGCAAGAGGTTCACCGTGCGAGGTACGACGTTGTGCTGCGTCATCTCCAACTCGACCACCCCGACCGTCGTCAGATCAGGAACGTCGACCTCCGACCCGATCAGCCGCGGTACGTCGTCCCGCTTGTCCAACCGCCCCGTCACGAAGACGACCGCATCCTGCCGCAGCCGCCCGCCCACCAACTGATACGTCGCCGGGAAGAACAGACACTCCACCGACCCGGCGAGATCCTCGACCGTCGCCGTGGCCCACGGATCGCCCTTCTTCGTCACCCGGCGCTGCAGTCCCGAGATGATCCCGCCGATCGTCACGACCGCACCGTCGGGACGCTCGGCGAGCTGCGAGATCCCGAGGCCGGCCCGCTCGGCGAGGACGCTCTCGAGGCCGAACAGCGGATGGTCGGACACGTACAGCCCGAGCATCTCGCGCTCACGAGCGAGCAGGGTCGCCTTGTCCCACTCGTCCGGCGCGAAGGTCTCGTCCGGCGTGAACACCGGCGCGTCCGCCGTACCGAACAGATCGAACTGGCCCTCGGCTTCCTTGCGTTTCACGGCGACCGCGTTCTCGACCAGCTCCTCGTGCCGCTCGAGCAGCCCCCTCCGGGTGTGCCCGAGGGTGTCGAAGGCGCCGGCCTGGATCAGCGACTCGATCGCCCGTTTGCTGCAGGCAACGGCCTCGACCTTCGCCAGGAAGTCCGGGAACGACGTGTACCGCCCACCCTCCCGCGACCGGATGATCGCCTCGACCACGCCGGACCCGACGTTCCGGACGGCGGACAGCCCGAAGAGTACGACGTCCTCGCCCTGCGCCGCGAAGTTCGCCAGCGACTCGTTGACGTCCGGCGGGAGCACCTTGATCCCCATCCGCCGGCACTCGTTCAGGTACACCGCGGACTTGTCCTTGTCGTCCTCCACCGAGGTCAGCAAAGCGGCCATGTACTCGGCCGGATGGTTCGCCTTCAGGTACGCCGTCCAGTACGACACCAGCGCGTACGCCGCAGCGTGCGCCTTGTTGTACGCGTACCCGGCGAACGGCACCAGCACGTCCCACACCGCCTGCGTCGCGGCGTCCGAGATCCCGTGCTTGCGGCAACCGTCCCGGAACGGCCCGAACTCCTGGTCGAGTACCTCCTTCTTCTTCTTGCCCATCGCCCGGCGCAACAGATCCGCCTGCCCGAGGCTGTACCCGGCGAGGATCTGTGCCGCCTTCTGCACCTGCTCCTGATAGACCACGAGCCCGTACGTGATCCCGAGAACCTCCCGCAGCGGCTCCTCGAGCTCCGGGTGGATCGGCGTGATCTCCTGCTGCCCGTTCTTCCGGAGCGCGTAGTTCGTGTGCGAGTTCATCGCCATCGGCCCCGGCCGGTACAGCGCGGTCACGGCGGTGATGTCCTCGAACTGGTCCGGCCGCATCAGCCGGAGCAGCGCGCGCATCGCCGTACCGTCGAACTGGAAGACGCCGAGGGTGTCGCCGCGGCCGAGCAGCTCGAAGGTACGGGCGTCGTCGAGCGGCAACCGCAGCAGGTCGATCTCCAGGCCCTTGGTCGCGTGCACCATCTTCACCGCGTCGTCGATGATCGTCAGGTTGCGCAGGCCGAGAAAGTCCATCTTGAGCAGGCCGAGCGACTCGCAGCTCGGGTAGTCCCACTGCGTGATCGTGACCCCGTCGCTGTGCCGGACCCAGACCGGCACGTGGTCGACGATCGACTCGCTGGACATGATCACGCCGGCCGCGTGCACCCCCATCTGCCGGACCAGTCCCTCGACACCTTTCGCGGTGTCGATCACGGTCCGGACGTCGGCATCGTTGTCGTACATCGACCGGACCTCGGCCGCTTCGTCGTACCGCGGGTGGCCCGGGTCGGTGATGCCGGTCAGGTCGATCCCGGCACCGCCGACGTCGGCCGGCATCGCCTTGGTGATCCGGTCGCCGGTCGCGTACGGGAAGCCGAGCACGCGGGCCGAGTCCTTGATCGCGTTCTTCGCCTTGATCGTGCCGTAGGTGCCGATCATCGCGACCTTGTCGGCGCCGTACTTCTCGGTGACGTAGCGGATCACCTCGACCCGGCGGCGTTCGTCGAAGTCGATGTCGACGTCCGGCATCGAGACCCGCTCCGGGTTCAGGAACCGCTCGAAGATCAGGCCGTGCTCGATCGGGTCCAGGTCGGTGATGCCGAGCGCGTACGAGACCAGCGAGCCGGCCGCCGAACCACGCCCCGGACCGACCGCGATGCCGTTCCGCTTGGCCCACATGATGAAGTCGGCGACCACCAGGAAGTACCCGGGGAACCCCATCTGGACGATCACGTCGATCTCGTACTCGACCTGCTTCTGATACCGCTCGTCCCACCCGTCCGGGTAGCGCCGCCGCATCCCCCGCAGTACCTCGTCGGTGAACCACGTCACCTCCGTGAATCCCTCGGGTACGTCGAAGCGCGGCATCAGATCGCGCTTCTCGAACATCCCGGCCGTGTCGATGCGCTCGGCAACGACCAGCGTGTTCCGGCAGCCCTCCTGCCACGCGTCGGACGAGTCGATCGCGTACATCTCGGCCGCCGGCTTCAGGTGGTAGCCGGTCCCGTCGAACCGGAAGCGCTCCGCGTCGGTGAGCGTCTTACCGGTCTGGATGCACAGCAGCGCATCGTGCGCCGCGGCTTCGGCGGCGTACGTGTAGTGCGAGTCGTTCGTGACGAGTGGCGGGATCTTCAGCTTGCGCGCGACGTCGAGCAAGCCGTCGCGGACCCGGCGTTCGATGTCGATGCCGTGGTCCATCAGTTCCAGGAAGTAGTTCTCCTTGCCGAAGATGTCCTGGTACTGCGCGGCTGCCTCGACCGCCGCGTCGTACTGACCGAGCCGGAGCCGCGTCTGCACCTCGCCGGACGGGCATCCGGTGGACGCGATCAAGCCCTCCGACCACTGCGCCAGGCTCTCCTTGTCCATCCGCGGCCACTTCTGCAGCCAGCCCACCTGATACGCGTCGGACGAGAGGCGGAACAGGTTGTGCAGACCGGTCGCGTCGCGCGCCCAGATCGTCTTGTGCGTGTACCCACCGGACCCGGCGACGTCGTCGCGCTTCTGCTGCGGCTGCCCCCAGAAGACCCGCTCCTTGGTCCGGCGGGATCCCGGCGCGACGTACGCCTCGATGCCGATGATCGGCGTGATGCCGGCCTTGCCCGCCTGGTGGAAGAAGTCGTAGGCACCGTGCAGGTTCCCGTGGTCGGAGATCGCCAGATGTGTCATCCCCTGCTCGTTGCAGGCCGCGAACAGATCCTTCAGCCGCGCGGCCCCGTCGAGCAGCGAGTACTGCGTATGGACGTGCAGATGTGTGAACGAAGGCACCCGAACTCCACAACGATCAGTTGTCAGGAGCCCTCATCCAAAGCCGGTCACACCGGCTGATCAAACAACCCGAGACCGCCCTGGACAACCAGCGGTTGTACTGTCTGGTCCCGTGAATCTCGACAGCCTGCGGGCGTTCGTGGCCGTCGCCGAGGAAGGCCAGTTCCGGTACGCCGCGGATCGGTTGCGACTGAGTCAGCAGGCGGTGTCGAAACGGGTCGCGGCACTGGAGTCGTCGCTCGGCGTCACGCTGTTCGACCGGGTCCCGACCGGCGCGACGCTGACCGCGCAGGGCCGGACCTTCCTGCCGCACGCGCACGCCGTACTGATCGCGGCTCGGCATGCGGTCGAGTCCGTGCAGAGCGAGGTACGGCCGCTACGCGTCGACATCCTGAACAGCCGAACGCTGCCCGCGGTGCTGATGCTCGACTTCCACCAGACTCATCCCGAGATCGCGCTCAAGACGCTGGTCCTGCGCGGACTCGGCACGGCACTGCCCGCGCTGACAGCAGGCGAGATCGACGCCACCTTCGCGTACTCCCCCGAGCCGTTGCCACCGGGGATCGAGAGCATGGTCGCGTATCTCGAGCCGCACGAGATCGTCGTCGGCGATCGGCATCCGCTCGCCGGCCGTACGACGGTTCCGATCGACGAGTTGCGCCCGTACACGATCTGGATCCCGGGGATCGTCGACGGTAGCGAGTGGGGTGCGTTCTACCGCGAGCTCTCCGCGGAGTTCGGGCTGACGATCGACTCGACGGGACCGAACTTCGGGTTCGAGGACCTGGTCGCGACGATCGCGGACTCACGGTCGCTGATCACGTTCTGGGGCGAGCGGACCCGCGAGGCCGGGCCATGGCCGCGCAACCTGCGGCGGCTGCGGGTCGTCGATCCGACACCCGTCTATCCGTGGTCGCTGATCTGGCTGCGGTCGAACAGGCGCCCGGATCTGGCCGCGCTCATCGAGCACGTACGCCGCGAGCCACAACCCACGGACACCGGTGAGCTGTGGCTGCCGGAGACATTACGTGACCAACCACGGTCTGTCGGCGCGGGCGGGTCGGAGCACGACGAACGGCAGGTGGCGATCTAGGATTTCGCGGTGACTGATCTCGACCTGTTCGGCGACCTCGACACCGCCGCTCTTCCGGAGCGGCAGCAGCGGATCCTGGTGGTGATCCGGGACTGGGTGACCCGGCACGGGTACCCGCCGAGCAGCCGGCAGATCGGCGACGCGGTCGGCCTGCGCTCCTCGTCGTCGGTGTCCAAGCACCTGGCCAGCCTGGAGGACAAGGGCTTTCTGCGCCGCAGCCCGTCGGTGTCCCGCCCGATCGACGTCCGGATGTTCCTGCAGGAGACGAGCCGCGACACGAGCGACGAGAACGTCCCGGTCCCGGTGGTCGGCGACATCGCGGCCGGTACGCCGATCTCCGCGGTCGAGCACGTGGACGACGTACTGCAGCTCCCCCGCGGTCTCACCGGTCGCGGCAACGTCTTCGGCCTGCGGGTCCGCGGCGAGTCGATGATCGACGCGGCGATCTGCGACGGCGACATCGTGGTGGTCCGGCAGCAGTCCGAGGCGCACTCGGGTCAGATCGTCGCCGCGATGATCGACGAGGAGGCGACCGTGAAGGTGTACCGCCGCCGCAACGGCCACGTGTACCTCGAGCCACGCAACCCGGCGTACGAGATCATCGACGGCGACAACGCCACCGTCCTCGGCATCGTCGTCTCGGTCCTGCGCAGCGTCTGACCACACCAGGTCCCGGCCGAGACAACGAACACGCGGCGCCGCATCGCAGTGCGCCAAGCCCGCCGCGCCGTCGGCTCGCCACCCGACGCCCGCACACCACCTCAACGTCAACCTGAGGGTTTGCCCGCACGGCGCTCACTCTCATGGTGAGGGTCCTCCCCTCGCCTTGGGGGTTCTCCGCTGGTATGCGAGCGAAGAACCCCCAAGACGAGGGGTTATCCGTCGGTGTTGCGGTGCAGTCAGTGCCGCCGCGGACCGCCCAGGAGCGTGGTCCGGGTCGGTGAGCAGGCGAACGCCTCGTCCGCCGTCCGCTCGACCTGGACCTTCGTCACGATCGGATCCGTCGTTGTTCTCCTAGATTTTCTGGCCCAGGCGTTCGTGGAGCAGGTGCAGTTGGGCCGGGTTGGTGGTGAGGTCCGCGGCGCGCTCGTCGGCGGCGCGTGCTTCGGCGTGGCGGCCGAGGTCGCGGAGGAACTGTGCGCGGGTGGCGTGGAACAGCGGGTAGGCGTGGAGTTCTTCGGACAACCGGTCGAGCTCCTCGAGCGCGGTCGCCGAACCTCGTACGTACGACAGCGCGACGGCCCGGTGCAAACAGGTGACCGAGCTCGGCTGCACGGCCAGGAGCATGTCGTAGAGCACGAGGATCTGCGGCCAGTCGGTGTCGTCCCACGTCGGCGCCTCGCTGTGGCAGGCGGCGATCGCGGCCTGCAGCTGGTACGGCGCCGGCGCGCGGAAGCGATGTGCCGTCCGGGTGAGCAGTGCGGTCGCGTCGGCGATCGCGGCGTGGTCCCACAACGTGCGGTCCTGGTCCTGGAGCAGCACGAGGTTCGGGGTGAAGCGGGCCGCCGTACGGGCGCGGTGCAGGCGGATCAGGGCGAGCAGGCCGGCGACCTCGGGCTCGTTCGGGAGCAGGCCGTGCAGGAGCGCGGTCAGCCATTCGGCGTCGTCGACGAGGTCGCGGGAGTGCGCGCGGTCCGCCGTACTGGACAGGTAGCCCTCGTTGAAGAGCAGGTAGATGACCGTCAGTACTTCGGTGAGGCGCTCGGACAGCTCGTCGTCGCGCGGGATCCGGTACGGGATGCCGGCGTCGGTGATCTTGCGCTTCGCCCGCGTGATCCGTTGCGCGACCGCCGACTCCGACGCGAGGAACGCCGCGGCGATCTGGGCGGTCGTCAGTCCGCAGACCACCCGCAGGGTGAGCGCGACCTGGGCCTCGCGGGCGAGCGCCGGGTGGCAGCAAGTGAAGATCAGCCGAAGCCGGTCGTCTGCCGGTGGCTGCTCCAGCGGTTCGAGCAGTGCCAGCTTGGCGCGGTAGTTCTGCTGCCGCCGCAGTACATCGAGACCGCGGCGCTTGGCGACCGTGAACAGCCAAGCGTCCGGCCGCTCCGGGATGCCCTCGACCGGCCAGCGTCTGAGCGCGGCCTCGACCGCGTCCTGAACGAGGTCCTCGGCAGCGGAGAAGTCGCCGAGCAGCGAGACCAGGCCGCCGGCCAGCCGGCCCGCGTGGTCACGCACCACCCGGGCCAGCTCGTCCTGCGTGCTCACAGCGGTCACATCTCCTGCGTCACATCGCCCGCGTCACATCTCCTGGACCGGCCGGATCTCGACGACCGGGCAGGCCGGCCAGGTCTTCACCATCCGGAGCGCCTCGTCGAGATCCTCCACGTCGATCTCGGTGAACCCGGAGATCACTTCCTTGCCCTCGATGAACGGACCGTCGGTGGCCAGCACCCCGCCGTCCAGCCGGACCGTCGTCGCGGTCTCCGGCCCCTGCAACTTGTTGCCGCGGTTCGTGATCTTGTCCTTGTGGTCCTCGAACCACTGGTAGACCCGCCGGTACGCCGTCTCCTTCTCGGCCGGCGCCAGCGCCGCGAACTCCTCCGCGAACTCCTCGGTCTCGATGAACATCAACACGTACTTCACGGAATACCTCCCTGCGGACAGTCTTGCTCAGTCTGGCTCAGGACGCGGGCTGGGTGGCGTAGAGATCGACGCCGTTCCCGGACGGATCCGCGACGGTCGCGTACCGCATCCCCCACGGCGCGTCGAACGGCTCCTGCAGACCGTGTACGCCGGCGCTCACCAACTCGGCGTACGTCGCGTCGACCGCCGCGGGACCGTCGTACTCGAAGGTGAGAAACGTCCGGCCGAGCGCCGGCGGCGTCCAGCCCTCGGTGGTCTTGCGGCGCATGTCCTCGGTGTCGAGCATCAGGTGCAGGCCGTTCGGCAGGTCGCAGCCGGCGTGGTTGTCCGGCATGTACGGGTCCGGCACGAACTCCAGGCCGAGGCGGCGGTAGAACTCGATCGCTGCGCCGAGGTCGGACACGACGATGTCGATGGCTTTCACGGTGGTGGACACGGTGCGCACTCCTTGGTGGTCGAACTGCTGTCACCGTGGAGACGATCGGCGGACGCCCTGATCCGACATGTCTGGGAAACTGGAGCGCATGAATCGACCCGTGTTCGCCCGGATGTACGCACGGGTTCGCCCGTCGCTGGACGAGGTCGGTGCCGCCGGCCACCGGCGGCGGCTGCTCGCCGGGACCGCCGGGCAGGTCGTCGAGATCGGCGCGGGCGACGGCGGCAACTTCGCCCACTACCCCGCGGCGGTCACCCGGGTGATCGCAGTCGAGCCCGAGCCGTTCCTCCGCACCGCGGCCCACCGCGCCGCCGCCACCGCGCCGGTCCCGGTCGAAGTCGTCGAGGGTACGGCGGACCGCTTGCCCGTCGCTGACGAGTCAGCCGACGTCGTGGTGGCGTCCCTCGTCCTCTGTTCGGTCCCCGACCAGTCGGCCGCGCTGGCGGAGGCGAGGCGGGTCCTCCGGCCGGGTGGTGAGCTGCGGTTCTACGAGCACGTCGCGGCTGAAGACGGGACTCGGCTGGCGACGGTGCAGAAGGTGATGGATGCGACCGTGTGGCCGTGGTTCGTGGGTGGCTGTCACACCCATCGGGACACCGCGGGGGCGATCACCGCGGCGGGGTTCGAGATCGCGGAGCTGGATCGGTTCGCCTTCCCACCGGATCGGACGTCACCGGCGAGCCCGCACATCCTCGGTCGGGCGGTACGGCCGGTCAATGGTGATTAGGCCCGTCGTCCGAGGACTTCCCGGACGTCCCGCCGCCTGTACCGTGCTTGCCCGAGGTCGACTTCGTGGTCGACGGTGCAGTCGTCCGATGGCCGCCCTTGTCATCGCCCGGCTCGGACGTCCTGGTCACGCGCGGAGTACGCGTGCGGTCGCCGCCGTGGTCGTCCGGTGTGCTGCGGGTCGGAGTCGGGGCGATTTTCTCGCTCTGCGGCGTGATCGTCTCAGGTGGTGGGAACCAGAGCGGTGCCGGCGAGTTGCCCGGCGTACCGGGATCGAAGGCTGACCAGACAGCCGTCCCGCCCGCAACCAGGCCGGCGGCCGCAACCAGACCGAGTACGCCCGTGCCGGCCCACGCGAGGTAGCGGCGCGATCGGTGTGTCGGCTCGTCGGCCGAGCCTGCCGACCGCAGCACGACCGGGCGCCGGCGCGGGTCTGCAGGGTTCTCGTCCATGGATCGATCCTCGCCGAACCGGCGGGGCCGCGGCCATCGGACCTTGGTACTAGTACCTACTCGTCCCGCCGCTGCCGCTGGGACCAGAGCGCGGCCTGGGTGCGGTCGGTGACGCCGAGCCGCTGGTAGATGTTGGTGAGATGCGCCTTCACCGTGCGCTCGCTGATCCCGAGCCGCCTGGCGATCGTCTTGTTCGGCAGCCCGGACCCGACCATGTCGAGGACCTGCTGCTCCCGGTCGGTCAGCTTCGTGTCCGGACCGGGCGACCGCCGGTTGGTCAGCAGCACCCGCGCCGCCTTCGGATCCAGCGGCGAACCGCCCGACACGATCTCGCGGATCCCGGTCAGGATCACCTCGGGCTCGCTGTGCTTCAGCAGATATCCCTCGGCACCGGCCTGCAACGCGTCCAGGATCCGCGTCTGATCGCTGAACGAGGTCAGCACGAGCACGTGCGCGTCCGGATCCGCCGCGACGATCCGCTCGGTCGCCGTGATCCCGTCTGTGCCGGGCATCGACAGGTCCATCAGTACGACGTCCGGCTTCAGGTCGGCCGCCATCGTGGCCGCCTCGGCACCGTCACCGGCCGCGCCGACGAGCTCGATGTCGTCCGCCGTACCGAGCAGCTGGGACAGGCCGGTGCGGACGATCGCATGGTCGTCCACAATCAGCACCCTGATCACCCGGCTCACACCGGCACCTCGGCTTCCACCCGTGTTCCCTGGCCGGGCGCGGCCCGGACGGTCAGTGTGCCACCCGACTCGGCGAGCAGGTCGCCGATCGAGCGTAGCCCGAGGTGCCCGTCGCTGCTCCGTTCGCCGAGCCGTGACTCGTCGAACCCGCGACCGTCGTCGTCCACCACCAGCACCCCACGCCCGTCCGCACGGCCCGCCTTGATCAGCACCTCCCGTGCCCCGCTGTGCGCGGCGACATTCCGGACGACCTCCTGCGCCGTCCGGAACAGCAAGGCTGCCGCCGCGGTCGGCAACGACTCCGCTCCGTCGGTCTCCAGCCGGACCTCGACGCCGGTCCGCTCGAGTCCGGCCGCCAGCTCGGCCAACGCCGACGCCAGCCCTTCCTCGGCCAGGTTCGGCGGATAGATGTCCACCAGCAACGAGCGCAGCGACCCGATGCTGCCCCGCAACCGCGAAGCGCCATCGGCGATCAGCTCCGCCCGTTGCCCCTCGGAAGGACTCCCCAGCCGCATCGCGTCCAGCGCGTAGTTCAGCCCGGTCAGCTCCTGTACGACGCCGTCGTGCAACTCGCCCGCGATCCGCCGGCGTTCGGCGTCCGACGCGTCCACGGCGTGCTGCAGCAACCGCTCGCGATCCCGCTGCTGGCGCTGCACCCGTCGGGCCAGCGACCACGCGAACGGGATCTGCACCAGCTCCAGCACCAACAGCGCGCCGAGCGACGGCGGCGCGAACCGCTGCCACGCCGCCTGTCCCGCTTCGGTGACCGCCCGATACTCGAAGTACGCCTCGAACAGCATCGGCTGACCGTTGGTCGCGCGAACACCGACGTACACCTCGAGCAGCTTCTGGTACGGGATCTCGAACTGGTTCTCGGGCCGGCTCAGGTCGCTGACCTCGGACGCGCTGCTGCCCTGCCGCTGCAAGGCCGCCTGCTCCTCGGCGCCGAGCGGGAACTGGCGGCCGACCAGTCGCGGCTCGTCCGAGTACACGATCGTCCCGTCGGCGTTCCACACCTTGACGCGGACCAGCGAACCCTGCAGCACATACCTGCGCATCGCCTCGTCGAACGAGCGCAGCGCGGCCGGCTGCCCTGCGACGACGGCGGCGTCCAGACGCGGCTCGACCACCCCGCGCGCGGTCACGTACGTCACCTGCCGCGCGGACTCGGTGGCCTGCTCGACGCCCGCCTGGCGCGCGACGAACGCGATCAGGGCCGCGAGCGAGAGCAGCACGATCAGGCCGGCCGCGGTGAAGCGGACCAGGAGCCCGACCGTCGAGATCGGGCCACGGTCGGCGCGTCGAAGTCTCCCCATGGCTGGGATCGTAGGGTGCGCGCGCCGTCCGGCGGCAGCCCGACAACGGTCGTAGTACCAACGTGCACTACCGGAGCCGACCAGCCGGCGGCGAGCGTTGTCGGCATGAGACTTCCGCTGTCACTCGCCGTCGCCGGGCCCGCCGCACGAGCAGAGCTCCCCGCTCTCGCCGCCGCAGCCGGCCTCGTCGTCCTGCGAGTCGGCGCGGTCCTCCTCCGCCCCTGGCCCCTCGCCCTGGCCGTAGACCACGCCCTCCGCCCGGCCGCCCAGAGCACCGCCCTGACCGTGTCCCCCGCTGCCGGTCCCACTGCCGCCTCCACCGCGGTCCCCGCCACCGCCCCGGCCACCGCGGTGTCGGCCGGCGGGCACGGATGGGTGGCGGATCCGCTGGTTGTGCTTGCTCTGGCGGCGGCTGCGAGTGTGCTGCTCTCGGCGATCGTCGGTCTGCTCGACATGGCCGTCCTGCGCTCGGTCGAAGGTGCCGCCGAGCGGATCGGCGCCGGCCTGCGCGCCACGATGTTCCAGCGCACGATGACCCGGTCCCTGCGCTGGCACGACCGCATGCGCAGCGGCGAGCTCGTCTCCAGACTCACCACCGACGTCGGCCGCCTCCTCGACGCAGTAGTCGCGGTCACCACGTCCTTCCTCCCCGACGCAGTCATGCTCGCCGGCGTCATCGCCCTGCTCGTTGCCTTCGACCCGCAGCTGGCGCTGATCGGCCTCACCGTCGCTCCGGTGCTCGCTGCCCTCGCGGTCCGCCAGCGCCGCCTGATCCGCGCCGCGCAACAAGACGCCCGCACCGAGTCCGGGCGGTTGGCGGGAGCAACCACCGATCTGCTCCGCAACGTCCGGGCCGTCCAGGCGTTCGGCCGCTTCGACCGTGCCGCCGCGATCTTCGGCACCCGCAACCGCGCCGTCCTCGACGTCGAACTCCGCGCCATCGAAGTCGACGCCCGCTGGACCCCCATGGCCGACGTAGTCCTGGCAATCGGTGCCGCCCTCGTCCTGGTCGTCGGCGGCCGGCACGTGCTCACCGGAGCGCTGAGCGTCGGCGGGCTCCTGGTCGTGCTGGCCTATCTCCGAGACCTCTACTCCCCCGTCCGCGGCCTCACCCGCCTGTCCGTCGTACTCGCCAAGGCCGGTGCCAGCGCGGTCCGCGTCCGCGACGTGCTCGCCTGCGACGAAGCAGTCCAGGACCGGACAGACGCCCGCCCAGCACCGCATCTCCGCACGGGGATCCGCTTCGAGCGCGTCTCCTTCGGTTACGAGCCCGGCCGCCCGGTCCTCGACCACTTCGACCTCGATATCGCTGCCGGTGAGACCGTCTGTCTGCTCGGCCCGAGCGGCATCGGCAAGAGTACGGCGCTGCACCTCCTGCTCCGCCTGTACGACGTCGACGCCGGCCGCATCCTGATCGACGGCGTGGACCTCCGGGACTGCGACCAGCGCAGCCTCCGTGACCGGTTCGCCTTCGTCCCGCAGGACCCGTGGCTGCTGGACGCGACCGTTGCCGAGAACATCGCGTTCGGCAACGAGAACGCGACCCGCGCGGGCGTCGTCGCGGCCGGCCGGGCCGCTCTGGTCGACGAGTTCGCCGACCGTCTGCCGTTCGGCTACGACACCCCGCTTGGCGAAGGCGGCGTACGGCTGTCCGGTGGTCAGCGGCGCCGGGTCGCGCTGGCCCGGGCCGCGGTGTCGTCGGCACCGATGGTGCTGCTCGACGAGCCGACCGCCTCACTCGACCCGGTTTCGGCGGCCGCGGTCATCGAAGCCATCCGGACCACCACCGCGCAGCGCACGGTGCTCGTGGTCACCCACGATCGCGACCTGGCGGCGATCGCCGACCGGGTCGTCACGCTCGACCACGCGCTCAGCGGAAGGAGGTGAACACCATGACTCGCCACGACAACCCGCGGATCAAGCCGGTCCTGCACCACGGCGGACGGTCCCGTAGCCGGTCGCGCTCGCGCAGCCGTTCCCGCAGCCGTTCGCGCGGCTGACCCACCCCCAGCCTGGGGCCCGCGGGGCCCCCCCCCCCGCCCGCGGCCGGCCCCCCGGGGGGGGGGGGGGGGAGGGGGAACCCGCGACCGCCCGGGGGGCGAGGAATAGGGGCCATGCGTG
>NZ_JBIALI010000005.1:0-234740 GCF_042873375.1 Kribbella sp. NPDC004875
TACTGCGCGGCACTCGGCACGGCACCTCGCTGCACGTGAGCAAAGGCCACGATGCTCCGCATCGAGACCTTCGCTCCCGCGCACCGAGCCACCGCGCCGAGCACCTGCTCGCTACGGCGCGGGAACATCAGACACCCCTTACGCTGAGTGCTGACGTCTTCTCCGGAGGTGGCGATGGAGCCTGTGTTCGCGCCGGGTGTGCCTGTGGGCGTACGGCGGTTGTACGAGCACCGGCCGGAGTTGTTCGTGGCGGCCGGCGCGCGGCGGCCGAAGCGGGAGACGTCGTGGTCGGTGGCGCCCGGGAACACGTTCGGGACGTTGCTGGTCTGGCTCGCGGTCTGTGTCGGCGGGTGGATCCTGGCGCTGATCGTGATGGCGGCGACGCTGCCGACCGCGGTCGCCGCGTGGGCCGCGGTGGCGCTGGCCGGGGTCGCGGTACTCGCGACCGGCGGTGTCCTGGTCAAGTCGATGGTCGAGGACCGCGGGCACAAGGCGGTCCGGCTGCAGCACGGGAAGTACCTGCTGCCGGAGGACTTCGACGAGGAAGCCGCGCGGCTGCTCGGCCGCGCCCAGCGCGCGGTCAAAACGGTGCTTGAGGCAACAGTTACCCGGCGCGGCCTGCTCGACGAGATGAAGAACGAACTCGTGCTGCCCGAGCAACTCTGGGACATCGCCCAGGTACTGCGCGAACAGACCGTACTGCGGGCCCGCCAGAAGGACATCGCCCGCGGCATGTCGACAGCCGAACTGGACGCCGTCCTCGGCCCGCAGCGTCGCGCCCTGACGCTCTCGGCCGATGCGATCAAGCGCAAGGTCGACCTGCTCGGCAAGTACGCCGACCGGGTCCGTGCCGCCGACGCCGCGCTCCGGGCCGAGGCCGCCCTCGAGGACGGCGATCGCTACATCGAGCTGCTCGCCCGTACCGAACCGGTCGGCGACACGTCGGTCGTCCAAGGTTTCAGTGACGAGGCGAGCGCGCTCAAGGACACCCTCACGCGGTCGATCAACGCGGCCCGTGACGCCGGCCGGACCCTCGCGCTACCGGAGTAGCCCGGCCAGTAGCCCGGCCTCCTGCTCTGCCGTCAGCCCGATCTCGAGCGTGGGCGCGCCGCGGTCCTGGTCCCACCGGAGTACGTCGGCCACGGTCTGCCGCAGCGGCGTGACCGGCATACCGGCCGCGCGGGCCTTGGCCGGGTTGCGCTGCCGCTCACCCCACTCGGACACCGGGTCGACGAGCGGGAACCGCGGCGGTACGGCGTCGAACGGGACCGGGACGATCTCGACGGCGCTGCCCGACAGCTCGGCGGACACCTGGATGAGGTCGCTGATCGTGGAGTCCGGACCGACCGCGTTGAACGCACCCGCCCGCGCATCGGTGACGAGCTGCAGGACCAGACGCCCCACGTCGCGACTGTCGATGAGTTGGAGCGGCTGCTCGGGACTCGTGGGCAGTGCGACGCGGCCACCGCGCGCGCCACGGCGGATCCAGTAGAGCGCCGTACCCGATGAGTCTCCGGGGCCGGTCACCCGGCCGGGGCGGACGATGGTTGCGCGGTCGCCGTACCGCTCGACGACATCGTCCTCGCAGGCGACCTTGCAGGGGCCGTACGTGTCGTTCGTCAGTACGTCGGCATCGCGCAGCGGCTCCCGTCGCGGCGCGGTCTCGTCGGTCCCGGCCGGCAGATCGCGGACGTACACCGCGTGGCTCGAGACGAACACGTACCGTCCGACGCGGTCACCGAGCACATCCATCGCCTGGTCGACGTCCCGGGTCCGGAAACCGCTCAGGTCGACGACCGCGTCCCACTCGCCGGTCCGCAGCGCCGAGTAGTCGCCCGCCTCCCGGTCGCCGATCAACTGTGTCACTCCGGCGGGAAGCGGCGTACCGCTCTTCCCGCGACTGAACGAGGCGACCTCGGCCCCGTGCGCCAGCGCGTCGTCCACGATCGCGCGCCCGACAAATCCGTTTCCACCCAGCACCAGAATTCGCACAACCGACCAACCTAGCCCCCGTGCGCGACCGCCGCGACCCGATTAACCGGCCTGCCGTTCGACAACCGATCGAGCCTGTAACACGTCTGAAGAGGTAAGGAGCGGGAGTTTGACGCACACTTGAAGCCGGGGGACAGACGGGGTGACAGGGGAACGCATGGCGAGTCGTGCGCGCGCGGAGGCCGAGCGGCCACGCTCGGTGCCGAAGGTGCTGGGGCTGACGCTGCTCGGCGCACTGCTCCCTGGCACCGGACTGATCGCCGGCGGGCGCCGGCGGATCGGTACGTTCGTGCTCCTGGTCTTCCTCGCACTGGTCGGCCTGGTCGTGTACGTCGGGCTGACCCGTCGTGACGAGGTGATCGCGGCGGCCGTCGTACCGAGCCGGCTGCTGATCACCTCGGTGCTGATCGGGGTCGTCGCGGTGCTCTGGATCGTGGTGATCGTGGCCTCCCACAGGTCGTTGCGTCCGGCAACGGGTGGCGTCGGCGGACGGGTGCTCGGCGCGGTGTTCGTCGGGGTGCTGTGCTTCGCGGTCGCGGCGCCGTCGGCGGTCGGCGTGCAGACCGTGCTGGCGCAGCGGACGCTCGTGCAGGACGTGTTCCAGGCACAGGAGCAGAGCAAGAGCGCGACCAGGCCCTCGACGGTCAACGTGAAGGATCCGTGGGAGGGCAAACCGCGGCTGAACCTGCTACTGCTCGGTGGCGACGACGCTCCGAGCCGCGAGGGTGTGCGGACCGACACCGTGATCGTGGCGAGCATCGACACCAAGACCGGGAACACCGCGCTGATCTCGTTGCCGCGGAACCTGACGTTCATGCCGTTCCCGAAGGACTCGCCGCTGTACAAGTTCTACCCGAACGGGTTCGGCAAGGAAGGGCTCACCCTCGACGGGCGGCTGGAGTGGATGCTGACGGCGATGTACCAGAACATCCCGGACGCGCACCCCGGCATCCTCGGGCCGTCGGACAACGAGGGGGCGGACGTGCTGAAGCAGTCGGTCGGTGAGGCCACCGGCCTGAAGCTGGACTACTACCTGCAGGTCAACCTGCAGAGCTTCCCGGAGATCGTCGACGCGCTCGGCGGGATCACGGTGAACGTCAACGAGCGGGTCGCGATGGGTGGCATCAGCAGCGCGCACATCCCGCCGAAGGAATGGATCGAGCCCGGACCGAGCCAGCACCTGGACGGCCGGCACGCGCTCTGGTTCGCCCGCGGGCGGTACGGCGCCGACGACGACCAGCGGCAGATCCGGCAGCGGTGCGTGATCAAGGCCATCGTCGACGCGGCCGATCCGCAGACGCTGGTGACGAAGTACAAGGCGATCGCGAAGGCCGGTCAGCACCTGCTGCGGACCGACATCCCGCAGGAGCTGCTGCCGGCCATGGTCGAGCTGGCCCTGAAGGTGAAGTCGGCGACGGTCTCGAACGTGACCCTGGACCCGGAGAAGCTGCGCCTCAAGTACCTGCACCCCGACTACCAGGCGCTGCGCGACACCGTCGAGAAGGCCCTGGAGTCCGACCCGGTCCCGGCCACCACGCCACCGACCACCTCGGTCACGCCGACCACCCCCGCCACCACCCGCAAGCCGGCCACGCCGACGACCACGACCACCACCCCACCCCCGGGCCCCACCCAGAACCTCGCCGACGCCTGCGCCTACAACCCCTCCGGCGACCAGCCGAACTAGTCCACTGGCGAGTTGTTTCACCGCTGACGCGCTACAACGCGCCAGCGGGCACATAAGCCGCCAGCGAGCGGCTCACTCGACGCGAAGCGCTTGGACGAACTGAGTCGCGAACTGGTCTGAGGTTGCGTGTCGATTTGAGGGCGGGCTGCTCGACGTGGGAGTAAGTGATCGACCGAAACCACGAGGAGCAGTCGCATGCGCTACATGATCATCAACAAGGCCGACGCGGAGAGCGAGGCCGGGGGGTTCCCGGCGCCGGAGGTAGGCGAGGCGGTCGGCAAGGTCGTCGAGGACCTGTCGAAGGCCGGCGTACTGCTGTTCGCGGAGGGTGTGCACCGCAGCGCGCTCGGCGCGCGGGTCAAGGTCGAGGACGGGCGGCGTACCGTCACCGACGGGCCGTTCGCGGAGACCAAGGAGCTGATCGGTGGCATGCTCGTCGTCGAGGTCCGCAACCGTGACGAGGCGATCGAGTGGGCCGCGCGCCTGGCCGAGGCCCTCGGCTCCGAGGTCGAGGTCCGCCGGGTCGTCGAGGAGGCCGACTTCGAGCCGGGCTCCGACGTTTACCCGAACTGAGCTGTCCATTCGCGCCCCTTCCGTTCGTGGAAGGGGCATGAACAGCACATTGGTGGTTCCCGAGGCAGAGTTGTACTACGAAGTGCGCGGTACCGGACCGTTGGTGCTCCTGGTCGGCGCACCCATGGACGCGGACGCGTTCGCGCCGCTGGCCGATCTACTGGCGCCGGACTACACCGTCCTGACGCTCGACCCGCGCGGGGTGAAACGGAGCACGCTGAACCCCGGCGGTACGTCGCGCCCCGAGCAGCGGGCCGACGACCTGGCCCGCTTGATCCGGCACCTCGACGCGGGGCCGGCCGTCGTACTGGGGTCGAGTGGTGGGGCGGTCAGCGCGCTGGCGCTCGCGCAGTACCACCCGGAGCTGGTCCGGTCGGTGATCGCGCACGAGCCGCCGCTGAACCGGCTGGTCCCGGACGCGGACGACCTGATGGCGAAATCCGAGAAGCTGATGGCCGACTACCTGGCCGGTGACGTCACCGGCGCCTGGAAGCAGTTCTTCGCGGTCGCGAACATCCAGCTGCCGGACGACGTCGTCGAGATGATGTTCGGCGGCGAGCGCGACCCGCAGCAGGTGGCCGCGGAGCAGTTCTGGTTCGCGCACGAGATGCGCGAGACGATCACCTGGCTCCCGGACCTCGACCGGCTGCGCGAGGCCGACGTCGTGGTCGGGATCGGCGAGGAGTCCAGCGGCCAGCTCTGCGACCGTACGTCGACCGCGCTCGCCGACCGGCTCGGTGTCGAGCCGACCCGTTTCCCGGGCGGTCACACCGGGTTCGCGGACGCGCCGGAGGTGTTCGCGGAGGCGCTGCGGGCCGAGCTGAAGGTCCTGCACCAGTCCAGGTGAGACTCCTGCGTGGGTCCTCGGGCGGAGTATGTGAAGCTGGTGGTGTCCGGTCCGTGCGCGGGGGTGTGATCGCGGTCGAACCGGGCACTGGTCGGAGGTGCCGCGTCGCCCGCGTGGCGTCTTGACCTCAACCGTGGTTGAAGTTTCAAGCTGGTGCCGCTGAAACAGGACATCGGAGATATCGGCCCCGAGGGCCCCGACGAAGGAGCAGAGTTGACCACGTACACGCTTCCCGACCTCCCCTACGACTACGGTGCACTGGCGCCGAGCATCGCCGGCGAGATCATGGAGCTGCACCACGACAAGCACCACGCGACCTACGTGAAGGGTCTGAACGACACCCTGGACAAGCTGGCCGAGGCCCGCGACAAGGGTGACTTCGGCGCGATCGTCGGGCTGGAGAAGACGCTCGCCTTCAACCTCGGCGGGCACGTCAACCACTCGATCTTCTGGAAGAACCTGTCTCCGGACGGCGGCGACAAGCCGGACGGCGAACTGGGCGCGGCGATCGACGAGTTCTTCGGCTCGTTCGACGCCTTCCAGGCCAACTTCACCGCGAGCGCGACCACCATCCAGGGCTCCGGCTGGGCGATCCTCGGCTGGGACGCGCTGGGCGGCAAGCTGCTGATCCACCAGCTGTACGACCAGCAGGGCAACCTGCCGGCCGGGCAGATCCCGATCGCCATGCTGGACATGTGGGAGCACGCGTTCTACCTGCAGTACAAGAACGTGAAGCCCGACTACGTCAAGGCGTGGTGGAACGTCGTGAACTGGGCCGACGCCCAGGCCCGCTTCGACGCGGCCCGCTCCGGCGCCGGCAAGCTGATCACCGGCGCCTGATCGTCCTGGACCTCCAGGCCATCGCAAGTCGCCGCGCCCGCCCGTCCTCCGCCTCGGCGGGGACGGGCGGGCGCGCTTGTGACGGCCTGGCGGTTCACCGGCAGAACTCCGCGATCACCGGGGCGATCGCGGCCGCCTTGATCATGTGGTTCTGACCCGGCACCTCGGTGTGCCCGGCCCCGGGGACCGCCGCGGCGAGCGCCCGAGTCGACGTCTTCATCCACGCCGGGCTCTTCCCGCCGCTCACCACCAGCACCGGCTGGTCGATGCCCGCCCACTGCGCGGCGTCCATCGGCTCACCGAAACAGTTGCCGCCGAGCACCTGGGCGTCGTACGGCAGGGTGTGCGCGATCGCCCTCATCTGCTTCCAGCCCGGCATCAGCTTCATCATCGTCACGAAGATTCCGGGCAGTCCGATGCCCTTCGTGAAGAAGTACTTGATCGCGTCGTCCGCCGCGAGGCGCTGCAGGTCGCCGACCCAGCTGCGCGGGATCTGCTTGCGGCTGTCGTCGACGACGTACGGCGGCTCGAACGCCACCAGTTTGTCGATCGCCAGCCCGGCTGCCGCGGCCCGCAGTGCCAGCGCCGCGCCGGACGACGAGCCGTAGACGTGCGCCGATCCGCCGGCCGCCTCGATCACCGCGGCCAGGTCCTCGATCTCGCGGTCGACCGCGTACTCGGCTGTGTCGCCGGAGTCGCCGCGGCCCCGCCGGTCGTAGTTGTGGACGGTGAACCGGTCCGCGAGCGTCTCGGCGAGATCGGGCATCGGTCCCTGGGCGCGGCTGCAGAGTGCGCCGTCGACCAGGACCAGCGCCGGCCCGGTCCCACGCCGGTCGTACGCGATCGTCGTACCGTCCTTGGATTCCACCGTGTGCATGTCGTTCCTCCTGGGTGAGTGAGTCTTCACCCGTGCGTCGAGGACTCGCAGGCCCGATCGACCATCTGTGACTCAGATCACAGAACGACGTGTGACGCTGGGTGAGGTGGGTACCGGACCGGCAGCTGAGCACGGGAGGCGGTCATGACGACACGTCCAGAAGTGGTCCGGTACGAGGCCGGGCCGAATGGTCACCGCGAAGGCGTCGGTGCGCTGGTCAGCGATGTGACCAGCGACCTCAGCCGGCTGGTCCGCGACGAGGTGGAGCTGGCCAAGGCCGAGCTGAAGGTGAAAGGAAAGGAAGCCGGTGTCGGGGCCGGGCTGTTCGGCGGGGCCGGTGCGGTCGCGCTGTACGGGCTCGGTGTCCTGATCGCGGCCGCGATCCTCGGGCTCGCGACCGCACTGCCGGCGTGGTTGTCGGCGTTGATCGTCGCGGCGGTGCTGTTCCTCATCGCGGCCGTCGCGGCACTGCTCGGCAAACGGCACGTGTCGCGTGCCAATCCGCCCGTTCCGCAGCGTGCCGTCAGCGGCGTGCACGAGGACCTCGAAGCACTCAAGGGACACCAGCCGGAAGGGAACAGCACACGATGAGCACGACTTCGACCAACTCCAGGAACGCCTCGCACCGCGAGCCGATGTCCGAGGCCGAGACGGTCCGGATCGATCTCGAGCACACCAGGCAGCACCTCGCCGACACCGTCCAGGAACTCAGCCGCAGGCTGAACGTGCCGCAGCGCGTGAAGGACACCGCGGGCAGCGCGGGGCAGCGCGTCTCGGGTGCCGCCGGGCAGGCGGGGCAGAAGATGAAGGACGTCCCCGGCGCGATGAAGGAGCTGCCGGCGATGGGCAGGCGGCACCCGAAGGCCGCCGCGGCCATCGGTGGCGCCGCGGTCGCCGTCGGGGTCGGCGCCGCGTGGATGGCCCGCCGGCACCACTAGCCCTTCAGCAGGCCGCCGCGCGTTCCAGGAGAAGTTTCCGCTCGCGTTCGTTGCGGGTCAGCGCGGCGGCCTTCTCGAACTCGGCGCGCGCCTCGTCGAGCCGGCCGAGCTTGAACAGCAGGTCCCCGCGCACGCTCGGCAGCAGGTGATAGTCCTTCAGCGACGGGTCGTCCGCGAGCAGGTCCACCGCCTGGAGCCCGCGCTCGGGCCCGAACGCCATCGAGATCGCGACCGCCTGGTTCAGCTCCACGACCGGTGACGGCGTGACCTGCGCGAGAACGGCGTACAGGCCGGCGATCCGGGCCCAGTCAGTGTCCTCGGGGTCGGCGGCGCGGGCGTGGCAGGCGGCGATCGCGGCCTGCAGGAGGTACGGGCCGGGCGGCTTCTCCAGCGCCCAGGCGCGGTCGATGCCTTCGAGGCCGCGGCGGATCAGCAGCCGGTCCCAGCGGCGACGGTCCTGTTCGAGCAGCAGCACCGGTTCGCCGTCCGGGCCGGTGCGCGCGTTCGCCCGGGACGACTGCAGCTCCATCAGCGCCAGCAGGCCGAGTACTTCGGGTTCGGTCGGCATCAGTTCCGTGAGGAGCCGGCCGAGCCGCATCGCCTCGTTGCACAGTGCCGGCCGCATCCAGTCGTCGCCCGCGGTCGCGGAATACCCCTCGTTGTAGATCAGGTAGACGACCTCGAGGACCGACGACAACCGGTCGAGCAGGTCCGGCCCGGCGGGGACCTCGAACTCGACGCCCGCCTTGGCGAGGTTCTTCTTGGCGCGCACGACCCGCTGGGCGATCGTCGTCTCCGGGGCGAGGAACGCGCGGGCGATCTCGTCGGTCTTCAGGCCACCGAGCAGCTTCAGCGTCAGCGTCACCCGGGCGTCCATGGTGAGTACCGGGTGGCAGGCGGTGAACACCAGCCGGAGCAGGTCGTCCTCGATGTGGTCCTCGAGGATCGCCTCGACGTCATCCTCGACGCTGTCGCCGTCGATCTCGAGCTCGTGGCCCATCTCGGCGAGCTTGCGCTGGTATGTCTCCTTGCGCCGGATCAGGTCGATCGCGCGGCGCTTGGCGATCGCCATCAGCCAGGCGCCAGGATTGTTCGGTACGCCGGACTCCGGCCACTGCTCCAGCGCGGCCACCAGCGCGTCCTGCGCCAGCTCCTCCGCCAGCCCGACGTCCCGCACGATCCGCGCGACGCCCGCGATGATCCGCGCCGACTCGATCCTCCAGACCGCGTCGACCGCCCCGTGCGCATCCGTTATCGTCACCCGCCGATAGAACAACACAGCCCCGTCCGGCGGCAACTGTCGCGGCGGACCTGCAGCACTCATCAACCCCGGCGAACCCCGGCCGGCCCCGCTCAGCCGGGCGCGGACAGAGCTGAGCGAGGCACGTTGGTGAGTGCTGCAGGTCCGGGTCACTCGCCGGGGCGGGTATGTACACGCCCCGGAGCCGGAGCAGATGCGCGCCGATGGCACCCAGCAACTCGCGAAGCGGGATCAGCCGCTCGCCGTCAGGCGGTCACGGTAGACAGGAACTCGGTTGTGCGGGTTTGTTCGGTGGGGGTGCCGACCGGGGCGAGCATGGCATCGGTGACGCCAGTGTCGCGGATCCGGTCGAGTTGCTTCGTGATCGCGGTCTCGTCTCCCACGAGCAGTACGTCGGCCGGCCCGGCGGCTCCTTCGCGGTCGAACATCGCGCGGTACTCCGGAACGTGACCCGCCGGCGCGAACTCTTCCGCGAAGCGCGCCCGCACCGCGTCCTCGTCGGACGTGAGACACACGGCAAGGCCCGCCACGATCCGCGGACGGCGGCTCCCGGAGGCTCGGGTGATCGACGGGACGATGTGCTCGCCGAGTGTCCGGGGTCCGGTCATCCAGGTGACTGTGCCGTCAGCGAGCTCGCCCGCGACCTTGAGCATCGCCGGCCCGAGCGCCGCCACGAGCACCGACGGCGCCTCGACCCCAGGCAGCACGGCCGAGCCGACCGCCGTGAACGTCTCACCGTGATGATCGACCGACTCGCCCCGGAGCAGCGGCCGCAGGATCTCGAGGTACTCGCGAACTCGCCGCGCCGGCCGCTCGGTCGGCAGTCCGTACATCGCGCCGACCATGCGGGAGATCCCGGCGCCGATGCCGAGCGTCAGGCGGTTCCCGACCGCGCTCTGCACCGTCAGGGCCTGCCTCGCGAGGATCAACGGGTGCCGCTGCGGGAACGGCACCACGGCGGTCCCGAGCTCGATCCCGGGCGCCCCGGGTCCGACGGCCGCGAGCGTGGTGAGCGCGTCCCACCCGATGCCGTCGGAGATCCACGCGGTCCCGATACCCGCCCCGGCCGCCGCCCGTACCTGGCTCGCGATCTCCGGCAGCGGGAGCTGCCCGCGAACGTCCCCGAAGGCCATACCGATACGCATCTACTGTCTCCTCGAGTTAAGTGGGGTGACCCCCCGTTTATCTCCCGGTACGATATGGGGGACCACCCCACTTGAGCAAGGGACTGCGATGCGAGCTGATGCCCAGCGGAACCGTGACCGGCTGGTCGCGGTCGCGGCCGAGGTGGTCGCGGAGCAGGGTGCCGACGCGTCGCTCGAGGAGATCGCGCGCCGGGCCGGCGTCGGGTCCGCGACCCTGCACCGGCACTTCGGCGGCCGGGTCGCGCTCCTGGAGGCCGTTTTCCAGAGCGGGATCGACGCGGTGTGCGACCAGGCGGAGCAGCTCGCGGATCATCCGGAACCCCTGCGTGCGTTGACGATCTGGCTGCGCGGCATGGTCGCGCACAGCACCGCGAGCCGTGGTCTCGGCCCGGCCCTGAAACTGAGCGCGGAGCGTGGGTCGGACTGTCACCGGCGCATCCTGGCGGCCGGCGGACGGCTGGTCGAGCGTGCTCAGCGCGACGGCGCCGTACCGGCGGATGTCCGGATCGAGGACCTGTTGAAGCTCGTCAACGGCATCTCGCTGGCCAGCGGCGAGGATGCCGCGCAGGCCGACCGTCTGCTCACCCTCGCGCTCCGTGGCATCGCTCCGGCGCTCGCCTAATAGACTTCGCTCCGAACACCCCCGAAGATGGCTCGAGGTTTGCTGTGCTGACCATGCAGGACGCGCTGCTGGCGCTGACGAAGTACTGGACCGACCGGGGCTGCATGATCGTGCAGCCGTTCAACACCGAGGTCGGCGCCGGGACGCTGAACCCCGCGACCATCCTGCGGGTGCTCGGTCCCGAGCCGTGGCGGGTCGCGTACGTCGAGCCGAGTGTCCGGCCCGACGACAGCCGCTACGGCGAGAACCCGAACCGCCTGCAGACCCACACCCAGTTCCAAGTGGTGCTCAAGCCGGACCCGGGCAACCCGCAGGAGCTGTTCCTGGACAGCCTGAGCGCGCTCGGGATCGACATCGACGCGCACGACGTACGGTTCGTCGAGGACAACTGGGCGAACCCGGCGACCGGGTCCTGGGGCCTGGGCTGGGAGGTCTGGCTGGACGGCCTGGAGATCACCCAGTTCACCTACTTCCAGCAGGCCGGCGGCATGACGCTGGACCCGGTGTCGGTGGAGATCACCTACGGCATCGAGCGGATCATGATGGCGTTGCAGGGTGTCTCGCACTTCAAGGACATCGCCTACGCGCCGGGCATCTCGTACGGCGAGGCGTTCGGCCAGGCGGAGTACGAGATGAGCCGGTACTACCTCGACGACGCGGACGTGGAGTCGCAGAAGCGGCTGTTCGAGGAGTACGCGAACGAGGCCCGCCGGATGATCGACGACCGCCTCCCGGTGCCGGCGCACATCCAGGTACTGCGCTGCTCGCACACGTTCAACGTGCTGGACGCGCGTGGCGCCGTCAGTACGACGGAACGCGCGAAGGCCTTCGGCCGGATGCGGACGCTGGCGCGCGAGGTCTCGCGGCTGTGGGCGGAACGCCGCGAGGAGCTGGAGCACCCGCTGGGGATCGCGGAGCTCCCACCGGCCGCGGCTGTGCCGACCGAGTTCCCGGCGAGTACCGGGACCCGGCAGTTGACCTTCGAGATCGGCACCGAGGAGATGCCGCCGTCGGAGGTCACCAAGACCGCCGAGGCGGTGCGGGTGGCGCTGGAGGAGAAGCTGGCCGCGACCCGGCTCGGGCACGGCGCGATCACGACGTACGCGACGCCTCGCCGGGTGGTCGCCTTCGTCGCCTCGGTCCAGGCCGGTGAGCCGGATGCCGAGCGGGTGGTGCGCGGTCCGAAGAAGCAGGCCGCGTACGACGCCGACGGCAACGTCACCAAGGCCGCGGCCGGGTTCGCCCGCGGTCAGGGCGTCGGCACCGACGAGCTGCATGACCTGGACGTGGACGGCGTCGAGTACGTCGCGGTCACCAAGCCGGACCCGGGTCGCGGTGCGGCCGAGGTGCTGAGCGGCGTCCTGAGCGAGATCGTCGCCGGACTGCGCTCGGACAAGAACATGCGGTGGAACGACGCCAAGCTGTCCTTCACCCGCCCGATCCGCTGGCTGGTCGCGCTGCTCGGTGACGAGATCGTGCCGGTGTCGGTCTCGTCGCTGGCCGCCGGCCGGACGACGCGGGTGCACCGGACGGCCGCGCCGCCGAAGGTCGAGATCGCTTCCGCGGAGGGCTACCTGGACCTGCTCCGGATCCACGGCATCGAGGCCGACCCGGCGCGTCGGCGGGCCACGATCGTCGAGGCGGCCGAGACGTTGTCGGCCAAGGTACAGGGCACCGTCGACGTCGAGGGCGAGGCCGCGCTGGTCGACCAGATCGTCAACCTGGTCGAGGAACCGACGCCGGTCCTCGGTGGCTTCTCCGCCGACTACCTGGAGCTGCCGAGCGAGATCCTGACCACCGTGATGCGCAAGCACCAGCGGTACCTGCCGGTGCGCGACGGCGACGGCAAGCTGCTGCCGCACTTCGTTGCCGTGGCCAACGGTTCGGTCGACGAGGACCGGGTCCGGGCCGGGAACGAGGCGGTCCTGCGGGCCCGTTACGAGGACGCCGCGTTCTTCTGGCGCGCCGACCTCGAGACGCCGCTGGAGTCGATGAAGAGCGAGCTCGAGAAGCTGGCGTTCGAGGAGCGGCTCGGCTCGATGGCCGACCGCGCCCGGCGGATCGGCCGGATCGCGCTGGCCCTGGCCGGCGCGGTGGACCTCGACGGCGACGACCTGACCACGCTGCAGCGCGCGGCCGAGCTGGCGAAGTTCGACCTCGGCTCGCAGATGGTGGTCGAGCTGACCAGCCTGGCCGGCACGATGGCCCGCGAGTACGCGAAGCGCGCGGGGGAGACCGAGGCGGTCGCGCAGGCGCTGTTCGACATGGAGCTGCCGCGTTCGGCCGGTGACCCGGTCCCGTCGACGACTCCGGGTGCGCTGCTGGCGCTGGCGGATCGCTTCGACCTGCTGGCCGGCCTGTTCGGTATTGGCGCGAAGCCGACCGGTAGCTCGGACCCGTTCGCGCTGCGCCGCGCGGCCGCCGGTGTGGTCGCGATCCTCCGCGAGCACCCGGAGCTGCGGGCGATCACGCTGCCGGTCGGTCTCCGGGCCGCCGCCGCGGAGATCGGTGCCCAGGGCATCGACGTTCCGGCGGAGTCGCTCGACGAGGTCGCCGAGTTCACCGTCCGGCGGTACGAGCAGCAGCTCCTCGACCGGGGCGACGACCACCTCCAGGTGGCCGCGGTGTTGCCGCTGGCAACCGCTCCGGTGGTCGCGGACGAGACGCTGGAGACGCTGCAGGGCCTGGTCGGCAACAGCGACTTCGCCGACCTGGTCGCGGTTCTCCAGCGGGTACGCCGGATCGTTCCCGAGGGCACCGAGGCGGAGTACGACGCCGGCAAGCTCACCGAGCCGGCCGAGATCGTGCTGCACGAGGCGGTGCAGAAGATCGGTCCCGCGCCGACCGGGCTCGGCGACTTCGTCTCCACCGCGTCGGTGCTGGTCGAGCCGGTGAACGCGTTCTTCGACGAGATCCTGGTGATGGCGAAAGAGCCGGAGATCCGCGCCGCCCGGTTGGGGCTGCTGGCAACGATCAGCAAGCTGGCCGCGCCGGTGCTCGACTGGCAGGCGCTGGGCACCAGCCTCAACCCGTCGGAATGATCACCGCCGCAGAGGTTGCCGACAGGGCCGAGCGGATCGCGCCGGCCCTGCGGGACCACCTGCGTCTGACGCCGTTCGTCCGGTACGACGCGTTCAGTGCGGAGCTCGGCGCCGAGGTGCTCGTGAAATGCGAGCACCAGCAGCGCACGGGCTCGTTCAAGGCTCGTGGTGCGCTGGCGAAGATCCGCACGCTGACCGAGGCTGAGCGGGCGGCGGGCGTGATCACGGCGTCCACCGGCAACCACGGGCTGGGGGTCGGCAACGCGCTGGCCACGCTCGGCGGTCACGGCATCGTGTACCTGCCCGAGAATGCCGCGCCGGGCAAGGTCGCCGCGCTCCGTCGGCTCGGTCTCGAACTACGGGCCGAGGGCAACGACACCGGTGCTCTCGAGCTCAAGGCCCGGGCGTACGCCGCGGAGCACGGGCTCACGTACGTTCCGCCGTACAACGATCCTGACATCGTCGCCGGGCAGGGGACGCTCGCGGTGGAGATCATCGAGCAACTGGGCGACGCCTCGCTGGACGCCGTGGTGGTGTCGGTCGGTGGCGGCGGGCTGATCAGCGGGGTCGCGGCGGTGCTGAAGAAGCACCTGCCAGGCATCACGGTCTATGGTGCGCAGCCGGCGGTCGACGACGCGATGGCGGCGTCGGTACGGGCCGGCGCGATCGTCCAGGTCGACGCCGCGCAGACGTTGTCCGACGGTACGGCGGGCAGCGTCGAGCCGGGCAGCATCACTTTCGACCTGTGCCGTGCACTGGTCGACGACTGGGTGCTCGTCGAGGAGGACGCGATCCGGGACGCGCTGCGGATGGTGATCGACACCGAGCACCAGTTGATCGAGGGGAGCGCGGCGCTGGCGTTCGCGGCGGCGCGCGAACGGCGTACCGAGTTGGCCGGGAAGCGGGTCGCGGTGGTGTCCTGCGGCGGCAACATGTCGTCGTCCACGTTAGAGGTCGCGCTCGGAGGTGGAGCCTGCTACGCGCCGCCCCACGGCGCGCTGGGCGGCGTTGTCGTCGGTCATCAGGACTCCGTCCTGCCTCCCTCCTCCGCCTTGCCCAGCACACCGCGGGACGACGCTCGCGACGGCTCCACCTCCGAGCGCGACCTCTAGGTGGCGGCGCTTGCGTGAGCTCGTGGTGCTCGGGACCGGCAGTCAGGTGCCGTCCCGGGAACGCACGCAGAACGGGTACTTCCTGCGCTGGGACGACGAGGGGTTCCTGTTCGATCCGGGCGAGGGTACGCAGCGGCAGATGCTGTACGCCGGGGTCGCGGCCGGCGCGATCACGCGGCTGTGCGTGACCCACTTCCACGGCGACCACTGTCTCGGGTTGCCTGGAATCGTGCAGCGATTGTCGCTGGACGACGTACCGCACGCGGTCCGCGCGCACTACCCGGCGTCGGGGCAGACGTACTTCACGCGGCTGCGGTACGCCGCTTCGTTCTTCGAGCGGGCCGAGTTGCTCGAGGAGCCGGTGGAGGAGGACGGGCTGCTGTCGGTCGGCTCGTTCGGGCAGCTGTGGGCGCGCCGGCTGGAGCATTCGATCGACTCTTTCGGCTACCAGCTGATCGAGCCGGACGGTCGCCGGATGCTGCCGGACAAGCTCGCCGCGGCGGGCGTCACCGGGCCGGCCATCGGCCGGTTGCAGCGGGCGGGTTCGCTCGAGATCGATGGTCGCACCATCCATCTCGAGGACGTCAGTGAACCGCGCCCGGGGCAACGGTTCGCGTTCGTCATGGACACGCGGTTGTGCCCGAACGTCCTGCGGTTGGCCGAAGACGCCGATCTGCTCGTGATCGAGTCGACGTACCTCTCGTCCGAGACCGAGCTGGCGCGGCGTTTCGGTCATCTCACCGCCCGCCAGGCGGCGCGGGTCGCGGCCGAGTGCGGCGTACGGAAACTGGTCCTGACGCACTTCTCGCAGCGGTATCTGGAACCTGAGCGTTTCTTTGAAGAGGCTGCGGCGGAGTTCTCCGGCGAGGTCGTGGTGGCCTCGGATCTCAGCAGAATCTCAGTTCCAACCCGTCGCTAGCGAACAGTTCGTGACGAGCGCGCGAACACGCCGGAACCCGGGTCACGGCAGGGTGGACCGGGATTAGCATTGCCCGCAAATGTAAATCCGCCCGACCCCAGGAGCAACGTTCCGTGCGCCCTCCCCGCCCGCTGCCGGCCGCGATCGCAGTTGTCGCCGTCGGCGCCTTGGTGGCGGTGGCGTTGTGGCGGCCCTGGGAGGACTCGGCCGAGGCAGTCGGCGGTCCGCCCGAGATCAGCGTGTCCCGCAGCCAGTGCGGCCAGGGCTGGACCGACGCCAGGACCGGTCGGCAGACGCTGATGCTGCACAACACCGGCGATGCCTCGGCCGAGGTGGACCTGGTCGAGGTCACCAGCAACAAGGTGTTCGGCGAGGTCGAAGGCCTCGGACCGAACACGGCAGCGCCGATGGACGTGCAACTCGGCGCCGGTCAGTACGCGATCCGCTGCCTGATCGAGGACACCGACCCGATCACCGGTCCGAGTGTCACGCTGACGGGTGACGCGAAGGGCGGCCCGGCCGCGGTGGCGGTCACCAAGAACGACATGCTGCCGCTGGTCAAGCAGTACGAGGCAGCGGTCGCGACCGGTGTGGCCCAGCTGGCAGCCAAGACGGACAAGCTCCGTGGCGATGTCGACGCGGGCAACCTGGTTGCCGCCCGGTCCGACTGGCTGTCCGCCCACCTGGCGTACAACTCGCTCGGCGCTGCGTACGGCGCGTTCGGCGACTTCGCCGACAAGATCGACGGCGCCGACGCCGGCTTCCACCCGCTGGAGAAGGGCCTCTGGCACAACGCGACAGCCGCTGCGCTGAAGCCGATCGCCACCAAGCTCGCCGCCGACGTCCACGGTCTGCAGGCCGACCTGCCCAACCAGCAGGTCGATCCGAACGACCTCGGCCTGCGCGCTCACGAGATCATGGAGAACGCCCTGCAGTTCGAACTCACCGGCGAGAACGACCAAGGCAGCGGTACGTCGCTGAACACCGCGCTGGCGAACTTGAACGGCACGGCGAACGTGCTGGCCATCCTGAAACCGGTGCTCGAGCCGCGGTACCCCGCACTGCCTGAGGTGCAGAAGTGGGAGGACCGGACACGAGCGCTGCTGACCGCGCACCAGAGCACGCCGGTCGCCCAACTGGACCGGGGCACGCGGGAGCAACTCAACGGCGCGGTGGGTGAGCTCCTGGAGAAGCTCGCCCCGGTCGCTGCGATCTGCGAAGTGCGGAGGGGCTGATGAGCGACGTCGGTCGTCGATCCTTCCTGCGTGGCGCGCTGGCCGGGGCTGGTGCGGCCGCGGTCACGGCCGTGGCGGTCACCGAGACGCCTGCTTCGGCGACCACCTCGGGGCCGGTGCCGTTCCACGGCGATCACCAGGCCGGCATCACGACCGCCCAGCAGAAGCAGGCGATCTTCGCGTCGTTCGACGTGATCGCCGCGAACAAGGGCGAGCTCGCCGAGCTGTTCAAGACGCTGACCGAGCGGGCCCGGCTACTGACCGCGGGCGGTGCGCTGCCGCCGCTGGGGATCACGGCACCGCCGGCGGATTCCGGCGTACTCGGTCCGGACATGCCGGGGGACGACCTGACGGTCACCATTGGCGTCGGGGCCTCGCTGTTCGACACGCGGTACGGGCTGACGGACCGCAAGCCGGCGAGGTTGACCGCGATGAAGGAGTTCCCGAACGACAGCCTGGACGAGAGCCTGTGTCACGGGGACCTGAGCCTGCAGTTGTGCGCGTCGGAGACCGACGTCGTACTGCACGCGCTGCGGGACATCGCTCGGCACACGCGGGGCGCGATGCAACTGCGCTGGCGGGTCGACGGCTTCCAGAGCCCGCCGCGGCCGTCCGGTACGCAGCGCAACCTGATGGGCTTCAAGGACGGCATCGTGCAGCCGGCGCAGTCCGACCACGACAAGCTCGTGTGGGTGCGCAACGGCAACGGTGAGCCGGCCTGGACGGCGGGTGGCAGCTACCAGGTGCTGCGGCAGATCCGGATGCTGGTCGAGTTCTGGGACCGGGTGCCGGTCGGCGAGCAGGAGAACATGTTCGGCCGCCGCCGCGACTCGGGCGCTCCGCTGGACGGCAACCGCGAGACCGACACGCCGGACTACGCGGCCGACCCCACCGGTACGGCGATCCCGCTGACCAGCCACATCCGCCGGGCGAACCCGCGGACCGCGGAGACCGCGGCCAGCCAGTTCCTGCGCCGCGGCTACAACTACGACAAGGGCACCGACGCGGTCGGTGACCTGGACATGGGGCTGCTGTTCTGCTGCTACCAGCAGGACATCGCCCGGCAGTTCGAAGCCGTCCAGACCCGGCTGGCCGACGAGCCGCTCGTCGACTACATCCGGCCCGTCGGCGGCGGTTATTTCTTCGTGCTTCCCGGTGTTCGGGACGGCAACGACCATTTCGGGAGGTCGTTGCTCGGATGAGTTACTCAGGAGGAGAAGGCATGCGCGCAAGACTCCGGGTCGCGGCCACCGCCGCCGCGGCCACGACAGGCTTGTTGCTTGCCGCCGGCTGTGCCGGCGACACTCACCAGCTGACCAATACCGCCGCGACCTTCCAGCCCCCGGCCAACGCCGAGGCAGCGAACTGGAGCCGGCCGGTGCAGACCGCGACACCGATCAAGCACGTGGTGGTGATCTTCGGCGAGAACATCTCGTTCGACCACTACTTCGGCACGTACCCCAACGCGACCAACGAGAACGGCACCCCGTTCACGGCGGCGCCGCACACGCCGAAGGTCAACGGCCTCTCGCAGCAACTGCTGACCAACAACCCCAACGCCTACAACCCGAAGCGGCTGGCGCCGTCGCAGGCGCTGACCTGCGACCAGAACCACGGCTACAGCGCGGAGCAGAAGGCCGTCAACGGTGGCAAGGACGACAAGTTCGTCGAGAACACCGAGACCGACAAGTGCACCGGCCAGCCGGTTCTGTTCGGTGAGCCGGGCCTGGTGATGGACTACTTCGACGGCAACACCGTCACCGCGATGTGGAACTACGCCCAGCACTACGCGCTGAGCGACAACTCGTTCGACACCGTGTACGGGCCGTCCTCGCCGGGCGCGGTGAACCTGATCTCCGGGCAGACCCACGGCGTCCAGGCGATCGACCCGAAGACCGGCCAACCGACCACGGACGCGTACGCCGTCCAGTCGCCGGACGCGAACGGGATCGGCACCATGACCAACGACCCCGACCCGTACTACGACGACTGCTCGAACAACAACGGCAAGTCCTCGAACAACCTGGCCGTGATGCACGGCCAGAACATCGGCGACCTGCTCAACGCACAGCACGTCACCTGGGGCTGGTTCCAGGGCGGCTTCAAGCCGACCTCGTCGGCGAACGGCAAGGCGGTCTGCGGCTCGACGCACACCAACGTCGGCGGCAACACGGCGACCGACTACAGCCCGCACCACGAGCCGTTCATGTACTACAAGTCGACCGCGAACCCGAAGCACCTGCCGCCGTCGTCGGTGGCCGCGATCGGTCGCACCGACCAGGCCAACCACCAGTACGACACGTCGGACTTCGACGCGGCCCTGGCCGCGAACAACCTGCCGGCGGTCAGCTTCCTGAAGGCCGGTCAGTACCAGGACGGCCACGCCGGGTACTCCGACCCGCTGGACGAGCAGGCGTTCATCGTCAAGGAGATCAACCAGCTGCAGAAGTCCAAGGAATGGGCGTCGACCGCGGTCGTGCTCGCGTACGACGACTCCGACGGCTGGTACGACCACGTCACGCCGCCGAGCGTGAACGGCTCCAAGGACGCCGCGCTCGACCAGGCCGCGCTGTGCGGCAAGAAGCCGGTCGCCGGTGGGTACGCCGACCGCTGCGGCTACGGTCCGCGGCTGCCGCTGCTCGTGGTCTCGCCGTACGCGAAGACGAATCACGTCGACCACGCGGTGACCGACCAGACCTCGGTCCTGAAGTTCATCGAGGACAACTGGCGGACCGGCCAGATCGGTGACCACTCGTTCGACGAGCGGGCCGGCAGCCTGAACAGCATGTTCAGCTTCCGCGCGCACCCGAACACCCGGCCGCTCATCCTGGACCCGAAGACGGGCGCCGTCACTCGCTAACCGCGGACGCCCTGATCGGCGAGAAAATCGTCGATCAGGGCGTTCACCTCTTGCGGGGACTCCAACGCCGCGAGATGCGCCGACTGCTCGAGTACGACGAACCGCGCGCCCGGGATGCAGTCGGCCATCTCCTCGGTCTCCGCGACCGGGAAGGTCGTGTCCTCGGCGCCCGCGACCACTAGCACGGGCGTGCTGATCCGGCCTAGGAGCTCGCGTTGGTCTGGCCGGTTCGGGACCACGCTGGTCACGGCGTGCATCCCCGAACGAACGTCGACCTTCCGCGCCAGCTCGTTGACCGTGGCAACGACTTCGGGCTTCTCACGTTTCGCGGTCGGACCGAGGAAGGCGTCGCGCACCGGTCCGGCCAGCGGCCCGCGGATTCCTTTGAGTAGCTGCGCCGAGCGGGTGAGTACGCCGTACTCGAAGCGTTGCCGCCGGCCCGCGGGGGAGGCTGTGGCGTTCATCAGGACCGCGATGCCGATCCGCCCGGGATGCAGCGCCGCGAAGGTGCCGCCGATCATGCCGCCCCAGCTGTTGCCGATCAGGTGGACCCGGTCGATGCCGAGATCGTCGAGGATCTCGACGATCACCTGCGCGCACTGCTCGAACGTGAACGGCTCGGTCAAGGGTTCGCTGCCGCCGTGTCCGGGTGGATCGACGAGGAGCACCTGGAAGCGGTCCGCGAAGTGCGCGGCCTGGGCCGACCAGAGGGTGCCGTCCATCAACAGGCTCGGCCAGAACAGCATCGCGGGCCCTGACCCGCTGATGCGCAACCGGATCCGGCCCAGCACGGTCTCGACGTACCGATCCTGCATGTCCGAACGGTACCGGTCAGTGTGCCGGGATCGCGGCTGCCAGGCGCGTCGTGAGTTCGCGGATGCAGTCGATCAGCTCCGGCGGTGACTGGACCTCGAACGGGAGGCCGAGGATCCCGAGGTACAGGGCGATCTGCTCGAGCGAGTTCGCGCCGGTCTCGACGAGGGTCGTCGTCTCGTCGACCGGCGTCACGGACGCGACATGCGGGCCGTAGCGATCGGCGACCTGTTCGGCCGGCGCGTGGACGAGGACGCGGGCCTGATAGCGGTACGCCCCGGACGCGACGCCGCGGGTCGTGGTCTGCAGATCGGGGACCTCGCGTGGGGTGAAGCGCGGGCCGGTCGGGATGCGCGGCTCGACGCGGTCGAGGCGGAACGTGCGCCAGTCGGCGCGGTCGAGGTCCCACGCGACCAGGTACCAGCGGCGGCCGGTGTGCACGAGTCGATGCGGCTCTGTCGTCCGAGTGGTCGCCGTACCGTCGTGGTTGCGGTAGTCGAAGCGCAGCCGGTGCCGGTCGCGACAGGCAGCCGCAACAGCGAGCAGTACGTCGGGTTGGACCGACGGCCCGCCCGCCGGTGTGACCGCGATCTGCTGGAGCAGTTCGATCCGGTGCCGCAGGCGGGAGGGCAGGACCTGCTCGAGTTTGGTGAGTGCGCGGACCGACGACTCCTCGGTCCCGGCCACGGTGCCGGTGGCGGCGGCGCGCAGGCCGACCGCGACGGCGACGGCTTCCTCGTCGTCGAGCAGCAGCGGTGGGAGGGCGGCCCCGGAGCCGAGGCGGTAGCCGGAGATCCCGGGTGCGGCGTCGACCGGGTAGCCGAGGTTGCGGAGCTTGTCGACGTCCCGCCGTACCGTGCGGACGCCGACGCCGAGCTCGCCGGCCAGGGCAGCGCCGCTCCACTCCTTGGGTTGCTGCAGGAGCGAGAGCAGTTTGAGCAGGCGTGCGGAGGTTTCCAGCATGCTGTTCAGTGTGCCACTTGGTTAGGACTGAAGCTGTCCTAACTGGGTGTCAGGCTGGAGCCATGATCAAGTCCTTCACGATCGACATCCCGCAGAGCACGCTCGACGACCTCGCCGCCAAGCTGGCGAGTGCCCGGTTCCCTGCCCCGTTGCCCGGTGACGACTGGAGCACCGGCGTACCCGTGTCCTGGCTGTCCTCGCTGGTGGAGTACTGGCGGACTTCCTACGACTGGCGTGCGGCCGAGAAGGAGCTGAACTCGTACCCGCAGTTCACGACCGAGATCGAGGGACAGCGGATCCACTTCATCCACGTGCGGTCGGCCGAGCCGGACGCGTTGCCGTTGCTGCTGACGCACGGGTGGCCGGGGTCGATCGTCGAGTTCCTCGACCTGATCGGGCCGCTGACGGACCCGGTCGCTTGGGGTGGGCAGGCGTCGGATGCGTTCGACGTGGTGATCCCGGCCCTGCCCGGCTTCGGGTTCTCGGGGCCGACGGCGGACGGCGACTGGACGTTCCCGCGGATTGGGCGCGTATGGGCGGAGCTGATGAGCCGGCTCGGGTACGAGCGGTACGGCGTACAGGGTGGCGACCTCGGCGGGTCGGTGTCACCCGAGGTCGGGCGGGCGGCGCCGGAGCAGGTGGTCGGCGTCCACACGAACGGTGGGACGAACCTGCCGCCGCTGCAGATGTCCGACGACGAGCTGAAGACCCTGACGCCGTTGGAGCAGGACAAGATGGCGCGGATCGGGCAGTTCATGAAGGACGAGTTCGGGTACATCTCGATCCAGTCGACACGGCCGCAGACGCTCGCGTACGGACTGGTCGATTCACCGGTTGCGCAGCTGGCGTGGATCATGGACAAGTTCCGGTCGTGGACCTGGCCGGCGGATACTTTGCCTGAGGCAATTATCAGCAAGGACCGGTTGCTGACGAACGTGATGATGTACTGGCTCACCGGGACGGGTGGGTCGGCGGCGTACATCGGGTATGCGCAGCCGCGCTCGTGGGCTCCGCGACCGAACTCCGGCGTACCGACGGCGGTGCTGGCGCTCGCGCACGACGTGGCGATCCGGCGGTACTGCGAGACGTCGAACACGATCACGCGGTGGACGGACGTCGATCACGGCGGGCACTTCGCGGCGCTGGAAGAGCCCGAGCTGCTGGTCGAGGACGTTCGGGAGTTCTTCAGCTCGCTGCGGTGAATCCGTCGATCATGGCGTGCGGACCTGGTCCGAAGTGGTCGCAGGTGGTAGCGCCGGCGGCCGCTTCGGCGAGCAGGTTATAGCTGGGATCGGTAGGCGCGGGCTTGCGACTGCGGCTGGTCGTTTCCACCGCGACATCCCCGGCGCCGATGGTCGGGATCGGGTCAGTCGAAGTCGGTCGAGGTGGTCAGGTGGGCCCAGGTAGCGGCTTCCTCGGCGCGGGAGGCTGACGAGGTCTCGGCGAGCTTGAGGGCGTCCGAGCCGAGCAGGAGGCGGAGCGGCGGGTTCTCGAGGTCGACGATCTGGAGAATCGCGGTCGCGGCCTTGGCCGGATCGCCGGGCTGCTTGCCGTCGGTGTCCACGCGACGCTGGTGCATCTCGCCGACGGTGGCCTCGTAGTCCGGGTGCACGTCGTGCAGCTGCATCGAGGAGCCGCCCCAGTCGGTGCGGAAACCACCGGGCTCGACGATCGTCACCTTGACGCCGAAGGGCCGCACCTCGTTGTTCAGCACCTCGGAGAACCCCTCGACGGCGAACTTCGCGGTCTGGTAGGCGCCCATCCCAGGTGTTCCGCCGGCCCGTCCGCCGATCGACGAGAACTGCAGGAAGTGCCCGCTGCGCTGCTCGCGGAACACCGGCAGTGCCGCCTTCGTCACGTTCACCACGCCGAACAGGTTCGTCTCCACCTGCGCGCGGAAGTCGTCGTCGGCCATCTGCTCGATCGGCGCGCTGTTCGCGTACCCGGCGTTGTTCGCCACCACATCCAGCCCGCCGAACTCCTCGACCGCCGTCCGCACCGCGGCACGTGCGGCGTCGGCGTCCGTCACGTCCAGCGCGACGGCACGCAGCTGGTCGCCGTACTGCGTTACCAGGTCGCCGAGCTGCTCGGGCTTGCGGGCGGTCGCGACGACGCGGTCGCCGGCCGCGAGCACGGCCTCGGTCAAGGCGCGGCCCAGGCCGCGCGAGCTGCCGGTGATCAACCAGATCTTGCTCATTGTCGTTCCTAACTAACCAAACGGTTGGATACGACTCAATCTAACCAACCGGTTGGTTGTAAATCAACTAACCGGTTGGTTGGTAAGCTCGCGGTATGCAGCAACGGAACGCAGACCGGACCCGGGCGCGCATCCTGGAGGCGGCCACCGAGGAGTTCGCCGCCCGTGGGATCGGCGGCGCGCGGGTGAGCCGGATCGCCGAGGTCGCCGGGTGTAACAAGGCGATGCTCTACGCGTACTTCGGGAACAAGGACGACCTGTTCGACGCGGTCTTCAGTGCGTCGCTGGAGAAGTACCTCGACGAGGTCGGGTTCGATGCCGACGACCTGCCGGCGTATGCGGGGCGGGTGTTCGACTACTTCGAAGCACATCCGGACCGGCTTCGGCTGTCGGTCTGGTACCGGCTGGAGCGGCCCGACGGGAAGCCGCTGGAGGCGATCGTCGCGGTCAATCAGAGCCGGCTGGAGGAGCTGCAGCGGGGGATGCGGCGGCGCGTGGTGCCGCGGCGGTTCACGGCGGTCAGCCTGTTGTCGTTGATCCAGGCGATCGCGACGAGTTGGTCCTCGATGAACCCCGAGCTCGGCACCGAGTTGCCGGACGCGATCGTCCGGCGACGCGCGGTGGTGATGGCGGTGCAGCAGATTCTCAGCTGATTCATTGGCTGGCCCGATGGAGTTCTCAGTCTCGCGAGCTCTACTCGAAAGCAGAGGGAACTGGGCCGAGGAGGGCAACACCAATGAACGAGACCGCTGGACCGGGACCGCAGAACGGCAATCAGTCGCCGGACGGCGGACAGCCAACCAACGGCACCCCGCAACACAACCCCACACAACCACACCAGCCGCAAGCACAGCAGCCGCAAGCACAGCAGCCGCAGCAGCCGCAGGCTCAGCAGCAGCCGGCTCAGCAGCCGCAGCAGCCGCAGGCTCAGCAGCCGCAGGCGCAAACGCCGCGCGGGCAACAGATGCCGCAGGCACCGCAGTCCGCTCAGTGGCAGGGCCAGCCGGCACAGCCGCAGCAGCCGCAGGCGCAAACGCCGCGCGGGCAACAGATGCCGCAGGCGCCGCAGTCCGCTCAGTGGCAGCGCCAGCCGGCACAGCCGCAGTCGCAACCGCAGCAGGCGGCGCAACAGTCGGCACAGCCGCAGCCGGAGCAGGCGGCGCAGCAGCCGGCGCAGCCGCAGCCGCAACCGCAGCAGGCGGCGCAGTGGCAGGGGCAGTCGCCGCAGGCGCAGGGGATGCCGGGGCAGGCTGGGTATCAGTATCAGCAGGCGGGTGCGTATCAGCAGGCGCCGTACCAGCACGCGCAGTACCAGCAGGGGCAGCACGCGCCGTATCCGCCGTTCGGGCAGATGCCGTTTCCGTACCCGCCGCAGCGGCCGCCGAAGAAGCGTGGCCGCCGGCTGCTGGGCGCCGGCGTGCTCGGGCTCGCTGCGGCGCTGGTTGCCGGTTCGGTTGCCTGGGGCATCAACCAGCACAGTGCGGGTAACACCTCGGAGCTCTCCCAGAAGGCGTTCGACGCCGCCTCGGTGGCCTCGAAGGTCTCGCCGGGCCTGGTCGACGTCAACACCGTGCTCGGGTACCAGGGAGCACGAGCGGCGGGTACCGGGATCGTGCTGACCTCCGACGGCGAGGTCCTCACCAACCACCACGTGATCCAGGGCGCGACGTCGATCACCGTGACGGACATCGGCAACGGCAAGACGTACAAGGCGAGTGTGGTCGGGTACGACGACCAGCACGACATCGCCGTACTGAAGCTGAAGGACGCGTCCGGCCTGCAGACCGCGGACACCGGGAACTCCGACCAGGTGAAGGTCGGCGACCAGGTCGTCGGCGTCGGGAACGCGGGCGGAGTCGGCGGTACGCCGAGCTACGCGGCCGGCAAGGTGACTGCGCTGAACCAGGCGATCACCGCGACGGACGAGAACGGGCAGGACCCGGAGAACCTGACGAACCTGATCGGCACCGACGCCGACATCCAGGCCGGTGACTCCGGCGGCCCGCTGGTGAACGCCGGCGGCAAGGTGATCGGCGTGGACGTCGCCGGCAACGGCGGCAACCACGGCGGCCAGGGTGGCCCGGGCCAGACCGCCGCGACCACCGGCAACACCGTCACCGCGACGCTGGCCGCCAGCGGATCCGGCAACGGGTACGGCGACGGCACGGGCAACGGCGACGGTTCCGGTGACGGCACCGGCTTCCCGTTCGGCGACAACGGCCCGGGCAGCTGGGGCGACGGCAACGGCAGCGGGCTGGGTAACGGCAACGGCGACGGCAGCGGCTTCGGTGACGGCAGCGGCCAGGGCCAGGGCCAGGGCAACGGGTTCGGCGACGGTCAGGGCGGCTCCGGGAACGGGTCCGGTACGGCGACCTCGGGGTACGCGATCCCGATCAACCAGGCGCTCGACATCGCCCAGCAGATCGAGAACGGGAAGTCGTCGGACGCCGTGCACATCGGTGACTCCGCGATGCTCGGCATCTCGGTCGTGAGCAGCGACGGTACCACCGGCGCGGTCGTCGGCGACGTGGTCGCCAACGGTCACGCGGACGAGGCCGGCATCGAGGCCGGTGACGTGATCACCTCGTTCGCCGGGCACAGCGTCGAGTCTCCGGACAGCCTGTCCGCGCTGCTCAACAAGCAGCACCCCGGCGACAAGGTCGAGGTCGGCTGGACCGACCAGTCCGGCCAGACCCACAAGGCCACCATCGAACTCATCACTGGCCCGGTCCGCTGACCGTAGCGCCTCCCCTCGCTACAGCGGACCGAAATCGGGCCCGGTGCTCCTCCCCCCTCGGAGCACCGGGCCCACTCCTTTCCCCACCCCCCGCGCCCGCCGAGTCGTGAAAAACGCTTCGAGATCCGCAGCCCCAGTCCACGACTCGGCGAATCGGGGCACCCGCCAGTTACCACGACTCGCCGGACCCCGGCGCTCCCAGCGGGTGTCCTTCGTCGAGTCGTGCGAGATCGTCAGCGATTGGCTGCCCCGGTCCACGACTCGGCGAGTCGGGCATGCGCCAGTTGCCACGACTCGTCGTACCTCGGTGCTCCTGGCTGGTGAGCTTCGTCGAGTCGTGCGAGATGGTTGGGGATTGGCTGCCCCGGTCCACGACTCGGCGAGTCGGGCTTGCGCCAGTTGCCACGGCTCGTCGTATCTCGGTGCTCCTGGCTGGTGAGCTTCGTCGAGTCGTGCGAGATGGTTGGGGATTGGCTGCCCGGGTCCACGACTCGGCGAATGGGGCTTCCGCCAGTTGCCACGGCTCGTCGTACTCCGGTGCTGCCGGCTGGTGTCCTTGGTCGAGTCGTGCGAGATGGTTGGGGATTGGCTGCCCGGGTCCACGACTCGGCGAATGGGGCTTGCGCCAGTTGCCACGGCTCGTCGTACCTCGGTGCTCCTGGCTGGTGAGCTTCGTCGAGTCGTGCGAGATGGTTGGGGATTGGCTGCCTCGGTCCACGACTCGGCGAGTCGGGCTTGCGCCAGTTGCCACGGCTCGTCGTATCTCGGTGCTCGTGGTTGGTGAGCTTCGTCGAGTCGTGCGAGATGGTTGGGGATTGGCTGCCCCGGTCCACGACTCGGCGAATGGGGCTTGCGCCAGTTGCCACGGCTCGTCGTACTCCGGTGCTGCCGGCTGGTGTCCTTCGTCGAGTCGTGCGAGATGGTTGGGGATTGGCTGCCCCGGTCCACGACTCGGCGAGTCGGGCTTCCGCCAATTGCCACGACTCGGCGAATTTGGGGGCCGCCGGATGCCATGACTCGGAGGAGGTGGCGTGTGCCGGGAGTCACGACGCGGGGATGAGGCCGCGGGGCGGTGGTGGTCAGGCGAAGAAGCCGGTGTGCCAGGTGGGGTGGGTAGGGGTCCAGCCGAGGGAATGGGCGTGGGCGTTGGCGGCGCCGCGGGCCCACGGAGTGCGGGAGGGGCTCGTCGGCGGGGGTGGTGTGGGGGCGCCCACGGACTGGGTCAAGGTGGGGGCGCCCACGGACTGGGTCAAGGTGGGGGCGCCAACGGACTGGGTGAAGGTGGGGAGCCACTCGGTCGCGGGGGCGGGGGTGTTGTCGACGATGTTGACGGGGCCGTTGGGCCAGGTGAGGGCTCCGGCGGCGGCGGTGGCGGCGTCGTCGATGTGGAGGAAGCTGGTGATGTCGGGGCTGAGGGAGAGTTGGCCTGCCAGAGCCAGGTCGGCCATCAGGCCGCCTTTCGTGTACCAGGTGCCGGGACCGTAGAGCATGCCGTAGCGGAGGACGACCCACTCGGGTGCTTCCGCGGTGATCTCCTCGAGCGTGGCGACTGCCTCCACCGTCGTACGGCGGGCTTCGTCCGCGGCCTGGAGGTCCAGCGGCGTGGACTCGGTCGCGGGAGTGGACCCGGGCTCGTAGGCCCAGGCGATGCTCTGCGAGATGACCCGCGGTACGCCGGCTGCGAGGGCGGCGTCGACGAGATTGCGAGTGCCTTCGCGGCGGATCCGGGTGTTGGCGGCGAAGTCGCGAGCAGTGAGATCCGTCAGTTGGTGCATGACCACATCAGGTCGCGCCGCGGCAACCACGTCGCGCAGATGATCAGCGTCGTACACATCGCCAACGACCACCCGCACACCGGCCGGAACGCTCGCGTTCGGGCGCCGACTGAGAGCGCTGACCTCGTGACCGTCGGCGAGCAGCAGGGGGACGAGTCGGCGGCCGATCACGCCGGTGGCGCCGGCGACGAAGATCCTCATGAACCCACCGAAGGCAAACCGGTGCAGGCGTTCCTGGTCCAATCGGTGAGCGGTTTCCGGGTCCACTTCCGGCCGGGGTGAACAACCGTTTACGATTGCTGAGTAAACAGCTGTTCACCCCGCTTCGTGAGGACACTCCGCTTGATGGTCCGCCCTGCCGCTCACCCACGTCTGATCCTGGCCGCGCTCGCGTTCTGCGGCGTCCTGGTCTCGATCAGCCAGACCATCGTCGTGCCGCTGCTGCCGTCGCTGCCGGCCATCACCCACAGTCCGGTGTCGGACGTCAGCTGGCTGATCACCGTCACGCTGCTGACCGGTGCGGTGTTCACCCCGCTGCTCGGTCGCGCCGGCGACATGTACGGCAAACGCCGCGTGCTGCTGATCGCGCTCTCGTCGATGGTGATCGGTTCGCTGCTCTGCGCCACGAGCTCGAACCTGTCCGTCCTGATCACCGGTCGCGCGTTCCAGGGTGCCGCGGTCGCCGTCGTACCGCTCGGCATCAGCATCCTGCGCGACGAGTTGCCGCCGGCTCGCGTGATCCCGTCGATCGCGATCATGAGCTCGACGCTCGGGATCGGCGCCGCGTTCGGGATCCCGGCCGCGACGCTGGTCGTCGAATACGCCAACTGGCACACGATGTTCTGGATCAACCTCGGTCTCGGACTGCTGGACGTCGTCCTGGTCCTGCTGATCGTCCCCGAGTCGGCGGTCCGGACCAGCGGCCGCTTCGATGTCCTCGGCGCGCTCGGCCTGAGCGCCTTCCTGGTCTGTCTGCTGCTCGCCGTGTCGAAGAGCAACGCGTGGAGCGCCGGGCGGCTGACAGTCCTGTACGCCGTTGCCGTCCTGCTCGTCCCGCTCTGGGGCTGGTACGAGCTGCGCACCAAGAGCCCGCTCGTCGACCTCCGCGTCTCGGCGCGACCCGCCGTACTCTTCACCAACCTCAGCGCACTGCTGATCGGGTTCGCGTTCTACGCCAACTCGCTGTCGACCGCGCAGCTCGTGCAGGAGCCGAAGTGGACCGGCTACGGACTGGGCGAGTCGATCGTCGTCAGTGGACTCTGTCTGCTGCCCGGTGGGGTCGCGATGGTGCTGCTCTCGCCGGTGTCCGCGCGGATCTCGAGCGCCCGCGGCCCACGGTTCACGTTGATGATCGCGTCCGTGATCATGGCGGCCGGGTACGTCGTCCGCCTCTTCACCAGCGCGAACGTCGCCGGGATCGTGGTCGGCGCGACCGTCGTCTCGGCCGGAACCGCCGTGGCGTACTCGGCGCTGCCCGCGCTGATCATGCATGCTGTGCCCGTGACGGAAACCGCCGCGGCCAACGGGCTGAACACGTTGATGCGCACGATCGGGCAGGCGATCTGCAGCACGATCGTCGCCACGGTGCTGGCCAACGTCACGATCTCCCAGGCCGGCAAGGTCGCGCCGGCGCTGTCGGCGTACCTGATCGTGTTCGTGATCGCGGGGATCGCGGCCGCGGTGGCCGCCGGGCTCGTGCTGCTGATCCCGGTACGGCGTTCCGCGCCCGCCGACGAGGTGGCGCCGGTGCGGGCGGCGCGGACGTGACCGATCCGGGGCGGACCGCGATCCTGCGTGCGGCGCGGAAGGCGTTCGCGCGGGAGTCGTACGACGCGGTGACGCTCCGCGGGGTCGCTGCTGACGCGGGAGTCAGCGCAGCCCTGATCGTCAAGCACTACGGCAGCAAGGAAGCGCTCTTCGAGAAGGTCGCCGACTTCAGCGAGGCGGCCCAGCTGTTGCTGGCCGCGCCGAACGAGCGGCTCGGTGAACACGCGGTGCGAACCATGGTCCAGTACCGCCGGGACAACGGCGCGGATCTCCTGGTCAGAGTGGTGTTCGCGGCGGGCAAGGGTGACGAGCGGGCGCAGATCCGCGAGCACTTTCGAGACCAGGTCGTCCGCGCCTTCGTGGCCCGGCTGACCGGCCCGGACGCCGAACTGCGGGCCGCGCTCGTCACCGGGCAGCTGCTCGGGCTCGGTGCCGCGATGGCGATCGACAAGACCGGCCCGATCGCCACCGCCGACCCGGATGCCGTCGTCGAGCTCTACGCACCGGGAATCCAGGCCCTGATCACCCCTTGATACATCGTCTTAGAATGTGATCCGGGGTGCTGATTGCAGGGTGTGACGCCGCTAGCATGGCGATCCAGGCCGAGAGGCGCTGCAACGGACCCAGGTCCGCCACGCTCGACCTGGGTCATTGACTGCAAGGGCGCCTCCGGAATCATTTCTGGAGGGGTAAGCAGATGAGTGAAGCCGCGCTGCGGGACCTGCTGGATCAGCGGGTCGCGGTCCTCGACGGTGCGTGGGGCACGATGCTGCAGGGGGCGAGGTTGCAGCCCGCCGACTACCAGGGCGACCGGTTCGGCGACCACACGCACGACGTCACCGGCGACCCGGACCTCCTGAACCTGACGCGTCCGGACGTGATCCTCGACGTCCATCGCCAGTACCTGGCGGCCGGTGCGGACATCACCACGACGAACACGTTCACCGCGACCAGCATCGGCCAGGCCGACTACGGTCTGCAGGAGTACGTGCGCGAGATGAACGTCGCCGGCGCGCGCCTGGCCCGCCAGGCGGCGGACGAGTTCGCCGTACCAGGCAATCCCAGGTTCGTCGCCGGTTCGATCGGCCCGCTGAACGTGACGCTGTCGCTGTCCCCGCGCGTCGAGGACCCGTCGTACCGCGCGGTGTCCTTCGAGCAGGTGAGGGACGCGTACGCCGAGCAGATCGCCGCGCTCGCCGAGGGTGGCGTCGACCTGCTCCTGATCGAGACGATCTTCGACACGCTGAACGCCAAGGCCGCCGTCGCGGCCGCCCGCGAGGTCGCGCCGCAGCTGCCGTTGTGGATCTCGGTGACGATCGTCGACCTGAGCGGCCGGACGCTGTCGGGCCAGACGGTCGAGGCGTTCTGGAGCTCGGTCGAGCACGCCAGGCCGCTCGTCGTCGGCGTCAACTGTTCGCTCGGTGCCGCCGAGATGCGCCCGCACGTGGCCGACCTCGCGCGCTTCGCCGACACGTACGTCGCCTCGCACCCGAACGCCGGTCTCCCGAACGCCTTCGGTGGGTACGACGAGACGCCCGAGCAGACCGCCGCGATGCTGGAGGAGTTCGCGCAGTCCGGTCTCGTCAACATCGTCGGCGGCTGTTGCGGGACGACTCCCGCCCACATCGAGCAGATCGCCCACGTCGTCCGGGATCTCGAGCCGCGCACCGTCGTACAGCCGGATCACACGACGCGGTTCTCCGGGCTCGAGCCGTTCAAGATCGGCGCGGACACCGGGTTCGTGATGATCGGCGAGCGGACCAACGTGACCGGGTCGGCGCGGTTCCGCCGGCTGATCGAAGGTGACGACCACCAGGCCGCGGTCGACGTGGCACTGGAGCAGGTGCGCGGTGGCGCGAACCTGCTGGACGTGAACATGGACGCCGACCTGCTGGACAGCGAGCAGGCGATGACCACGTTCCTGAACCTGATCGCGACCGAGCCCGAGGTGGCCCGGATCCCGATCATGGTCGACAGCTCGAAGTGGTCGGTGCTGGAGACCGGGCTGAAACACGTGCAGGGCAAGGGCGTGGTCAACTCGATCAGCCTGAAGGAGGGCGAGGAGCAGTTCCTCGAGCACGCCCGGAAGATCCGCGACTACGGCGCGGGTGCCGTCGTGATGGCGTTCGACGAGCAGGGCCAGGCGGACACCACCGAGCGCAAGGTGGCGATCTGCGAGCGCGCGTACGAACTGCTCACCGGGATCGGCTTCCCGGCCGAGGACATCATCTTCGATCCGAACGTGCTGGCCGTCGCGACCGGGATCGCGGAACACAACAGCTACGCGAAGAACTTCCTCGAGGCGCTGCCCTTGATCAAGGAGCGCTGCCCCGGGGTCCACATCAGTGGCGGTATCTCGAATCTGTCGTTCTCGTTCCGCGGTAACGACATCGTCCGCGAGGCGATGCACTCGGCGTTCCTGTTCCACGCCGGCAAGGCCGGGCTGGACATGGGCATCGTGAACGCCGGCCAGCTCGCGGTCTACGAGGACATCCCGAAGGACCTGCTGGAGCTGGTCGAGGACGTGCTCTTCGACCGCCGCGAGGACGCCACCGACCGGCTGGTCGCGTTCGCGGAGAACGTGAAGGGCAAGGGCAAGCAGCGCGAGGTCGACCTGAGCTGGCGCGAGGGCCCGGTCGAGGAGCGGCTGTCGCACGCGCTGGTGCACGGCATCGTCGACTACATCGAGGCCGACACCGAGGAGGCGCGGCAGCAGCTGCCCCGTCCGCTCGAGGTGATCGAGGGCCCGTTGATGGCCGGGATGAAGATCGTCGGTGACCTGTTCGGCGCGGGCAAGATGTTCCTTCCGCAGGTGGTGAAGAGCGCGCGCGTGATGAAGCGGTCGGTCGCGTACCTCGAGCCGTTCATGGAGGAGGAGAAGGAGCAGGCCCGGCGCGAGGGTCGCGCGGAGATGGTCCGCGGTCAGGGCAAGGTCGTACTCGCGACCGTGAAGGGCGACGTCCACGACATCGGCAAGAACATCGTCGGCGTGGTGCTCGGCTGTAACAACTACGAGGTGATCGACCTCGGCGTGATGGTGCCGGCGGCAAGGATTCTCGACACCGCGGTGGCCGAGGGCGCGGACGCGGTCGGGCTGTCCGGGCTGATCACGCCGTCGCTGGACGAGATGGTCTCGGTGGCGACCGAGATGCAGCGGCGTGGGCTGAAGCTCCCGCTGCTGATCGGTGGTGCGACCACGTCGAAGCAGCACACCGCGGTCCGCATCGCACCGGCGTACGAGAAGACGACCGTGCACGTGCTGGACGCGTCGCGGGTGGTCGGTGTGGTCTCCGATCTGCTCGACCCCGACCGTGCCGAGGCGCTTGCCAAGAGCAACAGTCTGGAGCAGGAGCGGCTGCGGGAGCAGCACGCGAACAAGCAGCGCAGTCCGCTGCTGACACTCGACCAGGCCCGGGCGAACAAGGAGCCGGTCGAGTACGGCGAGCTGCCCGTGCCGGCGTTCACCGGGCTCAGGCGCGTCTCACCGAGCATCGAGACGCTGCGCGCGATGATCGACTGGCAGTTCCTGTTCCTGGCCTGGGAGCTGAAGGGGAAATACCCGGCGATTCTCGATCAGCCGGTGGCGCGGGAGCTGTTCGACGACGCGAACACGTTGCTGGACGAGATCATCGCCAACGGGTCCTTCACCGCCGAGGGCGTGTACGGGTTCTGGCCGGCGCACAGCGAGGGTGACGACATCGTCCTCGACGGTCTCGACGCGTCGTTCCCGATGCTGCGGCAACAGACCGAGAAGCCCGCGGGGCGGCACAACCGCTGCCTGGCCGACTACATCGCGCCGGCCGGTGACCACCTCGGTGGCTTCGGGGTCGCGATCCACGGCGCGGAGACGCTGGCGAAGTCGTACGAGGACCGCAACGACGACTACCGGGCGATCATGGTGAAGGCGCTGGCCGACCGGTTGGCCGAGGCGTTCGCGGAGTGGATCCACCTGGAGGCCCGGCGGGCGTGGTTCGAGCCGGACGCGCAGCCGGTGCTGGAGGACCTGCACGCCGAGCGGTTCCGCGGCATCCGCCCGGCGCTGGGTTACCCGGCGAGCCCGGACCACACCGAGAAGCGGGACCTGTTCGAGCTGCTCGAGGCGGACAAGCTCGGTCTCGGGCTGACCGAATCGTTCGCGATGACCCCGGCCGCGGCCGTCTCCGGTCTGATCTTCGCCCACCCCGCGGCGCGCTACTTCAGCGTGGGCCGGGTGGGTCGCGATCAGATCGAGGACTACGCCGTACGGCGTGGGCTCGCCGTCGACGAGGTCGAGCGCTGGCTGCGCCCGAACCTCGCCTACGACCCGGAGTGAGCGCGGCGGCCCGCGTTCTCCTGCGACCCGGAGTGAGTGCTTCGGGTCAGCGCCCGCCGCGGCCTTCGGCGTGTTTCGAGCCCCACCGACCGAGCCAGCCGCGGGGTCCGGTGGTCGCGCCGCCGGTCCTGACCGCGTCCCGCGGCGAACGCTGGGCGGGGTCGAGACCGAACAGCGGTTGACCGGAGTCGAGCACCTCGAGAGCCGTCTTTCGCGCGGCGCTCTTCGGGTCGGCCCCCACGGTGCGCACCGCCTCGGCCGCTACGGCCGGGTCGGCAGCGCCGGTCTCGGGGTGCTCGACCGCGGCCTCGAAGCCGCGGCGCAGCCCACCGCCGGCGAGTTCTCGCAGATCGATCAGTCCGGACTCGTCGGCGCCGCGAATCATGCCGGCCATCGCCGCCCAGCGCCGATCCGGCGGTACGCCGATGAGCGCGCCGGCGACCGCGGCGATCTCCTGGGGACCCGGCTCCCGGCCTTGGTGCCGGATGACTTCGGCGAGCATCTCGCGCGCCGCCGGGGTGGCCGGACCTCGGTCGGACCAGGAGAAGTGCGGCGACGGGACATCCTCGGACCGGATCAGCTCAGCGGACTCGCTCTCCTGCCACACGGCGGCCAGCTGATCCTGGGTCACGAGGTCGGCCAACGCGGCGTTCAGCCGGGCCTCCGGGTGCGATTCCGGGTTCCCCTGGAGGTCCGGCAGCGGGCTCATGATCTCCACGACCTGCGTCGTCGTGTAGGCGGTGGCCTCGACGAGTGCCGTCCAGCGATCCTGCAGTTGTTTCGCGGTCGGTGCCTTCTTGCCGGTGTCCCCGTCCTTGCGGCCGATCGCCGCGCGGACCGTTTCGAGGTGCCGCCGCGGAATGATCAACGGACGGTCGGGCGAGCTCATCGCGGCTTCGAAATAGTCGAGACTGGGCTCTTGGTCGGCGATCAGAACCTGTCCGTCCCAGCGCTCGGCGGCGTACCGTCCACCGATCGGGCCGATGCTTTCGGCGACCGAGGCCGCCCAGAAGTACTCCGGGCCGAGGCGCAGTTGTCTGGGCATCGTTCTCCTGTCGTGCCGTCCGGGCCTTTCGGTCTGCCGGCGCCGACGAGCGCGCCCGATCCAGCGTAGGGGCGCGGCGGGTTCACCACGCCGATGTCACACTTTCGATCGCGAACGACTCCCAGAGGGCATGAACACCATGAGTTCGACCGACATCTTCCTCGGGCATCGCGAGCTGCTGTTCTCGATCGTCTACAACGTGCTCGGCAGCGTCGCGGACACCGAGGACGTCCTGCAGGAGACCTGGCTGGCGTGGTCCGGGCGGACCGACGTGGAGAACCCGCGGGCCTATCTCGTCCGGGTGGCGGTGAACGCCGCGCTGGCCCGGCGCGCCTCGATCAACCGGCGCAAGGAGGAGTACGTCGGTCCGTGGCTGCCGGAGCCCGTGCTCACCCCGATCGACCCGGTGGAGCGGACCGAGGCGGTCTCGCTCGCGATGCTCGTCGTACTGGAGACCCTGACACCGTTGGAGCGGGCGGTGTTCGTGCTGCACGAGGTATTCGGGTACCGGCTGGCCGAGATCGCGGAGATTCTCGGGCGTACGCCGGCTGCGGTTCGGCAGCTGGCGCATCGGGCGCGGGAGCATGTCCAGGCGCGGCGGCCGCGGTTCACCGCCGATCCACGGGTTCGGCTGGACGTGACGCAGCGGTTCATCGACGCGATCGTCGGTGGGGATCTCAACGCGCTGATGGAGGTACTGGCGCCCGACGTGACGTTGTGGGCCGATGGTGGCGGCAAGGCACGCGCGGCCGGCCTGCATCCGATCCTGGGCCGGGACCGGATAGCGCCCCTGATCATCGGCGATCGGGTGCGCCGGCCGGTGCCGTCGCTCGGCGTCGAGTACCGGACCGTGAACGGTGATCCGTCGGCGTTGCTCCTCACCGGAGACACGCCGTACGCCGTGATCGTGCTGGAGGTCGAGGGCGAGCAGGTGACCGGGATCTACGCGATCACGAACCCGGACAAGCTCGCGCATCTGGTGGTGGACTGAGATGACCACGCTCGCTGTCGTCGTGGTCGCCGCGACGGTTGCGATCAACGCCTTCTCCGGGGTCGCCGCGCTGCTGCACTGGCAGCCGATTCTGCCGGGGATGGCGAAGGCCGGCGTACCGGAGTCCTGGTTGTCGTTCCCGATCGGGACATTGAAGACCGCTGGTGCGATCGGGCTGCTCGCCGGGCTGTTGGGGCAGCTCCCGGTACTGGTGGCCGCGGCCGCGATCGGGCTGGTGCTGTTCTTCGTGTGTGCGTTGTACACCCACGTGCGCGCCGCGGATTACACCGCCCAGTTCGCGCTCGCGGTGTTCTTCCTCGGGATGGCTTGTGCCTCGTTGGTGCTTACCCTGGCGGCATGACTGTGCGGCCTGCTGTTGCTGGGGATGCCGATGTCGTGGCCGGGATCTGGTACGCCGGCTGGCGGGACGGGCATCTCGGACATGTGCCGGAGGAGCTCGTCGCGGCCCGGACCGAGGAATCGTTCTGGGCGCGTGCGGCCGAACGGGTCGCGGACACCACCGTCGCGGTCGTCGGCGGCGAGATCGCGGGGTTCGTGATGGTGGTGGGCGACGAGGTGGAGCAGGTGTACGTCGCGCAGGACCACCGCGGCTCGGGAGTGGCGGGTGTGCTCCTGGCCGAGGCCGAGCGGCAGGTGAAGGCCAACGGGCACAAGCAGGCCTGGCTGGCCGTGGCGACCGGGAACGCGCGGGCGCGACGCTTCTACGAGCGCAGCGGATGGACGGACGCGGGTGCCTTCGACTACCCCGCCACGGTCGGTGACGGGACGCTGCCGGTGCCGTGCCATCGGTACGTGAAGGCGGTCTGACCGCGCAGGTTTCCCCTGGTCTTCCGGTTGTCGCGCCGCCGGCGGGCCCGGAGCGGGGTTAGTTTGCTGCGGCAAGCATTCCCGTTCTGAAGAGGTCACCATGGCATTTCGTTCCTGGCGCCGGCCGTCCCGTCGGGTGGTTCTGACCGGCGTCGCCGCAGTCGCGATGGCATCGGTGGTCGGCGGGGTCGCGTACTCCGCCGGCGCCGCGACGCAGCAGCCGGCGATCCAGACGTCGACGCCGCACAGCGAGAAGCAGGTCACCAACATCGACGTACTGCGTCAGCAGTTGCGCAACTACTACGGCGACCCGCTCGGCACCGGCACGTTCGCGGACGACAGCTACTACGCCAAGGAAGCCCGCTCGGTGGCTTCCGCCGGTACCCGCTGGATCTCGGTGCCGCACCACACCCGCAAGACCAAGGCGATCCTGCTGGACGTCGACGACACCGCGCTGGCGACGTGGAACTACGAGATCTTCAGCAACTGGGCGTACAACCCGACCACGAACGCCGACTACGTGCTGAACCAGAAGTTCCCGGCCGTTCCGGGCATGGTGGACCTGGTGAAGACGGCCGAGCGTGAGGGGTACGCGATCTTCTTCCTGACCGGCCGTGGTGCCGCGCAGGAGCAGGCGACGCTGGGCAACCTGACCGCGGACGGTGTCGGCGTCGACGCCGGCTACCCGAAGCCGACCGCGCTCAGCAACGGCGAGGACGGCCTGTTCACCAAGCCCGCCGTCGCTGCCTACCCGGACTACCTGAAGCAGGCCTGCGCAGGCGACCCGAACGGCTCGTGTACGACGATCCACTACAAGTCCGCCACCCGCGCCCACATCGAGTCCCTCGGCTACGAGATCGTCGCGAACTTCGGCGACCAGTACTCCGACCTCAAGGGCGGCTACGCCGACCGAACCTTCAAACTCCCCAACCCCAACTACTACCTCCCCTGACCCCACACCTCAGCCCCCCGCCCCACCTCTTCCGGTTCAGGGGGTGGGGCGGGGGAGGGCGCCGTAGAGGAGGGTGCGGAGGGCCTCGCTGAGGGCGGGCTCGAACTGCATGCGGATGGCTTCGAGTGTGGGGTCGGCCTCGTAGGCGGCGAGGATGGCGGGGACCGGGTGGGAGTGGGACCAGATCGCGCCGGCCAGCAGGCTCGCGGTGGCGATGAACTGGCCCGCGCCGTCGCGGCCGAGCTCGGGGAGGACGTCGACGACCACCGAGATCATCTGCTGGTAGGCGACCGCCGCCGCGCGCTTGAAGGTCAGCGCGGTCTCGGTCGTGATGTTCCGCTCGAGCACCGCCGCCTGCGCACTGATCAGGTCGCAGAGCACCGGCCGCTCCGCCAGAGTGCCGACCACGGCGCCGATCAACTGCTCCCCGCGATCGGTGACCGACAGCTCGGGGAGCGCGTCACCGACCGTCGACTCCAGATCCCGCACCCACGCCGTGAGCTCGCTGCTCGACAGCTCGAGCAGGACCGCCTCGCGGGAGTCGAAGTAGTTCAGCACGTTCGACTTCGCGAGCCCGACGCGGCGACTCAGCTCGTTCAGGCTGAGATCCGCGACCGGCATCTCGGTCAGCATCGTGGCCGCCGTCGCGAGGATCGCCCGCCGCCGCTCGGCCCGCTGCTCTGCGCTGCGCGCGCGCTGAAAACTCATCCCGCCATTCTACAGACCGTTGGTCTGTTGTTATCGTACCAATGGTCTGATAGCGTCGATCCATAACAGACCACCAGTCTTTTATGGAGAGTGGATCATGTACGACGTCCCCGATCAGACCGGCAAGCTCGTTGTCGTCACCGGCGCCAACAGCGGCACCGGCAAGGAGGCCACCAAGCGCCTCGCGGCCGCCGGCGCCCGCGTGGTGATGGCGGTCCGGACCCTGGCCAAGGGCGAGGCCGCGAAGGCCGAAATCCTGGCCGCGCACCCCGACGCCCAGCTGGAAGTACGGCGGATCGATCTCGCCGACCTCGCCTCGGTCCAGGAGTTCGCCGACCAGTTCGCCGCCGGCGAATCACATCTGGATGTGCTGGTGAACAACGCCGGCGTCATGGTCCCGCCGGCCCGGATGACCACCAAGGACGGCTTCGAGCTGCAGTTCGGCTCGAACTACCTCGGTCCGTTCGCGCTCACGGTCCGGCTGCTCCCGTTGATCCTCGCCGCGCCGGCGCCGCGGGTCGTGACGATGTCGAGCGGAGCGGCGTACCAGGGCAAGATCGACTTCGACGACCTGCAGTGGGAGCGGCGCTACCGGCGGGCGGCGGCGTACGCGCAGTCGAAACTGGCTGACCTGATCCTGAGCAACCACCTCGCCAGGCTGTCGGTCGAGCGCGACTGGGGTCTGGTCAGCGTCGCCGCGCACCCCGGCTACACGCGCACCAACCTGCAGTCCGCCGGCGCCAGCCTGGGCCGCGAGCGGCCGTCGTTCATGAGCCGGCTCTTGATGGGCCATAACCCGCTTCCCAAGCAGGACGTGGAGATCGGGACCGAGCCGCTGCTGTTCGCCGCGGCGGACCCGGCCGCCAGGTCGGGGGAGTATTACGGACCCGATGGTCTGTTCGGCCTGGTCGGCAAGACGACCCTCGTCCGGAACCCGAAGCGCGCCACCAACGCCGAGCTCAACGCGAAGCTGTGGGAGGTCTCGGAAGGACTGACGGGCGTCGCCCTGCCCTCTATCCTGCGCAGATGAGTGCACAGCCGGGCGAGTGGTCGAGCGGCGGAATCTACGAGTCGTACGTCGGTCGCTGGAGCCGGCTCGTCGCGACCGAGTTCATCGACTGGCTCGATCGACCAGCCGCCCAGCGCTGGCTCGACGTCGGCTGTGGGACCGGTGCGCTGACCAGCACGATCCTCCGGACAGCGGACCCCGCGTCGGTGCTCGGGGTCGACCCGTCGGCCGGCTTCGTCGAGTACGCCAGGCAGCAGGTCCACGACGAACGGGCGAGCTTCGACGTCCGGTCGGCGGCCGAGCTGCCTGACGGTCCGTTCGACGTGGTGGTCGCGGGCCTGGTGCTCAACTTCGTCCCGGAGCGGGTCGAGGCGCTGCGCCGGATGCGCGAGATCGGCGCAGCGGTCGCCGTCTACGTCTGGGACTACGCCGGTGGCATGCAGCTGATGCGGTACTTCTTCGATGCGATGGCCGAAGTGCGTCCGCAGGATCGTGAGCAGGACGAGGGCCGCCGGTTCACGTTCTGCACCCCGGAGGGCCTCGAGGAACTGTTCACCGCCGCCGGGTTCGATGCGGTGCGGACGCGCGAGATCGTCGTACCCACGGTGTTCGCGTCGTTCGACGACTACTGGCAGCCGTTCCTCGGTGGGCAGGGGGTCGCGCCGGCGTACCTGCGGAGTCTCGCCGAGCCGGATCAGGTCGCGTTGCGCGACGCGGTGCGGGCGCGGCTGCCGATCGAGGCGGACGGGTCGATCAAGCTGACGGCGCGGGCGTGGGCGGCGGCCGGCTGAGCCGCCGGGCGAGGTAGTCGTCACGCAGCAGGCCGAACAGCAGGTCGTCGGTCCACTCGCCCTTGAACCACGTGTTCGACAGCCGCAGACCCTCATGCGTGAAGCCGATGCGCTCCAGCAGCCGGGCCGACGCGAGGTTGCGGGCGTCGGCCTCGGCCGAGACCCGGTGCAGCTCCCGCTCGACGAACAGGTGCTCGAGCAACCCCCGCACGGCCTCGGACGCGTACCCCCGGCCTTGGTACCGCGCCGCGAGCGTGTACCCGAGATCGGCCTGCATCAGGTTCTCGTGCAACTTCAGCCCCAGATCGCCGATCAGTACGCCGTCCAGGTCGACGGCGTACTGGAACCAGCCCGGCGCCTCGGGGTCACCTTCCGCGAACCGCTCGACGGTCTCCCGCGCCGCGTCCAACGGCAGCGGCGGATCCCAGGACTGGAACCGCGCCACCGCCGGATCCGAGCGGTACGCCGCGAACGGTTCCGCATCGGCCGATGTGAAGCGGCGCAAGGTCAGCCGCTCGGTCCGCACGAACATCGGCCCATCATGTCAAAACCGCGTGCTCGACTCCGTCCTTCCTGTGAGAGGAGAGCGCCGATGAAATTCCTACTGATCCTGCAGGGTGCCGCCCAGGCACGGCTGCGGCGTGACGAGTTCGAGGAAGTCGCCCACGACGCCGGTGAACTGGTCGGCGGCGCGCTGCTCGCCGACCCCCAACTCGCCATCCAACTGCCCGGAAAACTGCCCGGAAAACTGCCCGGAAAACCGCCCGGCCGGCCCGACTGCGAACCCAGCCAGATCGACGGGTACTACGTCATCGACGTCGACACCCGCGATCGCGCGATCGAACTCGCCCGCCTCCTTCCCGACACCCGGGCCACCGGCCGCTCGGTCGAGATCCGTGCCCTGATGCAGACCACCGTCACCGACCTCTAGGCGACACCACCGAAACCTACGGAGGGCTCGCGGCGGCCTCCGCAGCCGGATGATCGCCGCGAGCCGAGGGGTTCGCTAGTCCTTCACGACCTCGAACCAGAGGCTGGTCGCGAGCGGGGTCTCGGTGACGCTCTTCCGTTCCAGCCGGACGGTTCGGCCGCCCGGGTGGTCGAAGAGACGGGTGCCGTCGCCGAGCATCACCGGGGCGAACAGCAGCAGGACCTCGTCGAGTTCGCCGGCCTCGAGGCACTGCTTGGCGATGTTGGCCCCGATGACGTTGACGTACCGCTCACCGGCAGCCGCCTTTGCCTGCGCGAGCGCCTTGGCGAAATCGTCGACGTACGTGACATCGGACTCCGGCGCGGACGGTGGTCGGTGTGTGACGACGTACGCCGGTCCGCTCCAGCCGCCGCCGAACGCCTCGCCCTCGCCGGGCTCGCCCTTGTGTGGATCGTCGCCGTCGTGCGATCGCCGGCCGACCAGCAACGAGCCGATCCGCGGCACCAGTTCGTCGACCTCCGGGTTGGGCCCGAGGTACGGGCGCATCCACTGCATGTCCCCGCCCGATCCGGTGATGAAGCCGTCCACCGACATCGTCACCGAGTACAAGACCTTCGCCATACGTTCCTCCTGATCATGGGTTGGTTCTCGTTGGGACGAGTGAACGCCGGAAAACTCATCGCGCCCCGATGCAGCCGGTCGGCCCAGGTCTCGATAGCCTTCCCGCAACTTGGTTTCCAGACAGCGGAGCGAGGTGCAGCGAACCATGCCCGGAACGTACGAGGTACGCCCGCCGGCCGCCACCCAGCCCGCTCCGATCGATCTCGAACGGGCGTCGCAGGCACGGGTGTACGACGTACTGCTCGGCGGCAAGAACGCGTTCGAGGTCGACCGGCAGTTCGTCCAGGAACTGCTCAAGATCGCCCCGGAGCTGCCCGAGCTGACCAGGCAGAACCGCCGCTGGATGGCTGAAGCGGTCACCCGGATGGCGACCGGCGGCCGGATCGACCAGTTCCTCGATCTCGGCGCCGGACTCCCGACCGCGGACAACACGCATGACGTCGCGCTCCGGACCGACGCCGCCGCGAAGGTCGTGTACGTCGACCACGACCTGACCGCGATCGCGCACGGCCAGGCTTTGCTCGCCGACGAGCACAGCAGCTTCTTCGCGGGCGTGGACCTGACCGACGCGGGCGCCGTCCTCACGCACCCGGCCGTGACCGGCGCGCTCGACCTGACCCGCCCGGTCGGGATCCTGCTCGGCCTGGTCCTGCACTCGACCGCCGATCCCGCCGCGGTTGTCGCGGACTATCTGGCCGCCGTGCCGGTCGGCTCGTATCTGGCGCTCACGCACCCGATCAACCCGCGCGACGGCGGTCGGCTGGCCCAGTTCTCGACCGCGATCGAGGGCAAGCTGCGGGACACGTTCCCGCACATCCGGTTCCGCACCCGGGACGAGGTCGCGGCGCTCCTCGACGGGCTGGAGCTGGTCGAGCCCGGGCTGGTCGATCTGGCCTCCTGGTGGCCGGACGACGAGCGGAAGCTCAGCTCCGCCGGCGCGGCACGGCTCCTGCTGGTCGCGCTCGGCCGCAAAGTGGCGTAATTCGCTGGTGTCCGGCGACCAGCCCGGACCATGATGGGTCGCATGTCTGCCAAGGCTGCTGCCGCTCACTGATCGCCGGCGCGCCCCGATGAATGCCGGCGCGTCCGATCAAGCCCGTCCCGCCGACGGGCCCCGTAGCGTGCAGTCCTTCAGCCTTGGAGCCAGTCATCCCATGACCACCCAGTCGCCCTGGGTCGAGGTCGCGTGCGACGAGTCGGGGTTCTCCGGAACCAACCTGCTCGACCCCGCCTCACCCGTCATCACCCACGCCAGCGTCGACCTTCCCGAGACCGCGGCCGCCGAACTGATCGACGTACTGCGGACCCGCCTGCGCCGCCGCACGGAGTACAAGTCCAACCAACTGCTGCGCCCGGAGCAACGACCCGCGCTGGAGTGGTTGCTCAGCAGCCTGCGCGGTCATGCGCACGTCCACAGCATCGACAAGAGCGCGTACGTCGCCGCGCGGGTGCTCGAACTGTTCACCGAGGAGCCGTCGTACGGCGCGGGCACCAGCCTCGGCGTCGATCACTCGGAGGTGGTCGCGGCGCTGCGCCACCGGACCGGGTTCCTCGCGGCCTTCGTGGACCTGACCCGGACGAAGCGGGTGCGGTTACTGGATCACGCTGCGCTGGACCGGTTCTTCGCGACGATGCCGGCCGACGTACCCGCGTTGCGGGCGGTGACCCGGGCCCGGGTCGAGGTGGTGATGCAGCGGCTGATCGACGAGGATCCGGCGCTTCCACCGCCGCTGGAGCCACTGGTGCCGGCGCTCGCCGAGACGGTGCTGTACTGGAGCGCCGGCGGCCGTTCGGTTGCCGTCGTGCACGACGAGCAGAGTGCGCTGACCCCGGGACGCGTGGCCAGGTTGGGCGAGTACCTCGCTCAGCGGTTCGAACCGGCGCCGCTGCGGTCGTTCGAGCAGGTGGACTCGAAACACGATCCGCGGGTGCAGGTGGCCGACTTCCTGGCCGGGATCGCCCGGCGCCGCAGGCCGGACCTGGTGGAACTGCTGGCGCCCTACACCTGCGCCGCGACGAAGTCCTCCCAGGTGTGAGTGCCGACCGTCGCGCCGGTCAGGCTGAGGTTGCCGCCCGCGCGGTACACCTTGCCCGCCTTGCCGGGGACGCGGATCGGCAGCGAGAGCCGGCGCTTGCCAGTGGCCTTCAGGTAGTCGCGAGCAAGCTCCGACAGGCTGTAGACCTTCGGGCCGACCAGGTCGGGGACGAGACCCTGCGGTTCGCCGAGCGTCAGTTCGGCCAGCCGCTGGGCCACGTCCCGGCTGTCGACCGGCTGGAAGCGGACGCCACCAGGTGTGGGCAGGACCGGCAGTTTCGCCATTGCGCGTGCGGTGTTCCAGGCGAAATCGTGTAGCTGGGCGACCCGCAGTACCGTCGACGGCACGGTGGAGCCGCGGACCGCCTGTTCGGCGCCGAGCTTGGACTTGAAGTAGGTCAGCGGCAGCTGGTCGACCGCGGTGACCGAGATGTGCACCAGGTGGCCGACGCCGGCCTGCTCGGCCGCCTGCACCAGGTTGCGGGTGCCGATGTCGTCGCCCTTCGGACCGCCGGCGAGGTGCAGGACGACGTCCACGCCGTCCACGGCCGCCGCGAGACCGTCGCCATCCAGCAGGTCGACGGCCAGGTACTCGACGCCGTCGCCGCGGTCGTGCGCGTGCCGACTCAGGACGCGGACCTTGCCGCCGGCCGCTTGCAGCAGTGGGACCACCTGCCGGCCGATTGTTCCGGTACCGCCGGTGACGAGGATCGTGGTCATGGTGAGCGCTCCGTTCTCGGGGGTTCTCGAGGGTTCCTCGGGGTTCTGCAGCGCTGACGGAGCGGGGTGGTGGGAGTGTGACCGGATGTGAGCTGGAATACATCCAGGCAAAATGTCGAGGGTCTGCCGATGCCTCCGACGTAGGGGGTGCCGGGCGCAGTACGGCGTACCGGCAGTGAGCGACCAGGAGGTCCGGAGATGAAGTACGTGGTACTGATCCACTCGAACATGCAGCCGTGGGGACACCCGACGATCGACTTCACCGAGGTGGGCCGGTCGGTCCCGGCCGACGAGCGGGAGGCGATGGGTAAGGAGTTCGACGCGATGCTCACCGAGCTGTCCGCTTCCGGTGAGCTGGTCACCGGGCTGGCGCTGGACGCCCCGTCGACCAGCCGGGTCTACCGGCACGACGGCAAGAAGCCGGTCAGCACCGACGGCCCCTACGCCGAGACGAAGGAACAGCTGGCCGGCTTCTTCGTGCTCGACTGCGCGACCCGGGAACGGGCCGAGGAACTGGCGACCAAGTTCGCCGGCCCCGGCGACACCATCGAGCTCCGCCCGGAGTGGGAGTTCTGACGTGACCGGCACCGGGATCCGGCTGAGCTCGCCGACGATCAACTGCCCCGACGCGGTCGCGCTGGCGCGGTTCTACGCGGCGATCACCGGCGGTGAGATCGTGTACACCGACCCGGTCTGGGCGACGGTCGACGGCCCGGGCGGCCGGATCGACTTCCAGACCGACCCGGCGCACACGCCACCGACCTGGCCGGATCCCGCCGTGCCGATCCAGTTCCACATCGATTTCTTCGTCGAGGATCTCGCGGCGGCCGCCGAGCACGTGGTCGCCGCTGGAGCGGCACGGTACGACCATCAGCCGAACGCCGATCACTGTCTGGTGTTCGCCGACCCGGCCGGGCACCCGTTCTGCCTCTCGACGTGGGACTTGCTCACGAAGTAGCAGTTGCGGACAGTAACGCGCGGTGTGTGACATAGTCCGTGATCCGGAGTGACGTACGCCGTACCGCGGCGGCGAAAGCTCCCCTACCCTGAATGACTTATCGAGCGTCAGGAGGGGTGCTGCCGTGACGACTGTCTTGCTGATGGGGCCACCGGGGGCCGGTAAAGGGACACACGCGGGTCATCTGGCCGGACATCTCGGGGTGCCCGTCATCTCCACCGGTGACCTGTTCCGCCGCAACATCGCGGAGCAGACCGAGCTCGGCCGGACGGCGCAGGCCTACCTCGACGCGGGGGAGTACGTGCCCGACGAGGTCACGAACGACATGGTCCGTGACCGCCTCGCGGCCCCCGACGCCCGCCCGGGATTCGTCCTCGACGGGTACCCGCGCACCCTCCACCAGGCCAAGGTCCTGGACGAGATCCTCGGTGCGCAAGGACGTTCGCTCGACGCCGCCCTGGTCCTGCGGGTCGAGGTGGACGCGCTGGTGGCCCGGCTGCTCCGGCGCGCCGAGATCGAGCACCGCTCGGACGACACCGAGGACGTCATCCGCCGCCGCTTCGAGGTCTACCACGACCAGACCGCACCGCTGGTCGACTTCTACGCCGAACGCGGCATCCACTACGAGGTCGACGCGTCCCCCGACGTCGACACCGTCCGCGCCAGCGTCTGGCAGGTAGCCGTCGAACTCAAGCCGGCCGCCTGACCGCAGCCGTTGCTGTTGGCAACCGCGGCGGGCAGACCGTCAGGCGCGCCAGACGGGCGCGACCGACTTGCGGTAGCCGCGGCCGAAGAGACCGACGATGACGGTGAGCACGGGCTTCGGGACGGTGCCGGTGATGGCGTCGGACTCGGCCGGTGTCGCGCCGTCGAGGGCCCAGGCGAAGAACGTGCCGCCTTCGGCCGGGCCGACCTTGGCGAACTCGCGGCCCATCGCGCGCATCTCCGGCGTACCCGCCTTCTCCAGGTAGACGGGCTCGATCTCCGCCTCCTCGTGATCGAGGTGCTGGACGGTGACCCGCTGCAGCCCGCGCATCGCGGTCAGTGCGGCCTCCGCGTCCGCCGTACTCGCCGACCTCTGCAGCGCGGCCATCGCGGTCCGCGTGGTGGCCAGGGCCGCGGCCATGGTGTCGTGCTCGGCGTCCAGCTCCGTCAGCACCTCCGGGCTCACGCCGACCTTCTGCAAAGCGGGCCAGGCGATGTCGTGCTCACCCTGGTGGTGCCGGGTGAGCTGTGCGTCGAAGTTCCTCCACGCCGTCGCCAACTGCTCGGCTCGTTGCCGGTCCCCGGCCGGGAACTCTCCGAGTGCGTCGATGAAGCGATCCAGGTCCCGGCGTACGGCGGCGTGGATCGCGCGGTTCATGCTCATTTCCCCCATGAACCGGAGTATTCCGCCCGGGAACAACCGTTGACCAGAGCAAGTTGGTGCTGAATATGCATGGTGAGTACAAGGTGCCGGGCGGCAAGCTCGTGGTCGCCGATCTGGATGTCGTCGACGAACACGTGCGGAGCGCGCAGATCTCCGGGGACTTCTTCCTCGAGCCCGACGACGCACTGGAGCGGATCAACGGTGCCCTGGCGGGGTTGCCGGTGGACACCGCGGCCGCGCAGATCGCGGCCCGGGTGCGGGGCGCGCTGGGCGACGGGGTCGAGATGCTCGGGTTCTCGCCCGAGGCGGTCGCGGTCGCGGTACGCCGGGCGGTGACCGGCGCGACCGGATGGCGGGATCACGAGTGGCAGTTCGTGCACGACGTACCGCGGGAACCGGCGCTGCAGATGGCGCTCGACGAGGTGCTGACCGAGCAGGTCGGCGCGGGTGAGCGGCCGCCGACACTCCGCGTCTGGGAGTGGGCGTCGAACGCGGTCATCATCGGCAGCTTCCAGTCCGTGCGCAACGAGGTCGACCTCGACGGCGCGTCCCGCAACGACGTGACCGTCGTACGGCGGATCAGCGGCGGCGGCGCGATGTTCGTCGAACCGGGGAACACGATCACGTACTCGCTGTACGTGCCGGAATCGCTGGTGTCCGGGCTCTCGTTCGTCGAGTCGTACGCGTTCCTGGACGACTGGGTCATTGGTGCACTCAACGATCTCGGTATCGCGGCGACGTACCAGCCGATCAACGACATCACCTCGCCGGCCGGCAAGATCGCGGGCGCCGCCCAGAAACGGTTCGCGGGCGGCGCCGTGCTGCACCACGTGACGATGGCCTACGACATGGACGCCGGCAAGATGCTCGAGGTACTGCGGATCGGTCGCGAGAAGCTGTCCGACAAGGGCACCACGAGCGCCAACAAGCGTGTCGATCCGTTGCGCAGCCAGACCGGGCTCGACCGCGCGGACGTGATCGAGCGGATGGTCGGCACGTTCCGCGGCCGCTACGGCCTCGAAGCCGGCGCCATCGACGCCGCCACCGTTGAGCTGGCCGCGGAACGGGTGGCCGCGAAGTTCGGCACCGAGGAGTGGCTCAAGCGGGTTCCGTAAGTTCGAGTGGCTCAGGCGGGGTGCGTGAGGGGTACGGCGTTGCCGCTCACGCGGACGCGGTTGTCGTCCGGGCGGAGCTCGACCGTGATCAGGCTCGGCCGGCCGAGGTCGTCGCCCTGGTGGAGCGTGATCGTCGGCTGCCCGAGCCCGAGCTCGCGGAGGTACGCGCCGAACGCGGCCGCCGCGGCACCGGTCGCCGGGTCCTCGACCACGCCGCCGACCGGGAACGGGTCGCGGACGTGGAAGACGGTCGGCGACTCGCGCCAGACGAGCTGCAGGGTGGTGAGGTCGAGGGCGAGCATGTACGCGAGCAGGCGGTCGAAGTCGTAGTCCAGCGTGGCGAGTCGTTGCCGGGTCGCCGTACCCAGGATCAGGTGGCGCGCCCCGGCGTACCCGATCCGCGGGGGCAGGGCCGGGTCGAGGTCGTCGGCGGACCAGCGCAGGATGTCGAGGACCTCGGTGATGTCGCCGGCCGGTTCGACGGACGGCTCGACGCTGGTCAGAGTCGCCCGCAGGTCGTCGTCGACGGTCACCGGGACGAGGCCGGGTTGTGCGGAGAAGACGATCTCACCCGGACCGCGGCGCTCCGCCAGCGCGACAGCGGTCGCGACCGTCGCGTGCCCGCAGAACGGAACCTCGGCCTTGGGGGAGAAGTACCGCACCGGGACGGCACCGGATCCGTCCGGACCTTCGGTGAGGAACGCGGTCTCGGAGTACCCCAGGTCGGCGGCGATCGACAGCATGGTGGCGTCGTCGAGCCCGCGCGCATCCAGAACCACGCCGGCCGGATTACCACCGGACGGGTCGGACGTGAAGGCGGTGTAGCGAAGAACGGTCGTCATACCAGCCATCCAATCACCGCCCACCAGCGGTTATCGCGTCCAGTCGAGCTGCTGCTCCGGAATCGCCAGCCCGCGCCCGAACTCCTTGGCCTCCTCCCGCGCCGCGTCGTCGCCACGCCGGTACCGGAAGACCCGCCCCGGGAAGATCACGAAGCTCTCGTGCTCGTCGTGAAAGTCGGCGTACCACCCCGGACTCGCCAGCGATCGCGACAACACCTCGGCCAGCTCCGTCCCACGCTCGACGTCGAACTCGAGCAGCGACCAGACATCAGGCTGGGCCGCCGACGTACCACCGACGGCGATCCGGCTGACCTTCCGGACGGTCAACGGGATGCCGTCCAGCTCGGCCCCAACCACCAGACTCTCGACAATCAACACTCCGGAATACACGCCGGCAACGCTATGCGGCGCCACCGACAATGGCGGGATGGAGATCGGGTATGTGATCTTGTATGTCGGGGATCTGCAGGCGTCCGTGGGGTTCTACCGGGACGTGGTGGGGCTGGCGTACAAGTTCACCGATGCGGGCTATGCGGAGTTCGACGCGGGTGGGGTGCGGTTCGCGTTGTACGAGCGGCGGCGGGCCGAGTGGCTGACCGAGGGGGCGGTGACGCCGGGCGCGGGTGGCGAAGTGGTCGTGGCGGTGGACGACGTCGATGCGTACGCCGAGCGGTTGCGCGCGGCCGGCGTGCCGCTGCTGAGCGGGCCGGCGGACCGTCCGTGGGGGCATCGGACGGTCCATGTCGCCGACCCGGACGGGTTCGTGGTCGAGTTCGCGGAAGAGATCCCGCGGGTCCGTCAGCGGCGGTAGATCAACGGTTCTAGTGCTGCCAGCGGCGCCGGGAGATGCCGCTGATCATCACGATCCAGAACAGGCCCCACAGCAACCACGGTGCGGTGAGGGCGATCGAGCTGATCACCAGGCCGACCATCAGGAACGGCGCGATCATCATGAACGCGGGCGGTGGAGCGGGCCGCCGACGTGGTCCGGCCGTGGTGCGGGGTACGAGCTCCGTCGTCGTCGGCAGGTCGTCGAAGAGCGGGCCGAGCTCGTCGGAGTACCGCGACCGCGTCGCCTGCTCGCTGCGCTCCTCGAACTCGGTCTGCGTCAACCGGCCGGCCACGAAATGCTCACTCAGCTGGGAAACCGCCTGGTCTCGCTCGGCGTCCCCGATCCGCACCCGCTTCCCAGGCACGTCGCCACCCCTACCGTCCCGTCCCGAATCCCGCGCCACGTCGCTCCGCCGGCCGTCCCGTCCCGCATCCTGCGGTACGTCGCTGCTCCGGCCGTCCTGTCCCGCATCCTGCGGTACGTCGCTGCGCCGGCCGTCCCGTGCCGCTGCCGCCGGTGCGTCGTCACGCGGCTCGGCCCAGCTCGTTGCGCGCCAGTCGCCGACCCAGGCGGCGCCGCCCCAGCGACCGCCCCAGCCGTGCTGGTGCCAGTCGCCGCGACCCTGCCCGTCACGGTCGCCGGCGGACTCGTCGTACCACCGGGGCCCGTTCCAGCCCTGGGCACTCCAGCCCTGGCCGTGCCAGCTCTGCCCGTCGCGCCGGCGGCCGGCGCCGGGACCGCCTCGCCGCGGGCGGTCGCGGTCGGGCGAGCTCATGAGCGGTCCTGTTCGGTGCTCTCGTCGTCCTCGGCGAGAATCCCGTACAGCTTGCGCCGCAGGTCCGCGACCGCGTCCCGCGCCCGCGCCTGCTGGTCCGGCGTACCGCTCGCGAGGATCTGCCACATCGCGGTGGCGACCTGCCCGAGCAGCGGGCGGAACCCGTTCTCGTCGTCACCCTGGGGTGCGCTCATCGCCTCCCATGGCGCGGACACCTCGTCCTGGTGCTCGCCGACGTACGCCCGGCCCTCGTCGGTCAGCCGGAACGTCCGCCGCCCGACCTCCGCGTCCGCCGTCACCAGACCCTCGTCCTCGAGCTGCTGCAGTGTCGGGTAGATCGAGCCGGGGCTCGGCTTCCACACACCGCCGCTGCGCTCGGCGATCTCCTGAATGATCTGGTAGCCGTTCATCGGCTGCTCCGCGAGCACGGCCAGGATCGCCGCGCGCACGTCGCCGCGGCGCGCCTTGGGCCCGCGCCAGCGCTGCGGTGGTCCCCACGGCGGACCGAACATCTGCCCGCCGCCGAACATCCCCCACTGCGGCCCGAAGTGCTGCTGGTGGTGTCCCTTCGTGCTGCGCCGGCTGCCGGTCATCGCCGCGCGCAGCTCGTCCACGATGTCGTCGAAGTTCGAACAATGCCGTGCGAGCTGCTGCCAGGGCCAGCCCGCGGCGTACGCCGATCCGGTCATCTCGACCACCCGTCCCTCACGAAAGTGATTGCGATAGTTCGACGATATATCGCGAACCATCGCAACCCAAGGGACGTCAGGCGTTGAAGTTCAGCCCGGACGCGGTCGCCGTCAGCACCACCGCGCCACCCACCACGGTGACCCCGGTGAGCTGGGCGCCGAACGGCAGCGGGGGAATCGTGATCCCCTGCGCGAGCCGGTTCCGCAGGGCGTTCCGCAGGACCGACGGGAGCGTGGTCGACAGCTGGGAGACGTCCATCGCGATCTTGCCGTTCTGGATCTGCGGCAGGATCGGTACGTCGATCTTGACGCCCTGGACCGTCGCCTGGGCATGCAGCTTGCCGTCGACGACCGGCATCTGCAGGCCCTCGAGCCCGGTGCTCTTGACCGCGAGCCGGCTGAGCTCACGCGGCGACAGCTTCAGCTGGAGATCCGTCGTGTCGACGGTCACCGTGCCCTTCTGGTTGACCACCAGCGACCGCGGCACGTGCACGTCGTGCATGTCGACTTTCAGGGTCTCGGCCGGAACCCCGGAGAACTTCGGCTTCAGCATCGTCAGAGTGACGCTGGAGAACTTCTCGTTGTACAGCTGCGGCAGGAACCCGAAGCCGTTGATCTTGACCGAGGTGTCGGACGAGCGGACGTCGTACTTGCGGGCCTGCGTGTCGGCCATCGCCGCGAGGTGGTTCTGGGCGACCACCACCGCGATCCGGTCCACGACGACCGCCAGTATCGCCAGCACCACCAGCGTGACGACGAGGCGGCGGAGCCACCCGCCTGGTCTCTTAGAGCTCATTCCTGCCCTTCCCGATCATTTCCCGGAGCGCGTCGTCGGTGGCCGTCGGTTTGAGGCCGAAGGCAACAGTCGCGGCGGTGGAGTCGACGACGAACGGCCGCTGCCACTGGTACTGCATCTCCACCATCTCCCGGGCGGCCGGGTCCACCAACCCGGCTAGCCGGAGTATCGCGGACGGCATCGCCGCGACCCGCGCGGGCGGCGCACCCGCCAGGTCGGCGGCGTGGCGGGCCAGTTCGCGCACCGACAGCGGCGCCGGAGTCGGTACGTGCCAGGCGCGTCCCCAGGCGCTCTCGTCGTCGCCGACCGCGATCAGGGTCCGCGCGACGTCACCGACGTACGTCCAGCTGTGGGGTACGTCGAGGTTGCCCGGCATCAGGCCGCGCTTGCCGGCGATCACCTTCGGCAACACGCTGACGCTGAACGGTGACACCGCGCCCGCACCGAGGTAGTCGGAGCCGCGCACCTCCGCGGTCCGGATCCGCCCGGCCTTGTGCGCTGCCAGCGCGTCGGACCAGAGCTGCGCCCGTACCTGGCCCTTCACAGTGTTGGGCAGCAGCGGCAGCTCCTCGGTCATCACACCGTCGACCGCGCCGTACCCGTAGAGGTTCCCGGTGGTCACCAGCACCGCACCGCTGGCCTCCGCGGCCGCGACCAACGCAGCATTCAGCGGCGGCCACTCGGTCGTCCACTTGTTGTACGCCGGTCCCGCGCACGAGTAGATCGCGGACGCGCCGTCGACGTACTGCGTCAACCCGGCCTTGGCATCCGCGGCGACGCGCTCCACCCCGTCCGGCCCACTCCCGGACCGGGTGATCACCCGGACCTGTTCGCCGCGTGCCGCCAACAGCTGCGCGACCGCACTCCCCACCGCTCCAGCTCCGACAACGACGCGCACGCGATCCCTCTCCGTTCGGACGGCTCACACAGTACCGATCGCCACGACCACGCAGCGCGATCGGTACTGGCTTTCGTCACCCGGCAGGGGTGATGCCGGGCCGGGGACGTCCGTACCAGGGTAGGGAGCATGGTCGAGGGAACGGCGTCGTTCTCCCGGCCCCCAGCCCTCCTGTCGCGGTACTGCCCGATGCACTTCTCGATGGTGTGGCTGGAAGGGGGAGCTATGACTGTGACGACCCGGGGTAAGACGGCGAGCCCCGCCACGCCGTCCGCGCGCAGAGACCTGGAGCAGGACAAGGACACCACCCGGTTGAGCCGGGCGGATCGAGCCGCACTGGGGAAGGACGCCCGACGAGCCACTCCACGGGAGTCGCACGCGGAGTTCCGGCCCACCGCCTCGCGGGATCCGATCGGGCTGCTGCTGGAACAGGCCACGACGCGGGTACCGGAACTGGTGCCGATCCGGCACGGGCGGATGCTGGCGTCGCCGTTCTCGTTCTACCGGGGCGCTGCGCTGCCGATGGCGGCCGACCTCGCCACGACGCCGACGTCGCGGCTGCGGGTGCAGCTCTGCGGTGACGCGCACCTGGCCAACTTCGGCGCGTTCGCCTCGCCGGAGCGGCAGCTGGTCTTCGACGTCAACGACTTCGACGAGACGTTGCCCGGGCCGTTCGAATGGGACGTCAAACGGCTGGCGGCCAGCCTCGCGGTGGCCGGACGAACCAACGGGTACGGGCGCAAGCACCGCCGCGAGATCGTGCTCGCCGCGGTCAAGGGCTACCGGAAGGCGATGCGCGAGTTCGCGCACGAGGAGTTCCTGGACGTCTGGTACACGCACCTGGACATCGAGCAGGCCCTGCGCGACCTGCGGTCCGAGATGAAGCCGAGGCAGTTCGCCGCGACCGAGAAGATGCTCGCCAAGGCCCACACCCACGACAGCGCGCAGGTGCTGCGCAAGCTGACCACGGTCGTCGACGGCCGGCGGCAGATCATCAGCGACGCGCCGATCGTCGTCCCGATCGAGGAGGTCTTCGCCGACGAACAGGCCGATGCGGTGTACGCGCAGATCCGCAAGATGCTGGGCAAGTACCGGCGTACCCTGCAGTCCGACCGGCGGCACATGCTCGAGCAGTTCACGCTGGTCCAGGCGGCCCGGAAGGTCGTCGGCGTGGGCAGTGTCGGTACCCGCGCGTGGATCGTGCTGATGGACAGCGGCGACGGGGTCGAACCCGTGTTCCTGCAGGCCAAGGAGGCACAGGACTCGGTCCTGGCGGCGTACTGCGGGCGCAGCCAGTACACCAACCAAGGCGAGCGAGTGGTCGCCGGACAGCACCTGATGCAGGCCGAGAGCGACATCTTCCTCGGCTGGACCCGCGTCCCGGGCCCGGACGGCGTGGACCGCGACTATTACGTGCGCCAGCTCAAGGACTGGAAGTTCTCCTTCCCGATCGAGCAGGCGGTGCCCTCGGGGATGTCGCTGTACGCCCGTCTGTGCGGATCGACCCTGGCCCGCGCGCACGCCCGCTCCGGCGACCGCGTCGCCCTGGCGGCGTACCTCGGTGGTTCGGACACCTTCGACCAGGCGATCGCCGACTTCGCCGAGACCTACGCCGACCAGAACGACCGCGACTACGCCGCGCTCCAGCACGCCGTGAAGGCCGGCCGGGTCGAAGCGACCACGGGCGTCTGAACCCGCAGAACAGGAAGGGATGCGCCATGGCAGATCCCGGGCTCGGCCCCGACCTCGACCGGACGACGGCTACCCTCGGGCGCCGGTACTTCGTCCGGTTCGAGGAAGACGTCCTCCGGCAGCGACCGCTGTGGATCCGGCTGATCATCGAGTTCCTGGGCACGTTCGTGCTCGTCACGGTGGCGGCGGGGTCCGGAGTGATCAACCACTACGTGGGTAACGCGCCGATCAGCAGGACCGCGGCGGTGATCGCACCCGGGGCGGCGGTGATGGCGATGATCTACGCCTGGGGCCCGCTGTCGGGACTGCACATCAACCCGGCCGTCTCCTTCGCGTTCACCGCCCGGGGTGTCTTCCCGCCGAAATGGCTGGTGCCCTACTGGGCGGTCCAGTTCGCCGGCGCGATCGGTGCCGCCCTGTTCCTGCAGGGGATGTTCGGCGATGTCAGTCAGGGCAGCAACTATCCGATCAGCTCGTCGGGCGGCGAGTGGAAGTCGTTCGTGATGGAGACGGTGCTGACCGCGATCCTGGTCAGCATCATCCTGAACACGGCGACCGGCGCCCGCAGCATCGGCCACAACGCGGCCATCGCGGTCGGTTCGACGGTCGCGCTGCTCGGCCTGTTCGCCAGCCCGATCAGCGGCGCCTCGATGAACCCGGCCCGCACCCTCGGACCCGACATCGTCGGCAACGACTACACCGGCTGGTGGGTGTACGTCGCCGGCCCGCTGCTCGGCGCTGCGATCGCCGTGGCGATCATCGGCAGCGTGCGCGGGCTGCCCGACAAGGACGAGCGTGAGGCGGCCGAGGGCGGCGCCCTGCCGATCACCGAGTCCTCGTCCAGCGAGCGCACCTGAGCGGCCCGATGTTCGACGAGTACGCCGCTGCCGCGCAGGACCTGACCTCGCAGGCCCGATGGACGCTGGGGAAGGCCGCTCGGAAACGAGCGCCACGGCGGACGCACGCTGAGTGGGCACCGGCACCCGATCGGCCCGACCCCATCGACATCCTCGAGGAACAGGCCGCCACCCGCGAGAAGGACCTGGTCCCGATCCGCTACGGCCGGATGCTGTCGTCGCCGTTCGCGTTCTTCCGCGGCGGTCCCGCGATCATGGCGAACGATCTCGCGGGGAGTCCGGTCAGCGGCATCACCGTCCAGGTGTGTGGGGATGCGCACCTGGTGAACTTCGGGCTGTTCGCGTCGCCGGAGCGGGACCTGGTCTTCGACGTGAACGACTTCGACGAGACATTGCCCGGGCCGTGGGAGTGGGACGTGAAGCGCCTCGCGGCGAGCGTCGCGGTCGCCGCCCGGCAGCAGGGCCTCCCGTACGGCGGGCAACACGACGCCGCTCGGTCGACGGTGCGCGGCTATCGCGAGGCGATGCTGGGCTTCGCGGAACGACGGACGATCGACCTGTGGTACCTGCACATGTCCTCCGAGAAGCTGACCGATGTTACCGAGCAACTGGCGGCCGAGTTCGGGGTCCGGGCGCCGAAGCTGTCTCCTGACCGGCTGGCGAAGATCTTCTCGAAGGCTCGGGCCCGCGACAGCCTGGGTGCGTTGGCCAGGCTCTGCCGGCCGGACGGCGCGGCGGTTCGTCTGGCCAGTCGTCCGCCGTTGCTGGTCCCGGTCCGCCAACTGTGGGCCGCTGAGGACGCGGACCGCATCGCTGAGGGCGTCCAGTACGCGTTTGACAGGTATCGGGCGAGCCTCGGCGACGACCGGCGCGCACTGCTCGACCAGTACGAGATCGTCGACATGGCGAGGAAGGTGGTCGGCGTCGGCAGTGTCGGTACCCGTTGTTTCGTTGTGCTGATGCGTGGCAAGAGCCCGGACGACGTGCTGTTCCTTCAGGTCAAGCAGGCAGAGGCCTCGGTCCTCGAGCCGTACATCGCGGCCAGCAGATACCCGACACACGGGCATCGGGTGGTGGCTGGCCAGCGTCTGCTGCAGGCGCTGTCGGACGAGTTCCTCGGCTGGACGACGGCAGCGGACGGCGACGACTACTACGTACGGCAGCTGTGGGACATGAAGGGCGAGATCGACCCGTCGAAGCTCACCCCCGGCGGCCTTCGCGTGTACGGCGCTCTGTGCGGCCGGACTCTCGCTCGCGCACACGGCAGAGGAGGCGATGAGGTGGCAATAGCGGCGTACCTAGGGAAGTCGGACACCTTCGACGAGGCAGTCGCCGACTTCGCGCTGACGTACGCCGACGTCAACGACCGCGACCACCAGCGACTCGCGGCCGCCGTCGAGGCCGGCACCGTCGAAGCCGTCAGGCCCTGACCAGGCGTTGACCAGGCGTTGACCAGGCGTTGAACAGCCAAGTCGCAGGGAGGTGCATGATGCGCGCGACGGACGAAATCCCGAGTGATCCGAGGAACAGGTACGCCGTGCAGTCAGGCGGACTGTTGTTCCGGGCCGCGGCCGGCGGAAGGCGGCAGGCGTCATGACCGCCGGCACCGGCGTTGCGCCGTACCAGGCCGCGGCCCGGCCCTCGTTCGGCAGGCTGGCGTGGATGCTGCTGCGGGTCACCGCGGTGGCGGCGGCGCTGGTCGCCCTGTACTACGCGCTGCCGTTGGACCACGCCTCGACCTTCGCCGTCGTGACCATTCTTGTCGTCGGGCTGGTTCTGTTCATCGCTCTGGTCACGGCCCAGGTCCTGATGATTCTCCGATCCCCATTCCCCGGGGTGCGGGCCGTCGAATCGCTGGCCACCAGCCTCCCGCTGTTCCTGCTGCTGTTCGCCTCCGCCTATGTCGTGATGGCCGCGCGGTCGATGAGCAACTTCGGCGAGCATCTGACCCACAGCGACGGGCTGTACTTCACCGTGACCGTGTTCTCCACGGTCGGGTTCGGTGACATCACCGCCAAGAGCGACGCGGCCCGGCTGGTGGTCACCGGGCAGATGATCGCCGACCTGGTCGTCTTCGGCGTGGCGCTGAAGGTGGTCGTCGGCGCCGTCCAGCGTGGGCGGCAGCGCAGGGCAGCACCGCCGCCGGAGGCGAAGGGCGAACCGGCAGACAACCCTCGGTGAGGCTCGCTCGGTACCGAGCCGTCCTCTTCAGGCCGATTGCCCGGCCCGGTGCGGCCGTGCTTTGGCGGTGCGTTTGCCGAGTAGTCCGGCCAGAAGCATGACGAGGACACCGATGCCGACACCGCACATCGTCCACAGCACCCGATCGCCTTCTGCGGAATAGTCGGACGGCTGCGGGAGGTCCAGCAGGATCAGCACTGCCGCCGCGATGGCACCGGAGTACGCCGCGTAGTTCCAGAAGCGAATCGCCACCCCGTGCATCAGGAGGATGAGCGCAACCACCTCGAGCCCGTGGCTGACCTCCACCTGTCGCGAACCGTGTTCACTGGCAGGTATCAGCAGTACCAGCGCGGCCGTGACCGCACCGATCACCGCACCGGTCAGACGCTGCAACCCGACCAGCGTGCTCTGCTCCAGGCTCGGCTTCATCGCGACCATGGCCGCGATCGGCATCCACGAGCCATGTGACAGGTCGAATCCGAACGCGAGTGCGACGGTACCGCCGATGACCGCGGCGCGGATCACCGCGAACAACACCATCGGCCGGGTCAGCTTGCGCCGCGAGATGTCACCGGGCAGTTCCGCGAACGGCTGCGGCCGGTCGTTGCGCCCGAGGATCAGCCACCCGGCGAACGACACCGCGATCCACAGCGCCGATCCGCCAACCCAGGCAAGCACCTGAGCCCAGGTGGAACTGCTGATGTGGGCGGCCTGGTAGCCGAACGCGAGCGCCAGGGCCACGATGAACCAGAGGTTGAGGAGCAGGCCGGCAACAAACCTGTGCACCCCGAACGCGACCGCCAGGCCGGCCAGCAGCGTGACGGCGAACGCCGCAAGCGCCACCCAGCCCCAGGCGTCCGCGCCGATGCCGAAGGCCAGCGCGGTCAACGCCGCGCCGGCCAGCGCGAAGACGGCGGTATGGAACGTGCGCGTGGCGTAGCTTCCGCCCACGTCGCACAGCGCGGCGAACAGCAGGCCGAAGACCGCGCTGAGGAGATATTGCTCGTACCCGACGGCCCAGCAGACCAGCAGCGGCACCAGCATGACGTCCAGGACCATGACAGCGCGTGGCCAGTTGATCCCGGCGTTGTCGACCGCGAACACCTTCGAGAGCCAACTCGGGCCCTTTCCCGCGTGAACGGTGTGTTGCGCTGGTCCGCTTGCCCTGGCCATGGTTGCCGCCCTCTGCGTGCTTCCAGATCCTCATTCTCGTCCGGGTGGCCGCGGCAGGCGAACCACCCGGTGGGGGTGATCCCGCCGGACTGTTCGGCTCCCGACGATGGAGTTTGCGGATCCGTTGGGTGTCCGATGGGCAGGTGGTCGAGATGGCAACAGGGGCGAACCAGCAGGCGAGCGTTGCGTCACCAACTGAGCCAGGGAGCGCTCGGCGCGCGAGCGTCGTGAAGGTCTTGGCGGCGACCCTGCTCGTCGCGGTGATCGCGATCGGGCTGACCCTGGTGTGCCTGACGGCGCTCCAGGCACAGGTCCCGCGCAACATGCCGTTCGGCGTCACTGGATCGTCGCCGGTGGTCACGGCCGCGCAGTCGGCGAAGGTCGGTGGGTACTCGACGTCGTGGGACAACAAGACCTACCCGAACGAGTCGGCCGTGATGGATGCCATCAACCAAGGCGACATCTACGGCGCGTACATCACGGGTACGTCGAGCGACACCCTGATCCTCGTGCCGGCCAAGAGCTTCTTCGCGACGACCGAGATCGGACCCGTGTTCGCGGCGGCCGCGTCGAAGGCCGGGCGTCCGCTGGCGGTCGAGCAGGTCAAGCCGTTGCCCGCGGACAAGGATCCGGTGGGCGCGGTCGGTGGCCTGCTCCTGCTGCCGATCCTTGTGGGCGGGCTGGTGTCGGCGATTCTCGCCACCAAGTCCACCGGAAAGGCCGTCCAGCAATGGCGGCTGGCGATTCTCGCCGGGTACGCGCTCATCGGAACGCTCCTGACGCTGCTGATCGCGGGTCCGTGGTTCGGCGCGTTCGCGGGCAACAGGTTCTGGCCGCTCTTCCCCTGTCTGTTCCTGATCGAGGTCACGACGGCGTTCGTGACCGCGGTTCTTCTGGCGGTACTGCCCGCGGTGGTGGCGATGGTGGTGGCGCTGGCGTTCTTCATCGTCGTCGGGCTGCCCACGTCGGGTTCGGCCGGTACTGCGCTGATGCCGGCGTACTGGCAGACCATCGGCGGCTGGTTACCGCCCCGCCACGGGGCGGACCTGATCCAGAACGTCCTGTACTTCTCCTCGAACAACATCACGACGCCGATCGTCATTCTCCTGGCCTACATGGTCGTCGCCGGGGTGGTACTCGGTTTCCTCGACATTCGGGCTCGCCGGACTTCCGCGGCAGCTGCACGGACAGCCGTGCAGGGGAACGGGCAGACGGGTGGTTCAGCCGCTCGGCGGGTGGCCGCGGTGCTCGCGATCCCTCTGCTGCTCGGAGGTCTGCAACAGTGCCTCTTCGCGAGCAACTACACGAGTGCCTCGCACCGGCCACTCGCGCACAACCTGCCGTTCGCTGTCGCCGGGCAGTCGCCGCTGCTCAGCGAGGTACAGAAGAACATCTCGCTCGATGTCACCACCCACGCCAGCGAATCCGACGCCAAGACGGCGATCGGCAAGGCGGACGCGTGGGGAGCGCTGGTCACTGCCGACGGTCAGAGCACGCTGATCGTGGTGCCCTCGATCAGCGATCTCGCCGGGCTGGACCTCATCACCCAGTTCGAGAGAGTGGCGAGGAGCAGCGGCGCGCAGCTGGCCGTGTCGTCGTACACACCGACCCCGTTGGCGTCGGGTGATCCGTTCGCGATCGTCCTGTCCATGCTGCTCACTCCGTTGCTGATCGCGGGGTACATGTCGTCGACGATGCTGCGCACCGCGACCGGCGTACCGACCGGGCGGTACCGGGGTCTGGTTCTGCTCGCCTTCTCAGTGGTCTTCAGCGGGCTGGTCGCGCTGGTGGCCGGCCCGTGGCGGAACGGATTCCCGACGGACAAGTTCTGGGCGGTCTGGGGGATCATGGCGTTGGTCGTTGCCGTCGTGGCAATGTTCGCGGCGGTCCTGCAACGACTACTCGGAGCCGTCGGAACCTTCATCACCGTGTTCATCGTCATCCTTTTCGGCAAACCGTCCTCGGGAGGGGCGAACGGCGTCCCGTACCTGCCGGGCTTCTGGCGGGCGATCGGGCCGTACCTGCCCCCGGAGAACGCGTACCTCCTGCTCAGGAACACGGTGTACTTCGGCGGCAACGGGATCACCCGGCCGCTCGTCGTACTCGGTGCCTACCTGGTCGTGTTCGGCGCGCTCCTCGGCGTACTCGACTGGTGGCGCAAGCCGGGGCTCGAGGTCAAGGACGTCTCCAAGACGGCCGAGGCCGCATCGGCGTCCGCGGCCACGCCTGCAGGCGTCGCGATCTGACCATCGTCCGGCGAGGGCCATCCCGAGCGGGTGATGCCTTCGCCGGAGAGCACCCCTAGCGTTCAAGACATGGTTGTTGCCGGTTGGCGTCATTCTGGGCTGAGGAACAGGTCGTGACCGCGGCTCCCGGGCAAGGCCCCGCTCCGCCGGTCACCCAGCACCGGGATTTCTGGGTGCTGATCGGGTACGCCGTGGTGCTCGGGGTGTTCGGAGCGTTCGCCGGGTTGATCTTCATCGGCGTGCTCACGCTCGGCGGCAAGTGGTACAGCGATGCCGATTCGGGCTGGTTCGGCGGCAAGTGGTGGTGGATCGCGGTCGCCGTGGCAGCGGGTGTCCTGGTCGGTCTGGTACGTCGTTTGCTGCATGTCCCGTGGAAGACTCCCGGGCTGTTCGACGACCTGCAGACCGAGCACGTCGACACTCGGCTGGTGCCCGGGATCGCGGCCGTCTCGACGGTGTCGCTGATCGGGGGCGCCAGCCTCGGCCCGGAGAAGGCGCTGGGAGCCATGGGCGGTGGCGTCGGAAGCTGGCTCGCCGAGCGACGAAGGCTCAAGACCGAGAACGCCGGGGTGAACACTCTGGCCGGTTTCGCCGGCGCCTACGGCGGGCTGTTCTCCAGCCCGGTGATCGTGGTGCTGCTGATCCTGGAGGTCGCCCGTCCGGGCGGACGGCGGCTCACCAAGGCCCTGGCCGCACAGACCGTGGCATCGAGCATCTCGTTCGCCGTCTACTTCGTCATCGCCGGCGCTGCGTTCCTCGACGACTACCAGGTTCCGGCCTACACGTTCAAGGACTGGCAACTCCTGGCCGGGATCGCGCTGGGCCTGTTCGCCGCTCTGGTCGTGACGTTGCTCGCCGGATTCATGCTCGGCGCGGCACGGTTGTTCGAGCGGCTGAAACTCCCCGAGCTGACCAAGCCGGTGCTCGGCGGGTTGATCTTCGGGATCGTCGGGGTGGCCCTGCCACTGACCATGTTCAACGGCAGCGACCAGTTGAAGGTCGTGCTCGACCAGGCGGGCGGCCTCGGCCTGGGCCTGCTCGTGGCCCTGGTGATCGCGAAGATGCTCACCTTCGCCGTCAGCCAGGGCAGCGGCTTCATCGGCGGGCCGATCTTCCCGTCGCTGTTCATCGGCGGCACGGCCGGAGTCATCGTGCACCAGGTCATCCCCGGCGTACCGCTCGGACTGGCGTTCACCTGCATGCTCGCCGCCGTCCCGGGCGCGATGGTGTCCGCTCCGTTCGCGATGGTTCTGATGACCGCGTTCCTGACTCAGGTAGGGGCCCTGCAGACCGCGCCCATCCTGATCGCGGTCGTGACCGCCTTCCTCACCCTCGAAGGCGTCAAGTACTTCCTGGCCACCCGCAAACAGTCCCGCACCACGAAAGCACCCCGAACAGCCGCCCCCCAACCGGAACCCTCAGACGGCCCATGACCCGCTAGGTGCCCCCGGCAGGATTCGAACCTGCGACGCACGGTTTAGGAAACGTCCTGATCAGTCACCGACGGTGGACGGCGGTGTGGCGGCGGATAGCGGGTGAATCGGCCGAGGGCCCGTGCAAAAGGCGATATCGAGTCTGCCGACGACGACGAAGTCCATGGAGCGGAGATCGTGGCTGAACGGCCGAACGGGTAGTTGGCAGGCGGGACCAGCGCGGACGCAGGGATCAACACGCCAGCCCCGCCGGATCAATTGGAGTTAGTCATCCAGCCACTCCGCGCCGGTGCTGTCGCGGTGGTAGCCGTTATGGTGCCCGAGGATGCATCGACAGCCGGTCGTGGGGTTTTCTCCGTCGCAGTCGATGTCTTGCGCAGCCCGTAGTTCCGGCCAGCGTGTGCCGTCCTTCAGGGGTCCCCGCGTTCGGTCGTTCATGGTTGGAGCATCACCCCTACAGCGCGCCGGATCGATCATTCCCGCGTATCCCTCAGCATCGGGAGACAGGGATACAAGGCGTAGGTGACACTGGGGTCATGACGTTCGGGAGTCGTCTCCGTGAGTACCGTGATCATCGCGGGTGGTCGCTGGGCGATCTGGCGCGGGCAACCCACTTCAGCCGGTCCTACCTGTCCAACGTGGAGAACGGACGGAAGCCAGCCACCGAGGACGTGGCGCGGAGATGTGATGAAGCTCTGCGGGCGAAGGGCGAGCTCATCGCCGCAGCGAGGCAGGACGCGACTACGAAGCTCAGCGATCGGCCGTGGCAGACGGCCGAACTGGTCTCCCGGCTTCAGACGTCAGACACGACACCGAACACGATTGAGGCTCTGCAATCGACGGTTGAGGAGTTGTGCTGCCAGTACAACCGGCGTGATGCGCTGGAACTGCGTACCGAGGCTCACGAGTGGTTGCAGTACGTCGGAAGCCTTTTGCGGCGGCCGGTTGGCCTGAAGGCGCATACGGATCTGTTGGTGGCTGGCGGTTGGCTGGCGTTACTTGCGGGATGTGTTGAGTACGACCTGGGGATGGGCACGGCTGCAGAATCCACGCGGGTAGCGGCCGCTCAGTTGGGCATTGAAGCAGGGCACCCGGAGATCGTGGGGTGGGGGCACGAGATGACTGCGTGGTTCGCGTTGACGCAGGGACGGTTCCGGCAGGCCGTCGACTCATCGCGGCGGGGACAGGCAGCAGCCCCGGGAACCAGTGTGCAGGTGCAGCTCATTGCTCAGGAAGCGAAGGCGAGAGCGCGCCTCGGTGAGTCTGGATTGGCGTCGGTGCTTGAGTCCGGCCGTGACCTGCTCGATGCGTTGCCGTACCCCGACCGGCCGGACAACCACTTCAAGGTTGATCCGGCGAAGTGGGACTACTACGCGATGGACGTGCACCGCATGGCGCAGGACAACGCGCAGGCGGGCGACTACGCAACATCCGTGATCCGCGACAACATCGCGCCGGACGGGACCGAGCTAAGCCCGATGCGGATTGCGGAGTGCAGATTGACGCTGGCGTTCGTCGCCGGTCGCGAAGGTGACCTGGAGGCGGCTGTCGGCCTAGGCGTCGAAGGGCTCAAGGATGGCCGGCAGAGCAAGGTGCATCTACGGATGATCGCGAGTGAGCTTGACCAGGAGCTACGCCACCGGTTCCCCGGTGAGGGAGCCGTGAGCGGGCTAGAGGATGCGATGCGAGCCGTGTAGCGGTGACCTTGACCCCGGAGCGTTGCGCGCGGCTGGCGAGGTTGGGCTGAACCGCCGTCCGGGTCCCTCCGGCCCATCCCGACCCCTGAACCCATGAGAGCCGCGTCTAGCCATGCAGCCGGGAGCGCCTACCCTGGAACGCAGAACACCTCGGTCACTTACCCTGACCGGGGTGTTCCTGTTGCCGTGATTCAGTTGTGGGTTACGGCTGGCTCAGGCCTACATGCCTTTGACTCGCCGCTGGCCGGTGAAGAAACCCACAGTTGCAGACGCTCATGCCGCAGCCTTCCGCGTCCGCGCCGTCTTCGTGGCCTTCGCCGCGGTCGCCTTCTTGGCGCCAGCCTTCTGCGCCGGAACCCTGGCGGCCGTCTACACGGAGCGTGACTAGAGGCGGCCGAGACCGCCGGGGCCGACCGAGACGGGCCCAGCCCGAGCGCAACAGCGCTGTGCGTCGTCAGGGTCAGAGCGGGCGATCACATAGAACTGCCGGTATCCCTTTTAGACATGGGATACCGGCCAGTGCCCCCGGCAGGATTCGAACCTGCGACGCACGGTTTAGGAAACCGACGCTCTATCCCCTGAGCTACGGGGGCGCACGCGGGGACAGCTTAGCGGAGGTGCGGGTGTGGTCGGGGTCAGCCGGTGAGGGCGGTGACGCCGAGGTGGCCGGTGATGGATTTGTAGCGTTCTGCGTAGAGAGTGGTGCAGCGGGAGGCAGCGCAGCCGGCGCCGGCGAAGGCGATGCCGCGGATGGTGGCCGAGCTGCTGCCGCGACGGGAGTAGACCGGGCCACCGGAGTCGCCGCCGATGATCGCGACCAGGCCGCCGCGGGTCGCGCGGATCACGTACGTCGTGCACCCGTCGGCATCGCAGTACTTCGCCGACGTCGAACGGACCGTGAGGCCGCAGACCGACGTACTGAAGCTGCCGGACTGGCAGACGACCGTGCCGACGCCGGGGTCGCCGCCGCCGGTGACCGTCCGGGTGGCGATCGTGTCGCCGGGACCGTCGGTCCAGATCTTCGGGCCGTACGCGCTACCGGTGACCAGCGACTGGTCGTAGTCCGGGTAGTTCGTCCGCACCGTGGTGGTGCCGTAGTAGTTCGTGCCGGACTTCCAGACCGTCCCGCGCTGACCGCAATGGCCGGCGGTCACCGAGCCGCGCTGGCCGTTGGACCGCCGTACGACGGAGAAACCGGCCGTGCAGTTCTTCAGCGCCGACGTGATCCGGGCACCGCCCCAGTGACCGCCCTTCGGGGTGTCACTGAGCCGGGACGTGCGCGCGAGCGAACCCGCGACGAGCTGTACGCCGGACAGCTCGCGAAGGCCGGCCTGGGACTCGGGGGAGGTGGTCGCCGCGTCGTACTCGACCACGACGTTCTCGCTGACCGGGTCGAGGTCGGCGGCGAAGGTCGTCCGGGACGCGTCGGCGGACCACGAGCGGTCGCCGACGGCGTTCCACGCGTCGGCGATGGACTTGGCCGAGCGGCAGCTGCGCTCGACCTTCACCATCCGCTTGCCCGCCGCCGGGAGGTTCCTGGCCATCGCGGACTGGTACTTCTTCGTGTCCAGCGTCGCGGAGTCGACGACGACCTTGTACCCGCTGGTGGCCGAGCCGACCACGCCGATGATGCCCTGGCTGAGCCCGTACGGGAGGCCTGACTTCGGGCGGCCGGTCGCGTCGAGCGGCTCGAGGGAGTCGACCGCCGCGGAGATGCCGTCGCCGAGCGACTCACCGAGCGGGCGCGCGTCGGAGCTCGACGTCGGCTGGGAGAGCCGTTTCGCATCGGTCGAGCTCGTACTCGGCTGGGCATGCGAGCACGCCACCATGCCTGTCGTACCCGCCACCGCTCCCGACGAGGGCACGGTGAGGGCGACTGCGAAGAGTGAGGCTGAGCCGAGTGTGAGCAGCGGGACGGTAACAGAGAGTCGCACGAAGCTCCCCAGATCGGTGGACCAAACACCTAGATGGTCCGGTCAGGTACTCCGTTCCGTCAAGACGTGATCACCGTCCGCGAGCAATTGCGACTACCGTGCGCGAGCGTAACTCGCAAGTTGGTGCCCGTCGGTCGCGAAGAACTGCAGGGTGTCGCCGTCCACCGCGACCCGCTTGGCCGCCTGCAGTACGCCGGTATGCGGCACGTTGTCGCACCCGATCATGTGCTGCGGACCCGAGGTCGCCGTGAACGCGCCGCGCTGACCGATCGTGTACGTCCCCTGCAGCGCGTTGCAGCCGTCCGAACCGGTCCACGTGCCGTCGGGGCGCAGCGTCAGCACCGGATCCTGCGGCCGGGACGTCTTCAGCGCCTTGAAGCCGGCCATCTCCACCGCACGCCAGGTGCCGGACACGGTCTGGGCCGTCAGCGGCTTCGTCTGCGCTGTCGGCGAGCCCACAGCCGGCACAGCGGCCACCCGAGGCTGGGACGGCTTGTTCTGCGAGCCGGCCAGCCCGAAGCCGACGACAGCGACCACCGCCACAGCGGCCGCGGCCGCGCCGGAGACGACCCAGGTACGGCGCTGGGCGCGGCGGGCGCCCGTCGTGGCGCGCTCGGTCAGGCCGGTGCTCTGCGGCACCGAGGCCGCGGCGCGTTCGAAGGTACTGCGCAGGTCATCCTCGAGATCGGTGTTGCTCACGACAACCTCTCATCGACACGATGGGACTCGCCGGCCCCTGAGTACGTTGGATTCCGCCGCAGCGACGCGAGCGCCCGGCTGGCGGTCGCACGCACCGAAGACGGTTTGATGCCGAGCACGTCGGCGATCGTCTGGTCGTCGAGGTCCTGGTAGTAGCGCAGGACCAGCACGACCCGCTCCCGGGCGGACAGCGTCGCCAAGGATCGCCACAGGTCATCGGAGTTCGCGATGTCGGTGGCGTGATCCGGGACGGTGCGCTGCGGTTCGATATCGGCCGTCGGGGCCTCGGTGTACGAGCGCCGCCGGGTCATCGACAGGAACTCGTTCACCAGGATCCGCCGGACGTAGTGGTGCGGATCGTCGGCCTTGCGCACCTTCCGCCAGGAACGGAACGCCTGCATCAACGCGATCTGCGCCAGGTCCTCCGCACGCTGGTAGTCGCCGGAGACGGTGAACCCGAGCCGCACCAGTTCCTGTCCGCGGGCGGACACGTACTCCTCGAACTCCACTCGCCACTCCCTGGCTGGGCGTACAACTCCTCACACCTATTAGACGCATCGACCCGCCCAGCTGATGCAACCGTTCCCGCACAGTTCCATCTCGCCGACGGGGTACGTCGGCACGCGGGCAGCCGCGGTGGTTCACGGGCACACCTGCTGCCGCAACCTGCCTTGCGGGTCGACCTCGAGAGGGACCCGCAAGGCAGGCGCGGGTGGCCCGCTCCGGACGGCTTCGGGGTGCGCGTCCGGCGCGGGGGTCAGCGGAGGCCGAGGGACTTGATCAGCTCGGCGCTCACCTGGCGCGGGGCCGGGAGGGTGCCGGGCTTGCCCTGGCCTTCCAGCGAGGTCGCCACCAGCCGGTGGCACCCGAATGCTTCAGCGGTGAACGACAGCACGCCGCGGTCGTTGTCGGTGAAGCGCAGGACGTAGGTGGGTCCGAGTTCCTTCGTGCACATGGCCGGCTTCTTCGCGACGGGTTTCGCCGCGTTCACCAAGGCGAACAGTGCGGTTGCCTGCTTGCCGTTACGTTTGCTGGTCACGGTCGCGTAGTCCTGCCCGGCCGCCTGTGGGTCGTACTGGCAGATCGTCACGCTGACCGGCTGGAACGTCGACGCGGCGACGCCCTGGCCCCAGACCACCTTGTCGGCGGCCGTGCGAACAGCGGTGATGGTCTCGGGGCAGTCCGTGCTGGGGGTGCCGCTGGGGGTGGCTGACGGGCTGGGGGTGGTCGGTGTATCCGTGGGCTGGGCGGCGGGCGGGGACGAGGCGTTCTCGGAGCCGCAGGCGGCGGCAAATCCGAGTACAGCCACGACGAGCGTCGCACCGATCAGGCCCCGTGTCCGTAGTGCACTCACGACTCGGTCCTTCCGGGTTGGCAAGGTCCACCATCATGGTGGAACGGGGTCACGCAGTGCGTGCCAGAACATCACGGCGGCGCGTCTTTCCGGTCACGTCGCCGGATCGTGCGGCAACCGAGGCACAGCTGTAACGCGGGCGTACTGGTCGCCGAACGCGCCGTCGGACGCGCCGCGTCGGCTTGCCGATGTCTACGATGCTGTGTCGTGGGCCGGAAGAAGAACGCCGCCGCGGCGGCCGCGGCGCGGGAACGCGAGGAGTGGCAGCTCGGTGTCGACTGGGCACGCTGGCTGCTCGCCGGCAACGCGCCCCAGGAACTGACCATGTACGGGCTCGTCCTCGACCAGGGCGAGCGCGCGTACATCCAGACCACCGCGCAGTACGCCCGGTTGTACGGCGGCAACGGCCGCTACACCGCCAGCGGCGGCTTCGTGATCGGCCGGCCCGCGCTGGTCCTCGGGCTGATGGCCGCCAACGCCGCGGTGAACGCGAGCCGGAAGGCCGCGGCCAAGCGGGACATGCAGCAGTCGTGGCGCGACGTCCAGGAACTCCCGGTCGTGGCGACGAACTATCGCCTGCTCTGCCATCTGCCCGCGAAGGGCTGGATGAGCTTCTACTACAGCGCAGTGCAGGAGTTCTACCCCGATCCGGCGAACTGGACGATCACCTTCGCGTTCCAGAACGCCGTACCGCTGCGGCTGGCCGGTCTGGCGACGCCGACCCTGTCGGTGCTGACCTCGTGGGCCGTGCTCGGGACCAATCGGTGGCACGGTGAACCGGGGATCGCGCCGCTGATCCAGGAGGCCGTCGGATCGCAGCTCGGCGGCGGCTCCGCCGGCCAGATCCAGGGCGAGGTGGTCGAGGGCGAAATCGGTCCCGGCGACCCACGGCGACTCGGTAATCTGGACCTATGACGAGCCCGTACGAAGACGACGAGCCGCTGCTGCCGGAGCAGACCCGTGACGACGACCCGCGGACCTGGGGTGACAACGACTTCGGCGCCGCGGACGACGACGAGCGCATCCTGAACGAGGTCCCCCCGCACCACGGGTGAGCGCGTCCGTCCTGCTGGTCCACGGCGGCCTCTGGGAAGCCATGGACGCCGGCGCGTTCTGGGGTACGACGGGAGTCACCGACGGTCTGACCGCCGCACTCGCCCCGCACGGCCTGGACGTGCTGACGCCCGATCGGCCGCGACATGCCAGCGCGTGGGCCCTCGAGGCCGCGGCGCTCGGTGAACACCTGGCGAAACTCTCCGGTCCGGTAAGAATCGTTGGCGCCTCCAATGGATGTACCGTCGCGGTCCTGCTGGCGTTGAGGTTTCCGGAACTGGTCGATCGCCTCCTGCTGGCCTGGCCCGCGACCGGCGACGACACCGCGCTGAACGAGCGGACCAGGGGCCGGTTGGTGGCCGCCGGCTGCCCGCCCGACGCCGCCGACGAGCTGCTGTCGAGTGGGGTACTACGAGGTGTCACAGAGGTCGAACTGGCCGCGCTGACCCGTTTTCGGGTGGCGGTCCTGCCGTCGGTACCGGAGAATCCGTCACATCAGCGGAAGACGGTCGACGCGCTGCTGCGGTCGATTCGGGGGAGTCATGAGCTGGCCGGGTGTCCGGAACCGCCGACGCCCGCCTTCCCGCCGTCCCTGGATCAGCTGGTGCGAACGATCGTGGAGTTCGTCAACTGAGGGGGAGCGCGTGGAGCTTCGGGGGTTTTCCGACGGGTACGGCGTCCAGGTCGCGAGCTGGGCGCTGAACGAGAGGGAAGTGGCTTTGCTGTCCGGGCGGGTGGAGTATCCCTTCCCGGCGGACCTGCGGACGAGCTGGCGGACGATCGAGGAGGACATCCACTCCTATCTGCTGTTCGACGGTGAGCGTCCGGTCGGGTACGGCGAGGTGTGGCTGGACGACGAGGAGGACGAGGTCGAGCTCGCCCGGATCATCGTGGACCCGAAGGTCCGGGGCCGCGGGTTCGGCGGCGAGCTGGTCCGGGCACTGCTCGGGCCGGCCCTCGACGCCGGCTACTCGGAGGTGTTCGTCCGGGTCCGGCCGGAGAACGCCCCGGCGATCCGGGCCTATCACGGCAGCGGATTCGTCGATGTCCCGGCCGCGTTGATGGAGGAGTGGAACGACGGGCAACCGGTCCCGTACCGCTGGATGCGGTACGCCGGTGAGCAGGTGGACGCCGGCGAGCTCATTGGCTGAGGGTGTGCGCCCACCTGCCGATGGCAGGTCTTACGGCTGACGGGCGCGCAGCAGGTCGCGGATCTCGGACAGCAGCTCCTGGTCCGTGGTCAGTGGCGTGGTCTCCGGCTCTGGCTCCTGACCGCGCTTGCGGCGCTCGGCCAGTTTGTTCAGCGGCATCACGATGAAGAAGTACACGGCTGCCGCGACGAACAGGAAGTTCAGCGCCGCGTCCAGGATCAGGCCGATCGAGAACGTCGCGCCGTTGATTTTGAAGCTCCAGACCTTGGAGATGTCTGTCTTGCCGAAGATCGCCGCGACCAGCGGGTTGATCAGACCGTCCACGAGGGCGGTGACGATCTTCCCGAACGCGGCGCCGATGACGACGGCGACCGCGAGGTCGACGACGTTGCCGCGCATGATGAATTCTTTGAAGCCCTTGAGCATGTGGGGTGCCTCCACGAAGCGGGTGGGATGTACCCGGACAAGCTAGGGCCGCGGAGCCGCGAGAGCGAGGTACCGCGCCGGTCAGGGAACGCTTCGCGCTCTGACCAGTCCGCTCAGTGATCAGCTGGTGTCGTGGGTCAGGGCCACGGTGAGTCGAGCGCTCGTACCGGCCTGGGCCAGTCTGCCCGCGATCTCGGGTGTGGTTGCGATCACGATCAGCGCGCCGGAGGTCGCCGAGCTCGGAGCCGGGAGGGTAATCACCGGGACAGCTTCGGCGAGTAGGACCGCGGCGTCCGCGGTCGTGCTCGTCGCGGCGTACACGTTCAGCTTGTCGCCGACGCGGAGGAGCGCGCTGATGTCGGCGTCGTCGATGCGGAACGGATAGGCGAGCAAGCCGCGAGGCACGGCCGGTGGAGCCAGGAATCTGGCGTCGGTGAGTGGTTCCCCAGATCTGACCGGGCCGCTCAACACGCGAGCGCCGAGGTCGGCGCCTGGTTTGAGCGCGCCGGTCGGCACCACGCCGGGTGGTAGGTCGACGGTGCGGAGGTCGTCGCGCGTGGGCACGGCGCCGCCGGTCAGGTCGCGGGCAGCCGCGAGCACCGCGACCGTCGGTGGCGGTGCGGGGGAGAGCGCCAGAAGGCCGAAGTACACGGCGGCCGCGGCGGCGACGCCGGCGAGGAGCCGACGGTGCCACCGGGCGGCGCGAATCAGGTCACGAAGTGCGGAGTGGATTTTCATGCCGGAGAAGGTACGAGTTTCGCCGGCACCCTCTCGTCAGTTATCCACAGGCGCGGTGGTTCAGGCGGCGCTGGTGCCCGAGGACGACGAGCCGCTCGAGGACGAGCCGGACGACGAGGAGGACCCCGACGACGAAGAACCGGACGACGAGCTGCCGGACGACGAGCCCGACCCGTTCGAGGACGAGCTGGACGAGCCCGAGGAGGACTCGGACTTCGCCGGCACCGAGCTCTTGCCGGAGGATCGGCTGTCGGTCCGGTAGAACCCGGATCCCTTGAACACGACGCCCACGGCGTTGAAGACCTTGCGCAGGTTGCCCTGGCAGTTGGGGCACACGGTCAGCGCGTCGTCCGTGAAGCTCTGGCGCACCTCGAGCGCTTCGCCACAGTCGGTGCACTGGTACTGGTACGTCGGCACGGTCGGTTCCCTTCAAGCCGCTGGCACTCCTACTACCCGACTGCTAATAATGCGCCAGCGGCCCGAAGTATTCCAACTCAGCCCTGTCGCCGCACTGTGAAGTTCCAGCAGCCGGCCACCACGTTCCGCACCTGGACGCTGTCCACCGCAGGATCCTCGAACAGTCGTTTGAGCTCGATTTCGCTCGTCCCAGGATCCGCGACGACGCCGTCCAGCATCTGACCGTCCGCGGTGTACGGGCGGAGAACCGCACGCCGGTCCCGGTAGTCGATCGGGAAGCTGCCGGCGGCCGGCGCCGGGCAGGCGGACAGGTGGACGAACACCGGCCCGACCTCGGCGTACGGTCCGCCGGCGGTCATCGGGCGGTGCGCGACCAGCGCGATGCGCTCGCCCGCGCCGGCGACCGTGAGGCAGCAGCGCAGTGGCTCACCGCCCTCGGACACCCGCGGAACGACGGTGTTCCCGAAGTCGTCGTAGCCGTTGCAGCGGATCCGGTCCAGCGCGGAAACGGGGACTGCCTCATACCTCAACTGTGCGTCCATGTCGAGGGAACGCAGAGCAACGCAAAGTTGTGAGGGACTCCATTTGGGGAGGGCGGGGGGATTCTCTACGGTTGGGTCCGTGCGTCGCCTGCTTCGAGCTCTCATCTACAGCGGAATCGCCCTCATCACGCTTCTCGTGGTGATCGCGGGAACCGTTGTCTTCGTCGTCCGCCACTCGTTCCCGACGTACGACGGGACGATCGAACTCGACGGTCTGGACGCCGACGTCAGCGTCGTCCGGGACGCCAACGGCATCCCGCAGATCTACGCCGACTCCCCGGCCGACCTGTTCGCCGCGCAAGGCTACGTGCACGCGCAGGACCGGTTCTTCGAGATGGACTTCCGGCGGCACGTCACCTCCGGCCGGCTGACCGAGCTGTTCGGCAAGACGGCGCTGGAGACCGACAAGTTCGTCCGGACGCTCGGCTGGCGGCGGGTCGCGGAGCAGGAGCTGCCGCTGCTCAGCCCGACCACCCGGGAGTACCTCGACGACTACGCCCGCGGCGTCAACGCGTACCTGTCGAAGCACAGCGGCTCCGGGCTCAGCCTGGAGTACGGCATCCTCTCACTGCAGCCCGGTGGCCCGAAGAACTACACCCCGGAGCCCTGGACCGCGGCGGACTCGCTGGCCTGGCTGAAGGCGATGGCGTGGGACCTCGGCGGCAACCTGGACGAGGAGATCACCCGGACCAAGCTGCTGTCGGCGTTCCCGGCACGCAACATCGAGAGCCTCTACCCGCAGTACCCGTACGAGCGGAACCAGCCGATCATGGAGTCCGGCTCGATCGGCAAGAACGGCAAGTTCACCACCACGCCGGTCAGCACCGAGGTCCGCCGGAGCATGCTCACGAAGGACCTGCTCGGGTCGCTGGACTCGGTGCAGAAGGTCGCCAAGGGCCTGCCGCAGCTGCTCGGACAGGGTGACGGCGTCGGCTCGAACTCCTGGGTCGTCTCGGGTGACCACACCACCACCGGCAAACCGCTGCTGGCCAACGACCCGCACCTGGGCGCCACCATGCCGGGCATCTGGACGCAGGTCGGTCTGCACTGCAACAACGTCGGCAAGACCTGTCCGTTCGACGTCTCCGGCTTCAGCTTCTCCGGCCTGCCCGGCGTGGTGATCGGTCACAACAACGCGATCTCCTGGGGCTTCACCAACCTCGACCCCGACGTCCAGGACCTGTACCTGGAGCGGATCGACGGCAACAACGTCCTCTACAACAACAAGTGGCGCGCGATGACCACGCGCGAGGAGACGTTCAAGATCGCCGGCCAGGACGACCCGGTGAAGATCACCGTCCGCGAGACCCGGCACGGTCCGCTGATCTCGGACGTCGGCGAGGACGAGAAGAAGGTCGGCGAGCAGGCCGCGGCGCAGGCGAAGTACCCGAAGGCGTACGGCGTGGCGCTGCAGTGGACCGCGCTGAACCCAGGACGCACCGCCGACGCGCTGTTCGCGATCAACACCGCCCAGGACTGGACCCAGTTCCGGGCCGCCGCCGCGCAGTTCCAGGTGCCTTCGCAGAACCTCGTGTACGCCGACACCGAAGGCCACATCGGCTACCAGTCGCCCGGACTGATCCCGATCCGGGCCACCGGTCGTGGCGACTGGCCGGTGCCCGGGTGGGACCCGAAGTACAACTGGAAGGGCTACATCCCGTTCGACGCGTTGCCGAACGAGTTCGATCCACCGAGCGGGATCATCGTCACCGCCAACCAGGCCGTGGTGCCGAACACCTACACGTACTACCTGACGAACTCGTGGGACTACGGCTACCGCTCGCAGCAGATCCTGGACCGGATCAAGGACGCCGGGAAGCTGGACGCGAACGCGATGGCGTCGATCCAGCTGGACACCAAGAACAAGGCCGCCGAGATGGTGGTGCCGTACCTGCTGCAGATCAGCATCGACGACGCGTTCGACAAGCAAGGTCAGGACACCCTGCGGAACTGGGACTTCACCCAGCCGGCGGACTCCGCGGCCGCGGCGTACTTCAACGTGGTCTGGCGCAACCTGCTCGCGCTGACGTTCCACGACCAGCTCCCCGAAGGCACCTGGCCGGACGGTGGGTCACGCTGGTTCGAGGTGATCCACAACCTGCTCGGCCAGCCGAACAGCGGCTGGTGGGACAACATCCGTACGCCGCAGCGGGAGAGCCGCGACGACATCCTGCGCGAGGCGCTGGTCAACGCCCGGACCGAGATCACGCAGAAGATGGCGCGTGAGCCGTCCAACTGGCAGTGGGGCCGCCTGCACAAGCTCACGCTGACCAACCAGACCCTGGGTACGTCCGGCGTCGGCGTGGTCGAGAAGATCTTCAACCGCGGCCCGTACGAGCTCGGCGGCGGCACGTCGATCGTCGACGCGACCTCCTGGGACGCCTCCGAGGGGTACCAGGTGACCTCGACTCCGTCGATGCGGATGGTCGTCGACCTGTCCGACTTCGACCAGTCCCGCTGGGTGAACCTGACCGGCGTGTCAGGTCACGCGTTCTCGTCGAACTACACCGACCAGACCGACCTGTGGGTCAAGGGCCAGACGCTCCAGTGGGCGTACACCAAGGGCGCGGTCGAGGCGACCCGCAAGCACTCGCTGACCTTCACGAAGCCCGGCAGCTAGCTGGTCACCACGCGGGCGCGCCGGCCTCGGCGAAGAGTTCTTCCGGCCAGGTCCAGAGCGCCCGCGGGGTCAGCAGGATCGAGATCGTCCCGTCCGCGGGCGTGGTGGACCAGAGCGAGCCGAGTCCGCCCGCCCAGCCGTACCGGCCGCCGCCGACGGACATCCCGTAACCCCATCCGGTATCAGGGCCGAGGAAGTCGGCGGCCGCCGCTCGCTGCTTCGGCGTCAGCTGGTCGCTCGTCATCTCAGCGACGGCCGCGGGTGACAGCAGATCGCCGGTCAGCAGCATCCGCGTGAACGCGTGATAGTCGTCGATCGTCGAGATCAACCCACCACTCGCGTCCGGGAACGACGGCGGCGTCAGCCACTGGCTCTCCGCGGCCGGGTCCAGTACGTCGTCCCCGACGTACGCCGTGGTCAGCCTGGCGGGATCCACCGCGGTGAACCCGGTGTCGTGCATCCCCAACGGCTCGAAGATCCGCTCGCGGAGGAACTCCTCCAGCGGCTGCCCGGTCACCCGTGGGAGCAGTACGCCGAGCACGTGTGAACCGGTCGAGTAGAGCCACCGCTCACCAGGTTGGTACTGCAGCGGCAGCGTCGCGAGGCGCTTGATCCACTCGTCCGGCTCCAGTGGAGTCCGCGGTACCGGCGGACCGAACGTGTGCACCTCCAGCTCGGCCTCCCGCTGCCGCAGCGCGGGGTTGTCCGACTCACCCAGCCCGAGCCGGAACGTGAGGAGGTCCCGCACGGTGATCGGCCGCTCCGCCGGGACGGTGTCGTCGATCGGTCCGTCCGGATCCCGCAGTACGACTGGATGCGCGAGCTCCGGCAGTACGTCGGCCACCGGCGCGTCCATGGACAGTCGCAGCTCGTCGACGAGGAGCATGGTCGCGGCGGCGACGATCGGCTTGGTCAGTGACGAGATCCGGAACAGACTGTTCCGCTGCAGTTCCGGACCGTCGTACTCCGTTCTGCCGTGCACCTCGATCCGGGTTTCGTCACCACGACTCACCAGGCTGATGAGTCCGGGCATCGCCCCGTTGTCGACGTACTCGCGCAGCATCAGTTCAGTCCACCAGCGAACGGCATTGCGCGCCACTGGGTGGCGAACATGCGGATCCCGTCGGCCAGTGGGGGCATCTGCGGCACCAGTGGGGTACACACGAGGACCTGCAGTGCGCGGACCAGGTCCATCACCTGCTGGATCCGCGGGTCCAGCGTCGGGAGACCACGAGCCCGGGCGCCCTCGTCGTACGCCTTGCACAGGTCGGGGCCGAAGCCGGCGACGTCCCATTCGATCGGTCCGATTCCGACGTCCTCGAAGTCGGCCCACAGCGGGCCGTCGACGGTGGTGATCAGGTTCCACGACGGTGCGTCGCCGTGCAGTGGCTGGATGGTCGCGGAGGGGAACGCCGTCTCGAAGCCGCTGCGGCTGGTCAGCACCGGCTCCAGCACCCGCCACTCGGCGCGCGCCCGCTCCAGGTCCTCCTGCTCGAGCAGACCGGGCACGGCCTCGGTTGCGGCGAGCCCCGGTCCGATCAGACGCAGAGGGGTCATCCAGGGCAGCTCACCTGGGTACTTCGCGAGTTGCGCGTGCAGCTCCGGTACGCGGGTGGTCGCGCCGTAGTAGTCGGGCTCGGCGGCCTGGTCGACCTCGACGTACGTCCAGAACGTCATCGACAGCCCGTCCTGGGACACCGGCTCGCGGGGCACCAGTGGGCTCGGCGGCACCACCGGGAACCCCTGCTCGGCCAGCCAGGCGACGACGTCCAGTTCGCGCTGTTGACGGCGGCCTGCTGGTTCCGGCTCCTTGAGGCCGTCCGGCAGGTTCATCGGCACCCGGGCGACCACTGAGGTCGGCTTCAGGTGCACCACCGTCGAGAACGCGGTGTAGAGCACCGTGGGGTCGGTGACAGTCAGGCCGAGGGTGCGTGCGGCTGTGGCTGCGGCTTGGACCGCGGTCTCAGTCATCTCCCGATCTTCGCAGCGTGATCAAGCGATGTGGCGTCAACGCGGCGTCGACCGGGTGGTCGTGCGCGTCGGACGGGAGCGCGTCGACGACCTCGGTGTCGTACACGGCGGCCCAGATCGGCGTACCGGGCCTGGTGCGGGCCAGGGCCCGGTCGTACGAGCCGCCGCCGCGGCCCAGGCGGACTCCGTCGCGGGCGACGGCCACGGCCGGGCAGATCACCAGATCGGCGCCGGCGATCGCGTCGGGGCCCAGATCGGTCGGCGGCTCGGACAGACCGAGCCGGCCGGGCACCAGATCGGCCGCACCGGGCGCGACACCCCAGCCGAGGTCGTTGTCGGCGTACAGGATCGGCAGCAGGACTTCACGGCGTGTCGCGAGCAGCCAGTCGATCAGCGCGCCGGTCTGCGGCTCCGGGGCCCTCGACACGTACACAGCGACCCGGTACACGTCCGGCAACGCCTGTTGGGCGCTCGCCAGCAGTCCCTCCGCGCGGGTCCGCTGCCCTCGCGCCTCCAGGAAGTGCTGCCGCGCCGCGGCCTTCGTTTCGAACACATCCGCATCGTAGGAGCGTGACGCGGGCAACACTGGGATTACCGACTGTCCCCTAGGGTTGGTGCATGAGTGAGGTGGGTCTCAGACAAGCGCAGGAGAAGATGCGTGCCGCCGGTGCTGCCGACGTCGCCATTCGCGTCTTCACGCACTACTACCGGTTGCTCGAGTCGGGCCAGCAGGGGAAGATCCGCGAGGCCGACATCGAACCGGTCGGCGATCTGCCCCACCTGGACCACCTGGACACCGACCCGGACGCGCTCCGGGCCGCGCTGGCCGAGACCGCGGTGATCAAGCTCAACGGCGGCCTCGGTACGTCGATGGGCGTCACCGGCCCGAAGTCCGCGCTGCCGGTGAAGGACGGGCTGAGTTTCCTCGACATCATCGCCCGGCAGATTCTCAGCACCCGGCGCAAGTACGACGTACCGCTGCCGCTGGTGCTGATGAACTCGTTCCGGACCAAGACCGAGTCGCTGCAGATCCTCGGCGAGTACGACGGCCTCGCGATCGACGGACTGCCGCTCGACTTCCAGCAGAACATGGAACCGAAGCTGCTCGCCGACGACCTGACCCCGGCCGAGTGGGAGCCCGACCCGGAGCTGGCCTGGTGCCCGCCCGGTCACGGCGACCTGTTCACCGCGCTGGTTGCCTCCGGCACCCTGGACGCGCTCCGCGAGCACGGTTTCCGGCACGCGTTCATCTCGAACGCGGACAACCTCGGCGCGACGCCGGACCCCCGGATCGCCGCGTGGATGGCCGAACACGACGTACCGTTCGGGATGGAGGTCTGCCGGCGGACGCGCTCGGACCGGAAGGGCGGGCATGTCGCGGTGCGGAAGTCCGACGGCCGGCTGATCCTGCGGGACAGCGCCCAGGTCGCGGACGAGGACACGCAGTACTTCCAGGACATCACCCGGCACAAGATGTTCAACACCAACAACCTGTGGATCGACCTGGACCGGCTCGACGAGCTGATGTCCGGGCACGACGGCGTGCTCGGGCTGCCGATCATGGTGAACCGCAAGACGGTCGACCCGGCCGACCCCTCGTCGCCGAAGGTGATCCAGCTGGAGACCGGGATGGGCACCGCGATCGAGACCTTCGACGGCTCGCAGGCGGTGGTCGTCGACCGCAGCCGGTTCAAGCCGGTGAAGACCACGAACGACCTGCTGGTGCTCCGTTCGGACGTCTACGAGCTGGACGAGGCCGGCGACCTGACCACGACGCACGAGGGTGACGAGCCGTACGTCGACCTGGACCCGGAGTACTTCAAGATCCTCGCCGACTTCGACGCCCGGTTCGCCGCCGGCCCGCCGTCGCTGGTCCGGGCCGACCGGCTCGCGGTCCGCGGTGACGTTGCCTTCGGCAAGGACGTGGTGGTGGTCGGCGACGTCGAGGTGACCGCGCCGGACGGCGAGCGCCGGGTGATCCCGGACGGCACCGAACTGAGCTGAGCCGACCTGACCTGAGCTGATACCTGGGGGACTGCGGTGGACGAGCTGTTGATCAGGCCGCTGGAGCCGTACGACACGGACGAGGCGGCCGCGGTGTGGTGGCGCTCCCGGCACGCGGAGGGGGCGCAGTTGCCGCCGGCGATCCACACCGCCGCGCAGGTCGCGACGTGGTTCGCGGACGTGCTGCTGCCGGACGCCCAGACCTGGGTGGCTGTCGACGACGGCCGGATCGTCGCGGTGCTCACCCTGGACGGCGACGACCTCGACCAGCTGTACGTCGACCCGCAGGTGGCCGGCCAGGGCATCGGCTCCACCCTCGTGGACCTCGCCAAGGACCTTCGGCCCGGCGGACTCGCCCTGTGGACGTTCCAGATCAACACCCGCGCCCAGTCCTTCTACCGGGCGCACGGCTTCCGTGAGGTACGCCGTACCGACGGAGCGGCGAACGAGGAACGCGCTCCGGACGTCCGGATGGTGTGGGGGAACCACCCCGAGGGCGTACCGATCAACGGGTAGCAGGCCGGCCGACGCGCCAACTACCTCCGGTCCTCCGGTACGGATTAGGGTCGGGCTCGTGAGACGGAGTGTGGATGAGCATCTGGAGGTCGTACTCGGCCGGGTGACCGCGTTGCCCGCGTTCGACCAGCCGTTGATGGACGCGGTGGGGCAGGTGCTCTGCGAGGACATCGTCTCGGGGGTCAGCCTGCCGGGGTTCGACAACTCGGCCATGGACGGGTACGCCGTCCAGGCGGCCGACCTGGCCGGTGCCTCGGACGAGAACCCGATCGCGCTACCCGTGGTCGGCGAGTTCCGGGCCGGTCGCAGCGAACCGATCGTGGTGACCCGTGGGACGTGTGTACGGATCATGACCGGCGCACCGATGCCACGGGGCGCGGACAGCGTCGTACCGGTCGAGTGGACCGACGGCGGGACCGTGAACGTGCGCATCACCCAGCAGCCGCCGGTCGGTGGCTCGGTGCGCCACGCCGGCGAGGACCTGACCGCCGGTTCGAAGGTGCTGGACAGCGGCACCGTGCTGGGCCCGCGGCAGATCGCCGTACTGGCTGCTGTCGGCCGGGCGCGGGTGAAGTCCCGCCCGCGACCGCGCGTCGTGGTGATCTCGACCGGGGCGGAGCTGCGGGAGCCGGGCAGCCGGCTGGGCGAGGGGCAGATCTACGACTCGAACAGCTACACGCTGGCCGCCTGTGCGCGCGACGCCGGCGCGGTGGTGTACCGGGTCGGAATCGTCGACGACGACCCCAAACGGATCATGGACACCCTCTCCGACCAGTTGGTGCGTGCCGACCTGGTCATCACCACAGGTGGCGTCAGCATGGGCGCGTACGACGTGGTGAAGGAGGAGCTGTCCAAACTCGGCACAGTGGACTTCCCCCAGGTCTCGATGCAGCCGGGCAAGCCGCAGGGGTTCGGTGTGATCGGTGAGGACGCCGTACCGATCTTCACGCTGCCCGGCAACCCGGTGTCGGCGTACATCTCCTTCGAGGTGTTCGTGCGGCCGGCGCTGCGCAAGATGATGGGGCAGATGCCGTACCGGCGGGCACTGGTCCCCGGCGTGACGCTGGACGGGTTCAGCTCGCCTCCGGGCCGGCGGCAGTTCGTCCGCGCTGCGGCCAGCAGCGGCGACGAGGGCTGGATGGCCAGTACAGTCGGCGGGCACGGCTCACACCTGCTGGGCGGGTTGAGCCGGGCGAACGCGCTGATCGTGGTGCCCGAGGACGTGACAGCGGTCCGGGCCGGCGATCAGGTCGAGCTGATGCTGTTGGAGGGTGCCTGATGGTTCCGCGGACACCCTCGGACGAGGAGACCGGATGACCGAGCCCCCTGCGGGGTTGACCCACGTCGACGAGACCGGGGCCGCGCGGATGGTGGACGTGTCCGCCAAGGACACCACCGTCCGCCGGGCAGTTGCCAGCGGCAAGGTTCTGGTGTCCGCCGAGGTGGTGACCGCACTGCGCGGCGACGGCGTACCGAAAGGTGACGCGCTCGGCGTCGCACGGATCGCCGGGATCATGGGGGCGAAGCGGACGCCGGACCTGGTTCCGCTGTGCCATCCGATCGCGATCACCGGTGCCAAGGTCGATCTGGAAGTTGCCGACGACGCCGTGCTGATCCGCGCCCAGGTGAAGACAACGGACCGGACCGGTGTCGAAATGGAGGCGCTGACCGCAGTAGCGGTCGCAGGGCTCGCCGTGATCGACATGGTGAAGGCTCTGGACCCGGCCGCCGCGCTGACCGATGTACAGGTCGAGCTGAAAGAAGGCGGCAAGACCGGGCACTGGGAGCGACCGTGAGAGCTCTCGTCGTCAGCGTGTCCAACCGGGCAGCCGCTGGGGTCTACTCCGACACCACAGGTCCGCTGATCGCTTCACGGTTGGCGGACTGGGGTTTTGACGTGTCCGGGCCGGAGGTGGTCCCGGACGGTGCGCCAGTGGGGGCCGCGCTGCGGTCCGCGGTCGAGGCGTCGTACGACGTGGTGCTGACCACAGGTGGTACGGGGATCTCGCCCACCGACGAGACGCCCGAGCAGACGGCCGCAGTGCTGACGAAAGTGGTGCCGGGGATCGCTGAAGCCATCAGGGCTTATGGCGTCGCCAACGGCGTACCAACGGCCGCACTGTCGCGTGGACTCGCCGGAATCGCCGGTACTACGGTCATCGTCAACCTGCCCGGATCGCGTGGCGGTGTGAAAGACGGCCTCGCCGTACTGGAGCCACTGTTGAGACATGCGGTCGAGCAGGTACACGGTGGCGACCACGTGCGGACGGACGTCGACTGATGGCGATCGTCCGCTGGCCGGTGGAGCTGCAGCACGGGCAGGTCGGCCTGCGGCCACTGCGCGCCGGTGACGGCAGCGAATGGGCCGCAGCGCGCCAACGCAACGTCAGCTGGCTGCGGCCCTGGGACGCGACCCAGCCACCCGGTGCCGAAGACGGTGCGCGCACCTTCCGCGCCATGGCACGCGACTGGAACCGCCAAGCGCGGTACGGACGGATGCTGCCGTTCGTCATCACGTACGGCGGTGCGGCCGGCGCCGGGCCACGCGCCAAATGGCCCCTCGTCGGACAGCTCACCGTGTCCGGCATCACCTACGGCTCGGCCCGCTGGGCCAACCTCGGCTACTGGGTCGACGAGCAGTACGCCGGCCGCGGCATCGTCCCCACCGCCGTCGCGATGGCCGCCGACCACTGCTGGTTCACCCTCGGCCTGCACCGGATCGAAGTGGCCATTCGCCCCGAGAACAAGGCAAGTCTGCGGGTCGTCGAGAAACTCGGCTTCCGGTACGAAGGCGAACGGCCACGGTTCCTGCACATCGACGGCGACTGGCGCGACCACCGCATCTTCGCGCTCAATGTCGAAGAGGTCGGGCCCGGTCTCGTTTCCCGACTCACCTGACTACGGTGCGTGCTATTCACATCAGTCACACGAGTCTTCTTGCGACACACCGTCCCACGTACCTCATCTGGCCCCCGCCGCGCCTTAGCGTCGTCGCATGGGGACGACAGGGCTGATCTACGTGGCGATCGTCGCCGCCTGGGCTGCCTACCTCGTCCCGATGTGGCTGAAGCGAGGCGACGAAGCGCGGCGGACCCCGGTGGTGCCGTCATCGGCCGAAGCGCGCGTCCTGTCCCGTGACCCGTCGCGTCCCCGGTACGTCGTCCGCCCGCCTGGCGCGGTCGCCGCCGACGACCCCTCGCCACCCGCGCGCTACATCCCCAACCGAGCCCGCCGGGTGGCCGCCATGCGCCGTCGGCGGGTGCTGTCGATCCTGAGCCTCTCCCTGCTGTCCGTCGTGGCGCTCGCCGGACTCGCGATGCTGCCGTGGTGGACAGTCGCCGTACCCGGCGCGCTGATCCTCGGGTTCGTCGTACTCACCCGCGTGCAGCTGCGGCGGCAGGCGCGCGAACGTGCCGTGGCGGCTGCCGAACGGCGAGCGCGGGCCCAGGCGCGGCACGACCGCGGGCCGGCCGGCAAGCCCATGCCGTCGCCCGACGAGGAGATGACCATCGAGGTCAAGCTCCCCGCCGAGCCTGCGCCGGCGCCTGCTCCGGTCAAGGAAGAGAAGCCGGCTGCCGAAGGACTGTGGGACCCGGTGCCTGTCACGCTGCCCACCTACGTGCTCAAGGAAAAGGCGCCCGACCGGACCGTGCGAACCATCTCGCTCACCGACGACGCCGTCTTCTCCAGCGCCCGTACGACGGACCCCGCCGACAAGTCCGCCGTCGCCGAGACCGTCGTACCCAAGCCCGCCGAAGAGCCCGAGGTGAAGCGCGCCGTCGGTGACTGATATCCGGTTTTAGTCTGCGGGGCTCGGCGTGTTAGAGTCTCCCGGTCGCAAGGGAAACCGAGCGACAGACTCGGGGCTGTGGCGCAGTTGGTAGCGCGCTTCGTTCGCAACGAAGAGGCCAGGGGTTCGAATCCCCTCAGCTCCACGAAGCCGATAGGCGACTCGTGTCCGCGGAAAGCGCGGACCGGGTCGCCTTCGTCATTTCGTGCGGCTGCGCTCCGCTTGCCGCGAGCGGGGGCTCCGCCACCCGCACCCCCCGCGCCTTCGCTTCGCTCGGCTCCGTGGTTGCTCGCCGCGGTTGTCTGACTGCTTGGGTTGGGCGCCGCGGTCCCGGACGTGGACCTGCTGGTGCCGCGTGAGCGGCTTGCTCAGGTCAAGTCGTACGCCGCATCCGCGCGGAACGCCGAGCTGCCGATCAAGCTCGACACCGTCGCCGCCTTTCGCCTGGCCAACAAGAAGTCCTACCTGACGCACCAGAAGCTGATGTTCCCGGTGTCAAGCGCCCGCTTCCGGCGGCGAACTGCGGACCTGCTCGGCAAGCAGCTCGAGACCATCGATCCGCGAACGTTGCTGCACACGTTCGGGACCGTTGGGTCAGATGAACCCGACCAGCATTCGCGATGGCCGGGGTGTTGGCCGCTAGTCAGGGAGGCGGAGGCGGGCCAGCAGGCCGATGTGGTCTGAGAGGTGGGCCGGGCCGCTGGGTAGGACGCGCTTGTCTGTGAACAGAAGGTCGGTTTCTTCCACGCCGATCGTCTCAGCGACGAGGATGAAGTCGATGCAGTGTGGGTTGTTGCCTGGTGCAAGGTAGTCGGAGTGGAAAGTCGGTGGGCACTGGCCGTCGAAGGCGTCGCGCAGGCCGGAGCGCTGCTCAAGCTCGCGGTGCAGCGTGCTCGTCTGGGTGACGTTGAAATCTCCGCACACGACCGCCGGTGAGTTGCCGGCCGTGACCGCCCGCGCCAGCGCCAGGAACTGCTCGCGTTGCAGGTCATGGAACCGATTCTGTGCAGACCAGTCGCCGTCGGTGTTGGCGGTCGGGTGGATGTTGAGCACGCGGACGGGGATGTCGGCCAGCCGAACGGTGAGCATCCCGCTGTGGAGGGCATTGAATCGCGCGCGAGCGGGTATTCCTGAGTGACGCGACGACCACGGAAGGCGTGCATACGTCGTGTCGGCCAGTCGCAGCCGTGACAACGTGACCAAGCCGCCCGCCGGGCCGATCACCGAGGGCCGATAGGCGACGTGTGAGAAGGACGGCATCCGTTTCCGGAGGTGTGCCAGTTGGTGGTAGGCCAACACCTCCTGCAGGCAGACCAGACCGATGTCGCCGGCATCGAACTCGGCCGCGATCGCGGCGAGCCGCTCGGCGATACGGGTGCCCGTCAGCGGAAGCCCACGCACGTTCAGGGTGGCGACGGTCAAACACGTGGTCATGGTGTGCCACATCGTAACCATTGGGGCCGGCCGCGCTACCGATGGTGACCGTGCACGTCCCTGACTCTCACCCGGTGCTTCCGTAGCACCGTGACGATCGTCGTCACGTTGAAGCCCGGCCGCGGTTTGGGGCGGGGGCCTTCGCTTCGCTCGGCTGTTGTGGTTGGGTGCGGGCCGTTGCTTCGGTTGGCTTGGGGCGGGTGCTCGGGTGGCTAGGGGGTGGGGCGGCGGTTGATGAGGGTGGTTAGGGATTGGTGGGCGGACTGCAGCCGGGTGATGGAGTGGTCGAGCCTGGTGCGGGCTGTGTGGAGGCGGGTCAGGACGCCGTCGCAGGCGGGGGTGGGTGGGTTGTCGCGGACGCAGTCGCCGATGGCGGCGATGGCTGCTGTGGTGAGGCCGGCGGCCAGGAGTGTGCGGATTCGGTGTACGGCGTTGACGTCGGACTCGGAGTAGATGCGGTAGCCGTTGGGGGCCCGGTCGGGGTGGAGGAGACCTTGCTTCTCGTAGTAGCGGAGGAGTTGTTGGTCGACTCCGGTGTGCTGTGCGAGTTCTCCGATGCGCATCTGCGTCCGCCTTCGTGCTTGACCTTGTAACTGGTTTCAAGCCATAGCGTCGCTGCCGGTATTCCACCTCGAAGGAGAACGGCAATGACATCAGTATTTGTTGCGGGGGCGACGGGCATGCTGGGCCGGGAGGTCGTCAGGAGCCTGGTACGTCGTGGCGCAGAGGTCCGCGCACTGGTCCGGACCGGGTCCACAGCGAGTCAGGCGTTGACCGACGACGGTGCGAACGTCATCGAAGGGTCTCTGTCGGTTCGTCTCGCGACAGCGATGGAAGGGGCCGATGTCGTCATCTCGGCGCTGCAAGGTGGCGACGACGTCATCGTCGACGGACAGGTCGCGCTGCTCCGCGCCGCCGAGAAGGCGGGAGTACCGCGGGTGATCCCGTCGGACTTCGCGGTTGACCTCTTCCGCCTGGACGACGGTGACAATGTCTTCCTGGACCACCGCCGGAGAGCGCACGAGGCCTTCGGGGGCAGCCCAGTTCGGATCACGTCGGTCCTCAACGGAGCGTTTGCCGAGGTGATGACCGCATCGTTCCTCGAGATCGTCGACTGGGACAACGGGACGTTCAGCTACTGGGGCGACGGTGAACAGCCCTGCGACTTCACCACAGTCGCGGACACGGCGGCGTACACCGCTGCCGTCGCCCTCGATCCGGAATCTGCGGGTCGACCGGTGCGGCTGGCAGGCGACGTGCTCACGATGAAGGCGTTCCACGCTGCGCTGGAGCGAGGCTCGGGCCGTCGCCTCGAGCCTCGTCAGCTCGGCAGTGTCGACGATCTGGCCGGCGAGATCCGGCGTCGCAAGTCGATCGCGAGCAGTCCGACCGAGTACGTCGCCCTGCAGTACGTCTGGGCGATGGTCAGCGGGAAGGCGAAGCTCGCTCCGCTCGACAACGATCGCTACCCGGAGATCCGGCCAACGACGGTCACCGAGTTCGCCGAGAGGTTCCGCCGCTGAGCGCCAGAGGTCGGCCTGATGGTCAGGTGAGGGATGCGGTTGCTGCGCGGAGCTCCTCTAGGGCGGCGTGGATGTGGGGGGCCAGGCCGAGTTCGTCGTGTTCCAGTGACATCCAGGCGGTGTAGCCGTTCTTGAAGGCCAGGAGGCCGAGTTCGGCGGCTAGATGAGCGAGCGGGGCCGCGACGCCGCGGGACAGGAGAGCGTCGGTCATGGCATTGGCCAGGCCGACGCTCTTCAGTGCGTCACGCTCCTGGAGTTCGGTGCTCGCGGCGATGGCGGCCTTGAGGCGGGGGCCGAGTTCGCGGTTCATCGGGCCCATGGCGGTCGAGGCGCGGTCGAGACCGGCGGCTACTGCCTCGAGTGGGCTGGCAGCGTCGGGGGCTTCGGTGATGCCGTCGACGAGGAGCCGGCACAAGGTCTCCTGGCCGGCCACCAGCAGCTCGCGCTTGTCCGGGAAGTAGCGGAAGAACGTGCTCTTCGTGACGCCGGCGCGGTCGGCGATCTCGGCGACCGTCGTGGCGTCGTAGCCCTGCTCGGCGAACAGGTCGACCGCGGCCACGACCAGTCGATCGCGTGCACCGGGTTCCCATCGCGCCATGGCACCATTCTAGCGATGGGACCTTTGTCCCATCAGGGTGCTACGGTGATGGGATAAAGGTCCCATCACATCGAGGAGTGTCCCATGCGGGTCTTCATCACCGGCGGTACCGGACTGATCGGCTCCGCCGTCGTCCGTGAGTTGCTCGACAACGGCCACGACGTGCTCGCGCTGGCGCGATCCGACTCGTCCGAGGCGGCGCTGCGCGAGGCCGGTGCCGTGGCCGTCCGCGGAAGCCTGGCCGACCTGGATGCCGTGCGCGCCGGCGCCGCCAAGGCTGACGGCGTGATTCATCTTGCCTTCAGCAACGACTTCAGCAGCCCGGAAGCGCTCGCGGCCGGGGTTGCCGAGGAGACTGCGGCGCTCGCCGCGCTCGGGGAGGAGCTGGTTGACAGCGGCCGTCCGCTCGTCACGGTGTCGGGTACGCCGTGGGTGCCCGGCCGACTGTCTACGGAGGCCGACCCCCTGCCGCTCGACGGTCCTGTAGGCGGTCGCGGCCGGTCCGTCATGGCGACGCTGGGCCTGGCGTCGCGCGGTGTGCGGAGTGCCGCCGTACGGATGCCGCGCACGGTTCACAACCAAGGTGATGGCGGATTTGCCGGGCTGCTGACTCAGATCGCGCGCCAGACTGGTGTTTCCGGCTATCCGGGCGACGGTACGCAGCGGTGGCCGGCTGTGCATGCGCTCGATGCGGCTGTGCTCTTCCGGTTGGTTCTGGAGAATGCGCCGGCCGGGACCGCGTGGCATGCGGTCGCCGACGAGGGGGACGCCGTACGGGACATCGCGGCGGTCATCGGGAGGCGGTTGGGTCTTCCGGTCGAGTCCGTTGCCCCGGAAACCTTCGGTCCGTTGGGGCCGATCTTCGCGACCGACCAGCCGTCGTCGAGCGCGCAGACGCGGCAGGCGCTGAACTGGACGCCGCGGCACCCCGGCCTGCTGGAGGACCTGGAGAACATCCAGCCCTGACGGGCGCGACACGCGCTGTCTCAATCTGAGCCTAATCTTGACTCATTCCAGAAAAGGCGGAAGACTGCGGAACGTGCCGACGGTGGATGAGCTCCAGGATCTGTTGCGTGGGGCTTCGTTGCGGGTGACCCGGCCGCGGGTGGCGGTGCTGGCCGCGGTCCACGATCACCCGCACGCGGACACGGACTCGATCATCGGGGCCGTGCGCAACGACTTGCCGGAGGTCTCCCACCAGGCGGTGTACGACTCGCTGCACACCTTGACGGCAGCGCGGCTGGTGCGACGGATCCAGCCGCTGGGGTCGGTGGCCCGCTACGAGTCGCGGGTGGGGGACAACCACCACCACGCGGTCTGCAGGTCGTGCGGTGCCATCGCCGACGTCGACTGTGCGGTCGGGCATGCGCCCTGCCTGACCGCTTCCGAGGACCACGGGTTCGTCATCGACGAGGCCGAGGTCATCTATTGGGGACTGTGCGCCGACTGCTCAGGCCGTACCTGATCTTCCGTCCGAAAGTCCATTCCTGGAAGGAATCTGATGTCCGAGATCCATGAGCCACTGCCCGGTGAAGGCACCGAGGAGAGCCGCGGCGCCGAGGAGGGCAAGGGCCAAGGCTGCCCCGTCGCCCACGGTCAGGGCGTGCACCCGACCACCGGGAACGCGAACCGCGCCTGGTGGCCGAACCAGCTGAACCTGAAGATCCTGGCCAAGAACCCCGCGGTGGCGAACCCGCTCGGCGAGGAGTTCGACTACGCCGCCGCGTTCCAGAGCCTCGACCTGGCCGCGGTGAAGGCCGACATCGCCGAGGTGCTGACCACGTCGCAGGACTGGTGGCCGGCCGACTTCGGGAACTACGGCCCGCTGATGATCCGGATGGCCTGGCACAGCGCCGGTACCTACCGGATCAGCGACGGCCGCGGTGGCGCGGGCGCGGGTCAGCAGCGGTTCGCGCCGCTGAACAGCTGGCCCGACAACGCCAACCTGGACAAGGCGCGCCGTCTGCTGTGGCCGGTGAAGAAGAAGTACGGCCAGAAGATCTCCTGGGCCGACCTGCTGATTCTGACCGGCAACGTCGCACTCGAGACGATGGGTTTCAAGACCTTCGGGTACGCCGGTGGCCGCGCGGACGTCTGGGAGCCCGAGGACGACGTCTACTGGGGTCCGGAGACCACCTGGCTGGGCGACGAGCGCTACACCGGTGACCGCGAACTGGAGAAGCCGCTCGGCGCGGTCCAGATGGGGCTCATCTACGTGAACCCGGAAGGCCCGAACGGCAACCCGGACCCGATCGCCTCCGCCCGCGACATTCGCGAGACCTTCGGCCGGATGGCGATGAACGACGAGGAGACCGTCGCGCTGATCGCCGGCGGCCACACGTTCGGCAAGACACACGGCGCGGCCGACCCGGAGAAGTACGTCGGTGCCGAGCCCGAGGGTGCTCCGATCGACCAGCAGGGTCTCGGCTGGCGGAACACGTACAACACCGGTGCCGGTCCGGACGCGATCACCAGCGGCCTCGAGGTCACCTGGACGACGACGCCGGCCAAGTGGGGCAACGACTTCTTCAACATCCTGTTCGGCTACGAGTGGGAGCTGACGAAGAGCCCGGCCGGTGCGAACCAGTGGGTCGCGAAGGACGCCGAGGAGATCATCCCGAACGCGTTCGACCCGAACAAAAAGCAGAAGCCGACCATGCTGACCACGGACCTGGCGCTGCGCTTCGACCCGATCTACGAGCCGATCTCGCGCCGGTTCAAGGACAACCCGGACGAGTTCGCGGACGCGTTCGCCCGGGCGTGGTTCAAGCTGACGCACCGCGACATGGGCCCGGTCGTCCGGTACCTCGGCCCCGAGGTCCCGAGCGAGGTGCTGATCTGGCAGGACCCGCTGCCGGCCGTCGACCACGAGCTGATCGGCGACGCCGACGTGACCGCGCTCAAGGCGGCCATCGCGGCGTCCGGCCTGACGGTGGCGCAGCTGGTCTCGACCGCGTGGGCGTCGGCCTCGACGTTCCGCGGCAGCGACAAGCGTGGTGGCGCCAACGGTGCGCGGATCCGCCTGCAGCCGCAGAGCGGCTGGGAGGTCAACAACCCCGACGAGCTGGCGCAGGTACTGCGGACGCTCGAAGGCATCCAGCAGTCGTTCGGGAAGCCGGTCTCGCTGGCTGACCTGATCGTCCTCGCCGGCGGTGTCGGTGTGGAGATCGCCGCGAAGAACGCCGGGTACGACGTCGTCGTACCGTTCACGCCGGGCCGGGTGGACGCGTCGGCCGAGCAGACCGACGCGGACTCGTTCGCCGCGCTCGAGCCGGTCGCCGACGGGTTCCGCAACTACTACGGCAAGGGCAACCGCCTCCCGGCGGAGTACCTGCTGCTGGACCGCGCGAACCTGCTCACCCTGAGCGCGCCGGAGCTGACGGTCCTCGTCGGCGGTCTGCGAGTTCTCGGTGCGAACTACGACGGGTCGAAGTACGGCGTGCTGACCGAGAACCCGGGCACGCTGACGAACGACTTCTTCGTCAACCTGCTGGACCTCGGCACCGAGTGGCACGCGGTCGACGACAGCCAGGAGACGTTCGAGGCGACCGTCAACGGCGAGACCAAGTGGACCGGCACCCGGGCCGACCTGGTCTTCGGCTCGAACTCCGAGCTCCGCGCCGTCGCCGAGGTCTACGCCAGCGACGACGCGAAGCAGAAGTTCGTCACCGACTTCGTCGCCGCCTGGCACAAGGTCATGGAGCTGGACCGCTTCGACCTGCGCTGATCCGGAAACCGCAGGAAACCGGCTCCCCCGTGCGCGGGGGAGCCGGTCTGCGTTCCGGCGTGCTTGACACGTGCTGACGCCGAAGCGCACGCTGGATTTTGGTTTGTATTTCTGGGGGCCGCACATCTCAATCACTTAATTGATTCTTCGTCGCCGGGTGAAATGGGGGCGCGATGAAGGTTGTGTTGATTTCGCCGCCGATCATGGACGATTTCGGCGGCGATCCGAGACCGATTGCGATGGACGCGGTGCGCGAATGCCCGGCGTACGGGATGTACCTGCTGCAGGCGGTGCTGCACGCGCACGGGCACGATGCGACGCTCGTCGACCTGATCTCGGACGGGTCGGACCGGATCGACACGTACCTGCGGCTGGTGGCCGAAGCGGGGCTCGTCGGCATCGGGGCGACCTCGATGTCCTGGCCGACCGCCCTGTCGGTGATCGGGCAGATCCGCGCCGCGCGGCCGGATGTTCCGATCGTCCTCGGTGGCATCCATCCGACGATGTTCGACGAGTATCTGTTGCGGACCTTCCCGGTGCAGTATGTGGTCCGCGGCGAGGGCGAACGGGCGATCGTCGAGCTCGCGAACGCCGTACAGGACAACGGAGATCTGGCGGGCGTCGCGAATCTGAGCTGGGTGTCGGAGTCCGGCGAACTGGTGCGAAACCCGGTCGCCCGGCAGCTCTCGGCCGAGGATCTCGCCGCGGCTCCGTTGCCGGATTACAACCAGCTGCGGCCCGGTCTGTTCCAGGGGCTCTCGATCGAGTCGTCCCGGGGGTGCGCGTTCGACTGCTCGTTCTGCAGTACGTCGTACCGCCGCAGCTACCGCAGTATCGAACCCGAGGCCTTCGTCGACCGTCTCGAGGCGGTGTCGGAGTACACCGGCCGGACGAACACCGGTTTCGTGCACATCATCGACGACGAGTTCTCGATGAATCCGCGGCGGGCGGTCCGCATCGCCGAGTCGATCCGGCGCCGCGGGATGACGCCCAGCCTGGTGTACGACTCGCGCGCCACGGACCTGCTGTTCCCCGGGTACGTCGAGTCGATCGCCGAGTTCACCGGGCAGTTCCTGGTCGGCGCGGAATGCGGGTACGACGAAGGTCTGGAGCGGATCGGGAAAGGGACGACCACCGATATCCTGGAACGTGCGGCGCAGAAACTGATGGTCAACGGAATCGCGGACCGAGCGGATTTCTCGTTCATTCTCGGACTGCCCTGGGAAACCGTGACCGAAGTACGCCGTACCATCGCGTTCGCCGCGAAACTCTACGCGACGTACGGCGTCCGGCTGCTGCTCCAGTGGTACTGCCAGATTCCGGGATCGCGGCTCTGGCAGGAACAGCGTGACCGCCTGGACGTCAGCGAAGTGATGTACGACGAGTTCGGGTTCTTCCGCAACCTGTACCTCTTCCGCAGCGGGGTGCGGCTGACGCCGGAGGAGATCTGGGACGTGAGCCGGCAGGTGCGGGCGTTGATGTATCTGTCGCGGGCGCGGAACCCCGAACGCGTGATGATCGAGTACGGACATCCGGAGCCGATCAGTCTGTACTTCCCGGAGGACCTGGTCAGGGGCACGAGCCACGCGCTGCCCAATCTGCGCACCGTGGCGTACGCGCGGGACCGGAACACCGGAAAGGAACGGCGCGCGGACGGCGCGCGCCGGCCACTACGACACCTGCCGCTGTGATCGGGCCGGTGCCGTGAAGCCGTAGGGAGGAGCCATGCCGGACAGGTACATCCCGGTATCAGAGAGCGAGCAGCAGTTCGCGATGCTGCTGGAGCGGGTGCTCACCGAGCCGTCGTTCGCCGAGGCGATGGACAGCGACCCGGTGCAGGCGCTCAACGACGCCGGTTACGATCTCGACGGTCAGCAGGTCGAGGCCATCCGGGCGAGCCGGCGGTTCGAGCAACCCGAAGTACTGGGCGACGACCAGCTCGCGTTCCCGTTGACGAAGCCGTTGGTCAGCATCATCACCAAAGGGACCAAGCCCGCGGTCAGGGTGGTCACGAAGGGCACGCAGCCGGCGGTCTCGGTCGCCGTCAACACCGTGGTCCTCGTCGAGGAGTCGACGCTCCCCGAGATCGAGGTGGTACCCGCCGAGGAGGAGCGCTTCCGCGCCGCACCGGCAGACGAGGAGTGACGGTTCCTTCGTACAAGATCTCTGAGACGACCTCCGGAGCGATCGGCACGCTGGGGATCGCTGCGCTCGCGACCGTGCCTGTCGCCGTGGCCAAGTCGCGCAGCGTCCCCCTCACCTGGCCCGTCACCGGAGCCGCAAGCTGGGTGCTCGCCTCCGTCCTCAAACGAGTCGCATCGCCCGCCGGTCGAACGCCGCCGGGGAACCGCGCGCCGACAAAAGGTGCGCCGACGGGCAGCCGCACGCCGGCGGAAGGTGCGCCGACGGGTGGCCGCATGCCGGCGGAAGGTGCGCCGACAGGCAGCCGCGGGCCGGCGGACAGTGGTGCGATGGCGGGGATCCGTGCGGATGAGCCGCGATCGCTGCTCGTCCGTGCTGTCCGACGCGGTGCGATCTCAGCGGTCGCCGAGCTGGCCTGCACCGCCCTCGCGTTCGCCGTACGCCGTCCCGCAACCCGCGCGCAGGTAGTTGCCTTCGGCTCAGGGGTAGGCAGCGTCGAGGCCCTCTACGTCCTGGCCCTCGGAATCGCCCACCCCGCCGACCAGCAAACCCTCGACCAATGGCGCACCGCCCGCCAACACTCCCTGGTCGTCGACCAGTTCGTCCTACTCGAACGCTCGATCGCCATGACCTCCCACATAGCCAGCCGCGGCATCCTCTCCACCGCCCTCCACGACCACCCCCGCCCCGCCCGACTCATCACAGCCCTAGCTCTCTTCACCCTCGCCGACGCAGTAGCCGCCTACGGCCACTCCGCCAACTGGAACTGGCTGGACCCCCAAGTAGCCCGCCACACCCAAACCTTCTACACAACCATCGCCGCCCTGGAGACCTACCTCTACCACCGCTGGTCCACCTGACCAGCAGCCAAAGGCACAACGACCGCCGAGTCACCTTGCAGCGTCCAGCCGTCGTACCGGTCGGGCCCTGGCTGCCGATGGTTCGGAGGGCGGTGCAGACGGGCGCAGACCTGCGCGTAGATGTTGTTCCACCCGCGACGCGACTTGATGGCCAGCAGCTCCCGCCGCGCCGGCCCGGGCAACTCGGCACCGGTGCGGGGGCTGTGGATAAGTGCGGACGGGACGGTCGTGGCGTCGTAGAGTCGAGGGGTGGCTACTGATGGTTCTGGGATTCGTTCGGTGGATGACGTACGGCGGGACGTCCCAGGGGTACTGACTCGGTTCCGGCGTGGGCGGACCATGCCGTTCAGCTTCGGTGACGGTGGGGTGCCGGAGGCGGTGCTGCTGACCTATGACCAGTTCGAGGACCTGGAGGGCGAGTCGAAGTTCGAGCGTCGTTCCGGGGTGGTCGCGGTGGAGACGGTGGCTGCGGAGCTCGTGTCGATGGTGGAGGCGATCCGGGCCGCGTCGTTCGTACCGGTTGTATGGGGCGACGACGGCGAGCCGGAGGCAGTCCTCATGTCCACCTCGCAGTACCGGCAGTTGCGTGGGGACGACGAGCCTCCGCCCGGGACGATCGACGATCCGACCCGCCGGGTCTACGCGTCCGAGCCGCTGCCGGAGAGCCGCCCCATGACCGTCGACGAACTGGCGGAGATGATGGGCCCCTACACGCAGCAGGTGCTGGAGGAGATTCGCCAAGAGGAGCGCGAGAAGGCCGAGGGCAGAGGGCCTGAGGACAGCTCGCCGTGACCGAGGACGGACCGCGGTACGAGATTGTCGTCGGCAAGGAGTTCGCGGTCGACCTCAGGCGTCTTGCGGTCGCTGCGGAGAAGGATCCGCGGGGCCCGGCAGGTCACCTGCACCGACAGTTGCTGACACAGATCAGCGACCTGGCCAACGGGACCACGGACGGTCACCACGCACTCGGGTACGAGTCCGGTAAAGGGGATCTGCGGGACTGCGTTACTGCTTATCTGCAGTCTGATCCGCAGGCGAAGGCGGACTATCGGCTGGTGTTTCGGGAGATGCCGCCTGCGGAGCCGGGCGGCGTACCTCGGCGGGAGTTGCTGGCTGTCAAGCCGCGTCAGGGCGCCGGCAACATCTACGAGCACACGTGCGCGCGGCTCCGACGGAACCTTCACGACCGTCAGCCGGGCCTCGATGCTTTCGGTGATCGCAGGCCCAGCCTCAAACAGAACCAGGCCCAGCGTCAGGCCGAGCTCGACGGGAACCGCGCCATCGCACACGCGTTCCCGGGGCAGGTGCCGTTGGCGACCTCACGCCCGTTGGCGATGTTTCGGTTCGGCACCCGCCGGACTGACGCCCCAGGGCACCACGGCAAGGTCCTCGACCGCTGACGGTCCCGGCTGGGCGCCCGTAGTACGCACCGTTGTCCTTTCATTCCGTGGATACGCGTGACAGGCTGGGTTGGTTTGTACTCGGGCGGAAGGGGTCTGTCATGCGGTTTCATCTGGATCGGGAGCCGGACGGGGACCTGACGTTCAGTGATGTGTTCCTGGTGCCTAATCGGTCGCGGGTGACGTCGCGGCTGGATGTGGATCTGTCGACCAGTGACGGGACCGGGGCGTCGATTCCGGTGGTCGCGGCGAACATGACCGCCGTGTCGGGGCGGCGGATGGCGGAGACGATCGCGCGGTGCGGCGGGTTGGCGGTGATTCCGCAGGACATCCCGGTGGACGTGGTGGCCGAGGTGGTTGCCTGGATCAAGCAACGGGACCCGGTGCACGACACGGCGCTGACGCTGCCGCCGACGGGCACCGTCGGTGAGGCGCTGAACCTGCTGCCGAAACGGAACCACGGCGCGGTGGTCGTCGTCGACCACGGGAAGCCGGTCGGCGTCGTGACTGAGGCGGACTGTGCCGGTGCCGATCGGTTCACCCAGCTGGACGCGATCATGTCGCGCGAGCTGCTGACGGTGCCGCAGGGGATCGACCCAGAAGCCGCGTTCAACCAGCTCCACGACGGCCGGCACCGGCTCGCGCCCGTCGTGGACGCGAGCGGGGAGATCGTCGGGATCCTCACCCGCCAGCGCGCGCTCCGCGCGACGCTCTACGACCCCGCCCTGGACGCGAACGGCAAGCTCCGCGTGGCGGCCGCGATCGGGATCAACGGGGACGCCGAGCAGAAGGCCAAGGCGTTGCTCGACGTCGGCATCGACGTACTGGTCATCGACACCGCGCACGGTCACCAGGAGCGGATGCTCGAGGTGGTCGAACGCGTCCGCGCCCTCGGCCCGCAGGTGCCGATCGTGGCCGGCAACGTCGTCACCGCCGAGGGCGTCACCGATCTCGTGAACGCCGGCGCGGACATCGTGAAGGTCGGCGTCGGTCCCGGCGCGATGTGTACGACGCGGATGCAGACCGCAGTCGGCCGGCCACAGTTCTCCGCGGTCCTCGAATGCGCGACCCGGGCGCGGGAGCTCGGCAAGCACGTGTGGGCGGACGGCGGCGTACGGCATCCGCGGGACGTCGCGTTGGCTCTCGCCGCGGGGGCGTCGAGTGTGATGATCGGGTCCTGGTTCGCCGGTACGTACGAGTCGCCCGGCGACCCGCACCGGGACAGCCAGGGACGGATCTACAAGGAGAGCTTCGGGATGGCTTCGGCCCGCGCGGTCCGGTCCCGGACCGCCGAGGACTCGCCCTTCCAGCGGGCCCGGAAGAGCATCTTCGAGGAGGGCATCTCGACCGCCCGGATGTACCTCGACCCGGAACGCCCGAGCGTGGAGGACCTGCTGGACTCGATCGTCTCCGGCATCCGCAGCTCCTGCACGTACGTCGGCGCCGCGACCCTCCCCGAGTTCCACGAGCGTGCCGTGGTCGGGCTCCAGACCGCCGCCGGGTACACCGAGGGCAAGCCCGTCGACACCAGTTGGTAACCGCCTCGGCCTCACTCCCGGGGTGAGGCCGGGCGCTGGAGAAGTTCATGCGCCGGGCGATAGTCAGCGGTCGGCGTTCGGTGGCACGGTGTTGTGACAAGGGGGAGGGAGGGACATCGGACGATCCGTCGGGGGGTCGGAGATCTCGTGGGGGCACGGGACCGATCGACGCGGGGGACCACAGTTGCCGGTGTTCCTACTCGTGGTCGCGGGCGGTGTCGAAGGGTTCGGCCGAGGCTTGGGAGGGCGACTCGGGAACTCGTTCCACCGCCCGCGACTGCTGCCTCGATCCGGGCGATCCACCCATCGTGCTTGGCAAGTCGCCGGTCCGGCGGCATAGTCGAGGGATCGATGGTGCACGGGTGGGGAGCCGGGTCGTGGACGCAGACAAGGCAGCCCCGCTGCGGGTGGATGCGGAGACCGCCATCATCCTGCGCGAGGCGTACCACAAGATCGAGGCGCTGTTCCGGTCCGACCACTACGGTCTGTACGACTACGTCCGGGTGGTGGCCGGGAAGATCGCGCCTGTCGACGCGTTCTTCGTCGGGTTCCTGCAGGGCGCCAGCCGGGTCCGGTACCCGTACGGGTACGACGACGGTCATTACGTCACTCCGGATACTCATATCTTCGGCCCGAACGGTCAGACCGCCTGGCTGCTGAAGCACCGGCAGACGTACCGGTTTGCCTACGACAACGGTTTCGCGCTGCATGCCGGCGTACCGGTCGGGCAGGTCGGGCGGCGGTCCGAGGACGTGGTGACCGTACCGATCTTCCGGGCGGCCAAGGACGGGCCCGACCAGCTGTTCGGGCTGCTGTCGATGCAGAGCTACACGCCCAGGGCGTACGACGACAACGCGGTGCGTGCGTTCGAGTGGCTGTGCGAGGTTGTGGAGCGCGTCCTGACCCGTGAAGGCGAGGACCGCCAGGCGTTGCGCCGGCTACCGGCCGGGGACATCGGGCCGAACCTGCTGACGTCGGACCACGTGATGGAGTACCTGACGCACCGGGTGGCGTCGATCCGGGAGATCGCGGCCGAGGCGTTGCGGGAGCCCGACGTGAGTTCCGCCGTACACACGCACCTGGACCGGATCGTGGACGCCACCGAGCACATCCAGTCCGAGCTGATCGAGATGCTGATGGAGACCGACGAGGGGCCGGAACGCCGATTCAGCAGCCTCACCAAGGCGCAGCAGGGGGTCGCCGTCCTGCTCGCCGACGGACTCGACAACGACCAGCTCGCCGCGGAGCTCGGCGTCAGCCTGAACACGGTCAAGACCCACCTGAGCGCGATCCTTCGCAAGTACGGCCTGCGCAACCGCGCCCAGGTAGCCGACGACGTCCGCAGATACCTTGCCCGCTGACCTCCTGTACGGCCTTCAGTAGGAGCGGGCGACGTATGCGGTCAGGTCGGGTTCATTGTCTCCAATGGGCAATGAACCGTCCTGGCGTTGCAGGCAACGGACCGTCATGCCGGCCTCGGCCAGGCGGTCCTCGCCTTCCTCGCCGACGGCGTCGTACGGCAGGCTCGCCCAACCCGCGGCCGCGGCTTCGACAGCCTCCTCGACCGTCCTCACCGTGGTGATGCGGGCAGCCTGGCGAGCGGCCGCTTCAGCCAGCAGGTTCGCTTGGTCGTCCTCGATCGCCGCCGCGACGGTCGACGTCAGCTCCGCCAGGCCGACCGCGGCCTTGGCCGAGCCACGAAGCCGGCGTACGACGGTCGCGCTGTCGCCGGCCAGGTCGCGCGGACCCAGCTCGATCCGGATCGGTACGCCCTTCAGCTCCCAGTTCACGGCACGCCGACCGAACGGCTGATCGGTGCGATCGTCGACCGTCACCCGCAGCCCCGCTGACTCCAGGTCCGCCGCGATCCGCCGAGCCGCCTCGACGGTCTCGTCCTTCACCGCGAGTACGACGACCTGTACCGGCGCGACCGCGGGCGGGACACGGAGGCCGTCCTGGTCGCCGTGCACCATGATCAGGCCGCCGACCATTCGGGTCGTGCTGCCCCACGACGTGGTCCAGGCGAGCTCACGCTGCCCGTCCCGCGAGAGGTACCCGATGTCGAAGGCGCGCGCGAAGTTCTGGCCGAGCTCGTGGGACGTGCCCATCTGCAGCGCCTTGCCGTCGCCCGTCATCGCCTCGAGCGTCATCGTGTTGATCGCGCCCGCGAAGCGTTCGCGGCGGGTCTTACGGCCGGCGACGACCGGGATCGCCAGGATGTCGACCATGACGGCGCGGTAGACGTCGTACAGGATCCGTGTCACGTAGGCGCGGGCGTCCTCGGCGGAGGCGTGGGCGGTGTGGCCCTCCTGCCAGAGGAACTCGGTGGTCCGCAGGAACAGTCGCGGGCGGAGCTCCCAGCGGACGGCGTTGGCCCACTGGTTCAGCAGGAGCGGGAGGTCGCGGTAGCTCTGGACCCACTTCGCCATGTACTCGCCGATCACGGTCTCCGACGTCGGCCGGACCACGGCGGGCTCCTCGAGTTGCTTGCCGCCGGCATGCGTCACGACGGCCAGCTCGGGGCTGAAGCCTTCGACGTGCTCGGCCTCGCGCTGCAGGTAGCTCTCGGGGATCAGCAGCGGGAAGTACGCGTTCGCGGCGCCGGTGGCCTTGATCCGGCGGTTCATTGCCTCCTGCAACAGTTCCCAGATCCCGTACCCGTACGGTCGCACGACCATCGTCCCCCGGACCGGCCCGTTGTCGGCGAGCTCGGCTTTGGCAATCACATCCTGGAACCAACGGGGAAAGTCCGCTGCCTGATCGGCAAGCACGGAACGGGTCGTCTTCATGCCGTACGAGTTTAGGAGGAGGAGATGCGGCCCGCCGCTCAATTAACAGCCCCCGGCGCCCTTGCGGGCGCCGGGGGCTGGAGAAAAGCGGTGGCGGCGTGAGCCCGCACCCCGGCTGGGGGCGGGAGGCCGACCGCCCCGCCGGGAAGCGGCGTTGCTGGTTACAGCGAGGACAACGCGTTGTTCCAGGTCTTGGAGGGGCGCATGACGGCGGCGGCCTTGGCCGGGTCGGGCTGGTAGTAGCCGCCGAGGTCGACGGGGGTGCCCTGGACGGCGAGGAGCTCGTCGACGATGGTCTGCTCGTTGCTCGCCAGGGTCTCGGCGAGCGGAGCGAAGGCCTTCGCGAGGTCGGCGTCGTCGGTCTGCTTCGCCAGCTCCTGCGCCCAGTACAGCGACAGGTAGAAGTGGCTGCCGCGGTTGTCGATCCCGCCGACGCGACGGGTCGGGGACTTGTCCTCGTTCAGGAACGTGGCGGTCGCCCGGTCGAGGGTGTCGGCGAGGATCTGCGCCCGCGCGTTGCCGGTCGCCTGCGCCAGGTGCTCGAAGCTCGCGGCCAGCGCGAAGAACTCACCCAGGCTGTCCCAGCGCAGGTAGTTCTCCTTGACCAGCTGCTGCACGTGCTTCGGTGCCGAACCACCCGCACCGGTCTCGAACAGACCGCCCCCGGCCATCAACGGCACGATCGACAGCATCTTCGCGGAGGTCCCGAGCTCGAGGATCGGGAACAGGTCGGTCAGGTAGTCACGCAGCACGTTGCCGGTCACCGAGATCGTGTTCTCGCCGCGGCGGATCCGCTCGAGCGAGAACTTGATCGCGTCCACCGGCGCCAGGATCCGGATGTCCAGGCCCTCGGTGTCGTGGTGGAACAGGTACTCCTGCACCTTCGAGATGATCTGGGCGTCGTGCGCGCGGGTCTCGTCCAGCCAGAACACCGCCGGGTCGCCGGTCGCCCGGGCCCGGTTGACGGCCAGCTTGACCCAGTCCTGGATCGGCGCGTCCTTGGTCTGGCAGGCGCGGAAGATGTCGCCGGCCGAGACCGCCTGCTCGAGGACGACGTCACCGGCGGTGTTCACCAGCCGCACGACGCCCGTGGTCTGGATCTCGAAGGTCTTGTCGTGCGAGCCGTACTCCTCGGCCTTCTGCGCCATCAGGCCGACGTTCGGCACCGAGCCCATCGTCGACGGGTCGAACGCACCGTTCGCGCGGCAGTCGTCGAGGACGGCCTGGTAGATCCCGGAGTAGCTGTGGTCCGGCAGTACGGCGAGGGTGTCGGCCTCCGCGCCGTCCGGGCCCCACATGTGCCCCGACGTACGGATCATGGCCGGCATCGACGCGTCGACGATCACGTCGGACGGGACGTGCAGGTTGGTGATGCCCTTGTCCGAGTCGACCATCGCGAGCTTCGGGCCGGCCGCCAGTTCGGCGTCGAAGGAGGCCTTGATGTCGGCGCCCTCGGGCAGCGCGGCGATGCCGTTCAGGATGCCGCCGAGACCGTCGTTCGGGGTCAGGCCGGCCTTGGCGAGCACATCGCCGTACTGCGCGAACGTCTCCGGGAAGAAGGCCCGGACGACGTGGCCGAAGATGATCGGGTCGGAGACCTTCATCATGGTGGCCTTCAGGTGGATCGAGAACAGCACGTCCTCGGCCTTGGCCCGCGCGACCTGCGCGGTGAGGAACTCGCGGAGCGCGGCGACGTGCAGCACGGACGCGTCGACGACCTCGCCGGCCAGCACCGGGACCGACTCGCGCAGCACCGTGGTGCTGCCGTCGTCACCGGCCAGCTCGATCCGCAGCGAGTCGTCGGCCGGGATCACGGTGGACTTCTCGGTGGCGCGGAAGTCGTCGTTGTCCATCGTCGCGACGTTGGTCTTCGACTCGGCGGACCAGGCGCCCATCCGGTGCGGGTGGGTCTTGGCGTAGTTCTTCACCGAGGCGGGCGCGCGGCGGTCCGAGTTGCCCTCGCGCAGCACCGGGTTCACGGCGGAGCCCTTGACCTTGTCGTAGCGGGCCTGGATGTCGCGCTGCTCGTCGGTCTTCGGCTCGTCCGGGTACTCCGGCAGCGCGTAGCCCTGGGACTGCAGCTCGGCGATCGCGGCCTTCAGCTGTGGGATCGAGGCCGAGACGTTCGGCAGCTTGATGATGTTGGCCGCGGGCGTCTTGGCCAGCTCACCGAGCTCGGTCAGCGCGTCGGCGATCCGCTGGTCGTCCTTCAGGTATTCCGGGAAGACCGCGAGGATCCGGCCGGCCAGTGAGATGTCCCGGGTCTCCACGCCGACACCGGCCTGACCGGCGTACGCCTGGATGACAGGCAGGAACGAGTACGTGGCGAGCGCCGGAGCCTCGTCGGTGTGCGTGTAGATGATCGTCGAGTCAGTCACAGCCCCACCCTAATGGGCGATCCGGCCGGGCCGGCTTCGGCGTGGGGAGGCTCACGCCCGGTGATCCTTCAGTCGAGATCGTCCGGGTGGGCCAGCGTGATCCCGGTCGCGACGGTCACCGCACTCGTGAAGGCCAAAGTGTCGATCGGGGACGCCGCCGCGACAGTCGCGCCGGCCAGCGAAGCCAGCCCCTTCGCACCGTCCCAGGTGCAGTCCACGAACACTGCCTTGGTGGCTTTGACCTGGGAGAACTCGACTCCGGACAGGTCGCAGCGCCGGAACACCGCACCGGTCAGGTCGGCGGAGACGAAGTCGGCGTTCTGCAGCCGGCAGTCGGTGAGCTCGACCTTGTGGAACTTCGCGAACCGGAACGAGCCGAAGTCGAGCACGGTGTCGCGGACCGTGACGTGCTGGAACGTCGCGCCCGGTCCGGCGAACCCGATCATCCGGGACGCGGTGATCGCGACCCGCGTGAGCGCCGCGTCCGACCAGCGGGCGTTCGCGATGTCGCACTGGACGAGCTCGGTGTCGACCACGATCAGCTTCTCGAGATCGGACCCGGCCAGTTTGCACCGCGTCAGCCGGCAACCGCTGACCTCGATGTGCTCGGCCTCCAGGTCGCTCAGGTCCACGTCCTCGAGCCCGAGATCGAGCAACCGCTCCTCGTCCTCGATCTGCTCCGGCAGCGCGGACTCGAGCTGGGCACGCAGACGCGGTACGGCGATCTTCACGACCCCGACCGTAGCCGCCGCCACCGACAAGCGGCGGACTCCCACCACTCACCAACCGTCCGCCGGTCGCCGGGCTTGCGCTCGGCCGACAGCTCGAAGCGGCCGTCAGGCGCGGTTGGTGGGTGGTGCAGGTCCGGGCTCGTCAGGAACGCAGGTAGTGGGCGGCGGCGCCGACGAGGGCGGAGTGTTCGGTGTCGTGGGTCGGGGACGCGGGGAAGGGCAGCGCCGCGGCGATCAGGTCGAAGGCGCCGGAGATCGACCCGCCGAGGACCGTGCGCGTCACCCCGAAACGCTCCAGCCACGGGCCGAGCGCGGCGGCCAGGTCGGTGAAGCAGGCGGTCAGCACCTCGTGCGCGGCGGTCTCGCCGGCGCGGGCCTGGTCGGCGATCTCCTTCACCCCGGGTGCCTCCGCCCCGGTCCGTTCGGCGTACCGGCGCAGGATCGCCCGCGCCGAGATCGAGTCCTCCAACGGCTTCCCGGCGTACGACGTCTTGTACAGCTCACCGCCCGGCGGGACGGTGTCGCCCTCGCGGACCACCCGGCCGTCGGCGAGGAACGCCGTACCGATGCCGGTGCCGATCGTGACGCCGACGCAGCGTTCGGCGCCGCGGACCTCACCCGCGGTCCATTCACCGACGGCGAACGCCTCGGCGTCGTTCATGAACAGCAACCGGTCGATCCCGAGCTCCTTCGCCAGCGCGGCGCCCAGGTTGAAGCCGTACAACTGGTCGAACTTGCCCTGGGCCCGGTACCAGGCCACCCCGGTCCCGAAGTCGAACGGACCCGGAAGCGCGACCGCCAGGCCGTTTGCCAGCGGCAACTTCCGGGCCGCCTGCGCGAGTTGTTCCACCACCACTTCGGCGGCCGCCTGGGACTCGAGCTGCGCCCGATCCACCTCGGTCACGTCCCACGATTCCGGCGCCACCACGGCCGCCGTGACGTGACTTCCCCCGATCTCCAGCACCGCTACGTCCATTGGCACATCATCGCAGGACTTCAGTACTGCTCCTTGAACACCTGTTTCCCCGAGGCGTCGTACATCGTGATGTAGATCGGGTCGGTGTTGCCGAGCAGGATGTTCCCGGTCCACACGCGGTGTGCCCAGTAACCGTCCTTGATCGTGGCGTCGGCCTGCTGGCCGAGGCCGCTGAACGCGATCCGGGTGACTCCCTCCGGCACCCGGCCCGCGTAGCTGTACCGCACCCCGTGGCAGACGGTCGGCGCGACGTGCCCGTCCGGTGCGGCCATGTTGTCGCGATTGACCGCGTGATCGCCGCAGGCCGTGCTCCAGTACCGCTGGATCTGGTACTCGCGGGTGACGATGCCGACGTTGAGCAGGGTCGCCCCGAACCCGCCCAGTGGCTGCTTGTCGACCGGTACGCCGGCCACGCAGTACGCGTACTGGGTCCCGTCCGGCGACCGCCGCACGGTCATCGACCCGTCGGGATCGGACACCTCGACCACCTTGTCGGTCCAGGTGGCGACCACCTTCTCGCGCCAGGCGTCGTCGTTCGCGGTCCGGAAGAAGTCGTCGGACTTGGCGCACAGGTCGGTGATCGCGGGCGGCTGGGTCACGGCCGGAGCCGGCATCTGGACGGTTTGCGGCCCGTCGAGCCGGCCCACCACGAGGACGGCGACGACCGCGGCGGCGGTGGTGCCGGCAGCGGTCGCGGCCATCGCCAGCCGACGGACGCGCGTCCGGTGCCGTCCGGCGGCGACGAGTTCGGTCGCGTCCGGGGTGAACGTGGCCGGCCGGTCGGACGCCTCGTCCATCAAGGTCTTCAGTTCGTTCGTCATTTCAGCCCTTCATCCCAGCCAGATCGGAGAGCTCGGCGAGGGCCGGGTGCGTGCGTAGTTTCTCCAGCGCGCGCAGCGTTTGGCTCTTGACCGTGCCGGGGCGGCAGTCGAGGGCGATCGCGGTCTCGTCGACTGACAGTTCGTCGAAGTAGCGGAGTACGACGCAGGCGCGCTGCCGGGGCGGGAGCTCGGCGAGCGCCTTGGTGATCACCAGCCGGTTCTCCAGATCGCCGAGCGAGTTGGAGCGGTCGGGCTCGTTGACGAAGTACTCGCCGGCGCTGACCACCTCCTGGCTGGACTTGCGGCGCAGCGCGTCGAGGGTGGTCGACACGACGACCTTCCGGGCGTACGCGCCGATCGCACCCTTGCGCTGGATCCGGCCCCAGCTCCGGTACAGCCGGATCAGCGCCTCTTGGGTCGCGTCCTCGGCCCGCCGCCAGTCCCCGCACAGCAGGTAGGCGGTCCGGCACAGAGCGTTCGCATGATGGGTCACGAACTCGACGTAATCCTGCTCGGTTTCCGGTCTCACCCGCGGCTCTCCCCAGTCATGCCGAGGCAAACGTGCTGAACAGGTCAAACGGTTGCACGGATTCGCGGTCAGATCTCAGGAATGTGGGAACGGTCGCGCGCTCTTGTCCGTAGAGTGACTGGAGCGAGGGGACTGTGATGCCGACCGAGGGCAGGGCCACGCCCGTGGTCGCGGCGCTGAGCGTCGCGGTTGCGGTGCTCGGTCATGTGCTCGTCGGGGGTGGTGGGGTTCCGCTCGTCGTGGTGCCGCCGTTGGCTGCGCTGGCCGCGGTGTGTTGGCTGCTGGGGGAGCACCTGGCAGGCGAGTGGTTGCTGACGGCCCTTGTGCTGGCCACGGTGCAGCTGTTCGTCCACGTCACCCTCGACGCCTCGACCATGCATCATGGGATGTCTCCCGGTATCGGAGGCGGTCTGTTGATGACCGCAACGCATCTGGGCGCCCTGCTCGCGGGCGTACTCGCGATCAGCCGCGCGCACCGGTGGGTTCTGCGGGTACGGACGGTGTTCGCCCGGCTGCTCCCGGAGTTGCCGGTACTGCGGCCTGTGCTGCCCCTCGCCTCCGCTGTTCCGGATTTCCGCTCACCCTGGACCCCTACCGGGGCCCGGCTCGGTTCGAGCGTCTCCGGGCGCGGGCCTCCCGGCGTACGAGTGCTCCCAGCTGTCTGAACCGGCTCACCGGCCGGACTACTCGTATGCCTTGAAAGGTTCTCTCATGCCCAAGAGATTCGTGCTGCGCGCCGGCGCGATCGTCGCGGCGTCCGTGCTCGTGGCGATCGGTGCCGCGGGCTCGGCGTCGGCCCACGTCACGGTGTCGTCACCGGACGCCAAGCCCGGTGGCTACGCGAAGCTGGTGTTCCGCGTCCCGACCGAGTCCGACAACACCAGTACGACGAAACTCGTCGTGTCCCTGCCCGCGGACCACCCGTTCGCACACGTCGGTGCGCAGGTGAAGGACGGGTGGAAGGTGGAGAAGACGGAGCAGAAGCTCCCGGCGGCGGTCAAGGTCGGTGACGTGACGCTGACCAAGGCGATCACCACGGTCACCTGGACCGCGGCCGCGGGCGGTATCCCGCCGAACGACTTCGACGAGTTCGCGCTGTCGGTCGGCAAGCTGCCCGAAGGCGTTGACTCGCTGAGCTTCCCGGCGGTCCAGACGTACAGCGACGGTGAGGTGGTGAAGTGGGCCGACGTCGCCAAGGACGGCGCCGACGAGCCCGAGCACCCCGCGCCGACGCTGAAGCTGACCGCCGCGGTCACTCCGGTCGCCGCCACGGCGTCCGCAGGGTCGGAAGGTACGTCGGACTCGCTCGCCCGCTGGCTCGGCGGTGCCGGTCTGCTGGTCGGGCTGCTCGGTCTCGCGTTCGGTCTGCGTCCGCGCAAGCCGGTCGCGGCGGAGTCCGGGAAGTAGCCGTGCGCCGACTGATCGCAATACTCGTCGCGTCGTTCGCCGCGCTGGTGGTCTCCACCGGCGTGGCGGCGGCGCACGCCAAGCTCGAGTCGATGACGCCGGCCGACGGGGCGTCGATGGCCGCGCCGCCGGCGAAGGTGGTGCTGACCTTCAACGAACCGGTCGGTGCCGACGGGACGCAGGTCCAGGTGAACTCGCCGAGCGGCAAGAACGTCGCGAACGGTGACGTCCAGGTGGTCGACAACACGGTCACCCAGCCGGTCGGCGCGATGATCGAGGCCGGCAAGTACACCGTCGAGGCCCGGGTGGTCTCGGCCGACGGCCACCCGGTCACCGTCTCCGGTGCGTTCACGGTCACGCACGCCGGCCACCCCGCGACCGAACCGGTCGGCACCCCGACGGGGACCCAGCAGGACAGCAGTTCCAACACCGTCACGATCGTCGCGATGTGCCTGGTGATGCTGGTGGTCGTCGCCCTGGCGGTGGTCATCGTCCGGCGCCGCCCGGCCTCATGAGCCGCACCCGCTTGGTGCTGCCGGGAATGGTTGCCGCCGGCATCGTGGTGATGGTGCTCGGCCTGCTCGCCGCCGGCGGTGCCCCGACGCGGCCGGCGGACGGGCTGCTCGGCGCCGGCCTCGGCATCTCCTGGGCGGTTCCGGTACTGCGGATCCTCGCGGACGGTGCCGCGGTGGCGACCGGGGGCGCCGTACTGGCCGTCGTGCTGTTCCTGCCCGCGAAGGACGGGAAGCTCGGTGACAAAGCGATCCGGGCCTGTCAGGACGCCGCGGTTGCTGCTGGGGTGTGGGCCGTCGCGAGCATCGGCGGTCTGGTGGCGACCGCGACGGTGATCCTCGGCATCCCGCTGTCCCACCTCACCGAACACGCGGCGCCGGCGGGACAATTGCCGCAGGTCCGGGCGCTCGCGGTTGCCGTCGTACTCACCGCCGTACTGGCCGTTGTGCTGTCTGGTGTGAAGACGTTGCGTGGTGCCCGGTTCGCCGCATTGCTGACCGTGGCCGCGCTGATCGGTCCGCTGCTGACCGGGCACGGCGCCATCGCCAGTACGAGCTTCTGGTCGGTGCTCGCGACTTCTTCGCTCGTCGTCCACGTCGTCGCCGTTGTCGTGTGGGTCGGCGGCCTGGGCGCCGTACTGCGGTACGCCCGTTCGCCGCAGGCGGTCGAGTTGTTCAGCACGCTCGCTCTCGTCTGCACCGTGACGGTCGGTCTGACGGGACTGCTGACCGCCGAGATCCACCTCGGTGGGCGAGCGGACGGCTGGGGCCTGATCACCCAGTGGGTCACCAGCGGGTACGGCGTTCTGGTGCTCGGGAAGACCCTGGCGTTCGCGACTCTGGTGTTCATCGGGTGGCAGCACCGCCGGCACACCCTGCGACGGTTGGTGGACGGGGATGCGGCGGCGTTCCGGCACCTCGCCGTACTGGAACTCGTGGTGATGGGGGCGACGATCGGGCTGGCGGTCGCGCTGTCGCGGACGCCGTGACGCGAGTCGGTGACATGTCAACAGACGCCCGTACACTGGGTAAATGACGCAACCGCGATGGCTGGACGAGCGGGAGGCGCGACTCTGGCAGTCGTACCGGGACACGCATCGCGAACTGATGCGCGCGCTCGAGGCGCGGATGATCACCAACTCGGGTCTGTCCGGCGCCGACTACGCGCTGCTGCACCCGTTGTCCGAGGCCACCGACGGCGTACTCCGGACGCGTGACCTCGGCCGCTCGGTCGGCTGGGAACGCAGCCGCCTGTCGCACCAGGTCAGCCGGATGGAGAAGCGCGGTCTGGTCTGCCGCGAGGAGTGCACCGACGACGCCCGCGGCTCGATGGTCCGCCTCACCGAACTGGGCCGCAAAGCCGTCGACGCCGCCGCTCCGGACCATGTCGCCGCCGTCCGAACGTTCTTCTTCGACCGCCTCACCCCGGACGAGCAGACCCAGCTCACCACCCTCCTCACCCGCATCGCCGAAGACCTCCCCGCCACCTGCACCCCGGCGGACTGCGACGAGTAGCGGTTACTCCAGGTACTCGCTGGTAGTTGTGTGGTGACACGCCGTCACAGCAGGCGGCGGGCGAGACCCTGCCGAAAGAATGATTCGCGTCGGGTTCGGATGCGCGCTGGATTTGACAATCGTTTTCACTAACGTGAGGATTGTCGCGTGTCCGAGGCTTGGGGTAGGCGTGGATTTCTGGGGCTGGCCGGGGCTGCCGGGCTGGCTGCCGGGCTGGCTGCCGTCACCGGGTGCGGGGCCGATGCGGCCGCGCAACCCAAGCAGGGCGGGCGGTTGCGCGCGGTGTACGCCGGTGGTGGCGCCAAGGAAGTGCTGGATCCGCACGTGCAGAGCCTGTTCGTGGACATCGCGCGGCACAAGGCGATCTACGAGAAGCTCGTCGAGCTCGGCCCCGATCTGAAGCCCGTACCGCGTCTCGCGTCGAAGTGGGACCACGACGGTACGGCGACCACGTGGCGGTTCACGCTGCGGGACGCGACGTTCCACGACGGCGCGAAGCTGACCGCCGAGGACGTGCTGTACAGCCTCGCCCGGATCGCGGATCCCGCCGTACCCGAGCGGGTCGCGCAGTCGTCGCTCGCGACGCTGGATCTCAAGCGCAGCAAGGCGATCGGCCGCTCGACGGTCGAGCTCGTGCTGACCGCGCCGAACGCGGAGTTCCCCGCATTGCTGGCCGGGATCGGCACGCAGATCGTGCGGAACGGGTTCAAGGACCCGGCCGAGCCGGTCGGCACCGGCGCGTTCCGGTACGTGTCCTTCGAGGCCGGCCGATCGATGGTCGCCGCCCGGTACGACGACTACTGGGACGAGCCCGCGCGGATCGAGGAACTGCAGATCCTGTCGGCCGACTCGGAGGCGCGCGCCAACGCCGTCCAGGGTGGGCAGGCGGAGTATGCCAACGACATGACCGCGACGTTCGCGCGGACCGCCGAGGCCGGGAAGGCCGTCCGGATCGTGGCGGCCAAGGCGAGCACGATGCAGGCGTTCGTGATGAAGGTCGATCAGCCACCGTTCGACAACCCGGACGTGCGGCTGGCGTTCAAGTTGCTCGCGGACCGGCAGCGGCTGGTCGACGTCGTGCTCGCCGGGCGGGGCGCGGTCGGGAACGACCTGTTCGGCAAGGGATATCAGTACTACCCGGCCGATCTTCCGCAGCGCGAGCGGGACGTCGACAAGGCGAAGTCGTTGCTGGCGAAGGCCGGTCTGGTTGGCAAGCAGGTGGAGATCTTCACCGCGGACGCCTCGGCCGGGTTCGTGGAGTCGGCGACGTTGTTCGCGGAGCAGGTCGCGGAGGCCGGCGTGCGGTTGAAGGTGACGACCGGGAGTCCGCAGACGTATGCGAAGGACCTGCTGACGAAGGGTGCGATCGGCAACCATCGCTCGGGGGCCATGCCGATCCCGCAGTACGTGACCGATCGGCTGCTGTCGCACTCGCCGTTCAATGTGACGCATTGGCGGCGGCCAGCGTTCGACGCGGCGTTCGCGGCGGCGCGTGCGGTGACGTCCGAGGAGCAGCGGTCGGCGAAGTACGGCGTACTGCAGAAGTCGTTGCGGGACGAGGGCGGCATCCTCGCGTGGGGATTACCCGATTACCTCGTGGCGGTGTCGGCGAAGGTGCAGGGTGTGCAGGCGGCGCCGCCGAACACGCTGGACCAGGGCCGGTTCGACAAGGTGTGGCTGGCCTGAATGCGGTCGTACGCCGTCCAGCGGGCGCTGCTCGCGGTGCTTCAGCTGGTCGTGCTCTCGGTACTGGTGTTCGTGCTGACGTCACTCCTGCCGGGAGATGCGGCCGAGTTGCGGTTCACCGAGACACTGACGCCCGATCAGGTCGCAAGGCTGCGGGCCGAGCTCGGGCTGGATCAGCCGGCGCCGGAGCGGTTCGTGCACTGGATGGGCAACGTGCTGAGCGGCGATCTGGGGACGTCGTTGATCAGCGGGGGACCGGTGGCCGGGATCGTGCGCAGCTCGATCGGCGCGACGCTGGTACTCACGCTGGCGACGCTCGCCGTTGTGGTCCCGCTGGCTGTTGCCCTGGGCATCGTCATGGGAACCCGCGAGAACGGCCGGATCGACCGCGCGATCACCTCGGTCACCCTGGCGCTGTCCGCCGTCCCCGACTTCGTGATCGCAGTGGTCCTGGTCGCGGTCTTCTCGCTGAAGCTGGGTTGGCTGCCCGCGACGTGGGTCGGCGGCAACCTGCTCACCTCGCCGGTCCTGCTGGTCCTCCCGGTCGCCGTTCTCCTCGGCCGAACGGTCTGTCTCCTGTCCCGCCAGGTCCGCGCCGGCACCATCTCCGCCTTGAACGCCGAGTACGTCGCCCAGGCCCGCCGGCTCGGTGTTCCACGGCGCCGGCTGCTCCTGCGTCACGTCCTGCCCAACGCCGCGGTCCCCGGCGTCCAGGAACTGGCCCGAACCGGCGACACGCTCCTCGGCGGGGTCCTGGTTGTCGAGGCCATCTTCGCCATCCCGGGCTTCGCCACCGCTCTGGTGGACGGCGTGGAGACCCGTGACCTCCCGGTCGTCCAAGCCCTCACGCTGACCCTGGCCGTGGCTGCTCTTCTCATCAACCTGGCCGCCGACCTCACCTGCAACCGCCTGGTCCCTCGAACGGCCCTGCTCCGATGACCCCGGCCCCGCGCGAACGGATTGCGGTTGGTGTGTCCGCCGTTCTGGTCCTGGTGCCGCTCGGAGTGGCGGTGTTCGGCCCGCTCGTCCCGTACGACGGGCGCGCGGGACTGCCGTACGCGCCCGAAGGACTCCTGGGGACGGACGGGCTGGGCCGAGACGTCGCCGGACTCCTGCTGGCCGGTGGACGAACGGCGTTGGGTATGGCGTTCGGCGCCGTCCTGATCGCCTATCTGGTCGGCGGCGCGATCGGGCTGGTCGCGGCATCGACCCGCCATCGCTGGCTCGACGAAGGGTTGATGCGACCCCTCGACGTACTCCTGCCGTTGCCGTCCCTGCTGGTGATCAGCGTGGTGGCCGTCGGCTGGCAGGCCTCCGCACTCGCGATCACGGTCGCTGTCGCGATGGTGAACGTCCCGACCGTCGCGCGACTCGTCCGCGCCGCCGCGCTCGATGCCGCCAGCGGCCCGGTGGTCGAAGCCCTGCGCATGCAACGCGAGTCCTGGTTCGCCATCCACATCGGGTACGTCGGACGCTCGGTCCTGGGCCCGGTCGCGGCGGACCTCGGCACCCGCATCACCCTCGCGGTCTTCCTCGTCGCCTCGGTGAACTTCCTCGGCCTCGGGCTCAGCCCGACCGCACCCGACTGGGCGGTCAGCGTGTCCCGAAACCGCGAAGGGCTCCTCCTGCAACCCTGGTCGGTGCTCGCACCCGCTCTGTTGCTCGTCTCCTTCACCCTCGGTTTCAACCTTCTCGCCGACCGTCTGGTGCACCGGTCCCGTCGGCTGGTCGAGGTGGCCCCATGAGCCTGGTGCGAGTGGACAACCTGACCGCGACCGCAGGCGACACCTATCTCGTCGACGGCGTCTCGTTCGAGGTCGTCGCGGGCGAGGTGACGGCGCTCGTCGGAGCCTCCGGGTCCGGCAAGACCACGTCGGCGCTGGCACTGCTCGGTGACCACGGCGACGGCGTACGGCTGACCGGCCGCGTGGAGGTGGCCGGCGAGGCAGTTGTCGACGGCAACGGAGTGACCGCGGCCGCGGCCGGGATGCGTGGACGTGTCGTGGCGTACATGCCACAACATCCAGGAAGTGCCCTGAATCCCGCCCGCCGGATCGGTACGACGTTGCGCGAGCTGGCGAAGCTCCACGCCGGCAACCCGGACGAGGCTGTCCGGGCCGCGCAGGTGCCCGGTGATCGCGCGACCCTGAAGCGCTTTCCGCATCAGTTCTCGGGTGGGCAGCGGCAGCGCGTCGCGCTCGCCCAGGCGTTGACCTGTGGTCCCGACGTACTCGTCCTCGACGAACCGAGTACCGGCCTCGACTCGATCACCAGGCTCCAACTCGTCCACGAGCTCAGGGACCTGGCAGCCACCGGGCTGGGAATCTTGCTACTCAGTCACGATCTCGACCTGGTTCGCGCCCTGGCCGCGCGTGTCGTCATCCTCGATGCCGGCCGGGTGGTCACCTCCGGCAGCACAGAGGTCCTCCCGCCCGCGCCGGACCACGCCGTACCGGGAACCTCCGGCGATCGGCGACCGTTGCTAAAGGCAATGAACGTGTCAGCCGCGCTGCGGCCCCGAGGTCGCGACGTCGTCCTGCGCGACGTCGATCTCGCTGTCCCGGCAGGCGCCTGCCTCGGCGTCGTCGGCCGCTCCGGCAGTGGCAAGACGACGCTCGCTCGGTGCCTCGCGGGCCTGCATGAGCGGATGGCCGGCGCGGTCCTTCTCGACGACGCTCCGCTCCCGGTCCTCCGCAAACGCAACCGAGAGCAGCACCGTCGCGTCCAGTACGTCTGGCAGGAAGTCCGCGGCTCCTTCGACGAACGCCGCCCGGTCGACCAGCAAGTCGCCCGTACGGCGCAACGCCTGCGCGCCCTCGCTCCGGACCAGGCCCACGCCGAGGCGGTGGCCACGCTCGCCCGGCTCGGTGTCGCGGCGATCACCGCGGCCCGTCCGCCGAGCCGGCTGTCCGGTGGCGAGCTGCAACGCGCGGCTCTCGCGCGGGCCGTCCTCGCGCATCCCGACGTACTGATCTGTGACGAGATCACCACGGCGCTCGACGATCGCGGGACGGCGCTCGTCCTCGACCTGCTGAGTGAGCTGAAGAGCCGCGGGGCGGCCCTGATCTGGATCGGCCACGACCTCGGTCTGGTCGCCGCCCTCGCCGATGAGGTGCTGGTCCTCGACGGCGGTCGCGTGGTCGAGCAAGGCCCGCCCGCGACGCTCACGACCGCGCCGCAGCACCCACTGACTCAACGGCTGGTCGCAGCCGCCCGACTCGGTGACCAAGAACCTCCGCCCGTGTTATCCCTCGACACAAGGAGCGAACCGCGCCGATGACGCGACTGCACGACCACCTGGCGGAGGCCATCAAGGATCCCGACCCGATCAGGGTCGGAGATGATCTGATCTGCCTCAGGTTCGAGACGATGAAGGTGTACTCCGCGCTCGGCGCCGTCCGGCACCTCCTGGAGACCGGACGAGTCCGGCCGGGGGACACGCTGATCGACAGCTCGAGCGGGATCTACGCACATGCCCTGGCGCTGGCCTGCCACCGGTACGGGATGAAGTGCCACATCGTCGGCTCGACCACCGTCGACCGGACGCTGAAGATCCAGCTGGAGATCCTCGGCGCGACCGTCGAACAGGTGCCGTCGTCCAACAACCTGCAGCTCGACCAGAACCTCCGGGTCCGCCGGATCGGCGAGATCCTGCGCGACAACCCGACGTACCACTGGATGCGGCAGTATCACGACGACATCCACTACCTCGGGTATCGCGCGGTCGCGGAGCTCGTGGCCGAGGTGGTGCCGACCGGCCCGCTGTGTCTGGTGGGCGGAGTGGGGACGGGCGCGTCGACGGGCGCGATCGCGGCGTACCTGCGGGAATGCGGACGGGATGTGAACCTGGTCGGCGTGCAGCCGTTCGGGAGCGTGACGTTCGGCGCGGGGCACACGCAGGATCCGGAGATGATCATCGCCGGGATCGGGAGCTCGATCGAGTTCCGGAACGTGCGGCACGAGCTCTACGACCGGTTGCACTGGGTCTCGTTCGAGTACGCGATGTCGGCGGCGGTGGATCTGCTCCGGACGTCCGGCGTGTTCGCGGGGCTGTCCGCGGGGGCGGCGTACCTGTCGGCGCTGTGGGAGCACAACTGCGACCGCGGCCGCCGGCACGTGTTCCTCGCCGCGGACACCGGCACGCGCTACGTCGAGTCCGCGTTCGCCCGGCATGCCGAGGCGCGGCCGATGGCGTCGATGCGGCCGCGCGAGATCGACTCGCTGGACCAGCTCTCGGTGCCGTGGTCGGCGATGTCGTGGGACCGGCGGGACTCCACGCGGACCCGTCGTGAAGAGTTTCCATCTGCGACCCCGTCGCATTAAGATCTGCATGACAACCCCCGAAAGGCCGGCTGATCTGCCATGTCCGCTTCAGTAGCTGAGCTCACCGCATCCGTCCTGGGCGGCTCGTTCGGCCCTGCGCCTGAAGACCTCGACATCATCAGCGCTTTCTGGCTGCACCACACGACTCGGTTGCCCGGCGCCGACGTCACTTACCGCAACTACTACGTGCTGCTCCGGGTGGGCGAGGTTTTCGGCGCCTGCTCGTTCGAGGCCGGCGAGTTGGATCCGTCGTACTGCGCCGACACCTCCGGCCGCACGCTGGCCGACGTACTGTCCGCCGACGAACCGCTCCCGGTGCGTATCGCCGCCCTCGACGCGTACCTCGCCGCAGTCGCACCGCACCACACGGCGGCGAACGCGGAAGAGGTCGTCCTCCCCGCCGGTACGCCGGATGTTCGCGCGCGGGCCCGTGACGCCGCCGTGGCCGGTCTCCTGGATGTTGCCGACGGCACCAAGGTCGCGCTCATCGGCGTGGTGAACCCGCTCGTCGACGCGATCACGCACCGCGGCGGGATCTGCCTCCCGTGCGACTTCAACCTCCGCGAGACCGCCTCCGGCCTGCCGGTCTCCCAGGACATGACCAAGGTGGTCGACGCCGCCGACGCGGTCGTCGCCACGGGGATGACGCTGTCCAACGGCAGCTTCGACATCCTCCTCACTCGTTGCCGTGAGCAATCGAAGCCGCTCGCGATCTACGCGCAGACCGGCAGTGCGGTGGCCCGTGCCTTCCTCGGCCACGGCGTCACCGCGCTGTCGGCCGAGCCGTTCCCCTTCTCCCAGTTCAGCTCCCGCCCGAGCAGCCTCTATCGCTACCGGACGGACAGATGAGCACCTCGCAGAACCCAGCCCTCGCCGCGCCTCCGGCGGCGGTCCCCGGCGACTTCCGGATGGCGCGGCGGTTGTGGCCGTTCCTGATCGCGTCCACGGTGAGCCTGATCCCGTTCACGGTCTTCGGGATGTACCTGGTTCCGATCGCGGATGCGGCCGGCGGGAGCGTGGCCGAGATCGGCGGACTGCGCGGCCTCGGCGGGCTCGCGGCGCTGGCGGTGGGGATCTCGCTGGCGCCGTTGATGGATCGGATGCCACGTGAGCTGGTGGCCGCCGGTGGGCTGGCGTTGCTGGGTGTTTCGGCGGCGTTGGGGGCGGTGGGAAACGTGTTCGCGCTGGCTGCGTTCTGCTTGTTGATCGGAGCGTCGACATCGATCCTCGCGCCGTCGATCGGCGCGGCGGCCGCGGACCGGTTCTCGTCTCCGGCCGCGGCCGGGCGTGCTGCGACGTTGGTGTCGGCAACGACGTCGGCGATGGCGATGCTTGCGGCCCCGGTGCTGGCCGGTCCGGGGCTGATCTGGGGCTGGCGGGGCAACCTGCTGGCGGCGGCGGTGGTCTCGATCGCGTTGTCCGCGGCCTTCTTCTGGCGCGGGCGTGGGCGGAAGGCGCCGATCGCCACGAGACAGCGGATCAGCTACCTCGCGACGTACCGCGAACTCGCGCGCGTCCCCGGCGCCCTCCCGCTACTCGCGGTCGCCATGCTCCGCACCGCTGCCTTCATGGGGTACCTCGCCTACCTCGCCGCGTTCTACGACGAGAAGTTCGATCTCGCTCCCGGGTGGTTCGCGCTGGTCTGGTCGCTCAGCGGCGCGTCCTTCTTTCTCGGGAACCTGCTCGCCGGGCGCTACATCGCGACCGAGCGGCCATGGATCAGCCCGGAGAAGATGCTCCTCGTCGGCATCACGGTCGCGCTCATCGCGGTGTCTGCCTTCTACTTCTCGCCGTCACTGCCGCTGACGCTGCTGCTCACGGCGTTGATGGGCGCCGGCCATGCGACTGTCGCCGCCTGCGTCACCACGCTGCTGGTACGCCGCAGCGGTGACCTCCGCGGCTCGGCCCTGAGCGTGAACGCGGCCGGCATGAGCCTCGGCACCTTCCTCGGCGCCGGGATCGGCGGCCTGGGTCTCGGCCTCGCCGGCTTCACCGGCACAGCGATCACCTTCGCCGCGATCACCCTCGTCGCGCTGCTCTGCGCCCTGAGAGTCCACCGCCGAGACGGCCTTCGGTAAGGGTAGGGATCGGGGGTTTACCGGAGTCCTCAGCGGGCCGTTCTCGATATATCGTTCGGTCTTATGGAGAATCTGCCCGACCGCCCGCATCCGCACGCACACCTGCGGGCGTCCGATGTCGATCGTGACCAGGTCGTCGACGTGCTGCGGGACGCGCTGATGTCGGGCCGGTTGTCGCAGGACGAGCACGCCGAGCGGCTCGAGCAGGCGTTGCAGGCCAAGACCCTCGGCGAACTCGAGCCGATCACCCGCGACCTCGTCGTACCCGGTCAGGCGATGCCGGCGGCGCAAGCCGTACGGCCGGCCGCGGCCGGCAGCCTGGTCCCGATCGAGGAGCCTGCCGACCCGGACCAGAGCTTCGACACGATGCTGGCGATCTTCGGAGGCGGCGAGCGGAAGGGCCGCTGGCGGGTGAAGCGGCGGACCAACGCGGTCGCGGTGTTCGGCGGGCACGACCTCGACATGACGGACGCGGTGTTCGAGGGGCGCGAGGTGACGATCTACGCGTTCGCCGTGTTCGGCGGGATCGACATCACCGTCCCAGAGGGCGTGGCGGTGCGCAACGAGGGGGTCGGGATCTTCGGCGGGTTCGCCGCGCACGGCTCCGACGACCCGGACCCGAACGCACCGACCGTCGTGATCAAGGGCCTGGCCCTGTTCGGTGGCGTCGGCGGCCAGTCCTCGGCCAAGCGGCACGGCAAGAAGCGCAAGGACAAAGGCCACCACGAGCTGCACTGACCAAATTGCGGTGCGACCGCGGGCAGCCGCCCGTAGCCTGCGGTCATGGCCGACCAGCCCTTCGTTCCTGTTGACTTCGACGTCCCTCGGGAGCTGCGCACGCAACGTTTCCGGCTCGAACCGCTCGGACCTGAGCACAACGTCGCGGACCACGCCGCCTGGACCAGCAGCATCGAGCACATTCGCTCGACGCCAGGGTTCGGCGGCAGTTGGCCGCCCGCCGACGCGATGACGCCGGAGGCGAATCTCGGTGATCTCCAGCGGCACGCGGACGACTTCGTCGCACGCCGCGGGTTCACCTACACGGTCCTGGAGACCGGCGGCGACGTGATCGGCTGCTTGTACATCTACCCGTCGCGGAAGGATCCGGCCGTCACCGACGTCCGGTCGTGGGTCCGTTCCGACCGCGCCGAGCTGGACATCGTCCTGTACGGCGCCGTCAGCGACTGGCTCGCGACCCGCTGGCCGTTCGCGACCGTCGACTACGCTCCGCGCTGACTCAGATCCAGGACTTGAACCACATGCGGCTGAGCCAGGCCGGGTGCGGGAGCACCTTGTCGGTCAGGATCGGCCAGATGTAGGCGAAGTTCAGCACCACGAGGACGACGAACGCGCCGACCACCGCGCTACCGATCAGGCGGCGCGGGGACGCCGTACCCATCACCGAACCGACGGCGGCGCGGGCCGGGCCGAGGATCTTGCCGAGGATCAGCGCCAGCGCCATCACGGTGAACGGGATCATCGTGACCGCGTAGAAGAAGAAGATCGGTCTGGTGTCGAACGCGAACCAAGGCACCCAACAGGTCACGAACCCGACGATCGGTACGCCGAATCGCCAGTCGCGCGTGCCTATCCACAGCACCAGCGCCGCGATCAGCGCGAGCGCACCGCCCCACCAGAGCAGCGGCGTACCGAGGGCAGAGATCACCTGCAGGCAGTTGGTACCGGCGGGCGCGTTGCAGCCCGGCGTCCCGGGCTTGATGTCGTTGACCGCGTCGAAGCCGATCGGGCGCGCGATGATCGGCCAGCCCGCCGGGTTCGACTGGTACGGGTGGGTGGCGTGCTTGATGTAGTCGCCGGTGTGGAACGCGAGCACTTCCTTGTGGTACGCCAGCAGCGACCGGAAGTCGTCCGGGACCACCTTCATCACGCCGTGCGCCGGGTTGCTCGCGGCCCAGTTGTGGTCGTAGGCGTTGTCGTGCAGCAGCCAGCCGGTCCAGGTCGCGACGTACGTGACCCCCGCGACCAGCACCAGGCTGACGAACGCCGGGATGCCGTCCACCAGCGCCGACTTCACGAACGCGAACCGGACGCCGAGCGCGCGCCGCGCCCCGAAGTCCCACGCGAACGCCAGCACGCCGAACGCGGCGAGTGTCCAGACCGCCGACCACTTGGTACCGAGCGCCAGCCCGAAGCAGATCCCCGCGGCGATCCGCCATGGCCGGATCAGCAGCCAGCGGCCGATCGTACGGCGGCTGCCGTCCGCGACCGGGGTGTCCAGGGAGTCCGCGTGCCGGCGCCGGGTCCAGTCACGGTCGGCGACCAGGCAGGAGACCGCGGCGACCAGCCAGAACGCCAGGAAGATGTCCAGCAGCGCGACCCGGGACATCACGAAGTGCAGGCCGTCGACCGCGAGCAGCAGGCCGGCGATGGCGCCGATCAGGGTCGAGCGGGTCATCCGCCGTACGGTCCGGATCAGCAGCAGGACCGTCAGGGTGCCGAACAAGGCCGGCATGAACCGCCAGCCGAACGTGTTCATCCCGAACAGCTGCTCGCCGGCCGCGATCATCCACTTGCCGACCTCGGGATGCACGGTCAGGCTCGGGGTCGGCTTGAAGACGTCCAGGTTGCCGCTCAGGATCGCCTTGTCGGCGGCTCCCTCGGGCTGGTCGATGAACTGCCGCGCGTAACCGAACTTGAGCAGGCTGTAGGCGTCCTTGGCGTAGTACGTCTCGTCGAAGACGAACTTCACCGGATTGCCGAGGTTCCAGAACCGCAGGACGCCGGCCAGCACGGTGATCGCCAGCGTCGCGATCCAGCCCCCGTCGAAGTCCTTCGGCATCGCCGGGTACAACCGCTCCTTGAGCGGCGGCAGCCGTCTCCCGAGCACGTCCCGGCCGAGCGTCTCCCGCTCCTCGCCGGTGTCACTCCGCCGCGCAGTCCCGTCCTCGATCACAGCAGCCACGCCCGCCATCGTACGGACGCCCGGGTACCACCGCCTCCCGGCGTCGGTCCGGAGGGCTGGGATGATGTCACGGTGACCGGGCGATTGGTGCTTGCGGGGACTCCTATTGGGGACGTGTCGGATGCTTCGCCGCGGTTGGGGCGGGTGCTGGCCGGGGCGGATCTGGTGGCGGCGGAGGATACGCGGCGGCTCAGGCGGCTGACGTCGGAGTTGGCGATCCAGCTGAGTGGCCGGGTGGTCAGCTACTTCGAAGGGAACGAGCGGGAGCGGACGCCGGAGCTGCTGCAGGCGCTCGTCGACGGGCAGACCGTAGTGGTGGTGACGGACGCGGGGATGCCGAGCGTGTCGGACCCGGGGTACCGGCTGGTGGCGGCCGCGATCGAGGCCGACGTCGAGGTGACCGCCGTACCGGGGCCGTCGGCGGTGCTGACGGCGCTGGCGCTGAGCGGGCTGCCGGTGGACCGGTTCACGTTCGAGGGGTTCCTGCCGCGGAAGCCCGGCGAGCGCGGGCGGCGGCTCGAGGACCTCAAGGCCGAACCGCGGACGATGGTCTTCTTCGAGGCACCGCACCGGCTGACCGCGTCCCTCGAGGCGATGCGGGACGCCTTCGGCGCGGACCGGCGTACGGCGGTCTGCCGCGAGCTGACCAAGACGTACGAAGAGGTCAAACGCGGACCGCTGAGCGACCTGGTGGCCTGGTCCACCGACGGCGTCCGCGGCGAGATCACGATCGTGGTCGCCGGCGCCGACCCGGCCCGGATCCTGACCCCGGAGGAACTGGCCCGCGAGGTCGCCACCGACGAGGACGCGGGTACGCCGCGCAAGCAGGCGATCGCGGACGTCGCGAAGCGCTTCAACGTACCGAAGCGAACGGTGTACGACGCCGTCCTGGCCGCGCGGAAACCGGGTTAGCCCGGGGCATTACCCTTTACGCATGTCCGAGAAGGCCTATTACGTCACCACCCCGATCTACTACGTCACGGCTCCGCCGCACATCGGCAGCGCCTACACGACGGTGGCCGGGGACGTCCTGACCCGTTGGCACGCCCAACGCGGTGAGCGCAAGTGGTACCTGACGGGTACCGACGAGCACGGCGAGAAGGTGATGCGCAGCGCCGAGGCGCAGGGCATGTCCCCGCAGGCGTGGACGGACAAGCTGGTCGAGGAGTCCTGGAAGCCGGCCTGGGTCGACGTCGACATCGCGTACGACGACTTCATCCGGACCACCGAGCAGCGGCACACCGAGCGGGTCCGCGAGTTCTGGCAGACGCTGTACGACAAGGGCGACGTCTACAAGGGCGAGTACGAGGGCCTGTACTGCGTCGGCTGCGAGGAGTTCAAGCTCCCGACGGACATCCGCACCGACTCCGACGGCACGCAGCGCTGCATCATCCACGGCACCGAGCTCGAGACGGTCTCGGAGACGAACTACTTCTTCCGGCTCTCGGCGTACGCCGACAAGCTCCTGGAGCTGTACGACGCGCAGCCCGATTTCGTGGCGCCGTCGAGCGCGCGCAACGAGGTGGTCGCGTTCGTGAAGCAGGGCCTGCAGGACCTGTCGATCACCCGGTCGACGTTCGACTGGGGTATCCCGGTCCCGTGGGACGAGGACCATGTCCTCTACGTCTGGATCGACGCGTTGCTGAACTACGTGACGGCCGCGGGCTACGGCACCGACCCGGAACGGTTCGAGGAGCTGTGGCCGGTCGACGTCCACCTGGTCGGGAAGGACATCCTGCGGTTCCACGCGGTGATCTGGCCGGCGATGCTGATGGCCGCCGGGGTCGCGGTGCCGAAGCAGGTGTTCGCGCACGGCTGGCTGCTGGTCGGCGGCGAGAAGATGAGCAAGTCGAAGCTGACCGCGATCGCGCCGCACGAGATCACCGACCACTTCGGCTCGGACGCCTTCCGCTACTACTTCCTGCGGACGATCCAGTTCGGGTCGGACGGCTCGTTCTCCTGGGAGCACCTGAGCGCGGTCTACACCTCCGAGCTCGCCAACGGCCTCGGGAACCTGGCCAGCCGGATCGCGGCGATGGTCGGCAAGTACTTCGACGGCGCGCTGCCGGAGCCGACTGATCACGGGCCGGCCGAGCAGGCGCTCGCGGACAAGCTCGCGCAGACTGTCGCGACCGCGGACAAGGCGATCGACACGCTCGCGTTCCAGGACGCGCTGACCGCGGTGAACGAGCTGGTCGGCGCCGTGAACGGGTACGTCACCGAGCAGGAGCCGTGGAAGGTCGCGAAGGACGAGTCCCGGCGCGACCGGCTGGCGACGATCCTGTACTCCGCCGCGGAGGTGCTGCGCGCGGTCGCCGTACTGCACAACCCGACGATGCCGAAGACGTCCGCGAAGCTCTGGGAGCTGCTCGGTGCCGAGGAGAAGCTGGGCGCGCTGGCCGACCAGCGCGTACAGGACGCCGGCACGTGGGGCCAGCTGCCGGCCGGGTCCACGCTGACCAAGGGCGACCCGCTGTTCCCCCGCCTCGAAGAGGCCTGATCGCGCAGTCTCGAAGAGGGGTAACTGCAACATAACTGCCGCCGCCGTCCGGGAATGCCCGGGCGGCGGCGTTGGCTTGTGTGAAGCATCAACCTTTTCTTGGAGGCGGTTCCGATGCGTGCGGTGGTGTTCGAGGAGTTCGGGGGGCCTGAGGTTCTGAAGGTGGCGGACCGGCCGGAGCCGCACGCCGGGCCCGGGCAGGTGCGGATCAAGGTGCACGCGGCCGGGGTGAACCCGTTCGACTTCAAGGTCCGCCGCGGCTGGACGCGGGACTTCGCGGACCCGGTGCTGCCCGCGATCCCGGGGTTCGAGGTGGCCGGTGTGGTCGACGAGGCCGGTGACGGTGCCGAGTTCGCGGTCGGCGACGAGGTAGTCGGCTGGTCCGAGGGCGGTGCGTACGCCGAGTTCGCGCTCGGCGGCAACGTGGCGCGTAAGCCCGCGGGCCTGAGCTGGGAGCAGGCGGTCAGCCTCCCCGTGGCCGGCGAGACCGCGCAGCGGGTGCTCGATCTGCTCGGTGTGAAGTCCGGCGAGACGATCCTGATCCACGGCGCGGCCGGAGCGGTCGGCTCGATCGCGGTCCAGCTGGCGAAGGCCGCCGGTCTGACCGTGATCGGTACGGCGTCGGCTGCCAACCACGACTACCTGCGGTCGATCGGCGCGGTGCCGGTCGAGTACGGCGACGGTCTGGTCGAGCGGGTCCGCGCGGTGGCTCCGCAGGGGATCGACGCGGCGTTCGACACCGCGGGCAAGGGCGGTCTGCCGGAGTCGATCGAGCTGCTCGGCGGTCCGGAGCGGATCGTCACGATCGCGGACTACGCGGCGGCCGGTGAGCTCGGCGTGCAGGTGTCCGGCGGGGGTGGTTCGCGGGAGCAGATCCGGGCCGGGCTGGACGCCCAGCTGCAGGCCGCAGCGGACGGCAAGCTCACGACCCGGATCGCGCGGACGTTCCCGCTCGCGGACGCGGCCAAGGCTCAGGAACTGAGCGAGTCCGGCCACGCCCGCGGCAAGATCATCGTGCTGCCCCAGGAATGACCCGCGCGTAGGCGGACCTGCACCACTCACCAACCTCGCTCCGGCGACGGTTCGGCGCCGCAGCCAAGCGCGCGCCGGGCAGCCGCCGCCCGGTTAGTGAGTGGTGCAGGTCCGGCCCTCACACGTAGGCGAACCTCGACGGGGGCGTCGGTACGTCGTCCACGCGCGGATCCCAGCGGTCCACGAAGTTCACCCCGGCCGGGATCTCGACGCAGTCCGTCGAGGTCCAGCCGCGGGTCAGCGTCGGGAAGTCCGGGACCTCTGGGTGGTAGTGCGGCTTGCCCGTGCCGAGCAGGTCCCGGGCCATCGGCGCGCTCAGCGCCTGGTACCGGAAGTCCGCCGACAGCCGCAGCCGTTTCGTCCGGTTCGGCATCGCGCCGTGCACGGTGAGACTGCTGAACAGCAGCACGTCGCCAGGCTGGTACGACGTCGTACGCCACTCCGGGTGGTCCTCGTCGGCCTCGGCCCGCATCATCCCGGGCCCGTCGGACGCCTTCACCGGGAGTACCCCGAGCCGCGGCGACCCGGAGAACACCCGCAGCCCGCCGATCTCCGGCGGCGCCGCGCTCAACGGCAGCCAAGTGGTGAGCGTGTCGATGCAGCCCTGGATGAACCGGTAGTCCTGATGGATCGGCGTCGGGTTCGCACCCGGGGACGGCGGCGCGATCCGGCAGATGTGCGCCGGATGTGCGAACGTCTCCTCACCGAGCAACCGGCTCGTCAACGACAACAGCTCGGGCCGGACCGCGAGCCGATGGAACGCCTCCGTGCTCTGGATCGCCGTGTAGGCCCCGAAGAACCCCGCCGACCCTTCCTCGACGGCCCGCCCCGACGCGACCAGCTCCCGGGGATCCGCATCCCGCGCCAGCCAGTCGCTGTCGTACAGGATCCGCGCCAACTGCTCGTGCACGTCCCCCACCACGTCCCGAGGCAACAACCCCCGGAAGAACAAATACCCCTCACCCGCGAGTCGCTCCCGCAGCACACCCGCATCCGACAGCACGCCGTACGAGTCAGTCAGTTCTTTCATGAAGTTGGTCGCAGGCAGCCGCCTCCGTAGGGGCGGAGGGCCCGCGACTCCCTCCCTTCGGACATCAGGGACTGTCGGTCCCGGCTGGTTGGGTGGACTTCGTGTCCCGGTTCCGGATGTATCCGACTCCAAGCCAACAGACTGCGTTGCTGGAGCAGTGCGGACACGCTCGATACGTCTGGAACTTGGCGCTCGAGCAGTGGAAGATGTGGACGCGGGACAAGGGCCCGACGCCCGGGTACGTCGAGCAGGCAAGGCAACTGACTGACGCCAGAGCATCGTGTGAGTGGCTGCGGTCTGGTTCGCAGACCGTGCAGCAGCAGGCGCTGCGGGACTTCGACCAGGCCGTCAAGTGTTTCTACGCCGGAAGTCGCGGGCGACCGACGTGGCGCAAGGCCCGCAGGCGCGAAGGATTCCGGATCGCGGGCTCTCAGGCTTCCCGGACCGAGAAGCTGAGCCGGAAGTGGGCGCGGGTGCTGGTGCCGAAGGTTGACTGGGTGCGGTTTCGGCTGTCGCGTCGTGTCCCAGAGGTGAACTCGTATCGCATTACGTTCGACAAAGCAGGGCGCTGGCACATCGCGTTTACCGTCGTACCGCCGCCCATCCCCGCGCCTGGCACGGGGGCAGTCGTCGGCGTCGATCGTGGCGTCAAGGTGTCGGCGGCGCTGTCGACCGGCGAACTCCTGATCTGTCCCGGTTGGTCGGCAGCGATGCGGGCGCGGCTGGCGTTGCTTCAACGCCGCCTGGCCCGTGGCCGCCGCGGCTCCAAGCGGTGGGTGCAGGTCAAGCGTGCGATTGCGCGAATGCACGCGAAGATCGTGGACAGAAGAAAGGACTGGGTGGAGAAGACCAGCACAGATCTCGCGCGTCGTTTCGACGTGATCCGCGTTGAGGATCTGAGTATCGCCTCGATGTCCAGGCGTCCCCGGCCCCAGCCTGATCCCGAACGTCCCGGAAGGTATCTGCCGAACCGTCGACGAGCCAAAGCGGGGCTCAACCGCGGCATCCTCGCCAACGGCTGGGGGCTGCTGGTACGCCGTCTTGAGGACAAGGCAGCCGGACGGGTCGAAAGGATCGATCCCGCCTACACGTCGCAGACCTGCAATGCCTGCGGGCATCGTGCGCCGGAGAACCGCAAGAGCCAAGCGGTGTTCCGGTGTACGTCGTGCCAGCGGGAGGCACACGCAGATGTGAACGCAGCATTGAACATCGCGGCCGGACGGGCCGTCAGCGTACGCCGAGAGGTGCCCGTACGGGTCTCGCCGAAGCGTGAACCTCAGCTCGCTACCTCGCTGTAGTGAGTGAAATCCCTCGGTCTTCACGGCCAGGGAGGACGTCAATTGTCGTTTCCGATCTTGTCCATCGACTTGGCGATGTCGGCGACCGGGACCTTGTTCAGGTAGAGGTCGTTGACGGCCTTGTTGATCTCGGGGGACTTGGCGGTCCAGCCTTCGGCGATCGGCAGGTTGACGGTGCTTCCGGCGGCCGAGTCGATGAAGGGCTGGACGTCGATGCCTTTCTTCTTCCAGAACGCCTGGTACCCGGCGCCCGCGTCGTTGAGTGCCGGGATGATGTAGCCGGCGTCGCCCATCAGCCGCTGCGCCTTCTCGGAGCCGAGGAACTGGACCAGCTTGCCGGCCTCGTCGGGGTGCTTGGTCTTGGCGAACATCGCCTCGGCGAGTCCGTTGATCACCACGGTGCGGCCGGCCGGGCCGGCCGGCATCGACACCACACCGATCGGGAACTTCACTTCCGGCAGCGCGAACGGCAGCAGCGCGTTGTTGGCCGGGAACATCGCGACCTCACCGCGGTAGAACATCTCGGTCGCCTGCCCGGTCGGCGGATTGGTCCGGGTGCCGTCCGGCGAGACCTTCCACTTGAAGACCAGGTCGCGGGCGAACTGCAGCGCCTCGACCGACTTGTCGCCGGCGAAGTCGAAGGTGCCGTACGGCTTGTCCATCGCGTGACCGCCGTTCGAGGCGATCCAGTTCAGCCACTGGGTCTGGCTGTGGTTCCAGGAGCAGAACCCCCACTGCTTGCCGACGGTCAGCTTGCGAGCGACCTCGAGGAAGCTGCCGGATCCGTCGGGTGCCCAGGTCAGCTCGGAAGGCATCGTGATGCCGGCCTTCTGGACCAGGGTCTTGTTGTAGAGCAGGCCGACGATGCCCAGGTCCTTCGGCATCCCGAGCTGCTTGTCCTCGAACTTGTACGACTGAACGACGTTCGGGTGGTACGAGTCGAGCTTCAGGCCGGCCTTCGAGATCAGGTCGTCGAGCGGCGCGAGCACGCCCTTGCTCGCGAAGTCCGGGAAGTAGTCGACGGTCAGCCAGAACACGTCCGGCGCTTTGCCGCTCGCGAGTTCGGTGGTGAGCTTGGTCCAGTACTGGTCCCAGGGCAGCACCTCCATCCGGACGGTGATGTCCGGGTTCTCCTTCGTGAACTCCGCGAAGACGGTCTTGTACCCGACCTCCTGCTGCTCGTCCCAGAGGCGGTACACGAGCTCGACCTTGCCGCCGCTGCCGCTCGCCTTGTCGTTCGACGAACCGCAGCCGGCCAGCGCGAGCACGCTCCCCGCGCCGATCAGAAATGTCCTTCTGGACAAAGACATGAGAGCCTCCGTACTACTTGAGCCCGGTAACGGCGACCGAGCGGACGATGAAGCGCTGGAAGACGATGAACAGCACGAGCAGCGGCGCCAGCGCGATCAGGCTGCCGGCCATCACGGCGTTGTAGTCGACGCCGATCTCCCCCTTGAACAAGGCGATCCCGACCGAGAGCAGCCGCTTGTCCTCGCTGCTGGTGATGATCAGCGGCCAGAGGAAGCTGTTCCAGTTCGCCACCACGGCCAGCGTGGTGACGGTGACCAGGATCGGTTTCGACAACGGCAGGATGATCGAGACCAGCGTCCGGACCCGCCCGGCGCCGTCGATCCGGGCCGCGTCCTCGAGATCCGCGGGGATACCGCGGAAGAACTGCCGGAGCAGGAAGATCGCGTACGGCGTACCGAGCATCGTCGGCAGCATCAGACCGGCCCAGGTGTCGACCAGCCCGAGCTTCTGCATCATCAGGTACAGCGGGATCATCGTGACCACCGGCGGCACCATCAGTGTCGACAAATACACCCAGAACAGGGCGTCCCGGCCCGGGAACGTCAACCGCGCGAACGCGTACGCCGCGAGGATCGCGAACACCACCTGGCCGAGCGTGATCCCGGCCGTCACCAGCGCGGTGTTCACCAGGTAGCCCCCGAACCCGGACGCGAACAGCCGGTGGAACGCGGCCGTGCTGGGTGGCAGGCCGGGCTCCCACGGCATCGTCTCGGACAGTTGCCCGGGGCCCTTGAACGCGGTGAGCACGGTCAGGAAGTACGGGAAGATCGACAGCACACAGCCGACCACCAGAACGGCGTACGGGACGATGCGCAGCCTCATGTGGACACCTCGTAGGTCGTACGGCGTTCGAAGTAGACGAACTGGGAGATCGTCGCGATCAGCACCACCGCGAACAACAGCACCGAGATCGTCGAGGCGTAGCCGAAGTCGAACTTCTTGAACGCCTCGTCGTAGATCAGGTACGTCGCGACCTCGGTGCTGTCACCCGGCCCGCCCTCGGTCATCACGAAGATCGTGTCGAAGGCCTGGAACGAACCGATCACGTTGGTGATCAGCACGAACAGCATCGTCGGCCGCAGCAGCGGGAGCGTGATCGTGAAGAAGTGCGCGACCGGCGACGCGCCGTCGAGGGCCGAGGCCTCGCGTAACGAGGCCGGGATGTTCTGCAGGCCGGCCAGGAAGAACAACATGTTGTACCCGGCGAACTGCCAGATGTGGACGGCGGCGACACTCGGCATCGCGAGGAACGGCGAGGACAGCCAGGCCGGACCGTCGATCCCGAAGAGCCCCAGGAACTGGTTCAGGGCCCCGCGACCCGGGTCGAAGATCCAGCTCCAGACCAGTCCGAGAGCGACCGGCGTCGCCATCCACGGGATCACCAGCAGCGCCCGGAAGTACTTCATCCCGCGCAGCTTGCGGTCCACCAGGACGGCCAGCAGCAGCGAGAGGATCGTCGTACCGGGGACGCAGATCAGGACGTAGTACAGGGTGACCAGGAGCGAGTGCCAGACGTCGGAGTCGGCGAACAGCTTGCGGTAGTTGGCCAGTCCAATGAACTCCGGCGTCGAGAGCAGCTTCCAGTCGAACAGGCTGACCACCAGCACGATGACGACCGGCGCGAGCAGGAAGCCGAGCACGCCGACCAGGCTGGGAGCGAGCAGCGCGTACGCCGCGGCGGTCTGCCGGCCCTGACCGATCCGGCGGGTACGACGGGGCGCGGGCCTAAGCATCGGGATCCTTCAGCGGATTCTTGAGCGGATGCGGCTTCGGCGAGCTCGGGATCAGCAGCTCGCGGGTCCGGTCCAGCCCCCACCGGTCGAGGGCGCCGATCGGGTCGCTGGACATCCGCAGACCGGGCCCCGCCTCGATGTGCCGCGCCCAGAGTTCGCGCTCCTGGACGTCGGGCCGCACGATCAGGCAGTCGGAGTCGTTCGCCCACCACCGGCCGTGCAGGAACTCGCGCGCCACCGAAGTCGAGCGGGCGCCGCGCTGACCGGGCTGGCTGATGTCGCCGGACGGCGGTTCGACCAACGGGTCGGTGTCGGGCGAGATCCGCATGCAGTCGACGAGTCCGAGGCTGGGCAGGATCGGCGCGCCGCAGCCGTGCAGGATCCGGTTCGGCCCGACCGCCTCGCGGAGCAGCCGCATCCCGAGCCGGTACGCCGCGATGCCGTCGAGCGGCTCGTGCCGCGGTCCGTCGATCGCCCCGGCGTACACGAAGTCGAGCTTGAAGTGGTCGTAGCCCTGGCGGCAGAGCTCGGTGAACACGTCCTGGATGTGCCGGGCGGCACCGGGGTGCGTGACGTCGAGGACCAGTTGCTCCTCGCCCCAGTTCGTGCCGGCGCTGATCCCGGGGACCAGCCACTCGGGGTGCAGGCGGGCCGTCTCGCTGCCGGCCGCGACGAGGAAGGGCGCGACCCAGATCCCCGCGCGGCGGCCGTCCTTGCGGATGTCGGCGGCCAGCCGGACGGTGGATCCGAAGTCGTCGCGTGGCGTCAGCCAGTCGCCGATCGCGGACTGGTAGCCCTCGTCGAGCAGCACCAGGTCGACGCTGAGATCGTGCTCGTCGAACTGCCGGACGTCGCTCATCACGTCCCGCTCGGTGACCTTGCCCCAGTACGCGTACCAGCTGCACCACGACGGACCGAAGACCCGGACCGCGGGCGCGCCGGCGGCGAAGGTGTCGGCCCAGTCGGCGAGTGCCTGGTTCGGGTTGCTCTGGGTGCTCGTGGTCACCTGGATCTCGCCGTCGGCCGTGATCACCAGCTTGTCACCGTGGACCTCGGCGCGGATCGACGGTACGACGTCGGGCGTCAGCGCGGCGACCACGGTGACATCGCTGCCGTTGGCGACCGCGAGCAGACCCTCACCCTGGAACCGGTCGGCGTCGACGCCCGGGCGGTAGGCCATCACGTGATGGTTGGGAGCGGTCGGCCGGGGCGGACGCGCGTCGAGCCGGTACCAGCCGCTCGGGCTCCAGGACTGCCAGCCGTGCTCGAAGACCACCGTGAACGCATCGTGGTCGAGCTCGGCGACTGGGCGGAAGGGCACAGAATCCTCGATTCGATGGAGGTGCAGGATCTTGCTGCTGTGCCGCTAATCTTGAGGCGCCGACAAGGAGATCCACCATGACGGAGCCTGCTGACTTCGAGCACGATCTTGCTACCCAGGTGCTGATCGAGCTGTACAGCGAGATCCCGCCGCCGAGCAAGTTGGTGACCGGCCACTTCCACAGCGGCGGGGACTACCGGGTCGTCCGGCCGGACGGCGTCGGCAGCTGGTACCTGCTCTACACCGCGTCCGGAACAGGCCGGTACCTGCTGGGCGAGAACAGGTTGATGCTGCGCCACGGAGACGTCGTACTGGTCAGTCCGGGTACGCCGCACGACTACGGCACTGTCGGCACCTACTGGGAGTCCTGGTGGGCGCATTTCCAGCCGCGGCGCGAATGGCACTCGTGGCTGTCGTTGCCGCAGGCAATGCCCGGGCTGTCGTACGTGCGGCTGACCAGGTCGTCGGAGACCGATCGCGTGGTGTCCGCGTTCGACCGGCTGCACCGCGACGCGCAGCGGGCCGGGTTGTCTCCGACCGGCGACACCGAGCTGCACCTGCTGGAGAAGAGCGTCGCCACCGAGCTGACCATGAACGGTATCGAGGAGGTGCTGCTGACCGCGGTCGCCAGCCTGCGCCGCGAGACGCAGCACCTCGATGCGCGCGTCCATCTGGTGCTGGAGGCAATCACCGCCGACCCGGCCCGCCCGCACACGCTGACCTCGTTGGCCGGCCTCGCGCAGGTCTCGGTCTCGCGCCTGGCACATCTGTTCAAGGAGCAGGTCGGTGACTCGATCATGAACGTCGTCCTCGCGCTCCGGCTGCAGCGCGCGGCCGAGTTGCTCGGCGCGACCGACATGTCCGTCGCGCAGATCGCCGCCGCTGTCGGTTTCGACTCGCCGCACTACCTGAGCCGGCAGTTCGGCCGCCGGTACGGGATGTCCCCGACGGCCCACCGGAGCGCGGTCAGGAAGCCGGAGCTAGAGCTATATTGAGCTCCGTCGCCGCCGCGTAGTCCGCACCGCCCGCGAGCCCGACGAGCCGCACGTAGCGGGCCGTCGTACCGGCCGGGAACCTGGCGATCTTCGCGTCGATGCTGCCGTCCCACGAGCCCTTCGTCACCGAGGTGAACGTGACGCCGTCGGTGCTCGTCTGGACGTCGTACGACGAGATCCGCCCGTTCGGTACGTCGGCGTCTTGTCGCGGCGTGTAGACCAGCGCCTCGATCGCCCGCGGGCCCTTCAGGTCGAGCGTGATGTACTGCGGCAGCGGTGCGTGCGGGCTCCAGTTCGAGTGCCACATGGTCGCGCAGTTGCCGTCGATCGCGGACGCCGCGCCGTACGCCGCCCCGCCCTGGCTGGTCGCCGTCGCGGTCATCTCGCCCCGCGGCAGCAGGTTCAGCGGCCCGAACGGACCGTCCGACGGCGGCGGCGTCCCGGGGATCGCGGTCACCCGGCCGAGCCCGGGAGTCTCGAGTGACGGATGCGTCCGCAGGTAGTTGAGGAAGACCTCCTGCCCCATCCGCGGCGCCCGGGCGAGATCGGAGTACTGCTGGAACCCCGGATAGCCGTACTGCGTTCCGTGCAACGGCATCGCGGCGCTGGTCGTCACGCGATACGTCTTGCCGAGCTGCAACGGTTTGCCGTCGATCAGCACCTTGGCCGGATCGACCCGGTCGCCGACCGGTCTGCCGAGGTCGTAGGTGTAGCGGAAGTTCGCGGAGGTCGCGAGCGACGACAGCCGGCTGCAGCCGTACGCCGGCGGGATCCACTGCTGCTCGAGAACGGCCTCGACCGTCGAGCCCTTCATCGACAGCGTGGTGATCGGCGAGATCCCGGCCACCGGCCACGCCGCGCCGTACGAGACGGTCCCGGCCTTCAGCCCCGCGGCGATCACGTCGACGCCCAGATCTGCCGGCACCAGCGCGAAGTCTCCGTCCGCTTCGTTCTTGTAGAGGTCGGCGACCAGGTTTCCGGTGCGGCTCTCTGCCGTCGGCGTGAAGTCGAGATCGCGGTCGAGCGTGGCGAGCGGCTCCTTCTGCCGCGCCGTCCACTTGTCCATCCAGTACTTCACGATCTTCTGGATCCCCGGATCCGGCGTCACGTCTTTGGTCACCGCGTGGTTAATGGCGGTGGTCGCGGCGCGGTCCACCTCACCGGTCGCGGGGTCGAGCGACAGGTTCACCTCGCCGAGCACCCGCCCGTGGTTGCTCGCCTCCAGCACCGGCCGCGGTACGCCGTTCGGGTCCGGGATCATGCAGTTGAACGCGGTGTGCCAGTGACCGCCGAGGATCACGTCGATATCGGGTGACAGCGTTCGGGCCGCGTCGAAGATCGGACCGGTCGGGTTCTTGCACTCGTCGTACAACCCGCCCTGCTGGCCGCCCTCGTGCATGCTGACCACGATCGCGTTCACACCCTGCGCCTTGAGCTCCGCGGCGGCCCGGTTCGCGGCGTCGACGACACCTTGGAACTCGAAGCCGGAGCCCTTGATCGAGAGCGTCTCGGTCGGCGTCCCGGGGAAGCCGAGGCCGATGAACCCGATCCGTTGCGATCCCGCCTTCGCGATCCAGTACGGCGGCAGCACCGGCTGCTTGGTCTTCGGGTTCACGATGTTCGCGGCGTGGTACGCGTAGTCGGTGCCGTGGAAGTTCCGGCCGGTGGAGTCCTTGAAACAGCTGTCGAACCCCGGTTTGCCGTAGCAAGCGCCGGTGGTCATCCGGCGCAGGAACGGGAACTCCCGGTCGAACTCGTGGTTACCGGCCACGTCGAAGTCCATCCCGAACGCGTTCAGCACCTCGATGGTGGGCTCGTTCGCGAACGCCTGCGTGTAGTCCGGCCAGCCGCTGAACTGGTCGCCCGAGCCGATCAGGAAGCTGTTCGGCTTCCCGGCCCGGAGCTGGTCCAGGTGCGCCTTCAGGTACCCGGCGCCGCCGACCTGCTGGGTCCCCGAAGGGCCCGCGATCGTGAGGTTCTCGGTCTCGGAGAGATAGCCGTGCAGGTCGGTCAGGCTGAGGATCTGCACCGGGATCGGTGCCGGCGCGGCGGTCGCAGCTGGCAGCGCGGTGGATCCCACCACCAGGCCGAGAAGGGCGAGCGCTGCGCTGATCCGGGACTTCCTGGGCATCGGGTGCTCCTGTCGGTCGGGGCGGAACCGAGACGCAACCTACTGGCCGATCAGCACGGGCGGACAGGGCCCCGCGTGCTGACTTCCTGCACGATCCGGCTGGCGCTGGTCAGAGGTATCTGATCGCCCCTGGTGGGCCGGTCAGCCAGTGCGACGGCAGGAATATCCGGGACTGACTCCGGCACGGCCCCTGACACACCGGGCAGCTCGCGGCGCGACAACTGAAGACCGCCCAGACACCGTACGGCTCGGGACGCTCGCGGAACGTCTCCGCCATCCTGCCCTTGCAGTGCAGGCACCTGGGCCCAGCCTCGGCCGCTTGCACCGGCCGCGGTACGTCGGGTTTGCCGAACGGCCGGCGTACCGCGCTCCAGATCCCACGCCAGATGCGGAGCGGTAGCGGTCCGACCACCAACCGGATCGGCGGCCCGGTGGGACGGTCGATAGCGGTGCGATCGACGGCTTGGTGGATGACGGCCTGGCCGCGGTAGGCCGCCGGTGAGCGACGCGGGCGGATGGGTTTAGCGGCCGGTTGGACGGCAGGTGTGTGTGGGCGGCGCTTGTTCGCGTACATGGTTCCCCCAAAGCCGCGCGCCTCGCTGTGCTACTTCCAGGATCCTTCGGAGCTCCAAATCGGTCCGCTGACGCTTTTCTACAAGCGCATGACTGAGGGGAACCGTACGGTCAGGGGGAGAGAGGAGTTCACGATGACTGGGTTCGTTGCTACTGCCGAGACCGATATCGCCGCGTCACCCGAACGGGTGTGGGAGGTGCTGACCAGTCCGGAACAGCTGAAGGAACTGTGGTTCGGGGCCGTCGTGGAGACCGACTGGCAGGTCGGCAGCCCGATCACCTGGACCGGCGAATGGGAGGGCAAGCCGTACCAGGACAAGGGCGAGATCCTCGCCGTCGAGCCCGGGCGCCTCCTGAAGCTGACTCATTTCAGCCCGCTGACCGGCCAACCCGACGTACCGGAGAACTACCACACGCTGACCTACACCCTGACCGCCAACACCCACCTGCAACTCCAGCAGGACAACAACGCCTCCGAAGAAGAAGCCACCCACTCCCAAGCCATGTGGGAAATGCTCGTCGCCAAGGTAAAGGCAGCCGCCGAAGCCTGAGTGGCGGTTTGTTTCACCGCTGGCGTGCTGCAACCCGCCAGCGGAGAAACAACCCGCTATCGGTGTGCGCGGGCGATCGCGCGGCGGATGCGATGCAGCAGCCCGCCGGGATCGGCGAGGTCTGACCAGGTCACCCGGACAACCTGGTAGCCGAGGTCGCGCAGCCGGTCCTCGCGCGCCTTCTCCGCGATCAGGGCGTCCGGCGACCCGCCGCCGTACTTGAGCGCACCGTCGAACTCGACGATCACGGCGTACGGCTCGAGGAGGAAGTCGACCCGGGCCACGAACGAGCCGTGGCGGTCGCGGATCTCGGCCTGGGGAAGTGGCGGCGGCAGGCCGAGGTCGGCCAGCAGTACGCGCAGATGCGACTCACCTACCGACTCGGCCCGGTCGTCGCCGAACTCGACGGCGCGCCGCGCCATCCGGTTGCCTGGTCTTCCGGCGAACGGCTCGAGGGCTGCGGTCAACTGTTCGGCGGTGGCGATCCGCAGTCGGAGCGCCTGGTCCACGACGGACACCGCGATCGGGTACTTGGTTGCCTGCACCGTCTCGATGACGGCCCGCGCGCCGACGGTTGCCTGTACGCCGTCGACATCGGACACCGCGTCGACCGGCGGACTCGATCCGTGCTGACACACCGTCGTACCGGATCGCCCGGCGCCGTGCCGTTTCGTCACGTGCACACGCCGCAGGTCGAGCTCCGACACCCGAACGCCGCGCAGCAGTACGGCGGACTGGTGGCTCACGACCACGCGACCCCTCAACTGGTAGTACACCGCTCGGGCGCCGCGCACATGCAGCCAAACCGCCCGCTCCCACGGCGCCAGACCGCCGTACGCCGGCCCTGGATCCGCATACGCCCCTCGGACGAGACGTAACCACCGCCCGGACGCGACTCGTCCACGCAGGTCCGCGTCGGAGTACCCCGCCGCGAGCGCGTCCCGCCGCGAGAACCACCCACCCCGCCGAGCGGCCAGCACCGCCAACTTCCTGTTCATGCCAAAGAACATGCCGCGATCCCCACCCTCTCGGACCGGCATTCCCCGGCCTGTGGATGGCGGTCGGTGGCGGGTTGTTTCGCCGCTGGCGTGCTGCAACCCGCCACTGGTGAAACAAGCCGTCACCGGCGGTCAGTAATCTGGCTTCCATGGCTGATGGTGTGGAGGTGGGGCGACCTACTCGGGAGCGGGCCGCGGTGGGGGAGGACGGGCGGTCGCGGGACCGGAGCCGGCCGGCGGTGCCGGATCCGTTGCCGATGAGTGTGGTCGACGCGCACTGCCATCTCGACATCGCGGACGGCGAGGACGGTGACTGGCTCGGCCCCGCCGAGGCGATCAAGCTGGCGGCGTCGGTCGGCGTCACCAGAATCGTGCAGGTCGGGTGTGACCTCCCGGGCGCGGTGTGGGCGGTGGAGGCAGCCGCGCAGTACCCGAACCTGATCGCCGGCGTCGCCCTGCACCCGAACGAGGCGCCGAAGCTGAAGGATGCCGGCGAGCTGGACAGCGCGCTGGCCCAGATCGAGCGGCTGGCGTCCAGCTCGGACAAGGTCCGGGTGATCGGTGAGACCGGGCTCGACTACTTCCGTACCGGCGCGGACGGGCAGGCGGCGCAGCACGAGTCGTTCGCCGCGCACATCGACCTGGCCAAGCGGCTGGACAAGACGCTGATGATCCACGACCGGGACGCGCACGAGGACATCCTCCGGATCCTCGACCGCGAAGGTGTTCCGGACCGCCTCGTCATGCACTGCTTCTCCGGCGACACCGAGTTCGCCCGCGAGTGCGTGAACCGCGGCGCGTTCCTGAGCTTCGCCGGCGTCGTGACCTTCAAGAACGCCCAGTCGCTACGGGACGCGCTCGCCGTCACCCCGCTGGACCGCATCCTGGTCGAGACCGACGCGCCGTACCTGACGCCGTCCCCGTACCGCGGCAAGCCGAACGCGTCGTATCTGATCCCGCACACCGTCCGCAAGATGGCCGACGTCCTCAACATCTCCGTTGCCGAACTCTGCGAAGCCCTCAACACCAACGCCGACCAAGCCTTCGGCGGCCCCTGGTAACCACCCGGGCCGGATAATCTGAGCCGGTGGATTTCGACACGGTAGACGCTCAGGTGATCGCGCTGGCCGAGACGTTGCGCGACGCCGACGAGGCCACCGTGGCGGCCGAGGTCGCGCGGCTGAAGGCATTGGCGGAACAGATCGACGACGAGCGTTCCCGCGGGCTGGCCCTGATCAGGGCGGAGAAGCTCCCCGAGCTGATCAGTGGGCCGAAGGCGGGTACCAGTCCGCAGTACTGGCGTGCGGCGAGCCTCGTCACGCAGGTGGTCAACGACAGCGGCTCGCCGGCCGATCAGATCGCTCACGCCGAGCGCGCGATCCGGGAGATCGGCACGTTGGCCCGGCAGGCCCCGCGACGCGAGTTCCGCACGATCTTGCGGATGAACTCGACCCTCAAGCGCCTGATCGAGCGCCGCCGTGCCGAAGGACCGGCCGGCGGATCGTGACCGGCCCCGTCGAGATTTCTCGGGAATCCTGGGAGTACCGGCTGGTCGCCGCGGTCGTCGCCGTCGTCGATCAGCGTGTCGGTGGTACGGCGGCCGCGCCGCGAACCCGGTGGAACGGGCGAGTGCTCGTGGACACCGATCCGGACTTCCTCGGTGCCGTGGATGACGACGGCAACCTGTGGGTCTCGGACGGCAACATCCTCGAACCGTTGCGCAAGGCAAGGGATCTCGATCGGTCACTCACGGGCGGCGAGGTCCTGGAGATTCGCGACGCGATAGCGACGCTGACCCACGAAGCCGTGCACCTCCTGGCGGAGTCCGGCGATGGGTCCGCACCGGACGCCCACCCGTTCGACGCCGCGGCCGAGGCCGACAACGAGGGCCGCACCGAGCATTGGACCCTCGTCAACCTCGACGGTGTCATCCACGACGTCTTCCCGCATGCCGGGCTGGAAGCGGTGGCGGCTGAGGTCCTGGCCGAGACGAGTATCGACGCCTATCCCGCCTACACCCCCGCCGCCCGCGACCTCGATCAGGCGCTGGCTGAGCGCAGTGGACTGACGAGTACCGAGGTCACCCAGAAGCTGATCCTTGCCGACGACACCCAGCGCTGGAACGTCGCGGTCGACCTGGTGATCGACGAACGCCTCGTCAAGCCGGGTCTGATGCCCGAAGCCCAGCGGTCCGAGGTCCGGAAGCAGTTGATCGCCCCGATACACGCCGCACTGTCCGGGCTGGAGGCGGTCGAAGCCGACGAGTCGCTCGGGGACGACGCGAGGTCCGCCGCGGCCACGGAGGCAGCCCGGACGGCGATCGCCGGGCTGGACACGGAGCTCGACAAGATCGAGCGGAAATACCAAGCCGAGCAGAAACAATCCAGCGAGCTCAGCCGTCTGCGGGGGTTGACCGATGCTCAGGCGCCGGCTTCCGGGGCGCCCAAGTGGAGTACGGACCGGGCGCCGTCGGAGCAGGCCACCAAGGGCCTGCCTCGCAGGCAACATCGCGGGCAGCAGACCGACCGGCCGCAGTCGCCCGGACGCTCGTCGTGAACTTTCTCTGGAGCGTTGCGGGCGGCTGTGCGGAAGCGCAGGCTGAAAGGGCCGGCGCTGATCCGGTGCCGGCCTCGAGGGGAGGGGCCATGAGTGTTCTGATGACGATGCGCGTCAGCGGGGATCCGACGGCGGTGGAGAAGTTCGCGGCCGACGAAGGGGCGATGTTCCGTGAGGTGGTGGCCGACGCGACCAGCCGGGGGCTGATCTCGCATCACTTCTACGGCAACGAGCGGGAGCTTCTGGTCGTCGACGAGTGGCCGGACGAGGCGTCGTTCGAGGCGTTCTTCAAGCACTCCGGGCCGCAGATCGAGCAGATCATGACCGCGGCCGGGGTGACGACCGAGCCGACCGTCGAGTACTGGCGGCACCTGGAGGTCGGCGACGACGTCGGGTGAGGTTGCTGGTAGACACACCGCATGGAGTTCAGTGAGGTCGTACGGCGTCGGCGGATGGTGCGGAACTACGACCCGGACCGGCCCGTGTCCGACGAGGTCCGGGAACGCATCCTGGAGAACGGTCTGCGGGCCCCTTCGGGCGGTTTCAGCCAGGGCTGGGCGTTCCTGACCCTGGAAGGCCCGGACCGGGAGCGGTACTGGCGGATCGCGGCCGAGGATCCGGACCCGAAGTATGTTGAATGGATCACAGGCCTGCGCCGGGCGCCCTTGCTGATCCTGGCCTTCGCGCACAAGGACGCGTACCTCGATCGGTACACCGAACCGGACAAGGGCTGGACCGATCGCGACGAGGCCCATTGGACCGCGCCGTACTGGTACGTCGACACCGGAATGGCCGTCCTGCTGATGCTCCAGACAGTCGTCGACGAAGGCCTGGGAGCCTGCTTTTTCGGGCCTCCCGCGGAAAAAGTGGGTCGGTTGCTGAAGGAGTTCGGCGTACCCGAGGGCTTCGACCTGGTCGGGTTGCTGTCGGTCGGTCACCGGGCCCCGGACAGGCGGTCGCCATCACTGAAAAGGGGTCGCCGGACGACCGCCGAAGTGGTGCATCGGGGGCAGTGGGGTCATCACGCCGAGTAAGGGGCCCGTTACACCTTTTCGCGACTCGCCGACCAGGGGATTGGCACTTCCGCTACTTCTTCGTTATGGTCCCGTGATGTTGGCCGGGATCGGGGAAGATCCCGGGCAGCACGCCCCTCGGCGTTGACCCCTCATTCCAGGCAGCCAACCTGGCGTGCGCGGCCGGTGCCTGTGCTGTCCGACCCCGTGCCCGGGTAGCCCTACCTGGGAGCGTTAGTGCGTAAGTCCATCATCGCGGCCGTCGGTGCGACGGCTGCGTTCGCCGTCGCGGGCGGCTCTGTGGCATATGCCGTGAAGAGCAAGACGGTCAGCGTCTCCGTCGACGGCCAGGTGCGGAAGGTGCATACCTTCGGCTCCACCGTGGCAGACGCCCTGAAGGCCGAGAAAGTTCAGACCGGAGACCACGACCTGGTCGCGCCGGCTCCGGACTCCAAGCTCAAGGACGGCCAGGAGATCTCGGTCCTCTACGGCCGGCAGCTGACCGTGAACGCCGACGGCGCCAAGAAGGCCTACTGGACCACGGCCGACAGCGTGAACGAGGCGCTGGCCGACCTGGGCCTGCGGTACGACGGAGCTCAGCTGTCCACCAGCCGGAGCGCGCCGCTCGGCCGGCAGGGCCTGGAGCTGACCGTCACCACGCCGAAGACGGTGCAGATCGTGCACCAGGGCAAGACCGTGACGATCAAGTCGCTGGCCGGCACCGTCGGCCAGGCCCTGACGCAGGCGAAGATCGCGTGGGACAAAGACGACCGGATCACCCCGGCCGCGGCGACTCCGCTGAAGCTCGGTGTGAACAAGGTCGGTTTCGTGCAGGTCGTGCAGAAGACCGTCACCAAGAACGAGGCGATCGCGCACGGCACCGCCAAGACCGAATCGGCGACCCTGCTCGAGGGCACCACGAAGACCACGACCAAGGGCACCGACGGCGCGAAGGCCGTCACGTACCTGTACACCTACCTGGACGGCAAGCTGTCGACCACGAAGGTGGTCGGGGCGAAGCTGGTGACCAAGGCGGTCGACGAGCAGGTGCTGGTCGGCACCAAGCCGAAGCCGGCCGAGCCGACCACGACGACGACCGACACCAGCAAGCCGGCGGCGCCGAGCGGTGGCAGCGGCGCCTGGGACCGGATCGCCGCGTGTGAGTCCGGTGGCAACTGGGCCGCGAACACCGGCAACGGGTACTACGGCGGTCTGCAGTTCGACCACGGCACCTGGGCGGCGTACGGCGGTACGGCGTACGCGAACAACGCCAACGGTGCGTCGAAGGCGCAGCAGATCGCGATCGCGGAGAAGGTCAAGGCCGACCGCGGCGGCTACGGCGCGTGGCCCGTCTGTGGCAAGAAGGCCTGAGTGAAACACTGACGAGGTGACCTCGTCTGATTCATCGACATCAGCCGGACCGAGACTGCTCGGTCCGGCTGATGTGCGTTCGCTGGCCGCTGCTCTCGGGGTCCGCCCGACCAAGCAGCGTGGGCAGAACTTCGTCATCGACCCGAACACGGTCCGCCGGATCGTCAGGGCCGCCGGGCTGACGGCCGGTGAGACGGTGCTGGAGATCGGGCCCGGGCTCGGGTCGCTGACGCTGGCGCTGCTCGCGGACGGGCACCGGGTCACCGCGGTCGAGATCGACCCGCTGCTCGCGCGGGCGCTGCCGTCGACGATCGCGACGTACGCGCCGGAGCAGGCGAAGGACCTGACGGTCGTCGAGGCCGACGCGATGGAGGTCGGACCGGCCGAGATCGGCGAACCGACCGCCTGCGTCGCCAACCTGCCCTACAACGTCGCCGTACCGGTCCTGCTGCACCTGCTCCAGGTGTCGGACTCGCTACGGCACGGACTCGTGATGGTGCAGTCCGAGGTCGCGGACCGGCTCGCCGCCCCGCCGGGGTCGCGCACGTACGGCGTACCGTCCGCGAAGGCCGCCTGGTACGCCGACGTACGCCGGGCCGGCCCGATCGGCCGGAACGTGTTCTGGCCGGCACCGAATGTGGACTCCGGGCTGGTCGCCTTCGAGCGCCGGGACCCGCCGGCGACGCCGGCCACCCGCGAGGAGGTGTTCGCGGTGATCGAGGCCGCGTTCTCGCAGCGCCGGAAAACGATCCGTTCCGCGCTCGCCCGCTGGATGCCGGACCGCGAGCGGCTCGACGAGGTGTTCCGCGCGACCGGCATCGACCCGCGGTTGCGGGGCGAAATGCTCGGGATCACAGAGTTCGCCGCGCTCGCGGGTGCAGCCAGGACTGTGTAAGGCACCTAGGGCATGTCGCGGTCTTCCGCGCCTACTGTGCGGCACTCGGCGGGCACCTCGCGGCACTGTGACGGAGGACACGATGCTAGAGCATCGCGACCTCCGCCCCAGCACCGCGAGGCACTCCGCCGAGTACCTGCTCGCGACGGCGCGGAAAACCGCGACATGCCCTAGCCTGTGCGACGTGCCACCTTCTGTTGAGGTCACGGTGCGGGCGCCGGCCAAGATCAATCTCGGTCTGTCGGTCGGTCCGCCGCGCCCGGACGGGTTCCATCCCGTCGCCACGGTGTACCAGGCCGTTGCCCTGTACGACGACGTCACCGCCGCGGTGCGGGACGACGACGGCGAGGTCTCGGTCGAGATCTTGGGGGACTTCGCGGACGACGTCCCGACCGACGAGACCAATCTCGCGGTGCGGGCGGCCCGCCTGCTGCAGGCGGAGTACGACGTCGACGAGGGTGTCGACCTGACGATCCGGAAGACGATTCCGGTGGCCGGCGGGATGGCCGGCGGCTCGACCGACGCGGCGGCGACCCTGGTGGCCTGCAACCGGCTGTGGGGGCTGCAGTTGACGCAGACCGAGCTGCAGCATCACGCGGGGGAGCTCGGCAGCGACGTACCGTTCTGCCTGGTCGGACACACCGCGCTCGGGCAGGGGCGGGGTGAGCAGGTCACCGAGGTGATGTCCCGAGGGACCTTCCACTGGGTGTTCGCGATCGCCGAGGGTGGCCTGTCGACACCGGAGGTGTACGGCGAGCTGGACCGGCTGCGGCCGCTCCGCCGCGTCGAGCCACCGCAGGTCCGTCCGGAGCTGATGTCGGCGTTGCTGTCCGGTCAGCCGGGGGCGCTCGCGGTTGCGCTCAGCAACGACCTGCAGGCCGCGGCGCTGTCGTTGCGCCCGGAGCTGGCCGACACGCTGCAGTTCGGCCTCGACCAGGGCGCGCTGGCGGCGCAGATCTCCGGATCCGGCCCGACCTGCCTGTTCCTGGCCGCCGACAGCCGCAGCGCGGTGGACCTGGCCGTGGAGCTCGCGGAGTCCGGCCTCTGCCGGATGGTGCGCCAGGCCGAGGGCCCGGTCCCCGGCGCCCGCATCCTGCCGGCAATCGTCAGCCGCTAGAAAATCGCTCGTCCACCGGCCGCGGCCGGTGCTACGGTCCGGGGATCCGCATCGACAGACAGGAGACCGGGATGCGCCGCGCATCGATCTACCTCATCGGTACTGATCGTTTCGACGCATTCGCGAGGACTCTTGAACTCTCTGACGATGGGCATTGTTGCGCATGTCGACGCCGGTAAGACCAGCCTGACCGAGCGGCTGCTGTACGCCGCCGGCGTCATCGACCGGGTCGGCCGGGTCGACGACGGGAACACCCAGACCGACTCGATGGATCTGGAGCGCAAGCGCGGCATCACGATCCGCTCCGCCGTGGTCGCCTTCGCCCTCGGTGACCTGCCGGTCAACCTGATCGACACGCCCGGGCACTCGGACTTCATCGCCGAGGTCGAACGCGCGCTATCCGTGCTGGACGGTGCGGTGCTGGTGCTGTCGGCCGTCGAGGGCGTGCAGCCGCAGACGCGGCTGCTGATGCGTACCCTCGATCGGCTGCGGATCCCGACGCTGCTGTTCGTAAACAAGATCGACCGGGTCGGCGCCCGGTACGACGACCTACTGGCGGACATCCGGCGGTTGCTGACCCCGGCCGCCGTACCGATGGGGACCGTGACGGACCTCGGGCAGCGCTCCGCGCGCTACGTCCCGCTGCCAGTGCGCAACCAGGTGCTCGCCGAGCTGCTTGCCGAAGGCAACGATGACTTCCTGGAGCGGTACCTCGACGACGCCGACGTCGATCCCGCCGACGAGCTCGCGCGGCAGGTCGCGGCGGCGTCGGTGCACCCGGTGTACTTCGGCTCGGCGCTGATCGGGACCGGCGTACCGGAACTGATCGACGGCATCCGAACCTGGTTGCCGCGAGCAACCGGATCGCCCGCGGAGGAACTGTCGGCGCGGGTGTTCAAGGTCGAGCGCGGCGCCGCGGGGCAGAAGATCGCGTCGGCGCGGATCGTCACCGGCATGCTGCCTGCGCGTACGCCGGTTCCGGTGCAGCCGGTCGACGGGACGGAGTACCTGGCGCGACCGACCGGGATCGAGGTGTTCTCCGACGGCGGCCGGGAGGCGGTCGACCGGGCCGAAGCCGGGCAGATCGTGGCGCTGCGCGGGCTGAAGAGCGTCCGGATCGGCGACCAGCTCGGGGTCCGCAGCAAGCGGGTCGGGCAGCTGTTCGCGCCGCCGACGCTCGAGACCGTGGTGAGGGCGCGGGACCGGGTGAAGCTGTTCCAGGGGCTGACCCAACTCGCCGAGCAGGACCCGCTGATCAGGGTCCGCAAGGCCGACGACATCACCGTGAGCCTGTACGGCGAGGTACAGAAGGAGGTGATCGCCTCGCTGCTGGCGACGGAGTACGGCGTCGACGTCAGCTTCAGCGAGACGACACCGATCCATGTCGAACGGCTCAACGGGACGGGCGCGGCGATGCGCGACATGGGGGCGCCGGAGAACCTGTGGCCGGCCGGCGTCGGCTTCCGGGTGTCACCGGTTGCCGAGGGCATCGAATACGAGCTGGAGGTCGAGCTCGGCGGGATGCCGCGGGCCTTCCACACCGCGATCGAGGAGACGGTCCGCCAGACGCTGCACCAAGGGCTGTACGGCTGGGAGATCCCGGACCTCCACGTCGCGCTCACGCATACGGCGTACTCGAGTGTCGCCACCACCGCCGCCGACTTCCGCCGGCTCGTCCCGCTGATCCTGACGCAGGCGATCCAGCAAGCCGGTACGACGGTCCTCGAGCCCGTGAACCACTTCGAGCTGGACGTCCCGTCCGACACCGTCTCGCGGATCATGGCGCACGTCGCCGAGTGCCGCGGCGTCGTCCTGGAGACCACGCTCACGCCGACGCAGGCCCACCTCGAAGGCACCGTCCCGGCCGCCACCACGCACGCCTTCGAGTCCCACCTCCCGCCTCTCACGCGGGGCGAGGGGATGCTCGCGACCAGCTTCCACAGCTACACGCCCGTCGCCGGTCCCGCACCGACCCGGGCGCGGACGGACGGCAACCCGCTGAACGAGAAGCAGTACCTCCTGCACCTCAACCAGGCGTAGGAGGCGGACATGCACCACTCATCAACCGACGTCTTCGCCCACGCCCGCCGCCTGGCAGGCCGGTGCGATTGGGGGTTGGTGAGTGGTGGCGGTCCGCTTTCTAGTCGAAGCGTTCGAGGATGGTGTGGATCTCCTCGACCGTGTCGGTGACGTCGGGGGTGTGGGCGGTGATCGAGAGGAGCTCTCGCAGGTGGAGGAGCGGGAGACGGTCGCGCCAGCCGGGCTCCAGCGGGTGGAACTCCTCGTAAGCGGTGAAGAACTCCTCGGCGAGGTGCCCGTAGATGAGCAGGGTGGCGAGGTCGGCTTCGGGCCAGCCGTAGTGGACGGCCGGGTCGATCATGCCGGGGTTGCCCGAGGGCCCGGGCAGCAGGTTGCCGTGCCAGAGATCGCCGTGCAGGAGGGACGGCGGCTGGGCGGGGACCAGGTCGGCCAGGCGGCCCGCGACGCGTTCGAGGCGCCGGCGATCCACCTCGGGGAGCTGGTTGTGACAGTTCGGGACCTCGAGATAACGGAGCAGCCGGTGCTCGGCGAAGAACGCGTGCCCGTCGCTCGTCCACGGGTTCCGCTGCGGCAGGATCCCCAGGTAGTTGTCGTGGTGGTACCCGAACTGGTCCGCGGTCTGCCGGTGCTGCAGGGCCAGAGCCCGCCCGGCGTCCTCCCAGTACGTCGGCGACGCCTCCGCCGTACCCAGGTCGGACAGCACGATGAACGTCGGCGCCACCCGCAGCACCTCGGGTACGGCGAATCCGCCGGCCACTCGGAGCGCGTCGAGGCCCTCCGCCTCCAGCGCGTACAGGTCGGGCGGCAGGTCGTCCTGCGTCTTCACGACCACCGACCGACCCAGCGTCGTACGCACGCGGAAGGTCTTGCTCGCGTACCCACCCTCGAGCGGATCCGCCGAAACGGCGTCGCCCAAGGACAGGCCTTCGACCCAGGCAGTAGTCAGCACCTGGACGATCCTGGCACGGCTGTCGCGGTCGGCTACCCTTGGGCGCGTTATGGCGGCACCTAACTTGGTCAATCTGGAAGCTGTTTCGAAGGGCTTCGGGACCCGTACCCTGCTCGACTCCGTCTCCCTCGGCGTAGGCCGTGGTGAGCGCGTCGGCGTGGTCGGGCGCAACGGCGACGGCAAGTCGACGCTCCTGCAGCTCCTGGCGCGCCGTGCGGAGCCCGACAGCGGCCGGATCACACACAACCGCGACCTGCGGCTCGGGTACCTCGGGCAGAGCGACGACCTCGACCCAGGGCAGACCGTGCTGCACGCGGTGCTCGGCGATGTCGAGACCTACACGTGGGCGGCCGACCCGCGGGCACGGTCGGTGATGGAGCACTTGCTCGGTGAAGTCGACCATCAGGCGCTGGTCGGCAGCCTGAGCGGTGGTGAACGCCGGCGGGCGTCACTCGCCAGGCTGCTGCTCACCGAGGTCGACCTGCTGATCCTCGACGAGCCCACCAACCACCTCGACATCGAGGCGGTCAGCTGGCTCGCTGACCACGTGGTCGACCGTGCCGGCGCTTTGATCGTGGTCACCCACGACCGCTGGTTCCTGGACGCGGTCTGCACGGAGACCTGGGAGGTGCAGGGCGGCCAGGTCTCGTCATACGACGGCGGGTACGCCGCGTATGTACTCGCCAAGGCCGAGCGCTCGCGGTCCGCGCAGGTCACCGAGACCAAGCGGCAGAACCTGCTCAAGAAGGAGCTCGCCTGGCTGCGTCGCGGCGCTCCGGCCCGGACCAGCAAGCCGAAGTTCCGGATCGACGCCGCGAACGCCCTGATCGAGAACGAGCCGCCGCCGCGGGACAAGCTCGCGCTGTCCCAGCTCGCGACCTCGCGGCTCGGCAAGGACGTGTTCGACGTCGAGGACGTCAGCCTGAGCTTCGGCGAGCGGAAGATGCTCGACCACGTCACGTTCCGCCTCGGCCCCGCGGACCGGATCGGCCTGCTCGGCCCGAACGGCGCCGGCAAGACCACGTTCCTCAAGGTCCTCACCGGTCAGCTCGCGCCGGACCGCGGCCTGGTGAAGCAGGGGAAGACCGTCCGGATCGCAAACCTGTCCCAGACCCTCGACGAGATCGACGGCACGGTCACGGTGCTCGATCACATCACCGCGATCCGTCGTACGGCGGCCCTCGCGGGACGGGGCGGTGAGCTGACCTCCTCGCAACTGCTGGAGCGGTTCGGGTTCACCGGCGACAAGCTGACGACGCGGATCTCCGACCTGTCGGGTGGTGAGCGGCGGCGGTTGCAGCTGCTGCGGATCCTGCTCGACGAGCCGAACGTGCTGATCCTCGACGAGCCGACCAACGACCTGGACGTCGAGACGCTGACCGTACTGGAGGATTTCCTCGACAGCTGGCCGGGCGTGGTCGTCACCGTGACCCACGACCGGTACTTCCTGGAGCGGGTCAGCGACATGGTTTACGCGATCATGGGTGACGGCCGGGTGCGGCATCTCCCGCGTGGCGTCGATCAGTATCTCGAGGAACTCGAGGCCGGAATTCCGCGGCGGGCGGCGGCAAATGCGTCGACACCGGCGGCCGGGATGTCCAGTGATTTGACGGCCGCCGGAAATGGCCAGGTCGTTGAACGTCCGACGGCTGACGCGGCAGTGGCCCGGGCGGCGAAGAAGGAGCTGAACCGGATCGAGCGGCAGCTCAGCAAACTCACCGAGACCGAGGCGAAACTGCACGACCAGCTGGCCGCCAGCGCGAGCGACTACGCGCGGCTGGCCGAGCTGGACGCCGAACTGCGCAAGCTCGCCGACGAGCGCGGCGAGCTGGAGACCGCCTGGTTCGAGGCGGCGGAACGCGCCGAGTAGCCGACTCCCCTCGCTGACCATTTGAGGGGTTAACCCTTCAGATGCGCCGTTCCACAGGCGTATGCGCGGGGCGAAGGGGGCAATTGAGGGGTGAACCCATGAAAGGCGCGGGGGGCGGGGGCGTGGGGCGGGGAGCGTTGCGAGGGCGGGGGCGGGGCGAGAGGGCGTTGGGCGGGGGCGGGGGGGCTTGGGAGGGGCGTGAGCCGCGGCGCACCCTCCGATCCCCTGTGATTCGGAGGGGTGCGCCGAGCTCGTGGGTGAGCGGGCCCCGTGCCGGCCGGCGTTGTTCGGGCCCCGAGCCCCGGACACCGTCGACCGCTTTCGGCGGACCACCTCTTGCCGCCGAAGTCACCGTGTTCTGACGTTGTTCTGACGTTTTGTAGTCGATTGGCCACCGACGGTGATGACCCTAGTCGTGGCCCTCACCAGTGTCGATAGTCGTCGGCTACAGCAGTCTCACGATCTCGTTGCAACTAGCAACGATTGGGACCGGGGGGAAGTGACGGGTCGTCTTTTCGGATTATTCCGACACAATTCCGTCGTGCGTTTGCCGGCGCCGGAAAGAATCTGCCGACGGCGACAAACCGACTGTTTTCTAGTGCTTTTCCAGGTCGAACGGCCGGACGAGCTCACGCAGTACCCGGGCGATCTTCTGCTGGTCGCGGTCGCTGAGGCCGCCGAGCAGGGCGCGCTCGTGGGTGAGCAGGTCGGCCATCGCCGCATCGACCTTGTCCCGGCCGGCGGTGGTCAGCTGCACCAGCACGCCGCGGCGGTCGCTCGGGTCGGGGAGACGCTCGACGAGGCCGCGGGCGGTCAGCCGGTCGACCCGGTTCGTCATCGTGCCGGACGTGACCAGGGTTTCCTTGAGCAGCTTGCCGGGGGAGAGTTGGTACGGCGTACCCGCGCGGCGGAGGGCGGCGAGGACGTCGAACTCCCACGATTCCAGGCCGTGTGCGTCGAACGCCTGACTGCGCGCGCGATCCAGGTGCCGCGCGAGCCGGCTGACCCGGGACAGCACCTCCATCGGCGCCACGTCGAGATCGGGGCGCTCGCGGCGCCAGGCCTCGATCAGCCGGTCGACCTCGTCCTCCATGCAGTCGAGGGTACCCATCAAGACTCTTGACATCAAGACACCTGGTGCAGCAGAGTATCTCGACGTCAAGATAAATTGCGAGAAAGGTGCTGACCGATGCGCACGTCACCGGTGTGGAGTCCAGTGCAGTACGGCACGTACGCCGACGAGCGCGCCCGCCCGTTCCGCGACCTGGTCGACCGCGTCCACGCGGACCACGTGCAGACCGTCGTCGACCTCGGGTGCGGTCCCGGTGCGCTCACCGCGACGCTGCGCGAGGTCTGGCCGGAGGCCGCGATCCGCGGGATCGACAGCTCACCGCAGATGCTCGAGGCCGCCGCGGAGTACGCCGACGACCACCTGAGCTTCGAGCTCGGCGATGTGCGCGAGTGGGCGCCCGAGCCGGGCTCGCTGGACGTGATCGTCACCAACGCGACGCTGCAGTGGGTCCCGGAACAGCTCGACCTTTTGCCCGGGTTCGTGCGCGCGCTGCGGCCGGGCGGCTGGCTGGCGATCCAGATCCCCGGCAACGGCAACGCCCCGTCGCACGCGATCCTGCGCGAACTCGCCGGCACCGAGCCGTACGCCGAGTACGCGAAGGACGCGTCGCTGCGTCCCGACGTACCGGGGCCGGCGGAGTACGTCGACGCGCTGAGTGCCGAGGGGTGCGTGGTCGACGCGTGGGAGACGACGTACTTCCACCTGCTGTCGGGTGACAACGCCGTACTGGAATGGGTGAAGGGGACCGGCGCACGGCCGGTGCTGCAGTCGCTGCCCGACGACCTGCGGCCGCGATTCGAGGCGGAGTACGGCGCTCGGCTCGCGGAGGCGTACCCGCAGAAGGACTACGGGACGGTGCTGCCGTTCCGCCGGATCTTCGCCGTTGCCCAAAAGATCGCGCAGCAGAAGGGCTGACGATGCGACTGGATCACGTGCAGGTGTCGTGCCCGCCGGGCGGCGAGGACGTGGCGCGGGCGTTCTACCGGGACGCGCTCGGGATGACCGAGGTGGCGAAGCCGGAGTTGCTGAAGGCGCGTGGCGGGTGCTGGTTCAAGGCCGGCGCGGCGGAGATCCATGTGGGAGTGGAGGAGGGGTTCACGCCCGCGAAGAAGGCCCATCCGGCGTTGGCTGTCGAGGATCTGGATGCGCTGGCGTCCAAGCTGGAGAGCCTGGGGTTCCCGGTGAAGTGGGACAACGAGACGATCCCGGGCCGCCGGCGGTTCCACACCGCCGACGGCCACGGGAACCGGATCGAGATCGTCTGAAGCGGCTCGCCCGGCCCCCTCGAGCCGGGCGAGCCGCCGGCTTCTACTCGGTGGCCAACGCGCCGGCCGGGGCGACCTTCGCTGCCCGACGAGCGGGCAGTACCGAGGCGAGCAGACCCGCGACCGCTGCGACGGCGGCGATCGCGATCAGCAGCGTTCCGGGTACGGCGTACTCGACGCCACCGTCGACGGTCTGGCCGCCCATCAGCGCACTCGTCCCGGTCCAGCCGTAGATCAGGCCGAGTACGATCCCGAGACCGGCCGCGACGAGTGCCATCAGCAACGATTCCACCGCGAGCATCCGGCGGAGCTGACGGCGCGACAGCCCCATCGCCCGGAGCAGGGCGTTCTCCCGCGTCCGTTCCAGCACCGACAGACTGAGCGTGTTCCCGACGCCGACCAGCGCGATCAGCACCGAGACCCCGAGCAGACCGATCCCGACGATCAGCAGGACGTCGAAGATCTTCGTGTAGCTGGTCCGCTCGGCCAGACCACCCTCGACGCCGAGGTCCTTCACGGTCGGGATCGACTGCTGGACGGATTCGATCACCTGCGAGCCGTTCGCCTTCGGATCCGACGCCAGCCAGTACCCGGTCACCGGCGCGTTCGGTGCCAGCTTCGCCAGATCGGTCGAGGCCACGGTGATCGGGTCGAGCCCGGTCGCCAGCTGCGCCTTCACCGTGAGCTTGTGCTGTCCCGACACGATCGTCAGCGGCGTACCGTTCTCGGCCTTCAGCAGGTTCATCGTCGGGTAGTCGAGCAACGCCGTACCCGGCACGAGCTGGTTGACCAGCTCCGGGTTGTGGATCACGGAGCCGGCCGCGGCCTGGTCGATGCCGGTGACCGGGAGCTCCTGGCCGCCGGCCTTCACCGTCACCTTGCTGATCGGGACGACCTGCGTGATGCCCTTGATGTCGCGCAGCTGCTGCTCCGCGCCGGCCGGCATCTTCTCGTTGTAGGCCGTCACCATCAGGTCGACCGGGTATTGCCCGTCCATCGACACGTCGAACGTCTTGCGTACCGAGGCGATCCCGACGCAGGTGAGGCTGATCAGCGTGACCCCGATGAGCAGGGCGGACGTGGTGGCCGCCGTCCGCTTCGGGTTCCGGACGGCGTTCGCGACGGCGATCCGGGCGGGTACGCCGCCACCTCGGGCCGGGAGCGCCCCGATCAGGCGGATCAACGCCGGCACCAGCAGCGAACCGATCGCGAGGATCCCGAGGAACGAGAGCGCGCCACCCGCGACACCGATCAGTACCTGGTGTTGCGACGCTCCTGCCGCGAGCAGCAGACCGCCTCCCGCGAGCAGCAGGAAGCCGAGGATCAGACGCAGTACGCCGGCCTTCGACGCGGCCGCCGGGGCGGCCTCGGGGCGCAGCGCGGCCAGCGGGGCCACCTTGGTCGCGCGCCGCGCCGGTACGACGGCGGCGACGAGCGTGGCGACCGTCCCGAGCAGCAACGGCAGGAACACCGACGACAGGTCGAGATGCAGCGGGACGGCCGGGATACCCCAGTCGAACTCGCGGGACAACGCCAGCGACAGCGCCGACAGCGCGACCCCGAAGACCACACCGATCGCCGACGCGATCGCGCCGACCACGGCCGCCTCGGCCAGGACCGAGGAGAACACCTGCCGCCGGGACGCGCCGACACAGCGCAGCAAGGCCATCTCGCGGGTGCGCTGCGCGATCACGATCGTGAACGTGTTGCCGATCACCAGGCAGGCGACGAACAGCGCGATCACGGCGAACATCCCGAACACACCACCGAGCACGTCGATGCCGTGGGTGAAGCCCTCCACCTCGTGCTGGATGTACGCCGTACCGGTGTAGGTCCGCAGGTCCTTCGACACCGCGGCCTGCGCGGCGTCGGCGAGTTGCTGCTCGGTGACGCCGGGCTTGCCGGCGATCGCGATCGCGCGGGTGTACGCGCCCGGTTCGAAGATCTTCAGCGCTGCGGGCGTCGCGACCGCGGAGGCGGTTCCGACGTTCTTCGAGTCGTCGAGCAGGCCCACCACGGTGACGGTCCAGGACTTGCCGTCGTACGAGCTGATCCGCAGCGTCTGGCCGACGGAAAGCTTGTGTTTGGCGGCGGTCCGGGCCGGCAGCGCGATCTCGTTGGTTGCGGTGGGCAACCGGCCGGACGACGTCCCGGGACCGGCGATGTGAGTGGTGTCGTAGAGCGCGTCGATCGGGAGCGACGTCGGGCGGACGAGACCGGGGTACGACGCCTGCAGGAACGCCGTGGTCAGCGTGACGACCGAGGCGGCCTGCGGAATCTTCTGCGCCTTCGCGATGTCGTCCGGCGAGATCGTCGCGTTGCCGGTGGCGACGACCGCGTCGACCCCCTTGTACTGCGCGCCGATCGTCTCGTCGACGCCGTGTGACGCGGACGCGTGCACGATCATCGCGAGCGACCCGAAGCCGACCCCGAGGACGATCGCCAGGCAGGCGGCGATCAGGCGGCCCAGGTGGGCGCGCAGCGAGGAGAGGATGGAGCGTCGCACGTCAGGCCCCCAGCCGGCGCAGCGCGTCGAGGACGCTCTCCGGGGTCGGCTGCTGCAGCTCACCGGCCAGCTTGCCGTCGGCGAGCATCACCACACGGTCGGCGTACGACGCGGCCAGCGGATCGTGGGTCACCATCACCACGGTCTGGCCGAACTCGCGCACCGAGCGGCGCAGGAAGCCGAGCACCTCGGCCCCGGACCGCGAGTCCAGGTTGCCGGTCGGCTCGTCGGCGAACACGACCTCCGGCCGGCCGACCAGGGCACGTGCGACCGCGACCCGCTGCTGCTGACCACCGGACAGCTCCGACGGCCGGTGCGTCAGCCGGTCCTGCAACCCGAGTACGTCGATCAGCGTGCCGAGCCACTGCTGGTCGGGCTTGCGGTTCCCGAGCTCGAGCGGGAGCAGGATGTTGTCCTTCGCGGTCAGCATCGGCAGCAGGTTGAACGACTGGAACACGAACCCGATCCGGTCCCGGCGGATCTTGGTCAGTTCCGCGTCCGGCAGCTGGGTCAGCTCGGTCTCGCCGAGCAGCACCTGGCCGCCGGTCGGGGTGTCCAGCCCGGCCAGGCAGTGCATCAGGGTCGACTTGCCGGACCCGGACGGGCCCATGATCGCGGTGAACCGGCCGACGCCGAAGTCGACCGAGACGCCGTCGAGCGCGGCGACCGCGGTGTCGCCCTGTCCGTACACCTTGCGCAGCTCGTGCGCCCGGATCGCGGTCCGCGGCTGGCCGTCCTGCGGCACCCGCCCGGCCGCAAGCTGCCCGGTCTGCAAACTCATGTCACTCCTTGGTTCAAACCCGATGGTGAACCAAAAGTTAGTGATCACGAGGCCCGCGTACGTCGGACCAGAGTGGGGACTCCACGTCCTACCTGGGTAGTACGTCGGCCCCTGGGTCTTACATCGTCCGGGTCCTACTTCGTCGGCCGGACCAGCCCGGTCTCGTAGCCCAGGACGACGAGGGCGACCCGGTCCCGCAGGCCGGTCTTGGCGAGGATGCGGCCGATGTGCGTCTTCACCGTTGCCTCGGACAACGTGAAGAGCTTGGCGATCTCGGTGTTCGACAGGCCGCGGGCGACCTCGATCAGCACCTCACGCTCGCGGGCGGTCAACTCGGCCAGGTCCGGCCGTTCGGTCTGCGTGTCGGGCAGGGCGCCGGCGAAGTGCTCCAGCAGCCGCTTCGTCGTACTCGGGGAGACGACCGCGTCACCGGAGTACACCTGGCGGATCGCGTTCAGCAGGTCCGCGGGCGGGGTGTTCTTGAGCAGGAAGCCGGCCGCGCCGGCCTTGATCGCGGCGAAGGCGTACTCGTCCAGGTCGAAGGTGGTCAGCACGATCACCTTGGGGGCCTGTGGCAACGACTGCAGCTGCTGGGTGGCCTGGACGCCGTCCAGCCGCGGCATCCGGACGTCCATCAGTACGACGTCGCACGCGGTGACCTGGATCTTCTCGACCGCCTCGCCACCGTCACCCGCCTGCCCGACGACGCGCATGTCCGCCTGGGAGTCGACCAGCATCGTGAATCCCGCTCGTACCAGTTCCTGATCGTCCACCAGGAACACCCGGATCACGTCGTCCATCACTCTCCAGTCGGCAGGTTGTACGGCAGCTTGGCGATCACCTCGTAACCGCCGCCCGCCTTCGGTCCGGCGCTCACCGTACCGCCCGAGACCGAGGCGCGCTGCCGCATCCCGACCAGGCCGTGACCCGGGTCCGAGCTGGGCGCGACGCCGGCGCCGCGACCGTCGTCGGTGACCACCACGGTCAGCATCTCGCGACCGAAGTCCAAGGCGACGGAGGTGCGCGCTCCCGGCCCGGCGTGTTTCAGGGTGTTCGTCAGCCCCTCCTGCACGATCCGGTACGCCGTGAGACCGAGCAGTGCCGGCAGATCGCGGGGCTCGCCGGTCACGTCGTAGCCGACCGTCAGCCCGGCTTCCCGGACGTTCTCGATCAGCTCCGGCAGCGACGAGACGCCGGGCTGCGGGCGGGGCTGGTTCGGGTCCAGTTCGTTCTGCTCGTCCTGTTTCAGCAGGCCGAGCATCTTGCGCATCTCGCTGAGCGAGGCGCGCCCGGTGTCGCCGATCGTCGCCAGCGCCTTCTTCGCCGCCTCGGGGGACTGGTCGGCGGCGTACAGTCCACCGTCGGCCTGGACGATCATGATCGACAGACCGTGCGCGACCACGTCGTGGATCTCGCGGGCGATCCGGGTCCGCTCGTTGCTGACGGCCAACTTCGCCTCACGGTCGCGGTCCCGCTCGAGTTGGGCGGCTCGCTCCTCGAGCTGAGCGACGTACAGACCGCGGGTACGGCGGCGCTCGCCGAACGCCCACACGCCGAAGACGACCGCGCCGAGCGCGACCATCATCGTGACCTGCTGCTTCCAGTCCGAGTTCGCCCAATACCTCGACGTCGCCATCAGGACGCCGAGACCGCCGATCCCGAGGGCGATCCGGCTCAGGCGGACGTCGCCGTACACGGAGATCGCGTAGAGCGCGACCAGCAGGCCGACGTTGCCCAACTGCAGCTCGACGTCGGCCAGCCATTGCAGGAGCGCGACCGAGCAGACGCCGAAGAAGACCAGCTCGGGGTGTGTGCGGCGCCAGATCAGCGGAACCAGCATGCCGAACGCGAGAAGGCCGCCGAAGTGTGCCTGGGCGAGCGACAGGAACCCGAACGTCATACACAGCCCGCCGGCGAGGAACAGGTCGAACGCCCTGCTCCGGGCAGGCAGCGGCCGCGCGGTCAAGATCCCCGTCATGCGAGCCAGGGTACGGGGGCGCCGTCCGGCACGGGTCATTCTCCGGTCGGATGTCGGCGTACGACCCGGGTAGGCGGATCTCCAGCACTCATCAATCGCACTTCCTCCGGCGGCGCCCCGCTCAGTGGGTCCGCCGAGGAGCAGTTGATGAGTGCTGGAGATCCGCTACTTGTGCGGGCGGGTGGACAGCGTGGGCTTGGCCTCCAGGCCGGACAGGCCGTTCCAGGCCAGGTTGACCAGGTGCGCGGCCACGTCCGGCTTCTTCGGCTTCCGGGCGTCCAGCCACCACTGGCCGGTGAGCGCGACCATGCCGACCAGCATCTGGGCGTACATCGGCGCGTTCTTCGGGTCCAGACCGCGGCGCTTGAAGTTCTCCGCCAGGATGTGTTCGACCCGGGTCGCGACATCGCTGAGGATCGAGATGAACGATCCGGTCGCCGAGCCGACCGGGGAGTCCCGGACCAGGATCCGGAAACCGTCGGAGTTGTTCTCGATGTAGTCGAGCAGGGCGAGCGCGGCCTGCTCGACCAGTTCGTGCGCCCGGCCGGCCGTCAGCGACTGGGTGACGCCGTCGAGGAGCGCCCGTACCTCGCGGTCCACGACCACGGCGTACAGGCCTTCCTTGCCGCCGAAGTGTTCGTACACGACCGGCTTGGAGACCTCGGCGCGAGCCGCGATCTCCTCCACCGAGGTGGCCTCGTACCCCTTCTGGGCGAACAGGCCGCGGGCGATGGTGATGAGTTGCTCGCGACGCTCGGCACTCGTCATCCGGATCCGGCCGGACCGCCGCGGTTTGGGTTCCGTCACGTCGAGATCACGTCAGCATCATGCCGTACTCAGGTGTTGCGGGCGCGGGTTTTACGGTCAGGCCGCCTTCAGGGTGCGGGGCGAGGCGTCGGCCCGGCGGGCCTCCAGCCGCTCCTTGACCGGCCAGCGGACGTCGCTGACCCAGCCCATCTTCTCGAAGAACCAGATGCACCGCGCCGACGTGTCGAGCTGACCCTTGAGTACGCCGTGCCGCGCGCAGGTCGGGTCGGAGTGGTGCAGGTTGTGCCACGACTCGCCCTGGCTGAGGATCGCCAGCCACCACACGTTGCCGGACTTGTCCCGGCTCTTGAACGGCCGGTCGCCGATCGTGTGGCAGATCGAGTTGATCGACCAGGTGACGTGGTGCAGCAGCGCGATCCGGACCAGGCTGGCCCAGAAGAACGCGGTCAGCGCACCCTCGATCGACCACGACCACAGCCCGCCGATGACCGCCGGCGCGAGCAGCGAGACCGCGACCAGCAGCGGGAACATCCGGGACACCCTGACGATGTCCTTGTCCTTCAGCAGGTCCGGCGCGTACTGCCGCTGCGGGGTCTGCTCGGTGTCGAACAACCAGCCGACGTGCGCGTGGAAGAAGCCCTTGGTCAGCGCCCCCAGGCTGTTGCCGTACTTCCACGGGCTGTGCGGGTCGCCGTCGCGGTCGGAGAACTTGTGGTGCTTGCGGTGATCGGCCACCCAGCGGATCACCGGCCCCTCGATCGCCAGCGAGCCGGCGATCGCCAGCGCGTACTTCGTCGCGCGGTTCGGCTTGAACGACTTGTGCGTGAACAGCCGGTGGAACCCGATCGAGATCCCGTGCCCGGCAATCGTGTAGAACACCACCGCCAGGACCACGTCCCGCCAGCCGAGCAACCCGCCCCACGCGATCGGCACCGCTGCCAGTACCGCCAGGAACGGCACCGCGATGAACAGCGCCAGCGCGACCTGTTCCCACGGCTTCTTCTGCTCACCACCGAGCGTCCCGGTGTGCACGTCCTCGACGGCGGGCGCGGTCCGGGTGGGCGCCTCCGGCGTGGCAACGGCGGGTGGAGTCATGTGTTCTTCCCTCGGCTCAGGGGGTCCTTACCTACGCCACCGTAACCTACGGACCCGTAGGTAAGGAACCCCTGAGCGTGTCATCCACCCCACTCGTGGCAAACTGTCCCGGCAACCACGATCCCCCGTGGGGTAATCGGCAGCCCGCGAGACTTTGAATCTCGAAGACCAGGATCGAAACCTGGCGGGGGAGCAGCGCAAAACCTCGGCTCGGGACGCTCTGAGCCGGGGTTTTCCTAACGGATTTGCTAACAAGCGACTAAGGCCGGGTCGTCGTCGGTTTCTGCGGTGACCGGCGGAGTGGTGCCGTCAACCGCAGCGGCGAAGGTGGCGGCGCCGTCCGCGTGCTTCCGGATCACGTGTGCGTAGACCCGGAGAGTGATGGCCGGGTCAGCGTGCCCGAGCCGCTCGGCGACTACATGGACCGGCACGCCAGCCGTCAGGAGCATGGTGGCATGAACGTGACGTAGGTCATGCAGACGAGCCGGAGGGAGCAGCTTCGGCGGCCGAGGGAGCTCCTGCCGAGGAGTCTTCCGAGTGCCGGGAATCGCGGGCTCGTTGAACTGCCGAATGAGTACGGCGATCAGGTTCGTGACCGTGTCAGGCGGAACCGGCTTACCGAGTCCGGTGGTGAACACGTAGTCGCCCTCGACCCAGGCATCTCCCGCGATCTCCCGTTCAGCCTTCTGACGGCCTCGGTGCTCACGCAGGATGGCCATAGTCTCCGGATCGAGGGAGACCGTGCGCTCACGGCCGCTCTTCGGGGTTCCCTCAGTCCGCTGACCGCCGACCATCCCAGCCGTTCCCCGGATGTGGATGGCGGGAGTCGCCCAGTCCACATCCGACCAACGCAGGAACAGCAGCTCGCCGCGACGAGCGCCCGAGTACGCCGACAGTCGGTAGAACGCATAGAGCCGGTGAGACTCAGCCAGCCCGAGGAACGTCCGCAGCTCGTGAGCTGCCCAGATGGTGCCGATGGACTTGACCTCTCGGCGGGGACGCTTGGCCGTCTTACACGGGTTGGATGGGATCAGCCGGTCGGCGTTGACCGCATCGTTCAGCGCCTTCCGCAAGATGGCGTTGATGTACTCCACACTCCGGCTCGACAGCCCCTTGCCGCCCTGACCGCCGGAGGTCGACAACTCCTTGTACATCGCGGTCAGAGTTGCCGAACGGACGGCCTGGAGGCGCATGGAGCCGATCCGGGGAAAGACATACCGAGCGAGCCACTCTCGGTACCCAGCCAGGGTGCTTGGCTTGATCTCCAATGCGTGACCATCCAGCCAGCCGGTCAGGTACTGCTCGACCGTGATCCGGCTCTTCTCGATGTACTCACCTCGGCTTGCGGCCCGGCGCGCATCGTCGCGTGCCTCCTTCGCGGCTTTCTCGGTCGGGAAGCCGCCGACCCACTTGGGCTTGCTCTGACCGGTCACTGGGTCGGTCACACGGATGACGTACGACCAGGTCTTGCCCCGCTTCACCAGGCCGTCGTTGACCTTGCTCATGCCGCCTCCCCCAGTCGGTCCACGAACTCTCGGAGGTCAGCGGCCTTGATGAGCCGCGAGCTGTCGATCTTGACTGAGCGCAGCGTGCCCGAATGGATGAGCTGGAACACTTTGGCCCGGCTGAGGCCCAGCATCGGAGCAACCTCAGCGACTCGGTACAGCAGCTTGTCTGGCATCGTCGTTCCCCTCGCTATGCCGCCGTGTTGGCGGGTTCGTGGTCGGTCGCCGATTGGGTGTTGTCGGTGGTGGGTCCGGCGCGCTTGGCTTCGTCGTAGTCGGTTCGCCAGCGGATGCGTTCGTTGATGCCCCTGGTCATCAGTCCGTGCCAGGTGGGCAGATCGTCGTCGTTGTTCCGGTCGACGGGTTCCCAGATGAAGCGGGGTGTGCCGTCCTCGAGCTCGGCGGTGGCGGCGCACCGGTCCGTGTCGGGCATGTCGACACCGGCAGCGGCGAGGGTTTGGCGGACGACCTCGGCTCGGTCGGCTTTGTGCTCTGACAGGGTCTTGCCGGTCCACTGACGCGACACCAGGACCCGCCGCCCACCAAGCCCCAGGTGGTGCCGGTCGTGGGCCTTGGAGGAGCAGCCACCCGGGCCGCATCCCAGCTTCCGCGCCTTGAGGCTGGACACCGAACCGGAGCCAGTTCGAGCAGGTCGGGGAGCAGGGCAGCCAGCGGACCTCGCGGTGCAGCCGGTCCAGGTGGATCGCCTGCGGGGTGGTGATCTCGTCGTCGTCGCCGTAGGTGTCGGCGATGGACTTGGCGAGGTACTTGGTCAGGTACCCGATCGCCTTGCCGACCTTGTCCGCAGCCGTGCCAAGGATGCCCTGATAGTCGAGCTGGGTCCCGAGCTTCACCGCGCGCGCGGGTTGTGCGGATGGGTCGTCCCCGATCGCGTCCAACGCCTCATCCCATGTTGGCAGCGGCGAGCCGTCGACCGGGTCAGCAAATCGGCCGGCCAACTCGTCCCACCGAGGCAGGTCGTCGCCGACGTACACCGGCTGGGAGCATTGCGGCCACCACAGTTGGGCGTAGGTGGCGGCAACGTCCTTGACGGTCTGGCGTGGGATGACGCCCCGGACGGCGGCGTGCAGGTGCGGAGCGAGGCGGCGCTGTGCCTCGACCGTGGCGAAGTACTGGACCTTGTACCCGGCGCAGCGGCGCAAATTCTGCCAGAACCGGTCGACCAGCTTGGGGAAGTGCAGCGCATCCATCGCGGCCCGGTGGTAGTCATACGACTCGGGGTCGAGCGGTGTGCCGTCCGAGCCGACGCGCCCGTAGGACGGGAGCGTGAGGGTGAGGAACATCGACGGCCGGTACGTCTGGCCGCGTCGGTCGGCCGGAGAGATCATGGAGGCGGTCCGCGAGCTCGGCGAGCTCGGCCTGGTCCAGAAGGCCGAGGTTGAGGCTCGGGCGATTCCCCTACCGATGATGTTCAAGATGTACCTCCTCAACGAGGAGGAGGTGTTCTTCGGCTTCTACCCGGTCGTCGAACGAGAGGTGAAGATCGGGAGCAAGAACGTTGCGATCTTCGATGCCGTTGGCAAGGACACCGTTCTCTTCCATCACTCGGTGAGCGACGATGACCACGCCACGGGATCGCAGTACGTCGACCAGGCGCACCGCTGGTTCGACAGTCTCTGGGGCACGCTCGGTCGGACCTACGAGCCGTGACCGCCGAAGCGCTGGCCGCCATCCTGCGCCGCAGCCCGGTCATCCTCCTCGATTTCGACGGACCGGTCTGTTCGGTCTTCGCGGGATACCCCGCACCGCAGATCACCGAGGAGCTTCGAGCGCTCGCCGTCGACCTGGTCGGCGAGCTGCCGCGAGCCCTAGGCGAGGTGACGAGCCCTCACGAGTTCCTGACCATCGCGGCCGAGGAGTCGCCCGAGCTGGCCGGCCAGGTAGAGGCAGCACTGCAGGTCGCCGAGATCAAGGCCGTCGAGAGCGCTACCCCCACTCCGGGCGTGGACGAGTTCCTAGCTGCCTGCCGTGAAGCCGGGCGAGCGCTCGCCATAGTCAGCAACAACACCGGCGCGTCCGTCAGGGCCTATCTCGATCGGGAGGGCTTGGCGGGCTTCGTCCAGCACATCGAGGCCCGCGACCCGTCCGACCCCGCTCTCATGAAGCCGAGCCCTCACCTGATCAAGCGAGCCGCCGAGGCACTGTCCACGGTGCCTGACCAATGCGTCCTCATCGGTGACCAGACGACCGACGTCAGAGCCGCCCAGGCCATCTGAGCGGCGAGCATCGGGTACGCGAACAAACCCGGCAAGTCCGACGACCTGACCGCAGCTGGAGCCGACGCGGTCATCGCCGACATGGACGAACTGACGCGAGCAGTCCGGTCTGCTTAGAACCACGGTCTGTGTGAAAGCCCTTCTGCTATTGCGGGTCCTCATCGTCCTCGTCCGTGCTCGCGGAGTCGTCTGGAGCCTCGTAATCAGAAGATTCTTGCCCGGGGTCGCTTTGGTCGGCAGCCGCGCGTTGCGCGTCTCGCATCCTCTGCCAGTAGGTCTGGTTCGCCAAGTTCTGAAATGCGCGCAGGGTGTCAGGCGAGAGTTGGGCCATCCCACGCCGCCATGCCTCCAGTGTTCCCGGTGGCAGCAGGGTTGACTGGCGCCACGCCTCCAGTGTTCCCGGTGGCAGCAGGGTTGACTGGCGCCACGCCTCCAGTGATTCGGGTGGCAACTCGGCCAGCATCTGCCACGCGCGCCGGGTTTCCAATCCAGTGGGCGGAGAGGCCTCCGAAACGCGCTCGATCGTAGCCTCGTCAACCTGGGCGCTCAGGAACTCGTTCGCGAGAGTCAGAAATCTGCCCAGGGTCAGTTGGTGATAGCCATGTGCATTCTGCTCAGCGAATTCGGCCACGAGTTCCGTACGTGGACCGGTGATCTCACCACCGCTCCGCTCGAACCAATCCTCCTTCTGGTCCTTCGTCACAAAGAGCAGAGACGTCTCGGATTCCTTGGCATACTCAAGGATCCCGGCCCAAACGAGGTAGTCCCCGGCTACGAAGCTGTCTCCGTCCTTGTCCGCATCTTTGTAGCCAGGGGGAATGCCCGCGTTGCTCCGGCGCACACCTTCCTTGACCCGCTCATCTTGAGTCTTTCGGTCTGGCTTCGTGCCCACGCGCCCGACCAGCAAGGCGTCGAGCCTGGCTCGTACCGGGTCGGCCGACCTCGCTTGAGCTGTCGTCACTACGTGCGCGTCGATCAGCTTGGTGATAGCCGCTTGGTAGTCCGCCACGGCAGAGATCAGTTGATCCGCGAGATCCGGCAGTAGTGCTCCGACCTGGCCTCTAACTTCGTCCGGGAGGCTGAGACCCTTCAAGGCCTTCTTCATCTGCTCAGTGTCGCGCGCGCCGTGAAGGCTCCTGAGTGCCTCGTAAGCGTTCGCCTGCGCCGCGACCACCCCAAGCCGGTTCCGCTGGTACTCAAAGCCCGCCTGATAGGGAATCCACAAGCGGCTTTCAATCATGTCCAGAACGTCGAACACCTGCGCTCGTTCAGATGTTCCGAGCCGGTACAGATCCAGTAGCACACTGGCATCGAGAACGACGGTGGCTTCGGTGACATACCGCTTCAGGTCTCCGGCGCTTGGGCGGTAGAACTCGCCAAGGACATCTTTCAAGTCGGGCACTCCTTCAGATTCAGTGCGTCCCCCCACGGTCCGCGCGAGGTGGATCATCCCACTGTTCTGCCCCCAGCGTTGGACGAGGGGCCCCGTCGCTTTGGCTGACGCTTTGGCGGACCTCTGGCGAATTTGGCTCTTATGGATCAAGGCGCGCCTTCGGCGCGCGGCGCGGCGTGCGCATGCGGCCTCCGGCCGTTCACCGCCGCGCCCGCTCTCAGTGTCTTTCTGGAGAGCCCAAGGCATTGCCTCCGGCGGGGGCCTCACGACTCCGGGATGACGGGGCCGAATCGGCCGGCGGTTGGTCGGGCCGGGGGTGTCTTCCCGCCTGCCGCTCAGCCCAGTCAGGACCTATCAGGAGACGCCAGAGGGGCCAGATCGTTCGTCCGGTAGGGCGCTCCATCTTGGCCCCTCTGGCGTCTCCTAATCGCGCTACGCGTGGGCTGAACTGTAGACGGGAAGACACAGAGGGCGAGGTCTGATCAGACGATGATCTTGAAGCGCCCCTTTGGGAAGGTGAGCGGGACAGACACCGTCCAATGCCGTCCGTCGCGATCGGAGCAGAGGACCTGAAGCCGGACGTTGCGCGAGTACTGTTCGTCGAGCGCGATCCGCCAGCTCAGGTCGCGACCTGCGGTTAGTGGTCCGCCGTCTGCAGTCAGGATGGGTGACGGAGTGCCAGCCGTGATCCCCCTCTGATCTGAGGTGAACGAGATGCCGTGGTGTTCCGGCAGCTTCACGTGAACCTTCGCCAACGCCCACTGGCTTTCGAGGGTGAGGATGATTCGGTGCCACTGGCTTCGGTCTCCGTCATGGGTCACGACGTCCGCAGTGAAAGAGGGTGTTCGTTCATCGGTCAGGCGGTCACTCTCAACCTTCAAGGTGGCCGTCGCTGCCTCCTTCTGTTCGTATGCGAACCAGGCGGCGGCTAGCGAGACGACGAGGGCTAGAAATGACACGGCCAGGGCCCATCCACTCACGCCGATCATGCTAGCTGGACGAAGCGGTTTGCTAACGGATTTGCTAACAAACGGTGTGGATCGGGGTGGACGACCAGGCGCGAGCTGGGCCAGGCTGAGGCTCAGGGCACGGTTGCCAGCGGCCTCGTGTGGACCGGTGCGGACGGGGCTGCGGCAAGACCAGGATCGAAACCTGGCGGGGGAGCAGCGCAAACCCCGGCTCGGGACCCTCTGAGCCGGGGTTTTGCTATCGCCTCTTACTCAGTCGCTCCGCCGTAACGCTCCGCATCATCGGTCCCCGTTTCGACCATGTATGGACCCGTGGCTGAAAGGCGTTGCGTGCTGCCGTCCTGTCCGCGAGACTCACCGCATTTATATAAGTGCTGTCATTTCTGACGGGAGACGGATGTACCCTCAGGTGGATCCTTACGACCAGGGCATGCTCGACGTCGGTGACGGGCACCACGTGTACTGGATGGCGTGCGGTAACCCGGACGGCAAGCCTGCGCTGTACGTGCACGGTGGCCCTGGCTCGGGGTGCGGTGCGCGTTCCGCCGGCCAATTCGACCCGGCCGTCTACCGCGTTATCTCGTTCGACCAGCGCAACTGCGGCCGGAGCACCCCGCACGCCAGCGAGCCGGGGATCGATCTGTCCACCAACACCACCGACCACCTGATCCGTGACATGGAGCAGCTGCGAGAACACCTGGGCATCGACAAGTGGCTGCTGTTCGGCGTTTCCTGGGGCTCAGTGCTCTCGCTGACCTACGCGCTGCGCCACCCGGAGCGGGTCTCGGAGATGATCGTGACCGCCGTTGCCACCGGCAGGCACTGCGAGGTCGAGTGGCTGATCCGCGGCTTCGGCGGCTTGGCCCCCGAGGCTTACCAGCGCTTCCTCTCCGGCGTCCCCGATCCGGGCGAGGACATCTCGGCCGCCTACCACCGCCTGCTCATGGATCCCGACCCAGCCGTGCACCGCAAGGCAGCCGACGACTGGTGCGCCTGGGAGGACGCGATCGCGACGGTCCCGCCCGGTCGTGACGTCGAGCACGAGCCCTGGGAACCCCGGTTCCAACTCGCCTTCGCCCGCCTCGTCACGCACTACTTCAGCAACCGCTGCTGGTTGGCAGACGACGAGCTGGCCCGCAAAGGGCACGTGTTGAAGGACATCCCCGGCGTGATCGTGCATGGGCAGCTCGACCTCGGCGCGCTTACCGGCAAACCGTGGGTGTTGCACCACGCCTGTCAGGGCTCCGAACTGGTGATCGTCGAGCAGGGCACGCACGCCACCGGAACAGCAGAAGCAGTCACCGCCGCCGCCGACCGCTTCGCCAAGTCCCCCGTTTCCTGATAGCGGGGCGAAGCGTCCCCAGAAGACTCGGCCCACTCCGCTCCCAACGGGTGGTGCCGGGCAGACACGACCCCTGTGTCGCGCATCAGCTGGCGGACAGGCGCCGCCGATCAGCCGACGGAGCACAGCCCGCCTGTCTGGGCGCTTGCCGAATTGGGCTCTTATGGATCAAGTCGCGCTTGGGGCGCTTTCCCAGCCAATGGCATTTGCTTCCGGCGGGGGCCTCACGACTCCGGGAGGACGACCCGATTTGGCCGGCTCTTCGGAGCGGGCGGACGCGAGGCGCGCACGCTGTCGCGGTGGAGTCATCGGCGGCGGTACGCAGTACGCGCCTTCCGGAGGGTGCGAAACATGGACTCGCGGCCGCTGTGGCGTCCGATGACACCGGTAAACGGGAAGTCAGCAGGGGCAACCGCAATCCGGGCGAGTGGCCTGACCGGGTTGGGGCTGACCCATTGGCCCGACTGCAGCATTCCTGCGACGGCGGGCTCAGCCGTGAATCCGTCTCGGCCCACTACGTACAGCCAACCATCCGTGAGCAGTTCCGCGTCAGGCTGGTCACTGTCGACCGAAAAGAAATACTGCCGGTTCTTGGTGTCGTCACGTATCGACCAGACGCCATTGCGCGTGGAGCGGAAGCCATGCCCACGCGTCAGGAGGGCGAACCACATCGCCCACGCCGGATCGTCCGTGGCGAAAACCGCGCGCTGGCTACCGAACGCCGTACTGTCGTCGGACTCGCGGTCCGGTCTCAGCTCGCTGATGCTGTCGCGCTGGCTGCCATGGAACAGCACTTGCCGGTGTGTCGCCAGCCATCGCAGGTAGGTCATCGTCTGCCCTGGCGGCTGCAGTCGCTCCAGTGAGCCGGGCGGGTCGACGTAGCTCCTGGTGAACTCCTCATACGCACGGCGGTTCGCCGGATCTAGCGGTGGTTGCTCAGGCAACCGAGGCAGGCCCAGCACCGAGAGCAGACCGGTGCCCAGTGTGGACCGCAGCGTAGTTCGGGTCGTAGGCACGCGGACATCTTGCCCGCCAGCGCAGGGCATAGCCCCGGTCGGCGGTGGATCAGCAACTCTGAATCTCGAAGACCAGGATCAAAACCTGGCGAGGGAGCTAGTACGTCGCATTCGCGCTCCACGACGCGGGCTTATACGTCGCACCCGCGCCCCCGCAGGCTTGTACGTCGCACCGGCCCTGGCGGGCGCTATGTTCGTCGCGCCCGCTCCACTCGCTCCCACCATCCCCGGCTGGCGCCGGCCTTCCTCTCCGCCGGGCGGAGCAGCTCGCAAGGCTCGCCTGGTTGGCTCGTGGCACGCTCGCGCTCGGGTCGGCGTCCCGCCGTACCGGGATTGTTGTCACGGGCTGCGGTCGCTCGGTCGATCAGCCACGACTTCGGGATGACACCTGGCGAGCTGCGGCGGGTGGAAACCCGTTGTCGTCTTCGGCGTCCCACACGAGACTGCACGAGGAGGTGGTGCGGATGACCGCAGTCGTACTGGATCTGACACTGAGAGATCTGACTGACGCCGATCTGGCCGCGTGTGGCTTTGCCTGCAGCGAACTCCACCTGGCCCAGGTCGCCAAGGAGTTCGACCGAGCACGTCGTGGTGAGGTCGACTACCTCGCAGTCTGCACGAAGACCGGACTGCCCGTAGCAATCGGCGGGGTCGACTACATGCCGCACCCCGGTGCGGGGTCGTTGTGGCAGTTGTCCGTGCATCCAGCGTTGCAGTCGTGCGGGATCGGGACTGTGCTCATCGGCGCTGCTGAGCAGCGGATCTTGGCCCGAGGTCATGGCCGGGCCGAGCTTGGTGTCGAGCTGAGCAACCCGCGAGCCCGTGCCCTCTACGAACGGTTGGGGTATGTCGCCTACGACGAGGTTCTCGAGTCCTGGGACCAGCAAAACCCTGACGGCTCGATCACCCGCCACGAGGCGATGTGCACCCAGATGCGCAAGCAGCTGAGGTAGATCTCGAAGACCTGGATCGAAACCAGAGGCGGGAGTTTGTACGCCGCACCCGCGCTCTCTGCGCGGGCGCTACGTTCGTCGCTCCGCTTCTCGCCGCGCCCGCTCCACTCGCTCGCACCCGCCCCGGCTGGTGCCGGCCTTCCTCTCCGCTGCGCGGAGCTGCTCGCAAGGCTCGCGTGGTTGGCTCGCGCTCGGGCCGGCGTGCCGCCGTACCGGACCGTGGGCATGGCTGGTTGCAATGAACCTCCGGAGTCTCGGTCTCGAATCCCGTCGTACCCCTGGTCTGGCCCCACAACCCCTGGCCGCTGAGCCCCACCCGGCATGCGCGACACCGTGGGCCGAGAATCTTTGGTGGTGGGTGTCGGATTGGGTGGGGTGGGTTCGTTGTGGGGGTGAGTGGTGGGCTGTTGAGGGGCTACGGACGGATTCGTTGGAGGACTTGTGAAGTTGTTGCTTACGTCGGGTGGGGTTACGAACGCGAGTATTCGGGAAGCGTTGGTGGGGTTGTTGGGGAAGCCGATTTCTGAGGCTGGGGCGTTGTGCGTTCCGACGGCGCAGTGGGGGCACCCGATGTGTGGGCCTGCTTCGGTACGGCGCTTTGTGACCGGCGAGCCGCCGTCTCACCTGACCGGGCTTGGGTGGGGGTCTGTGGGTGTGCTCGAGCTGACCGCGCTGCCGAGCATGGGCGCGGAGCGGTGGGTGCCGTGGGTGCGTGAGGCCGATGTGTTGCTGGTGGACGGTGGCGATGCGACGTACCTGTGCCACTGGATGCGGGAGTCGGGGCTGGCCGAACTGCTGGATTCGATGCCCGAGAAGGTGTGGGTGGGGGTGAGCGCCGGCAGCATGGTGATGACGCCGCGGATCGGGGCGGACTTCGTCGAGTGGCCGTCTGCGCCGGATGACCGGACGCTGGGAGTGGTCGACTTCTCGATCTTCCCGCATCTGGAGGCGTTCCCGCAGAACACCACGGCTGACGCGGAACGGTGGGCCGCAGGCCTCGGCGTGCCGTCGTACGCCATCGACGAACAGACCGCCATCAAGGTGGTCGACGGCACCGTGGAGGTCATCTCCGAAGGCCAGTGGAAGGCCTTCCCCGCCTAGGCCTTCAGGCGTTGGGAGCGTCCCACTCGAACCAGTCCGGTTCGGGATCGACCTCGAACCGGACCGCGTTGATCGTCGTCTGCCCGTTGATCCAGGCCTTCGAGATGCGGTGGCCACCGTCCATCAGGCGGCCGTCGGCGGACAGGATCACCGGGTAGCTGAGGTCGGCTTTCTGGATGAGGGCGGCGTGGCGGGCGACCATGCGGCAGGTGACCGCGGCGCCTCCGAACCAACAGTCCTCGTCGAACGCCTTGATGGTGTCGATCGGGACCGACTCGACGGGAAGGCCGGCGGACAGCTCCCACAGGCGTTCGGTCAGGTAGAAGGCACGGCCGCCGGGCACGAGGCGTGAGTGTTTTTCAGGCATCGGACCATCATCGCGGTGCAGTCTCCGCTCTGTCGCGGGACTTTCAGGCGCAGAGGATCGCGAGGGCTGCGTCGATGGGGAGCAGGTTCTCAAGGGGCTCGCCCGGGTTCCACCACGTGCTGTCGGACATCTCGTCGTTCGGCGTGAACGGCTGCGGGGTGGCGATCTCGCCGCGGTAGATCGCGAGGTACTCCAGTCGCTGGTCGGGTGCCACCCGGATCCGCGCGGCGCCGGCGAATTCGAGGGAGTCCGCTCGCTGGCCGCTCTCCTCGGCGAGCTCGCGGATCGCGGCGTCCCGCGCCGATTCGCCGGGATCCAGCATCCCGCCGGGGAGCTCCCACGCCTTCCGGAACGTGTTGAACACCATCAGGCACTCGCCACGACACCACAGCACCACGAGCGATGCCGTCAACGGTACGGCGGGATCCAGGCCAGCGAGCTCGTCCTCGCTGAGCCGACCGAAGCTGAGCAGCGCCGACCCGTCGGCGTCCGCTGCCAGGAGCTCCTCCACAGTCCGCGAGTATTCCATGAATCGCCGCAATGGCCGGGACGCTGGCTAAGGTCCCGGGATGGAGCGTGTGCTGCTGGACGAGGTGGTGTTCACCGACTACGGGCAGTTCGATCTGGGCTGGGGTGACGGATTCGGGTTCGACGGGGACGCCGACCGGTACTTCGCCGGTCAGGTCAACGGGTTGGTCGGGGCGGCACGCGCCAATGGCGTGTACCTGCATTTCGGCCGTCGATCCGGTGGGTCGCCGGTTCGGATCGTGCTGATCGACGAGGCTCCGGGGGAGTCCGGGAGCTCGTGGGAGGACGTCGTCGAGGTGTCGATCGACGTACCGTCGGGGACTCAGGTCAGGTGGGTGTCGTGGCATGGCGACGGTGGTGTGTTGGACGGGGTGGGCGCGGGTGAATACCGGCTCCGGGTGAGTGCTCGCGGGCGTGACGCCGGGCATGACGGTGAGTTCGCGGACGGGCCCGTGGACGCGTACCTCCTCCAGCTGTGGCCGGCGCCCGCGCGGCCCGACGCGATCCTGCGGGTGGGAAGCAGCGACGCGGAGTACTGGCACCGGGAGTGGGGAAGCCGGCGGCCCGTCAGCTAGGCGAGCGTCTTCCGGTAGAAGACTGCCGAGTCTTCGTAGCCGAGCGCTAAGTAGAACGGTCCCGCTCGGCGGCTGGCGAGGGCGATGTACGGCGCGCCCGCGGCCTGCGCCCATCGCTCGGCGTGGTCCATGAGCAGGCGGCCGATTCCGGACTGCCGCAGGTCCGGGTCGACCATGATCTCCTCGACCCACGCGACCGGGCCGTTGGCGAGGAACGTGAGGTGGCAGTTGCCCAGGAGGTAGCCGACGATCCTGCCATCCGCGGTCTCGGCGACCAGCAGAAGCGTGTCCGGTACGTCGACCAGTTGCTTCCACGTCGCGTCGAAGGCGGCCCGTTCCGGAGTGAACGACATGGCGAACGCCTCGGCGAGCGGCCACACGTGCTCGCCGTCCTCGAGTCGGGCCGGACGGATGCGAACGTCTTGTTCAGGCACGAGCCCTAGTCTGCCGCAGCGCGTGACCTTGTCCGCAGCGGTTATCGTCGGGTGGATGATCGTTCGTCGGGTGCGGCTCGAGGATGTCGAGAGTCTTCACGAGAATCGCTTGTGTGGATTGACGATCGAGGAGACCGCCGGGTTGGTGCGGGCGGCGGTCGACCTGGAGGGCGGTGACGAACACTGCTTCCTCGTTGCGGAGGACGGGGGCGGCGTACTGGGGATGACGACGGTGGAGCGGCTGACGCATCGGATGTGCCGGCATCGGGCGACGCTCGGTGGGTTCGTGATCGTTCCGGCGGCGCGCGGAACCGGGCTCGCGCGGCGGACCGTCGACACGGCCGGTGCGCAGGCGAACGCGTGGGGCTGCACGGTCCTCGAGGTCAGCTGCCGCGGCGGAACCGATGCCGAGCGGGCGTACGTCGGTCTCGGGTTCCGCGAGTGGGGGCGGATGCCGAACGGGTTCCACGACCGCGGCGGCCTGCTGTACGACGAAGTACGCCTATGGAAACCGACTGTCGATATCGAAGGTCAGTAGGAGCCGTGGCGTCAGAGGGTGAGCCAGCGGCGGTGCGTGTCGGGGTCGACGTTGTTGCCGCAGATGATGGTGGTGACGGGGCGGTCGGTGAAACGGGTGGGGTCCTCGAGGATTGCGGCGACGTCGCCATCGCTCCACCCCCGAGCGCTACCAACACCACGGGCCGCCCGGCCGCACCGTCCGCGAGCAACCTCCCGTCCGACGCCACCCGGGCATCGTCGGTCGTCCGGCGGTCGTCGACCGTTGACCGCGCCTCGTCGGTCCTGGGGCGGTTGTCGACGTTTGACCACGTCTCGACGAGTTCGAGGGCGATGGTTGCGGCGCCTTCGCAGGTTTCCAGGTCGAGGCTGTCTTCCAGGAGGCGGATGCCGGCGTACTGCGCGATCCCGGCGGCTCGGTCGCGGGCCAGCTCGTGGTCGCCGTCGACGAGTTCGAGGGTGGCGCCGAGGGAGCGGATGCGGTCGAGTTTGGCTTTGGTGGCGTAGCGGGAAGCGACGACCGTGACGTCGAGGCCGCGTTCGCGTCCCGACCACGCGAGCGCCTGTCCGAGGTTCCCGGCGCTCGCGCAGACCACAGCGCGCGAGTCGCCGGCGGCGAGCTGACTCGCGACGACCTCGGTCCCGCGCCCCTTGAAGCTGCGCACCGGGTTCGCCGTCTCGAGTTTGATGCTGAGCTCGCAGCTCAGCTCGAGCGCTTCACACCGGTACAGCGGAGTGTCGAGGAACACCGGGTCGACAAGCCGTCATACCGCACGAATCCGATCCAGATCGAGCCGCGTCGCCTGCACGACACGGGAGCCTACGCACTGGTCAGCACACGTGGACCTCGGAGGCAAGAAACATGCAGGTTGTTGCAGTTCTGTTGCGGAGCGTGAAGACGCCGGGAAACGATGGCCCCCGAGGGACGAGGCTGGGGGGATTGTTCAGTGGACATGCAGGTGCTCGCTGCGCAGCAATGGCTGAACGCGACGTACGGCGGGGTCGCCGGCTGGGTGCCGCTCGAGGAAGACGGCATGACCGGCTGGTCCGTGATGTACGGGCTGCGGCGCGCACTGCAAGCGGAGCTCGGGATCACTCCGGTCAGCTCGGGTTTCGGTCCCGCGACGACCGCGGCGTACGTCGCGCAGGTCGGCCGGATCGACGCGAACACCAGCTGGGTGAATCTGCTGACGATCCTCAGCGCGGCCCTGTGGTGCAAGGGATATCCGGGGCTGTGGGGCGGTCAGGACGTCACGTTCGCCAACCTGAGCGCCTCGGTCGGCAGCGTCCGCGACGACCTCGGCCTGGGTTCCGCGGACCCGTACGTCGACGTGAAACTGATGGCCTCGCTGCTGACGATGGACGCCTACGTCAAGCTCGGGCCGGGTACGACGCAGGTGCGCGATGTGCAGCGCTGGCTGAATGCGACGTACATCGGGCGCCGGGACTTCGCGCTCGTTCCGTGCGACGGGATCTACTCGCGCGCGGTGCAGACCGCGACGACGTTCGGGCTCCAGTACGAGATCGGCATGGCCGACGGCACCGCCAACGGCAACTTCGGTCCGGGGACGCGGGACGGGATCCGGACCCAGGCGACCGTCTCGGAGGGGATGACGGACGGGGCGAAGCGGTTCGTCCGCCTGTATCAAGCGGTACTGCGCTTCAACCGGTACGACAGCCCGTTCAGTGGCACCTTCGATGGCGAGACCGCGCAGCTGACGCGTGACTTCCAGGGCTTCATGGAACTCCCGGTCGACGGTGTCGGCAACTACAGCACCTGGTGTGCGCTGCTGGTTTCCTCCGGTGACACGACGATCGCGACCAAGGGTTTCGACACCAACAAGCAGCTGACCCTCGCGCAGGCTCAGGGAGCGGTCGCGGCCGGGTACACGCACGTCGGCCGCTACACGGTCGGTTCGGGGAAGTTCATCACCGCGCCGGAGCTGGACGCGCTGCGGGTGGCCGGCCTGAAGCTGTTCCCGATTCACCAGCGGTTCAACGACTCGCCCGCGGAGATGACCGAGGCGAACGGTCGTACGCACGGGATCGAGGCCGTCGAGCGATGCCGGACCCTCGGCCTGCCGGCGGGAAGCGTGGTCTTCTTCTCGGTCGACTTCGATGCGCTCGGGGAAACCATCGACGGGCCGGTCGCGGACTACTTCCGTGGGGTCAAGGCCTCGATGGACACGACGATCAACGGCGACTACAAGGTCGGCGTGTACGGCACGCGCAACGTCTGCGGCACGATGCTCGACAAGGACCTCGCGGACGCGGCGTTCGTCGCCGGGATGTCGACCGGGTACTCGGGCAACATGGGTTTCCCGATGCCGGTCGGCTGGCACTACAGCCAGATCGTCGAGCTGGCCGCCGGCTCGTACCCCGGTGCACCGGGGATCGACAAGGACATCGTCTCCTCGAAATCAACGCCGGTTGATCTCGGACAGGTCGATTCCCCGCCGGTGGAACGTGACGGTTCCCCGAGCGCCACCGGGTTCGACGCGTTCTTCGAGTGGCTCGTCCGCGCCGAGGTGGCGTGCGAGCGGGCGTTGGTGGAACAGAGCACCGTCCTCGTGCCGCTGAAGCCGTACGCCGCGTTCATCCCCTCCTTCATCATGCACTGGCTGCAGAAGCCGGAGTACTGGGGCGACGAGATCGGTTGGCCGCTCTATACCCCGCTGCTGGACCAAGGCAACGCCGTCAACGCCCGGCTGGCAGCGGAGGACGAACTGGGGCGGCTGGCGCCGGCCAAACCCGACTCGACCAGGGACATCGCCCACTTCGCCGCGACGGTCCGCGGATACGAGGTGTGGGGACTGCCCGGGGATCAGAACGACTACGGTCTCGGCGATCTGGGTGGCTGGGCGCTCGACCTGTTGCAGCTGTGGGGCTCGTACCAGCGGGCGTTGCAGCAGAGCCCGACGCTCGACCTCACACAGTATCTCCAGGCCAGGATCGGAGTCGTCGGCGCGGATGGCGGATTCGACTGGGCCGACGTTGTCGCGGATGCCGACGCGTACCTGCTCTGGCGGGCGAAACAGGACAACCAGACCTCGCTGTCGGGAGCCGCGCGTGGTTTGCTCAAGCTGAGCGCCCAGCAGCGCGTCGCCAAGTTCTACAACGACCGCTTCGGTGGGTCCGAGCAGAACGTCGCGGATGCGTTCGCGAAGCTGGCGGACAACGGGTCGTTGCGCCTTCCACCGGACCTCGTCCTCGAGAAGTTCGCCGACGCTCAGAGCCTTCCGAGCCCCGACGAGGCGCGGACCTGTGGGCGCGCCTACGCGCGGCTGATGCAGACTCAAGGCTGAACGGTGACCGCTCACCTGGCCAAGGAGGCATCTGCGATGACGGGCGATCGAACAGTTGACCCACTGGTGCGTAGCACTCTGCGGGACCGACTGGAGATCGGTGCGCTGGTCGTCGCGACGCTGGGGCTGTTGCCGTTGTTCGTGGCGTTCTTCGTCCTCCGGGGACTGCTGGCGGAAGTCGATCCGAGCCAGGTCAGCGCAGGGATCACCAGGTACGGCGATCCGCTCGGGACAACTGCTGCGCTTGCGCTGCTGTGTGCCGTGGTCGTCGTGGGGCTCTTCGCGGGCCTGCCGGTTCGGGGTCCGCTGTGGAGCTCTCGAGGCACGACCCGGGGTGCCGTCGCGCAAGGTATCGGCGGGGTGGTGATCGCGGTCGAGGCGCTGGTGGCCGATCTCGGCTACTTCTACTTCATGGGACCGGACGACGGGTGCACGTATCCGTCCTGTTGGCCGCTCCACCAGCAGACCGCCGCGATGGCCGCGCCAGGCATCCTCACCGGTCTCTCGATGGTCGTGATGGCACTGCTGGCGAAGCGGTCCCCGTGGTGGGCGCGGGCGCTCGTGCCGCTGGTGGTGCTGCTCGGCGGGCTGGCTCTCCAGCACGCCGTGTGGAACTCGTACCTGCTGCCGATCTTCCAGGGAGCACCCCGATGACGACGAGGAGTGTGGGGCGATGAGACGACGTACGGTGCTGCAGGGGGCGCTCGCCGGCTCGGTGGTGACGGCGACTTCTGTTGCTGGTGGCAATGAAGCGCTGGCCGCTCCGCGCGGCGGTGTGGTGCCGGCCGGGCCGGATGCCACACGGTTCGTGAACGGTCCGGCCGGACAGGCGGTGCGAGTGCCTGCGGATCTGGGCGTGCGGATCACGGTCGGATCGCCGGCGGCCCGCGCTCGAGTCGTGCTGACGTACGACGACCGTTTGTACGCCGTCGCGTCGCGCCCGGTACTGGTGCGTGGTGCGCAGGCGATTCCCTTACAGACGAGGGTGTCCCGGATCGGTACGACGCATCAGCGGGCGATCGAGGTCGCGCTGCCCGAGTTGGCGCCTGGCACGTACACAGTGCATGCGGGCGGTATGGCGCCTGCTCGCTTTCCGGCCGATCTGATCGCTGACCCGGTACCGACCGAGGTGAAGCTCAGCGAAGCGACCGGGAGTGTGACCGCGCAGGTGCTGAGCCGCTCGATGAGCGCACAGGGCCTGCCGTGGGGTGCACAAATCGGCGCGGGATGGCAGCAGTTCGAGTGGGGTGCGGGGTACTACGCGTGGTGCCCGGCACTCGTCACCGTGCACTCGGTCGGCCCCGGCGTGGTGCCTGCGGGCTCGCGGGTGCGGGTGACGCTGGACCGGCAGGTGTTCGAGTCGGTGCAGTTGACCTCGGCCCGCGGGAGTAACGGTCAGCGGATCGGTGGCGTCGGGCGGCGGGGCACGCTGGTGAACCATCCGGTCGCGACCTGGACCCTGCACACGGCGATCACGGCCGGCAGCAGAATCACGCTGACGTGCACGCCCACGTTCCGTTCGTTGCAGGACCCGCTGGAGTACGTCGACGCGCCTCTGGTCGAGTTCCTCCCACCCAAGAAGTCCTCGACCCCTCAGCGCCTCACCGGGCAGGAATCCCAGACCAGGCACGACGACGCGTATTCCCCGGACACCCGAGCCCGCTTCGCCCCTGCCTGACCCCGCCGGCTCAAGCCCCTGCGGGGGACGGGTGCGGGCTTGACGATGGGCGGATGGGGAGGAAAGAGCGACGCTGGGAGGACGCGGCTGCGGCCGCGGTTGCGTACGCAGTTGAAGAAGCCGTCACGGCGATCGGGCAGATGTCGTACAAACGTAAGCCGACGCAGAGTGGCGTGTTTCCGACGGACGAATACCAGGAGCAGATCCGGCGGCTGGCCGAGATCTGCGCCGCGCTGGTGCCGGGGCTCGCGCGAGATCCGGAGCATCAGCCGACACAGGTGCTGAAATCCGCCTGGGGCAGTCTGAACGAGGATCAGCAACGCTGGCTGCACGCCAGTTTCCAGGAAGGGAATCACGACCTGCGCGCCTTCCTGAGCTGACAGCAGTCGTTATGAGTCGTCGGCGTTCAGGAACGCGGCGATGTGGTTCGCCCACGTCGCCGGCTGCTCGAAGTGACACATGTGCGCCGTGCCCGGGATGACAGCCAACTGACTCCCGGGCACGGCGACGTGCAGGCGATGCGCGACCTGGACGGGGAAACCCATGTCCTGCTCGCCGTGCAGGATCAGGACCGGTTTCGCGAAGTCGCGAAGGATCTGCTCGGGGTCGCCGGTGAACCACGGATGCATGAGGCCTTGGACGGCACGCTCGAAGGACCAGTCGCCGAGGTCCGTGCCGAGAGACTCGAGCAGCCGCAGGTACGCCGGCGCGAGGTCGAGATCCCACACGAAGACGGTCGAGTTGCGCAAGGCACCGTTCGCGGCGTGCTCGATGGCCTGGCGACGGTGGTACTCGTCAAAGTCCGCGAGGTAACGGGCGTGGTCCGCCGCGCTGTACGCCGACGTTGACGCGAGCACCAACCGGCGTACCTGCTCCGGATGCTTGTCCACGAACTGGATCGCCGCCCGCCCGCCCGTCGAGAACCCGACCAGGTCGACTGCCCCCAGCCCGAGCCTGTCGATCAATCGGTGCGCATCCCGCACGACATACTCCGGCTGGAGGTCGTCCGCGGGCAGTCCGCGCGTGCTCCGCCCACACCCGCGGAAGTCGAAGAGCACGACATGGTGGTTGGGGGCCAACGGTTCGAACCCGGGCACCAGATAGCCGTGCCCGACATCCGGCCCGCCGTGAATCACCACCACCGAAGGCTTCGCGCTCCGCACGCCGAGCTCCCGCACGAACAACGTGACATCCCCGACGTCGACGAACGCTTCACCCATCCCCGAAGGCTTCCAGATCGCTCCGACAATCCTCGGACCGAAATCGGCAGGACGTGGGGGTTGTCCGCGGCTAGGGTCACACGGGCCAGCTGCTCAGGGAGGGGTCACGTATGTCGTTGCCGGACACCGTCCTGGAAGTGCAGCTTCGCGAGCTCGGGTACGCCGACGTGGAGCAGATCGCGATCGGGATGCAGGGGGCGGTTTATCGGCTGGGTCGGGAGCGGGTCGCGAAGATCTGGTTCCATGCCGGCGAGACCGAGTTGCGGCGGCTGGGGGAGCTGTACGCCGCACTCGACGGACGACTCCCGTTTCGTACTCCTCGGATGCTGGGGCTTCATCCTTCGGCGAGACCTTCGCGACCCGACTCGGGTACGACGCCGGACAACTCCTGCTCTACCGCTGCGCCCACTCGATCGTGATCGCCAACGCCCACGACGAAGACCCGTACAACCGGGACAGCGGCGTACCCCTCACCGCAAGCCTCTTCAACAACCGCGCAGTCGAAACTCTTCTCGAGTAGCTACTGACCGTCACTCGCCGGTCTGGCCGTCGATCGCCTCGCGGAGCAGGTCGGCGTGACCGTTGTGCCGCGCGTACTCCTGCAGCAGCTTCTGCAGGTTCCACCGCACGTTCATCCCGTTCCCGGGCGGGACCGCGTCGAGATCGCCGTGCGCCGCCAGTGCCGCATCCGTCCGGGCACGCTCCGCGGCCCAGACCGCCATCGACTCGTCCACCATCGAGGTGTTCACGTCGAAGTCCCAGTCCGGCCCGTCGTCGGTGTAGTCGCCCCACACGGACACCATCTCGGTCTCCGGCCCGAGCGCGTACCCGCCCCACGCGCGCTCCATCTCCGCCATGTGCCGGACCAGACCGAGCAGCGACAGCGCCGACGGCGGTACGGCGCGGCGTACCAGCTGTTCCGGGTCCAGGCCGTCGCATTTCGACCGGAGCGCGTCGCGGTGGAACCCGAGCCAGCCGACCACGACGTCCCGCTCCGGCCCGCTCGCGGGCCGATCGATGCGCTCCATACGGCTCATCCTTCCCGGTGGTGAACAGTGAAATCGCTCTCCTTGTACCCGGGGAGAGGCTCATCCGATGAGCAAGTAGGCTTGCGCGGGCACTGCATCGGGTGCCCATGCTGATACTTGTCGAAAGAAACTCGCAGGGAACTCGAGGAGAAGACCGCGTGACTTCCCATCGCCCCGCGGCGGTCGTCATCATGGCCGCTGGTCTGGGAACCCGGATGAAATCGGCGACGCCGAAGGTGTTGCACGAGATCGGCGGGCGCAGTCTCGTCGGGCATGCCGTGGTGACCGCCCGGGCACTCAACCCCGAACACCTCGTCGTCGTGGTCGGCAACGGCCGCGAACTGGTCGAGGAACACCTCAAGAACGTCGACCCGGACGCCCGGACCGCCGTCCAGGAGCAACAGCTCGGGACCGGTGACGCCGTGCGCGCGGGTCTGACCGCCGTGCCGGAGAGCTTCGACGGTTCGGTCGTCGTCACGTCGGGTGACGTCCCGCTGCTCGAGGCGGAGACGCTGCACGACCTGGTCGCCGCGCACGACAAGGACGGCAACGCGGTCACCGTGCTGACCGCCCGGGTCCCGGACCCGACCGGGTACGGCCGGATCGTGCAGGCCGCGGACGGCACCGTCGCCGCGATCGTCGAGCACAAGGACGCGACCCCCGAGCAGCGGGCGATCGACGAGATCAACGCCGGCATCTACGTGTTCGACGCGGCTACCCTGCGTGACGGCCTCAGCCGGTTGACCACCGACAACGCCCAGGGCGAGCTGTACCTCACCGACGTCCTCGGCATCGCCCGGAGCGACGGCAAGCGGGTCGGGTCGCACATCACCGACGACGCGATGCAGACCGAGGGCGTCAACGACCGGGTGCAGCTCGCCACGCTCCGTGCCGAGCTGAACCGCCGTACGCTCACCAAGCACATGCGTGCGGGCGTGACGATCGTCGACCCGAACACCACCTGGGTCGACCAGACCGTCGACCTGGCGCCGGACGTCACCCTGCTGCCGAACACCCAGCTGCACGGCGCCACCACGGTCGGCAGCGGTACGACGATCGGTCCGGACACCACCCTGACCGACCTGGAGATCGGCGAGAACGCGACGATCATCCGGACCCACGGGTCACTCGCGGTGATCGGCGACGGTGCCTCGGTCGGCCCGTTCGCGTACCTGCGCCCGGGTACCAAGCTCGGCGTGAAGGGCAAGATCGGCACCTTCGTCGAGACCAAGAACTCCACCATCGGCGACGGCGCCAAGGTGCCGCACCTGACGTACGCCGGGGACGCGACGATCGGCGAGGGCGCGAACATCGGCGCCGGCACGATCTTCGCGAACTACGACGGTGTCGCGAAGCACCCGACGCACGTCGGGAAGCACTCGTTCATCGGCAGCAACTCGGTGCTGGTCGCGCCGCGCACCATCGCCGACGGTGCGTACCTGGCGGCCGGGACCGCGCTGACCGAGGACGTCGGCCCGGGCGAGATCGCGGTGGCCCGCGGGCGGCAGCGCAACATCAAGGGCTGGGTGGAGCGCAAGCGGCCCGGCACCAAGACGGCCGCGGCGGCCGAGGCGGCACTGGCCGAGCAGGCCGGCGACCAGTCCGGTACGCCGGACCGGTCCGGCGATCAGCAGTAGACGCGACAGCACAACGGGAGGCGCGGGCGATGAGTGGGATGAAACGAACCACCGAGAAGAACCTGATGGTTTTCTCCGGCCGGGCCCATCCCGGGCTGGCCGAGGAGGTCGCGGAGGAGCTCGGTTCGGGGCTGGTCCCGACCCAGGCGTACGACTTCGCCAACGGTGAGATCTACGTCCGGTTCGAGGAGTCGGTCCGGGGCAGCGACGCGTTCGTGATCCAGAGCCACACCTCGCCGATCAACGAGTGGATCATGGAGCAGCTGATCATGGTCGACGCGCTGAAGCGGGCGTCGGCCAAGCGGATCACCGTGGTGCTCCCGTTCTACGGGTACGCGCGGCAGGACAAGAAGCACCGCGGCCGCGAACCGATCTCGGCCCGGCTGATGGCCGACCTGTTCAAGACCGCGGGCGCCAACCGGCTGATCTGCGTGGACCTGCACACCTCGCAGATCCAGGGCTTCTTCGACGGTCCGGTGGACCACCTGATGGCGCTGCCGATCCTGAGCAGCTACGTCGCGGAGAAGTACGGCGACCAGCAGTTGGCCGTGGTCTCGCCGGACGCCGGCCGGATCAAGGTCGCCGAGCAGTGGTCCGCCCGGCTGGGCGGCGCGCCGCTGGCGTTCATCCACAAGACCCGCGACATCGACCGGCCGAACGAGACGGTCGCGAACCGGGTCGTCGGTGAGGTCAAGGGCCGGGTCTGCATCCTGGTCGACGACATGATCGACACCGCCGGCACGATCACCAAGGCAGCCGACGCGCTGATCACCGAGGGCGCGGCAGGCGTCGTGATCGCGGCCACGCACGCGATCCTGTCCGGCCCGGCGGTGGACCGGCTGAAGAACTGCCAGGCCAGCGAGGTGATCGTCACCAACACGCTGCCGATCGCGGAGGACCGCCGGTTCGACAAGCTCACCGAGCTGTCGATCGCGCCGCTGATCAGCCGCGCGATCCGGGAGGTCTTCGAGGACGGCTCGGTCACCAGCCTCTTCGACGGCCGCGCCTGAGCACCGCCCGCTCGGCGTCGGTCCCGGAGGGCCGGCGCCGAGCGGTGTGTGGTCAGGCGCTGATCCGGCGCCCGGTCACCGTTCCGGTGCCGGAGTCCGCGACCTTGGTCTCACTTCCTGCCGCGAACACCGTGAACTGATACGTCCCCGACAGCTTCCCGTGTGACACCGAGCCCCGCAGCCGTACCCGGATCGTCTGTCCCACCGAGTTCGGCGTCGAGCCCGCGGTCCCGGTCCAGAAAGTCGCCTGGAAGCGATTGCCCCGCGACGCCCACGTCCCGGTGAACGGCGGCCCGGCCGGACTGATGTCGTGCGACACGAAGACGCCACCGCCGGCGAAACTCAGCACCAGCCGGACCTTGTCCTTCGATCCGGTGTCCTGTCGCACGCACAGCCAGCTACCCGACGGCCCACTGTCCGACCTGTCCGCCAACGCCGGCGTTGCCGTCGCCAGACCGGCGACCGCGACACCACCCGCGGCCATTCCCGCACCCCTCAGCGCCTGCCGGCGCCCGATCGAGTTCTCACTCATGACACCCTCCCCCTGAGAGTCGCTCTTGTCCTCCACGCTGCGCGCGACTCGATGCGATGGCAACGGCTCGGGGCGCACGGTCACTGACATAGGTTGGGCGGTGACTGACCGGATCGAGGATCGGACGCCAGATGCGAATCGCTGTCTTTCATCCGGGGGCCATGGGCTCGAAGCTCGCCGGGCAGTTGGTGACTGCCGGGCACGAGGTGCACTGGGTCCCGGGCGGCCGCAGCGACGCGTCGAAAGCCCGCGCCGACGAGGCCGGTCTGATCGGTACGCCGTTCGCGGACGCGATCGCACTCGCCGACGTCATCCTCTGCTCGTGTGCACCGCAAGGCGCGGTGGACATCGCCAAGCAGGTGGGCGCCGCGGGCTTCCGCGGTCTGTACGTCGAGGCGAACCCGTTGTCCCCGGCGTCGCTGCGCGAAGCCCGAGCGGCGGTGGCGGGAGCGAGTTTCGTCGACGCTGGTGTCGTCGGCCCGCCGCCGACCGGCGGGCCGAGTCCGACGCACCTGATGTTGTCGGGAGCGCAGGCCGACGACGTCGCCGGCTTGTGGGCCGGCACTGCGGTGACACCGATGGTGGTCGGGTCCGAGCCCGGTGCGGCCAGCGCGGCGAAGTCGTCGTACGCGCTCTACAACAAGGGCAAGGCGGCGTTGGCGGTGCTGGCGTTCCAGCTCGCCGAGAAGCACGGTGTGACGGACGCGCTGACGGCGCAGCAGGTGCGTGCGGACGCGGGATCGCTGCGGGATCCGGAGCTTCCGGAGCGGCTGCGGAGCGTGGCGTGGCGCTGGGGGCCGGAGTTCGACGAGCTCGCCGAGACGCTCGACGACGCCGGCCTCGAAGGCGACGCGGCCCGGGCGCTGCGGCAGGTGTGGACCAAGCTCACCTGATCCCGTAGTCCTCGATCACGAACGGCGGGATCAGGTCGACGATCCGGCCGAACAGGTACGCCGCCTCGGCGACCGCCGGCGTGGTCCAGTAACCGAGCCCCCAGGTGATCAGGGCGCGCCCCTCGATCCGCCACTGCACGTAGGGAAACCGGTCGATGAGCAGCTCCATCAACTGCGGGTTGACGACGGCGCTCGCGTACCGCGGATCGTCCGCCTCGACCGTGAATTGCTGGTTGAACCGCGTGCTCTCGAACTCCTGACTCGCCACCAGCGGATTCTTCTGCAGTACCGCGAGCGAGGGCAGCGCGCACGGCAGGTCGTACGCGATCACGTGACACTTGGCCGCGGTCGCCGTACTGCTCGCGCTGTAGGTGAAGTCCAGCGCGCGGATCCCGTGGCCGGCGACCATCCGCTCGGCGGAGCCCTGCACGGAGTACAGCCGGCCGGCGAGTCCGGCCAGCCAGGGATCGGTCGGTGCCGGGTACCAGCCATGCCCGGCCGCGTCTCGCAGCCGCTCGTCGAGGAAGGTACGGCGCCGACGCAGCGACCGTACGTACAACAGGAGAAGCCCGATCGCGATCAGGCAGACAACGACAACCGTGACGATCATCGGTACGTCGGCTGCCCGTAGTCACGCAGTACGAACGGCGGCAGCAGTTCGATCAGCCGCGTCATCGCCTCGGCCCGCGCGAGCACGTCCGGCACCTGGAACGCGCCCTGTCCCCAGCTGACGAGTGCGTTCCCGGCGATCAGCCACTCCAGGCCGGGGTTCAGCATCACGCACTCCATCATCCGCGGGTGCATGACGGCGTATCCGTACCGGTCGTCGTCGCACTCGACCCGGAACCGCTCGTTGAACTCCACGTTCTCCAGCTCGAGGTCGTGGCCGCGGAACATCCGCCGGAGGCCGGTCTCGTGCATCACCGTGACCGACGGCAGCGCGACCGGGAGGTTCAGGGCAACGAACTGCACGGTGTGCGTCTGCTGCGTCTTCCCGTTGCTGGTCACGTACGTGTAGTCGAAGACACACAGTCCGCGACCGCGGAACTCCCCGGCGTACGCCGCCGCGACCTCACCGTTGGACGGGAAGAGCGTGCCCGCGACCTGTACCAGCCACGGGTTCGGCGGCACCAGGTACCAGCCGACGGCCGCGACCTGCGCCGCGCGCTGCATCGCCGCCTGCCGGCGCCGCCGCTGCGACCAGACCACCAGCCAGATCACGCCGCACAGCATGACCAGTGGGATGAGCAGGGAGAACACGAACAGGAAGGACACCACGCAGGCAACGTATCGAAGCAAGGGTCCGCCCGGGAAAACCGCTCACCAGGTACGCCGTCCCGCCCGGGACAAAGCACCTGCGCTGTACGGATTTCCCGTCTGGCCGCGCTCATGGGTAGACTGTTTTGGTTGCCTCGGCGAGGGACGCCCCCCGAGAACTGTTGGGCGCGGCTCCGTGATCGACGCGGTGGTTCGTTGCCTGACGCCTTCTCCGGGGTCAGCAGGCGCCCGCTGAGGCCGCAGCCGAGTTACCCAGACAACAGATCACCGCAACGCTTTTGAGGAGTTCAGTCGTGGCCGAGGTCAAGATCCAAGCCGAATCGCGCACGGAGTTCGGCAAGGGGGCTGCCCGCCGAATCCGCCGGGACAACAAGGTTCCCGCCGTCCTGTACGGACACGGCACCGACCCGGTGCACATCACGCTGCCCGGTCACGACACCATGCTGGCCCTGAAGACCGCGAACGCGCTGCTGATGATCGAGGTCGAGGGCGGCGAGTCGCACCTGGCGCTGCCGAAGCAGGTCCAGCGCGACCCGCTGAAGGGCTTCATCGAGCACGTCGACCTGGTGATCGTCCGCCGCGGCGAGAAGGTCCAGGTCGAGGTCGCCGTGCACCTCGAGGGCGAGGCCGTCTCCGACGCGCTGGTCGTCACCGAGCACGCCACCGTGCTGGTCGAGGCCGAGGCGACGCACATCCCGGAGAGCATCGTGGTCTCCATCGAGGGCCTCGAGATCGGCGCCCAGATCCACGCCTCCGACCTGACCCTGCCGGCCGGTTCCACGCTGGCGATCGAGCCCGACACCCTGATCGTGAACGTCACCGCGCAGCCGACCGCCGAGCAGCTCGACGCCGAGATCTCCGAGGCCGAGGCCGAGGCGGGCGTCGAGAAGGACGAGCCGACCGCTCCGGCCGAGGAGCCGGTGGCCGCCGCCGCCGAGTAATCTGCTCGCGGCAGCACCCCGCAGAACACTTCAGGAGGGCCGGGATCCGTGGCGGACGACGTGTGGTTGGTCGTCGGACTGGGGAATCCCGGCCCTTCCTATGCCCGCACCCGGCACAACATCGGGCACCTGGTGGCCGACGAGCTGGCTGCCCGGACCGGCGGCAAGTGGAAGCAGAGCAAGCAGGTCACGGCCGAGGTGATCGAGACCCGGATCAGCGGCCTGCGGACGGTCCTGGCCAAGCCCCGCGCGTACATGAACGAGTCCGGTGGACCGGTCTCGGGGCTGCTGAAGTTCTTCAAGCTGGACCCGGCCAACCTGGTGGTCGTGCACGACGAGCTGGACATCGACTTCGGCGTCCTGCGCTGCAAGTTCGGCGGTGGCGACAACGGCCACAACGGGCTCAAGTCGCTGCGGAAGTCGCTTGGCACCGGTGAGTACTATCGAGTTCGGTTCGGTGTGGGTCGTCCGCCGGGCCGTCAGGCACCCGCCGACTTCGTGCTGAACGAGTTCTCCGCGTCCGAACGCAAGGACCTCCCGTTCGCCGTCGACCGGACCGCGGACGCGGTCGAATGCCTGCTGACCGACGGCCTCGAAGCCAGTCAAGGACGGTACAACTCGTGAAGCTGAACGGTCTCGTCGAGACGCTGATCACCGACCCGGTGGTCGCCGAGGCCGTTCGTGATGCCCGTGGGGACGCCGTCACGACGCTCGACCTGAGCGCACCTGGTCCGGTCCGGCCGGTGCTGCTCGCCGCCCTCGCCTCTCGGCAGCACGGCGCCGATCGTCCGGTGCTCGCGGTCACCGCGACGTTCCGCGAGGCCGAGGAGCTCACCGAGGCGCTGCAGTGCCTCGTCGACGAGCCCGGCTCCGTCGCCTACTACCCGGCCTGGGAGACGCTCCCGCACGAGCGCCTGTCGCCGCGTTCCGACACGGTCGGCCGGCGGCTCGCCGTACTGCGGCGGCTCGTGCACCCGGATCCGTCGGACGAGACCACCGGCCCGATCAAGATCCTGGTCGCGCCGGTGCGGTCCGTGCTGCAGCCCCAGGTCGCCGGACTGGCGGACCTGAAGCCGGTGCAGTTGCACGTCGGGGACACGGCCGAGCTCGAGGACGTCGTCGAGCGGCTCGCCGCGGCGGCGTACCACCGGGTTGACCTGGTCGAGCGGCGCGGCGAGTTCGCGGTCCGCGGCGGGATCATCGACGTCTTCCCGCCGACCGAGGAGCACCCGCTGCGGGTGGACTTCTTCGGCGACGACGTGGAGGAGATCCGGTACTTCGCGGTCGCCGACCAGCGCTCGCTGGAGATCGCCGAGCACGGACTGTGGGCGCCGCCCTGCCGTGAGCTGCTGCTGACCGACGAGGTGCGCGCGCGGGCCGCCGTACTGGCGAAGGAGCACCCGGAGCTGGCCGAGCTGTTCGAGAAGCTCGCCGAGGGGCATGCCGTCGAGGGCATGGAGTCGCTGGCGCCGGTGCTCGTCGACGAGATGGAGCTGCTGGTCGACCTGATGCCGGCCGGTACGCACGTGGTGGTCAGCGACCCCGAGCGAGTCCGGGCCCGGGCGCACGACCTGGTCGCGACCAGCCAGGAGTTCCTGGAGGCGTCGTGGGCCGCGGCCGCCGGTGGTGGCGAGGCCCCGATCGACCTGGGCGCGGCGGCGTACATGTCGCTCGGTGATGTCCGCTCGCAGGCGCTGGGCCGCGGGCTGGCCTGGTGGAGCCTGTCGCCGTTCGCGGCGGCGCCGGTCGACGACACCGCGGAGCTGCGGGACTCGATGGGCGAGCGGGTCGCGTTCGACATCGACACCGAGTCCGGAGCGGTCACCAGCCGTCAGCTGGCTGTGCGCGAGGTCGATCCGTACCTCGGTCAGACCGCCGCGGCCATCGAGGACATCCGGGGCTGGCTGCGGGACGGCTGGCGCGTCGTCGCCGTCACCGAGGGGCACGGTCCCGCGCAACGGCTGGCCGAGGTGCTGGCCGAGGCCGAGCTCGCGGCCCGGGTGGTCGACGGCATCGACGAGATCCCCGAGCCCGGCGTCGTGCTGATCTCGCAGGGTCAGCTGGACCACGGGTTCATTGCCGAGGGCATCAAGTTCGCGGTGCTCACCGAGAACGACCTGGCCGGCCAGCGCTCGGCGGCCGAACGCCGTTCGGCGCAACGGATGCCGTCGCGCCGCAAGAAGACCATCGACCCACTGGAACTGCAGCCCGGCGACTACGTCGTGCACGAACAGCACGGCGTCGGCCGGTACGTCGAGATGATGCAGCGCACCGTCGGCTCGGGCAATCAGAAGGCCACCCGCGAGTACGTCGTGATCGAGTTCGCGCCGAGCAAGCGCGGCCAACCGGGCGACCGGCTGTACGTCCCGACCGACCAGCTCGACCAGGTCACGCGGTACGTCGGTGGCGAGCAGCCGACCCTGGACAAGATGGGCGGTGGCGACTGGGCCAAGCGCAAGGGCCGCGCCCGCAAGGCGGTCCGCCAGATCGCCGGCGAACTGATCAAGCTGTACGCCGCCCGCCAGGCGACCAAGGGCCACGCGTTCGCCAAGGACACGCCCTGGCAGCGCGAGCTCGAGGACGCGTTCCCGTTCGTGGAGACGCCCGACCAGCTGTCCACCATCGACGACGTGAAGCACGACATGGAACGCGTCATGCCGATGGACCGGATCGTCTGCGGTGACGTCGGCTACGGCAAGACCGAGATCGCGGTCCGTGCGGCGTTCAAAGCGGTGCAGGACGGCAAGCAGGTCGCCGTACTGGTGCCGACGACGCTGCTCGTGCAGCAGCACTACGCGACCTTCGCCGAGCGGTACGCCGCGTTCCCGGTGAACGTCGCGCCGCTGTCGCGGTTCCAGACCGACAAGGAAGCCAAGGCCACCGTCGACGGTCTGGCCGACGGGTCGATCGACGTGGTGATCGGGACGCACCGGCTGTTCAGCGGCGAGGTCGCGTTCAAGGACCTCGGCCTGGTGATCGTCGACGAGGAGCAGCGGTTCGGCGTCGAGCACAAGGAGCAGCTGAAGCGGTTGCGCACCGCGGTCGACGTACTGACGATGTCCGCGACGCCGATCCCGCGGACGCTCGAGATGTCGATCACCGGCATCCGCGAGATGTCCACGATCGCCACGCCGCCGGAGGAGCGGCACCCGGTGCTGACCTTCGTCGGCGCGTACGACGAGCACCAGGTGACCGCCGCGATCCGGCGCGAACTGCTCCGTGAGGGCCAGGTCTTCGTCGTCCACAACCGGGTGAACACGATCGAGAAGGCAGCCGCGCGGATCCGCCAGCTGGTCCCCGAGGCCCGGGTCAGCGTCGCGCACGGCCAGATGAACGAGCACACCCTCGAACAGGTCATCCAGGAGTTCTGGGAGAAGCGCTCCGACGTGATCGTCTGTACGACGATCGTCGAGTCCGGTATCGACATCTCGAACGCGAACACGATGATCGTCGAGCGGTCCGACCTGCTCGGCCTGTCCCAGTTGCACCAGCTCCGCGGCCGCGTCGGCCGGGGGCGGGAGCGGGCGTACGCGTACTTCTTCTTCCCGCCCGAGAAGCCGCTCACCGAGACCGCGCACGACCGGCTGGCGACGATCGCGCAGCACGCCGACCTCGGTGGCGGTATGGCGGTCGCGATGAAGGACCTGGAGATCCGCGGCGCCGGCAACCTGCTCGGCGGCGAGCAGTCCGGGCACATCGCGGACGTCGGCTTCGACCTGTACGTCCGGCTGGTCGGCGAGGCGGTCGCGGAGTACCGCGGCGACACCCAGGCCGAGGAGCCCGAGGTCAAGATCGAGCTGCCGATCGATGCGCACCTGCCGCACGACTACATCCCGTCACAGCGGCTGCGCCTGGAGATGTACCAGCGGCTCGCGGCCGTCCGCGACGAAGCGGGCATCGCCGAGCTGGTCGAGGAACTGCACGACCGGTACGGCGATATTCCGCAGGCGGTGCTGAACCTGATCGAGGTGGCGAAGTTCCGCAACCACGCCCGCCGGGCGGGGCTGCACGACGTCACGCTGCAGGGCAACCTGATCCGTTTCGGGCCGGTCGAGCTGCCCGACTCGAAGGTGCTCAGGCTGAACAGGCTGTACCCGAAGAGTCTGGTGAAGCCGCAACTGCATACCATTCTGGTGCCGAGACCTGCGACCAGGCAGATCGGCGGGCAGCCGCTCCGCGACCAGGAGCTGCTGCAGTGGTGCACCCGGTTGATCGACGACGTGATCGCCGAACCTATTGTGGTGCCGGCGTGAAACTTACGAGTGGGATACGAGGAGATTCGGTGAGCACACGGCTTCGGGCTCTCGGTGCGGTGGCGGCGTTGGTGCTGCTGGCCAGTGGTTGTGCGGCGGGGACGCACCCGGGTGCGGCGGCCGTGGTCGGCCAGACCGAGATCAGCATCAGCGACGTCGACAACACCTCGCGGGCGGTCACGACGGCCCTCGGACAGAACTTCAACGCGAACGCCGCGCTGAACACGCTGGTCAGCAACGCGCTGACCGCGGAGGTACAGCAGCAGAAGTCGATCTCGGTCAGCCCCGCGGAGACCTCCCAGGCGGCCCGGAACGCGGTCGGCGACGACGAGGCGACGTTCCAGAAGTTCCAGAGCGACCCGCTCACCCGGGACTTCCTGAACGCGGTCGGGACCTCGTCGGTCGTCACGGTGAAGCTCGCCGGTGGCTCGATCAAGGACCTGCAGGACCAGACCAAGCTGCAGCAGGGCGTGCTGGCGCTGCGGGAGGCGTCGAAGAGCATCGACGTGACCGTCGCGCCGCGGTTCGGCAAGTGGACCGACGGCACCCTGGACACCAGCATCTCCGGCTCGCTGTCCAAGGAGTCGCCGCAGACCGCGGCCAAGCGCAAGGCCGCCCAGGACGCCGCGCAACAGCAGCAGGGCCAGGGCTGATTGCGGATGCCTGACCAGCCCGCCGGCGGGATCAAGGTCGTCCTCACGAGTCCTCGCGTCGCTCCCGGGCTGCTGACCCGTGCGACCTGGCAGGCGCTCGAGGAGGCCGACGAGATCGGCGCCGCGGGCGGTCCGGACCGGCCCGACGTCCAGGCCGTGATCGGTTCCGGCCTGGTCGTCACGCAGGTCGAGTCAGGCGTCTCCGCCGCATGGACCTGGCTGTCCGCGGCGGCCGCCGAGGGGCGTCAGGTCGTCTGGCTCACCGGTGACGACGGCGAGCCGGGGCTGCTCCGCGTGGTGTCCGACGAGCTGGTCCGCGAGCCGACGTACGCGGTGGAGATCCTGCACGGGTCGTACGACGTGCCTGGCTCGCGGCTGATCGACCTGGTGCGGGTGATGGACCGCCTGCGTCGGAACTGCCCGTGGGACCAGGAGCAGACGCACGAGAGCCTCGCGAAGTACCTGCTCGAGGAGACGTACGAGACGCTCGAGGCGATCGACACCGGGGACCGCGAGCACCTCCGTGAGGAGCTGGGGGACCTGTTGCTGCAGGTCGCGTTCCACTGCCGGGTCGCGGAGGACGACCCCGACGAGGGGTTCACGATCGACGACGTGGCGGGTGGCATCGTCGAGAAGCTGATCCGGCGGCACCCGCACGTGTTCGGTACCGTCGACGCCGCGGACGCGGCCGCGGTCGAGGCGAACTGGGAGACGATCAAGGCCGCCGAGAAGCAGCGCTCCTCGGTCCTGGAGGGCATCCCGCTCGCCCTCCCCGCGCTGGCCCTGGCCGACAAGGTTCTCGGCCGCGCCGCGAAGGTGCTGCCGTCCGAGCCGCCGCTCGCCAGTGATTCGGATCTCGGCGAGCAGCTCCTGGAGATCGTCCGCGAGGCCCGCGCCCGCGGCATCGACGCCGAACAGGCCCTGCGCACCGCAGTCGCCGCCCTCGCCGACCAGGTCCGCGCGGCCGAGGCCTGACCGCTGGCGGGTTGTTTCACCGATGACCCGTTGCAGGACGCCACCGGTGAAACAACGCGCCATCGGGTGCTGCCCCAGGCGGATGCGAGGATGGCCCGCATGGGGGCTGCTGTTAGTCCGGTCTTGATCAGCCGGAGGGCTGAGCTCGCGGCGCTGGGTGGCGCGTACGAGCGAGCCCGGGGCGGCGAGCCGGTGACGGTCCTGGTCTCGGGCGAGGCAGGCATCGGCAAGTCACGCCTGGTCGCGACCGCGATCGACGGCTTCGGCGGTGAGCCCATGGTGGTGACCGGCGGCTGCCTCGAACTCGGCGCCGACGGTACGCCGTGGGTGCCGTTCCTCGCGATCCTGCGCAACCTGCTGCGCGAGTGGGGTCCGGAACGCCTGACCGCTGCGCTGCCGTCCGGCGGTACGGCGCTCGCGGGGTGGCTGCCCGAGCTGTCCCTGCCGGAGGGGCCGGCGGGTCACGTCCGGTTGTTCGGTGAGGTCCTCGGCCTGCTCCAGCGCGTGGCTGCGGAACGTCCTCTCGTCGTGGTGGTGGAGGACCTGCACTGGGCGGACGCATCCAGCCGTGAGCTGCTCGTGTACCTCGTGCGCAACCTGGGCGCCTGCGCCGTACTTCTGATCGCCACGATGCGGACCGGCGAGCTGCCCTCGGGGCACCCCACGCGGCAGCTGCTCTCCGAGCTCGGCCGACGCGCGGAGGTGGTTCGGCTCGAGCTGGAACCGCTGGGCCGGCAGGAGGTGACCGAGCTGCTCGCCGCGCTCGACGGTCGCGCCCCGCATGCCGTCGCGAGCAGCGAGATCCACCGTCGCAGCAGCGGGAACCCACTCTTCGTGGAGGCTCTGTACGCATCCGGCACGATGTCGTCCGAAGGGCTGAACGACCTTCTGCTCGGGCGGGTCGCGGACCTCTCGCCGGCCGCGCGCAAGGTGCTCACGACCATCGCGGTGGCCGGTGGCGCGGTTCCGGACGAGCTCCTGTCCGAGGTCTCGGGCGAGCCGGTCGACGACGCCGTCCGCGAGTTGATCGAGCGCAACCAGATCTACGTGCGGGACACCGAGTACGTGATCCGGCACGACCTGATCCGGGAGGCGGTGTACGGCGCTCTGCTGCCCGGCGAGCGGCGGCGCCTGCACGCACGGTTCGCGGAGGCGATCGAGGCGGGACCGGGATCGCCGGCGGCGCTGGCCGAGCACTGGAGCGTCGCTGGGCAGCCGGACAAGGCGTTGGTGGCGGCGTGGCGGGCGGCCGCGGTGGCCGAGCGGCAGCACGCGTACGACGAGCAGTTGAACATGCTCGACCGTGTGCTCGAGTTGTGGTCCGAGTCCGATCTCATCGGGGTCGGGCAGGTCGCCGTACAGGAGTTGGCGGCAGCCGCGGCGTACACCACCGGTCGTTCGCGGACTGGCGTGGAGCACGCGAGTGCCGCGCTTGCTGTCGTTGATCCTGTTGCTGAACCGCTGCGCTTTGCCGGGCTGCTTCGTCTGCGTGGCCTGTTGCGATGCCGGATCGACGGCACCGGGAGCGACGACCTCGCTCGTGCGGTGCAGCTGGTGCCGGAGGGACTCGACGACGTGTTGCGCAGCCGGTTGCTGTCCGGCTTGGCCTTCACCGAGCTGGTGGGTGCACCGGGACCGGAGATGGGCCGGTATGCGAAGCAGGCGCTGGATCTGGCGGAGCGGGTCGGCGATGACCAGACGCTGGCCGATGCGCGGCTGGTCAGCGGGGGCATCTTGCTGCATACCGAGGGCGGATCGGATGCGGTTCGGCAGCTGCTGCAGGACGCGCGGCGGGCGGCGGAAGCGTGCGGGGATCAGCACACCTACCTGACGTCGTTGCAGTGGGAGGGCCGTGCGCTCGCCGACGCGGGACGTCCTGAGGACGCAGCGGTTCTGCTCGAGGGGGCCGCGCAGCAGGCGGAGCGCTGGGGCCGGATGCGCGCCAGGGGGTCGATGCTGGCGCAGCTCCGGGCGGAGGCGTTGATCTCGCTGGGGCGCTGGGACGAGGCTCTCGAGTTGCTGGACAACGCGCTCGCTGACGGTCCACCGCCGTGGTACGACGCGGCGCTGCGGCTGGAGGTCGCGGTTGTCGCCGTACTGCGGGGCAGGTACGACGCGGCCGCGGACCAGCTCGCGCACCTGCCTGCGACCGCGGTGGCCAGCGAGGTCGGGTTGCAGCGCCTGCCGGTTCAGATGGCGCTCGCGATCGGGCGGGACGACGTACCGGCGGCCGATCGGTTGCTCGCTGAGGCGCTCGCGGTCATGCCTGATTGGCCGCAAGCGGATGCCATGGTGATGGCGCGGCTCTATCTCGCGGCTCTGCGGTTGGAGCGTGCGGTGGCCGGGCGTCGGCGGTTCTCGCCTGCGCGATCGGAGCTGCTGCGGAAGGTGCTGCCGGACGCTGACCGGTGGCCGACTGTGGAGGCGGCGTTGCGGACCGGGGACGCCTTCGAGCTCGGGACTATCGCGGCCTGGGATACGGCGGCCGACGCCTGGCGGGTGGCTCACGACGTGCACGAGCAGGCCCTGGCGCTGGTCGGAGGCGCAGGTGCCGCGATTCGCTCGAACAACAAACCGGGGGCGCGCCGCCGCCTCGACGAAGCGCGGGAGATCGCGACCGGTCTGTCGGCGACCCCGCTGCTCGCCGAGATCGACGCCCTCACAGAACGTGCCGGTCTCTCCGCCGCCGCGGCCCGGGAGAAGCCCGCGGCGCATGGGTTGACCGAGCGTGAAGTCGTCGTACTGCGAACCCTCGCGCGCGGCCTGTCCAACGCCGAGATCGCCCGCGAACTCTTCGTCTCGCCGAACACGGTCGCCACCCATGTGGCCCGCATCCTGCGCAAGCTCGGCGTCTCCACCCGTACCGAGGCGGCGGCCGTTGCCCATCGCACCGGGTTGCTTCCCGACTGAAATTCAGCGGCGCCCCGAGCCGGCGGCTGTCAGGGTGTGGGCATGGACATCGCCGAGGTACTGCGGGAGCACTGGGGGCTGACGCCGGCGTCGGTGGAGCCGCTCGAGGGCGGGATGGGGTCGTTCACCTGGATGGCTGCCGGTGAGGGCTGGCGCGTGGTGGTGAAGACCGTGGACGGGCGGGACAACGGTTTCGCGCCGGGGCTGGAGCTTGCGGAGCGGTTGGCCGACGGAGGCGTGGTGACTGGGCGGCCGGTGCGGAGTGTTGCGGGCCGGGTTGCCGAGCGGGTCGAGGGGCGAGTGGCCGGCGTACTGGAGTTCGTGGACGGGACGCCGTTGGGTGCCGGCGACGGTGGGGCCATCGGAGAGCTGCTCGGGCAGGTTCATGAGTTGTCGGCGGGTGGGCCTGGTGACTTGGGGTCGTGGCTCTCGGTGGTCACGCAGTGGGACGAGTACCTGGACTACGAGCCGTGGATCCGTCCTGCCTGCGAGGCTGCTGTGTCGGGTGCGCTCGCGCTCGACGGCCTGTCCTGGTCCGGTCTGCATGGCGATCCTGCGGCGGAGGCGTTTCTCCGGCAGCCGGACGGCGGGATCGCGCTCATCGACTGGGGCGCCGCCGATACGCACGGTCCGGTTCTGTACGACGTTGCTTCCGCGGTGATGTACAACGGCCGGACCGACGTCGTACCGGCGTACCTTGCCCGCCGCCCCGATCTCGCCGAGGAGCTGGAGCGCGGTCTCGACACCTTCCTCCGGGTCCGGTACGCGGTCCAGGCGGCGTACTTCGCCTGGCGCTGCACCGAGGACGTCCGGGTCGGGATCACCTCACCGGCGGAGAACGAGAAGGGCCTCGCCGACGCCCGCCGCTCGTTCGGGGTTTGAGGGGTGTGCAGGAGGGGAGGGCGGGCGGGATCTGGAGGTGGACTGCACCAGATCGGGTTCAGCCATGGTGTTCCGGCGCGTTCGTGACGAGAATGACGCCCACCTGACTCGCGGAAAGGAGGAACGATGAAGAAGCTGATCACGCTGGCAGGACTGGTGGTCCTGGCCCTGGCGGGCGTCGCCACGCCGGCCGCCGCATCCGGTGCGGCACCGGACTGCCCGGTTCTCGTGGCGTGGTGCTGAGCGACACCACGAAGCACCAGCAACAAATCCAGCCACCGCGGGCCGCCCGTGCGCGCCGCAGTCCGCGCAGCACCGCCGCCTCTGTCGCTCTCCCACTGACCCAAGAGGTAGCGGTGCGGCTCCGCGCGCGAATATCTGCGGTGACTCGGCAACCATTCCAGCGACCGCGCCCCTTGTACTGCGGGATTCTGTGTCGCGTCCCCCCGGCCTGTGCGCATCGGCTATCGAGCGGGGCTCGTTCTTGTCGACAGAGCTATAGCTTGCGCGGATTTGGTGGTCTGTCGGGCGCCTGACGGAGTGTTACTGACGTGCGAGGTACTTGCAGGTGGGATCGTTAGGGTCGACGCGGTCCACTGAGCTTGGTGGTCTGGGGACTAGGCTCGGAGCGATTCGTCATCGAGAACTTGGGAGTCAATGTGGCCACCATCGAGGCCGTCGGTGCGCGCGAGATCCTCGACTCGCGCGGCAACCCCACTGTCGAGGTCGAGGTTCTGCTCGACGACGACACCGTCGCCCGCGCGGCCGTCCCGTCGGGCGCCTCCACCGGCCAGTTCGAGGCTGTCGAGCTGCGTGACGGCGACAAGGACCGGTACGGCGGCAAGGGCGTGCAGAAGGCCGTCACCGCCATCCTCGAGGACATCGACAAGGAGATCGTCGGGTACGACGTCCACGAGCAGCGCCTGATCGACCGCGCGCTCCTCGACCTGGACGGCACCCCGAACAAGGCCAAGCTGGGCGCGAACGCCATCCTCGGCGTCAGCCTGGCGGTCGCGAAGGCCGCCGCGGACAGCTCCGGCCTGCCGCTGTTCCGCTACGTCGGCGGCCCGAACGCGCACGTCCTGCCGGTGCCGATGATGAACATCCTCAACGGTGGCGCGCACGCGGACAGCAACGTCGACGTGCAGGAGTTCATGATCGCCCCGATCGGCGCCGCGACGTACGGCGAGGCGCTGATGCAGGGCGCGAGCGTGTACCACGCGCTGAAGGCGGTGCTCAAGGAGCGCGGCCTGTCCACCGGTCTGGGTGACGAGGGCGGCTTCGCCCCGAGCCTGGACAGCAACCGGGCCGCCCTGGACCTGATCGCGGTCGCGGTCGAGAAGACCGGCCTGCAGCTCGGCAAGGACATCGCGCTGGCGATGGACGTGGCCGCGAGCGAGTTCTTCACCGACGGTGTGTACGCCTTCGAGGGCGGCAAGAAGTCCGCGGACGAGATGATCGCCTACTACGCCGACCTGGTGGCGTCGTACCCGATCGTCTCCATCGAGGACCCGCTGAACGAGGAGGACTGGGACGGCTGGAAGGCCATCACCGGTGAGCTCGGCGACAAGATCCAGCTGGTCGGCGACGACCTGTTCGTCACCAACGTCGAGCGGCTGCAGCGCGGCATCACCGAGAAGTCGGCGAACAGCCTGCTGGTCAAGGTGAACCAGATCGGCTCGCTGACCGAGACTCTGGACGCCGTCGACCTGGCGCACCGCAACGGGTTCACCTGCATGATGAGCCACCGTTCCGGCGAGACCGAGGACACCACGATCGCCGACCTCGCGGTCGCGACCAACTGCGGCCAGATCAAGTCCGGCGCGCCGGCCCGGTCCGACCGTACGGCGAAGTACAACCAGCTGCTCCGGATCGAGGAGGAGCTCGACGACGCGGCGACGTACGCCGGTCGCTCGGCCTTCCCGCGCTTCCAGGGCTGACCTTTTCGGAGGAACACGTATGCCGTCCCGTCGGGATTCCGGTGCACGCCCCGGCTCGCGTCCGTCGAGCCGGAACCAGTCGCGTCCACCGGCCCGCCGGGGCGACCAGCCGAAACGCCGTACGGCGGGTCCGCAGGCCGGTCCCGAGCGCACCCGCGGGTCCCGCAACCTGACCGGGCGCGCGGCCGTCGTACTGCTCGTGCTGGGGGCGCTGATCGTGTCGTACGCGCAGAGCCTGCGGGTGTGGTTCGACCAGCATCAGCAGATCAGCGCGCTGAACCAGGAGATCGCCGACCGGCAGAAGCGGGTCGCGGAACTGAACGACGAGATCGCCCGCTGGGACGACGACGCCTACGTGAAGGCGCAGGCGCGGCAGCGACTCGGCTGGGTGATGCCCGGCGAGGTCGGGTACCGCGTGATCGGCGCGGACGGGAAGCCGGTCGGTGCCCCGCCGGAGCCGTCGACGCCCGCGGACGGTACGGCGAACACGCAGAAGCCGACCTGGTACACGAAGCTCTGGGGGAGCGTGGAGGGCGCCGGGAAGCCGCCGGCGCCGGTGACGCCGCCGACCGCGGCCAAACCCACCCCGACGACGATCCTGACGCCGTCACCTAAGGTAACCAGGTGACCGTCAGCTCCGCCGATCAAGAAGCAGTCAGCAAGCAGCTGGGCCGGACCGCCCGCGGCATCCGCTCCATCGCGCACCGCTGCACCTGCGGCCTGCCCGACGTGGTCGAGACCGAGCCCCGGCTCCCCGACGGGACGCCGTTCCCGACGACGTACTACGTGACGTGTCCCCGCCTCGCGTCCGCGATCGGCACCCTCGAGTCCTCCGGGATGATGAAGGAGATGACCGACCGGCTCGCGACCGACGAGGACCTCGCCGCGCGGTATCGCGCGGCCCACGAGTCGTACCTCGAGCACCGCGAGTCGATCGAACACGTCGAGGAGATCGCCGGCATCACCGCCGGCGGCATGCCGAACCGCGTGAAGTGCCTCCACGTCCTGGTCGGCCACTCCCTCGCGGCCGGCCCCGGCGTCAACCCCCTGGGCGACGAGGCCCTCGAGTCCCTCGACGACTGGGGCCACCGAGGCCCCTGTGTCTGACACACCCCCGAACTCAATCCCGGCCCCTGACGCCACCCCGCCCCCGGCCGCCGGCCCCGCCTCGGGCTCCACCCCGGGCGCCGACGCGGCGTCGGGTTCGGTCTCGGGTGCCGATCCCGCGTCGGGCTCCGTTCGGGGCGCTGACGCGGCGTCGGGTTCGGTCTCGGGTGTCGGTGCGACGTCGGGTTCCGTTTCGGGTGCCGACCCCGCCTCGGGCTCCGTTCCGGGCGCTGACGCCGCGTCGGGTGCCGGCGCCGGCGCCGGTCGTCTCGCGGCGGGTGGGGTGCGGGTTGCTGCGGTTGATTGTGGGACGAACTCGATCCGGCTGCTGATCGCCGACCTGGTCGGCGGCGACCTCGTCGAGGTCGATCGCCGGATGACGATCGTCCGCTTGGGGCAGGGTGTGGACGCGACGGGCGCGTTCGCGCCGGAGGCGCTCGATCGGGTGTTCGCCGCCTCCGCAGACTTCGCGGACGTCATCAAGGCCTCCGGCGCCACCCGCGTCCGCTTCGTCGCCACCTCCGCCGCCCGCGACGTCAGCAACCGCGACGCATTCTTCGCCGGCATCGAGGCGCGCCTCGGCGTCCGCCCGGAGATCATCTCGGGCCGTGAGGAAGCCGAGCTCAGCTTCCGCGGCGCCACCACGTCCCTCGACCTGCCCGCGCCGTACCTGGTCGCGGACATCGGCGGCGGATCCAGCGAGCTCGTCCTCGGCGACTCCACCGGCGTCATCGCCGCCGAGTCCCTCGACATCGGCTCCGTCCGCCTCACCGAGCGCCACGTCACCACCGACCCGACCACACCCGCGGAGCTCGCCGCGATCACCCGCGACATCGACGCGCTGCTCGACGCGACGACGGTCCCGCTCGCCGAGGCCCGCAGCCTGATCGCGGTCGCCGGCACCGCCACCACCGTCGCGGCAGTCGCGCTGAAGCTCCCGGAGTACGACCGAACCGCCGTACACCACGCTCGCCTCACCGCCGACCAGCTCCGCGCCACCACCACCTGGCTCACCACGTCGACCCGCGCGGAGCGCGCCATCCCCGCGATTCACCCCGGCCGAGTAGACGTCATCGGCGCCGGTGCTCTCATCCTCCAGCGCCTGACAGACCGCCTCCCCGTCAACGCCCTGACAGTCTCAGAACACGACATCCTCGACGGCACAGCCCTCTCACTCGCCTAACCCCGCCCGCGCACCGGGTGCTTGGACAAGACGTCGGGGGTGTGCACAGGCAATAACCTGTTCACGCCCACCGGTTCCTGTGTGACCACCCACGCTGAGCCCGGGTCCGGTCCTCGCGTGGAACATGACCATTCGGCCCCGGGCTCCAGCCCTTCGGCCCGGGCTCCAGCCCTTCGGCCCCGCGCCATCTGCCGGGGGGTCGCACAGAATCCGGGGACTGTGCACAGGCAATAACCTGTTCAAGCCCACCGGTTCCTGTGTGACCACCCCACGCCGAGCCCGGGTTCGGTCCTCGCGTGGAACATGATCACCGTCCTCCGGCCTGGGCTCCAGCTCTTCGGCCCCGCGCCATCTGCCGGGGGGTCGCACAGAATCCGGGGACTGTTCACAGGCAATAACCTGTTCAAGCCCATCGGTTCCTGTGTGACCACCCACGCTGAGCTCAGGTCCGGTCCTCGCGTGGAACATGATCACCGTCCTTCGGCCCGGGCTCCAGCCCTTCGGCCCCCGCCATCTGCCGGGGGCTCGCACAGAATCCGGGGACTGTGCACAGGCAATAACCTGTCCAAGCTCCCCACAAAGGGCACAACCACCCGACGCTCGACCGACTCCAGGGGACAGGCTCCTGAGACCGGCTCCTGAGACCGACTCCAGGGGACCGGCTCCAGAGGACCGGCTCCTGGGGACCGGCTCCAGGGCTCGGGCCAGGGGCTACCGGGTGCGGACGCCGTCCAGCGCGATGGTGAGGACTCGGTCGCGTTGGTCCTGGTCGACGAAGCCAGCGGCGGTCAGGCCGCTCACCATGCGGAGCAGGTCGTCGAACGACACGTCCTTGCGTGCCTCGCCGGCCTCCTGGGCGCGCTCGAACAGCGGCGTCCCGGCGGCGTACATCGCCTCTCGCGCGGCCTTGAAGCTCTCGGTCTCGCGGTTCAGCGACTCCCAGATCGCGCGTTTCGTCGCGGCGTACCCGACGAAGCGGTGCAGCCAGGTCGTCAGCGCCTCCCATGGCGGGAGCCCGGCGGCCTCCTCGGCGGCGATGCAGAGCTCCTCGATCTCGCCGAAGTAGACCGCGTTCAGCAGGTCCTGACGGTTCGGGAAGTTGCGGTACAGGGTGCCGATCCCGACGCCGGCCTGGCGCGCGATGTCCTCGAGTGACGCGTCGACGCCCTTCGACGCGAACGCGTCCCGGGCGGCAGCGAGCAGGGCGTCGAAGTTCCGCCGCGCGTCCGCCCGTTGCGGCCGCCGTACGTCGACCCGCAGCGCGGGCCTGCTCTGCTCGCTCACCATTCGCTCACCTTAGCCAGTTGTTACCGGAGGCATCCCTCCGCTATAGTGGAGGCATACCTCGACTTTAGCAGGCCGGGGAACTCTCACGCCGGCGTCCCGGCGCGCAAACCTCCGTTCTGAAGGACTTCTGCATGCCTGTCATCAGGTCTGGAAACCCGCGGCTGACCCTGGCGGTGCTCGCCACGGTGGTCGCCTCGTTCTCGATGTTGCAGTCGCTGGTGAGCCCGGCGCTGCCCGTCATCCAGCACGACCTGCACACCACCCCGAGCACGGTCACCTGGGTCTTCACCGCGCTGCTGCTCTCGGTCTCCGTCGCGACGCCGCTGCTCGGCCGGATCGGCGACATGGTCGGCAAGGAGCGCACGCTGTTCATCGCGCTGGCCGCGCTCGCGATCGGCTGTCTGATCGCCGCGCTCGCCCCGAACGTCGGCGTACTGATCGCCGCCCGCGTCTTCCAGGGCGTCGGCGGGGCCGTGTTCCCGTTGTCGTTCGGGATCATCCGGGACGAGTTCCCGGCCGAACGGGTGCCGTCGGTCGTCGGCGTCGTGTCGGCGATCATCGCGGCCGGCGGTGGTCTCGGCATCGTGCTGGCAGGCCCGATCGTCGAGGGCCTCGGCTGGCGCTGGCTGTTCTGGATCCCGATGATCGTGGTCGCCCTGTCGACCTTGGCCGTACGGCGCTACGTCCCCGAGTCCCCGAACCGGGTCCCGGGCCGCATCGACTGGATCGCCGCCACACTGCTGTCCGGCTGGCTGATCGCCCTCCTGCTCCCGCTGAGCGCCGGCCGGTCGTGGGGCTGGGGCTCGTTCCGGACGCTCGGCCTGTTCGCGGCTGCGGTCGTGTTGTTCGCGTCCTGGGTCACGGTCGAGCTGCGCTCGCGGAACCCGCTGATCGACATGCGCATGATGCGCGTACCGGCGGTCTGGACCACGAACCTGGTCGCGCTGCTGTTCGGCGCCGCGATGTTCGCCGTCTACGCGTTCGTGCCGCAGTTCCTGCAGATCCCCACGGCGGCCGGTTTCGGCTTCGGGTCGAGCGTGACGCAGGCCGGTCTGTTGATGCTGCCGATGCTGGTGACGATGGCCGTCACCGGTTCGTTGAGTGGTCCGCTCGCGCCGCGGTTCAGCGCGAAGGCGCAGGTTGTCTGGGGTTCCGCGCTGAACCTGGTCGCCGCGTTGCTGTTCGCCGAGTTCCACGATCACCCGTGGCAGGTCGCGGTCTCGACCGCCCTGTTCGGTATCGGCCTGGGGCTCGCCTACGCGTCCATGACCAGCCTGATCGTCCAGAACGTGCCCCGCGAGCAGACCGGCGCCGCGACCGGCATGAACGCCAACATCCGCACCATCGGCGGCTCGATCGGCACGGCCCTCGCCAGCTCCATCATCACCGCCCACACCCAGCCGAGCGGCCTGCCCGCCGAGGCCGGCTTCACCAACACGTTCCTCTTGCTGTCCGCGTTCGCCGCCGCAGCCGTCGTACTGGCCCTTGCCATCCCCGGCAAGCGCCGTACGCCGTCCGCGCCCGCAGCCCCAGTACCGAACCCCCGCGAGGAGGAGCTCGCCGCCTGATCCGCCTCTGTTGGGAAAGAAATCGTCAACCAGCGACGAAAAGTTTCCCAACAGCAAGCGGTACGACGGCGACCACGTGGGCGGCGTGGTCAGCTTAGGCTGGCCGGATGGAGCTTCCGCATCCGTTGACCGGTGAGTTGTTCGACAGCCCGGTGCCGCCCGGCACCGGGTGGCCGGAGGATCCCGCGGTACGCCGTACTCCGGTGGCGCACGATGCTCCTGAGGTGGTGCAACTCGCGGCGACCGACGACCTGGCGGAACTGGAAGCCCGGGTCTCGGTCTGCCGCGCCTGCCCGCGGCTCGTCGAATGGCGCGAGGATGTTGCCGTCAGCAAACGAAAGTCCTTCGCCGATCAACCGTACTGGGGCCGCCCGATCCCCGGCTGGGGCGACCCCGCGCCGCGGATCGTGATCGCCGGCCTGGCCCCGGCGGCCAACGGCGGCAACCGCACCGGTCGGGTCTTCACCGGCGACCGCTCCGGTGACTGGATCTTCGCCAGTCTGTACCGCGTGGGTCTGGCCAACCAGCCCACCAGCGAACACGCCGGCGACGGCCTCCACCTCACCGGCACCCGGATGATCGCCGCCGTCCGCTGCGCCCCACCGGCGAACAAACCGACCCCGGCCGAACGCGACACCTGCAGCCCTTGGTTCCGCCGCGAACTCGAACTGGTCCTCCCCACCACCCGGGCCATCGTCTGCCTGGGCAAGTTCGGGTACGACGCTCTGCTCGCCGGCCTCACCGCACTCGGCGCAGACGTCCCGAGACCCCGCCCGAAGTTCGGCCACGCGGTGGAACACCGGATCCCGACCCCTCAAGGCGAAGTCACCGTCCTCGGCTGCTTCCACCCCAGTCAGCAGAACACTTTCACCGGCAAACTCACCGCGCCGATGATGGACGCGGTCCTGAACCGCGCGAAGTCGCTCGCGGGCCTCTGACAGCTCGCCAGGGCGGGCGGTCTGGTCTGTTCGGGCGGTCTGGTCTAGTCGGGGGTGACGATGCTGAAGTTCGGGTCGCCGGCGTCGAGCAGACCGAAGAGCCGGCCCAGGACTGTCGAATCGCCCGTGACTTTGACGCCCGCCGCGGCCAGCTGGCCGGGATCGGTGGCCTGCTGGGCCAGAACCGGCAGCGCCGCTCGAGGCATGGTCAGCGTTGCGTCGGCTGCTCCGCGTTGTGGGGCCGAGCTGTAGCTGAGGACGCCGTTCGACAGGCTGAGCCGATAGCGCTCGTCGAGATCGTCGAAGGCGACGTCGATCGTGAGCTTCTCGTCCCAGGCGCGCGGTCCGTTGATCTGGATCGCGAGGGCGTCGAACAGCATCGACGGGCTGAGATTCGCGATGATGTCGAGCGCGGCGGTCTGCGCCGGCGTACCGAAGTTCCCCTCGCGTAGCTCGGTCGCACCGGACAGGTAGAAGTTGCGCCAGGTGCCGTTCTCGCTGCCGTACCCGAGTTGTTCGTAGGTGTCGGCGAGCAAGGCGCGGGCCGCGGCGTGATCGGGCTCCGCGAACACGACGTGGTTGACCACCTCCGCGACCCAGCGGAAGTCACCCTGGTCGAACGACACCTTCGCTTTGGCCACGACAGCGTCGGTTCCGCCCATGAACTCGACGTACCGCTTGGCGGCTTCGACCGGTGGGTGTCGCCAGAGCTCGGCGGGGTTGCCGTTGAACCAGCCCATGTACCGCTGATAGATCGCCTTCACGTTGTGGCTCACCGAGCCGTAATAGCCCCGCGCGTGCCAGGCGTTCTCCAAGGCGGGCGGGAGTTGGAGTTGCTCGCCGATCTCGGCGCCGGTCAGCCCCTGGTTCAGCATCCGCAGGGTCTGGTCGTGCAGGTAGGCGTACAGATCGCGCTGCAGCGTGAGGAAACCGACCGCCTGGTCGTTGCCCCAGGTGGGCCAGTGATGAGAGGCGAAGACGACTTCGAGGTCCGCGCCGAACAGGTCGATCGTCTCGGTGAGATAGCGCGACCAGCCGTGCGGATCGCGGACCAGCGCGCCGCGCAGCGTCAGCAGGTTGTGCAGGTTGTGGGTGGCGTCCTCGGCGGCACACAGTGCCTTGCGATCAGGGAAGTAGATCAGCATCTCCGCGGGCGCTTCGGTGTCCGGCGCCATCTGGAACGTCATCCGGATTCCGTCGACGGTCTCCTCGTGGCCGGTGGTGGAGACGAAGTCGGTCGGCGCGATCAGCGTGACCGTTCCGGTCGAGGTGGTCTGGCCGAGCCCGGCGCCGACCTGCCCGCGCGGCCCGCGCGCGAGCGCTGCGCCGTACATGTAGCCGGCTCGCCGGGCCATGGCTGTGCCGGCGTAGACGTTCTCGGAGACGGCGTGTTCGGTGAAGCCCTCCGGTGCGATGATCCGCACGCGCCCGGCGTCCACGTCGTCCTGCGAGACCACGCCCTTCACGCCGCCGAAGTGGTCGACGTGCGAGTGGGTGTAGATGACCGCATGGATGGGCCGGTCGCCGCGGTGTTCGCGGTACAGGGCGAGCGCGGCGGCGGCCGTCTCGGACGAGATCAGCGGATCGATGACGAGCAGACCTGTGTCACCTTCGACGAACGTGATGTTCGACAGGTCGAGGCCGCGGACCTGGTAGATGCCCTCGACCACCTCGAACAGCCCTTGCCGCGCGACCAGTTGGGACTGCCGCCACAGACTCGGGTGCACCGAGTCCGGCGCCTCACCGGTCAGGAAGCCGTACGAGTCGTTGTCCCACAGCACGTCACCGCTCGCGGACCGGACGACATCCGGACTCAGCTCGGCGATCAGCCCCCGAGAGGTCGCATCGAAGTCGGCGGTATCGTCCATCGGCAGGTCCGCCAGCGCGGCCCGATGGAGCTCGCGAACAGCGGCACTGACCTCACGTGGTTTCGTCATCCCCGCATCTGACCAGCTCCCGCACCCCCGGTCCTCCCCCGGGAGGGATGAGCTTGAACTCTTGCCACGGCCCGGACGAACGCCCGACCGGGCGCCGGCTCTTCATCCTGTTCGGGGGAGTGCTTCGCGGTCGGTGTCGGCCACGCTTGGGTGGTGCGAATGCCGTCGGTCTTCTCATCGATGCGCGGCTACCGCGCGGGATGGCTGCGCGCCGATCTGATCGCCGGCCTGACGGTGTGGGCAGTTCTGGTTCCGGAGTCGCTCGCGTACGCCGCGATCGCCGGCGTCTCTCCGGTCGTCGGCCTCTACGCGGCACCGCCGGCGCTGGTCCTGTACGCGATCTTCGGCAGTTCGCGACACCTGGTGGTCGGGCCGATGTCGGCGACCGCGGCGCTGTCCGCGGCGACCGTTGCGGCGCTGGCCGCCCAGGGCAGCGCGGACTACGCCAAACTGACCGCGGCGCTCGCGGTGGTGACCGGGGTGGTGGCCGTGCTGGCCGGGTTGCTGCGGCTGGGCTTCCTGGCCGGTTTCATCTCCGAGCCGGTGCTGAAGGGGTTCATCATCGGCCTGGCGTTGGTCATCATCGCCGGTCAGCTGCCTGCGCTGTTCGGGGTCGAGAAGGGCGAGGGAGACTTCTTCGAGAAGATCTGGGACCTGATCACGAATCTTGGCCAGACCAACGGGTGGACGCTGACGATCGGGCTCACCTCCCTCGCGCTGGTGCTGGCCCTCAAGCGTTACCTTCCGTTGCTGCCGGCCGCGCTGGTCGCCGTCGTGTACGGCGTGCTGGCCGTGGTCGTACTGGACCTGCAGGACCACGGGGTCGCCGTCGTGGGCCAGATCGACAGCGGGCTGCCGTCGCTCGGCCTGCCGGACCTCGGCCTGAGCGACTACCTGTCCTTGGTCGGGGGCGCCGTCGGCGTAGTACTGGTCGGCTTCGCGGAAGGGCTCGGAGCCGCCAAGACCTACGCGGCCAAGGCAGGGTACGACGTCGATCCGAACCGCGAACTCGTCGGCCTCGGGACCGCCAACCTCGGCTCGGGTCTCGCCTCCGGGATGGTAGTCAACGGCAGCCTGTCCAAAACCGCCGTCAACGGCGGTGCCGGCGCAAAGTCGCAAGTCTCCGGCCTGGTCGTCGCAGTTCTGACCGTCATCACCCTGCTGTTTCTGACCGGCTTGTTCGAACAGCTCCCGGAGGCGACCCTCGCCGCGGTGGTGATCGCGGCGGTGATCGAACTCGTCGACCTCCCGGCACTGGCCCGGCTCTACCGGTTGTGGACCGCGCGGCTCCGGTCGATCTACGGGCCCGCCGTACGTGCCGACTTCCTGGCGGCCGTGGTCGCGCTGGGCGGTGTGCTGGTGTTCGACACCTTGCCCGGCCTGTTCCTCGGGATCGCAGCCTCCGTCCTGCTGCTGGTCTATCGTGCGTCCCGTCCCAATGTCGCGGTCCTCGGCCGGCTCGAGGGCAACACCGAGCCTTGGGTGGATCGCGCACGCTATCCAGACGCCCGGTCCGACCCGGGAATCCTGGTCGCCCGCGTGGAAGGCGGCCTGTTCTTCGCCAACGCGGACCACGTGCGGCAACGGATCAAGGAGCTCGCCCGCACCGAATCGGCCCGGGCCGTGGTGCTCGACGCCGAGACGACGCCGTGGATCGACATCACCGCGACCCAGATGCTCCTGGACCTCGCCAACGACCTGGCCCGCCACGACGGCAGGTTGTTGATCGCACGCGACATCGGCCAAGTGCGCGACCTGCTCGGCCAAGCCGGCGCGGACGACACCCTGACCCGTGTCTACCGCACGGTCGATGCTGCCGTGGCTGCTGCTCGCGACGGTGGTCTCTGACTCGTCACGCCGAGTGCCCGGGACGGGATTCGAACCCGTATGCCTGTGAGGGCCGCGAGGTTTAAGCTCGCTGCGTCTGCCGTTCCGCCACCCGGGCCGGAGGCTCGGGATGAGCGTACTCGTTACTGATAGACCTTTCGGGGGTACACGGCGTGCGCCCCGGCGACGCGGTCCAGGAAGAGCTTGCCGTTGCAGTGGTCGATCTCGTGCTGCAGCGCCCGCGCCTCGAAGGCATCCGTCGTGATCGTGAGCGGAGAAGTCGTCCCGGGCAGTACGCCGGTGACCGTCAGCCGGCTCGCCCGCTTCACGTCGCCGGTGAAGTCCGGGACCGACATACAGCCCTCCCGGGCCTTCTCGTTCCGCGAAGCCTCGACCACGACGGCGTTGCAGAGCACGAAGACGCCGTGACACGTACGGGTCTTCGGGTGCCCGGAGACGTCCATCGAGAACATCTGCGCGGCAACACCCACCTGTGGCGCGGCGAGGCCGACGCAGCCGGGGGAGACCCGCATCGTCGCGACCAGGTCGGCGGCGAGCTGGATCATCTCCGGGTCGAGCGGATCCACCACGGCGCCCTCGGTGGCCAGCACCGGGTGCGGAGCCTGGACAACCTTCAGTACCTGCCCCTCGACATCCAGCCGGGCAGGCGACCAGTCGGTGATCACAGCTCGTCGCTCTCCGTCGCGCGCAGGGTCACGCCGACGCCGAGCTCCTCGGCGGTGATCTCGAGCGCCCGGTTCAGCGTCTCCAGGTCGGCGCTCGGCGGCAGCTCGACCTCCGCGGTCAGCACATACAGCCCGCCACTCAACCGCGTCGACAGGTCCGTGACGGTGCCGCCGGCGGACGCGATCATCCGCGTCACCGCCGCCACGATCCCCGGGCGGTCCGCACCGTGCACGCTCAGCATGTACGGCGCCCCGATCGGCGCGTGCTCGTGTTCGGGACCGATCGCGCGCACCGTGATGACCAGCTCGCCCCGCAGCGGCTCCAGCGCCGACTCCACCTCGTCGAACGGTCCCGCGCAGACGATCATCATCGCGAAATGACCGCGCAGCAGCGTCATCGTGGAGTCCTCGAGGTTGACCCCGGTACCGACCAGGGCCTCGGTGACGTCCGCGATGATGCCCGGGCGGTCCGGGCCGATGACGGTGACGGCGAGCTGACTCATGCCCGGCAACCTACCGCCGACCTAAGTACCGGACCGCACCGACTTCGGTATCCGGACAGCCGGGTTCGGCACGGAGAACGCTTACGCACCGCTACATTCGACCCATGACCGTGTCCACGAACCGTCGCCGCAGTACCCGCGACTGGATCGTCGACAGTGTGGTCTTCGTCGTCGCGGTCCTGCTCGGCCTGATGCTGTACGACGACGGCGACAAGGATCCGGTCAGCTCGGGACTGCTCGCGCTCGACTTCGTCGCGGGGATGGCGCTGTGCCTGAGCCTGTGGTTCCGCCGCCGCTGGCCGGTCCAGCTGGCGGTGGCCGGAGCAGTGATCGCGACCTTCTCGGACTCCGCCGGCGCGGCCGGTCTGATCCTGATCCTGAGCGTCGCCATCTACCGGCCGCTCAGGACCACGCTGTTCATCTTCGCGATCAACGCCGTCGCCCTGCTGATCTACCTGGACGTACGTGACAAGCCGGACGACCCGATGGCGATCATCATCGCGGCGGTGGCGATGTATGTCGCGGTCGCGGGTTGGGGGCTGTACATCCGGTCCCGGCGGCAGCTGCTGCAGACGCTGCGGGACCGGGCGGACCGCGCCGAGACCGTGGCGACGCTGCAGGCCGAGCAGGCGCAGCTCCGGGCGCGGGAGGAGATCGCTCGCGAGATGCACGACGTACTCGGGCATCGATTGTCGTTGCTCAGCGTGCACGCCGGCGCGTTGGCGTACCGGCCGGATGCGTCGACGGAGGAGGTCGCGGGGGCCGCGGAGATCATCCGGGCCAGTGCGCATCAGGCGCTGCAGGATCTTCGTGAGGTGATCGGCGTACTGCGGGCTCCGGTGGGGGAGCTGCCGCAGCCGGCGTTCGCGGATCTGCCTGCGCTCGTCGAGGGGTCGCGCGCGGCGGGGATTCCGGTCGAGTTGGTGCTCGATGCGCCTGGTGCGCTGCCGGAGCACGTCGGACGGACGGCGTACCGGATCGTGCAGGAAGGGCTGACCAACGCGGTCAAGCACGCGCCGGGTGAACCGGTCACGATCAGCGTGACCGGTGCCCCCGGCAACGGATTGTCGGTGGAGCTGCGCAACCCGGCCCCCGACCGCAGACGAGGAGACGGCCAAGGATTGAAGGGCTTGCGCGAACGCGCCGCGCTGGTAGAAGGCCGAGTCGAACACGGCCGCACGCCTGAAGGCGACTTCCGCCTCTTCGCTTGGTTACCGTGGCCCGCATGACTGTGCTTTTGGCCGGGCCTCCGGCGCCGGCGTGGTCATGGGGCTGTGCCTCCCGGCCTTCCCTCGTCGCTCCAGTCGCAGCGCTCCCTGCGCTCCTCAGTCCAAGCCGGGAGGCCCCATGACCATTCGGGTGTTGATCGTTGACGACGATCCGCTGTTGCGGGCCGGGCTGAAGTTGATGCTGGGTGGGGCGGAGGACGTCCGGGTGGTCGGGGAGGCCGGTGACGGCTCCGGTGTGCAGGGGCTGATCGACAAGCTCGCGCCGGACGTGATCCTGATGGACATCCGGATGCCCGGCACCGACGGGCTGACCGCCACCGAGACGGTACGCCGTCGTCCGGGCGCGCCCGAGGTCGTCATCCTGACCACCTTCGACGCTGACGAGCACGTCCTGCGGGCACTCCGCGCGGGCGCGGCCGGGTTCGTCCTCAAGGACACCCCACCCGCCGAGATCGTCGAGTCGGTACGCCGGGTCGCGGCCGGCCAGCCCGTTCTCTCACCCGCGGTCACCAAACGCCTGATCACCCGGGTCGCCGACGCGGGTCAGGACAACCGCAAGTCCAAGGCCGTCGACCGGCTGGCGGCGCTGAACGACCGCGAACGCGAGATCGCCGTCGCTGTCGGCGAGGGGAAGTCGAACGCCGAGATCAGCGCGACGCTCTACCTCAGCGTCCCGACCGTGAAGACGCACGTCTCCCGCATCCTCACCAAGCTCGACCTGAACAACCGCGTCCAGATCGCCCTCCTCGTCCACGACGCGGACCTGCTGCGCGGCTAACGCGGTTCGAGAACGACCACAGCGGTCGGCTTGCGGCGTCGCGCCGCCCACGTGTCGAGCCGCAGGTCGATCTCCCGCCAGCGCGCCCACAGCCGGGCCCGCTCGTCCCCCTCGGCCGCGCGACCGAGCACAGCGCGCGTGCCGTCGGCGAGCACGACCTCGGCCTCGGGATGCGCGCGCAGGTTCAGCCACCAGGCGGGCTCGGGTTCCTCCCAGCCGTTCATCGCGAGCGTCACCAGGTTCGGCCCGTCCTCGTAGTACGCGAGGATGACGCTGCGCGGTTGACCGGTGCGCCGGCCCGTCACGGTCAGCCGCAGGGTGCCGGACCGCCGATCCCGGGGGCGGGACAAACCGATTCGGCCGCCGCTGAGCGTGTAGATGCCCCGATGGATCTTCCAGGCCAGCCACTTCACCCAATGCGGTGGCAGCCACGCCCCACGGTCCGCAGTACTCATGTCCCCCTCCAGACACTCGTGGAATCAAGGGTGGCACACAAGAAGGAGCCGGGGCCCCGGCGAGTTGGAGCCCCGGCTGATCGGGTGGGTTACGACTGCGTCGCCCGGCGGAACTCCTCGTTCGGGGTCTGCAGGCTGCCGAGGCTGGTGACCTCGCGGCGGAAGAACAGCGCGAGGGTCCAGTCGAGGATGACGCGGGCCTTCCGGTTCAGGGTAGGCACGCGGGACACGTGGTAGGTCCGGTGCAGGAACCAGGCCAGCCAGCCCTTCACCTTCACGCCGTACAGCTGGGCGACGCCCTTGTGCAGGCCGAGGCTGGCGACCGAGCCGACGTACTTGTGTTCGTAGTCCTGCGGCGGCTGGCCGTCGATCACGCGGAGGATGTTCGCCGCGAGCCGCCGCGCCTGGCGGACGGCGTGCTGCGCGTTCGGCGCGCAGAACGCACCGTTCGCACTGGTCAGGTCCGGTACGGCGGCGTTGTCGCCGGCGGTCCAGGCGTCGTCGACACCCTCGATCCGCAGGTTCGCCAGCGTCTTGACCCGGCCCTTCTCGTCGAGCGGGAAATCAGTCGCGGCGAGCGCCGGGTTCGCCTTCACACCGGCGGTCCAGACGATCGTGTCGGCGTCGAACTCGTCGCCGTCGCTGAGGATCACGTGACCCTTCTCGCAGGACTCCAGCCGGGTCTCCAGCTTGATGTCCATGTTCCGCTTGCGGAGCTCCTCGACGGTGTACTTGCCGAGATCCGTGCCGACCTCGGGCAGGATCCGGCCGGTCGCCTCGACGAGCACCCAGCGCATGTCCTCGGGGTTGATGTTGTCGTAGTAACGGGTGGCGTAGCGGGCCATGTCCTCGAGCTCGGCGAACGCCTCCACGCCGGCGTACCCGCCGCCGACGAAGACGAACGTGAGCGCGGACTTGCGCAGCGCCGGGTCGGGCTGGGACGACGCGACGTCGAGCCGGTCCAGGACCTTGTTGCGCAGGGCGATGGCCTCTTCGACGGTCTTGAACCCGGTGGCCTCGTCGGCCAGGCCGGGGATCGGCAGGGTGCGAGCGATCGAGCCGAGCGCGACCACGATCTGGTCGTACGCGAGCTCGTACTCCGGGCCCTCCTCGGGCATGACCTTGGCGACCTTGTGGGCGTGGTCGATACCGGTCACCCGGCCGGTCACCACCCGGCAGCCCTTGAGGGTCTTGCGCAGCGGCACCACGACGTGCCGCGGCTCCACCGAACCGGCTGCCGCCTCGGGCAGGAACGGCTGGTAGGTCATCACCGACCGCGGGTCCACGACGGTGACCCGGATCTTTCCTTTCCGGGCCGCGCGGCGCAGGCCGTACGCGGTGTACATCCCGACGTAACCGCCTCCGACGACGAGGATGTGCGGCACCTGGGCTGTCATGCGGTTCACTCTCCCTGAGTGGTTCTCCGACTTCATGTTCACTTCAACGCTAAGGGCTCGTGAAAGATTTCACAAACCCTCTCCTGAGTGATCTCACCCACCGAAACATCCCCCGCCGGAGGGACTCGCCATCCCTTCATGGTCGACCTCAGGACCCGTGCCCACCAGGTCTGAAACCCAACCGCAAGCTAGGCCGTGTCCGGGTCGGGCAGGCGGTACGTGGTGACGTGGGAGGGAGAGTCGGCGGTGAAGGGGGAGCCGGTCCAGTCGGCGTGGCGGGACTCGCGGGTGAAGCCGGCCAATTCGGCCATCAGGTCGAGTTCGGCGGGCCAGATGTAGCGGTGGGGGGAGCGGAAGAGCTGGGCGTCGGTGCCTTCGCCGAAGTGGAAGTGATGGGAGACGACGTGCTGCTGCAGTACGTCGTAGGTGTCGAGCAGGATGTAGCCGGGATCGGCGGTGCCGACCGTCGCGGGGAGGCCGGGTGGGAGGCGGCGGAGTTCGGGGACCCAGAGCTCGATCACGAAGCGGCCGCCGGGGGAGAGGTGGCGGGCGGCGTTCCGGAAGCAGGCGACCTGTTCGGACTGGGTCAGCAGGTTCGAGATGGTGTTGAACACCAGGTAGACGAGCGTGAACTCACCCGGCGCCCGGGCCGTCGACATGTCCCCAGCGACCACCGGGATCGTCTCCGCGTCGACCTTCGTCCGGAGCTGGTCGAGCATCGCCGTCGACAGCTCGATCCCGCTCACCGGTACCCCACGCTCCGCCAGCGGTACGGCGACCCGCCCGGTCCCGATCGCCAGTTCGAGCGCGCGGCCACCGCCCGCGAGCTCCGCCAACCGATCCACCGTCGGCCCCAGCACCTCAGCCGCGAACATCCCGCTCCCCGGCGTGTCGTACCGGGCGGCCACCTCCGCGTTCCACAACTGGTTCTGCTCCGCGGCCTTTGACAACTCCATCGAGTCCTCCTCGTCGTCACCGCCGCCCCGCGCGAGCCGAGGCAGTCGTACTTCAACCTAGGTGGGTGCCACCGGACCGACCACCGGGTTTTGGACGTCAGACCTCTGTGAGAACTGTTGATCCGTGACCGGTAGTGCGCGTCAATGGGGGTGTGGAGAACTACCGCACTCCGGTGCTGACGGCCTCGGTGCTCGCGCCGCCTGCTGTGTGCGCGTTGCTGATTCCGTTCCGGGAGCACTTCGACAACGCGAATGCGGCGTTGTTGCTGGTGGTCGTGATCGTCGGAGTCGCGGCGTTCGGGATTCGGCTGGCCGGCATCCTGGCGGCGATTTCGAGTGCGGTGTGGTTCGACTTCTTCCTGACCGTCCCGTACGACAGCTTCACGATCAACAGCAGTAACGACGTGGAGCAGGCCGTACTGCTGCTGGTGATCGGCGTCGCGGTCACGCAGATCGCGATCTGGGGCCGCAGGCAACAGGCCGAGGCGTCCCGGCGGCGCGGCTACCTGGACGGCGTGATCACCACCTCGCAGGCGGTCGCGACCGGTGCCTCCGCCGACGACCTGATCGAGCAGGTGCGCGCCGAACTGACCGCCGTCCTGGGGATCGACGGCGTGAAGTTCATTGCCGGCAGCAATCAGACCCACGCGCCGCGGCTGAATCCCGACGGCTCGGTGACGCGCGGCTCGCAGGTCCTGAAGGTCGAGCGTGACGGCCTGCCGACGAACGCCGAGATCGAGCTCACCGTTCAGCACGCCGGCGAGACCCGCGGCCGCTTCCTGCTGACCGCCGCCACCCGCGTGGCCCGCCCCGACCTGGAGCAACGCCTGGTCGCGGTCGCCCTGGCCGATCAGGTCGGCGCCGCCCTGTCCACCCAGGAACCGATCCACCCGCACATCTGACGTTGATCCTTTGTATTGCCGGGAAATACATCGGAAAGCGATTGATTTTCGGTGCGGAATGTCTACGGGATTCTCAGATGTTGTTCAGGATGGGACCGTAGTATCTCGATACGGCCCCGGATGTGGGTCACCAGGAGGAAGAGATGCAGAGCAGTAACCCGGTGCTGAACCGGTCGAGTGCGTTCGCGCCTGGCCAGGGCCAGGCCTATCCGGGGGCCGCTCCGTACGGTCAGCCGGGCCCCTACGGCTACGGCGGGTCGGGTATGCCGCCGCAGCAGTACCAGGGGGCTCCGGCCGCGAGCCGCCCCATGACGCTGGACGACGTGATCGTCAAGACCGCGATCACCCTCGGTGTGGTCGTCGCGGCCGCCGCGGTCGCGTGGTGGCGGATCCCGGACACCCTGGTCTCGCCGGCGTTCCTGGCCGGCGCGCTGGTCGCGTTCGCGATCGCCATGGTGCTGTCGTTCTCCCGCAAGGTGAACCCGGCGCTGCTGATGGCGTACGCCGTGGCCGAGGGCGTGTTCCTCGGGATCGGCAGCAAGTTCATCGCGGGCTGGGTCGGTGACTCCGGCATCATCGTGCAGGCTGTGCTGGCCACGATGATCACGGCCGGTCTGACGCTGGCGACGTACAAGTACTTCGCGATCAAGGTGACGCCGAGGTTCACCAAGATGGTCATCATCGGCACGATGGGCTTCGCCGGTGTGCTCGTGGTCAACCTGCTGCTCAGCCTGTTCGGCCTGAGCACGGGGATCTCCGGAATGGGCCCGATGGGCCTGCTGTTCGCCGCGCTCGGAGCCGGCCTGGCGGTGTTCAACCTGATCCTCGACTTCGACCTGGTCGAGCGCGGGGTCCGCGAGGGTGCGCCGCAGAGCGAGGCCTGGCGGGCCGCGTTCGGTCTGACCGTGACGCTGGTCTGGCTGTACTGGAACATCCTGCGGATCCTCGCGATCCTCCGCGGCGGCGACTGACCCCGCGGGCAGCAGAGCCGTAACAACCAGGGAAGGGCCGGTCCAGGTGGGCCGGCCCTTCCGGCTTTCCGGACGCAGCTCGTCCGGTTCCGGCTCTACCGTGTCCTCATGACGAATGTTTGGTACGACGCTCCGTCGCACGCCGCCGGAGCGTCGCTGGTCGCCCGGCTCTCGTCCCCGCTGCCGGAGATCGATGTTCGGCAAGGAGGAGTGCGGGTCCAGGCGGCCGGCGCCGACCTGGCGGAGATCTCCGTCGCCGCGCGCGAGCTCGGTCTGACCGAGAATCCGGCGGCCGTGCAGACCCTGAGCGTCGTGCTCGAGGCTGCGGATCCGGCCGCGGCGCAGTCGTTCTGGCAGGTCGCGCTCGGCTACCCGGCGACCCTCCAGGACCCGCTGCGCCGCACTCCGAGCTTCGCCGTACGGCGACTCGACGCGCCGCGGCCGCTGCGGAACCGGATCCACGTCGACGTGGTGCGTCCGGCGGACGTCGTCCACCAGGCCTATGTGGCGACGGGGCGGGAGCCGTCCGGTGCGTTCGGCGTGATGGTGGCCGACGACGAGGGGAACGAGATCGATCTGGTCCCGGGCGATCCGCTCTCCGGAACGCGTGACTGGCAGGCGTTGTTCGCCGCGATGGTGTTCTACCCGACGTCCACGCCGGCGCCGTTCGTCATGAAGGTGGCGGAGTTGGCCGACGCCGCGGGCATCGCGCTGCGGATCGACGTACGGCCGGAGGGCGTGACCGTCGACAGTGCGAAGGATCGGTGGGAGGGCGGCGAGGACGGGGCCGACCCGAAGTTCGTCGCGTTGGCACAGGCGGTCGAGGGCGCGGCACGGGAGCTGGGGCTGCGGGCGGATCCGGCGCCGCTGCGGTTCGTGCAGTTCGGCCTGGACGCGATGGACGTCCCCGCCGTACGGCGGTTCTGGTCGACGTTCCTGGGCTACGCGGAGGACACCCGGCCGCACGTCACCGACATCTTCGACCCGCGCTGGATGAACCCGGTGCTGTTCTTCCAGCAGCTCGCCGAGCCCCGTGCACAACGGAATCGGCTGCGCTTCGAACTCGTCGTGCCGGCGGAGGCGGTGCGGTCGCGGGTCGAGGCGGCGTTGTCCGCGGGTGGGACGGTGGTGCGCGAAAACCCTTACCTGGTAGCGGATCCGGAGGGGAACGAAGTGGAGATCACGGCCGCTCGACCGTGAAAGACCTGCCCCTCCACCTGAAAGGGCAGGTCTTCACGCTCGTCTCCTTTGCGGCTCAGCCCATTCGCCGGTGCGCTCTGACCAGGTCGAACTCGTGGACGATGGCGGTCGCGTGCCCATGAGCGAGTGCGTACTCGCTGGAGAGCCATCGCACTCTGTCGTCGAAGCGCAGGAACGACGGTCCGTCGTTCATCAGCTGGAACCACTCGGTCATTGCGCGTCCGGTGCATCTGGGCACGGCCTCCACCAGACGCTGATGCGTCTCCTCGGAGTGGTTCAAGCCCATCTTCGCCTCCCGTCATCGGGGTACCGCGTAGTTATCGACTGTGCACCACCTGGCAGCCCGGAGGCAAGACTCCCGACAGGAAAGTCCCCGCTCAGCGGACGCTCAAGTTCAGCAACAGCTCCGCCGATCCGGCGGAATCCCCACAATTGGGAGGATTCCGCGCCAGTCGTACGCGAGTTGTACGCCGGTCAGTGACCGACCGGCACCGTCTCGGGGGACGCGTCCTTCGGCTCCTCGACGCGGTCGACCTCGGCCTTCGGATGCCGGCGGCGGTGCCGCAGCGCGGCCCAACGGCCCCGCGGACCCCGCTCGCGACCGGCCACCTCGGTGGCGGCGACCTCGGTTCCGGCCCGGCGGACCGCTTGGACGGCGGCCTCCGCGATCGGCAGGATCGCCTCGCCGCGGAACGGCTCCGGGTGCACGAACGACTCCGGCCCGACGCCCATCGCCGCCGCTGCCGACGGCAGCAGCGCGGCGGCGGCCGCGGCGTACCCGGTGGCGGACGGGTGGAAGTTGTCGCGGCCCCACATCGACGGGTTGGTGCGGAACACCTCGCCGAGCAGCGAGCCGAGCGAGACGGAGCGGCCGCCGGCCTCGACCACGGCGATCGTCTGCGCGGCGGCGAGCCGGTGGCTCAGCGAGCGGGCGACCCAGCGCAGCGGCGGCACGATCGGGCGGACCACGCCGAGGTCCGGGCAGGTGCCGACCACGACCTCACAGTTCGCGGCGCGCAACCGGCGTACGGCGGTGGAGAGCAGGCGGACCGAGGTCGACGGCGGCATCTTCGCCTTCACGTCGTTCGCGCCGATCAGGATCACCGCGATGTGCGGGCCGGCCTGCAGCGCGGTGTCCACCTGCGCGGCGAGATCGGTCGACTTCGCTCCGGTCTTGGAGACGTCGACCAGCCGGACCGGGCGCTCGGCCAGGTCGGCCAGCCCGGAGGCGAGCAGCACCCCAGGGGTCTCGTCCGGCGAGTCGGTGCCGTACCCCGCGGCACTCGAGTCGCCGAGCATGGCGAACGTGATCGGATGTCCTGGATGCCGGCCGTACAGACCGTCGCCCGGAGTGGGGTAGTAGCGCATCGGTCCGATCACACGCTTCGCGTACTCGGCCTCAGCGGTCAGTACGCCGTACAACGTGGCACCGATGAGTCCGAGTCCCCCGCCCCCGAAGGCCGCGGCCTGGGCCAGCTTCTTCGCTGCCCGGGCTGAGTTGAATGCTTTTCCCACCCCACCACCCCGGTCACTCACAAGTACAAGCATTACACGCAGTCACAGACAAGCAAGCCAAATTACCGAAGGCCACGCATATCACTACAGTTAAGACTGTGCGCTACGCAGACTCTCTCCTGGACCTCGTCGGCAACACCCCGCTGGTGAGGCTGTCCAAGACCACCGACGGTGCCAAACCGCTCGTGCTCGCCAAGGTCGAGTACTTCAATCCCGGCGGCTCCGTGAAGGACCGGATCGCGGTCCGGATGATCGAGGCCGCGGAGGCCTCCGGTGAGCTCAAGCCCGGCGGCACAATCGTCGAGCCGACGTCCGGCAACACCGGCGTCGGGCTCGCGATGGTCGCGCAGCAGAAGGGCTACAAGTGCGTCTTCGTCTGCCCGGACAAGGTCAGCGAGGACAAGCGCAACGTGCTCAAGGCGTACGGCGCGGAGGTGGTGGTCTGCCCGACCGCGGTGGCCCCCGAGCACCCGGACTCGTACTACAACGTCTCCGACCGACTGGTCCGCGAGATCGAGGGCGCCTGGAAGCCGAACCAGTACGCGAACCAGAACAACCCGCGTTCGCACTACGAGACCACGGGTCCCGAGATCTGGGAGCAGACGGAGGGGAAGATCACCCACTTCGTCGCGGGCGTCGGCACCGGCGGCACGATCAGCGGCACCGGCAAGTACCTCAAGGAGGTGTCGAACGGTCGCGTCCAGATCGTCGGCGCCGACCCGGAGGGCTCGGTGTACTCCGGCGGCACCGGCCGGCCGTACCTGGTCGAGGGCGTCGGCGAGGACTTCTGGCCGGAGACCTACGACCGGGACATCTGCGACCGCGTCATCGAGGTGTCGGACGCGGACTCGTTCGCGCTCACCCGGCGGCTCGCCCGCGAAGAGGCGATGCTGGTCGGCGGTTCGGCCGGGATGGCGGCAGCGGCCGCGATCCGGCTGGCGCAGGAGCTCGACGACCCCGAAGCCGTCATCGTGGTCCTGCTGCCGGACGGCGGCCGCGGCTACCTGACCAAGGTCTTCAACGACGACTGGCTGGCGCAGTACGGCTTCCTCGCGCACGCCAAGCAGGGCACCACCCTCGGTGACGTGCTGGCCGGCAAGGACGGCAGCCTGCCGCCGCTGGTGCACACCCACCCGCACGAGACGATCGCCGAGGCGGTCGCCATCCTGCGGGAGTACGGCGTCTCCCAGATGCCGGTCGTCCGCGCGGAGCCGCCGGTGATGGCGGCCGAGGTGGCCGGCGCGGTGTCGGAGCGGACGCTGATGGACGCCCTGTACTCCGGCAAGGCGCGGCTGGCGGACATCGTCGAGCAGCACATGGACCCGGCGCTGCCGTCGCTCGGCGCCGGCGAACCGGTCACCAAGGCGGTCGCGCTGCTCGAAGGCCGGGACGCCCTGATGGTTCTCGACGACGGAAAGCCGGTGGGCGTGCTGACCCGGCAGGACCTGCTGGTCCATCTGTCCGCCGACTGAGTCGACCGAGCCGACTGAGCTGGTTGGCTCAGCGGTCGACGACTGACGGGATGATGGCGATCAGTGCGGTGACCACGATGCCGATCACCACGACTGCCGCTCCTGCGATCTGAAGAATGTCCATGCCTCAAGAGTGCTTCAGCGAGGCTCGCCGGACATCGGTCTCCGGATCGGTCTTTCCTTCATCCCAAGGTCGTACATCCGAGGGCCTGGACTCCTACTGGAGGAGTCCGGGCCATCCCCTAATGGACGACGGCGAAATCGGCCGGATCGAGCCGCCGGGTACGGCGCCAGTACGACACCGTCCACTCCGGCCAGATCGTCGAGTTCCGTCCCGTCGCGTCCAGGTACCAGCTGGTGCACCCGGACTGCCAGACGGTGTCGCCGAGCTCGCCCTGGATCGAGTCCACGAACCGCTCCTGGGCCTCCTCACGGACCTCCACGTACGTCGCTGCGCGGCGCCGGAGCAGGTGCAGCGCCTGCATCACGTAGCGGACCTGAGCCTCGATCATGAACACCATCGACGAGTGGCCGAGGACCGTGTTCGGGCCGACGAGCAGGAACAGGTTCGGGTACCCGGCGACCGTGATGCCGAGGTGCGCGCCGATGCCGTCACGCTTCCAGTGTTCGGCGAGGTCGACGCCGTCCTTGCCGAGGATCGGCATTCGGGTCAGGTTGGCCGCGACCGCGAACCCGGTGCCGAGTACGAGCGTGTCGCAGGACCGCTCGGTGCCGTCGGTGGTGACCACGCCGGTCGGGGTGACCCGTGCGATCGGGGTGGTCACGACACTCACGTTCGGCCGGGTGAGCGCGGGGTAGTAGTCGTTCGAGTTCAGCACCCGCTTGCAGCCGATCTGGTAGTCCGGGGTCAGCTTCGCGCGGAGCTCCGGGTCGGTGACCTGCTTGCGGAGGTGCCGTTTCGCCTGCAGTTCCAGGCCCTTCATCAGCTTCGGGTTGCCCGCGAAGCCGGCGCCGCGGCCCTCGAGGCCCCAGTAGATGACGTTGCGGATCGTCCGCTGGCCGGCCGGGAAGCGCTCGTGCAGCGCGCGTTCCCAGGTGCCGATCGAGCGGTCCGGCTTCGGGGTGACCCACGGGGCCGACCGCTGGTACACGTCCAGCTGGGCCACCTGCGGTGCGATCTGCGGTACGAACTGGATCGCCGACGCTCCGGTCCCGATCACCGCCACGTTGCGTCCCCGCAGGTCCACCGAGTGATCCCATTGCGCGGAGTGGAACGTCGTACCGGCGAAGGAGTCGAGTCCGGGGAGTCGCGGGAGCTTCGGCTCGTGCAGGCTGCCGACGCCGGCCACCAGCGCCTGGGTCTGGATCGTCTCGTCGCCGTTCACCGTGACGGTCCAGCGACCGGTCGCCTCGTCGAAGGCGGCTTCGGTGACCTCCGCGCCGTACCGGATCTTGCCGGCGATCCCGTACTTGTCCGCGCAGTGCTTCAGGTAGGCGAGGATCTCGTCCCACGGCGCGAACATCCGCGTCCACCGCGGGTTCTGCTCGAACGAGAACGAGTAGAGGTACGACGGGATGTCGCAGGCGCAGCCGGGATACGTGTTGTCCCGCCAGGTGCCGCCGAGCTCGTCCGCCTTCTCCAGGATGACGAAGTCCTCACACCCGGACTGCCGCAGCTTGATCCCCATGCACAGCCCGGCGAACCCGGACCCGATGATGACGACGTCGGCCATACAGCCAGAGGTTACCGGCGGGTCACCCCGATGGGAATGGGGTCCGGCTACGCCTTCAGGCGGTAGAGGGTCTCGCCGGCGTTCGGTACGACGAACGTGTCGTCGTCGGCCTCGTACGCCGCGAGGTCGACCTTCGCGGGATCGAGGTAGCCGAGGTTGGCCCGGCGTACGACGTCCTCGGGGATGCCGGTCGCCAGCGTCACCCGGACCCGGAGGTGCTCGCCGCTGACCGGGTCCCAGGTGCCGGCGCCGCGCAGGTGGGTGGAGTGCGCGAGGACCCCCCAGTGCAGGTCGCGGAACCGGTCCCACTGGCCGAGGAAGTAGTCGCGGCAGTGGTAGCCGATCTCCTCGATCTCCGGGTGCATCGCGGCGAGCTGCGTGACGTGCGGCGCGTAGAGGATCACCTCGCCGCCGTCCGCGACGATCGGTTCGACCTTGTAGAAGCCCTTCGCCGCGGTCCAGATGTCGGCGTACTTCGGCGGCATCACGGAGAGCACGCGCTGGACCGGATGCTCGAGGTACCGGACGTGGGTCTGGGCGGAGATCTCGGCGGCCGCGGCCCAGGACTCGGTGGTGTCGCCGAACGCGATCGCGTGCAGTGAGTCGGTCCCGGACTGGGCGACCACGGACAGCGCGAGCTTCTCCGCCGGGATGAGCGCGGCGGCCTCGTCGATGAGGGCGCGGACCGCAGTGATACCCGGCGTGCCGATGATGTTCGCGCTGGTGATCAGGGCGCCGAGCCAGTGCGAGAAGTCGATGACCTGCTGGCCGGCGACGCCGGGGAAGAAGTACTTGTTGCCGCCGGAGAAGCCGACCACCTCGTGTGGGAAGACCGGCCCAACGACCAGCGCGACGTCGTGCTCGACCACGGCGCGGTTCAGCTGCACCGGGACCTCGTCGCGGAGCATCTCGCCGGAGATCTCGCCGACCCGGCCGGAACCGATCGTGCCGAGGTCGGCGAACGTGCCGGGTTTCCACCACTCGTGGTTGATCGCGTTCGGGTAGTCACCGCCGAGGTGCTTGCGCAGCTGCTCCGGCGTCATCTCCGCATGGGTGCCCAGGGCAACGAGAATGGTGACCTTGCTCGCCCGGCCTTCCAGCGCGCCGGTGACGGCCTTGAGCAGCAGCGGCAGCGGGCAGCTGCGGGTGGCGTCCGGGACGATCACGCAGACGCTGCGTCCCTCCAGCCCGGCGCCCGCGAGGGCACCCCCGACGAACGACGTCACCTCGTCCTCGGTCAGGACCTGACCCGCACCACCGATCACCGCCGCACCAGTCACGGCTTCGACCCTACCCACTGCGGACGTTGACCGGGACCGGGGGACGACGGACGATCGGGGAATCGCCGGGGGGATGACCGGCGAGTGAGGGGGGATTCATCATGCGACCCACCGGATTCGGGGGCGTTCTGCTGCGCGAGACAGACGCGGAGTACGACGAGGCTCGGGAGGTCTTCAATGCGATGGTCGACCGCAAACCGGCGCTGATCGCGCAATGTGAGACGGCCGCCGACGTCCAGGCCGCGGTCCGGTACGGCGTCGCGAACGAGCTCGAGTTGGCAGTACGCGGCGGCGGTCACGCGGTCACCGGGGACGGCGTCAGCGACGGCGGGATGGTGATCGACCTGCGGCGGATGTACAGCGTGCAAATCGATCCCGGCCGGCGACTCGCGCGGGTCGGTGGCGGCGCGACCTGGAGTGACCTGGATGGCGCCGGCCAGCAGTACGGGCTGGTGACGACCGGCGGGCGGGTGTCGTCGATCGGGGTCGCCGGGCTGGCTCTCGGCGGCGGTTCCGGGTGGCTGGAACGGAAGCTCGGGCTGGCGTCCGACGCGCTGGTCTCGGTCGAGCTCGTGACCGCCGACGGGGAGCTGGTGATCGCCGACGAGACCAAGAACACCGAGCTGTTCTGGGCTCTGCACGGTGGTGGCGGGAACTTCGGCGTGGCGACCGCGCTGACCTTCCGGCTGACGCGGGTCGCGACGACGACACTGGCGGTGCTGGTCTGGCCGGCCGCGGCCGGTGCGTCGGTGCTGCGGATGTACCGCGATCTGATCGAGGCGGACGCGCCCGAGGAGCTCGGTGGTGGCGTGGTGTTCCTGACCGCGCCCGCGTTCGGGTTCGTCCCGGAGCCGTTGGTGGCGCAGCCCGTGGTCCTGGCGATCGCGGTGTACGCCGGTCCTGCGGACGAGGCACGTGACATGTTCGCGCCGATGTTCGCGCTGTCGCCCGAGGGAGCGTTCCTCGCCGAGTTGCCGTACGCCGAACTGCAGTCCGCGTTGGACAGCCCGGCCGGGTTCCGGAACTACTGCTCCGCCGAGCATCTGTCCGCGTTGCCGGATCCCGCCGTACGGGCGTTCTGTGATCGGGCCGGCGAGATCCTCGTACCGTCACCGTCACAGCAGGCGATGCTGCCCTGGGGTGGCGCCGTACGCCGTGGTTCGGGGGACTGGCCGCAGGCGTACCGGGACGCGGCGTGGGTGGCGCGACCGTTCGGGGCCTGGACACATCCGTGTTCGGACGCGCGGGTGATCCGCTGGGCGCGCGACGTGTGCGAGGACCTCGAACCGTGGTCGACCGGACACGTGTGCCCGAACTTCGTCGGGCACGAGGGCCGGGACCGGATGATCGCCGCGTTCGGCGCCGCGAACTACGACCGGCTGGCGCGGGTGAAGTGCCGGTACGACCCCGAGAACGTCTTCCACCTCAACCAGAACGTTGAGCCTCAGTGGCGCTGTTGATCGCACGCGACCACTGCCATGCGGCGATCGCGGCGTACGCGATCCCGGCCAGGGGCACCGCCCAGAAGCGGAAGAACGGGAGTTGGCCGGTGACCGCGGTCGCGACGAAAACGACGGCGTACGTCGCGACGCCGGCGACCGTGCCGCGGCGGCGGGAGTCGAGGGCGCTGGCGGGGAGCGGACCCATGTGCCGGTCGAGTGTGGTGCCGAACGCGCTCAGGCCGGCGAGCACCGTCACGATGAACAGGATGCCGCCCGGGAGCCCGCCGAACACGATCGCGGCTGCGTTCAGGAAGGTCAGGACGGCGAACACCAGGGCGGTGTCGAGCGCCCCGAAGAGCAGGTGATTGATCCGGCGCCGACGCAGGTCGACGGTTCCGACCGGCTGGATCGGTCCGGCGTCGCCGCGCAGTCGCCGTACGGTCAGGATCAGACCGGCGGCGACCACGACCAGGAGCAGGACGCCGATGACCGAGAGGGCGACGGTGCGGGTCGTCGACATGTACTGGCGGACCTGGTCGCCGTACACGCAGCTCGCGGACGGCGGGAACCAAGTGGTGCGGACCACCGGGTCGCCGGACGCGCCGACGAACTTGTGCACACAGTCCGCGGACGGGTCGTACCAGCCGGGCATCGACAACGTCACGACCGTCGTCCACGCCAGGCCGCCCACGAGCCCCAATCCCAGCAACCAGCCCGCCCGACGCCTCACCAGTTCCACGCGTCCTACCCTCTCACCCGTGGACTCCTACCTCGCCCGGCTCCGTCGCGACGTCGGCTCCCGGCTCCTGCTGCTGCCCGGGGCTCAGGTCCTCGCGGTGGATTCGGCCGACCGCATCCTGTTCCAGCGGAGCCGCGACTCCGGACTGTGGGAGCTCCCGGCGGGCGGCGCCGAGCCCGGCGACAGCTTCCGGTCCACGGCCGCGCGTGAGTTCCAGGAGGAGACCGGGCTGGTCGTCGACGAGGCCGACCTGGTCCCGTTCGCCAGCGTGTCGCAGGCCGACGTACACACCCTCACTTATCCGAACGGTGATGTGGTGCAGTGCTTCGCCCTGTGCTTCGAGGCCCGCCGATGGACCGGCACGCTGCACCCCGGCGAGGACGAAGTACTCGAAGCTGGTTTCTTCGCTGTGCCGCCCGGTCCGCTGCACCCACCCACCGAGACGGTGCTCCGCCTGCACGCCGAATATCGGAAGACAGGAATGTTCCAGGCGTCCTAGATTGCGGGGATGCGGGCAGACGAGATCGTCGACGGGTTGCGGCAGCTCGGGCTGGACGGGACGTCCGAGGTGCTCGTGCACTCGTCGCTCAGCGCGTTCGGGTACGTCGACGGTGGCGCGGAGGCGGTTTGCGCGGCGCTGACCGAGGTGTGCGGGACCGTGATGATGCCTGCCGGCAGCTGGGACCTGACCGGGTTGCCGGCGCCGCCCGGGCTGGTCCGGCCGAACAATGCCTATTGGAACGCGGCGAGTTGGGCCGAGTTCGACGAAAAGTTGTCGCAGGCAACCAGCTTTCGCAGCGATCTGCCGATCGACCGCTGGCTGGGGCGGATCCCCGAGGTGTTCCGGCAGACGGGTGTCCCACTGCGCACCTCGCATCCGCTGTTCGCCTACCAGGCGGCAGGTCCCGCCGCTGAGCGGTTGCTGGCGGCGCAGCGTCCCGACTGGCCGCTGGGCCCGATCGAGGCGCTGAACGGCGACGTACTGCTGCTCGGTGTCGATCACACGTCCAACACCACGATCCATCTCGCCGAGCAGTACCTCGGTCGCTCGCGCTTCTACCGTTACGCGAAATCCGCCGACGGCCTGTGGGTCGAGCTCCCGAACATCTCCGGCGAGAGCCACCACTTCGACGCCATCGAGCCGGTACTGCGTCCTGCGACCAAGGAAGTCCGCATCGGGCAGGCACGGGTACGCCGTATCCCCAAACAGGCCATCCTGGACGCGACTCGCCAGCTCGTTCTCGACGATCCCGCAGCCCTGCTCTGCACCGACAACCCGGAGTGCCGCTGCGCAGCCGCGCTGCAGCAGCGATTGGCGTCAGTCTGAGCTGACGTCGATCAGCACCTTGCCGACGACGCTCTGCTCGACCGCGGCGTGTGCCTCCGCGGCCCGGTCGAGCGAGTAGTGGTGCAGCGGTAGCCCGGCCTCCGGACCGACCCGCACCGCGCCGGCCTCGACCGCGGCCGCGACATCGCCCAGGGCGCGCGGTCGCCACGACTCCGGAGCCGTGTACAGCAGCACGAACTGCCAGCGGGCGTTCGGCACCATCGACGCGCGCACCGGCAGCTCCATCGCCGGCCCGCCGTCGGTCGCATAGACAGCCACCGAGCCATGCGGCGCGATCACCGCGGCGTCGATGGCCGCGTTCGCCGCCGGCGACACCTCGACGATCGTGTGCACGCCGTGCGGTGCGATCGCATGCACCTCGGCGACCACGTCCTGCTGCTTGTAGTCGATGACGTGATCGGCACCCGCGAGCGCGGCGAGATTGCCCTTCTCCGGGCTGCTCACCGTGGTGATCACCGTCGCGTCGGACCACCGGGCGAGCTGAATCGCCGCGTTGCCGACCGCACCGGCGCCACCGGCCACCAGCACCGTCCGGCCCGCGAGCCTGCCCGGTCCGAGATGGTCGGGCCCGTCCTCGGTCACCGTCAGGCAGCGGTGCGCGGTCAGGAACGGCACGCCGAGCGCGGCCCCGAGGTCGAACGACGCGCTGTCGGGTAGCGCCACCACGTTGCGCACCGGAACCACGGCGTACTCCTGCGCGGTTCCGCCCGCCGGTCGCTGGTACGCCGCCTCCCAGAGCCAGACGCGACGGCCGGTCAGCGCGACGTCGACGCCCTGGCCGACGGCCTCGACGACACCCGAGCCGTCCTGGTTGGGCACCTGAGCCGGGTCGATCAGGGTGCCGGACTCGCTGCCGCGGCGCGACTTCCAGTCGGTCGGGTTGACGCCCGACCGGTGGATCCGCACCCGCACCTCACCCGGCCCGGGGTCGATCATCGGCCTGTCCACGAGGGTCAGGACGTCGGGCTCACCGGTTACGGAGTACTCGATAGCACGCACCCCACCGACGCTACCCGCTGACGTCCTCCCGAGCACGCAGCTCCTTGGTGAACATCAAGGTCGCGCTGTCGTCGTTGCGGATCGACTCCATCGGCGGCACCTGCCGGCCGTCGTAGATCAGCCCGCGGCCGTCCGGGAGGTAACCGCGGCGGACGTACATCCGCTGCGCCTGCCCGTAGTCCGGGTACAGCCCGACACCGATCCCGACCACCGGGTACCGCGTCGTGACCAGCGCCTCGGCCGCGTCCATCAACGCCGACCCGATCCCGCGCCGCCGGTACGACGGCAGCACGTTGAAGTCCTGGATCTCGGGGATGGTCCGGAAGTACGGCGACACCCAGCGCACGGTCACGTACCCGACGTACCGCCCGTCGACCGTCGCCACCAGGATGTCGCGCTCGCCGGCGTCCTGCTCGGCGAGGTACCGCACGTACTGGCTCTCGGGCTTGTTCCACCCGATCGCGTCCATCGCCGCGGCGATGATCGCGGGATCGCCGGCGCGCAACGGCCGGATCGTCAACTCGTCACCCATAACGGCCTCCTGGCCAGGCAGCTTAGGCCTGACCACGACCGCCGGTCGCCCGAATTACTCCGGGCGACCGGCGGCGCCGCGTCAACGGGTGGCGTGAATCGCGGTCTCGATCACCTTGGTGACCGGGCCGGGATCGGAGATCAGTCCGAGGTGACCGGCCGGGATGCGGGTGATGGTGGAGTGCGCGCGGGTGGCCATGAAGTTCTGCGCGGTCGGCGTGATGATCAGGTCCCTGGTGCCGAGTACGTACCAGGACTTGATCGTCTTCCACGCCGGCACCCCGGACGGGTCGTTACCGGCCGCCAGGGCGAGCGGACGTTGCGACGGGTACAGCTTCTCGGACTGGGACCGCGGCAGCCCCGAGGCGAACGACTTCACGAACGTGTCGTGCTTCAGGTACAGGTCGAGGAAGGTGCCGTTCGGGACGAAGTCGAACACGGTCTCCGGCGGTACGGCGAGGGCGGAGTCCGCACCGGCCAGCGTCAACACCGACTCGCCTTTGTCCGGCGCGAACGCGTCGACGTACACCAGCGCCTTCACGTTCGGGTTGCCGGTCGCGGCGTTCGTGATGACCGCACCGCCGTACGAATGGCCGACCAGCACGATCGGACCGGAGATGGTGGCGAGGAAGTTGCGGATCGTCGCGGCGTCGGTCGGGAGACTGCGTAACTCGTTCGGTGGGACGCGGACCGTGTACCCGTCGTCGAGGAGCCGGCTGGTGACCTTCGACCAGCTCGACCCGTCGGCCCACGCACCGTGGACCAGGACGACCGTCGGTTTCGGACCACGCTGGTGCGACGCGGCCGCGGGTGTCACGGCGGCGAGCAGGACCGCGAGTACGGCGACGACTACCGCCAGGACCCGCGTTCTGTGGTGATGCATCGTGAGGAAGCCCTTTCGTCAGGCGACTGTCGCCGGGAGGGCGCGCAAGGCTGCGTGACGAAGCCGGATGGTGCGGGGTTACGACTGGAAGAACTCGAGCAGGTCGGCGTTGACCACGTCCGCGTGGGTCGTGGGCAGGCCGTGCGGGAGGCCCTGGTAGGTCTTCAGGACCCCGTTCTTGAGCAAGGCGGCCGACTTCGGACCGGCAGCGACGTACGGGACGATCTGGTCGTCCTCGCTGTGCACCACGAGCACCGGGATGGTGATCTTGCGCAGGTCCTCGGTGAAGTCGGTCTGGGAGAACGCGACGATGCCGTCGTAGTGCGCTTTGGCGCCGCCCATCATGCCCTGCCGCCACCAGTTCGCGATGATGGCTTCGACCGGTTCGGCGCCGGGCCGGTTGAACCCGTAGAACGGGCCCTCCGGCAGCGCGCGGTAGAACACGGACCGGTTCGCGGCGAGCTGGTTCTGCAGGTCGTCGAAGACGTCCTTGGGCAGGCCCTCCGGGTTCGCGTCGGTCTTCACCATCAACGGTGGGACCGCGCACAGGATCGCGGCCTTGGCGGCCCGGTCCTCGCCGTGCCGGCCCAGGTAGTGCACGACCTCGCCGCCGCCGGTCGAGTGACCGACGTGGATGCAGTCGCGCAGGTCGAGGTGGTCGACGACCGCCTTCAGGTCGTCGGCGTAGTGGTCCATGTCGTGACCGTCGCCGGTCTGTGTCGACCGCCCGTGCCCCCGGCGGTCGTGCGCGACGACGCGGTACCCCTTCGAGAGGAAGAACAGCAGTTGGTTGTCCCAGTCGTCGGCCGACAACGGCCATCCGTGACTGAAGACGATCGGCTGCCCGCTTCCCCAGTCCTTGTAGAAGATCTCGGTGCCGTCGCTGGTCGTGATCGTTCCCACGGTTGTACCCCCTGATTCCCTTTCCGGACAAAGGGGATCGGCCCGGTTGCCGCCCCCCTGGGCCACGCTAGCCGCCGGGCTTGTTCCCGAGGAGATCTCAGGCCCGATCGAATAGCGGCCATTACCTGGCCGCTACACCTTCTAGAGTCAGGGACATGACGAACAACGAGCAGCCGGCGACCGGCGAGCGGGCCGACATCCTGGACTTCCTGGCCAAGCACCGGTACTTCCTGCGGCACACCGCGCAGGGTCTGACGGACGAGCAGGCGAACACCCGCAGTACCGTCAGCGAGCTGACCATCGGCGGCCTGATCAAGCACGTGTCGGCGGTCGAGCAGCACTGGGCCGAGTTCGCCCAGGGCGGCCGGTCGGACGACGTGCCGGCCGAGTCCGAGTTCACGCCGGAGATGATCGCTTCGTGGCAGGACCAGTTCCGCCTCACCGAGGGCGAGACGCTGGCCGGCGTACTGGCGGAGTACGAGAAGGTGGCCGCCGCGACCGACGACCTGGTCCGCACGCTCGACCTCGAGGTCAGCTACGAGCTCCCGTCCGCACCCTGGCAGCCGCCGGGCGTCTTCTGGTCCGTCCGCCGCGTCTTCCTGCACATCACCGCCGAGACCGCCCAGCACGCCGGCCACGCCGACATCATCCGCGAAGCCATCGACGGTCAGAAGTCGATGGGCTGACGATCTTCCAGCGCCGAGGGTGCCGGCTGCCGGTGGTGCCCTCGGCGCTGCCCGGGTTATCGACGTAGCTCGTCGAACGCTGTGGGCGGGCCGGCGGACAGGCGATCGCGGATCGTGGCGGCGCACTCCGCCGGGGTCTGACGTTCGGAGTCGACCTCGACGTCGTACACGCCGTGCTGGTGCACGAGTGGGAACTGCAACGCCGCGCGCCCGATCGTCCGGTTCCCACGCTCCCGCTCCCGCCGCTCGAGCTCGGGCAACGAGCAGTTGATACCGACGAAGTACACGGGCAGTCCGTCGAAGACCGTCAGACAGTCGGCGAGCCGCCAGCGTTCGCCCATGATGTGATCGACGACGACGTCGTTACCTGCCGACGCCATCCCGGCGACCGCCCGGTGGAACCCCAGCACGGTCCGCTGGAAGACCGGCAGGAACTCCTCCTCGGTCCACTCCCGGCGCCCGCGAATGCGATGGAACTGATCGATCGCCAGGTGGAACCAGGCGCCATCGAGGGTGTCCAGCAGTTCCTTGGCGATACTCGATTTCCCCGAACTCGACGTACCGTTCAGCAGGATCACCCGTCCGGGCCGGCCGGCCGGGGTGCCGGGAAGTAGTTCATGCGTCGCGCTGATGGACATCGCCCCATGATCCCCGACACCCGGTGCATCCCTCACCCCGGCAGCCGAAGCGCCAGGAACTGGTAGTGCTCGATCGGGAGGTCTAGGTTCAGACGATCGTGTCGAAGTACGGCCAGCCGTCGACCTCGGTGACTTGCTCGGAGAGATCCAGGGTCGAGGTCGCCGCGTCCAGGAGCCGGCGGACAGTTCCGGGCTCGAACAGGTTGAGATAGCCGCGATCCGGCAGCCGGATCAGTGCCCCGGCGTCGAAGTACGTGTTCGAGACAACCCGGTCCGGTCCGGGACGGAAGACGAGGACCAACCGGTCCCGCGTGCCTTCACGGAACAACGAGAGCGTCAGGCCGCAGTTCTCCTGGCCGGGCCTCACTCGCTGACGAACGGTCCAGCGCCAAGTGACCTCACCCACCACGAGGCGGCGGACGCGACGGTCGTCGTTCTTCACTCAGCCACCGTAAAGCACCGTAAAGCGCCGTGATCGTCCACTCACGATCGAGCGCCCGACCGCTGCCGGTCGGGCGCTCGTGTGCGGTTACAGCCTGTCAGCCGGGGAACTTGGCGCCGGTGTTGGAGTGGCACCGGTAGCCGTTCGGGTTCTTGAACAGGTACTGCTGGTGGTAGTCCTCCGCGTAGTAGAAGGTCTGCGCGGGGGCGATCTCGGTGGTGATGTCGCCGTATCCGAGGGGCTTGATGACGGGGGCGTACAGGTCGCGGGTGCGCTCGGCCTCGGCGCGCTGGGCGTCGGTGGTGTAGTAGATCGCCGAGCGGTACTGCGAACCGAGGTCGTTGCCCTGCCGCATGCCCTGTGTCGGGTCGTGCGTCTCCCAGAACACCTTCAGCAGGTCCGTGAAGGTGGTCTTGGTGGGGTCGTAGACAACCCGGACGGCCTCGGTCTGACCGGTGCGGCCGGAGCAGACCTCTTCGTACGTCGGGTTCGGGGTGTAACCGCCCGCGTACCCGACGGCGGTGGTGTACACGCCGGGCTGCTGCCAGAAGATCTCCTCGGTACCCCAGAAGCATCCGGTGCCGAACCAGACCTCCTCGAACCCCTCGGGCGCGGCGGCGGTCTGCGGCGTGTGCAGGACGATGTTCTCGTCCGGTACGGCGAAGCCGGGGGTGGGCCGGCCCGGCAGCGCGGCCTGCGGCTCGACCATGGCGGTGTTGCGGGTGAAGAACGACATTCTCACGCCTCTCGCAGAGTGACTCTCATAGTCTCTCAACGCCCGATGTAAGGCGAACCTTCCCCGCACCCCTTACGGCACGATGACGTGGCAAGGGCGGACCGCCACCACTCACCAACCCCTGCATCTGGGCCCCGGGCAGGGCCGGCTGAGCGTGAAGCGGGCCGGTCGAGCGGGATTGGTGAGTGCTGGCGGTCCGCCCTACGCGATCATCACGCCGGTCCGGCGGCGCGGGGCGCCGGGGACGGTGAGCGAGGTGTACGACGCGGCGACCCGGGCGACGCCGTCACGCAGCGAGTCCACGTCGAGCGTGTACGGGAGCCGGATGAAGGACTCGAGGCCGCCGTCGGGGGAGAAGCGCGAGCCCGCGACCAGCAGCGCACCGTTCCGTTGCGCGACCCCGACGAGGCTGGAACCCACCGGCTCGGGCAGCTCGCACCACAGTGACAACCCGCCGCCCGGGATCCGGAACCGCCACGACGGGAGCTCGCCGGCAACAGCCGACGCCAGCGCATCACGGCGGCGAGCCAACTCGGCCCGGCGCTCCGGAAGCAGTGTCGAGCGGTGCCGGAGCAGATCCGCGACGACCAGCTGCTCGAGCACCGGCGCCCCGAGGTCCATCGACGCCCGCGCGTCCAGCACCCGCGCGACCAGGGCCTCCGGCACCCGCATCCACCCGATCCGCAACCCGCCCCAGAACGACTTGCTCACCGACCCGACCGTGATCACGCCGTCGGGGTCGTACGACGCGAACGGCGGCGGCATCTCCTGCCCGTCCAGCGACAGCTCGAACAGGGTCTCGTCCACGATCGCCGTGGTCCGCGACCGCGCGAACGCCCGCGCGAGCCGCTGCCGGTCCGCCGCCGGCATCAGGAAACCGGTCGGATTCTGGAAGTCCACCACCAGCCAGGCCGCCCGCGGCGCCGTCTGCCGGATCGTTGCCTCCAACAACGGAAGGTCCCACCCACCGGGCGACATCGGTACGGCGACCACGCGGCACCCGCTGCGCCGGATCGCGTCCACCGAGTTCGGGTGTGTCGGGCTCTCGGTCAGCACCCGGTCGCCGATCTGCGTGATCGCCCGGATCGCGATCGAGGTCGCCGCCAGTGCGCCCGCGGTCACGATGATCTGGTCCGGCGACGTCGGCAGACCGCGCTCCGAGTAGGCGGCCGCGATCTCGGACCGCAGTACCGGCAGGCCTTGCGGGTGGTACCCGGGGGTCGCCAGATGCAGCGGCAGTTCGGCGGCCGCCGACGCGACCGCCGTACTGATCCCGGGCACCGCGGCCGGTGCCGCGCAGGTGAAGTCGTACAGCCCCTCGGTGTCGATCCCCGGCGCGTGGTGCCGCCCGAGCTCCGGCTCGATCTTCGACGGCAGCGCCGTGACACTGCCGGAACCGCGGCGGCTCGCCAGGTACCCGCTGTCGCGGAGTTCGCGGTACGCCGACGCGACCGTCGTACGGCTGACTCCCAGTGCCTCGGTGAGCTCGCGCTCGCTCGGCAGCCGCGAGCCGGGCATGATCCGCCCGTCCGCGATCAGCAGCCGCAGGCGCTCGGACAGCAGCCGGTACGCCGGACCGGTCCCGTCCGCCCACTCGCCGAGCAGGCCGGTCAACGTGCTGGCGGGGAGATAACGCGCTCGCATGCAGTCCACTATCGCGTAATTGGCTATCGAACACCAGGCCACTTACTCCCGAAACTGAAGAACGTGACCGCCACTCCGACTGCTCCGACTGCCTCGTCGCGTCAGCTCGCGCCCATCAACCCGATCCAGCAGCTGAAAGCAGGCCACCTGCCCCGCCGCTTGGTGCAGCTGTACGTGGGCCTGACCCTGTACGGCGCCTCGATGGGCCTGATGATCCAGGGCAACCTCGGCCTCGACCCGTGGGACGTGTTCCACTCCGGGATCACCAAGCACCTCCCGCTGAGCTTCGGCACGGTGGTGATCGCGGTGAGTTTCGTCGTACTGCTGGCCTGGATCCCGCTGCGCCAGTGGCCTGGCCTCGGCACCATCAGCAACGCCATCGTCATCGGCCTGGTCACCAACCTCACCTTGGCGACGATCGATCGGCCGCACGCCCTCTGGCTGCGGATCGTGTTCATGCTCGCCGGGGTCGTCGTCAACGCACTGGCCGGCGCCCTCTACATCGGCGCCCAGTTCGGCCCCGGTCCCCGCGACGGGCTGATGACCGGCCTGGTACGGCGTACCGGTCTGAGTGTCCGTCTGGTCCGGACGGCGATCGAGGTCACGGTCCTCGCCACCGGCTTCCTGCTCGGCGGTTCGATCGGCGTCGGCACCGTCGTCTACGCGCTCTCGATCGGCCCGCTCGTGCACGTCCTGCTGCCGATCTTCACCGTCCGCCTGAAGCGGGCGTGACAACGGGCCCCGGACCGAATGTGGTCCGGGGCCCGTTCCTGCAGGACCCCTCAGCCTGCGGGTCTTCAGCCGACCGGTTCGAGTTCCCGCGCCTCGGCCGGTGGGGCGCCGGTCTGCACGCGGCGCGGCCACCAGGCGCGTTTGCCGAGCAGCGCGATCACGCTGGGCACCAGGAAGCTCGACATCACGAACGCCGAGATCACGATGCCGGCCGCGACCGAGAACCCCATCTCGGTGAGCAGCGCCATCCCGGCGAGCATCAGCGACGAGAACGTGCCGGCCAGGATCAGCCCGGCCGCCGCCACCGACGGACCGCCGTGCTCGATCGCGAGGTCGGCCGCGGTGCGTGGATCCGTGCCGCGCTCGGCCTCCTCGCGGAGTCGCGCGATCATCAGGATGTTGTAGTCGGTGCCGATGGCAACGACGAACAGGTACAGCATGATCGGCAGCGAGAACGTCACCCCCGCGTGTCCGGCGGCGCCCTGGAACACGAACACCGTCGCGCCGATCGAACTGAAGAAGCTCAGCACCACCGCGAGCATCAGGACCAGCGGAGCGATCAGCGACCGCAGCAGCAACGCGAGGATCACCGCGATCAGCCCACCGGCGACCGGGAAGATCACCGAGAGATCCCGGCTGTTGGCGTCGCGGATATCGGCGTACCCGGCCGTCACACCGCCGAGCAGTGTGGTCGTCCCGTGCGGCGCCGCCGCGTGAGCGACCTCCCGCAGCTTGCCGTCCACCAGGTCCAGCGACGCGTTCGCGTACGGCGCGTCCTTCAGTACGACGTTGAGCTGGGCAACTGTCTTGTCGGTGTTCAGCAACGCCATGCTGCCGTCCGCGCCGGCCGGGAGCACTCCGCCCACCCCGTCGACCTTGGCGAGCTTCCCGGCGTACGTCGTGAGCTCGGCCGGATCGAGTGGCGTGCCGTCGGTGCTGCGGACGTAGACCGTCGTCGGGTTCAGTGCGCCGGCCGGGAATCCGGCTTGCAGGTCCTTCACCGCACGGGCGGACTCGGTGCCGTCCGGGAGCTGGCTGAACGCGTCGTAGTCGACCTTCATCCCGAGCGAGCCGAGCGCGAGCACGACCATCACGCCGCCTGAGATCGCAGCGACCACGGCCGGACGCCGCGCGGTGAACCGGCCGAGCCGCTTGAACACCGCGCCCTTCGGCGTCTGCTGCCAGGACTTCGACGGCCAGAACACCTTCGGGCCGAGCAGTGAGACGACCGCCGGGACCAGGGTGATCGCCGCGAAGGCCATCACCGCGACCGCGATCGCGAGCCCCGGGCCGAGGCTCTTGAACCCACCGAACACCGCGAGCAGCAAGGCGCTGAACGCGACCACGATCGCGCCCGCCGCCGACACGATCACCTCGGCGACCCGGGCGACCGCGTTCACCAGCGCTTCCTTCGGCTGCTCGCCGGCCCGGAGCCGTTCCCGGAAACGGAACAGCAGGAACAGGATGTAGTCGGTGCCGACGCCGTACAGCACGACGGTCAGGATCGTCTGCAGATCCTGGGTGACCTGCAGACCGGTGGCCTTGGCAACGAGTGCGATCAGGCCGGGCGCGATGCCGGAGACCAGACCGACCGTCAGGATCGGCAGGAACGCCGCGACCGGGCTGCGGTAGATGACCAGCAGCAGGCCGATGATCAGGACGACGGTCGCGATCCCGACCACCACGAAGGCGTTCTCGAACGCGTCCTGGTTGTCGAGCATCAGTGCCGCGTCGCCGGTCACGCCGTACTCGAGGTCGGCGCCGGTGAGGGCGGGTCCGGTGACGTCGCGGATCTTCTGGACCGCGTCGAGCACCGGTTGCTCGTCCGGTGTACCTTTCAGGCCGATACTGACGATCTGCACCTGCTTGTTCGGTGCGACCGCCTGCGGTCCGGTGACCGCGGCGGTGACCCGGTCGATCTTCGCCGCGCTGATCTTGGCGGCGAGCTGGGTGACCTTGGCCTGGTCGGCGGCGGTCAGCTCACCGCCGGCCGCGCGCTTGACCACGATGCTGGCGGTCGCGTCGTTGGTCTGCCCGAACGTGCTCGCGGCCAGCTTCTGCGCCTGCACCGACTCGTACTCGTCGGGCAGCAGCGCCGCCTGGTCCTTGGTGGTGACATCCGCGAGTGTCGGCGCGAACGCGATCACGGCGACAGCCGCGACCACCCACGCGGCGATCACCTTCCACGGGTTGTGGACGACGAAGCGCCCGAGTCTGGTGAACACCCCTGACCCCTCCTGAGGGTTCTGCACTGTCTACCTGCCGGTCGGTAGGTAGACTACCTGCCGCACGGTAGGTAGGAAAAGTGAGAGGGTGGTGACGTGCAGCACGCGAGCAGTTCCCGCGACACCAAGGCGGAGATCCACCGCGCCGCGGTTGACCTGTTCTCGACCCAGGGCTACGAGAAGACCAGCCTGCGCGAGATCGCCGAGCAGGTCGGCATCACCAAAGCGTCGCTGTACTACCACTACTCGTCGAAGCAGCAGCTGCTGCGCGCGATCATCGGCACGTTCCTGGAGGACCTGTTCGAGGTTCTGCGCCGCGTGGACACGCTGCCGTGGTCACCCGAGGCGGAGCGTGAACTGCTCGCGGCGTACCTGGACGTGGTCCTGGCGCACCACTCCACCGGGCCGACATTGCTCCGCGACGTCGCCGCCGTACTGGCCGCCTTCGGGGACGACCTCGAGGACCTGATCGCGCGGAGCCGGCGGTTCCAGCTGTGGCTCGCGGGTCCGGATCCGACGGCGGCCGACCGGCTGCGGGCCGCGGCCGCGGTCGAGACGATCGGGGCGGCGATGTCCACCGAGCTCGACCCCAGCGTGCCGGCCGCCGAGATGCGGGCCGTGCTGCTCGACGCTGCGTCCGCAGTGCTGGCGCGGCGCGGCGCACCGGTCTCCGAGTGACTGTCGGTGCTCGGAGTTAGCGTTCAGGGGTGAGCACGTACCGGTTCTCGGCGCCGCTGTGGCAGTTCCCGGGTGAAGGCAGTTGGTACTTCGTGACGGTCCCGGAGGAGGTCAGCGACGACATCACGGACCTGACCGAAGGCCGGCGTCGGGGGTTCGGCTCGGTGCGGGTGACGGTGACGGTCGGCGGCAGCACCTGGCAGACCTCGGTCTTCCCGAGCAAGACCGGCATGTATCTGCTACCGATGAAGAAGCAGGTACGAACCGCCGAGGACCTGACCGAGGGCACCCCGGTCGACACACAACTGCACCTCGTCGATTTCTAGCAACCACGACCCCTTCGGGGATCCGGCGACGTCCAGTAACTACGAACGCCGCCCGGGGATCTGGCGACGTCCAGTAACTACGAGCGACGCCGGGGTCAGGCGACGTCTAGTGCCGTGACAAGAAACGTTGAGGTCATCCATCAGCTCAGCGCGCCCCCAGCCAGGCACCCCATCCAGGCACCCCGGCCAGGCACCCCGGCCAGGCACCCCGGCCAGGCACCCCGGCCAGGCACCCCGGCCAGGCGTCCCGGCGAGGTACCCCGGCGAGGTACCCCGGTCAGG
>NZ_JBIALI010000005.1:234837-373445 GCF_042873375.1 Kribbella sp. NPDC004875
AGGCGTTCCGGTCAGGCGTTCCGGTCAGGCGTTCCGGTCAGGCGTTCCGGTCAGGCGTTCCGGTCAGGCGTTCCGGTCAGGCGTTCCGGTCAGGCGTTCCGGTCAGGCGCTCCGGTCAGGCGCTCCGGTCAGGCGCTCCGGTCAGGCACCCCGGCCGGGCATTTGAGCGGTTCACCCCTGATGTTGTCCCTGAGCAGTTTGCATGCCGTGTGGGAACGGACCATTTCTGAGGTGAACCACCCAAACGGCGGCGCGACGGCGTGTGCAGAGGCGGCTGGGGTCATCGCTGGCGGGGACGGCGAGGGCCTGACAACCCGAAGGTTTCTTGACGCGGCACTAGTAACTGCGAATGCCGCCAGGGTCGGGCCGGGTGCGGTGACCACCAACGCCGCCGGGGTCGGGCCGGGTGCGGTGACCACCAACGCCGCCGGGGTCAGGACCGGTGCGGTAACCACCAACGAACGCCGCCGGGGTCAGGACGGGTGCGGTAACTACCAACGAACGCCGCCGGGGTTCCGGCGGCGTTCGTGGTTCAGCGTGTGGTCAGCTTCTGGGCGGTGGTTCTTGGCCCGGAAGGTTCGTGGTCACTCGCGACCGTTGCGGGTTGTCTTGCTCGCGCCCTGGGCGGGCTGCTGGCGGGTGGTGGTGTCCTCGCCTGCGCTCTGCGCGGTCTCCGCAGCCTTCTTCGGGTCCGAGGCCTTCGGCCCGCTGACACCAGAGCTCGCCAGCCGCATCGAATCGGCACCGTCCTTGGCCGCCCCGGTCTGCTGCTCCCCTGTGGACTCACCCTGTCCCTGCACCTGAGCGGAGTTGTCGCCTTGGGTCTGCACCTGAGCCGCGTTGCCACCCTGCCCCTGGACCTGAGCCGCGTTGCCACCCTGGCCCTGGACCTGAGCCGGGTTGTCGCCTTGGCCCTGGACCTGAGCCGGGTTGTCGCCTTGGCCTTGCACCTGGGCCGCGTTGTTGCCCTGGCCCTGGACTTGGGTCGCGTTGTCGCCTTGGACTTGGCCGGTGTTGTCGCCCTGGCCCTGCTGCTGCGCCTGGGGGTCGACCTGCGAACGGGCGGGGTTCTCAGCGGCGGCCTCGGGGTCAGCTGCCCGCTGGGTCCACCGTTCGTTCCGCTCCGGCGTTGCCGCGGCCTGCGCCGCCTTCTGCTGTTCCTCGGTGAGCTCCGGCTGCGCGGCCCGTTCGGGCTGCGTGCCTTCAGCGGCCTGCTCGCCGTCGGCGCTCACCTCACCACCGGACTCCCGCGGGTTCCCGCCGGCCCCTTCTGGCGCGGCTTCCTCCGGCCCGGCCTCCCCCTTCCCGGCCTCGGGCTGTACGGCCCCGGGTTGCGCGGCCTCGGGTTGCGCGGCCTCGGGTCGCGTCGCCTCGGGCTGCACGGGCGCCACGAACTGCACATTGTGCAGATCCGGGTCCGGCTGCTGCGGCTGCTGACCTTGCTGACCTTGCTCCGGCTGCTGCGGCTGCTGAGCTTGCTGGGGTTGTTGACCCTGGAATTGCTGGGCCATCGCCTGGTTGAACTGCTGGTTCGCCTGCGCGAGGTCGGCGGACTGCTGATCGAGCGCGTTGCGGTCCGCGTTGATCATCTGCTGGATCTCGGTGCTCAACTGATTGATCTCGGCGACCGTGCTGACCATCCGCTGCTGAGCCGCGATCAACCGCTGGATCGCCTGGGCGCGCTCGTTTCCTTGCACCGCCTGCTGCTGACCAGCCTGCTGACCCTGAACCTGCTGACCTTGGCCCTGAACCTGTTGGCCCTGAACCTGTTGCCCCTGGCCCTGCTGACCCTGAACCTGTTGCCCCTGGCCCTGAACCTGCCCCGGGGGCGCCTGTTGCTGCCGGCCGTAGACCTCCGGATTGAGCGCCTCCTGGAACTGCCCCTTGATCGCGGCGGCGAGCTCCACCCTGGACAGGTTCCGGTTGTTCCCCGCCGCCCTCCGGATACCGAGGTCGGACTTCCGCGCATCCTTGAGGTTGAGCGCCATCGCGGCCTTGATGTTCTTCGTTCCCTGTCGGACCTGTCGCCGCTCGTTCCAGGCGCGCGCGATCCGGCGGAACGGGTTCCTGGTCGGGGCCTGCTGCCGAGGCTCCGTGGCCCGCATCCGGTCGGTGAACCGCTGACCGGTCTCCTGCGCCAGATCGCCGTACCGCTGCTGGTCGACGCCTGCGTTGACGGCTGCCTTCGCCAGCACGGCCAGCTCGGCCGGGGTGAACCGGCTGGCCCGCGCCCGGGTCGCCCGGTCGAACTTCTTCGCCTCGCTCTGGGCCAGCGCATAGGTGGCCTTGAGCTTCTTCGTGCCTCGGGCGCCGGCGAACCAGCGTCCCTTCTGGCGGGGCGCGGCGGAGGGCTCGCTCATCAGGTCTCCTAGTCGATGTACACGGCGTAGTTGACCCCGACAGACGTCGTCAGCGGGTCCTTGCTGGGCAGGGTGCTGTACAGGTGGATCTGGGCGCCCGGACGCAGCCAGACGGCGAGGTGCCGGCGGCCGATCCCGGCGCCGGGCTCCCACTCGTCCACGAAGGTGGGGCTACTCGAGTGGCCGACGTAGTCCGGCCGCCCCCAGTGCCGGGTGGCGAGCGTGAGGCTGGCAGGCCAGTGCTCGTCCAGACCGGCCTCGGCGGCGGCGATGTCGTCCGGACCGATGTCGTACGCCGACCAGCCGCTGTCCGGGGTGTCCGCGAACGCGAGACCGTCGAACACGATCATCGTGGTACCGCGCCGGGTGGTGAAACCCCACGACACCATCTCCGGGTCGATCACCTCGCCGGGCTGCAGCGGCCAGGGCTGCCAGGTGGTCTGACCCATCACCCGGTGCACGAGGGCACGCACGACCGCCGGACCGGCCTCGTCGCCGTCCGGACCCGCGATCACTGTCCAGTCCGGGATCTCGGCGAGATCCGCCATCGCCAGGTCGTCCTGGTCGAGGGGCCTGTCCTGCGTCTTCATCCGGCCTTGAGGTCCCTTCCTGCCCGGTTGCCTGCCGGCAACCCTCTGTGCGCAACCGTAGGCGGCGGAGTGGGTCATTCGCCACCTGGTACGACGCGCTTGTGGACAACTTGGATCCCGCAAAGTTCGTCCCGGTGGACGGCCCGGCGGGGCCGAGCAGACCAGGCCGTACGCTGGTCCGGTGAACACGGAACACCATTACGGCTTCGAGACGCTCGCCATCCACGCCGGGAACGAGCCCGACCCGACCACCGGCTCGGTGGTCCCGCCGATCTACGCGACCAGTACCTACAAGCAGGACGGCGTCGGCGGGCTCCGCAACGGCTACGAGTACTCCCGGTCGGCGAACCCGACCCGGACCGCGCTGGAGGAGTGTCTGGCCGCGATCGAGGCGGGCAGCCGCGGGTTCGCGTTCGCCAGCGGCCTCGCCGCCGAGGACACGCTGATCCGCTCGATCTGCGCGCCCGGCGACCACGTGGTGTTCCCCGACGACGCGTACGGCGGCACGTTCCGGCTGTTCTCCCGCGTGCTGAGCAACTGGGGTGTCGAGATGACGCCCGCCGCGGTCACCCACCCGGAGGCGATCCGGGCCGCGATCCAGCCCGGTAAGACCAAGGTGGTCTGGCTGGAGACGCCGACGAACCCGCTGCTGAACGTCGCGGACATCGCCATCGTCGCCCAGATCGCGCATGACGCCGGCGCCCTCCTGGTCGTCGACAACACCTTCGCCTCGCCGTACCTGCAGCAGCCGCTGGAGCTCGGCGCGGACGTGGTCGTGCACTCCACGACGAAGTACATGGGTGGGCACTCCGACGTGGTCGGCGGCGCGCTGATCGTGCGGGACGCCGGGCTGGCGGAGAAGATCGCCTTCCACCAGAACGCCATCGGTGCGGTCGCCGGTCCGTTCGACTCCTGGCTGGTCCTGCGTGGCATCAAGACGCTCGGCGTCCGGATGGACCGGCACAGCGACAACGCCGAGAAGGTCGTCGAGTTCCTCGAGCGGCACCAGTCCGTCAGCCAGGTGCTGTACCCGGGTCTCGACGGGCACCCCGGCCACGAGACCGCCGCCAAGCAGATGAAGCGGTACGGCGGAATTGTCAGCTTCCGGGTCCGCGGGGGCGAGGCGCAGGCGCTGGACATCTGCAACAAGGCGGAGGTCTTCACGCTCGGCGAGTCGCTCGGCGGCGTCGAGTCCCTGATCGAGCACCCGGGCAAGATGACGCATGCCTCGGTCGCCGGCACCCCGCTGGAGGTCCCGGCCGACCTGATCCGGCTGAGCGTCGGCATCGAGACCGTCGACGACCTGCTCCTCGACCTCGATCGCGCGATGGCGTGAGCCTCGTAGTGGCCGTCGACTTCGGGTCGACGTTCACGAAGGCGATCGCGGTGGACTCCGGCTCGGGCGACCTGGTCGCCCGGGCCGAGCACCGGACGACGATCGGCACCGACGTGATGGAGGGCTGGCACGCGTGCCGGGCTGCCCTCGAAGCGGTCGATCGGGGCGTCGCCAAGGCCGAGGTGCTGGCGTGTTCGAGCGCCGGCGGGGGACTGCGGATCGGTGTCGTCGGCAACGAAGAGCTCGTCACCGCGGAAGCGGGCAAGCGGGTCGCGCTGTCGAGCGGCGGTCGTGTCGTGGCCGTCGTGAGCGGCGGACTCACCGCGACGACCCAGAAGGAGCTCCGCAAGGACCGCCCGGACGTCGTACTGCTGCTCGGCGGGACCGACGGCGGCAACTCGGCGGTTCTGCTCAAGGCGGCCGAGACGCTCGCGAAGTACAGCTGGCGGAAACCGGTCGTTGTCGCGGGCAACGTCGAGGCGCGGCCCGAGATCGCGGCGACGCTGGCCGCGGCCGGCGTACCGCATGTGCTGGCGGACAACGTCGTACCGGAGATCGGGGTGTTCGCGCCGGACGGGGCGCGGGCGGCGATCCGGGAGATGTTCCTGGCACACGTCATCGGCGGCAAGAACCTCTCGCGTGATCCCGGGTTCCAGGCGATGGTGCGCGCCGCGACGCCGGACGTCGTACTGCGGGGTGTCGAGGTGCTCGCCGGGTTGCACGGTGACGTGGCGGTCGTGGACATCGGCGGCGCGACCACCGACGTGCACTCGGTGATCGAGCTCGACCCCGAGGACGCGAACCTCGGTCGTGAGGTGGTCGCCACCCATCCGGTCACACGGACCGTCGAAGGCGACCTGGGGATGCGGTGGAGTGCCGTACCGGTGGTCGACGCGGCCGTCGAGGCCGGCCTGGTCGCGGACGCGGGCGAGCTGCGGTCGGCGGCCGAGCTGCGGCGTACGGATCCGTCGTTCCTTCCGGACAGTGCGCGAGAGGCGTCGTACGACGAGAGCCTCGCGAGCGTGGCCGCTACGGTCGCGCTCCGGCGGCACGCGGGACGGCAGCGGATCGTGTTCGGGCCGGGCGGCCGGGTGATCGAGCGGTCCGGGAAGGACCTGCGCGAGGTGGACCTGCTGGTCGGGTCCGGGGGAGTGCTGCGGCACAACCCGCCGGAGGTGGCGGCCCGGATCCTGGGCTCGATCGGGACCAACGCGCAGGAGGAGGGCTGGCTCGTCCCGCAGCGCGCGGAGGTCTGCGTCGACACGGACTACGTGCTGGCCGGTGTGGGGCTGCTGGCTGACGACACGCCCAAGGCGGCCGAAGGGCTGGCCGCGCACATTCATGGAACGGGTACGCGCGGGCACTAGTCTCATCACCAGCACAGTTGCGGAGGTGGGATGAGCGACACGGGGCGGCACGACGACGCCGGAACGCGCGACGAGGCCAGGCAGGACGAGGTCCGCGACGATCCGAGTCCGATCGCGGACAACGAGGTGCTCGAGAAGAGCAGCGCGGCCGAGCCCGGGGCGTCCACCCAACGCAGGCGGGTGGACACCGGGGTCACGCCGGGGATGGAGATCGCCAGCGCCTGGGCGTGGCGGTTCCTGGTCGTCGTGGCGGCCGTGGCCGTGATCGGCTACACGATGCGGTACCTGTCCGAGGTCGTCGTACCGGTGACTGTCGGCATCCTGCTCACCGCGCTGCTCGTGCCGGTCACCAACGGGCTGCAGAAGCTCCGCCTACCGCGCGGTCCGGCGGCCGGGATCACGGTGATCGCGACGATCATCGTCATCGCCGGCCTGCTGACCCTGGTCGGGACGCAGATCGCCGGTCAGTTCGAGGACCTGTCGAACCAGGTCGGCGAGGGTGTGCAGAAGCTCCGCGACCTGGCCCGGATCAACTTCGGCCTCACCGACTCCGACATCACGAACCTGTTCAAACAGATCCAGAAGCAGTTCACGTCCGGCGGCGCGCTCGGCCAACAGGCAGCAGCAGTCGGTACGACGGCAACGCACGTCGTCGCCGGACTCTTCATCGCGTTGTTCTGCCTGTTCTTCTTCCTGTACCAAGGTGAGCAGATCTGGACGTGGTTGGTGCGACTGTTCCCGCGCCGCGCCCGCGGCAAGGCGGACTCGTCCGGCCGCAAGGCGTGGGTGTCGCTGACGGCGTTCGTCCGCGCCACCGTGATCGTCGCCGCGGTCGACGCGATCGGGATCTCACTCGGCGCGGCGATCCTCGGGCTGCCGCTGGTGAGCGCGATCGGCATCCTGGTGTTCGTCGGCGCGTTCATCCCGGTCGTCGGCGCACTGGTCAGCGGTATCGTCGCGGTCCTCGTCGCGTTGGTTGCCAAGGGTCCCATTGTCGCGATCGTCATGCTCGCGGTGGTGATCGGCGTACAGCAGCTGGAGGCACACGTCCTGCAGCCGTTCCTGCTCGGCCGCGCGGTCAGTGTCCATCCCCTCGCGGTCATCCTGGCGATCGCCACCGGCGTCGTCATCGCCGGCATCGTCGGCGCCCTGGTCGCCGTCCCGACCGCCGCCGTCATCAACACCATCGTCAACCACCTGGCCGGCAACGACGTAGACCCCGAACCCCCCAGACCCCTCCCCAGACGCCGCAACAACCACACCCCGGCAACAACCGAGGACTGACCGCCGCGCCACGGCAACCGCTAGTGCCGCGTCAAGAACCTTCGGTTGTGAGGCCCTTGCCGTCCCTGACAGCGATGACCTCAGCCGGCTCTGCACACGCCGTCGCGCCGTCGCGCCGCCGTGGCGCCGTGGCGCCGTTTGGGTGGTTCACCTCGGAGATGGTCCGTTCCCACACCGCATGCCAACTGCTCAGGGACAACATCAGGGGTGAACCCCTCGATTGCCTGGCCGGGGTGCCTGGCTGGGGTGCCGGGCCCGGGGGGGCGCGCTGAGCTGATGGACGACCGCAACGTTTCTTGTCACGGCACTAGGGACTGGGGCGTGTCTCCCAATCCCCCGCCTACTGCGCGACACTCGGCACAGCTGCCGGCTTCATCCCCGAGATGCGGTGGACTGGCCGCCCGTGGCGAGTTGCGGGAAGGCCTGGTTCCACAGATCCGCGCAGTGTCGGGGGAGCCGCAGCCGCGGCCACAGCGCGACCAGCATCTCGCGGTTGAGGAACTCGGCGAGGTCGTCAACGGTCGACGCCTCGCTGATCACCTTGTTGTACAGGGTGGTCGCTTCGTCGATCTTGGCGAGGTCGTACCGGGGGTTCGGTCCCCAGTCGAGCCGCGTGGGCAGATCGATGACGCCGGCAGCCGGCCCCTGGAGCTGGTCCAGCGAGCGGGGCACCATGTACGGGATCATCGACGCGTAGGTGTCGCCGGGCCGCGCCTCGTGCTTGTCACTCATGAGCTCACCGTCCCAGTCGAACCGTCCATCCCGCGGTCGCTGAGCGTCGCGCCCACTCCGAGGCGTGTACGCCGGATGTTCGCGATCTGTCCGGGAGTGGCGCCGTACCGGATGAACCCGGAGTCCGGCAGGCAGCGTCCGGCGCGAGGCTGGCCCGCGAGCATCTCCGGTCCAGGGGCAGGGCCTCGCGATGGTCGGCCAACTCGAGCAGGGCGTCCCGGCTGTACCGGACACGGATTCGGCGAAGTGGATGGGGTCGAGATCGTCGGTGAACAGATCGATGTCGTCGGAGTCACGGTTGCCGAAGCCGTGAGCCCGGAGGGCGTAACCGCCGGCCAGCACGAAGCGCGGACTCGGCCAGGGCCTGTAGGTCGGGTGTGGCCATCCGGAGCTGGAGCGGATTCATGAGGCCGCTCTGCCGGGCACCAAGCAAAGACGCCGCCGAGTTGGCCTCGGCGGCGTCTTTTGCGTGCTTGGGATCAGCGGTCGATGCCTGAGCCCTTGTCGGTGCGCTTGGTCAGGTCCGCAGCGGGCTGTTGACCCTGCTGACCCTGCTCGGCGGGCTGCGCCGGGCTCTGCGCGACAGCCTGCGCCGCCGGCGCCACGCCACCGAGCATGCGAGCAGCGGTCGCCGCGTCCACGCGGGCCTGGGTCTCCTGAGCCATGCCCTGAATGATCCGGTTCTGCTCTTCCAGACTCGGCGCGCTCATGGCCTCGCTGAACCGCTGGGACATCTCGAGACGATCTTTCGAGGTCATCACCTGCGTCCCCTCCGGTCCACGGAGGGCCATGTTGTGCCGGTTGATGTTGGCGCTGGCCAGCGAGCTCTCGGCCTTCAGCATGGCCTGGTCGAGCTTCGCGGACGCCCAACGGCCGACCTGGACGACCCGGTTGCGCCCGGCGGCCATGGCGTCGCGGCCGGCGCCGACGACCGTGTCCCGGGTGTTCCGAGCACCTTGCAGGGTGCTGTCCCGGACACTGCGAGCGCCGGCGACGAACTGTTCCCGTGCCGCGTTCGCGCGATCCGCACCGGCCGTCCAAGCCTGATCGAGCCGGGCCTGCCCGCGCTGCGCCATGTCCACGACCTGCTCGCGGCCGGCCTGGTAAGTACCGGCGACCTGCTGGCCGAACTCCGTCGCCCGGTCACGCCCAGCCTGGTACGTCGCCGCGACCTGCTGGCCGAACTCCGTGGCCCGCTCGCGTCCGGCCGCGAGCGCATCCCGGCCGACGCCGACGACAGCGTCCCGCGTGTCCCGCGCGCCCTGGACGGCGGTGTCGCGCGCGCTCCGCGCGTTGGCGACCGCAGCGTCGCGGTACGCCCGGCCCTGGGTGGCCAGCGACGTCGCCATCTCGCTCAGCCGCGCCTGCGTCCGGTCATAAGTCAGGTGCACCCGGGCCACGGCGCCCTGGACCGCGGCATTCACGCGGTCCTTCAACGGGTCCTTGTCCGAGATCCGGATCAGATTGTCCTGGCGGCGCTCGTCCAGGTTCGCGAACCGTAGTGAGGCGGTCCGCTGCTCCGGCGACATACCGACGAAGGTCCGGAGGTTCGCCTGCTCGGTCTCGTTCAGGTTGCGCAGCCAGTCGCCGGATTCCGACCAGCTGCCCTGCGGCCAGCCGGGGCCTTCGGAAGGGGTAGTCATTGCGTCTCCTAGTCGATGTAGACGGCGTAGCTGACGCCGACGGCCGTGGTCAGCGGATTGGTGGTGGGCTTGGTGCTGAACAGCCGCAGGTGAGCGCCCGGCAGCATCCAAGCGGCGAGGTGCCGCTTGTCGGCCCCAGCTCCCGGTCCGAAGTCGTCGAGGAAGCCCGGCGTGCTGTCGTCGCCGATGTAGTCCGGGTCGCCGAAGTACTTGCGGGCCAGCTCGAGGTGGTCCGGCCAGTGGGCGTCGAGACCGGCCTCGGCCTCGGCCATGTCACCAGCCTCGATGTCCCAGGCGCACCATCCGGCGTTCTGCGCGTCGGCGAAGGCCATTCCCGGGAACACGATGATGGTGCTGCCCCGCTTGGTGGTGAAGCCCCACGAGGCCAACGCCTTGTCGATCTTCTCGCCCGGCTGCAGCGGCCAAGGCTGCCAGTCGGTGGTTGAGGTGACCCGCTGCACGACGGCGCGGACGACGTCGGGGCCGCTCTTGTCGCCGCGCGGGCCGGCGATCGGCGACCAGTCGCTGATCTCGGCGAAGTCGGCGAAGGCGCGTTCGTCCTCGTCGAGCGGCCTGTCCAGGGTCTTCATTCCGGGCTTGTTCCTTCCGTTGTGACTCAAGCCGTCGTTCGAAACCGTACGGCGGATTTGGGGTCAGGGGTGGGGCGATTCCGGACCTGTGGATAACTGGGGACTGAGGGGCGTGTGCCGGCGTTAGCGGGCGGGGCCTTTGCGGTCCGACGTGCGGTTGGCGGGGGAGGTTCCACCGGTTCGCTGGCGTTCACCGGTGGCTCCGGTGGAGCGGGTCTGGCCGGGGCGTGGCGTCAGGCCGGCGCGCATGCTCGCGTCGAGCGTCGGCGGCGTGGCGGTCTGCTCGGCGCCGGCCGCAGCCCGGCCGTGGGCCAACCGGGTGAGCGTCGCCTGGTCGACTGTGGGGCCATCCGGCGGAGTTCCGACGTTGGCGAACTGGAGGTCACGCTGGGCGGACCGGTCGGTCGTTGCGCTTCTCATGTCCCCTCCTCGGCGAGGTAGACCGTGTAGTTGATTCCGACAGACACCGACAGCGGTCTCGCGGTCGGCTTGTTGCTGTACAGGTGGATCTCCGCGCCCGGCGGCGTCCAGACCGCCAGGTGCCGTCGGTCGATGCCGGCACCGGGCGCCCAGTCGTCGACGAATCCGGTCTTGCTCTCCACTCCGACGTACGAAGGCTGTCCCCAGTGCCGGCAGGCGAGGTCGAATTTCTCCGGCCAGTGCTCGTCCAGTCCGGCGGCCGCGGCGTCGATGTCGGCGGGCTCGATCGCGAACGCGACCCAGCCGCTGAACGGGCTGTGCGGCAGCACCTGGTCGTCGTACACCGCCAGTTCGGTGTTGCGGCGGGTCAGGAAACCCCAGCCGTCGAGCTGGTCGTCGATGACGGTACGGCGGTTGATCGGCCACGGCTTCCAGTTGGTTGCCGACTTCACCCGTCGGATCAGTCGCCGGACCGGTACGGCGCCGGTCGCGCCGGTCTGTGGTCCGCCGAGGCGTCGCCAGTCGCGGACGTCGGCGATGTCCGCCATCGCCCGGTCGTCGTCGTCCAATGGCCGGTCCAGTGTCTTCATCCGTGGGGCAGTCCCTGTCGTTCGGTACGGCACACTCTGCTGTCGAAACTAAGACCCCGGTGGGGTCAGACGGCGGCCCGATGCGTGGGCATCATGCGAACAGCCGCCCTGGGAAGCTTCCCAGGGCGGCTGTCGGGTAGGTCAACCGTCGTTCGGTCTCAGTTCGGTGACGCGGCTGGCGCAGACGGGTACCCGTCAGTGCATGGCCGCGGCGGCCGAGGACTCCAGCGACTCCTCGCCGTCGGCCTTCGGGCCGTCGTTGCGGCCGGCCAGCCGCTGCTCCGGCGTGATGATCGCGATGACCAGTGCGATCGCCAGGAACGGCAGGGAGACCAGGAACACGTCGTCCATCGCGTCGACCAGGCCGTGCAGTGCGAAGCCCTTGAACGGCTCCTTCAGCGCGTGCAGTGCCTGGACGCTGTTGGCCGCCTTGGCCAGTCCCTCGACCATCGACTGCGTGGCGTTCGGGATGATGTCGCCGAGGTGGGTCTTCAGCCGGCTGGTCAGTACGGCGCCGTACACCGCGGTGCCGATCGCGCCACCCATCGAGCGGAAGAACGTCATCGTCGAGGTCGCGGACCCCATGTGCTGCCGGGGCACGCTGTTCTGCGCCGCGGTGACGGTGATCTGCATCGACAGACCCAGACCGGCACCCATGACGAACATGTAGATCGCCAGCTGCCAGTACGGCGTGTTCAGGCTCAGCGTGGACAGCAGAACCATCGCGGCGCCGACCATGACCGCGGAGATGATCGGGTAGATCTTGTAGCGACCGGTCTTGCTCATCAGCTGACCGCTCGGGATCGACGCGGAGAAAATGCCGACGATCATCGGCAGCAGCGCCAGGCCGGAGCGGGTCGGCGACAGGTCCTTGACCGCCTGCAGGTACAGCGGCAGGAAGATCAGCGCACCGAACATCGCGAAACCGAGCAGGAACGCGAACCCGGCGTACCCGGAGAAGATCCGGCCCTTGAACAGGTCCATCGGGATGATCGGCTCGGCGACCCGCAGTTCGATGAAGACGAACGCGATGGCGAGCACGACGGACCCGGCCAGCAGGGCGATCGTGGTGCCGGTGCCCCAGCCGTTGGTCGGGCCGCTCCAGGAGACGGCCAGCAGCAGCGCGGTCACCGCCGCGGCGACCGTGGAGGCGCCGAGGTAGTCGATCTTGTGCGAGCGCTTCGTGTGCGGGAGCTTCAGCACGGCGGCGACGATGCCGAGGGCAACGAGACCGATCGGCAGGTTGATCCAGAAGATCCACCGCCAGCCGGGACCGTCGGTGAGCAGACCGCCGAGCAGCGGGCCGGCCACCGAGGACAGGCCGAAGACGGCACCGAAGTACCCCATGTACTTGCCGCGCTCACGCGGCGGGATCACGTCGCCGATGGTGGCGAACGCGAGCGACATCAGGCCGCCGGCACCCAGACCCTGGACGGCCCGGAAGCCGATCAGCATCTCGATGTTCTGCGACATGGCGGCCAGCACGGAGCCGGCCAGGAAGGTGACGATCGCCGCGATGAACAGCGGGCGGCGGCCGTAGAGGTCGGAGACCTTGCCCCACAACGGGGTCGAGGCGGTCGAGGTCAGCAGGTACGCCGTGACCACCCAGGACAGCTTGTCGAGGCTGTTGAACTCGCTGACGATCCGCGGCAGCGCGGTACCCACGATGCTCTGGTCCAGGGCGGCCAGGAACATACCCGCCATCAGTCCGCCGAGGACGACCAGGATCTGCTTGTGGGACAGGTAATTGGGGCCGCCGTCCGGAGTGACTGAAGCTCCGCCGGCGGTGGCGGGCTCTGTGGTGCTCATCTGGTGCTCTCCAGGTTCTTGTCGGTGTTCTCACGGGAGGCGGGGTCTCCGTCGGCCGTGGAGTCTGTGGTGTCGGTACTGCGCTCTGCGGGGGTCGACGGCTGCAGTCGCGGTGCTACCGCGGCCCAGCCCTTGTCGGCCCAGGCGGCGCTGCTGGGGGCTTCGGTGTTGGCGGTCACGCCGTCCGCGAAGCGGGTCATCAAGCGCTCGAAGGTCTGCACGTCCTCCTCGGACCAGCCCTCCATCGCCGCGCTGAGCAGTTCCATCCGGTGCCGGGCACTGGCTTCCCACTGCTCGATGCCCTGCTCCGTCAGCTCGACGCGGAACGCGCGGCCGTCGTCCGGGTCGGGGGAGCGGCGGACCAGGCCGAGCTGCTCCAGCGAGCGGACGTGCCGGCTGGCGGTCGACGCATCCAGCTCCAGCCGCGCGGCGAGGTCGGACAGCCGCAGCGCACCGTTGCACCGGAGTGCGAACAGCACGACGTGCGCACTGTGGTCGATCGTGTCGCCGGGCTGCTTGGCCTTCAGCCGGCGTCCGATCCGGGTGAACGCGTGCATGACACCCTCGATCGGGGTCTGTGGTGCGTACGCGTCGTTTACTTGCATGCTGCAAGCATATACATGCTTGCGTGATACACGCAAATGAGTTTCCAAGGTCTTCAGCTGAGTCGCCACTTATTTGCTCTCAGTCGTGAAGCCATCACTGTCCGCAGTCAAAGGAGACGTCCGCACACTGATCCGACGGCGGAGGGTGGCGTTTTGTGACGCGGAAAGGGTGCTGGATCCCCCAACAGCGGTCGGTCCAGCACCCTCGCCGGTACCTGCGCCCGCCACGAGGCTTGGGCGGTGATCAAGCGCAGGCTGTTGGAGTTCGGCGTCATCTGTCTCGTCCTGACCTGGGTGCCGTGGGGAGTGCTCGGCGTACTCGGTGTGGATCCCGACGAGGGGGTGGGGTCGCTGGTGTTCGCGCTGGCGGCTTCGGGGCCGTCGTTCGCAGCGCTGGTGATGTGGCTGCGGTACCGGGAGGGGCGGCCGGTCGTCAGGTGGTCGTTGGTGTGGCCGCTGGCTGCGGTTGGGCTCGGTGCGGTCGCGCCGCTCGTGGCCTGTGCGCTGATGGGCGATCTGCCGGCGCTGCCCGACCACGCTGCTTCTGTTGTCTCTGGCGCCGGGGGAGTGCTGGGCGCAGCGGCGTACACCTTCCTGGCGGGGCCGGTGTCGGAGGAGTTCGGCTGGCGTGGGTACGTGCAGCCGCGGTTGCGTCAGTACTACGGTCCGCTCGGGACGACGGCGATCCTCGGCGCGGCGTGGGGTGTCTGGCACCTGCCGCTGTACTTTCTGAACGGCACAGGCCAGCACGACGACGGACTGTTCACTCAGCAGGGGCTGACGTTCTTCCTCGAGCTGTTTCCGCTCACCTTCGTGATGCTGTTCGTCAGCGAGCGCCTGCGGGGCGGCGTACCGGCGGCGATCCTCGTGCATGCGGCGTGGAACCTGACCGAGGAGCTGGTTCCTCCGCTCGGCAAGGGCGTCTGGCTGGAGTTGCTGGTCCTGACGGTGGTCGCCGCGGCGTTGCTGCCATCCTGGACGGCAGTTCGACGACGCAGAGAGGTGGCGCTATGACACGGGTGGCCGTGGTGACCGGTGGTGGTTCGGGGCTCGGACGGGAGATGGCGCTCGCGCTGGCCGCGGCCGGGTACCGGGTGTGGGTGACCGGCCGGACCGAGGAGAAGCTGAAGGAGACGGTCGAGCTCGGTGGCGGTCAGGTGGAGTTCGCCGTCCTCGATGTCGCCGACGGAGCAGCGGTACGCCGGTTCTTCGGTGACCTCCCGCGGATCGACGTACTGGTGAACAACGCCGGCACGGGCTCACCGGCCGCAGCTGTGCAGGACGTGGCGGAGGCGGACTGGCGGCGCGTGGTGGACACGAACCTGACCGGGTCGTTCCTGTGCGCACAGGCGGCGTTCGACCTGATGCTGCGGCAGGACCCGAAGGGCGGGCGGATCATCAACAACGGGTCGATCTCGGCCCACGTGCCGCGGCCGCAGGGGATCGCGTACACCGCGAGCAAGCACGCGATGACCGGACTGACCAAGGGCCTCGAGCTGGAGGGCCGGGCGCACGGCATCACCGCGTGCCAGATCGACATCGGGAACGCTGCGACCGCAATGACCGCCCGGATGGAGCAGGGCGTGCTCCAGCCGGACGGGTCGATCGCGGTCGAGCCGACGTTCGACCCGAAGATCGTGGCCGATTTCGTGGTCCGGATCGCCGACCTGCCCACCACGGTCGCGGTGCCGACGCTGACCGTGATGGCGGCCGGGATGCCTTACGTGGGCCGCGGCTGATCAGTTCGGGCGGGCACGGGCCACGTCGATGTCGGTCAGGTCGTACCACTGACCACTCGGCGCCTGCTCGACCAGCGGGTCCTTCCAGCGCAGCCGGACCCGATCCGGCTGCGCCTCGACCAGCACAACCTCCTGCCAGTCCGGTCCGTCCGTCCGCGCCCACCAGGGCTCCGTCAGGCTCGATAGCCCTTCTGCCTCGACTGTCTGGACCGCTCCGTCCCGATCACTCACCGGTCCGAGCGCCGCACCGAAGACGGTGGTCGGCAACCACCCGCCGGTCACAGGTACTACCCGTCCGAGTACCTCGCCGTCCTCCCGCACCACATCCTCCGGTGACGGGAATCCGGGCCACTGCTCCTTCAACGCCTTGACGATGCGGGCCGTCGTCTCACCGAGGAAATGGATGCCTGCCAGCTCCACAGCGGTCCCCGCATAGCGAGCCGGCTCCTCACCACCCACCCAGGTCTGGCGAATCCGCTGTGTGGCACTGATGTCCTCCAGCGGGTCCCCGTCCACCAACAGGAGGTCAGCGCGCGCTCCGACGGCGAGACGGCCACGGTCCGCCAGTTTGAACACCTCAGCCGGCGCACTGGTCGCAGCAACGAGCGCTTCGGCCGGCGTGAGCCCAGCACGTACCAGATGCCCCAGCTCGCGATGCAGTGACGCTCCGAACACCAGACCGGGATTCGGCGCATCCGTCCCAGCCAGCACGGGTACGCCGGCCCTCTGCAGCGCCAGCGTGTTGGCGCGGGCCGCCGTACCGTCTGGTGGCTGTGGTGGCATCCAGCGGCGGGACTGGTGGTCCAGCACTCGCCGCCAGCGTGCAGGCATCCGTGCCATCAGCTCTGGCTCGTCCAGCAACGGCAGATGACCGGTCGGGCCGTTGAAGCCGTCGATGACGTCCAGCGTCGCGATCACCGCGAGACCACCGACCGCTTCGATGTCCGCCGGCGACATGGGGTCGGACGGCGCATGCGCGAGTACGTCGACACCACACTGCGCCATCTGCACCGCGCCGGCGGCCGTGGAGACATGCGCGACCACTGTGTGTCCGTGAGCGTGAGCTTCGTCGGTCAGTGCTCGCACGGTGGCTGAACCGAGCGTCGGGATGTTCAGCATCGCGCCGGAGCCGTCGTCGTAGATCAGCTTCAGGTGGTCAGCGCCCTCGGCGACCCGATCGGCGACGAACTGTTTCGCGTCCTCCGGTCCGGTGACGTAGGGGATCGGTGGGAACGCGATCGTCGGGTGACCGCCCGGCGCGGTGGCGCCGATGCTCGAGGTGCGGACCGACGATCGCGGCGTCACCCGGTCGATCACCTCGGGCATGCTGAACTGGTCGATCAGTGTGGTGACACCGAACGTCGCAGCCAACTGGGTGCAGCCGGGCGCCAGGTGCACGTGGGCGTCGATCAGACCCGGTAGAAGAGTCAGACCGGCGCCGTCGATCACCGAGTCGCCGGGGTGGGCGATGTCCGCGCCGCCGATCGCAGTGATGCGGCCGTGCGCTACGCGCAGGCAGTCCGCGGGTAGTACTGCGCCGCGGTCGACCAGTCTGGTGTGCAGGATGGTGAATGCCATGTCCCGGACGCTAAAGGGTGACGTAGCGTCATACTCCAACCTGTTTTCGGAGGTGTGGTGGAACGTACGGTCAGCGAGGTCGCCCGGCTTGCCGGTGTCTCGGTACGGACGCTGCGGCACTACGACGCCATCGGTCTGCTCCCACCGGGCCGCATCGCGACGAACGGCTACCGGTACTACGGCCGGCCCGAACTGATCCGGCTGCAGCGAATCCTGCTGCTGCGCGAACTCGGCGTACCGCTGCCGGGCATCGCGCGGATCCTGGACGAGCAGGACGACGAGGTCGCCGCGCTACGAGGTCATCGTGAGCAGCTGTTGCAGGAGCGGAAGCGCCTGGACGACATGCTCGGAGCGGTCGAACGGACCATCGCGGGGCTGTCGGGCGACGAGAGTGTGACCGACGAGGAGTTCTTCACCGGGCTCACGGAGGCGCGGTCGCGGTTCCGGGACGACCTCGCCGAACGCTTCGGTGAGTGCGCCGCCGAAGGGTTCGAGAAGGCGGTGCGCGAGACCGAGGGCTGGACCCGCGAGGACTACGAGCGGATGGGGGACGAGGGCCGGCGGTTGCTGTTGCGGATGGCGGCCGCGCGGGATCGCGGCGTACTGCCGGATTCGCCGGAGGCGCTGGAGCTGGCCCAGCAGCACTACGAGGGGGTGCTGGAGCTCTGGCCGGCCACGCCCGCGTCGTACCACGCCCTCGGTGACGTGCTGGTGGAGAACGCGGACCAGCGGGCGATCATCGCCTCTGTCGACGCGGACCTGCCCGAGTGGCTGGCGGCCGCGGTCCGCGCGTACGCGGTGCACCGGCTCGGCTACACCCAAAACGACAAGAAAACTGTCCGCAGGTCCGTCTAGTCTCGGGCAGGTGAGTGACGAGCGGGAGTCCCTGGTCCATGTCCGCGGGCTGCGGAAGTCGTACGGCGACTTCGAAGCGGTCCGGGGAATCGACCTGGACGTGTGGCGGGGTGAGGCGTTCGGCTTCCTCGGGCCGAACGGCGCGGGCAAGTCGTCGACGATGCGGATGATCGGCGCGGTCTCACCGACCAGCGGCGGCACGCTGCGGATCCTCGGTCTGGACCCGGCGACCGACGGCCCGGCGATCCGCGCGCGGCTCGGCGTCTGCCCACAGGACGACACCCTCGACACCGAGCTCTCCGTCCGGGAGAACCTGACGATCTACGGGCGGTACTTCGGGCTAAGCCGCGCCGAGTGCCGCAGCCGCGCGGACGAGCTGCTGGAGTTCGTCGCACTGACCGAGAAGGCGAAGGTCAAGGTCGACGAGCTGTCCGGCGGGATGAAGCGCCGGCTGACGATCGCGCGTTCCCTGGTGAGCAAGCCCGACCTGCTGCTGCTCGACGAGCCGACCACAGGCCTCGACCCGCAGGCGCGGCACCTGTTGTGGGACAAGCTGTTCCGGCTCAAGCAGGCCGGCGTGACGCTGATCATCACCACGCACTACATGGACGAGGCCGAGCAGCTCTGCGACCGGCTGGTGGTGATGGACGGCGGTCTGATCGCGGCCGAGGGCTCGCCGGCCGACCTGATCCGGGACTACTCGACGCGTGAGGTGACCGAGCTGCGGTTCGGTCCGGACGTGATGCTGGCCGACCACGACGCACTGGCCGGCAAGGTCGAGGACCTTGCCCAGCGCATCGAAGTACTGCCGGACCGGCTGCTGCTGTACACCGACGACGGCGAGCGCGCGGTCGCCGCTGTGCACGAGCGCGGTCTGCAGCCGGCCGCCGTCCTGGTACGCCGTTCCACTCTGGAGGACGTGTTCCTCCGCCTCACCGGCCGGACGCTGGTGGACTGACATGACCGCGATGGCAGTGGAGAACGGTCGCCGGATGTTCGACTACTGGCTGACCGTCTACAAGCGGACCTGGAAGGGCACGATGATCAGCAGCTTCCTGCTGCCGATGCTCTACCTGGCCGCGATGGGGATCGGGCTCGGCTCGTTCGTGGACAGCAACGGGACGGGTGCGCTCGGTGGCGTCAGCTACCTGCAGTTCATCGCGCCGGGGCTGCTGGCCGCGACCGCGTTGCAGATCGCGGTCGGCGAGGCGACGTACCCGGTGATGTCGGGGTTGAAGTGGCAGAAGTTCTACCACTCGATGATCGCGACACCGCTGCGGCCGGCGGACGTGGTGTTCGGGCAGCTGGGGTTCATCGCGTTCCGGGTATTCAGCTCGTGCGCGGTGTTCCTGGTGATCATCGCGTTGTTCGGCGGGTTGAAGTCGCCGCTCGGGGTGCTCGGGTTGTTCGTCGCGCTGCTGGTCGGGATGGCGGTCGCCAGTCCGATCGCGGCGTACGCGACGACGTTGGACAACGACTCCGGGTTCGCGATGATCTTCCGGTTCGGCGTGGTGCCCGCGTTCCTGTTCTCCGGGGCGTTCTTCCCGGTCTCACAGCTGCCGGACTGGATCGAGTGGCTGGCCTACGTCAGCCCGCTGTGGCACGCGGTCGACCTGTGCCGCAGCCTGAGCCTCGGCACCGTGAACCCGTGGCTCGCGCTGCTCAACATCGTCTACCTGCTGGCCTGGTTCCTGGTCGGCACCTGGCTCGCCGTCCGCGGCTTCACGAAAAGGCTGATCGGCTGATGGGGACGATTGCAGCACGGGTTGTACCCGTGCCGGTTCGGCTCGGTGGTGGCAGGCATGTCGTCGAGCGGAACTTCCTGCTCTACCGCCGGTCCTGGGTGGTGTTCCTGTCCGGCTTCTTCGAGCCGGTGTTCTACCTGCTGTCGATCGGCATCGGTGTCGCGCACCTGGTCGGTGACTTCACGCTCTCCGACGGCACCAAGATCGCGTACGCCGCGTTCGTCGCGCCGGCGATGCTCGCCAGTTCCGCGATGAACGGCGCGATCTTCGACTCGACGTACAACATCTTCTTCCGGATGAAGTACGCCAAGCTGTACGACTCGATGCTCGCGACCCCGCTGAAACCGTGGGACGTGGCGACCGGCGAGGTCACCTGGGCACTGCTCCGCGGTGGCATCTACTCGGCGATGTTCATCGTGGTGATGCTGATCATGGGCCTGGTCTCGTCGTGGTGGGCGCTGCTCGCGCTGCCGGCCGCGGTGCTGATCGGGTTCGCGTTCGCCGGGGCCGGGATGGCGCTGACCACGTTCATGCGCAGCTGGCAGGACTTCGAGTTCGTGCAGCTGGCGATCATGCCGATGTTCCTGTTCTCGGCCACCTTCTACCCGGTCGACACCTACCCGGGCGCGATCCGCTGGCTGGTCGAGATCACCCCGCTGTATCAGGGCGTCGTCCTGGAGCGCGCGTTCACCACCGGCAACGTCAGCTGGTTCCTGCTGATCCACGCGCTGTACCTGGCCGCGATGGGCGCCGCCGGGATGTACGTCGCCTCCCGCCGGCTCGGCAAGCTGCTGCTGAAGTAGCCCACGGCAACGACCGCGACCGGTGGGAACCCGCACCGGACGGATCGCGTCTGCAAGAGCATGGACAGCATCGCAGGGTGGCGGGAGCGTGATGCCGTTGTGGCGCGAGGAAGCCGGCTGTCCGCACGGCTGGTCCTCAGCCGCCGGTTGCAGTTGCCGAGCGAGCGTGGTGAGGCGTGACGGACAAGACGTCCGAGGACGTCCTGCGGTCGCCGGTCGTCGAGTTGCCCGGCGGTCCGCGGCGGTGGGTCGAGAACTCGTTGAAGCGGCTGACCGAGCACTTCGGCACCGACCCGCTGCGCCGGCCGGCCGTCGTACCGAGTGAGTTCGTCCCCGCCGGGTACGACGCTTCGGAGGCAGCCGCCCGTGAGCTCTGCCGCCGGGTCTGCGAACGGATGGGTCTCCCGTCCGAGCAGGTCCACTTCGTTTTCCGGCTGGAGCGGGTGAGCGAGGCCGCCGACCTGGTCGCCTCGGTGCTGCTCGGCCGGTACCTCGATCCGGGCGACTCGTTCTCGCGAGGAGCGTCGCCCGGTGACCTGGCCGCCGTACGGACCCATTCGGACCGACTGGGTACGGCGTCGTTCGAGCAGGTGGACCGCCTGATCGCGTCCGGTCTGGTCGACGACTCCGGACTGGACATGCGGGCGTTGACCCGGCGGCTGGGTGCGTCCGAGTTCGGTGACGAGGTGGTCCGGTGCCTGCTGATCGCTTCCGGACGCGATCCGGAGCAGCGGGACGGTCGTGCTCAGCCTCCGCGGACGCCGGGTGTCGATCGGCAGCTCTTTGCCGGCGGTCGCTGGATCGACCTGGCAGCCGAGTCTCCGGTCGCGGAACCGATCCCCGGACGGTCCGCGGTGCTGCTCCGCTCGGATCTGGTCGCCGACCCGATCAGGCTGATGACCGTGGCGTCCCACGAACTCGGTCACGCGTTGCTGAGCGGTGTGCAGCTGCCCTGGGCGACCGGGCCGTTGGAGGAGCCGTTGACCGACTTGTGTGCGCTGTTCCACGGGTTCGGCCTCGCGCTCGTCAACTCTGCCGTCGACGAGAGCACCCTGGACGACGAATGGGTGCACACCGCCGGCTACCTGGGCGAGAACGCGCTTGCCGACGCGCTCGCGCTCTACCGCTTCCAGCAGCACCAGTTGGTGCGCGACGGGCCGCTCGTGCCGGACTGGTACCAGGCGATCGACCCTGTGCCGCAGGCTCGCTTCCTGTCCCGGCTGGACGATCTGATCGGCGGGACACCGAGCCTGCTGGGTTGGTGATCCAACCGCAACAATCGGTGTGGAACGGCGGCTCGGCGGGTCGCGTCAGTGTCGGTATGAACCCCATGGGTGCCTGGCGGCGCCGGCAACGCGAGCGGGAACGGCTGTACGGGCCGAAGGTCCTGCTCCCCGGTGGACCGGAGCAGTGGATCGAGGACTCGCTCGACTGGCTCGTCGCCCGGTTCGGGACCGAGCCGCTGCACCGCCCGCCGGTCGTGCCGAGCGCCTTCGTCCCGCGCGGGTACGACGGCTCGGAGCCGGCCGCCCGCGAACTCTGCCTCAAGGTCTGCGCCTGGATGGAGGTGCCCGACGACCGGATCCGGTTCAGCTTCCGGATGGAGGAGGTTCGGGGCGCCGCCCGCAGCGCAGCCGTCCATCGACTGCAGGCGGAGCACCCGCGACACATCTGGGCGTACTCCGGTCTACGGGCCACGATGACGCCGTACGAGGTGCAAGCCCTTGCAGAGCAGGGATACGCACCCGAGATCGCCGTACTCGCCGAGCGTGAGCTGCAGGCCGAGCTGAAACGCGGTACGGCGATCGCGCAGGAGACGGACCCGCATCGACGGTCCGAGCTGGTCTCGAGCGCCACGGCGATCTGGTCGAAACCTGCCGGGAGCGGATCGCGCGCGTGCTGGCTGGATCTGCGCAGCGGTGGCTACGAAGGCACCGCCGTCATGGTGTCGGCCGGTGCGCTGTCCGACCCGTCCGCGGTGGTCGCTGCGACCGCACACGAGCTCGGCCACGAGGTGCTGTGGGGTTATCACCTGCTCGACCGGAAGCGCGCCGATGCCGAAGCGGTCACCGACCTGTTCGCGGTGTTCCACGGGTTCGGGATCTTCCTGGCGAACCAGGCGGTCGAGCGGGTCCCCGGACATCGCTCGGCGTTGCAGTCGCTCGGGTACCTGGGCGAACGCGGTGCCTCCGAGGCGTTGGCGGCGTACTGCTTCCGGCGGCACCAGTTGTGGCCGAGTTCGCTCTTGCCGGTGATGCCGACCGAGCTGGACCGCGCGGTCCGGATGCGGACGTTCGCCCGGCTCGCGGCGCTGGTGAAGGACGCCGAGATCTCGTCGATCCAGGAGGGCTCGCCGATGACCTGATGTCAACTGACGGTGACGCAACGGCACCGGAAGGTTTGCCGAGCCGTCGGGCAGGCATGATCCGGCGGGTGAGGAACCCGATCGGAATGATCCGTCGCAGTCAGCAGGTGCGGTCCCAGCTGAAGGCACCCCGCGAGCGCCTGCCGGGTGGCAGCCGCCGCTGGATCCGCGCGTCGATGGACTGGCTGGTCGCCGAGTTCGGCCGGGACGTCCTGTTCCGTCCGATCGCGCTGCCTGCCGACGTCATCCCGGACGGGTACGACGGCAGCGAGTCGGCCGCGATCGAGGTCTGCGCCCGCGTCGACGGCCGGATGGACCTGCCACCCGGCCAGTGTGGTCTGGACTTCTGCCTGGACGGTGCTCGGCGGCCGTCGACGCGCGGTACGACGCTCGTCGTGAAGGAACAGTCCGGGCGCTGGACCCGCGGCATCGACCGCAACCAGATCCAGCTCGCTCCGGCGCTGGCGGCCGACCCGGTCGCGCTGATCGCGATCTACGCGCACGAGGTCGGGCACGAGCTGCTGCTCGGCGGCGGCCGGATCTCCCTCACCGGCCGTCCCGATCACGAGCCGCTGACCGACCTCATCACGGTCTTCTACGGACTCGGCATTTTCACCGCGAACGCGGCGTACGAGCGCCGTCCGCGGCCGAACGGGCGCGGAAAGCAGCCGCTGGCCCGCGGCTACCTCCGGGAGGCGGCGCTCGCCGAAGCCCTTGCGTACTACGCGATGCTCCGCGGCGAACGCCACCCGGAGTGGGATCGGCACCTCGACCCACCGGTACGCCGCGGCCTGCGCAACCAGCTAGCCGTCCTGCACCGCTAGCAGCCTCTCCAACCACCACATCGCACCGCGCATGACGGAGTCCTGGCTCGGGCCGGTCAGGTGATCGAACAGGTGCAACGACGTCATCGTCTGGTACAGCGTGCCGAGCTCCTCGGCGAGCTCGAGCGCGCGCCGCAGGTCGGCGGGGGAGGCGAACTCCTCCCACTCGGCCAGGTACGCGTCCCGCACCCGCGGATCGGTCGACAGCGGCGACCGCTCCTCGACGAACGTCACCAGATCCAGGAACGGATGCGCCACCGCGGCATCCGTCCAGTCGAAGGCCCGCACCCGACCGTCGCGCACCGCGAGGTTCCGCGGATGCAGATCGCCGTGCAGCAAGGTCTCCGGTACGCCGATCGACGCCAGCTCGGTGATTGCCTCGCGCAACTGTTTCGTGCGGATCGGCAGCCGGGCGCGTTCGTCCGGCCCGAGGCGGTCGGTGGCCGGGTTCGGCCCGAGCAGCCGGTCGAGCTCGGCGTCCAGGACCGCGAGCCGGCGATCGACACAACTGAACTCCAGCAGGCGTTCGGGCCGGTCCACGTAGCTGCGCTGCAAACGGGCGTGATCACGGATCGCGTCGAGCCACAGCGCGATGTCGGTCTCGTTCGCCAGCGGCGAGCCGAGATCGGGCAGCAACATCCACCGCCGCTCCTCGTCGATCGCGATCGGCGCAGGCACCGCGCCCGGACGGTCCGCCGATGCGTGCCGCAGGAAGAGCGGCTCGTTCGCGAACAGGAACGGCAGCGCATCCGGCCGGGTCGACGGGTCCGAGAGTGCCTTGAAATACACGTCTCCGTCGGCGGTCGGGATCCGCAGGACGTTCGACAGACCCCACGAGCGGACCTGCGACCACGGTCCGGTGGCGGTGACGTGCCGGGCGATCCACGGCAGCGCCTCGTCGTACCACTGCGGCTGGTACCAGGCGGGCTCCTCGTCGACCGGGAGTTCGCCGCGCGCCAGCAGCAGCAACGTGAGCGGCTCCCGGTTGACGCAGGAGAGGACCGTCGCCTCGATGGAGTGCTCGTCACGGAGCGCGCGCAGGACCGGATCGACGTCGGGGAACCAGAGGTCGTCCGGAGCGTCCACGTGCCGGACGACGGTTGCCTGGCCGGACGGACGCACCACGATCGCCGTGACTCTCATGGAGTGCAGCGTATGTTCCAGGAGCAACAGCTTTTCCTGACCAGGGTGGCCGCCGCGAGCGTCCGCTCGCCGTCCTTGTCGCGAACGGGTATACCTACACGCTCAGCTGACGGACGGCGTTCACCAGGCTGACGAGGAACTTGCCCGGCTCCTCCCACGGCGCCAGATGCGCCGAGTTCTCGAACCAGACGGCTTGTTTGTACGGCGCGTCGACCGCCTCGAGCCACGCCGCGGACGGCTCGGCCGGCGTCGTGTAGTCGTGCCGGCCGAGGAACATCAGCACCGGGATCGGGAACTCGGTGACGCCGCTGTGGTCGACCTCGAGCATCTCGTCCAGCACCCGCCCGAGCGTGAACTCGTTGCCCTCGCCAATGGTCTCGGCCTCCGCGACCGTGTACTCCGGCGACAGCAGCGGCGCCTCGAAGAAATAGCGCGAGTCACTCCGGTACGCCGAGAGACCGCCGCGGTACTGCGCCCACTGCCGCGCGATCACGATCCGCTCACGGGTCAGCGGCACGTCCCCGGGGTACGGCGCGATCGACGCGAGCTGCTCGAGCGCCTCGGTGTGGTTGTGCGCGCGGGCCTGCTCGAGCGCGTACTCGAAGCAGAGGCGTTCGTTCGCCCGAGCGTCGATCACCTGGCCGATGCCGACGTACGCGTGGAAGAGGTCGGGGCGCGTGCGGGCCGCCTCGAAGGCGATCAGGGTGCCCCAGCTGTGGCCGAGGAGGATCAGCTTCTCGACGCCGTAGCGCTCCCTGACCTGCTCGGCGAGCTCGATGGCGTCGGCGACGTACCGCGCGATCGTCAGCGTGTCCGCGATGCTGTCCGGATCGACCGCGTGCAGCGTTCGGCCGGCGGCGCGCTGGTCGTAGGTGACGACCGTGAAGTACTCCTCGATCGGTCGCTGGAACTCCCACGCCGCCGGCGCGAGCGGCGAGGCCGGGCCGCCGTGGATGAAGAAGATGACCGGATTGGAACGGTCCTGGCCGCGGGCGTAGACGTAGTGGCCGATGCCGCCGGCGGGGAGCTGGTAGTTCTCCTGCACGCCGTTGGGCGTCACGATGCGATGCAGGTCCGCGATGATCGCGCGAGCGTCGTCGAAGGTCTCACTCACCTGATGAGGGTAAGGGCTCGCAGCTCTTCACGAGAGGTGCGTGCAGGCGCTGCGCGAGCACCTGGCGCTGGGTCGGTCGCGCCTCGGTCTGCCGCCGGAGGCCCTCGTCGGTCAACCGGACGTTGATCGCGCGCCGGTCCTCGGCGCACATGTGCCGCTCGACCAGTCCGGCGGTCTCCAGCCGGCCGATCACGCGGGACAGCGCGCTCTGGCTCAGGTGCACGGACTTGGCGATCGTCGCCACCTTCGCCGAGTGCTCCGGCAGCTCCGCGAGCCGCTCGAGCACCTCGTACTCACTCATACCCAGCGAGTGACCGGCCTGCAGTGCCCGGTCGAGGGCGCAGGTCAGATCCGCGTGGCGGGCCAGTAGCTCGCGCCATTCCCTGACGTCGGCGCTGGCATCGGCGGTGGTCTCACCAGGTCCACCGCTGACCTTCATAGCGGTCATGGAGGTGACCATAGCATGCACACGCAATCAATGCAAACGCATTTAATGCCTAGACATTAGATGCACGTGCATGCAATAGTCTCTCCTCGTGACTACGCAAACCCCGTCTCCAACCGGCACTGCACCTGCCCGCATGACCTGGGATGCCCGTCTCTGGGGTGCTCTCCTGGTGGTCTGCGGCGTGATCTTCCTCGACGGCCTGGACGTGTCGATGGTCGGCATGTCGCTGCCGTCCATCGGCGCCGACCTCGGCGTCTCCCTCGCTTCTCTCCAGTGGGTCGTGACCGGCTACGTGCTCGGGTACGGCGGTCTGCTGCTGCTCGGCGGCCGCACCGCCGACCTGCTCGGCCGCCGCCGGGTCTTCCTGATCGCGCTGGCCGTGTTCGCGGTGGTCTCGATGCTGAGCTCACTGGCGAGCAACCCCGAACTGCTCATCGCCGCGCGGTTCGTGAAGGGCATCGCCGCCGCCTTCACGGCGCCGGCCGCGCTCTCGATCATCACCACGACGTTCCACGAGGGTCCGGATCGCAACCGCGCCCTCAGTATCTTCACCACCTGCGCCGCCAGCGGCTTCTCGATGGGCCTGATCCTCGGCGGGGCGCTGACCGAGGTCGGCTGGCGCTGGACCTTCCTGATGCCCGGCCCGGTCGCCCTGATCGTGCTGCTGTTCGGCATCAAGCTGATCCCGAACAGCCCGCGCGACGACGCCGCCGGCGGGTACGACGTACCCGGCGCCATCACCGTCACCGGCGGCATGCTGTCCCTGGTGTACGCCGTCGTCGGCGCCGAACACGCCGGTTGGGTGTCGGTGCAGACCATCGGACTGTTCGCGCTCGCAGTCGTGCTGCTGGCCGGCTTCGTCGCGATCGAGCTGCGCACCAAGCACCCGCTGGTCCGGCTCGGAATCCTGCGCAACCCGTCACTGCGGCGCGCGAACCTGGCCATCCTGACCGTCTTCGGTTCGTACGTCGCCTTCCAGCTGATCGGCACCATGTACCTGCAGAACCTGCTCGGCTGGTCGTCGTTCCAGACCGCACTCGGGTTCCTCCCGGCCGGTCTGCTGGTCGCGACGCTGTCCCCGAACGTCGGCAAGATCGTCGACCGGGTCGGCACCGAGAAGATGATCATCGTCGCGATGGCCTTCTTCGTCGCCGGGTACGCGCTGTCGTTGCGGATCGGCCCGGAGTCGGCGTACTTCTCCACCGTGTTCCCGACCATCATGCTGCTCGGTCTCGGGTTCGCGATCGGGTTCCCGTCGCTGAACATCCAGGCGGTGTCCGGGGTTCCGGACCACGAGCAGGGGCTCGCGTCCGGGCTGTTCAACACCTCCAACCAGGTGGGTGGCGCGGTCGTCCTGGCGATCGTGACCGCGGTGATCAGCGGGCAGACAGTCGGCGTCACCGCACCGACCGGAATCCTGTCGGCGTACAAGTCCGGGCTGGGGGTCGTGACCGGGATCGCGGCGCTCGGTCTGGTGATCGCGCTCACCGGTCTGCGCGGGCTACGGGCCCGGCGGGCCGCCGAAGAGGCGGAGGCCGCCGAGCTGGCCGCCGTACAGGACGAGCTGGCGGCGGAGGAGATGACTCCGGCCGCATGACAACAACCAGCCCTTTGCCGGGCTGTGCGGTTATAGAGACAGCAGTGGTGCGGACTCCCTCGGGGGTCCGCACCACCGCATTTCGGGGGTAACCCCGATTGGTTTCGAACCGGTTGGGTGCTGGACTTGGGGCATGAGCAACCAGAGCTACGACCGGCAGGTCAAGGACATCCTCGACCGGGTCGCCAAGGGCCACCTCTCGACCGACGAGGCCACGACGCTGATCGCCGCCATCAAGACCAGTCCTTCCGAGCCTGCCGGCACCCAGGCAGAGCCGGCGGCCGCGGCTCCGGTTGCCGACACCCCGACCGGCGGCACCTCCACCGACGACACGCCGACCGACGACACCTCGGCCGACGACACGCCGACCGCCGGTGCGTGGGCCGACGCCGTCGACTCGCCGACCGCCCCGCCCGTCGCCGAGCCCTCCGCCGAGCCCTCCGCCGAGCCCTCCGCCGAGGCGTCTGCCGCGCCGCCGGCTGAGCCGTCGAGCGGGCCGTCCGCCGCGGTGTCCGGTGACGAGTCCGGCGCGTCGAATGGTTCGCGGGTGCAGGACACCGTGCCCGAGGAGAACGACGAGCCGGTCGAGGAGGAGCACAGCAACGTGCCGATTCCGTCCGGCGTGCAGCGGGTGACGGTGCGGGCGATCGGGCGCCGGGTGCGGCTGATCGGCGAGCCCGCGGTGAACGGCGTCGCCGTCGACGGGCCGCACGTGATCAAGCGCGACGGCGACACCCTCGCGATCAGCAGCGAAGGCGACATGGGCGTCTCGATCGACGGGTTCAGCATGCTACGGAACCCGACCGACCTGAAGGCGCACGTCAACGGTCTCGCCAAGGAGCTGTCGATCCGCGTCAACCCGCACCTCCAGGTCGAGGTCGAGGTGACCGGCGGCAGCGTGAACGCCGAGCGCCTGCCCGGCCTGACCCGCGTCCGCGTCACCGCCGGTACGGCGAAGGTCGCGGACGTCGACGGCCCGATCGACGTCCTGGTCCAGGCCGGCTCCGCCAACCTCGACGCCCAGATCACCAAGGGCCGTTCCCGGGTCCGCGTCGAGTCCGGTACGGCGCAGGTCGCGCTCCGCCGTGGCTCCGACGTGCACGTCCACACCGAGGCCCAACTCGGCCGCGTCACCTGGTCCGGCGCCGTCTCCGGCCAGTCCAAGGATGTGGAAATCGGCCGCGGCCGAGCCGCGCTCGACGTCGAGGTCCTCGTGGGCACAGCCCAGCTGACCTCCGACTGACCCCCACACCCCACCCGCCCCCACACGCCAACCTCCCACCCACGCCCCATCCGCCCCCTCACGCCAACCCACCCTGTCCAACGATCCATCGCTCGGCTCAGGCGTGGTGCCGGGACGGTCGCTAGGATGCCATTTGAGGGGCCGGCCCCTCAAATGGTGGGTTGCGTAGGGGAAACACGGGTGCGCACCCCACAGGCTCAGGGGTCAGCCCCTCAAATGGCGTGGGGTTGGCGCGCTGGCTGGGGTTGGGGCTGGGCTTGAGGCTGGGCCGGGGTTGGGGGTTGGGGTTGGGGTTGTTGTGGGGGGATTGCCCAGCGGGGTGGGGGCTTGGGGGTTGGGGTTGGGGTTGTTGTGGGGGGATTGCCCAGCGGGGTGGGGGCTTGAACAGGTAATAACCTGTTCAAGGCCTCTGGAACGGGTATGAGCCCACGGCTCAGGGAGCTGGGGCGGGTGTGGGGTCGGTGGGGATCGTGCGGAGGGCGCGGAGCGGGGAGAGGTAGAGGACGGCGGTTGCGGTGAGGGTGCCCAGGCCGGCTATCCAGAGGGTGGTGTGGAGGCCGAAGGCCGTGCCGAGCGTGCCGCCCAGCAGGCTGCCCAGGGGAGTGGCGCCCCAGCTGACGAAGCTCATGGTGGCGCTGACCCGGCCCTGGAGGTCCGGCGGGCACAGGCGTTGCTGCGTGCTGACCTGCAGGATGTGGCTGACGATGATGCAGAAGCCGGCGAGCAGGGTCCCGATCACGAACCAGTTCACCGCCCATCCCGGTGCGGTCAGCGCCTGGACGGTGAAGGCGATGCCGATCCCGGTCGACGAGAGCAGGAGGGTGCGCGCATCGCCGTACCGGCGGCTGATTCGTTCGGTGACGGCGGAGGCGACGATCGCGCCGAGCAGGCCGATCATGCTGAGTACGCCGATGGTTGCCGGCTGCAGGTGAACGGCGCGGACCAGGTAGACGACCATGATCGCGCCGGCCGCCGCCTGGAAGAGCATCGTCGCCATCGTGTTGAGGGCGAGCGGGCGCAACAGCGGGTGCTGGAAGACGAACCGCAGGCCGTCGCCGATCTCGCGGCGGAGGTTCGGGCGCGCGGGCTGCTCCGGGCGCGGTTCCGGGGTCCGGATGGAGCGGAGCCAGAGCGCCGACCACAGGAAGCTGAGCGCGTCGAGACCGATCGTCAGCGCGGCGCCGAGCCACTGGACGAGGATGCCGGCCGCGCCCGCGCCGACGACTGCCGCGATCGAGTGGTTGGCGGCGAGCTTGGCGTTGCCCGGTAGCAGGCGGTCCGGTTCGAGCAGGCGCGGCAGGTACGAGTTGTGCGCCACGTCGAACAGCACGGTGAGGATCCCGGCGGGCACGAGTACGACGTACACCTGCGTCAGGGTGAGTACGCCGAGCCACCAGGCGACTGGGATCGACGCGAAGAGGATCGCGCGGAGCAAGTCGGCGTGCACGAGGACCGGGCGGCAGCGGACGCGGTCCGCCCAGGCTCCGGCGAACAGGCCGAGGACGAGCCAGGCGGCGGTCTCGCAGGTACGAAGCAGTGCGACCTGGAGGGTTGACGCATTCAGCGTGAGGACGGCGAGCAGCGGGATCGCGCCCATACTCAACCGGGACCCGAGCTGGCTCAGCAGATCGGCGGCCCACAGCCGGCGGAACTCGGGGTGGCGGAGGATGCTCATTCCGCGACCGTAAGCGCCGAGTTGAGTCATGTCGACTCAAGTATCAACAAAGTTGAGCCGATTCGACTCAACCTAAGGCTGGCGCCGCGGTCCGCGAGTGCCGGCGTACGTCCTTGGACGCCGGCGCCCGCGGGCGACTGACCTCACAAAAGCAAGCGCCCCGGTGGGGTGTCCACCGGGGCGCTGAAAGCTGTGGTGGAGTCAGCCGGTGAAGGGTTCCGCGGCGACGATCTCGACGGTCACGTCCTTGCCGTTCGGGGCCTCGTAGGTGGCCTTGTCGCCCTTCTTCTTCCCGAGGATCGCGGCACCGAGCGGGGACTGCGGCGAGTACACGTCGATGTCGACCGACGCGTCCAGGGCGAGCAACTCTCGGGAGCCCAGCAGGAACGTCTCGACGTCGTCGTCGCCGGCGAACTTGATCGACACCTTCATGCCCGGCTCGATCTTGCCGCCGGCCTTCGGGGTCTCGCCGACCCGGGCCCGCCGGAGCATGTCCTCCAACTGCCGGATCCGCGCCTCGATCTTGCCCTGCTCGTCCTTCGCGGCGTGGTAGCCGCCGTTCTCCTTGAGGTCGCCCTCGTCCCTGGCCTCGCTGATCCGCTGGGTGATCTCGGCACGGGCGGGGCCCTTGAGGTGCTCGAGCTCGGACTTCAGCTGGTCGTAACCGTCCTGCGTCAGCCAGACAACGCTGTCTTCGTCGATCTTCTGCGTCACGGGCTGCTCCTTGTGTCGGTGGGATGGGCAGGAAAATACTGCTGGCCGCCGTCGTCGACGGCGACCAATCCAACGAGCGTAGCAAGAGACCGCCGATCACGCAGGGGTTCTGACCGGACGCAAACGCTTGGAAAACGCTTGCTACCGGGGTTTTTCGCGCCGCCCCGGCCGGCTGGCGGCAATCGGTTGCCGGCGCAGCGATCCCGGCCGCGGCAGGGGGTACGGCGTTGCGGTCAGCGCGGCCGGTGCTGGTCGGCCGTCGTACACCCGACGAGGACCACCGAGGTCGCCGAGCGCTGCGTTGTCAGCGTCACCGGGAGCACCTGGTGCCGGGGGGAGTCGGCCGGGACCGTCACCGTCAGTTCGCCGACGATCGAGAAGTCGGAGGCCTTCGCCTGCACCCGGCAGCTCGCCTCCACCGACTTGCTCCGGTCGACCTTCACGGTCGCTTTCGCACTGGTCGCCGAGACGATCTCGAAGCCCTGCAGCTGCGAGGTCACCGGCGGGTTCGACTGCACCCAGGCCGCCCAGATCAGCCACGCGAGCGCGGCCAGGACGAGGACGCCCAGCCCGCCGATCACCAGCGGTCGCCGCGACCGGCGGCCCCGGCCGTACCGAGCGTTCAGGTCGGGGGTCGGGTCGGCGGCGGGTGAGGCTGAAGGCTCGGTCACAGGGTCGTCCAGGGGGTCGGTCGTGGGTTTTCGGTGCGCTTGGAGGACCATTGTGTCTTGTGAGTGGAGATCTTCGGTTGTTGCATGTGCACGCCCACCCGGATGACGAGTCGAGCAAGGGAGCCGCATCGACGGCCCGGTACGTGGCCGAGGGCGTCGAGGTGATGGTCGCCACCTGTACCGGTGGCGAGCGCGGATCGATCCTGAATCCGAAAATGGACCGCCCCGAGGTGCTGGCGAACATCACCGAGATCCGCCGCAAGGAGATGGACGCGGCGCGCGAGATCCTCGGGATCCGGCAGGAGTGGCTGGGCTGGGTGGACTCCGGGTTCCCCGAGGGTGACCCGCTGCCACCGCTGCCCGAGGGCTGCTTCGCGGCCCAGAAGGTGGAGGACGCGGCGGCGCCGCTGGTGAAGCTGATCCGCGAGTTCCGCCCGCAGGTCGTCACGACGTACGACGAGAACGGCGGCTACCCGCACCCGGATCACGTGATGTGCCACCAGATCACCGTCGCGGCGTTCGAGGCCGCGGGGGACAAGGACGCCTACCCGGAGCTCGGCGAACCGTTCCAGCCGCTGAAGCTGTATTACCACCACACCTTCCACTACGAGCGGATGAAGGCGCTGCACGACGCGATGCTCGCGCGCGGGCTCGAGTCGCCGTACGCCGAGCGCCTGAAGGACTGGAAGCCGGACCCGGAGAACGAGCGCCGGATCACCACCCGGGTCGAGTGCGCGCGGTACTTCGAGGTTCGGGACCGGGCGCTGCTCGCGCATGCGACCCAGATCGATCCGGACGGCGCGTGGTTCGCCGTACCGCTCGAGGTACACCAGGCGGCCTGGCCGACCGAGGACTACGAGCTGGCGCGGAGTCTGATCGAGTCGGAGCTGCCTGAAAATGACCTGTTCGCGGGGCTCCGCTGACGGGCGGTAGAGACAGTGAGAGACTGGTGGCGTGACAGCGACGACCTCCCTTCTGACGGCCGAGATCGACCCGAATACCGTGAAGCCCGGTTGGGTCGCGCTGTTGATCGTGCTCGCTCTCGGTGCCGCCACGGTGCTGCTGTGGCGGAACATGGGCAAACAGCTGAAGCGGATCGACGTGGACGGCGATGGTGCGGACGACCCAGCACCGTCCGACGGCCCAGCGAGTCCGGACAGCTCGCAGTCCCCGGCTGGCGATGCAGCGCCGAAGACTTCGGACCCGACGGAGACGACTTCGGGGACGACATCGGGGACGACTTCGGACCCGGCGCCGACGGCGAGTGACGGCAAGCAACACTCTCAGCACTGAGGAACACTCTCGGCACCGAAGAGATATCGGTGCGGTCACCGTTTCCTGGGAGCTGGGAAACACCCTGATCACGAGATGGTGTCGGACTGGGCTGCCCACCTTCGGCTGACCCTATAGTGAGCCGCGTGCTGATTGGCCCCCTTCCCCGGTCTGCTCGGTGACCGCGACCCGCGCCGCGCGGCACCGGATGCCCGGGCGCCTGGTCATCGGTGGCGTGGCCGCCGTCGTCGTGGCCTCGCTGGCGCTGGTGGTCGCGCTCTACGCGGCGGGCAGTCAGCCGCGCGAGCTCGGCGGGATCGGCGGACCGGACATCTTCGTCTCCTGGCTGCTGCCGTTGCTCCGGCTGGTCTCCGTCCTGGCGACGGTCGGCTGCGCGGGTGCGCTGCTCGCGGCGGTGGTGCTGCTGCGGACCGACGGCGGACCGCTGGGTGTCCAGGGCCGGCGGGCGGTCCGGGACGCGAGCAACTCGGCGATCATCTGGGCGGTGTGCGCGCTGGCCGGCGCGGTCGTCACGGCGGCGATCCTGCTCGGCACCCCGGTCCGGCTGCTCCGGTTGCGGCTCGACGACGCCCTCGGCGTACCTGAGGTCAAGGCGCTACTGATCACCGGGATCCTGGTGGTCGCGCTGGCGATCGGGATCCGCCGGGTGCAGACGGCGTCCGCCGCGGGCCTCGGGGTGCTGGTGGCGATCGCCGCACTGGTCCCGACCGCGGTGACGGCGTACCCGCGCAACGAGTCGTACGTCGTACTCGCCGGCGCGGCGCTCGTGATCCACGTGATCGCCGCGACCACCTGGGTCGGCGGACTCGCGGGCCTGGTTCGTTACGGGCGGGCGAGCCGGACCGGACTGCGGATGGTGCTGGAGCGGTACCGCCAGGTCGCGTTCGTGTCGTCGATCGCCGTACTCGTGAGCGGCCTGGTCAGCGCCGCCGGCCGGTTGGCGGCGAGGGGTGGCGGCTGGGGCGCGATCGGCGACGCTCTCACCCAGGACGCGTACGGCGCTCTGCTGATCGTGAAGATCGTGGCGTTCCTGCTCCTGATCGTGCTCGCCGCCCTCCACCGCTCCCGCTCACACGGCGACCTCCTCGACGCCACCCTCCCCTTCTGGCGCATCGTCGGCTTCGAACTTCTGACGATGGCCATCGCCCTCGGTCTCTCGGTCGCCCTTTCGCAAACCGCCTAGGTCCAGGGCGCCGTTCGCAGCTCGGCGGTACTGCGGCGTTCGCGGCCGGCCGGCCGGTCTTCGGCGGCGCGGCCGACGGCGATCATCGAGATGATGTGCCAGCCGGCGCCGGGGTTCAGGTCGGTGGTCAGGGCGTCGAGGTCGAAGGCGCGGAACTGGCGGCAGGCCAGGTCCATCGAGTGGGCCTGGAGGGTCAGGTGCGCGACCGACTGGCCGAGGTCGTAGTCGGCGAAGTCGGAATACGCCCAGTCGGTGTCCTCGATGTACCGGTGGGCCATCGTCACGATCAGCAGGGACGCGGTCGGTGCCCAGCGGGCCGAGCTGCGGGCCAGGTGCTTGACCACGCGGTCGTGCGCGGGCTCGCCGCGGCGGGCGACGAAGTACGCCCACGGCTGGGAGTTCCCGGCCGACGGTGCCCAGCGGGCCGCTTCGAGGAGTGTCTCGACGTCGTCGTCCGAGACGGTCCAGCCGGTGTCGAAGCGCAACGGGCTGAAGCGGCTGGCGAGCAGCGGGTGCACGGGCATGACGTCGTACAACCGCCGCTCGGGTCCCTCCATTCCGGGCACTACGGTGGAGACATGGCCAACGAGCTCGGACGATCGACCAGCCCGTACCTGCGGCAGCACGCGGACAACCCGGTGGAGTGGCGGGAGTGGTCGGAGCGGGCGTTCGCCGAGGCCCGGGAGCGAGACGTCCCGATCTTCCTCTCGGTGGGGTACTCCGCTTGTCACTGGTGTCACGTGATGGCTCATGAGTCGTTCGAGGACGCGGCGACGGCGGCGTACCTGAGCGAGCACTTCGTGAGTGTGAAGGTCGACCGGGAGGAGCGGCCGGACGTCGACGCGATCTACATGGCGGCGACGGTGGCGATGACCGGGCAGGGCGGCTGGCCGATGTCGGTGTTCCTGACGCCGGCGGGGGAGCCGTTCTTCTGCGGGACGTACTTCCCGAAGGACTCCCGCGGCGGCATGGCGTCGTTCCGGCAGGTGCTCGAGGCGATCACCGACGCCTGGCAGAACCGGCGCGAGCAGATCGACGGCATCGGCAAGCGGGTGGTCGACCAGCTCGGCGCCCAGCAGCCCACCGAGGCCGGCGCGTTCGACCTCGGTCGCGCCGTCCAGTTGCTGAAGACCGACTTCGACCCGGTCGACGCCGGCTTCGGGCGGGCGCCGAAGTTCCCGCCGTCGATGGTGCTCGACTTCCTGCTCCGCCACCATCGCCGGACCGGTGACGAGGAGGCGCTGGCGATGGTCGCGCACACCTGCGACCGGATGGCGCGCGGCGGCATGTACGACCAGCTCGCCGGCGGTTTCGCCCGGTACTCCGTCGACGGCCAGTGGATCGTGCCGCACTTCGAGAAGATGCTGTACGACAACGCGCTGCTGCTCGACGTCTACACACACTGGTGGACGCTCTCGTCGGATCCGCTCGCGCGGCGGGTCGCCGAGGAGACCGCCGACTTCCTGCTCGCCGAGCTCCGGACACCGGAAGGTGGCTTCGCCTCCGCTCTCGACGCCGACACCGAAGGCGAGGAGGGCAGGTACTACGTCTGGACCCCCGAGCAGTTGCGCGCGGCCACCGACGACGCCGACTGGGTCATCGATCTCTGCGACGTCAGCGGAACCTTCGAGCACGGTACGTCGGTCCTCCAGCTACGGCAGGACCCGGACGACCCGGCCCGTTGGCAGCGCGTCCGCGAAACCCTCCGGCGGGCGCGGAGCAGCCGCACCTACCCGGGGCGCGACGACAAGGTGGTCGCCGCCTGGAACGGCCTGGCGATCACCGCACTCACCCGCGCCGGCGTCGTCCTTGAGAAGCCGGAGTACGTCGAAGCCGCGCGCGCCGCGGCCGAGCTGATCCGCGACGTGCACCTCGACGAGACCGGCCGGCTGTACCGCACGTCCCGCGACGGCGTGCGGGGGACCGCGCACGGCGTACTCGAGGACTATGCCGCGTTCGCGCAGGCCTGTGCGACCTTGCTGGGGGCAACCGGTGAGGCCGAATGGTTCCGGACTGCTGAGCGGTTGCTGGACCGGGTCCTTGAGCAGTTCGTAGCTGATGGCGCGTACTTCGACACTGCCGCGGATGCCGAGCAGCTGGTCTGGCGCCCGCAGGACGCGACCGACAACGCCACCCCGTCCGGCGTCAGCCTGGCCGCCGAGGCATTCAGCACGCTCGCGAGCCTGACCGGATCGGTCCGCTACGAGGCCGCCGCCGACCATGCCCTGCAGGCCTCCGCCGCGATCGCCGACCGTGCGCCCCGGTTCGCCGGCCGCGCTCTCGCGGTCGCCGAGACCATCGCCGGGGGACCGCTCGAGATCGCGATCGTCGGCGACCGGCCGGAGCTGACCAGGACCGCGTTCACCTTTGCTCCGTGGGGTACGGCGATCGTCAGCGGCGAGCCCGGTCTCGCCGTCCCGCTGATGGACGGGCGGCAGGAATCCGCGGCGTACGTGTGTCAGAAATTCACCTGCCGGCTGCCGGTCACGTTGCCGGAACACCTTCGCCGCGAGCTGCGCCCGGTGGACTGAGCCCTCCCCGGGTGCGGGTTTTCCCTGCCGTTTCACCCGAATCCCTTGACTCACGGCGACCGGACGGCAACAGTCGGTCCTCAGCCGGATGTAACAGAACTCGCACGTTCAGACACAAAGTGTCACAAATGAGGCAGTGGCACTGTTGCGTCAGCATCCGGCGCGTCCCCAACTGAATTCGGTCGCTGCGCCCAAACAGCGACCACACCGTGAGGAGATGTTGTCTTGAAACGACTGACATCAGCAGGGGCGGTGGCGATCGTCGCGGCAGCGGGTCTTGCCACTGGTATGGCGGGGTTCACCGCGTCGACCGCCGGTGCCGCCGACCGGACGGCTCCGCTCCCGGCGTCGGGCTTCAACCAGCCCGCCGCGGTCAAGGCCGAGCAGGCGCTGGCCCCGCAGACGGCCGTTGCCCTCGGCCTCGGCAAGGGTGAGCAGCTCAAGGTCCACGACGTCGTCAAGGACGCGGACGGTACGGAGTACGTCCGCTACGACCGCACCTACAACGGCCTGAAGGTCGTCGGCGGCGACCTGATCGTCAAGAGCAAGGGCGAGTCCATCGGTCAGGTCACCTACAACCGTGGCGCCAAGTCCGTCGCCGTCGCCACCAAGCCGACTCTGTCCCAGTCGGCGGCGCTCGCGAAGGGCGCGGAGTCGGCGAAGTTCAAGGCCACTGGCAACAAGGGTGAACTGGTCGTCTTCGTGACGCCGACCAAGCCCGTGCTCGCCTACGAGGTCGTCACGACCGGCGTGAAGCCCGACCAGACCCCGTCGGTGCTGCACTCGTTCGTGGACGCGAAGTCCGGCAAGGTGCTGGCGCAGGACGACGAGATCAAGACCGGCACCGGCAACTCGATGTACGCCGGCAAGGTCACCATCGGTACGTCGGGTTCGTCCGGCAACTTCACGATGACCGACTCGACCCGCGGTGGCAACTACACCACGGACCTGAAGGGTGCGACGTCCGGCAACGGCACGACGTTCACCGACGCCGACGACACCTGGGGCAGCGGTGCCGCCTCGGACCGCGCGACCGCCGCCGTGGACGCGCACTACGGTTCGCAGCTGACCTGGGACTACTACAAGAACGTCCACGGCCGGAACGGCATCTTCAACAACGGCCAGGGCGCCCGTTCCCGGGTGCACTACGGCAACGCCTACGTGAACGCGTTCTGGGACGGCACCCAGATGACGTACGGCGACGGCATCAGCAACACCCACCCGCTGACCGCGATCGACGTCGCCGGCCACGAGATGAGCCACGGTGTCACCGAGGCGACCGCCAACCTGGACTACTCCGGTGACGCGGGCGGCCTGAACGAGGCGACCTCCGACATCTTCGGCACCATGGTCGAGTTCTACGCGAACAACTCCACCGACCCGGGTGACTACCTGATCGGCGAGAAGATCAACATCAACGGCGACGGTACGCCGCTGCGCTACATGGACAAGCCGTCGAAGGACGGGGCCAGCGTGGACTGCTGGTCGACCAGCACCGGCGGCCTCGACCCGCACTACTCGTCCGGCCCGCTGAACCACTGGTTCTACCTGGCCTCCGAGGGCACCGGCAGCAAGACCATCAACGGTGTCACCTACAACAGCACCGCCTGCAACGGTACGACGTTCGCCGGTGTCGGCCGCGACGTCGCCTCGAAGGTCTGGTACCGCACGCTGAGCACCAAGCTCAGCTCGGGCAGCACCTACAAGGACGCCCGCGAAGGTGCGATCACCTCCGCGAAGGAGCTGTACGGCGCGGACTCCGCGGAGTGCAAGGGCATCGAGGCCGCATTCAGCGGGATCGCCGTCCCGGCCGGATCGGCCGCCTGCGGTGGTGGCACCACGCCGCCGCCGACCGGCGACAACCTGCTGAAGAACCCGGGCTTCGAGTCCGGTGCGGTCGACTGGACCGGCACGTCCGGCCCGATCACCAACAACACCGGCCGCCCGGCGCGGACCGGTAGCTGGAAGCTGTGGCTGCAGGGCAACGGTCGCGCCACCACCGAGAACGTCGGCCAGTCGGTCGCGATCCCGGCGTCGGCGACCACCGCGACCCTGACCTTCTGGATCCGGATCGACACCGCGGAGACCACCACGACCACGGCGTACGACACCGCGAAGGTTCAGGTCGTCGACGGGTCGACCACGAGCACGCTGGCGACGTACTCGAACCTGAACAAGAACACGTCGTACGTGCAGAAGACGGTGAACCTGTCGGCGTACAAGGGCAAGACCGTCACGGTGAAGTTCGTCGGCCAGGAGGACTCCTCCGCGCAGACCAGCTTCGTCATCGACGACACCTCCCTGACCGCGAGCTGACCTCGCGGTGATTCGTCCGGGGCGTGCGCGGCCCTCCGCCCGGGCCCGCACGCCCCGGATTTCCTGTGGGTCAAAGGAGATCCAGCCATGCGCAAGTTTCTCGTCCCCGGAGTCGGCGCCGCCCTCGTCGCCGGTGTCCTGCTTGCCCCGGGCAACGCCGCGGTCGCGGCCGACTCGCCCGACATCTCCGTCACCAACACCAAGGCCCACCTGGACCAGCTGCAGTCGATTGCCACCAGCAACGGTGGGAACCGCTACACCGGCCGGCCCGGGTACAAGGCGTCGGCCGATTACGTCAAGGCCAAGCTGGACGCGGCCGGTTACACCACCACCTTGCAGTCCTTCAGTACCTCGGCGGGTACGTCGTACAACGTGATCGCGGAGTGGCCGCACGGCGACGCGGACCACGTGGTGATGGCGGGTTCGCACCTGGACAGCGTCAGCGCCGGTCCGGGAATCAACGACAACGGCTCAGGTAGCGCCGGCGTACTCGAAACCGCCCTCGCTTACGCTGCCAGCGGCCAGACCCCGAAGAACCGGCTGCGGTTCGGCTTCTGGGGGTCGGAGGAACTCGGGCTGCTCGGCTCGAAGTACTACGTGAACAACCTGCCGGCCGCCGACCGGGACAAGATCGAGCTGTATCTGAACTTCGACATGATCGCGTCCCCGAACCCGGGCTACTTCGTGTACGACGACAACCCCTCCGGCGACGCGGCTCGGGACGATCTCGTCACGTACTTCACCGGCAAGAACGTCCAGACCGAGTTCATCGACGTCCAGGGCCGCTCCGACCATGCTGCCTTCCGATCGTTGGGCATCCCCACGGCCGGGACGTTCTCCGGCGCCGAGGAGATCAAGACGTCGGCCCAGGCCACCAAGTGGGGAGGGACGGCGGGGCAGGCCTTCGATGCCTGCTACCACCGTTCCTGCGACACGATCAGCAACCTGGACCTGACCTCGCTCGACCGCCAGATCGATGCCATCGGCCACATGATCTGGCTGTACGCGCAGAAGGACTACACCGGCGGCCCACCACCGGCCGGCGGCAACCTCCTGCAGAACCCGGGCTTCGAGTCCGGTACGGCGAACTGGACCGGAACGACCGGCCCGATCACCGACAACACCGGGCGCCCGGCGCACAGCGGTAGCTGGAAGGCGTGGCTCCAGGGCAACGGCCGTGCCACCACCGAGAACATCGCTCAGTCGGTCGCGATCCCGGCGACCGCCACCGCGGCCTCGTTGTCGTTGTGGATCCGGATCGATACCGCGGAGACCACGTCCGCCACGGTGTACGACACGGTGAAGGTGCAGGTCGTCGACGGGTCCACGGCGACCACGCTGGCGACGTACTCGAACCTGGACAAGTCCGCGTCGTACGTGCAGAAGACGCTCGATGTCACGCAGTACAAGGGGAAGACGGTCACGGTGAAGTTCGTCGGCCAGGAGGATTCCTCCGCGCAGACCAGCTTCGTGATCGACGACGTGGCCCTGACGGCCGGCTAGATCTTTGTGCAGAGCTTGCCTGGTGGGATGGCGGCTTCGGTGAGCAACTTGTTCACCGGGGCCGCCAGTGGCTTGAGTTCCGGGTCCTCGATGCGGGCGGTCTTACCGTTCGCCGAGACCGCGACGACCATGTCGTCCGGGTGCTTCGTCGACGGTTTCGTCGCCACCAGGCTCGCCCAGTCGACTTGCTGAGCAGCCGTGCTGATCGTGGTCAGCAGGCTCGGGTCGAGCTTGCACCGGATCGTCTGCTTTCCGCGCGCGCTCACGGTCGCGATGCCGTCGGGGCTGATCTGCACCTGGTCGTCGAACCCCGCGAACCCACCGGTCCTGGACACCGTGAGTGGCAAGCCGGCTCCGACCGGCGTCGATTGCGTGACCGACGCCGTCGGCAACGTCGGCGGTGGCGAGCTCACCGGCGTACCACCGCTCGATCCGGACTCGTCGCCGCACCCGCTCAGCACGACTCCCGCGACGGTCATGAACACGGCCACTGCTGCGTATCTGCTCAGGTTCCTCACGCACCATGGATACCCGTTGGCATGCCGTTCGTTGCAGCTGTGACACGACTGAGATGTGATCGTCAGACGACCGGCGACACCAGGTCGACCATCGCGCGGGTCAACCGGACCCGCTGCTCGAACAGCTCCGGCGACGCGTCGGCCTTGCCGAACAGCTCGAGCGGCAAAGCGGTGAAGGCGGCGCGGATGAGCAGCGAGCCGAGGTACCCGTACAGCACCTCCTCCTCGGACACCTGCATCCCCTCGATCGCCAGGCCGTCCCGGAACGCCTTCAGGATCACGCGATGCACCGCCGGCAGGGCGTCCGGCGCGAGCTCGCCGGCATGCGCCAGCCCGATCAGCAACTGGCCTAGATCGAATCCGACCGCCTGTGGACAGTCGAAGCCCCAGTCGATCGCCACGAACTCGTCAGGTGCGTCCTGGGGGACCAGCAGGTTCTGCGGGCTCGCGTCACCGTGCTGGTAGCACTGCGGCAACGCCTCGAGCGCATCGAGTACGGCGGGAACCCGGGCTCCCATGTCGAGCAGATCGTCACGCAGGCTGTGGTCACCGAGATGGCAGACGGCTGCGCTGAGCAGCGGATTCCGCCAGGTCCGCGGATCCGCGAGCGCCGGCAGTGCGGACTTCAGGACGCGCCCGTCGGCGTAGTAGCGCAGCGCGTAGCCGGGAGTGCTGGACGAGTCGCGGGGGAGTAGCGGTTCGACGAGATGCGGTTGCCGGCGCGCGGACAACCGGCCGAGCAGGTACGCCGCGCGCTCGAACCGTTCCATCGGCCAGGGCCCCCATTCCTGGACGACGTTCTCCATCCACAACGTGCCGCGATCGTCGTCGTACAGGTCGATGCGGTAGGCGGTTGCCAGCCGCATGCCCGCAGGCATCAGGTCGCCGACGCCGCTGCGATGGACGGCGATCTCCAGCTGCCACGGCATGTAGTCGATGAAGCTCTGCCGGTACTCCTGCGGCACCAGTTCGATGATCGGGGAGTGGCGCACCGACTGGAGCTTCTTGACGAAGCAGGACCACTCCTGGCCGCCGGCTGTCGTGCCGAACACCCGATGCAACGACTCGGTGCTCGGTGTTCCGATCGGGTAGTCGACCGGAACGACCCGGACCGTGCCCGGCACGGCCGCTGGATCCCCGGTGATCGTCCGCACGAGCGCGGCCAGGTCCGCTGCCCCCAGAGCGTCCCGGCCCAACGGTGCCAACTCCGCGATCATGGTCCCCCCAAATACCTCCGACTCCGCCGTGGTCAGCGCGACAACGCTGGAAGTAAAGCGGCCTTACTATCGGCATAGTAAAGTTGCTTTATGACCTCCGTCAACGACGGCCCCCGCGTCGGCTCCGATCACATCGCGAACCTCCTCGGCAGAGCCCTCGGTGCGATCCGCGCCGAGATCCTGGCCACCGCGGAGCAGCAGTACCCCGGCCTGCGCGTCTCGCACTACCGCCTCCTCGACCTGATCCCACCCGACGGCGCCCGAATCACCGACCTCGCCGAGGTTGCCGCGATGACCAAGCAAGGCCTCGGTCAGCACGTCGACTACCTGCAGAAACTCGGCTACACCGAATCCGACCGACTCCGGGGCGACCGCCGCGTCCGTCTGGTCCGCCGCACACCCCTCGGCGACGAGGCAGTCGCCTTCAGCCGAGCCGCCATCGCAAGAGTCGAGAGCCAATGGTCCGACCACCTCGGCCCAGCCCGCTACCAAGCCCTACGCCAAATGCTCCACGACCTAACCCCCTGACCCGGCCCCACATCCGCCATGTCCACCTGCCATGTGCCACGACTCGGTGGTTCGGCGGCCTTGCGAGCCGAGGGTCTGTGAACAGGAAGCAGTCCCGGTGCACAGGTAATACCAGGTCCCCACACCCCAGTACCTGTTCAAACCCCCGGCCGCGGTCCCCCCAAACGCGGCGGTGGGGTTAGCCGGCGTGGTACGTCGCGATGCTTACGGCGATGTAGTGGCAGATGAAGGCGGCGACGGTGAAGGCGTGGAAGATCTCGTGGAAGCCGAACCAGCGGGGTGACGGGTTGGGGCGTTTGGTGCCGTAGACGACGGCGCCGATCGAGTACAGGCCGCCGCCGACCGCGATCAGGGTGACGACGGCCGCGCCGCCGGCGTGGTAGATGTCGCCCATCCAGAAGATCGCGACCCAGCCGAGGGCCAGGTAGATCGGGGTGTAGATCCAGCGCGGTGCGCTCAGCCAGAAGATCCGGAACAGGATCCCGAGTGTCGCGCCGCCCCAGACGAGCCCGAGCAACAGCACCCGGTCCTTGCCGTGCAGCAGCACCATCCCGAGCGGGGTGTAGGTGCCGGCGATCAGCAGGAAGATGTTGCTGTGGTCGAGCCGGCGCAGGATCGCCTCGCCGGTCGGGCCCCAGTAGAACCGGTGGTACAGCGCGGAGATCCCGAACAGCAGCATCGAGCCGGCGGTATAGACCGCGGCGGCCCAGCGGGCGTTCGCGTGTGGGGCGAGGCAGATCAGCACGATGCCGGCGGCGGTGGCGAACGGGAAGGTGCCGGCGTGTAGCCAGCCACGAAGTTTTGGCTTGAGCGGCCCGAGCCGGCCGGAGAGCCGGTGCCCGAGGTCTTGGGGCTGGGCGCTGGTAGCGGTCATCGCCGTCCTTTCGAGGGGTGTCGGGCGGTTCGTACCTACGCAACCGTAACCTACGGCACCGTAGGTAACATCGGCCGGAAGAACGAAATGTAGGCGAAGTCACCGCCCGAGTGCAGGTCCCCCGCGTTTACGATGCACGAACTCCGCAGAAAGTTCGACCTTTCTGGCACCTTTCCGTGAGCCACTCCAGGGCCTCTCGCACCGGGTGAATCTGGGCTAGCCTCGTGATCGAGAGTCTTTGAGGAGAGCATCCTGCCCATGCGGACACCTGGCAAACAGAAGCTGCGCGACGCGGTCTACGGACTGTACGAGCGCCGGCTGCGGCGATCGTTGGCGCCGGACCGGATTCCCCGGCACATCGGCGTCATCATCGACGGGAACCGGCGCTGGGCCCGCCAGGGCGGCGACCCGGTGTCGCGCGGCCACGAGGCCGGGGCGAACAAGATCTCCGAGTTCCTGGACTGGTGCGACGACGTCGGCGTGAAGGTCGTCACGGTGTGGATGCTGTCCACCGACAACCTGACCCGTCCGGCGGACGAGCTCGAGCCGCTGCTGCGGATCATCGAGCAGACGGTCGAGGAGCTGACCGCGATCGGCCGCTACCGGATCCACCCGGTCGGCGCGCTCGACCTGCTGCCCGGCACGACGGCGGAGGCGCTGAAGGCGGCCGAGACCGCCACTCAGGACGTCCAGGGCATGCTGGTCAACGTCGCCGTCGGGTACGGCGGCCGTCGCGAGCTCGCCGATGCGGTCCGCTCGCTGCTGCTCGAAGAAGCGGCGAAGGGCATGTCGATCGAGGAGCTGGCGGACCGGGTCGACGTCGAGCACATCGCCCGGCACCTGTACACGAAGGGTCAGCCGGACCCCGACCTCGTCATTCGGACCTCGGGTGAGCAGCGTCTCGGCGGCTTCCTGCTCTGGCAGAGCGCGCTCAGCGAGTTCTACTTCTGTGAGGCGCTCTGGCCGGACTTCCGGCACGTCGACTTCCTGCGCGCGGTCCGGAGCTACGCCCAGCGGGAACGCCGGTTCGGGACCTGACACCGCGGCCGCAGCGCGAACACGCCGTACGGCGTCTGAGGTAGTACGCGTACGTCGCGACGCCCAGCGCCGCACCCCAGACGGTCCAGAGGACGCCCGGGGCGTTGATCGCCCAGTTGTCGCCGTCGAGGGGCAGCCGGGCGTTCATCAGTCCGGCCGGGATCAGCACGACCGCGACGACCGACGCCGGGATGATCGCGAGGTACGGCGGAACGCGCCGGCCCGCCCGGAGCCAGATCCACCGCGGGTACACCTCGCCCCAGCGATGGACGAGCCCGTGGGTCAGGACACCGCCGGCGAGACCCATGACGGCCAGGCCGAGCCCCATTTCGAGCATCCCCGGCGTGTCGGCCATCATCTGGTGGAACTCGCCGCTGATGCCGACCGGCCAGCCGAAGTACCAGGCGATCCGGGTGAACTCGTACGGAAGATTCGCCACCACCGCGACGGCGACGGCCCACCGGCCCCAGCGCAGCGCGGCCGGCGGACTCGTCCACGCCGGCTCGGCGTCTCCCCGGCCACAGGAGACGCACAGACCTCGGCTCCGGCGGTGGTAGGCGAGGGCGGTCGCCGCCCAGAGCAGGCCGCCGACGAACAGCACGATCAGGTTCACCCGGTGCCAGTACAGGATGTCGCCGACCCCACCCTGCGCCCCCGGTACGCCGGTGAACGCGAACACGAGCAGTGCCGGCGCCAGCGCGACCATGGCGATCAGTGTGTAGTCGGGTATCACCAACGCCAGTACGACCGCGAGTACGGCGGCAACTGTCTGCAGCACCCACCCGCGCGGCGTACGGCGTGCCATGACCAGCGCGAGCGCCACGCCGCCGAGGCCGATCGCAGCCATCACGGGTGCGACGACGTGGACCGGCGTACCCTCCAGGATCGACGCTGTCGCGCGATCGTCCGGGACGGGCGCGAACGGGTAGCCCGCGCCGCCGAGGGTCCAGTAGAGCCCGAGTACGCCGTACCCCAGGGACCAGAGCGCGGTGGCGTACCCGGTCCACGACGGCCAGTTCTTCCTCATGCACCGAGAGTCGCCTGCGCGGACACGTACCGGATCACTCGGTGGAGTGATCAAGGTCCCCCGGAAGAAGCAACCCGGAAGGCGTAACGCCCTGTTAACCCCGTGGCCGGGCGTGTCGGGCTGCGCCGTTTGCGGGACCCTCCTACTCTGGCAGAGACGGTCGGAGGGGAAGCCGGCTGTCCGGGAGGCCCGATCAGTTTGAGAATCTCGTCCCAGCCGGTGGCCCTGTGAGGGGCCGAACGGAGTACCCGAGACCTCTGGTCTCGAGCTCACTGATTGCCGTTGCCGCTCGTCACGCGGCGCGGACGGGGTCTGCACCGGACCCCAGGGGCAGCACCCGGTCCATCACCTAACCACTGGCGGGCCGGGGCGAGGGTGCACGTCACGGCCTAAGAAGAGGACGTGCGACATGGCCATCCACGCCAAGGCGTCAAGTACCTCATCCACACCGGACCAGCGCACGTTCGTGCTGGACACCTCGGTGCTCCTCTCCGACCCGCACGCGATGCTGCGGTTCGACGAGCACGAGGTGGTCGTCCCGGTGGTCGTCGTCACCGAATTGGAGGCCAAACGGCATCACCCGGAACTCGGCTACTTCGCCCGCACCGCGCTGCGACTGCTCGACGAGCTCCGGATCCTGCACGGACGTCTGGACGCGCCCCTGCCAGTGGGGGAGAAGGGTGGAACTCTCCGGGTCGAGCTGAATCACACCGACCCCGAGACCCTGCCGGCCGGTTTCCGGCTCGGTGACAACGACAGCCGGATCCTGGCCGTGGCCTGCAACTTCATGGCCGAGGGCAAGGACGTGACGCTGGTCTCGAAGGACCTGCCGATGCGGGTCAAGGCGTCGGCGTGCGGTCTGCAGGCCGAGGAGTACCGGGCCGAGCTGACCCTGGAGTCGGGCTGGACCGGAATGGCCGAGCTCGAGGTCGAGACACACGTCGTGGACGACCTGTACGAGAACGGCAACGTCGAGCTGCCGGAGGCCGGGGAGTTCCCGACCCACACCGGACTGGTGATGCTGTCCGACCGTGGCAGCGCGCTCGGCCGGGTGATGCCGGACAAGCGGATCCGGCTGGTCCGCGGCGACCGGGAGGCGTTCGGGATCCGCGGCCGGTCCGCCGAGCAGCGGGTCGCGCTCGACCTGCTGCTGGACCCCGACGTCGGGATCATCTCGCTCGGCGGCCGCGCCGGTACCGGTAAGTCGGCGCTCGCGCTGTGTGCCGGCCTGGAGTCGGTGATGGAGCGCCGCCAGCACAAGAAGGTCGTCGTCTTCCGGCCGCTGTTCGCGGTCGGCGGCCAGGAGCTCGGGTACCTGCCGGGTTCGGAGTCGGAGAAGATGCAGCCGTGGGCCCAGGCCGTCTACGACACGCTGGGCGCGCTGACGAGCAGCGACGTGATCGACGAGGTCATCGACCGGGGCATGCTCGAGGTGCTGCCGCTGACCCACATCCGCGGCCGGTCGCTGCACGACGCGTTCGTGATCGTCGACGAGGCGCAGTCGCTGGAGCGGAACGTGCTGCTCACGGTGTTGTCCCGAGTAGGCGCGAACTCGCGGGTGGTGCTCACCCACGACGTCGCCCAGCGGGACAACCTGCGGGTCGGCCGGCACGACGGCGTGGTCGCGGTGGTCGAGCAGCTGAAGGGTCACCCGCTGTTCGCGCACGTCACGCTGACCCGCTCGGAGCGCTCGCCGATCGCGGCGCTGGTCACCGAGATGCTCGACGACCTGCAGCTGTGACCGGGGCGGTGGGCCGATGGTCTCGGTGCCGACGGTATCTGTAAGGAGCGTCTGAGTTATTGGGTCATAGCATTCTGTAAAGCGAGAGTAAGAACGGTGCGGTCGCCACGCGGCGACCGCACCGTTCGTTCGTGACCTGCTTGTGATCACGGACGGTTTACGCCAGAGTATGTTCTCGTTGCAGCCGACGGGGGTCGGGTTTTCTCGGAAGGACAGATGAAAGCGAAGCGCTCCGTCGCGGTTCTGGCAGTGACTGGAATCGCCGTGGTCTCCGTGGTCGTCGGTGTCGATCTCTTCAGCTCCCCCGGGAGCAGCAGTGCGTCGGAGCAGGTGTCCGGCCGCGCGGAGATGGCAGTCATCAACAGCGGCAAGGTGATCGCCTCCGACGACAAGCCGTCCACCGCGCCGTCATCCTCCGCCGCTGACGCCGCCGCCGACGCGGTCCGGATGCGGAACCAGGTCGAGGCGATCGCCCAGCAGCAGGTCGCTCTGCAGAACGCCGCCGACCTGAAGATGGCCGGCAAGAACGCCGCGCTGAAGCGGTACGAGGCGCTGGCCCGGGCCGCCCGCTCGGCCAGCGAGGAGCGCGCCAGCCGGGACGCCGAGCGGAAGAAGTACGAGGGCACGCCGAAGGAGGTCGCGATGAACCTCCTCCCCGACCACGGCTGGGGTCAGGGCCAGTTCAGCTGCCTGGAGAAGCTCTGGAACAAGGAGTCCCGCTGGAAGGTCAGCGCGGCGAACCCGACGTCCTCGGCGTACGGCATCCCGCAGGCCCTGCCCGGTAAGCGGATGGCCGCGTACGGCTCCGACTGGCGGACCAACCCGGTGACCCAGATCAAGTGGGGTCTGGACTACATCGAGGCCACCTACGGCTCGCCGTGCTCCGCGTGGGCGCACTCGGTGGCCAAGAACTGGTACTGACCCGTCACCCGATCCGGAACACCGGACCGAAGCTTCCGTCGCCGGCAGCCTTCAGCACGGTGTCCGCGCCGGTGGTTGTCAGCGTGATCGGTTGCCCACCCACCCGATTTGCCTGACCGCTCAGCTTGATGTCCTTGAGGACGATGTCCCCCTTCGGTTGCCCGAGTACGACGGCGTACACCGCCTTGCCCTTCTGGGTGAACATCACCTGATCGCCGGCCGCCGTGGTCGCCGACGGGCGCGTCCAGGGACGGGTGCCGTCCATGGCCTCCCGGTTGACCTTCAGCCAGGCTCCGATCGCGGTGAGGCGGCTCAGCTGCTCCGGGACGATCTCGCCCGCACCCCCGCTCGGTCCGACGTTCAGCAGCAGGGCGCCGTTGTTGGCCGCGGCCTTCGCGAGTGACCCGATCAGATCCGCCGGCTTGGCGTAGTCCTGGCCGGTCTCCTCGCGGTTGTAGCCGAACGAGCCGCCGATGCCGCGGTCCTGCTGCCAGAACTTGTCCTGGATGGTGTCGAAGTCGGTGTACTCCGGTGTGCGGAAGTCACTGTGCGGAGCGGGCTTCTGGGTGTTGACGCCTTCCGCCACACCAGGCAGCTTGAACAGGCCCTTCATGAGCTGGTCAAAGCCCCAGCGCAGCGGTTGCACACCCAGCAGCTGCCGGCCGAACGACGCCGTACCCCAGCGATCGTCGACGACGCCGTCCGGGACGGTGTTGTAGTAGTCCGCCATCAGTGAGTAGAGCCGCTTGGAGCCGGTCGGCCAGGAGATGTCGTTCCAGAGGATGTCCGGCTTGTACCGCGTGATCAGCTCGCGGACCTGTGCCTCGGCGTACTTGCGGTAGTCCTCGCCGTAGTGCAGGTAGGCGTAGTCGCCCAGCGTCTTCACGGTCTTGCGCTGGAACGTCCAGTCGACCCCACCGGAGTAGTAGACGCCGAACTTGAGCCCCTGCTTGCGCACTGCCGCGGCCAGCTCGCCCATCAGGTCCCGCTGGGCGTGGAAGTCCGGTGCGTGTGGGTTGCGGACCTGCGTGGGCCACAGCGAGTACCCGTCGGCGTACTTGGCCGTCACCACGATGTACGACGCTCCGGCGGCCCTGAACTGTGCTGCCCACCGATCAGGATTCCATTGCGCCAGTCCGGCGTCGAACTGCTTGGTGAAGTCGCTGTACGGCGCGTCGCCGTAGTGCTCGCGGTGATACCGGCCGGTCGGCGAGTCCGGGTCCTTCATCGCGTTCGCATAGTCCTCGGCGTACGGGTTGTGCGTCATCGCGTTCCCGTACTGCGTCTCGAGGAGCTTGGCGAACGTGGTGCCCTTCGTGGCGAAGCCCGGCACCGAGTAGAGCCCCCAGTGGATCATGATCCCGAACTTGGCGTTGGCGAACCACTCCGGCAACGGATGCTTGTTCAGCGACTCCACGGTCGCTTCGTACGGCCCGTTGGTCGTCATCTCGGCCCGGCGGTTGTCCTGCCAGGTCCACACGGCCGAGCACCCGGCAAAGATCAGCACCAAGACAACGACCACCAGTGCGAACCGCAGGACAAACCTCCCGAGCCGCCTCATGACCGAGCCCCGCGGACGCAGATGTTGTTCATGGCAACGATGGTGATTCGATTCATTGGTCACTCACATCACAGTCAGCTGGAGTTTGTGTGGCAATACGGCCGCCGAGGTTCCGACGTGCAGCGTGAACGCGCCCGGCTCGACCACGGTTCGGTTGTCGGCGTCGACCAGAGCGAGGTTCGCGGCGGCGAGCGGGATCACCACGGTCGCCGCGGCTCCGGGCTCAAGGCTCACCTTGGCCAGCCCGCGCAACTGCAGGGCGGGTACGGCGACGCTCGCCTCGTCGTCGGTCGCGTACAGCTGGAGGACCGCGGTGCCGGCGCGCTGCCCGGAGTTACGGATCTCCGCCCGGACCTCGGTGGACCCGTTCCGGCCGATCCGGTCACGACTCAGCCGGACGTTGCTGACGGCAAACGTCGTGTAGCTGAGTCCATGACCGAACGGGTACAGCGGTGTGGACGGCAGATCGACGTAGTCGTCCGCGGCGGCTCGGGAACCCTTGACGTTGTAGTAGATCGGCAGCTGGCCCACGCTTCGCGGGACGGTGATCGGCAACCGTCCGCCGGGGTCGACCACGCCGGTGAGGACGTCGACGACGGCTTGCCCGCCCTGCTCGCCGGGGAGCCAGGCCTCCAGGATCGCGGGCACGTTCTCCGCCGCCCATCGGACCGACAACGGACGCCCGTTGACCAGGACGAGGACGACGGGAGTTCCGGTCGCGTGGACGGCCTCCAGCAGCTCCTGCTGAACGCCGGACAGATCCAGACTCGCGACGTCGGCAAGCTCGCCGTTCGTCCGGCCGGGGTTCAGATAGCCGCCCTTGGTCTCCTCGCCCAGTACGACGATCGCGACGTCGGCGTCCTTCGCCGCGGCGACCGCGGCCGCGAAACCCGACCGATCGGTCCCGGTCGTCGCAGCGCCGTGCGCGTAAGTGACCTGACGCCCGGTCGCCTTCAGCCGGTTCAGGATCGTCGGTACGTCGTGCAGCGCCGGCCAGGCCGAATAGTCGCCGAGCAGGTTCCGCGCGTCGTCCGCGTTCTGGCCGATCACCGCGAGCCGGCGAACGCCCGGGCCGAGCGGCAGCAGGTTCCTCTCGTTGCGGAGCAGGACCATCGACTCCCGCGCCGCCTGGAGCGCCAGTCGCCGGTGCGAGGGCTGGTTCACGATCGCCTCGGCCCGGTCCGGATCGGCATACGGCTGGTCGAAGAGGCCAAGGCGGTACTTCAGCGTCAGCACTCGTCGGACAGCCCGGTCGAGCAGATCGACCCTGCCCTCCTGCAGGCCGTCGAGGTAGGCGTCATCCCAGCCGAGACTGATGTCGACACCAGCTCGGAGCGCGAGGGCGCCGGCTCGCGCGGGCGTGGCGGCGAGCCGGTCCCTGATCAGCCCGCCGAAGCCGATCCCGATCACCACACCGCCGAAACCGAGCTCGTCGCGCAGCAGTGCGGTCAGGTACTTCGGTGAGCCGTGCACCGGCATCCCGTCGATGACCTGTTCGCTCGCCTCGGTCATCAGCGACCCGGCCGCGAATCCGGCCCGCCACGGTGGCAGATGGATGAGCCGCAGTTCCCGCTCGCCGAGCTCGATCGACGACCCTTCCAGACCGCCGACGTTCGGCGACTCGGCGGGGAACGTGCACAGCGACACCACCGGGCCGGTCCGCAGGTCTGCCTGCGCCGCGGGGACCAGAGCCTCGACGTACCGGGCGACGAGGTACGGATCCTCGCCGAAGGACCAGATCGACCGGCCGTAGCGCGGATCGCGGTTGAGCTCGGCCGTGACCGTGCTGATCGCGTGGATCCCGACGGCGCGGGCCTCCGCCCCGACCGCGCCGTACACCCGGCCGACGAGATCCGGGTTCCAGGTCGCGCCCAGGCCCAGTCCCTCCGGGAAGATCGTTGCCCCCGGCCCGATCGAGCCGTGGGTGCCTTCGCTGATCTGCAGCACGGGGATCTTGAGGCGGGTGGCCTGCGCCAGTCGCTGTAGCTCGTTGTGCCGTTCGGCCTGCCGGCGTGGCGTCTTCGGGTGCTCCAGCGGGATGCTGCCGAAGAGTGACTCGTTGACGAGCCCGAAGAATCCGCCGCCCGGTCCGAGCGTCAGTCCGTTGTGCACCCAGCCGCCGCTGATGTAATGGTCTTGATCGGCGGCCGTTGCGATCGGTGTAGTGCCTGCGTCGCCGGGGACGACCACGGGAACGTTCAGTTGCGCGATCTTGTCGCCGACCGACATCGCCGCGATCAGTGCGTCGATCCGGCGCCGGGTCTCGGGCGGCAGGGGAGCGACCTTCGTGGGTGCTGCGGCCGCGGATGTGGCGCCACTGACGGCCGCGACCGCTCCTGCCGCGGTAGCTACGAAGCCCCGGCGGCTCAGACGCGCGGTCATGACTCGGACTCCGGAGTCGCCTGGTGCTCGCGGTGATTGGTGGCGAGCCATTGCGTGAGCCGTCCGGTCCACAGGGCGTTGTCGGTGCGCTCGGTGAACCAGCGGTGGTTCACCAGCAGGTACAGGACGGTCCCGGACCGCAGCTCGAGGATCAGCGGTGCGCCGAGGGTCTTGGAGCCGCCGCCGAGAAAGCGCCCGTACAGGTCGGTGAAGTCGTTGCTGACCGACCCCAGTTCGGCGGGATGGACGGTGATGTCGCGACCCTGGTCCCAGCCGTTCAGTTCCAGATGGCTAGCGTGCAGCCGGATCGTGCCGGACCGCGGGAAGATGGCACGCTGGTCGACAGCGGCCTTGAAGGAGTCCCAGCGGGTCCGCGCGGCCAGCTCCGCGGCCGTCGTCCCGCGGAAGGTGCTTTCGGCAAGGATCATGCCGGTAACACTGCCGTCCGGCGGTCGCCGGGGGATCAGTCCGCCGTACGCCGTTCCCGTCGTTCGGCGGACCTCTGCCTCCACCGAAAGTCTCGCGGTACGCCGTAGCGCCGCTGAACCGGGCTGTCGAGGCGCTACCGTCAGCCCGGTGGACATCTTCGCCGCGCTGATCGCCCCCGGATCGCGGGCCGCGCCGGGCTACGGGCGGCTGACCCCGCGCGACCGAGTCGTGGATGTCGCCTGTGTGGTGATCGCGTTCCTGCTCGGGTTGGCCGCTATCGGAGACGTGAACCCGCCGCCACGGATCGGTCCGCTGCCGCACTGGCTGGACCTGTCGTTGTGTATCGCCGGCGCACTCTCGCTGCTGCTCCGCCGCCGCTGGCCGGTCGGGCTGGCCCTGGTGATGATCCTGCTGTCCACGCTGGTCCCATCACTCGGTGGCGCGGGCGGACTGGCGCTCGTCAACGTTGCTGTGCACAGGCGCCCGGCCGTGAGCCTCTCGCTCGGTGCACTGGCGATGGCGTCCTGCATGCTGCAGTTCTGGCTCTACCCGGTCGCGAACACGCCGAATGGCTACTGGATCGCGGTCACCTTCACTGCGCTGGCGTGTCTGGTCCTGGTCGCGTGGGGGATCGTGGTCCGGACCCGTCGGCAGCTGATGGCGTCGCTGACCGAGCGCGCCGTTCGGGCCGAGACGGAGCAGCAGTTGCGTGTCGAGCAAGGGCAGCGGCGGGAACGGGAGCGGATCGCGCGGGAGATGCATGACGCCCTGGGGCATCGGCTGTCGTTGCTGAGCATGCACGCGGGTGCTCTCGAGTTCCGGCCGGACATGCCAACTGCTGAGCTGTCGCGTGCGGCTGGTGTGATCCGGTCCAGTGCGCGCGACTGCGTGGACGATCTGCGCGAGATTGTCGGCGTACTGCGGTCTCAGCACACCGCTGACGGGCCACGCCGGGGGATTGCCGAGCTGGACGAGCTGGTGGACGAGTCACGGGCCGCTGGGATGCGGATCGAGCTCGAGGTGAGTGTCGAGCTCGCTGCCGTACCGGACTCCATCGGGCGGCATGCGTACCGGATCGTCCAAGAAGGGCTGACGAATGCGCGGAAGCATGCGCCACACCAGACGGTCCGGGTGGTGCTGAGCGGCAGTCCGGGGGCTGGACTGTCCGTGGAGCTGTCGAATCCGCTGGAGCACGGTGTGGCGGGGCCTGGGTCGCGGGTGGGGCTGATCGGGCTGGCAGAACGGGCATCGCTGGCCGGCGGTCGATTTGAGCACGGGTCGACCGCTGACGGAGAGTTCCGGCTGGCGGCTTGGCTGCCCTGGGTGGCCTACGATGACGGGCGTGACTGAACCGGTCCGACTCCTGCTCGTCGATGACGATCCACTGGTCCGGGCAGGGCTGTCCAGCATGCTGACCGGTGCGCCGGAGCTGCAGCTGGTCGGTGAGGCCGCTGACGGGCAGCAGGCAGTGGACGCGGTACGTGATCTGCGGCCGGACGTCGTACTGATGGACATCGGGATGCCAGTGCTGGACGGGGTGGCTGCGACGTCAGTCATCCGTCGGCGACCCGGTGCACCGGAGGTGGTCATGCTGACCACATTTGGATCGGAGGAGTACCTGCTGCAGGCCTTGCGCGCCGGTGCGTCCGGTTACCTGCTCAAGGACGCCGCGCCGGCCGAGATCGTCGCTGCGGTGCTGAAGGTGGCGGCTGGTGAGTCCGTACTCTCACCACAGTCCACCCGACAGCTCATGGACCACATCGGCGCCGTCGATCAGGACAGCCGGCGTACGGCGGCACTCGCGGCGCTGGCGCAGCTGACCGAGCGCGAGCGGGACGTCGTACTGGCTGTGGCCCAAGGCAAGAGCAATGCGGAAGCGGCGGTGGCACTGGACCTCGGGATCGCCACGGTGAAGACGCATCTGACGAACTCGCTGGCCAAGCTGCAGCTCACGAACCGCGTGCAGCTCGCACTGTTGGCTCACGACGCCGGTCTGGGGGTGTGACGTGGCAGAGATCGCGCGGGGTCGTAGTGAGCGTGGCGAGCTCGTTCTGCGGCGGCGGGACGACGACGGGGCGCTGGAACTCCGGGTCAACGGTGTGTTCGTGATGGACGACCAGGAGACGTCCAGCGAGGAGTTGCTCGCGTCGGCGGCGCTGGAAGCAGTGCCGCACCCCGACCGCGTGCTCGTCGGTGGGCTCGGTCTCGGCTATACGGTCCGTGCGCTGCTCACCGATGACCGGATCGGTGAGGTGGTCGTCGCCGAGATCGAGCCGGACCTGGTGTCCTGGATGCGGTCCGGGCTGGTGCCCTCGATCCTCGACGACCCACGGGTCGCCGTCGTGGTCGGAGACGTCCGGGACGTCGTCACCGGCCTCTCGGACTGCTCCGTCGATGCGATCCTGCTGGACGTCGACAACGGGCCGGACTTCCTTGTTTACAAAGAGAACTCGGCCATCTACACGTCTGGCTTCCTCACGACCTGCCGTACGAAGCTCCGCGCCGGCGGAGTGCTGACCGTGTGGTCCTCGTCCGCGTCGAACGCTTTGGAGTCGGCGGTCAGCGCAACGTTCGGCGCCTGCGTGGTCAAACCCGTGCCCGTCGATCTCCAGGGCCGCTCCGAGCTGTACTACGTCTATCAAGGCAGCTGATCCGGGCCTGTGGCGTTGTCCACAGCTTGTCGATCAGGGCGTTCCGGCGACGGTGAGCGACGTACTCTGCAGGTATGGGTGATGATGCGGAGTTCAGGATCGAGCACGACACGATGGGCGAGGTGAAGGTGCCTCGGGACGCGTTGTGGCGGGCGCAGACGCAGCGCGCGGTGGAGAACTTCCCGATCTCCGGCCGGCCGCTCGCGCCGGAGCTCGTGCACGCGCTCGCGCAGATCAAGGCCTCGGCCGCGGTGGTGAACGCCTCGCTCGGTGTCCTCGACGCCGACCGCGCCGCCGCGATCGTGACCGCCGCGGACCAGGTGGCCGCGGGGGAGTTCGACGCCGAGTTCCCGATCGACGTCTTCCAGACCGGGTCCGGGACGTCGACGAACATGAACGCCAACGAGGTCCTGGCCACCCTCGCCACCCGCGAGTCCGGCATCGACGTGCACCCGAACGACCACGTCAACGCGTCGCAGTCCAGCAACGACACCTTCCCGTCGGCGATCCACGTCGCGGCCACGGCCGGCGTCGTCCGGGAGCTGCTGCCGGCACTCGAGCACCTCGCCGACTCGCTGTCCCGGAAGGGGTCCGAGTTCGCCGAGGTGGTGAAGTCCGGGCGAACGCACCTGATGGACGCGACACCCGTGACGCTCGGCCAGGAGTTCGCGGGGTACGCACAGCAGATCCGCCGCGGCGCCGCCCGGGTCCGCGCGACCCTGCCCCGGGTCGCCGAGCTGCCCCTCGGCGGCACCGCCGTCGGGACCGGGATCAACACGCCGCCCGGGTTCGCCGCCGCGGTGATCACCGAGCTGAACCGGCGGACCGGGCTGGAGCTGTCCGAGGCCGAGGACCACTTCGAGGCCCAGGGCGCGCGGGACGGGCTCGTCGAGCTGTCGGGGCAGCTGAAGACGGTCGCGGTCAGCCTGACCAAGATCTGCAACGATCTGCGCTGGATGGGGTCCGGCCCCCGCGCCGGGCTCGGCGAGATCGCGCTGCCGGACCTGCAGCCCGGCTCGAGCATCATGCCGGGCAAGGTGAACCCGGTGATCTGCGAGGCGACCCTGATGGTCGCTGCCCAGGTGATCGGCAACGACACCGCGATCACCGTGGCCGGCGCCGGCGGCAACTTCGAGCTGAACGTGATGCTCCCGGTGATCGCCCGTAACCTGCTGGAGTCGATCACCCTGCTGGCGAACAGTTCCCGCCTGCTCGCCGACCGCTGCGTCGACGGCATCACCGCCAACGTCGACCACGCCCGCGCGCTGGCCGAGTCGTCGCCCTCGATCGTCACCCCGCTGAACCGCTACATCGGCTACGAGAACGCGGCCGCGGTCGCCAAGAGCGCCTTGAAACAAGGGAAGACGATCCGTGAGGTCGTGATCGAGAACGGGCACGTCGAGAAGGGTGACCTCACCGAGGAACAGCTGGACGCTGCCCTCGACGTACTGTCCATGACCCGGCCGGCCACCTCGTGACGCGGTACTGGGAGCCGGGGACGACGATCGAGTGGGTCTACGAAGGCGCCGGGCGGCACGCCGACCTGCCGAACGTGCGACCGATGACGGTCGTGCGCGACGACGCCGACGGTCTGGTCGCCTGGCTCGCCCCCGGTACGCCGCTGCTCAAACCGGTCCTCGCCGACGGACGAGAGCTCCGGCACGCCGGTCCGGAGGGGATGTTCACCGCGGATCGGGTGCTGAAACTCGACATCTGGCACGGCACCGGGATCCTCAAGGTGTCGCCGCCCGGCAGGCCGTGGTCGGTCTGGTATTTCTGGGCCGCGGACCGGACCTTCCTCGGGTGGTACGTGAACCTCGAGCGTGAACACGTGCGGGACTGGGCTTCCCGTCGTACCAGCACCGTCGATCATGTGCTTGACCTGTGGATCAACCCGGACCGCAGCATCGACTGGAAGGACGAGGACGAGCTCGAAGGAGCCGTCACCGCCGGCCGCTTCACGCTCGCCGAGGCGGAGCAGATCGTCGCCGACGCCCATAAGGCGATCCGGGACATCGAGGCGTGGACGGCGCCGTTCTCCGACGACTGGCAGACCTGGACGGCCCCGCCCGACTGGCCGCTGCCGGCCGCGCCGACCAGTCACCGGCCCACCCTGGTCGCAGCGGAACTGCACAGCTGACCGGCGGCCGGGCAACGGCTGGGTCACGAGCGGTTGCAACTCCTGCGATCCGTCTTACCTTGGAAAGATGGAGACGATCGAGCTGGACGCCGAGGAGCTGCAGCTGATGCGCTCCGCGTTGAACTGCTACCTCCAGGCGTTCGGCCACAACGAGGCGGACCTGGTCAAGGCCACCCGCGCCCTGCTGGCCAAGCTCCCGGAGCACGTAGACAGCCAAGCCAGCTAGCCCCTCCCACACGTCGACCACCACCAGGCCGAGCCGCCCCTTCACGCCCGCGCCCCGTCCCAGCCCCGGCAAGGCACACGCCTCAGCCCGCCACGCCACCGGCACACGCCTCAGCCCCGGCGCCACTCCAGGAGCCAACCCACCCACCGCGAGCCGCACCGCACCGCGCGCGCAAAAGGGGTTATCCCCGCTTGTTGGGGCCTGTTCGTTCGTATACCAGCGAAGAACCCACCGCTCGGACGGATAACCCCTCCCGCGCGGAGGGCCGATCGGGCCGGGCGCTGGTAGAGCTGGTGGCGGGGTGCGCGCCGGTCTGTCGGATGCTTGGGGCCGCCTGGGAGCGGTGGTGTGGCCGCGCAGCAGCTCGGTCGGGTGGTTGGTGGGGCGGGTCGACAGGTAGTGCACCCGCGGTACGGCGTACGCGCGGACCGGTTCACGCTCAGGTGCACTAGCCCGGAGCGTGACACCTCCTGTCGAGGTGCCGGTTCACGCGACCTCGTCACACCCGGATGTCCCGGCGCATCGCCGCACCGCGATCGCGGCGCCGCGCGGGTGTCCGAGCGTGTGTGTCCGAGCGTGGGTTATCCGCGCTTGTGGGGGGTTGCTCGTTCGTGTACCAGCGGAGAACCCACCGCTCGGACGGATAACCCCTCCCGCGCGGGCGAACGGCGGCTGGGGTCGGCTGCGGGGCGGACGGGCTGGGGTCGGCTGCGGGGGCGGGCGGGCTGGGGTCGGCTGCGGGGGCGGGCGGGCTGGGGTCGGCTGCGGGGGCGGACGGGCTGGGGTCGGCTGCGAGGGCGGACGGGCTGGGGTCGGCTGCGGGGGCGGACGGGGTGGGGTCAGCTGCGGGGGCGGACGGTCAGCGGGACCGGCTTGCGGGTGTCGGTGAAGAAGTCGTTGCCCTTGTCGTCGACGACGATGAAGGCGGGGAAGTCCTCGACCTGGATCTTCCAGATCGCCTCCATGCCGAGCTCGGCGTACTCGATCACGTCGACGGACTTGATGCAGTCCTGGGCCAGCCGGGCCGCGGGGCCGCCGATCGAGCCGAGGTAGAAGCCGCCGTGTTCCTTGCACGCCGCGGTCACCTTCGCCGAGCGGTTGCCCTTGGCAAGCATGACGAAGGAGCCGCCGGCGGCCTGGAACTGGTCGACGTACGCGTCCATCCGGCCGGCCGTGGTCGGGCCGAACGAGCCGGAGGCGTAGCCCTCCGGGGTCTTCGCCGGTCCGGCGTAGTACACCGCGTGATCGCGCAGGTACGACGGCATCGGCTCGCCGGCGTCCAGGCGCTCCTTGATCTTCGCGTGTGCGATGTCCCGCGCCACCACCAGCGGGCCGGTCAGCGACAGCCGGGTCTTCACCGGCAGCTTCGACAGCTCGGCCCGGATCTCGCTCATCGGCCGGTTCAGATCGATCCGTACGACGTCCGACGCGTCGTCGAGGTGCTCGTCGGTGGTGTCGGGCAGGAACCGCGCCGGCTCCCGCTCGAGCTGCTCGAGGAACACGCCCTCGGGGGTGATCTTCGCCAGCGCCTGCCGGTCCGCCGAGCAGGACACCGCGATCGCGACCGGGCAGGACGCGCCGTGCCGCGGCAGGCGGATCACCCGGACGTCGTGGCAGAAGTACTTCCCGCCGAACTGCGCGCCGATCCCGAACTGCTGGGTGAGCTTGAAGACCTCCTCCTCCAGCTCCACGTCGCGGAACCCGTGCCCGACCGGCGATCCGGTCGTCGGCAGCGTGTCGAGGTAGTGCGCGGAGGCGTACTTCGCGGTCTTCAGCGCGTACTCGGCCGACGTCCCGCCGACCACCACCGCGAGGTGGTACGGCGGGCAGGCCGCCGTACCGAGGGAACGGATCTTCTCGTCCAGGAACTCCATCATCCGCGACGGGTTCAGCACCGCCTTGGTCTCCTGGTAGAGGAACGACTTGTTCGCCGACCCGCCGCCCTTGGCCATGAACAGGAACTTGTACGCCGGGTCGCCGGCGCCCGGGGTCGAGTACAGCTCGATCTGCGCGGGCAGGTTGGAGCCGGTGTTCTTCTCGTCCCACATGGTCAGCGGGGCCATCTGGGAGTAGCGGAGGTTCAGCTTGGTGTAGGCGTCGTACACGCCGCGGCTGATCCACTCCTCGTCGACCGCACCGGTCAGCACGCCCTCGGACTTCTTGCCCATCACGATGGCGGTGCCGGTGTCCTGGCACATCGGGAGGACGCCGCCGGCCGAGATGTTCGCGTTCTTCAGCAGGTCGAGCGCGACGAACCGGTCGTTCCCGGACGCCTCCGGGTCGTCGATGATCCGCCGCAGCTGGGCCAGGTGCGCCGTCCGCAGGTAGTGCGAGATGTCGTGCATCGCCTCGGCGGTCAGCGTCTGCAGCACCTCCGGCTGCACCTGCAGGAACGTCCGGTCGCCAGCGGTGAACGTGCTGACACCTTCGGTCGTCAGCAGCCGGTACTCCGTCTCGTCCTGACCCAGGGGCAACAGATCGGAGTAGTTGAAGTCGGCAGACACCGGGCATACCTCCAGAAGAAGTGGACTGGACGCCCAAAGCCTAGTTCTCCCCGCCGGACCGGCTGACGCGACCTCCGTCTCACCCGCCGGTGAGGCGACCCTCACTCCGCGGCGCCGATTCAGGGCCGTGGTCAGGGGCGAATGGGGGAAGAAACGGGCAGCGGGTGCGGTGCCGCGCGCGTATGGTTCTGAGGGTGGCTCAGGATGACGTTCCTCAGGAGAACCGACCGCAGGATGCGGTGCCCGCGCAGGCGCCGACCGGAGACGAGTTGGCGATGCGGCGCCGGGTGTCCGACCTGGAGCGGGAGGGAGTCGCCGACGTACTGCGCGAGGCCGCGGGCGAGGGGCGGCTGTCGTACGCCGAGCTCGAGGAGCGGCTCGAGACGCTGTACGCCTCCAAGACCTACGGCGAGCTCGTCGAGCTGACGGCCGACCTGCCGAACGGTCTGCAGGCCCCGGGGACGCAGCCGGCCGCGAGCCCGCAGCACGGCGGGGCGCTGCTCGAGTCCGGGCCGGTCATCAACGTGTTCCTGTCCGACACCAAGCGGATGGGCAACTGGCTGGTCCCGCAGCGCCAGGAAGTCAACGCAGTTCTCGGCGACGTGACGCTGGACTACACCGAGGCGCAGATCCCGTACGACGAGATTCAGGTCGACGTGAAGTCGATCCTCGCCGACGTGAAGATCCGCGTCCCGCAGAACGCGATCGTGCTGCTGGACAGTAACCCCATCCTCGGCTCGGTCTCCGAACAGGAAGCCGGCCTGAAAGCCGTCCCGGACCCGAACGCCCAGCCGGCCGCGCCGCTGCGCATCCACATCCGCGGCACCGCCATCCTCGGCGAGATCAAGATCAAACGAGGCCCCCGCCTGAGCAAACGCCTCGGCCTCACCTGACCTGTCGCCGCTGCTCCGCCAGCAACTCCTCGAGCCAGCCGCGGAACGCCTCCAGGTCGTTCACGTGCATCCTGTTGAGGACCAGATCCCTGGCCCGGACGTTCTTCGGATGCACCCGAAACTGCTGGGCCAGGGACCGCCCGGAGGTGAGCCCGATCGAACCGATCGCGCTCCACGCCATCGATCGAGTACGCCCGCGGTGGATCCCCTGGCGGTCGACAACCAGGACAGGCCGCTGGGTGACGAGCTGCCACACGCATCCGACGAACGCGCAGGCGTAGGCCGCGATCATCAGGTACCCGATCCATCGCCCGCCGCTGTCCATGACGTACGGGATGTGGATCGCCCCGCTGAGCGCGATCAGTAGCACCGGGAATCCGGGGACCTGCACCCACACCGACCGGCGCACCGGGAACTCGACGCGGCCGTTGCGGTGCATCTCGACCAGCCATGCCTCGGGTAGGCGTTCGCCCATCACCTTCATGTCGTCCCCCAGCCGTGTGACCCCACCCCCGGAGCAGGACGACTGTACTCCGGGTCGGTCAGTTCCGGTGTGCCGTCGCGGTCCAGCGGCCGGAGTGGCGGTTGATCTCGATCGGGTGGGCGAAGGTGGTCGAGATCAGCTCGGTGGTAACGGTCCCCTCGACCGGGCCGGCCGCCAGGACACGGCCCTCGGTGAGGAGGGCCGCGTGGGTGGTGCAGGTGGGGAGTTCCTCGAGGTGGTGGGTGACCAGGACCCAGGCCAGGTGCGGGTGACTGACGTCGATCTGGTCGAGGGTCTCCAGGAGCTGTTCGCGGGCTGCGACGTCGAGGCCGGTGGAGGGCTCGTCGAGCAGCAGCAGTTTCGGGTCGGAGATGAGCGCCCGCGCGATCAGCGCACGGCCGCGCTCGCCCTGGGACAGCGTGGTCCATGGCGAGGCGGCGAGAGCGCTGATGCCGAGCAGGTCGATCAGTTCCCGGGCCCGCTGCACCTGCGCGGGAGCCGGTTCCCAGCGCGGCATCCGCTCGATCGTCCCGGTCAGACCCGTGAGCACGATGTCGAGGATGCTCAGCGGCGAGCGCAGCGGGTGCCGCGGGTTCACGTGCCCGATCGACTCGCGCAGGGTGCGAATGTCGACCGTACCCAGGCGGCGTCCGAGGATCTCGACGGTACCGCGGGTCGGATGGGTGATCGCTCCGCACAGGTTCAGCAGGGTGCTCTTCCCGGCCCCGTTCGGCCCGAGCAGCGCCCAGCGCTCGCCCTCGCCGACGGTCAGCGAGACCCCGCCGAGCAGCAGTTTGCCGTCCCGGATGAAGTCGACGTCCTTCAGTTCGAGCACCCGTAAACCTCCTCGTACAACGCCTTCAGCTCTTCCGCGCTCGCTTCCCGCCCGGTCGCGTCCGTATGCCGCTGGACCTGCTGCGCGAAGGCGCGTTCCTCCGCGACCGGCACCTGGATGCCGTACACAGACTCCAGCACATGCGCGATCCCACCCTTACCCGACTGGCTGTTCACCCGGACCACCGCCTCGTACCCGCGCCCCACGTCGGCCGGGTCGATCGGCAGGTACGGCACCTCCCACCGACCGGGACCCTGGACGGCGAACCCCTTGCGGATCGCGTCCTGGTGCGTGCCCGAGAACGCGGTGTACACGAGCTCACCGACGTACGGGTGCCGTGGATGGATCGGCATCCGGGTGCAGTACTCGACGACCTCGCGGATCCGGTCGATGCCGGAGAAGTCGACCATCGGGTCCACGCCCTGCGCGTGCAGGTTGAGCGCGAGCGTGGCGATGTCCACGTTGCCGGTGCGCTCGCCGTTGCCGAAGATGCAGCCCTCGACGCGCTGCGCCCCGGCGAGTACGGCAAGTTCGGCGCAGGCGATCCCGGTACCGCGGTCGTTGTGCGGGTGCACCGACAGGATCACCCCGTCGCGACGCGGCAGGTTCTGGTGCATGTACTCGATCTGGTCGGCGTACACGTTCGGCGTCGCGACCTCGACGGTCGCCGGCAGGTTCATGATCACCGGCCGCTCGGGTGTCGCGTCCCACTGCTTGGTGAGATGGTCCGCGAGCTCGAGCACGTAGTCCGGCTCGGTCAGGTTGTACACCTCGGGCGAGAACTGGAACCGCACCGAGTCCCCGGTCAGCCGCAGGATCTCCTCGGACCCGGCGTAGATCATCGACGCCAGCTCGTCCCGCGACTTCCGCAGTACGACGTCCCGCCACACCGGAGCGGTCGCGGCGTACAGGTGGATGACGACGTCGCCGCGCATTCCGGCGACGGACTCGACGGTCCGTTCGATGAGGTCGCGCCGGGCCGGTGTGAACACCACGATCGTGACATCGGACGGCACGAGATCGGATGTGGCCAGCATCCGGACGAAGTCGAAGTCGGTCTGCGACGCCGACGGGTAGCCGACCTCGATCTCCTTGTAGCCGATGGCAACCATCAGCTCGAAGAACTTGCGCTTGCGCTCGGGGTCCATCGGGTCGGCCAACGCCTGGTTGCCGTCCCGCAGGTCGACCGGGACCCACAGCGGGGCCCTGGTGATCCGGCGGTCCGGCCAGGTGCGGTCGACCGGCGGGACCGGGACTCTTGCGAAGACGTCGCGGTACCGGTGGCTGGGCATGGGGGAGGGCTGCTGGCGGTTCATGGTGGGTCCTTCCGGGGAGTGCGGGGCAGGACCGGCAGGTGACGGCACTCCACGGAGGGAGCGCCGATCGAGTCAGCTCCCGCCGTGGCGGCGAAGAAGGAGGAGACCCGGAAGCTTGCGCATGCCGAGCACGCTATCAACTCCTCAGACAAGCTGACAACCTGAGTTCCCTTAGACTACCGAGATGATTCGCCGTCACCCGCTTGCCGAACAGGCCGCCGAGGAGTTGCTGCGCCGGATCGGGAGCGGCGAGTGGACGCTCGGCGCGAAGCTTCCCGGCGAGACCACGCTGGCGGCGCAGCTCGGGGTCGGACGGTCCACGATCCGGGAGGCCGTGCGCGAACTGGCCGGGCGCCGGGTGCTTGAGAGCCGGCAGGGCGCGGGCGTGTTCGTGATCGCGCTCCAGGCCGCCGAGGACTGGGACAAGGTACTGCGGAAGGCCGACATCACCGACGTCCTCGAAGGGCGCCTGGCGATCGAGACCGAGGGCGCCCGGCTGGCCGCGACCCGTCGTACGCCGGCGGACCTGAAGGACTTCCGCTACACACTCGCGGACCGGAAGCGGGCGGCGGCGAACGCGCCCGACGACTGGTACATCGAAGCGGACCTCGCGTTCCACCGCGCGGTGGTGACGGCCGCGCACAACGCCGTACTGACGGAGCTGTTCGACACGTTCGTGCCGCGGATCCGGCGGGCGATGATCGACATGCTGAAGCTGGACGACGAACATCGCCACCGGCACGACCAGGCCGCGCACGAGGCGATCGCGGACGCCATCCGCGCCAAGGACCCGGAGCTGGCCGCGACACGCGCCCGCGAGCACCTCAGCGCGGTGCGGAGCTCGGTGGTCTAGTTCCGGTGCTGTTCGAGAAGTGATCGCAGCCAGGGCGTGAGCGCGGCCAGATCCTCGACGTTGTCCTGCGGGATCGAGATCGGCCGGGTACGGCGGTCCGCCGGCGTGACCTGCACCGTCCGGGCGAGCGGCAGACCGGCCGGGCCGTCGATGCTCGTGATGCCGGACCAGGGCAGGTTCCGCCCGCGGCTGATGCCGTCGGCGTCGACCCGGACCACGGGGCGATTGGTGATCAGCTGCCACGCGGTCAGCGCGGTCCCGTAGACGAACGCGGCCAGCGCGGTGAGACGGAGCACGCTGAGGGTGCCGGAGAACCCGTCGGACTGCAGGTGGTCCACGTTCGTCCACGCGGACGCCACCATCAGGATGCCGAAACCGGCGAGCCGGACCACGAGCCGGCCGCGGCGTGGCGGGAACTCCACGCTGCCCTTGGACTCGAGCTCAGCGGCCCACGTCTCGGCGGACACTCATGAACCCCACTTCGCGGTGTGCTCGGCCGCGGTCGGCGGGTCGGCGCCGTGGCGGGTGCAGGTGATCGCCGCCGCCTTCACCGCGTAGTCCACGACGTCCCGCAGGTCCTCGAACGTCAGTCCGGTCAGCCGCCGTTCGCCGAGCATCCCACGCGCGTCCAGGCCCGCGATCAGTGCCGACATGAACGAGTCGCCCGCGCCGACGGTGTCGACGACCTCGATCACCGGTGCGGTCACGTCGACCTTCGCGTCGCGACTGACCCCGAGCGCGCCCTTGCCGCCGCGGGTGATCACCACGCACTGGGTCCGGTCCGCGGTCAGCAGCTCCTCCGCGATGTCCTCCGGATACCGACCGGGCCGGAGGAACTCGCAGTCCTCGTCGCTGAGTTTGACCAGGTCGCTCGAGGCCGCGAGCGCCCGTACCGCTTCCCAGGTCGCGACCGGGTCCGGGGTGATGCTCGGGCGCGCGTTCGGGTCCAGCGTGACGGTCACCGGCTGGTCGGCGACCGACTCCAGGAACTCCCGGATCGCCGCCGCGCCGGGCTCCAGCACGGTCGCGATCGACCCGGTGTGGATCGCCGGACAGCCGCGGGACAGCGACAGCGCCGGCGGCTCCCAGGTGATGTCGAACTTGTACGTCGCGACTCCGGCGGCGTCCAGCGTCGCGGTCGCCGTACTGGTCCGGAACGTCGGGTCGACCGAGCCGGGCGCCAGCTGTACGCCGTTCCCGAACAGGTGCGCGCCGAGCTGATCGCCGTACGCGTCGGTGCCGAACCGCGTCACCAGCTCCGTCGGTACGCCGAGCCGCGCCAGCCCGACCGCGACGTTCGCCGGGGACCCGCCGGGCGTCGCTTTGGTCCTGCCGTTCCCGTTACGCGGTTTGGCCGCAGTGCCGACGATGTCCACGAGGGCCTCACCGACGACGAGCAGAGGTACGGTCACTGGGCCTCCCGGCCGGGACTGAGGAGCATCGGAAGCGGGGCGGCGAGGGACGGCTCGGAGCCGCGGCCCAAAGACCGGGCCGGCGCCGGAGGCCCGGCCGAAGATACCGTGCTCATCGGGCGTGCTCGAAGTCGATCGTGGAGTACGCGCGGAGCTTGGACAGTTGGTGGACGCTCTCGATGCTGCGGATCGTGCCGCTGCGCGATCGCATCACCAGTGAGTGGGTGCGCGCGGTGGACCCGCCGTACCGGACGCCGCGGAGCAGTTCGCCGTCGGTGATGCCCGTCGCGACGAAGAAGCAGTCGTCGCCGCCGACCAGGTCGCCGGTGTCGAGCACCCGGTCCAGGTCGTGGCCCGCGTCCAGGGCCTTCTGCCGCTCCGCGTCGTCCTGCGGCCAGAGCTTGCCCTGGATCTTCCCGCCGAGGCACTTCATCGCACAGGCCGCGATGATGCCCTCCGGCGTACCGCCGATCCCGAGCAGCATGTCCAGACCGGTGTCCGGCCGGGCCGCCTCGACCGCGCCGGCCACGTCACCGTCGGAGATGAACTTGATCCGCGCGCCGGTGGCCCGGATCTGCCGGGCCAGGTCCTCGTGCCGCGGCCGGTCCAGCAGGACGACGGTGACGTCGTCGACCGTGGAACCCTTCGCCTTCGCGACCCGGCGGATGTTCTCCGCGACCGGGAGCCGGATGTCGACCACCTCGGCGGCCTCCGGGCCGACGACGAGCTTCTCCATGTAGAAGACCGCGGACGGGTCGTACATCGCGTGCCGCGGGGCCACCGCCATCACCGCGATCCCGTTGGCCATGCCCTTCGCGACCAGCGTCGTACCGTCGACCGGGTCGACCGCCACGTCGCACTCCGGTCCTTCGCCGGAGCCGACCTGCTCGCCGTTGTAGAGCATCGGGGCGTTGTCCTTCTCGCCCTCGCCGATCACCACCACGCCGTTCATCCCGACGGTGCCGATCAGCGTCCGCATAGCGTTCACGGCCGCGCCGTCGGCACCGTTCTTGTCGCCACGGCCGACCCAGCGCCCCGCCGCCATCGCCGCGGCCTCGGTGACCCGCACCAGTTCGAGCGCGAGGTTCCGGTCTGGCGCATCAGCCTCGACCTCCAGATGGGCAGGCGGAGTGGTCGGATCGCTCATGCTTCCACCTCGCCGCCGCTCGGCTCCAGCATGAGCGATAGCTCGGCTCTGCCTGTTGGTCGCTCGCTGCGCTCGCTCATGCCAACGGATCGTAGCCAACGACCCTGGGGGGTGTTCGGGCGGATTGCGCCTCGCGAGACACTGTGGGCATGAGTTCCACAGGTCAGGATGCTTCCAACGAGGCTGCGGCGCGGGAGAAGGCGCAGATCCAGGCGGAGGCGAACGAGTACCGCCTGGCGTACCGGCGGGACAAGCAGAAGTCGCAGACCGTCGGCAACATGGTGGTCGCGCTGCTGATCTGCCTCGTCGTGGTCGCGTTCCTGATCATCGTCACCTGGCGGCCGAAGCAGGAGACCGTCAAGGCCGTCGAATACACCGCGCAACTGCAGGACGCCCGGAAGGCCGCGTCCTGGGTCCGCGGACCGGAGCCGATGCCGTCCGGGTGGACGGCGACGAGCGTCGAGTTCCGCTCACCTCAGCAGGAGCCGATGACCTGGCATCTCGGCGTCGTGACGAACGAGAAGAAATACGTCGGCCTCGAGCAGTCGAATGTCTCCGGCGGAAAATACCTGTCCGACAAGCTCGGCAGAACCACCGAGGACGGTACGGCGACAGTCGGCGGCGTGACCTGGCAACGCAAGGTCCTACTCGACCGTAAGGGCGAGAACGCCTTGGTTCTGGTGGGTTCCGGGGTGACCACGATCGTCACCGGAAATGCCGGGTACCCGGCCCTCGCGACGTTCGCCGCGGCGTTGCACTGAGTGGTTCTGAGCTGCCGCGGGCCGGGCCGGGGATTTCCGGGTTTCCGGGTGCGGTCGTTTCGCTGAGTTTCCGGTGCGTGCGCTGACCAATTTCCGGGCAATTCCGCCCACTTTCCGGACGGTCGTTGACACGTGCCCTCGGCAATTGGTTCGATCGATGCACGGCTTGTGCACGCTCGGGGACTAGCGGAAGGGCCACCATGGTCGCGCCGTCCCGGGTGAGGGGTTGACCTGCCGATGTTCATCACCGGGATCTTGCTGGGTGCCAACGGATCGCCGCATCTCGGCACCCCGTGGCAGCTGCTGGCCTACCGCGGCGGCACGCTGTTCGGTGCGGCCCTCGAGAGCGCGCGGGAGTGCGCCTTCGACCAGTTGGTGGTGACGCTGGGCAGTTCTTCGCAGGCTGTCCACGAGCGGATCGACCTCGACGGAGTGCGGGTGGTCGAGTCCCCGCACTCCGATACCGGACGTTCCTCGATCGTCCCGGCCCTCGACGCGGTCGACCGGCGGGCCGACGGGATCGTCGTCCTGCTCGGTGACCAGCCCGGGATCACGTCGGCCGCCGTCTGGTCGCTCGTCGCCGAGGTCGCGACCCCGATCGGTGTCTGCCGGTACGACGACGGCGAGAGCTACCCGTGCTGGTTCGGGCGCGAACTGTTCGGCGAACTCCGCACCCTCCGTAGCGACGCCGATCTGTGGGACTCCGTCCACGAAGGCACCCACCCGATCACCAGAGTCGATGCCATCGGCAACGTTCCGGCCCGCGTCACCACCTGGCCCGAGTACCACCAACTCCTCTCCGGCACCCCCGTCCCGGCAGACCTCCCGCTCGACACCCACCCTCTTCCCGTAGCCCCGATGACCCGCCACCGCCGCCGTACCGCCCCCTGATCCACGGCGGCGCCAGACCGTCGCGCCCAACCCACTGCAGTGGCGGTGCACAAGAACTGTTGGGAGAGCACAGGTTATTGCCTGTATTTACTCACCAGATGGTGTTCAAGCCCACGCGAGCTGCCGGGGTCAGCCGGGGTCAGTCGGCGCCCGCGAGGCGGAGGCCGATGACGCCGGTGACGATCAGGGCGATGCTGGCCAGGCGGACCGGGGTGATCGGCTCGTCGAACAGGATGATCCCGAGCGTCACCACCCCGACCGAGCCGACGCCGGTCCAGATCGCGTACGCCGTACCGACGGGGAGCCGCTCGAGCGTCTTCGCCAGCAGGGCGACCGAGATCACGCCGAACACCAGCACGCCGGCGGTCGGCCACAGCCGGCTGAAACCCTCGCTCGGTTTCAGGCTGAGCGCGAACGCGATCTCGAACGCCGCCGCGGCGAGCAGGACGATCCACGCCATCAGGCCGCCAGCGCTCCTCGCAGGTGCCGGTGCGTGACCGTCGCGACCCGGGCCCCGAGCGCGGCGGCGGTCCGCAGGTCGGTCGCGGGCGGTGCTTTCTCCGCGGACAGGTCCGCGTCGGACTGCGCCATCGCGCCCAGCCAACTGCCGAGCCGGTTGAGGTCCTCGATACTCGCGGTGCTCTCCGCCCAGCCCGGGTAGATGTCCAGGCCGACCCAGATCATCCCGTGCTGCGCGGCGAACACGGCCAGGTCGACCAGGCTGTTGAGCTTGTCGCCGGACATCGCCTTCGAGTTCGTGAACCCGGCCGCGATCTTGTCCCGCCAGGCGAGGTCCGCGGCCCACACCCGCACACTCTCCTCGGCGAACTTCTTGAACACCCAGCTCGGACTCCCCATGTACGTCGGAGCTCCGAAGATGATCGCGTCGGCGGCGGTGAGCCGCTCCCAGACGGCCTCGGTCAACTCGTCCAGCGGGACCAGGTCGACCGTCGTGTCCGGGACGCCCGCGGCTCCTTCCGCGACCGCCTCGGCCTGCTTGGCGGTGTGCCCGTACCCGGAGTGGTAGGCGATCGCGATCCGGGCGTTGTTCGTGCTCATGGTGCTTCCTCCTGAGTCTTTAGCGGACTACAGTCCGTCTTATGAACGACAGTACCGGACCGCGGTCCGCTTCACAACGGGATCTTCCGGTCGTGGGGGAGCGACGCCCGGAACGCGCCGACGCCCGCCGGAACCGGCTCCGGGTGCTGGAGGCCGCCGATCGGCTGTTCACCACACACGGGGTGAAGAACGTGTCGCTGGACGCGATCGCCGCGGAAGCGGGCGTGGGGAAGGGTACGGTGTTCCGCCGGTTCGGGGACCGGGCCGGGCTGGCGGTCGCCCTGCTCGACGAGCGCGAGCAGGAGCTCCAGGCGAAGATCATCAGCGGCCCACCGCCGCTCGGCCCCGGGGCGCCGCCGATGATCCGGGTGATGGCGTTCCTCGACGCGTACCTGGAGCTGCTGGACCGGCATGCCGAGCTGTTCATGGACAGCGAGAACGCCTCCGACGGCGCGCGCTACCGGATCGGCTCGTACCACCTCTGGCACCGGCACCTCGCGCACCTGGTCGAGTCCGCCCGTCCGGACCTCGACGCCGACTACACGGCGCACGTACTGCTGGCGCCGCTGGCGGCCGACCTGCACAACGCCCTGCGTTCCCAGGGTTTCGAGCTCGACCGGATGCGGGCCGGCCTCGCCGCGATCGCCAAGAACCTGCTCAGCGCCTGAACTTCCCCCTGACGACCAGTACGTCGCCGTCGCGGGACCCGGCCCATTCGAGCGCGTCGTCGAGTGTCGGACGGCGCTTCTCGTAGGCCTTGTCGAAAGACCAGTAGTACTTGCGTTCCTGCAGTGGTTCCTCGGCGAGCTCGGCGACGGCAAGCGTCTTCGGAAACTGCGGAAACGCCTGCCACTGGGCGCGGAGCATCCGGAGGTAACGCACGCCGGTCAGGTGCTCGACCCCGTCCGCGGCGGGTGCGGCGGTGAGGTCGAGGCTGTGCAGGTTCGGGCAGGATCCGAGCGGCCGGAGATCCACCGGCTTCTCGGTGCGCAGTACGACGCGACTCAACGTCGGATGCCCTTGCACACCGGCCAGGTCGACCGTGTCGACCGCGAGCTCCAGCACCTCGACCGGGGTTTCCTGCAAGGACGACAGGTCGAGGCCGGCGCAGTTGCGGACCTCCAGCTTCAGCAATGGAGTTCCGCGGACGGGGCCGAGGTCGACCCAGGGTGCGTCGTGGATCAGCAGTTCGCGGGTTTCGGCGGTCATTCCGCGGACGGGTCCCGCCTCCCGGCCGCTGACGGTCAGCCGGCAGTTGTCGTCGTACCGGCGCTGGTGGTGGTAGGCGTCTCCCGAGTTGATCCAGAGGTTGCCGTCCTCGTCGTGACCGATGTTGCCGTCCTTGAGTGTTTTCACGTGCCGCCGGAGCAGATCGGTCACGGATTCGGCGACGTAGATGGCGCCCGCGTACTGATGCCTACCGATCAGGATCACCTGGCCCGGTCGCCCGTTCGGACCCGGCGCCAGGTCGACGGCGAGGTAGTTGCCGAACGTGTCGGTGGCGAACGGAATCCAGGCCGGATGATCGACGACCCGCCGGACCGCGCCGGGTGGGCCGAACTCGGAGACGGCGGGTTCGAGGTACTGGCGCCAACCGCGCGTGACCCACCAGCGGTCCTCGCTCAACTCCTCGAGCGTCTCGGCGTCGAACCAGCAGAACCCATGCAGCTGACCGAATCCGCCGTCACCGTCGGCCACGGCGTACAGCGCCGCCAGGTCCCTCGGCAGCCCCGGAACGGCCGGTGGCGGCGGTGGGAGCTCCGGGCGCTCTTCGAGCAGTTCGCGCAGCAGTTGGTGGTACTCGGTGAACAGGGCGACCGCTTCGTCCGGGTCACCGGCCTCGGTTGCGGTCGAGGCCGGTACGGCGGGGTACGGCGGCTCGGATCCGGCGTCCAGGATGTACCGGAAGCCGCGGTCGTCCGCGCGGGTGAGCCGTTCGCTCAGGACCGCGCGGAAACGGCCGCGGGCTTCCAGTCGCAGATCGATCGTGAGGTACTCCGTTGCCGCTAGCAACGTGTGGATCGCGCACAGGCTGTCATGGATCTCGATGTCGTTCGCGCCGTGCACGTTCAGGTCGTCGGGTACGAACCCGAAACCACGATGTCCGGACACGCTGTCGCCGGCCGCGTAGCCGTGCAGGACCGCGCGTTTCCAGCCCTTCGGCGCCGCCTCGGCGATCCGTTCGGCGAGCCCGGTCAGGATCGCGGTCAGTGCATCCTCACGCTGCTTGTCCACGAGGCGCGCTCAGCCCCGATTGCTGAGGATCGCGAGCGCGAGGTCGTGCTGCTCCCGCGACGGCGGCCGCGTCCACGTGCATCCGGAACGGCCTTCCTCCAGCATCCGCGCCATGACGACGGACAGTACGTCGCGCGGTTCGGCGTACTGCATCTCCGGCCGCGCCTCGTGGTACCGCTTGACGACGCGCTCGAAGCAGAACACCAGCGTGTTGATGTACTTGCTCTTCTCCGCCTCGGCCCGGCCGTACGCATCCATCAGGGTCGGGTCGACCGGCTTCATCACCTCGCGTATCACGTCGAGGCGGTTGTCGAGCGGCTTCTGCGGACCGCCCATCGCGGACGCCTCGTCGTACATCCGGGAGACGTGCGCGGGGTCCTTCGCCAGCACGCCCATCGCCACGAAGCCGCTGTCCTCGTCGGCGTAGCCGCCGGCGAACGCGTGGTCGACGGACTGCGCGTGGGTCGCGGACATCATCGCGTCGGTGAACGCGTACTTGTCCAGGCCGTCGATCTGCTCGACGTCCTCGCCCATCCACTCGTCGTCGTAGTAGAGCACGCCCGGGATCTCACCGTCCGCGGCCCGGTCCATCAGGTGCTGCACGGCGCCGGCCGGATCCTGTACGGCGCCCGGACCCATCGCGGCGAACTGCTCGGTCATCCAGAACAGTGAGATCAGCATCATCGGGCGGTGCACGCGCAGGATGCCCTGTTCACGCATCGGGTAGCAGCCGCGGTCGTCGTCGTACGCCTCGAGGCCGGCCATGAACGCCTGCTCCTGCTCCGGCGACAGCGTCAGCTCCCAGGCCCACTTCTGCTCGGCGTGGAACTTGTAGAAGTCCTCGCCCTTCAGCGGGTCGCGGATCTTCAGGAACCAGACGACGAATCCGCCGAGCCCGAGAACGATGACGCCGAGCACGATCAGCACGATCATGGGGTGTAAATCCTCCACGCGAGTGAACCAATTTCAGGAAAGTGGTTCACCGTAGTGACGGATCAGGTCACCACTCGCCGAACCGGTCCGGCTTTGCGCAACCTTCACGTCAGGTCGCGGATCAGCCTGATTTCCGGGAGTTTCCCGAGCGACGAGTACGTACGGCCGGCGGTCTCGGTGAACCCGTACCGCGTGTAGAACGTGCGCGCGCGACTATTTGCCTCAAGCACCCAAAGCCCCACAGTGGTACATTCCGCGTCCCGCAGATCGTCACACGCCGCGTCCGTCAGCGCCCGTCCGGCGCCGGTTCCCCAGTGGTCGGGATGCACGAAGAGCGCGTACAACTCACCCGTGGTCGGCGGTGCCTGCGGAGCGCGCTCGGGGCCGACTCCGGCGTACCCGATGCCTTTGTCGTGCCGTACGGCGACGTGGATCCGGGACCGGCCGGCTGCGATGCTGTCGGCCCACGAGCTCGCGATCGCCGACGGGTCCATGGCATCGAGGAAATCCTGCGGAACCAGGCCGGTGAACGCAGCCCGCCAACTCGCGACCCGCGCCTCGGCAGCGTCCGGCAGATCGTCCGGGCGCGCCGGCCGGACGATCAGTGGGGTTTCTCCTCGTGGGCGGCCTGGGCCTTGGCGAGACGTTCGCGGGCGCCGTCGAGCCAGCGCTGGCACGTGGTGGCCAGCTCCTCGCCGCGCTCCCACAGGGCCAGCGACTCCTCGAGCGTGGTGCCGCCGGCTTCTAGTTTGCGGACCACCTCGACGAGCTCCTCGCGGGCCTGCTCGTAGGTGATCTCGGGTCGGTCGCCGCTCACGTGTTCTCCTCGGACTTGACTTCGACCGCGAACCGGCCGTCGGTGACCCGCGCCTGCAGCAGGTCACCCGGCGCGACCTGCGCCACTTCCCGGACGGCGGTCCCGTCGGCGAGCTGCAGCACGGAGTACCCGCGCTCGAGCGTCGCCTTCGGGGACAGCGCCCGCACACTCGCCAACCGGTGCGCGATGTCGTCGCCGGCCCGGTCGAGCCGGTGCGTCAGCGTCCGCCGGCTGCGCTCGATCAGCGCCAGGACCTCGTCGGACCGGCGCTGCAGATCGGTGACCGGCGCCGCCAACGCAGGCCGGCTTCGGATCGCCGCCAAAGCGTGCGCTTCACGATCCAGCCACGACCTGATCGCCCGCGAACCGCGCTCGCGCAGCAGCCGCACGCCGTCCAGCTCCTCGCGCACGTCCGGCACGATCCGCTTCGCGGCGTCGGTCGGCGTCGAGGCCCGCAGATCTGCGACCAGGTCGAGCAGCGGCGAATCCGGCTCGTGGCCGATCGCGCTCACCACGGGTGTGCTCGCCTTCGACACCGCGCGGATCAAGCCCTCGTCGGAGAACGGCAGCAGATCCTCCAACGAGCCGCCACCGCGCGCGATCACGATCACCTCGACCGACTCGTCCGCATCCAGCTTCCGCAGCGCGGTCATCACCTCACCCGCCGCCGACGGCCCCTGAACCGACGCGTACTCGATCCGGAACGCGACCGCCGGCCAACGCCGCTTCGCGTTCTCCAGCACGTCCCGCTCGGCCGCCGAGTCCCGCCCGCAGATCAGCCCGATCGTGTGCGGCAGGAACGGTAGCTTCTTCTTCCGGTACTCCGCGAACAGCCCCTCGGCCCCGAGGAGCTGCTTCAGCCGCTCGATCCGGGCCAGCAGCTCGCCGATGCCGACGTGCCGGATCTCGTTGACCGCGAGCGCGAGCGTGCCGCGCCGGGCGAAGAAGTTCGGCTTGGCGTTCACGACGACCCGCGAGCCGTCCTTGACCGGCGGGTCGACCGCCTCGAACACCCGGCGGTTGCAGGTGAACCGCAGCGAGATGTCCGCGTCGGTGTCCCGCAGCGTGCCGAAGACGGTCGTCGTACCGCGGCCGATGGAGACGTCGGTCAGCTGCCCCTCGACCCACACGGCGCCGAGCTGGTTGATCCAGCTGGCGATCCCGTTCGCGATCGTGCGAACGGCCGCTGGTGCGTCCGGTGAGGTCTCCAATGCCACCCCCAGACCCTACGACCCAGCACCGACAATCACTAACGTTGAGTGATGCGCCCGGTGCTGCTGCTCGATGTCGACGGTCCGCTCAACCCCCACGCGGCCGACGGAATCCCGCCCGGGTACGTGCGGCACGAGATCACTGAGGGCGCAAAGACCTGGCGGATCCTGCTCAACCCGAGTCACGGCGTACAGCTCAAGGAGCTTGCGAAAACGTTTGAGCTGGTCTGGGCGAGCAGCTGGGAGGACGGGGCGAACCGCCTGCTCGGGCCGCGCCTCGGCCTGCCGGAGCTCCCCACTCTGCAGTGGCCCGGTCGCAAGCCGGTACGCCGCGGTTCCTGGAAGACGCCGTACGTCGCGGAGTGGGTCGGCGATCGTCCGTTCGCCTGGGTGGACGACGAGATCGGGGAGACCGAGCGGACCCGTTTTCCGGGGGCGCACCAGCTGATTCTCCGCGTCGATCCGACGACCGGGCTGACCGAGCGGGACTTCGAGGAGCTCCGGGTGTGGGGCGGAAAACCCTTTGCGGACAAGGCGTTTCCGTCGCATTCTTGACGTGCTGGTAACACCTCCCATGGGGGAGCCGTCCGGACAGGGCGGACGGCTCCTCGACATGCTCGTGGTGATGCTGCTCACAGACCCACGGGCGGCGAGTCCTGCGCCGGGGCTGATTTCGTTCTCCACGGCCGGATGCGTTGAATCCGGGCCCGTACCATGGGGACCGTGACTGCCCAGCCTGACACCACCGGTACTGCGACTACGACCAAGCGGGTGCTGCTTGCGGCCCCCCGCGGGTACTGCGCGGGCGTGGACCGGGCGGTCGTGGCGGTCGAGAAGGCCCTCGACCTGTACGGCCCGCCGGTGTACGTGCGCAAGGAGATCGTGCACAACAAGTACGTCGTACAGACGCTGCAGAAACGTGGTGCGATCTTCGTCGACGAGACCGCCGAGGTCCCCGAGGGCCAGACGGTGATCTTCTCCGCACACGGTGTCGCGCCCGTGGTGCACGAGGAGGCGGCCGTGCGGCAGTTGAAGACGATCGACGCGACCTGCCCGCTGGTGACGAAGGTGCATCACGAGGCGAAGCGGTTCGCGGCGACCGACTACGACATCCTGCTGATCGGTCACGAGGGCCACGAGGAGGTCATCGGCACCTCCGGCGAGGCCCCGGACCACGTGCACCTGGTCGACGGACCGGACGACGTGCCGAACGTCGTCGTCCGCGACCCGGAGAAGGTCGTCTGGCTGTCGCAGACCACGCTGTCCGTCGACGAGACGATGGAGACGGTACGCCGCCTGCGCGAACGGTTCCCGCACTTGCAGGACCCGCCGAGCGACGACATCTGCTACGCCACCCAGAACCGCCAGGCCGCGGTGAAGAAGCTGGCCCCCGAGGCCGACCTGATGATCGTGGTCGGCTCGCGGAACTCGTCGAACTCGGTGCGCCTGGTCGAGGTCGCGGTCGAGCACGGCGCGAAGGCCGGGTACCTGGTCGACTTCGCCGACGAGATCGACGAGGCCTGGCTCGAGGGCGTCGACGCGGTCGGCGTCAGCAGCGGCGCGAGCGTGCCCGAGGTGCTGGTCCGCGACGTCCTGCGCTGGCTCGCCGAGCGCGGCTACGCCGACGTACAGGAAGTCACCACCGCGGAGGAGAGCCTCACCTTCGCCCTCCCCCGAGACCTCCGCACCGACCTCAAAGCCGCCGGCCTCCCCACCACCGGCACCTCGGACCACGCGTGGACTATTTGACGGTCAACCGCGTCGTCGCGGTCGTCGGGAACCAGCCCTTCGTACCGCAGTAGCGGATCGTGTACGTGAACTTGTAGCTGCCCGGCTTCTGGTAGACGTGCGTCTCCGGGATCACGTACGTCTGCGAGCCCGTGGTCAGCTTCTTCCGCGTGCAGTCGATCGAACCGCCGTCGGAGCCGCCCGGCATGCCTTCGCCGAAGGAGTAGTCGGTGCCCCCGGAGATGTCCACGAACGAATCCGCGGGCAGCAGCGTGCCCTCCGGGATCGCCGTCGGGATGAACGCCTTGCCGGACACCGTCACGGTCATCCCGACGGTCCGGCCCTTGATCGAGGGCTTGAGCAGCACCTTGATCGGGGGTGCCGGTTCGGGAGTGGCTGTGGGTGGGCCGGTGACCACCGACTTCGGGGCGCCGGGGGTGTTGGTGACCGGGGGTGCGCCGCCGATGTCCGTTACGTTGCCTAGGGCAAGGGCTATTGCGATGACGCAAGTGGTGGCGACGGTGATCACGCCGGCGGTGCGGCGGCGGCGTACCTTCCGGACACGGGCGAACACTGCCTCGCTGGGGACCGCGCTCGGCGGTGGTGGTTCGGCGACCAGTTGGTCGAAGCGGCTCTTCAGGTCTTCGGTCATGGCTCAGCCCTCCTTCTGGGCAGGGGCGGAGACGGCGGCGACCAGGTGATGCTCGCGGAGCTTGGCCAGTCCGCGGGAGACGTTGCTCTTCACCGTGCCGAGCGAACAGCCCATGATCTGGGCGATCTCGGCCTCGGGCAGGTCCTCGAAGTACCGTAGGACGAGCGTCGCGCGGGTCCGGCGGGGGAGTGTGGCGAGCGCCCGGAGCAGCAGGTCGCGGTCGTCCACGACGCCGTACTCCGACTGTGCTGAGGACTGCGTCGGTTCGGGGAGATGCTCGGTCGGCGTCTCGCCCTTCCATTTGCGGCGCCACCATTGGGTGCTGGTGTTCACCATGACTGTGCGGGTGTAGCTCTCCAGCGCGTTCCCGCTGCGCAGCGACGCTCGGTGGAACCACACCTTCGTCAGCGACGTCTGCACGAGGTCCTCGGCGAGATGCCACTCGCCGGTCAGCAGGTATCCGAACCGCTGCAACGCCGTGAACCGCCCGTCCACGAAGTCCGCGAACTCCCGATCCCGTCCTGGATCCATTGCCACATACCCCCAGCTCTCATCCGGTCAGGAGTGTGATGAGGCGAGGGTTCCGAAAGGTTGAGCTGTGATCCGACAGTGCGGAGCTTGTGATGTTCAGGCGTCGTACGCCGCCTGCGCCTGCGCCTTCGTGATCGCGCTGATCGACGAGCTCGAGAAGCCCGCCCACCACCGCAAGCGCTTCACGCTGGAGTACTGAGCGGCTTGCCGAGGTACCCGCGGGCCAGCATCGTCACCCATTGGTAGACGGCGTCCTCCGCGGGTGCCAGCGGGCCGGGCCGGAAGTGCGGGGATTCGGCGCCGCGCTGGACCGATTCGCACGCGGCCCAGTCCTCGCGATTGGTGATGTCCCAGAACTCCACGGCGTACGACGGGTCGGTCACCTCGGGACGGAAGTACCAGGAGCACTCGACCGCGGTCGCCCCCGGGGTACGCGGCTCGAGGCGATGCGTCATCACGTAGTCGGGGTGCAATGACAGCAGCAGGTTGGGGAACAGGCCGACGTAGTTGACCTGTCGTGGGTTCACGCCTGGCAGCGGAACTCCACGCGACCGGCCGTCGAGCGACATCGTCTCGGCGTCCGGCCGCAGGTCCATCAACCCGCCGACCCACGCGCCGGGCAGGTCCCAGTTGTCGCCCGACGACGGCGGCGACACCTTGCACAGTTCAGGATGGATCAGCGGGCAGTGGTAGCACTCGTGGTAGTTCTCCACGATCGTCTTCCAGTTCGCGGCCACGTCGTACTCGTGCCGGGCCTTCAGTACCAGCTTCTCCGGCGCATACGGCGCGACGAGATCCGTGAGCCCACCGACGTGGTCCGCGAACGCCCCGGCGGTACCCGTCGCGTTCACGAACAGCCACCCCTGCCACACCTCGGCGGGCAGTTCGACCAGCCCGTACGGCGTGGGGTCGAAGGTGTCACCCATCCTCGGTGCGGTCTTCACCGACCCGTCGAGCTCGTACGACCACCCGTGGTACGGGCACACCACCGCGCGGCGGTCGCTCGTCTCGTCGCGCCGCAACAGCTCGTGCCCGCGATGCCGGCACGTATTGGCGAACGCCCGCGGCCGGTCCCCGAACGTGACAACGGTCGCGATGTCACCAACGGTCACCTCGCGGTACGTCGTACCGCCGGCCAGCTCGTCGACGCGGCCGAGACATGTCCACGTCCCGGCGAAGAAATGCCGGCGCTCCCAGGCGAGCACGTCCGCATCGACGTACGCTGCCCGCGGCAACATGACCGACTCACCATGCGGCCGCAACGAAGCTTCCAGCGCGTCAGGACTGAGCATCTCCCAATAGTGCCCCGGGTGCAGCGTGACCCGAAGCTATCGGGCGAACTCCACGTACTTGCCCAGCACGTAGTCCCAGCCGGTGTCGTAGCTGAGGCGGGCCCGGCCGCCGCCCTCACCGCGGCGCTCCCAGCCGGAGTGCACCAGCTGGACCTGGGTGCCGCCGCCGGTCGCCTCGAAGGTCACGGTGACCTGGCCGGCCTCCGACGGGTCGCCGCCGGGGTGCCAGCTGAAGCTGAGTGATGCGGGTGGATCCCAGTCCGAGATCGTGCCCCAGGTGGCGAGCTCACCGTCGGCGCCGTACTCGACGATGCGGCCGCCGACGGCGCCCTCCAGACGCACCTCGTTCGCCGCCTCCTCGCCGACCGAGTGGCTGAACAGCGGCCACCACGCCGACGTCTCCGCGGTGAAGGCCTCGAACGCGCGGTCGACGCCGACCGGTACGACAACGGTCTTCACCAACGGCGACAGGTCTTGTTCCACAGTCATGTCCGTTCCTCCTCGGTCCGCCGCACGTGGTCGGCGTACGCCTGCAGCGCGTCGCCCCAGAACTGATCGAGCCAGCTGCGCAACTCGTGGAGACCCGCCTGGTGGACGCGGTAGATGTTCCGCGTCCCGCGGGACTCGTGCCGCACCAGCCCGACCGCGCCGAGCACCTTCAGGTGCTGCGAGATCGCGGGCCGGCTGACCGGGACGTGTTCGGCCAGTACGCCGACCGAACACGGCCCGCCGGTCCGCAGGGTCTCGAGGATCACTCGCCGGGTCGGGTCCCCGAGCGCATCCAGCACCGGGCCGACCACCTCGAGCGATCCGTAAGTCTCCACGAACGGTAAGTTGCCACTAACGAAGCGAGGAGTCAAGGGTCAGTTGAACGGGTCGAGGATCAGGCCGGCGTCCTGCGGGTTGCCGTCGTGGACGAGGGCCTCGTGGTTGCCGACGTCGTCGAACGCGAAGCCGTACGCCTTGCCGTCGGCCATCTGCGCGTGAATGGTCTTCGAGTACTGGTTGGTGACCGCATCCTCGTAGAAGTCCGCGTCACTGGCGTCCGGCTGGTTCGGGTTCGTCAGCAACGTCGAGCGGTTGTAGCCGGCGCACAGTGTGCGCGAGATCGGGCCGCGGACCTGGTCGTTCGGTGCGTCGAGCAGTTTCGCGCAGCCGAACACACTCGCCGCGTCCGGCTTCTGGAACGACGTGACGACCGCGCCGGCGCCGTTGGTGAAGTTCATGACGTTGCCGGACACCTTGCCGAAGTACTTCGTGTCCGGCTGGTCGCCGAACGGCGTGACCGTCAACGTGTCCGAGCTGTACTTCGACCAGACGCGGTTGATGTAGTCGTCCATGACGTTCGCGGGCAGTGCGCCGGTCTCCACGCCGTACGAGGGGGAGAGCACGCGGAGGTTCGAGCCGTCTGGTGCGGTCTGGATCAGGCCGCTCCAGCCGCCCGCGGTGTTCTTGAGCGTGTTGTAGACGGCGCTGTATCCGCCGGACTTGAGATGCCCGGTGGTGTTGCCGTTCACACTCACCGCGTACGGCGCCGAGATCATGTCGACCTGGGTGCTGTTGATCCACAGCCCGCCGTCGTTGAGCGTGTACTCCGACCAGTTGAACAGGATGTTCCGGTTCGGATCACTCGGGTTCTGTACGGCGGGTTGCACCAGCCCGCCCGTGGTGAGCTTGAAGACCAGCTTCTGCCCATACGAGAAGTAGACCCGACCGGAGAACTTCGGCATCTGGATCGTCAGCGACTGGCCGTTGCCGGGTCCTTGGATGGATGCGTCCGGCGCCGGCGTGGGTGGGTTGCCGCCGGCCGGCCAGGCGTGGAAGGTGCCGGAGGCGTCGGCCCAGCCCTGCTCGCCGGTCGTCAGGTTCGTGCCCAGGTTGTAGATGTAGACCGCGTCGCCACGGCCGGAGTTGTTGGTGATCTTGAGCGGAATGGTCGACGGTACGGCGTCCTGCGCCGCCTCGGCCGCATGCCGCGGTGCCGCCGACCACCCGCCGGCCAAAGCCACCGCAGCCGCGACAACACCGGCAATTCGCATTCTTGAGCGCATCTCTATTCTCCTCACGTCCGCCTGAGAGAGCGCTCTCATCGTTCCGTGAAGAGGCCACCGACTGTCAACAACTCATCACTGTCGGCTTTCCGACATCAGCCCTGTGGCGCACCCTCTCCGGTGAGGCCGTCGATCGACTCGCGGATCAGGTCGGCGTGGCCGGTGTGCCGGGCGTACTCCTCGATCAGGTCGACGAGGATGTAGCGCAGGCTCGGCGACTGTCCGCCGCGACCCTTCCATTGCGCGAGCTGGTCGACGTCGCCGGTCGCGAGCACCGTGGCGACGGCGGCGCGGGAGCGGGCGACCGCCGCTTCCCAGAGCTCCATCAGCTCCTCGGGGGAGTCGTCCGCCGCGCTGCTCCACTCCCAGTCCGGGTCGGCGTCCCAGTCGACGGTGTCCCACGGGGCGCCGAGCTCTTGGCCGAGCAGCCGGCGGGTGAAGTACTCGTCCTCGACCAGCGCGAGGTGCTTGAGCAGTCCGCCGAGCGTCACCGTCGACGGCGGGTGCTGTTTGGTCAGACCGGCTGCGTCGAGCCCTCCGCATTTCCAGGCGAAGGTCCGCCGATTGCGCTCGAGCGCCCCGAGCAACGTGTCGGCCTCAGTCCCCGCGATCGGCGGCTCGGCCAGTGGTGCGTTCTCCATGCCGAGCACGCTATCCGCCTTTCCGGACATTCCCCTTCCGGAACAACCAAGGCCGGCCGGGACAGCGGCGTGTCAGCCTGTTTGGGAAGGGGGGTCGGCGAGGTGTGAGGCCTGAGACGGGGGCCAGCGGTGGGTCGGCGGGGCCTCGTCGAGGGCCAGGAATTCGGGGGCTGTGAGTGGCCGGACCGAGGCCTCGATCGACTCCATCGCGGTCAGCTCGGCTTCCGTGACGTGCAGGTCGCGGAGTTTGCGGGCGGTGATGAAGACCCGTCGCTCGAACGACCCGACCGTCCCGTTGTACGCCTCCACCGCAGACGTCAGCGACCGCCCGACCCGCCCGAGATGATCGCCCATCGTCCCGAGCCGCTCGTACAGCTCCCGGCCCAACTCGAAGACCTGCTGCGCCGACTCGGTCAGCGCCGACTGGTTCCACGCGTACGCCGCTGCGCGCAACGTCGCGATCAGGGTCGTCGGCGTCGCCAGGATCACGCGGCGCTCAGCGGCGTACTCGAGCAGGCTCGGCTCGATGTCGAGGGCCGCGGACAGGAACGACTCGCCCGGCACGAACAGGATCACGAACTCCGGTGACGGCGACAGACGCGTCCAGTACGCCTTCGCCGCGAGCTGGTCGACATGCGTCCGCAGGTGTCGCGCGTGCGCCCGCAAGCGGTCCTCGCGGAGGTCGGCGTCATCGGTCTCACTGGCATCGAGGAACGCGGCCAACGGCACCTTCGAGTCCACGACGAGATTCTTGCCCTCGGCAAGCCTCACCACGAGGTCCGGCCGCAGTACGCCGTCCTCGCCGAAGGTCGTCGCCTGCTCGGTGAAGTCGCAGTGCGCGACCATCCCGGCGAGCTCCACGGTCCGGCGCAGATGCAGCTCGCCCCACCGCCCACGCACCTGCGGTTTTCGCAACGCGGTCGACAACGACGCGGTTTCGCGACGCAACGCCTCGCCGCTCATCCGCACCTCGTTGACCTGTTGATGCAACTGGCTCTGCCACGCGGCCCGACCCTGCTCGAGCTTGTTCAGCTGCGCATGCAGGCGATCCAGCGCCTCTTTCACGACCGCCTGACCACGCATCTGCTGACCGACCGACGTCCGCTCCTGGGTCAGCTCGACGACGCGATCCTCGGCGGCGTCCCGCTCGGCGGTGATCCGCGCGAGGCGCGACCCGTCCCGCCCGCGCGCCCAGAGCACGCCGAACGCAGCACCCAGCAACAGCCCGATGATCAGGAAGAGCAGGATCAGCAACAGCGTCGTACCGGTCATGTCACTGATAGTGCCGAAGCCCACCGACAGTTTCCGGCAACCTTGTTCAGTGAGTCGCCGCGGCCTCGATCACGTGCGTCGTTCCCGCCGTCGCGACCGTGTCGACGAGCGTGAGCCCGGCGGCCGCGAGCAACCTGCGATACTCGTCCGTCGTACGCTCCCGTCCGCCGGTCATGATCAGCATGTTCACGTCCGACAACGCCGTACGAACAGGATCGGGTGATCGGTCGAGCAGTTGCTCCACGAGCAGCACACGGCCGTCGGTCGGCAACGCGCGGCGGCAGTTGCGGAGGATCTCGATCGACTCGGCGTCCGCCCAGTCGTGGATCACCGACTTGAGCACCAGCGCGTCGCCCGCCGGCACGCTCTCGAAGAAGTCACCACCGACCACCTGGAAGCGTTCCGTATCCGCTCCGGCGACAACGTCGGGCTGGTCGAACAGCACACCGTGGATGGTCGGGTAGCGCTCCAGGATCCCGCTCAGCAACCGCCCGTGCCCGCCGCCGACGTCAACCACGCTCTCGTACCGGCTGAAGTCGTACGCCGTGACGACCGCGTCCGAGACCGCGTCCGCCATCGACGTCATCGCGGCGTCGAACGCCTCCTGTTCGTCGGGATGCTTGGCGCGGTACTCCCACACCGGTTCGCCGTGCACGATCGAGAACGCGGTTTCGCCGGAGCGCACGCACTGCTCCAACGCGGCGTACGTCTGCCAGTAGGAGCCGGTGCCGATGAATCGGGCCCAGCCCGCGACCGAGCGCGGTACGTCGACCCGCAACGCCGCCCCGAGTTCGGTGTTCGCGAAGCTCCCGTCGTCAGCCGTGTACAGGCCGAGTGCGGTCAAGGCGTGCAGGAGTCGAGCGAGCGCTTGTTCGTCGGCGCCGGTCGACTCGGCCAGCTCGGCCAGGGTCTGCGGACCGGTGGCGAGCGCGTCGCTGATCCCGAGCCGAGCGGCCACCGAGATCGCTTGGGACACCTGGTATCCGCCGATCAGGCGGAGCAACTCCCGAGAAGCATCCATGGGGCATTGTGCGCCCGCGGGGGCCGGTCGGTCAGCAGTCCATCGCGGGGAACGTGTAGCCCTGCGCCTTCAGCAACGGCAGTACCTTGTCCAGCGCGCCGACGGTCTGCGCGCGGTTCCCGCCGCCGTCGTGCAGCAGGATGATGTTGTGGTTGTGCGCGTGGGTCATGATGTTGTGCACGATCGCGGGCGTCCCCGGACGGGCCCAGTCCCGCGGGTCGACGTCCCAGAGCACCTGTACCTTGCCGGCGGCCTTGATGTCGGCGCGCACCTTCGGGTTCGAGGCGCCGTACGGCGGCCGGAAGCAGGTCGACGCCGGTCCGTCGAAGATCTCGTGGTGCCGCTTCGCCGCCGGCACCGCGGTGAGCTGCGGATGCGTGATCGAGTGGCTGCCGATCGTGTTGCCCGCGGCAAGCACCTGCTCGCGCAGGCCGGGGTGCGCGGTCTGCATCGCGCCGAGCTCGAAGAACGTGGCGTGCGCGCCGTGCTTGCGCAGTACCTGCAGGACCTTCGGAGTCCAGTACGGGTCCGGTCCGTCGTCGAAGCTGAAGAACAGCACCTTTTTGTTGCCGGTGGCAAACGCCGCGGTGGGGTTCGGCGCCGGCCGGTGCGGTGTCGACGGCGGCGCGTTCAGGGTCGGCGTCGCGGTCGGCATCGGCGACGGTGTGACCGAGGTCTGGGTGGCCGCGGCGGCGGGCCGCGGCGGCGGTTCGTGCCCGAGCGCCAGGACCAGCAGCGAACCGGCGACGACGGCCAGCGCCACCCCGGTCGCGACGAACGCGGCGAACCTTCGGGACATGATCGCTCCCCACTGCGAATCAGGCGGTAGTTCCCCAGTGCTCCCGGCCGAGATGGTCAGGAGCGCCTCAACACACCAAAGACGCCTTACCTGTCAGCCTGGTTGGCCTGGCTGTGTTGCGGTGAGATCTCGACTGTCGCGGCGCCCCCGCGGTGGTACAGCCGGCCCTCGAGTGACTTCACGCTCGCGACCAGCACGAAGCTCATGCTGACCAACAACGACCACGCCCCGAACTTCGCCGGGTGGACGAGCCGCCAGACGTTCACCTGGTCGGGGTAGTTCCACGCGTCCAGGAACGTGCCCGCGTTCTCGGCGATCCAGAGGAAGAACCCGATCAACGCGAACGCGACCGCGAGCGGCATCCGGTAGCGCCGTATTCCGACGGTGAAGAAGACCCAGGTGCGACGCAGTACGACGAGCAGCCCGAGCGTGATCGGGATCCGCAGGTCGGGGATCCAGTGATGGGTGAAGAAGTTCGCGTAGATCAGGACGGCGAGCACCGTGGTCTGGAGCGGCCGGTAGCCACTCACCCGCAGGTCGAACCGGCGCCACGCCTGACAGATGTAGCTGCCGACCGCGGCGTACATGAACCCGGCGAACAGCGGTACGCCGGCGATCTTCGTCACCGCGTCACCCGGGTACTGCCATGAGCCGACGTGCACCTTGAACAGCTCCAGCCCGAGCCCGACCAGATGGAACCCGAAGATCACCGCGACCTCGCGCCAGGTCTCCAGCCGGACCAGCCAGAACAGCAGCGTCAGCGCGAGGCAGTAGATCAGCAACGCGTCGTACCGGGCGATCGGGAGTGCGACGTACTTCGAGATCGCCAGGCCCGCGAACAGGAACGCCGGGAACAGGCACGACACCAGTTCCAGACACCCGAACCGGAGGAATTGCCAGCAACCGAACACGAAGCGTGAAGGGATCCCGAGGCGGTCGGTCCAGGTGGTCACAGACTGGAGACGTTGCTTGCGGTCGCCTGGTTGGGACGAATAAGAACAGTTTCGGGAGGTGGGCGATGGAACCGAAGGTGGTCTACGAGACGGACCGGCTCCTCGTGCGCGACTGGACCGACGCCGACGGGGACCGGGTGTTCGACATCTACCGGCGCTGGGAGGTGTCCCGCTGGCTCGGCGCCGCTCCGCGGGTGATGCCCGACCGTGGCGCCGCGTCGAAGGTGATCGCTCGATGGAACGAGCGCAACCGCGACTCGACGTACGGCGTCTGGGCGGTCCAGGAGCGGGCCACCGGGACGGTCGCGGGGACCGTCCTGCTGGTACCGCTGCCCGACCCGACCGACGGAACCCCTGGACAGGGCGAGGTCGAGGTGGGCTGGCACTTCCACCCCGACGCCTGGGGGCGTGGGCTGGCGACCGAGTCGGCGCGGGGAGCGATCGAGCACGGTTTCAAGGCCGGCGTGGGCCAGATCTACGCGGTCGTCCGCCCGGACAACGTCGCGTCACTGGCCGTCTGCGGCCGGCTCGGCATGCAGCCGATCGGCCGCACGAACCGCTGGTACGGCGCCGAGCTCGAGGCCTTCCTGATCTGACGGATTGGGGTACTTCGGTGTTGGCCGCGTAACCTTGACGCCCGTGGCACTCACCATCGGAATCGTCGGACTCCCCAACGCGGGCAAGTCAACCCTGTTCAACGCGCTGACCAAGAACGACGTGCTCGCCGCGAACTACCCGTTCGCGACCATCGAGCCGAACGTCGGGGTGGTCGGCGTCCCGGACGCCCGGCTGCCGAAGCTGGCCGAGCTGTACGACTCCGCCAAGGTGATCCCGGCCACCGTGCAGTTCGTCGACATCGCCGGCATCGTCCGCGGCGCGTCGGAGGGTGAGGGGCTCGGGAACAAGTTCCTCAGCCACATCCGCGAGTCGGACGCGATCTGCCAGGTCACCCGGGTGTTCCGCGACGACGACGTCACCCACGTCGACGGCAAGGTCTCGCCGGCCGACGACATCTCCACCATCCAGACCGAGCTGATCCTCGCCGACCTGCAGACCGTCGAGAAGGCGATCCCGCGGCTGGAGAAGGAAGCCCGGCTGAAGAAGGAGAGCGCGGCCGTCCTGGACGCGGTCCGCGAGGCGCAGAAGCACCTCGAGGCCGGTACGCCGATCAGCGCCACGAACATCGACCGCGACGCGATCCGCGAACTGATGCTGATGACCGCCAAGCCGTACCTGTACGTCTTCAACTGCGACGCCGACGAGCTCGCCGACGAGGCCCTGTTGCAGAAGATGCGGGACCTGGTCGCGCCGGCCGAGGCGATCTTCCTGGACGCCAAGTTCGAGGCCGAACTGGTCGAGCTCGGCGACGAGGACGAGGCCCGCGAGATGCTCAGCGAGATGGGCATCGAGGAGCCCGGCCTCGACGTACTCGCCCGGGTCGGCTTCGACACCCTCGGTCTGCAGACCTACCTCACCGCAGGCCCCAAGGAATCCCGTGCCTGGACGATCAAACGCGGCGCAACCGCCCCCGAGGCCGCCGGTGTCATCCACACCGACTTCCAGCGTGGCTTCATCAAGGCCGAAATCGTCTCCTTCGACGACCTCATGACCGCCGGCAACATGACCGCCGCCCGCGCCGCCGGCAAGGTCCGCATGGAAGGCAAGGACTACGTGATGCAAGACGGCGACGTCGTGGAGTTCCGCTTCAACGTCTGAGAAAGATGAAGCTGGGGGAGTGGGACGGCGACGTGGTGGAGTTCTGCTTCAACGTCTGACCACCGGTAGTTGAGTCGGTGGCGGGGCTCAGGCTGGGTGGAGGCTGAATTCGTGGCCGTTCGGGTCGGCCAGCTCGAGGTGGTTTGCGTGGTCGGCGAGGCGGGTCGCGCCGAGCGCGACCAGTCGTTCCGCCTCGTTGGCGGGATCCGCCGCCACCAGATCGAAGCGCTGCCGATTCCTCGCGTTCTTGGATCGGTCCCATGCGTCCCAGGAGATCTTGGTGCCGCCGAGCGGCGACTGGACCGCGGTCTGCTCGTTCTCGTCCAGCACCAGCGGCCAGCCCAGCGCGTCGCGCCAGAACAGGCCGACGTCCCGCGTTCCGTTACAGGTGACCTCGCCGAGGTATCCGGTGCCGGCCAGCCAGTTGTTGCCCGGCTCGATCACACACAGCTCGTTGCCACCAGGATCGGCCAGTACGACGAAGCTCTCGTCAGGCCCTTGTCCCACGTCAAGGTGGCGACCACCCAGGCGCAACGCTGTCTCGACGGTCCGCTGCTGATCTTCAAGGCTGGTGCTCGTCAGATGCAGATGCAGCTGCCGCGGGCCAACCTGCAAGCTGTCGGACGTGACAAACCGGAGCCCAACCTGCGTCTCGTTCCCCGGCACCAACGCGCCATCAGGCTCCATGACAACCTCCCGGCCGAGCATCCCGGCCCAGAAGTCCGCCACCGCCGCCGAGTCGGCCACGTCAAAGACAACTGCTTCCAGTCGAAGAGCCACCCCTAGACCCTAGGACGCCCCCGTCCGCCGAGCGACCGGTTTCCGCAGGCATCGACCTACCGCGGCTGATCTTCGAGCCCGGGGTCGCGGCTGTGTTGGACTGCGATGGCTTGGGCGGCTTTGTGGACTGCTTGGGCTAGTTCTGTTGGGGCGATGACTTGGGCGGCGCCGGCCTGGGCGAGGACGGCAGCTTGGGCTTCGGGGTGGGACTCCAGGTCGGTGTGGACGAGCCACCAGCCGTCGTCTGCCGGGACCATCGGGGTGGTGGGGCGGAAGCGGCGTACGGCGTGGTCGCGAACTTTGAGGGTGACGGGGTACGTCGGGCGCGCGGCCCGGAACTCCTCTTGGGATTGGGCCCAGTAGGCAGCCAGGTCGAAACCGGACGGGCGGGTGAACGTGCGAGTCGTGAGTTCGGCCGAGGTCACACGCGACAGGCGGTAGGTGCGAAGACGACCGTCGGTGCGGGCGGCGACCAGGTACCAGGTGCGGGTCTTCGCGACCAGCCCGAGCGGCTCGATCGGGAACGGTCCGCGGCGCCGGGTGCCGCCGTCCGTCGAGTGGGCGGCCGACTCGGGCTCGCCGTACTGGATCTCGATCGTGCGTTCTTCCCAGACGGCCTGGCGGCAGAGGTCGAGCCAGCGCGGGGTTTCGCGGCGGTCGTCCCAGCCCGCGTGGTCGATCAGGAGCCGTTGCCGCGCGTACTCCGCTTCTCGGCGGGTCCCCTCGGGGAGCGACGCGATCAGCTTCGTGACCGCGAGTTCGCTGGACGCGTCAAGCCCCAGATCGGCGAGAACACGCGCGGTCGCCCCCACGAACACCGACATCACCTCGGACGGCGTGAGCCCGGTGAGCCGGCTGCGGTAATCGGGAAGCAGCGCCCACCCACCGCCACGCCCGCGGATCGAATACACAGGCACCCCGGCGAGACTCAACGCATCAAGGTCACGCTGAACGGTCCGCGGCGAGACCTCCAACACCACGGCCAACTGCGCAACCGTCGACCGACCACCCGTCTGCAACCGCAACAACAGCCGAAGAAGCCGCTCCGCACGCATCCCCGGACTATCTCAATGAAACAGGCCATCGACAGCCGTCTTTTCCCGTGGAAGCTGTACGAGAAATGCATCGCGGGCGAGGGCTCGGCCGGTTAGCGTCGCGGGATGGTTGATGACTTGTTTGGGGTGCCTCGGTTGGTTCGGCTTTATGACTTGTTGGAGGTCGGGCGGGGGGATCTCGAGCATTACGCGGCGATGGTGGGGGAGTTCGGGCTACGGCGGGTGTTGGACGTGGGGTGTGGGACGGGGGAACTGGCCTGTTTGCTGGCGGCGCGGGGTGTTGAGGTCGTGGGGGTGGATCCGGCGGCGGCTTCGTTGGAGGTTGCTCGGGGCAAGGAGTTTGCGGAGCGGGTGCGGTGGATCCATGGGGACGCCACGTCCTTGCCGGAGCTGGATGTCGAATTGGCGGTGATGACGGGCAACGTCGCGCAGGTGTTCCTGACCGATGAGGACTGGGCGGCGACGGTGCGTGGGGTGCATGATGCGCTCGTCGCCGGTGGGCGGTTCGTGTTCGAGACGCGGGATCCGGCGCGGCGGATCTGGGAGGAGTGGGCGGAGTGGTCGCGCGAGAAGACCGGGCAGGTTGTCGCGGCCGACGACGGTGGGACCGTCGAGGTCTGGAGCGAGTTGACCGACGTGGACCTGCCGTTCGTATCGTTCCGCGCGAACTACGTGTTCTCCTCCGACGGGGCGGTGCTGACGTCGGACTCGACGTTGCGGTTCCGCGAGCGGGACGAGGTCGAGCAGTCGTTGGTGGCGGCCGGGTTCGCGGTGGACGACGTACGGGAGGCGCCGGATCGCCCGGGCAAAGAGTTCGTGTTCGTCGCTAGGAAGCTTTGAGTAGCGCGGTGAGGGTGTGGTGGGCCGTGCGGGACATGACCGGGTTGGTCTCCACGTAATACCAGAGGCAGCCGATGGCCTGGGCGAACGACCAGGCCATGCCGCGGCGCCACTCGGCGTCGTCGCTGCCGAGTGCCGTCCGGAACGCGGAACGCGCTGTCGGGTCGAGGAGGTTCCACGCGGGCTGGAGGTCCATCGCGGGGTCGGAGACGGTGAAGGTGCCGACGTCGATCACACCGGCGAGTCGGCCGTCCTTGACCAGCAGGTTGCCGGGCATCAGGTCGCGGTGCGTCCATGCGTCCGGCTCGGTGTGGGGCGTCGTCCGCAGGTCGGCCCACAACCGCGCGAGCGCGTCCACGTCGATCATCCCGCGACTGCGCTCCAGACCGTCCGCGACATAAGGGTCCTGCGACGTCACCAGCCCGCCACGCCACGACCCGGTGAACACCCGCCCCTCGGTCGGCTGCGCACGCAGCGCCAGCACGAATCGCGCCAGATCCTCCGCGAAGGCAGGTGATCCGGCCACGTCGGCGTCGTACGCGATCGTCCCGTGGACCCAGCTGTAGACACTCCACGGCAGCGGATAGTCCAGCCCCGGCGCACCGATCGCGACCGGCTCCGGCGTCGGGTACGGCGACATCGCGCGCAACCGCCGCGCGGCGTCGGCCTCGTCCTCGAGCTCCCGCCGCAGCTCGTCCGGGTCGCCCGGCAGGATCACGAACCGGGCCACCAGTTCGTCCCCGATCCGGAACAGCGCGTTGACCGTCCCGTGCGAGGTCACCTCGCGGATCCGCAACCCGCTCCAATCCGGGAACTGCTCCCGGACCAGACCTGCCACGTCGTCGGTCGTGACGCTCAGCTGCCCCTCGTGCATGACCATCCGCAGAACCTACTTCAGTGCGTTGCGAGCGGGCGGGCGCGGTCCGTGGCCAGGCGGATCGCGAAGGCCGCGAGCGCCGTACCGGTCAGGTAGCGGTGGATCCGCATCCAGGTCGGACGGCGGGCGAGGAACACCGCGACGGAGCCGGCGGTGATCACGAAGGCTGCGTTCATCACGACGCCGACGGTGAGCTGGCCGAGGCCGAGGACCAGGCTCTGCAGGCCGAGGTGGCCGCGGGACGGGTCGAGGAACTGGGGGAGCAGCGAGATGTAGAGGATCGCGATCTTCGGGTTCAGCAGACAGGTCAGCAGGCCCATACCGAACAGTTTCCGCGGCCGGTCAGGCTCCAGTTCCTGCGTCGCGAATACCGACGAGCCGCCGGGGCGGAGCGCGTTCCAGGCAAGCCACAGCAGGTACGCCGCTCCGGCGAGCTTGAGCGTCACGTAGATCTCGGGGACGAGCGCGAACAGCGTCGCGAGACCGGCGCTTGCCGCGAGCAAATAGATGCCGAACCCGACGCCGACCCCGGCCAGCGAGATCAGTCCGGCGCGCCGGCCCTGCGCGATCGATCGGGAGATCAGGTAGATCATGTTCGGTCCGGGGACGATCACCAGACCCAGTTCGACCAGGGCGATACCGAGGAGCGCTTCGTTGCTGACCAGCATGGATCGAACCTAACAGCGCGGGCTCGGAGACCGTTGGGGTTTTCCGATCGGCGGAATTGCACTCGCGGCCGGTGCTCACCCTCGGTTAGCGTGGGGGCGTACGCCTGACGGTTTGTGAAGGAGACGGTATGAGCGACAAGTCCAGCACGCCGGCGGACGATCTGCAGAAGAAGTTCCGGGAAGCGCTCGAGAAGAAGAACGCCGGAAACCACGACCACCCCGGCAGCGGGGTCCGTGGCCAGGGCGTCGGCGAAGCGCACAACGACAAGCAGAAGCGCCAGTTCCGGCGCAAGTCCGGCAGCTGACCACCGCCACTGTCCATCCATCCGCATGAGCCCCGGGTTGCCGCCCGGGGCTCGACCTTTCCCCGGGCAGTACGTCGAGGCAGCGCTCCGGGAACTTCTCAGGACTGCGGATACCCTTTGCGGGCTGTGGACAGGCGATAACTTGTCCGCGGGCTTCATCGAGTGTCCGAGGTTCGGTCGATTGCCCCGAGCGGCGACGGCTACTGGGGGATCGGCGCGAGCAGGCCGGCCAACCGGCCGAGTTCGGGCTCCCAACCCTGCCGGTGGTTGGCGGCGTCTTCGGCGTTCGCGAAGCCGGTGTGGCTGAGTAGCATCCGGGTGCCGTCCGCGACCTCGGACAGTTCGACCTCGACCCGGGTCGGATCGTCGTCGGTTCCGTCCCACTTCCAGCTGAAGACCAGCCGCCGTGGCGGCTCGACCTCCAGATAGGTCCCGCGCACCACGTGTGGTCCCATCCGCACGACGTAGTCCCCACCGACCCGGACCTCGGCCTCGACCTTCAGCTTCAGGTCCGGGTTCGGGCAGTACCACTGGGCCAGCAGTTCGGCGCGCGTCCAGGCGTCGTACACCCGCCCGATCGTTGCCGGCAGCACCCTTTCGATCCGGATCTCAGTGGTCATCGGAGTCCCCTCGCAGCAGTTCTTCCAGCCGGTCGACGGTGCTGTTCCAGTACGTCGTGAGGTCGCCGAGCCACTGCTCCACCTCGGTGAACGCCTCCGGCCGGAGCGTGCACACCACGGTCCGGCCGACCCGCCGCCGGTGCACCAGCCCGGCGTCGACCAGCACCCGGACGTGCTTGGTCATCGCCGGTGGCGTGATCCGGTGCGGCTCGGCGAGCTCGCCCATGGTCGCGTCGCCGCGGCTGAGCCGGCCGACGATCGCCAGCCGGGTCGGGTCCGCCAGCGCTCCGAAGGTCCTCGGCAGTCCGGTCAGCACGAGAACACTTCACCAATTGGTGAAGTGTTCTGTCAAGTCCGTACGCTGGCCGACATGACGCAGCCGTTCATCGAGACCAGTGGAACCGCCCGCCACGACGGCTTCGCGGCCCTCGCCGCCGGCGGACCGTTGCAGCGCCTGACGCTGTTCACCGGCGTCCCCGTCTGCCTCGTCACCGGGTACGCCGAGACGCGCGAACTGCTCGCCCATCCGGACGTGGTGCGTGCACCGCTGGACGGCCCGCACCGGGACTCGGTGATGGACGACCTGATCTACCGCACCGAGCAGCACATGCTCGGCGCGAACCCGCCGGACCACACCCGGCTCCGCAAACTGGTCACCGCCGCCTTCACCCGCCGCCGGATCGACGCCCTCGAGCCACGGATCCGCGAGATCGCGGGCGAGCTCCTCGACGAGATGGCGGCTGAGGTGGTTGAGGCGGGTGACCGCGTCGACCTGGTGAACGCGTACAGCTACCCGCTGCCGATCACCGTGATCTGCGAGCTGATCGGCATCCCGGCGGTGCGCCGCGAGGACTTCCGCCGCTGGTCGACGGTGTTCGTGAACGCCACCGTGCACACCGCGGAGGAGTACATCGAGGCGACCACGCTGATGCTCGACTTCGTGCACGAGCTGATCGCGACCAAGCGGGCGGCGCCGGCCGACGACCTGTTGTCCGGCCTGATCCTGGCGCAGGACGACGGCGACCGGCTGAGCGAGGACGAGCTCACCTCGATGATCTTCCTGCTGCTCGCCGCCGGGCACGAGACCACGGTCAGCCTGATCACGAACGGAGTACACGCTCTGCTTCGGCATCCGGACCAGCTCGCGCTGCTGACGGCGGAGCCCGATCGGCTACCCGCCGCCGTCGAGGAACTGCTCAGGTACGACGGCCCGCTGCAGGCCGCGATCCCGTACGTCGCGCAGGCGCCGCTCGAGCTCGCCACGGGCAAGGTCGAGGCCGGCGAGGTGATCGTCTTCGCGCTCCTCCCGGCGAACCGCGACGCCCGCAAGGTCGACCGCGCGGACGAGCTCGACATCACCCGGGCCGACACCGCGCACCTCGCGTTCGGGCACGGCATCCACCACTGCCTCGGCGCGCCGCTGGCCCGGCTGGAGGGCCGGATCGCGCTCGGCATGCTGTTCGAGCGGTTCCCCAACCTACGGCTGGCCGAGCCGGACCAGGACCCGCCGCGGCACCCCAGCCTGTTGATGAACGCGATCCGGGAACTACCCGTACAGCTGTAATCGCGCCTCGTCGGAGCCGCCTGAACATCCGATGAACCGCGGCTGAATCACACCGGTGGGATTGCAGCTTGCTTGACCGGGGATGTCATTCTGTCCGGGTGACAGAGTTGATGGAGGTCGCGCGACACCTGCTGAGCCTCGCGATGGCCTCGCACTGGCTGCTGCTGGTGCTGTTCATCGCCGCGGCGGTCGACGCGGTGTTCCCGGTCGTGCCCAGCGAGGGCATGGTCGTCACCGCCGGCATGGCAGCCGCCGCCGGCCACCAGAACCTGCTGCTGGTGATCGCGGTCGCGATGGCCGGATCGGTCATCGGTGAATCGGTCTGTTACTTCATGGGCCGCGGCTCCGGCCCGGCGCTGCACCGCTGGATGAAGCGTCAGGAGCGTCGCCAGCGGGTCTACGACAGAGTCTCGGCCGCGCTGCACTCGCGCGGCGGGTTGATCCTGATGACGGTGCGTTACATCCCCGGCGCCCGGATGGTCGCGACGCTGACGGCGGGTGCGACGCGGTACTCGTTCAAGAAGTTCATCGTGTTCACCATCGCCGGCGTCACCGTCGCCTACACGTACGTCGCCCTGCTCGGGTACCTCGGTGGTGACGCGTTCGCGCACGACCAGCTGAAGGCGCTCGCGTTCAGCCTGAGCCTGGCCGCCGTGGTCGGTCTGGTGATCGAGACGACCCGCCGGATCGCGGTCAAGCGCCGCGCGGCGAAGATCACGAGCGCTTAACGATCCCCGCCCGGGTTTCGCCGCCGACGCGTGTCCCGGACCAACATTCCGGGGCGGACGTGCGTCAGTAGACAGGTGGTGAGGCCTGGGGTGAACCTCGTGGGCGCCGCGCTCGTGATCGCGGCGGTTGCGGCCGGATGTGCCGACGTACCCCTGGAAGGCGCTCCGTCGCCGGGCAATCCCACCGCCACCCGGCCCGGCACCGCGCCGACAGCGAAGCCCAGCGTCACGCCGGCGCCGAGCACGAAGCCGACGCCCAGCACGCCGTCAACGCCCAGCACGCCGTCAACGAAGCCGACGCCGTCGACACCCCCGGCGAAACCGCCGGCCGGGAACCTGCTCGCCGCCGCACCGGTGACCCGGAGCTTCCCGGGCCGGCTGCCGACCGGGAAGCCGCCACTGTTCGTGGTCGTCTCGTTCGACGGCGCCGGCGATCTCGCCCTCTGGGCGCACTGGCGGGCGGTCGCGAAGCAGGTCAACGCCCGAATGACGTTCTTCCTCTCCGGTCCGTACCTCTACCCGGGCGATCACCGCGACGACTACAAACCGCCGTACAAGAAGCCCGGCGCGTCGGATATCGGCTGGGGTGACACCGCGAACGTGCTCGGCCGGACAACGGTCCTGCGGCAGGCGATCGCCGAGGGCCACGAGATCGGCACCCACGCGAACGGGCACTTCTGCGGCTCGACCGGTATCGGCCGGTGGACGACGGCGCAGTGGACCGCCGAACTGAGCGCGTTCGACCGGATGGTGCGGACCGGGCCGTCACTCGCGGCCGGCAAGACGGTCGCGCCACCGTTCGACCCCGCGACCGTGAAGGGCATGCGGACGCCGTGCCTGGAGGGCAACCGGCCCGCGTACCGGCAGGCGATGGTCCAGCGCGGCATGCTGTACGACGCGTCCGCGCCCGGCTACATCGCCTGGCCGAAGAAGCAGAACGGGGTGTGGGACTTCCCGCTCGAGTCGGTCACGCTGGCGGGGACCGGCAAGAAGACGCTGACGATGGACTACAACCTGTGGTTCGCGCAGACCCAGGCCCGCAAGGCGCCGCTCGCGCAGGCGCCCGCGTTGAAGGCCCAGGTGCTCGCGACCTATCGGCAGGCGCTCGCGAAGTCGCGGGCGAGCGGCAACCCGCCGCTGTTCCTCGGCAACCACTTCAACCGGTGGAACAACAGCGTGTACTCCGACGCGCTCACCGATTTCGTCAAGCAGACGTGCACGCAGCCCGATGTCCGGTGTGTGTCGAACATGGAGCTGGCGAGCTGGCTGGCGAAGTACGGCGTACCCAGTGGACGGAACCGGCCGTCATAACCCTGTCATAGCTTCAGGTAGCCGTACGCGCTCTGCCAGGTGCCGCCGTCCTTGATCCGGCCGACGACCAGCCGCTGCAGGCGGGTGTCCTGCGGGAGCTCGTCGAGGTGGTCGAGGCCATGGGTGCGGAACGTGAAGAAGATCGCGCTGTCCTGGCTGTCGTTCGGTGTTCCGTACGGCGTGAAGCGGCGGCCGAACTTCACCATGTTCGAGTCCTGCGGGAGGTTGTCGAGCAGGTACGGGTCGATCAGCCAGGACCACAGGTTCGCGGTTTTCACGGGGTACTCCGGGAAGTAGCGCGGGAAGAACTCGCGGGCCTGCTGGAGGCTCTCGTCGACCAGCTCGGGCGTGAGCGCACCGGTCTCCGGGATGTGGACGCCGATGATCCACTCGCCCGGCTCGGTGCCCGGGACCGGCTTGTCGGCCGGGACCTGGTGCAGCAGGTACTGCAGCCGGCCGAGCGCGTAGATCTGGCCGGTCCAGTGGATCGTCATCCACCAGTGCGTCTCCAGGCCGTAGTCACCGTGGGTGCGGCGGTTCACCTTGATCTGCTGCCCGAGGTCGGCGAGCGTCGCCCAGCTGATGTCGTCCGGGATCCCGCGCTCCGCGTGGTACCGGCGGATGTCCGGCACGGTGTCCAGGAACGCCTGGATCGAGTTCCGCGGGTCCTCCGGCATCCGGAACTCCGGCTCGCTCCCGAGCCGGCCGATCGCGCCCCGGATCTGGTCGGCGAGATCTTTCACCGCCACCTGATCCGGCGAGAACGCCTCAGCGGCCTCGCGGTCGACCTCGGCAAACCCCAGCAGGCGATATTCCTCGGCAGTCGTCACTCGTCAACGTTAACCGATGAGGCCCGGCCAGAGACTTACGATCTGAGGCGTGGGCTGGGGTGGCAGGTCAGAGGAGCGGACCTGAGCCACTCACCAACCTCCGGCGGTGAGGGCTCCCCGCGCTCGGCGCCCTGCGCGGAGCGGCCGCCGGCGGGGGTTGGTGAGTGGTGCAGGTCCGCTTACCGTTCCTCCGCCAGGCCGAGGTAGAGGATCTTCGGGTCGGCTGGGTTGAAGGCGAGGGACGGGATGCCGTCGTTGCGGTTGTGGTTCTTGGTGAGCTCGCCGGTCGACGGGCGGAAGCGGTACAGGTCGGCGCCGTAGTTCGCGAACGACGTGCCGTAGCTGAAGTAGAGCAGGTCCGGGTCGGCCGGCGACGCCCACATGTGGTTGCCGTTGATCAGGTCGGCCCGGCTCTGGTCCAGCACCTCGCGGAACTTCAGTCCGCCGTCGGTGGACTCCCAGATGAACCGCGTCGACCGGTCACGGTCGTAGCCCTCCATCCAGACCTTCGACGGGTCGGCGGGCGAGATCGCCAGGCTGAACGCGTTCACGCGCTCGACCGGCCGCGACCGGGTCCAGGTCCGCCCGCCGTCGTACGTGACGTACACGCCGTCCGACATCACCCCGATCACGATGTGGTCCGGGTTCCGCGGGTCCACCACCGCGTCGTACAGGAACAGATCACGAGCAGCCGGTACGCCGACGCGCTGCCAGGTCACGCCGTCGTTCGAGGAGTCGTAGAGCTGCCCGTCGTCGGCCACCGCACGCAATCGCCCGGGCCGGGCGTCGAGCGCCGCGAGACCACCGCCGTCGACGGGCCCCGCGACCGTGCTGACCTGCGCTCCGTGGACGCGATGAATGGGCTGGTCGTTAACGCTGTAGACGTACGCCGAGTCGCCCGGGCCCGGCTGAACGTCGTACGTGCTGAGATCGTCCGGCGACTTGTCGAGGAGCTGCCAGCTGCAGCCTGCGTCGTTGGAGCGTTGAATCGCTTGCTTGCCGATGGTGATGAGCGTGTTCGGTTCTTCGAGCGTCGCGACCTTCGCGTACGTGACAGGGCGCAGCGTGCCGGTCGTCGGGGCGAGGGTGGCCCCGTCGGACTCGGTGATCGTCACCGAGCCGTCGCCGTACACGGTGTCGCAGTGCGGCTCGTTCCAGAACCAGCCGGGATCAGCGGCGGTCGGCACGATCAGAAGCAGGGCGGCCAGGGCACTTCCGAGGGCGGTCATCCCTTAGATGTAAGGGCCTTCGGGCAGCTGTCACCAGCGCCTGCGGTGACCGACAGGCGCCATGACGAGAACAGGTCAGCCGATGGCGGTGTCGATGTGCCGGGCCAGCACCAGGTCGTCGTCGGTGATGCCGCCGGCCTCGTGGCTGCTGACCTTGAAGGTGATCGTGGTGTAGCGGATGTCGATGTCCGGGTGGTGGTTCATCGACTCGGCCAGCTGCGCGACGGTCGCGACCAGCCGGATGCCGTCGAGGAAGTTGTCCCGCTTGACGCTCCGCACGAGTTCCTGGTCGACGACCTTCCACTCCGGCAGGTGGTCACGAATCGCGAGGTCGATCTGGTCATCGGTCAGGAGCTCAGCCATGACCTCACTCTAGACCCTGAGCGACCGCGGTAAGTTTCACGATGAGGTCTCTGCGCCACGCGCGCGTCAAGGCGTGGTGCGCCGGGCTCGGGGGGCTGCGAGGACGCCGAGGAGGGACAAGGCGGCGCCTGCGGCGATGATCGTGCCGAAGACCCACGGGCGGGGGTCGTCGGCGTTGAAGGCCAGCAGCGTGCCGCTGATCGCCAATGCCGTGGTGACACTCATCGTTGCGGCCATCTGGCCGGCGCTGCTGTTGCGGCCGGCGTTGTGGTGGTCGGACAGATCGAGGGTGAGGACCGACAGGCTCGACGAGCTGAGGCCCATGCCGATGCCCGCGAAACCCCAGCCGATCAAGCCGATCCAGGACGTCGCGTCGGTCCAGGCGAGCAGTGAGGTGACGGCGATGCCGACGGTCATGAAGGCGAGGCCGGTCCGCAGTACGGTCACCCGCGCGATGCCGTGTTCGCGGCCCTGCAGCCACGATCCGAACGCCCAGCAGACTCCGGTGATCGACAACGTCACGCCGGCGCGCGACGGACTGAAGTCGTGCTGCAGCGTGAGGAGGAGCGGCAGGTACGCGCCGGCGCCGGAGAACGCGGCGGCACCGAGACCGCGGACCGCGACGATCGCCGGGAAGCCGCGCCGGGCGATGAAGGTACCGGCCGGCATCACGCGTACGGCGGCCCGCCCGAGGACCGCGAGCGCGACGACGATCGCCGTACCGCTGATGATCGGGTGTGCCCGGAGGTGGTCTCCGGCCAGCGTCATCGAGAACAGGGCGACGGACGCGGCCAGGGCCCACGGGAGGGCGGCGCGCCAGGCCTCGAGCTCTGCCGCGTCCTCGGCTGTGCGTTCGGGCGTGGGGACGTCGACGGACTGCCGCATCGCCGGGCCGAGCAGCAGCCAGCTCGGCACCAGCAGGACGACGGCGGCGAGGAACACCCAGCGCCAGCCGAACTGCTCGGTCACCACCCCGGTCAGCACCGGCCCGAGCACCGACGGCAGGATCCACATCGCCGCGAACAGCGAGAACATCCGCGGCCGCAGTACGGCGGGCAGCGCCCGGGCGACGAGAACCATCAACGACACGTCGAGCAACCCCTCGGCAAGACCGCTGAGCAGCCGGCCCGCGATCACCATCGGCATCGCGGTCGCGGTTCCGACCAGCAGTTGCGCGAGCGCGAACGAAACGGCGCCGGCGCGCAGCGTCGGGATCGGGCCGCGGCGGTCGGACCAGAGCCCGCCGAGCGCGAGCGAGATCAGGTAGCTCGCGCTCGGTGCCGCGTTCGCGAGGCCGAAGCTGCCGAGGGCATGGAACTCGCGGACCATCGTCGGCAACGCCGTCCCGACGGCGCGGTTCTCGAAGGCGCCCAGGGTGACCAGTCCGATCACGCCGAGCACGAGCGGGAGGTGCTGGCCGGTGAACAGGCGCGGCCGGGTCGCGGACTCAGTCGTGGAGGACATGCCCGCTATCGTCGAAGCTCAAGTGAGCTTTAAGTCAAGTGCCTGGGTAACCGGAAGATCAGGACCAGGACCCGGAGCACCAGGACGGCGCAGATCACCAACAGGTTGTAGCCGATCAGCTGGTACAGCGACATCGAATCGGTGACCCGCGGACCGCCCGGCGTACCGAGCAGGAGGACGGCCATGATCCCTGCCGTCGCGCCGAGCACCGCCAGTAGAACCTGGTGCAGCAGGCCGGTGAAGTGCCGGCGGTCGCGTTCGTCGGCGAGCAGGCGGACGTTCAGTCCCAGCCGGCCGCCCTCCGCCGCGGCCGCGATCCGGTCGATCCGCCGCGGCAGCCGGCGCAGCATCGGCAGCAGCGTGGCGAGCTCTTCGGTCGCCGTACGGCGAAGAGCCTCGGGAGCGAGCCGGTCCGTGACATGGGCGCCGGCGAACTGCCGGGACGCCGCGACCAGATCGAACCCGGGCGAGATCCGCGAGATCGTGCCCTCGATCGTCGCCAGCGCGCGGAACACCGCGGCAACTTCCGGCGGTACGCCGAGTTCGTGCGAGGTGATGATCCGGAACAGATCGTTGAACATGGCAGGCCCGAGCGTTACGCCGGCCGCGAGGTGCTTGGTCATGAACTGGCCGACGGAGCGCTCCAATGCCCGTTCGTCGATGACGTCGGGACGGTGCACGATCTCGAGCAGGGCGTCGGTGGCGGCGATCGGGTCGCCGTGGTCGACAGCGAGCAGGAAGCGTTGCAGGGCGTCCCGGGTGGCAGGGTCCAGGCGGCCGACCGAGCCGAGGTCGAGCATCCCGATCCGGCCGTCGGTGAGCAGCAGGAAGTTGCCCGGGTGCGGGTCGGCGTGGAACACCCCGTCGATCGCCACCTGGCCGAGCAGACAGTTGAACAGCGCGTGGCCGAGGCGCACCGGGTCGAGCCCCCGATCGGCGATCGCCTGCTGGGCGTTGCCGAGGCCGATGCCGTCCAGTCGCTGCATGGTGAGGACGCGGCGGGTGGAGTGTTCGGCGTACAGCCGGGGGACGACGAGGTCATTGCTATCAGCAACGGATCGGCCGGCCGCGACGGTGGTCATGTTGCCGGCCTCGACGGTGAAGTCGAGCTCCTCGCGCATCGCGTCGGCGAATCCGTCGGCCAGTGCCCGGACGCCCATCGAGCGGCCCCAGTCGGTGTTGCGGTCCAGCAGCCGGGCGAGGCGGCGGACGATGTCGAGGTCACGGTCGACCATGGCGGCGATCGCAGGGCGCTGGACCTTCACGACCACGTCGGTGCCGTCGGTGAGGCGCGCGGTGTAGACCTGCGCGACGGACGCGGCCGCGAGCGGCTCGGGGTCGAAGGCGGCGTACAACTGGGCCGGTGGGATGCCGAGGTCTTCGGTGAGGACCTGTTCGATCTGCGGCCAGGGTGCGGGGGAGACCTGGTCCTGGAGGCGGCTCAGCTCGGTGGCGACCGAGCTCGGGATGATGTCGCTGCGGGTCGACAGCACCTGGCCGAGTTTGACGAAGGTGACGCCGGCTTCGTCGAGGGCGAGGCGCAGCGAGCGGGCGAGCTCGGCCTGACCGGCGGCGTTCTCGCGGCCGGGGCGGCGGCGGCCGCGCAGGTACGGGCCGAGGCCGTGTTCGAGGGCGATCCGGAGGATCTGCAGGTAGCGCCGGGTGCGTGCGATCCGGCCGCTCAGGTCGCGGCGCAGATCGCGGGCCCGAGGCAACGATCCGGTCGGGACCAGTGCCTCGGACAGGACCAGGAACACCAGTCCGGCAAGCATCGCGCAGAGCGTCGTCAGCACCAGGAACGCGATCGCGGCGCCGTTCGAACCCGTGAACGGCGCCCGGCCGACGAGCGCGTTGGCGATCGGGCTGAACAGGCTCAACGTGACCGCCGCCGCCAGCGCCATCCGCATCAGCCCGAAGCGCACCCCGAGCAGCCGCTGCGCGCTCGGCACGAAGATCACCAGGAACACGCCCAGGCTGAACAGGCCACCCAGCACAACATCCATGCCCGGAACCCTAGGGGCTGACCGGCGTCGCGGGACTCACCCACGCGAGGGAACGGCCCCCGGAGACATCCCCCGCGGCGACCGGCCCGACGAGTCGCGGACGATCAGCTCCGGCGCGAAGCTGATCTCGCGGTGTGGCGTCACCGGGTCGTCCACCCGCTCGAACAGCAGCTCGGCGGCCGAGGTCCCGATCTGGTACGCCGGTTGCCGCACCGTGGTCAGTGGCACAACCGCCAGCTGCGCGTCGGTGATGTCGTCGTACCCGACGATCGCCACGTCGCCGGGCACCGCGCGGCCGGCCCGGATCAGTTTGTTGGCGATCGCGATCGCGATCAGGTCGTTGCCGCAGAGCACGGCGGTCGGCCGCGGCCGCATCGCCATGATCTCGTCGGCCAGCTCGCCGCGTTCCCGTGCGCTGCGCCCGGTCGCGTCGACCCGGTGCAGCTCCGCGTCGCCGTACTCCGCCAGTGCCGCGAGCGCGCCCTGGTACCTGGCCTGGATGACGAGTTCACCGCCCGGGCCGCCGGCGTACAGGATCTGGCGGTGCCCGAGCTCCAGGACGTGCCGCATCGCGAGTTCGCCGCCGAGCCGGTGGTCGAAGGTGACCCGCGACGTGCGCAGCGCCATCCCTTCGCCGCCGACCACCACGATCGGGGTGCCGACGGACTCCAGGTCGCCGAGGTCGGGTGGCATCGACGCGGTCGCCGAGATGACGAGCCCGCCGACGCGCATCTCGGCGAGCCGGCGGATGTAGAGCGACTGGCGCTCCGGGTCGCCGGCGGTGTCGCAGTACACCAGGACGTCGCCGCGCTCGCGCGCCCGGTCCTCGACGCCGCGCGCGATCTCGGTGAAGAACGGGTTGCCGGCGTCCGGGACCAGTAGCCCGACGGTGTGCGTCCTGTTGCCGCGCAGTGTGCGGACCGCGCGGTTCGGGACGAAGTGGGTCACCTCGATGGCCCGCTCGATTCGGGCGCGGGTGTCGGGTGAGACGGTCCGGGTGCCGTTCAGGTAGTTCGACACGGTGCCGAGCGAGACGCCGGCCAGCGCCGCCACGTCCTTGATCGTCACACTCCGCACCACAGAAACCCCGAATCCCAAAGCAATCAGCCCATCTTAGTGTCCTGGGTCGAACTTCCGACTCAGGACACTAGGCGCTTCCGAACACCTCCCGGATCATCTCCAGGAATGCGTAGCGGTGGTGGGTGTCAGGCAGGAGTGCGGAGCCCTCGGTCCATTCGTTCCATGCGTTCACGGTCACCACCGGATGGGCCGGCCCGTGCCGCTCGAGGAACTTCCTGGCGCGCAGCAGGCCCTCGCGGAACTCTTCGGGGGTCTGGTCCCACACCGGCGTCCACGGATACCCGAGGCGCTCGAACGGCACCGACTGATCGGTCCGCGGCGACGCGTCCCATCCCACCGTCACGTTCGGGTAGAACGGTACGTCGAGCTCCGCCGCGAACTTCTCGTACTCCGCGAACGCCGACTCCCGCATCGGCCCGATGTCTGCCACCGGGAAGTCGAAGTCACCCGCGTCCGCGTGATGCACCCACACGTACGACGTCGCCGACCCGAACCCGAGCTCGCGCACCAACTCCTGCGGATCGTCCACCGTCACGGCGTCCGGCAGCACCGCGATCCCCCAGACGACAGCGTCGAGATGTACGCCGGGATGCCCGGCGCGTCGCGTTTCCTCGTCGAACCACCGCAGCGCGTCCGCAGCCGCCGCCACCCCACCAAGTCCCGTGATCAGGTTGCCGAGCTCGTAGACCGAGAACCACGGCTTGCCGTCGACGGTCAGGTAGTTCGGCCGCGAGAAGTAGTTGTCGATCACCTGCCGGCCGAGTTGTTCGAAGACCGCGCGGTCGATGGCGCCGTGCTTGAGTTTCCGCGGCGGGCCCTGCGCGGGATCGCCGTGCGGAAAGATGTCGAGCAGCTCGTGGTTCGCCCACATCAAGGCGAACTGCACGTCGTCGCTGTTCGCCGCGGACAGCAGCCCCTCGTCGAGCGCGGCCTGCAGGTAGGGGCCGTCGTCGTACCAGTAGTAGTCGACCAGGAAGCCGTCGACGCCGTACTGCTTCGCGAGGGCGATCTGCGCCTCGGCGGCCGCGGGCGTGGCCTCGTCGGCGTACCCCAGGAGCGGGATGCGGGGTTGCCGGTGGCCGTCGAACCGGGGCGTCGCGTCGCGCAGCAGCTGCCACTCGGACCAGTCCGCGCCGAACCAGTGCGCGTTCCGGCGGTCGGCGTGCCACCCGGGGAAGTAGTAGGCGAGGACCTTCGGGCGTTCCATCGATCACGCTCCCAGTGCTTGAAATGTTTCAACGACGAGCCTAGGGCACCAAGGAGTGCAGCCGGTCCGCCTCACCGGCGGTGCGACAGGCCGAGGCCCCCGGAATCTCGGCGGATTCCGGGGGCCTCGTCAGGTCACGTCCTCAGGCCGGGCGGCGGCGGATCTTGTTGCCGAGCCAGACCAGCGGGTCGTACTTGCGGTCGGCGACGCGCTCCTTCATCGGGATCAGCGCGTTGTCGGTGATCTTGATGTGCTCGGGGCACACCTCGGTGCAGCACTTGGTGATGTTGCAGAAGCCCAGGCCGTGCTCCTCCTGGGCGGCCTTCTGCCGGTCCGCGGCGTCGAGCGGGTGCATGTCCAGCTCGGCGATCCGCATCAGGAACCGGGGACCGGAGAAGCTCTCCTTGTTCTCCTCGTGGTCCCGGATCACGTGGCAGGTGTCCTGGCACAGGAAGCACTCGATGCACTTGCGGAACTCCTGCGACCGCTCGACATCGACCTGCTGCATCCGGTACTCGCCCGGCTTCAGGTCCGCCGGCGGCTTGAAGGCCGGCACCTCGCGGGCCTTCTGGTAGTTGAACGACACGTCCGTGACCAGGTCGCGGATCACCGGGAACGTCCGCAGCGGCGTGACCGTGACGACCTCGTCCTCTTCGAAAGTGTTCATCCGGCACATGCACATCAGCTTCGGCATGCCGTTGATCTCGGCGCTGCAGGAGCCGCACTTACCGGCCTTGCAGTTCCAGCGGACCGCCATGTCCGGCGTCTGCGTGGCCTGCAGCCGGTGGATGACGTCGAGGACGACCTCGCCCTCGTTCACCTCGACCTCGTAGTCCTTGAGCTCGCCGCCCTCGGAGTCGCCCCGCCAGACCCGGAATTTGCCCTTGTAACTCATGCGGTCGGCAGCTCCTCATCCGTCAGGTACTTCTTCAGCTCGTCGACCTCGAACAGCTCGAGCAGGTCCTCGCGCATCGGGATCTGCTGCTTCTCGCTCACGTTCACGTGGCCCTCGGCGTCGAGCTTGCAGACCAGCAGTTTCTTGCGCCAGTCCGCCGACATCTCCGGGAAGTCGTCGCGGGTGTGACCGCCGCGCGACTCCTGCCGCAGCAGCGCCGCACCGGCGACGCACTCGGACACCGTCAGCATGTTCCGCAGGTCGAGCGCCAGGTGCCAGCCCGGGTTGAACTGCCGGTGACCCTCGACCGTCATCTTCGCGATCCGCCCGCGGAACTCGGCCAGCCGGCCGAGCGCCCGCTCCATCTCGTCTTCCTTGCGGATGATGCCGACCAGGTCGTTCATCGACTGCTGCAGCTCCTGGTGGATCGAGTACGGGTTCTCGCCACCCTCGAGCTCGAACGGCGCCAGCGCTTCGGCCGCCGCCGCGTCGACATCGGCCTCGTCGATCTTCGGCCGCTCCGTGAGCTGGTCGACGTACGTCGCGGCGCCCATTCCGGCGCGCCGGCCGAACACCAGCAGGTCGGACAGCGAGTTGCCGCCGAGCCGGTTCGACCCGTGCATGCCGCCCGCGACCTCACCGGCGGCGAACAGCCCCGGTACGACGGACGACGCGGTGTCCGGATCGACCTCGACGCCACCCATCACGTAGTGACACGTCGGGCCGACCTCCATCGGCTCCTTGGTGATGTCGACATCCGCCAGCTCCTTGAACTGGTGGTGCATCGACGGCAGCCGCCGGGTGATCTCCTCGGCCGGGAGCCGGGTCGACACGTCCAGGAAGACACCGCCGTGCGGAGTGCCGCGGCCGGCCTTGACCTCGGAGTTGATCGCCCGGGCGACCTCGTCACGCGGCAGCAGCTCCGGTGGGCGCCGGTTGTTGTCGGCGTCCTTGTACCAGCGGTCGGCCTCTTCCTCGTTGTCCGCGTACTGCGCCCGGAACACGTCCGGCACGTAGTCGAACATGAACCGCTTGCCCTCGGAGTTCTTCAGCACGCCGCCGTCACCGCGGACCGACTCGGTGACCAGGATGCCCTTCACCGACGGCGGCCAGACCATGCCGGTCGGGTGGAACTGGATGAACTCCATGTTGATCAGCGTCGCACCGGCCCGCATCGCCAGCGCGTGCCCGTCACCGGTGTACTCCCAGGAGTTCGAGGTGACCTTGAACGACTTGCCGACGCCGCCGGTCGCGAGCACCACGGCCGGGGCGTCGAACAGGATGAAGCGGCCCGACTCGCGCCAGTACCCGAAGGCGCCGGAGATCGCATCGCCGTCCTTGAGCAGCTCGGTGATCGTGCACTCGGCGTACACCTTGAGGTTGGCCTCGTAGTCGCCGGTGGCCTCGAAGTCCTCCTGCTGCAGCGAGACGATCTTCTGCTGCAGCGTGCGGATCAGCTCCAGGCCGGTGCGGTCACCGACGTGCGCGAGCCGCGGGTAGGTGTGGCCGCCGAAGTTGCGCTGGCTGATCCGCCCGTCGGGCGTGCGGTCGAACAGCGCGCCGTACGTCTCCAGCTCCCAGACCCGGTCGGGAGCCTCCTGCGCGTGCAGCTCGGCCATCCGCCAGTTGTTCAGGAACTTCCCGCCGCGCATCGTGTCGCGGTAGTGGACCTGCCAGTTGTCGTTGGAGTTCGCGTTGCCCATCGCGGCCGCGCAACCGCCCTCGGCCATCACCGTGTGCGCCTTGCCGAACAGCGACTTGCAGATGATCGCGGTCTTCTTGCCCTGCTCGCGGGCCTCGATCGCCGCGCGCAGGCCGGCGCCGCCGGCCCCGATCACGACGACGTCGTAGGAGTGTCGTTCCAGCTCAGTCATGAAGTCCTCAATTGATGAAGCGCAGGTCGGAGAACCATCCGGCCGACAGCGCCATGATGTAGAAGTCGGTCAGGATCACGGTGAACAGCGACGTCATCGCGAAGGTGCCGTGCTTCGGGTTCAGCTTGGACACGAACGTCCAGTACCGATAGCGCATCGGGTGCTTGGAGAAGTTCTTCAGCCGGCCGCCGACGATGTGCCGGCAGGCGTGGCAGGACAGCGTGTACAGCCACAGCGCGACCAGGTTGATCCAGATGATCAGCGTGCCGAGGCCGATACCGAAGCCGCCGTCCTTGCCGTGGAAGGCCTGGATGCCGTCGTAGACGTTCAGCAGACCGAAGACCAGCGCGCCGTAGAAGAAGTAGCGGTGCAGGTTCAGCGCGACCAGCGGGAACTTCCGCTCACCGGTGTAGGTCTTGTGCGGCTCGGGCACCGCGCACGCGGCCGGCGCCCAGAACAGCGACCGGTACCCCGCCTTGCGGTAGTAGTAGCAGGTGCCACGGAAGCCGGCCAGGATCACGAACGTGATCAGGCTGAACGGCAGGAAGCGTGGGAACGCGCCGAACCAGGTCCCGAGGTGGCTCGAGCCCTCGACACAGCTGCTGGTCACACACGGCGAGTACAGCGGCGTGAGGTAGTGGTACGCGTCGACCCAGTACCACTTGTTCATGAAGATCCGGACCGTCGCGTAGACGATGAAGAACAGCAGGATCACGCCGATGCGCAACGGCGCGAGCCACCATCGATCCGTACGTGCGGTCTTCAGGCCTACTTGAGCGCGGCCCGGTGCGCTTACACCCGTTGCCATCAGGGGGCGTGCCGATCTGGGGCGCCGAAGCCTTCGTGCTCCGCGTCTGTCCACATGGACGCGTCATACTCCACGTCGGAAATCTCCTCGAGTTCCTCCGGAACTGGTCCGGGCCTGTGCCTGGGGTCGGGCGGGCCCAGCTCTGCGAGATCGTCGCTCAGCCGGGCCACATCGGACACCAGGCGGCGGATGCCGAGGGTGTCACCGTACTCCTGGCTGAGTCTGCCGACTGCCGCATGCAGTCCTTCGAGCGCACGGACGACTCCGGCGGTAACGTCACGGCCGCTGTTGCCCTCACTCATGCCGACTCCAGTGATGGTTATGTAGCTGTCAGTATGGGCACACTTTGCCCCTGCCGAGCGCCCAACGGAAGACCCCTCGGTACGGCGTGTTTCCGGTAAGGGTCACCTCAGTTGCGACCGTGCCGACGGGTGGAGTAATGGAGCGAATCCGCCCTGTAGGACAACGAGATTCGCCGGTGGGGTGAGCACCTCGGCCTCGCGGAGCCCGGGCGGTCTGCGGGCCACGGCGTACCCCGTCCAGGACCAGGGGAGCACCTGGTGGCCGAGGATCAGTGCGGGGCTGCCGTCGTAGCGGATCATCGCGCCGTCAGGGAGTTCGGCCAGCGGGCGCACCGTCGTCCGCTGCCTTCTGGTCCGTGGTTCGACGCGTTCGCTGTGGAGTTGCGCGTCCATCGCCGCGGCCCGCGGCCGCTCGCCGAGGCCGCGGCCGGTCGCCCACGCGCCGGCGTACAGCAGGAAGTCCCTGCGGCGGCAGTAATGACAGGGGCGATGGCCGGCGGCGAGGGCGACGGCTTCGTCGAAGAAGAACAGTGCGGTCCAGCGGCCGGGCGGCATCGGGTCGCGCCGGATCCCCTTCCAGTCAAGGACGCAGCAGATCCACGCTTTCGAGCGCCAGCGGGTGGTCCCGAGGCGGCGATCCGGGCCGTGCAGGCTGCCGCGGTTGCCCATCAGCAGGCCGCGAGCGGGGTCGGCGACGATCTCCTGGGTGGGTAGAACCCTGTTCTGCAAGGGCATGCCAGGCATCATCTCGGACCCGGCGGACAATTTCTGGCAGAGTCGCGACATGCAGACGGTGGTAGGAGTGGCTGTGGTCGAGGACGGCCGGGTACTGGCGGCGTACCGGCCGGGACCCGACGGTGGGTGGGAGTTCCCGGGCGGGAAGGTCGAGCCGGGGGAGACCGACGAGGCGGCCGCGGTGCGGGAGATTCGCGAGGAACTGGACCTGGAGGTCAAGGTCGGTGCCTCGCTCGGGCCGGGCGTCGACATCTCCGGCGCCTATCGGCTGCACGTCTATCTGGCCACGGTCGTCGCCGGCGATCCGGTACTGCGGGAGCACTCCGAGCTGCGCTGGTTTACCGCGGGGGAACTCGAGGAGCAGGACTGGCTCGTCCCCGACCGGCCCTTCGTCCGGGTGGTGCGCAACCTTCTGTGAGTGGCGGAAGTCACATCGCGGGTCGCCACCAGAAGATCACGGCCTGGAACTGTATGGGTCGTTTGTATGGGTTGTACCTGGCGACCGATCGGGACCGTCGACAGAATCTTTCCCTGAACTCTTGGGGAGGAGTGACGCATGTCGGTCTATCCGGCCGTTCCGATGGTGCCGAGAGAGGACTTCGCACCGGACGTCGTCTGCGAGGTGTACGAACTCGGATCGCATCGGCGGATCCCCGCCGCGGTCAAGGAGCTGACCAGCCGTCAGGTCGCCATCGGCCGGATGATGTCCACCGGCGCGAAGGACGCCGCGATCGCCCGTGAGCTGGGGCTCTCGCTGCGCACCGTCCGCTCCGAGATCAGTGCGTTGATCGCCGGTCTCGGTGCCAAGTCGCGGTTCCAGGCCGGGTGCCTGCTGGTCCGCCGCTTCGGCTGATCTTCCGCCTGGCAGAGTGCGCGCTCCGGAGACTGTCCGGACGCCGACGTAGGCTTTCGGCATGGTTGAGCTTGCTGAGCGCCGGCTGCTGCTGGTGCATGCGCACCCGGACGACGAAACCATCAACAACGGTGTGACGATGGCGCGGTATGTGGCCGAGGGGGCCCACGTCACGCTGATCACCTGCACCCTCGGCGAGGAGGGTGAGGTGCTCGTCCCCGAGCTGTCCCACCTGGCCTCCGACCAGGACGACGGCCTCGGCGAGCACCGGATCGGTGAACTCGCGAACGCGATGGCCGAGCTCGGCGTCACCGACCACCGCTTCCTGGGTGGCGCGGGCAAGTACCGCGACACCGGGATGATCTACAACGACTCGGGTAACGCGGATGTCCCGCCGGAGACCCGCAAGGACAGCTTCTGGCAGGCCGACCTGGTCGCCGCGGCCAACGACCTGGTCCCGGTGATCCGGGAGCTCCGCCCCCAGGTCCTGGTCACCTACGACCAGTGGGGCAACTACGGCCACCCGGACCACATCAAGGCACACCGCGTCGCGACCTACGCCGCCGACCTGGCCGCCGCCCGGTCGTACCGGGAGGACCTCGGCCCGGCCTGGGACATCCCGAAGATCTACTGGACCGCGATGGCCGAGTCGCCGATGCGCGAGCAACTGCGGGCGCTCCGCGACGCCGGCGACACCACGACCTTCGAGGGCATGGACCCGGACGGCCCGCTGCCGCCGATGATCACGCCGGACCGGCTGATCGACTGCGTCATCGAGGGCGAGGAGTTCCTCGACCGGAAGATGAACGCGATGAAGGCGCACGCCACCCAGATCACCGTCGACGGCCCGTTCTTCGCGCTGTCCAACAACAACGGCAACCAGATCTGGGCCTCCGAGCCCTACCGCCTGGTCAAGGGCACCCCTGCTCCGGGCCCGGACGGCCTCGAGCACGACCTGTTCGCCGGCCTCTGATCCGGTTCCCGGAGAAGTAGGCACCGGCCAGGATCAGGACACACCCGATCAGCTGCAACCCGGTCGGCCGCTCGTGCAGCACCACGGAACTCAGCACGAGCGCGCCGACCGGCGTCAGCATCAACAGCGCGGCGCCGACGTGGCTCGGCAGTCGCGGTGAGTACGTCGCCACCAGCAGCCAGCCCACGACGGTCCCGGCGACAGCCACTCCGATCAGCCAGCCGATCACGCGCAACCCTGGCGTGAGGTCGACCCCACGCCAGAGCCATCCCGCGACGAGCGAGACCAGGCCGGCCGAGGCGATCACCACGAAGTAGTTCTGGATCGGTCGTCCGCCCATCCCGGTCCGCCGCAGCAGGTAGAGGAAGACGGAGTAGCAGGCGGCCGCGAGGACGGCGTGGATCGTTCCGTGGACCGGGTCCGTTCCGGCGGCGCCACCGCCGATCAACCCGGCCGTCAGCGCGACGCCGAGGATCATGACCGGCACCCAGGCGACGAACCGGCGCGGGACCGTCTCTCCGTCGATCGCCCAGGCGAGCAGCGGTACGCCGATCACCTGCACGTTCACCACCACGGTCGAGAGACCGGCGCCGACCTCGTCGATCGCCCGCGTCCACAGCAGCATGTCTCCGGCGAAGAACGCACCGGCGAGCAGACCGAACAGCAACTCGTCCCGGCGCAACGGCCGCTTGCGCCGGCGCTCGATCCCGGCGACCACCGCGAGCAGTGGCAGCGACAGCACGCAGCGGTAGAAGCTCGCGGTGCCCGGCGTCGTACCGGCGAGGTCGATCAGGACCGAGGAGACGGAAACGAACAACGCCCCGACAGCGAGCCAGGGTGCTGCGTGCGTTGGCGCCTTGTCAGCGGTCATCACCACTCCGGTACCCATCAGCGTGACAGGACCCACACGCCAGGTTGAGGCATCAACCTTCCTGCGGGCGTAGGGCATGTCGCCCGATCCCGCGCCTACTGCGCGGCACTCGGCACCGCACCGAGCTACCGCACCGAGCACCTGCTCGCGACGGCGCGGGATCGGGCGGCATGCCCTAACCTGCAGACGTGTCCTCGTCCGAGCTCAGTGGGAGTGTTCCGCCTGCGGAGTTCCGTGCTGCGCTCGGGCAGTTCGCGTCCGGGATCACGATCATGAGCACGTTGCAGGACGGTGTCTCGCACGCGATGACGGCGAACGCGTTCAGTTCGGTCTCGCTCGACCCGCCGCTGGTGCTGGTGTGCGTGGACAAAGGGGTCCGGATGCACGCCGCCGTACTCGACTGTGGGTATTGGGCGGTGTCGGTGCTCGCCGGGACGCAGCGGGAGATCGCGGAGCGGTTCGCACGGTCCGGCCGGGATCTGTACAGCCAGTTCGAGGGCATCGGTACGTCGGCGGGCCCGAAGACCGGGTGTGTCGTGGTCGACGGCGCGCTGTCCTGGCTCGAGTGCCGGACATGGGCGACGTACGACGGTGGTGACCACACGATCGTGGTCGGTGAGGTGCTCAGCCTCGGGGCCGGCGAGCCGGGCAACCCGAGCGCGCTGATCTACCACCGCAGTGACTACCGGAAACTGAACGGCGACTGACCGTCAGCAGCGGGGCAACCAGGGGCTGCCCCGAGGGCGAGAAGGGCCCGCGCCGTCCCGTAGGATGTGCGCTTGTGCCCTGACCACGGCCCGAGCAGGAGGACTTCGTCCGGTGGGGAGAAAGCAGCTCGCGGGGATCATCGCCGCCGCCGGGCTCGGTGTAGTCGTCGTGGGGTACGGCGCGGCGTTCGCGTTCGCCGGTGCCAAGATCCCCGCTGACACCACCGTGCTCGGAATCCCGATCGGTGGACTGTCCCAGGACGACGCCAAGACCAAGCTGGCGGCCGGTCTCGAGGACCGCCAGGCAGCGCCGATCGCGCTGAAGGCGGGTGACGCCAAGTTCCAGGTGGCGCCGGCCGAGGCCGGGCTGTCGGTGGACGTGGACAAGACCGTCGACGCCGCGGGCGCCGGCCGCAGTCTGTCCCCGGCCCGGATCTGGCACGCGTTGACCGGTGGGTCCGCGGTCGAGCCCGTGGTCCGCAGTGACGACGCGAAGCTGAAGGCCGCCGTCGAGAAGCTCGCCGGTCAGGTGAACCGGCCGGCCACCGAGGGCACGATCACGTTCAAGGGCACCAAGCCGGTGACCCACGACCCCGCCGACGGGCTGCAGTTGGACACCGAGAAGGCGCCGGCCGCGGTGCTCGCGGCGTACCCCTCGGACGGGAACCCGAAGGATCTGCCGGTCAGCGTGTCGAAGCCGAAGGCCGGCACCGAGGCGATCGCCAAGGCGCTCACCGAGTTCGCCCAGCCGGCCATGTCCGGCCCGGTCCGGCTGACCGTCGGTTCGAAGTCGGTCGACCTGGAGCCGGCCGAGATCGCGCCCGCGCTGACGCTCACCGCCCGCGAGGGCGAGGTCATCCCGGCGCTGAACACCAAGACCCTGGAGCCGCTGTTCCAGCAGCGGTTCAAGACCTTGGAGACGCTGCCGAAGGACGCGACGGTGCAGATCGTCGGTGCCGGGCCGAAGGTGGTGCCGGCGGTCGACGGCCTGACCGTCGACCGGACCAAGGTCGGCGCCGCGATCCTCGCGGCGCTGCCGAAACCGACCGGCGAGCGGCGGGCGGCCGTCCCGCTGACACCGACCAAGGCGAAGTTCACCACCGAGCAGGCCACCGCGCTCGGGATCACGCAGAACATCGGCGACTTCAAGACCGAGTTCCCGCACGCGCCGTACCGCAACGTCAACATCGGTACGGCGGCGGCGAAGATCAACGGGACGCTGCTGAAACCCGGCGAGACGTTCAGCCTGAACAAGATCGTCGGGGAGCGGACCAAGGAGAACGGGTTCACCGAGGGCAACATCATCAGCGGCGGCAAGTTCGTCCTGGACCTCGGGGGCGGCGTCTCGCAGTCCGCGACCACGACCTTCAACGCGGCCTTCTTCGCCGGGCTGAAGATCCTCGAGCACAAGGCGCACAGCGTCTACATCTCGCGGTACCCGGTCGGCCGGGAGGCCACCGTCGCGTGGCCGTCGGTGGACCTGAAGTTCCTCAACGACTCCGGCCACGGGGTGCTGGTGCAGACGATCTTCAAGGCGTCCACGCCGGGCAGTTCCGGGAGCATCCGGGTGATCATCTGGGGCACCAAGACCTGGCAGATCACCGCCGGCCAGTCCGGCAAGTCGAACCCGCGGCAGCCGCAGGTGGTCTACAACACGGCCGCCGACTGCCGAGCGCAGGCGCCGACGCCGGGCTTCGACATCACCGTGTACCGGTACTTCGCGAAGAACGGCGTACGGCAGAAGACCGAGTCGTTCACGACGAAGTACAACGCGGCCGACGACATCCGGTGCGGCCCGAAGCCCGGCACCACGACGCCGCCCCCGCCGGGGACGTCGACGCCGCCGCGGGGCAAGCCGGCCGTCACGCCGCGCCCGCCGAGCTGACCTGGGCCGAGCTGACCTGGGCCGAGCTGACCTGGGCCGAGCTGACCTGGGCCGAGCTGACCTGGGCCGAGCTGAGCTGGGTTGACCTGGGGAACTAGCCGCGGTGGAGCTTGTGCAGCTCCGCCGCGACCTGGTCGAACAGCGGCTCGTCGATCACGGCACCTTCGCGGCGGACGTGCCGCGGCTCGATCCGTAGGACGCGGTCCAGCCGGACCTCGCTCGGCCGGTGCGACTTGTCCCAGTTGCCGCTGCCGATGTCCAGCCAGACCCGGCCCCAGCGCGCCTCGTCGGCGGCGTCGCGGTCGTGGTCCTTGCTGGTCAGGATCAGCGCCAGCAGGTACGGCTCGTCCCAGCCGACGACCAGCACCGGCCGGTCCTTCCCGCGGCTGAAGTCCTCCTCGAACGGCACCCAGGTCCAGACGATCTCGCCCGGATCCGCCACCCCGTCGTCCGGATGCGGCGCGTACTCCACGTGCACCGTCCCCTCGAAGTCCCCCGGGTACTCCGGCCGCTCGACCACGTGATCCGCCATGGCACAGGACACTAGCGCCCTCACATCACGAGCACCTCGCACCGTTCCTTCGGCGTGCTCATCACTCAGACGCGCAATCGGGGTGCGATCCTCGCCGTCCTGCTCACCTGTCAGTTCATGGCCAACATCGACACCGCGGTGGCGAACATCGCCGGCCCCTCGATCGGCGCCGACCTGCACGCCTCGGCGGGCGCGGTCGGCCTGGTCGTCTCCGGGTACGTCGTCGCGTTCGCCGTCCTGCTGATCACCGGCGCCCGCCTCGGCTCCTCGCTCGGGTACCGGACGACGGTCCTGCTCGGACTGACCGTCTTCACCGCGGCCTCGCTCGCCTGCGGGCTCGCGCCCGACATCGTCACGCTCGTCGTCGCCCGCTTCGTCCAGGGCGCCGGAGCCGCGCTGATGGTGCCGCAGGTGCTGAGCGGCATCCAGCTGCATTTCGAGGGCCGCGACCGCCTGAAAGCGCTCGGCTACTTCTCGATCGCGCTGTCCGGCGGGGCCGTCGCCGGGCAGCTCCTCGGCGGCGTGCTGATCGCCGCCGACCTCTTCGGTACCGGCTGGCGACCGATCTTCCTCGTGAACGTGCCGATCGGTATCACGCTCGCGGTGGCCGGCCGGCGCCTGCTTCCGGCCGATCCTCCGGGCCGTCGGGATCGCCTCGACCTGACCGGCGTACTCGCCTTGTCCACAACGGTTCTGCTCGTCATCGTGCCGCTCCTGCTCGGCACGGAGCGTGGTTGGCCCGCCTGGTCCTGGCTCTGCCTCCTGCTCAGCCTCCCAGCCCTCGCGCTCTTCGAGTACGGCGAACGGCGTACAGCCGCTCGCGGTGGCCGCCCCCTGATCGCCAGGGAGGTGCTGAGAAACCGGCACGTGCGCGCCGGCCTGCTCGCCCACGGGTGCACCAGCGGCACGTACTTCGCCCTGCTGTTCGTGCTTGCCCTTTACCTCCAGGGCGGTCTCCACAAGGGCCCGGCGTACTCCGGGTTCGCCATGGTCGTCTGGGTCGCCGCCTTCGGGCTGGCGGGACCTGTGATCCCGAAGCTGCGCAGGGGAGTGCGGTGGATGCCTGTCATCGGCTGTCTGGTGCTGGCGGTCGGCTATCTGACCGTGCTGGTCTACCTGGGTCTCGGTGGCACCACAGGTCCGCTGCTGTTTGCACTGCTCGGAGTTGGCGGGCTGGGGCTCGGTATCAGTGCCAACACCCTGATCGGTGCGATCACGTCGAGCATGTCCTCGCAGTACGCCGCTGACCTTTCCGGCGTGGTCGCGACCAACGCGCAGCTGTCTGGAGCGCTGGGTGTCGCGCTAGCCGGCTCCACCTACGCTGCGCTCGACAGTGCCCCGGTCCGCGCGCTCAGCGTCGTACTCGCGGGCTTTGTCGTGCTGACGCTGGTCGGAGCGGGTGCTGCTCAGCGGCTCGTCAGATAGCGGTAGCGGTACGCCTCGCGGTAGCCGAGCCGCGTGTACGTCGCCATGGCGGCCTCGTTCTCCAGCAGGACCTCCAGGTACGTACGGCGTCCTCCCAGGGGGCCTGCCCAGCGGGCGAGACCCTGGACGACCGCAGTACCCAGGCCGCGGCGGCGGAAGTCCGCGCTGACCCGGACCGCGTCGACGGCGAGCCAGTGACCGGTCATCGCCCCGCGGGCGACCGCGGCGACCTGGCCGTCGAGCGTGATCGAGGCGAACACGGCCTTCGGTGCGCCCTCCATCACCTGCGGCGCCACCGCGGGCACCGGCCCGTCGAAGGCGGCGGCATACCAGGCGTCACCAGGGTGCTCGGCGAGCTGTACGTCGTACCGCGGCTCGGCGTTCACGTGGTCGAGTGTGGTGTGCAGGACGAGTACGTCGGACTGCGCCGGCCGCGCGTCGACCCAGCCGCAGGAGCGGATCTCGGCGTCCTCGGGGCTGCCCAGCCGGATCAACGCCAGCGGCGGCAGCCCGCGCTCGTCGTAGAAGGCCTCGGCGTGCTTGAGGGCGTCGGCCACGGGCATCCCGGGGCTGCCCGCCGGAAGCAGTGAGTTCGCCCGTCCGGTCCAGCCCGCCGACGCGCGCAGCAACCAGTGCCCGACGTACGCCGTCTCCGCGGCCGGCCGGCCGAGCGCGGTGGTGAGGAAGAGCTGGTCGACGTCAACCGGGCGGAGCGGCATTTCCGGGATCGTTTTGGCCGCCGTGACGTCGGCCACCGGAATCTCGTGCACCGTGCTGTCGGTGTGCCGGACGGTCAGCAGCTCCGGCGTCCACGCCTGGAGTACCCCGATCAGGTCGGTCAGACCGCCAGGAATCCGGTGCCGGACGACGACACGGTGGCCGATATCACGGGCACCCAGGCCTGACACGATCCGGACTCCTGGCAAAGTGGGCGACGTACTACCGTGATACTAGAGACACCGAGCACCACCGCATCGCAGCACCCCGAGACCCGCGCTGCGCTTGCCTGTCATAGGAGGAGTAGCAGTGACCTACGTCATCGCGCAGCCGTGTGTTGACCTGAAGGACCTCGCATGTGTCGAGGAGTGCCCCGTCGACTGCATCTACGAGGGCAACCGGATGCTGTACATCCACCCCGACGAGTGCGTCGACTGCGGAGCCTGTGAGCCGGTCTGCCCGGTGGAGGCGATCTACTACGAGGACGACACGCCGGAGCAGTGGAAGGACTACTACACGGCGAACGTCGACTTCTTCAACGACCTGGGTTCCCCGGGCGGCGCGTCCAAGCTCGGCAAGATCGACAAGGACCACCCGTTCATCGCGGCGCTTCCGCCGCAGGAACACGACGAGTAAATAGCTGAACACAGAAAATGGGACGTCCCGTGCGGGGCGTCCCATTTATCTATTGGTCGAGAACGTCCACGTGGACGTGGTCGAGATGGCGCAGGATCTTCGGGTCGCCGGAGCGCTCGGGAGGCGTGTAGTCGCGCCAGCCGCTGTCCGACTTGCCGCCGGCCGTCCAGATCTTGTCGCTGAAGATCACCGTCTTGATGTTCAGCAGGTCCGCCCGGGCGACCAGGTACTGCGCCATCGCCCACCCCTTGGTGGTGTTCGCCGCCGAGATCGGCCGCACGAACACGTCCACGGCCCGCCCGTCGTAGTGCGCCGACCCCTCCATGTGACCGCTCCGCACCCCGCCGACGGCGTACCCACCGGTCGACAGCTTCCCGAACGTCCGGAGCAGATCCTTCCGGACGGCGTCCGCGCGCGGCGTCAGCCCGTTCCGCCCGATCGCCTCCTGCTGCACCGAGTGATCGTTGACCGTGCAGCTGAACACGCTCTTCGACTGCCCGGTGAGCGCCGACGCGAGAACCCGCGCGTCCGCCTCGTGGTCGGCGTACGCGGTCGGGAACGCGCTGCGCTGCACCTTGTCCGCGGCGACCGTGATCGCGAGCTTCTGGTAGTTCTTGATCTTCACCAGCGCGTCGTAGAACTTGCCGGTCGCGTAGTACGGGTCCCGGACCTGCGTCGCCGTACCCCAGCCCTGGGACGGGCGCTGCTGGAACAGGCCGAGCGAGTCCCGGTCGCCGTGCGCGAGGTTCCGCAGGTTCGACTCCTGGTACGCCGTCGCGAGCGCGATCGTCGCCGCGCGGGCCGGGAGACCGCGGCGGACGGCGATCCCGGCGATGATCGCGGCAGATTCGGCCTGCTCGAAGTCCAGGACGACCTGCTGCCCGTTCACCGTGGCCGTGCACTGCTCGCGCGGCGGCAGGATGTTGCCCACGTGCTTGCCGCCGAGCCAGGCGATGCCGACCCCGACCACGAGGCTGAGCGCGCCAATGGCACCCACAGCCACCAGGGCACCACGCTTCACCGGCATACCGCTCCCAACGTCTGGGGGCGGTACTCAGGTTCCGGTTCGCGGGTCACGAACTGATTGACGTGTGCGGCCGCACGCCGGTTGCCGAAGTCATACTTTCGGACGGCCGGGAACGCAAAGAATCAGGCTTTCGGCCCAGGTGCTTCGGGATGGTCAGGCGTTGGCGTGCAGCGCCTCGTTCAGCGTGATGCCCTCGCCGGTGCGCGGCCGGGCCTCGACGGCGCCGGTGACCGAGTTCCGGATGAACAGCAGCCCGGGCTGGCCGGACAGGTCGCGCGCCTTCACCACGCTGCCGTCCGGGAGCGTGACCTTGGTGCCGGCGGTCACGTACAGCCCCGCCTCGACCACGCAGTCGTCGCCGAGCGAGATGCCGGTGCCGCCGTTCGCGCCGAGCAGACAGCGCTTGCCGATCGAGATCACCTGCTTGCCGCCGCCGGACAGTGTGCCCATGATCGACGCGCCCGCGCCGATGTCGCTGCCGTCGTCGACCACGACACCCGCGACGATCCGGCCCTCGACCATCGACGTCCCGAGGGTGCCGGCGTTGAAATTCACGAAGCCCTCGTGCATGACCGTCGTCCCCGCGGCCAGGTGTGCCCCGAGCCGGACCCGGTCCGCGTCGCCGATCCGGACCCCGGACGGTACGACGTAGTCCGTCATCCGCGGGAACTTGTCGACGCTCGTGACGCTCAGGTGCTGCCCCGCGGCCCGGGCCCGCAGCCGGACGGTCTCGATCTCGTCGACCGGGACCGGGCCGAGCGACGTCCACGCGTTGTTCGGCAGCGCGCCGAAGATGCCGTCCAGGTTCACGCCGTGCGGGCGGACCAGGCGGTGCGACAGCAGGTGCAGTCGCAGGTACGCGTCGGCCGTACCGCCCGGGGCCGCGTCCAGGGTGATCTCGGTCGCCACCACCTGACGCCGTACCTGCCGGAGGTCGTCGTTGCCCTCGGCCGCGATCAGCGCGGCCGGAGCCTTCGCGCCGGCCGGCTTCGAGCCGAGCGCGGGGGCCGGGTACCAGACGTCGAGGACGTCTCCCGCGGGCGTGACGGTGGCGAGGCCGTAGCCCCAGGCGTGCGTGGCGTTCTGCGTCATGACCCCACCCTAAATCGACGCCCTTCGGCGGCTCGCCGTGGTCTACTTTCTGGATGCTTCCCAGCTGGCTCGACGTCGTCGCCGATCCGATCCTCGAGGCCACGAAAGCTCCGGCCGTCGGGGAGTTGCACGGGGAGTTGCTGCGGCAGTGGGGATCGTCCGAGGTGTGGCGGTTGTCGTTCGGGCTGAACAGCGTGATCGTCAAGCGGGGCACCGACGGGCAGGCCGACGAGGCGGCCGCCTACGAGCGGTACGTCGTACCGCTGGACCTGCCCGCTCCGGAGCTGATCCACCGGCATCGGTCCGGCGACGCCGGTGTACTGGTCCTCGCGGACGTCGGCCGGGTGACGCTGGAACAGGAGCCGACGGCCGAAGGATTCGCGGCCGGTGCCGAGTTGCTCGCGACGATCCGCGGCCGACCGGTGACGGGACCGAGCGAGTTCCCGCCGGAGCGGGTCGGCGAGATGGCGGCCCGGATCGGGCGGATCGAGTTCGGCCTGCGTCCGTTGACCGACGCGCTGGCGGCGGTGCACCGGGACGCGCCGACGGCCGTCGTCCATGGTGACTTCGTGCCGAAGAACCTCGTCACCGACGGGACCCGATGGACGGCGATCGACTGGCCGGGCGCGTACCAGGCGCCGCATCTGAGCGACCTCTACACGCTGGTCCGCGACGCCGTCGCGCTCGGCCATGACCGGGCGCCGATCGTTGCCCAGTACACCGAAGCCGCCGGCGGGAATCCCGCGGTGGTGGAGCGGCAGATGCTGGTCGGTGGCGGCTGCTTCTACCTGGTGGCGCTGATGTTCATCGTCGAGGAAGGGCTGCGGACCATCCCGGAATCGGTGCACTGGATCGACGGCCTGCTGACCGAACTCCGGGACCTCGTCGGGTCGCTGGCATGAAACTCCTCGTCCTCGGTGGCACCAAGAATCTCGGGCGGCACGTCGTCGAGGCCGCGCTCCGTGACGACCACGAAGTCACCCTCTTCAACCGCGGCCTGACCAACCCGTCGCTGTTCGGTTCGGTACGCCGGATCGTCGGCGACCGCTCGGCACCCCAGGCCCTCGCCGCGGGGGAATGGGACGGCGTGATCGACATGTCCGGTTTCCTCGTCCGCGACGTGTCTCTGAGCGCCTCCGTACTGCGCGATCGCTGCGGCCACTACACGTACATGTCCTCGATCGCCGTTTACGCCGGCAAGACCACACCCGGTATGACGGAATCCGCCCCGCTGCTCGACTGGCCGGAGGGCGCTCCCGAGGACCACTTCACGATGGACCTCTACGGCCCGTCGAAGGTCCGCAACGAATCGTTGCTCACCGCCACCTTCGGTGACCGAAGCTCCGCCGTACGCTCGGGTTTCGTCGTCGGCCCCTACAACCCGGACTTCGGCAACTGGGGCTGGGCCCTGGCCCATGACCTCCCGATGGAATGCGCCGCCCGCCCCGACCAGCCCGTCCAGTACCTCGACGCCCGCGACCTGGCCGCGTTCCTCCTCCACCTCACGGTCGACCGCATCCCCGGCCCCTTCAACGCCGTGGGCCCAACCCGCACCCTCTCCGAGCTGGCCGTCGCCTGGCGCACCGCCGTACCCAACCCACAACCCATCAACTGGTCCCCCACCGAAGACCGCTTCCACCTCCCCCACGACGGCACCAACGACGGCACCTTCCAACTGAACAACACCCGCGCCATGACAGCAGGCCTCAGGCTCCGAGCGGACGAGGAAACCGCCCGGGACTACGTCGCCTGGGTCCAGGATGGAAACATGCCGCCCGGGCCGCCGCATTGATTCGTAGGATTGCTGCGTGATGATTCAGACAGGTGGCGGGCCGGGTGGGCCGACGAGTCCTCGGGCCGGGTTCAGTGCGGTGGACGGGACGCGGTACTCCGGGACCAGTGGTGGGCGGCAGGAGGTTGAGCTGCCGGGTGCCGGGGGAGTGGTCGCGGGCGGGGACCGGCTGCGGTACAAGATCTACCCGGTGCTCGACACCGCGCTGAGTTACGCGGCGACGTACGCGGCGGTGGAGCTGGTGTTCGCGGACGGGACGCGGCTGGCCGGTGCGCTGGACCAGTACGGGAAGCCGGCCGACGCCGCGGGGCAGGGGGCGGCGAAGATCCTGTATGCCGACCAGTGGAACGACGTACAGATCGACGTGAGCGCGGCCGCCGGGAAGACGATCGCGCAGGTCGTGCTCGTGGTGGACGCGCCGGAGGCGGGCCACGCGTACGAGGGCTGGATCGATGACGTCGAGATCGGGCCGGCGCCGCCCGAGCCGGACGGTTCGGACCTGGCGGCGTACGTCGACACGCGCCGCGGCACGAACGCCAGTCACGGCTTCTCCCGCGGCAACACCCTGCCGATCACGGCCTGGCCGAACGGGTTCAACTTCGTCACGCCGGTGACGAACGCGTCCACGCACCGCTGGCCCTACGAGTACCACCGGGCGAACAACGCCGACAACCGTCCCGAGCTCCAGGGCCTGACGTTCTCGCACCAGCCGAGCCCGTGGATGGGCGACCGCGATCAGCTGACGATCATGCCGGTCGCCGCCGCCGAGCCACTCGGCGATCCCGCTGAGCGTGCCGCCGCGTTCAGCCACGACGACGAGATCGCCCGCCCCGACCTGTACGCCGTCGCGCTCGCGAACGGCGTCCGCGCCGAGCTCGCCCCGACCGACCACGGCGCGATCTTCCGGTTCACGTTCCCGGCGGACGCGGCCGGGCGGCACCTGGTGTTCGACACGATCGACGAGAACGGTGCCTTCGACCACGACGGGACCGCGGTCACCGGCTGGGTCGAGAACGGCTCGGAGTTCGGCCGCACGCGGATGTACTGCTACGGAGAGTTCTCCACCGCCCCCGCGAGTTTCGGTACGGCGAAGGGTGGTCGCGAGAACGCCCGCGCCGCCACCTTCGACGTACCGGAGGTGACGTTGCGGATCGCGACGTCGTTCATCGGGGTCGACCAGGCGAAGCACAACCTGTCCCTCGAGCTCGGCGGGACGTTCGAGGAGATCCACGCCGCCGCGAACGCCGCGTGGAACGAGCGCCTGCAGGTGATGCGGCCGGAAGGCGCGACGCCACCGCAGCTGCGGACCGTCTACGGCAACCTCTACCGACTGAACCTCTACCCGAACTCGCACTTCGAGAACGCGGGCACCGCCGACGCCCCGGAGTACCACTACGCCAGCCCGGTGCTGCCGGTGAACGGTGCCGCGACCGAGCGCGCAACGAACGCAGTCGTGAAGCCCGGCAAGATGTACGTGAACAGCGGGTTCTGGGACACGTACCGGACCGCGTGGCCGGCGTACGCGTTCTTCTACCCGGAGCTCGCGGCCGAGCTGGTCGACGGGTTCGTGCAGCAGTACCGCGACGGCGGGTGGATCGCGCGCTGGTCGTCACCGGGGTACGCGGACTGCATGACCGGGACGAGCTCGGACGTGTCGTTCGCGGACGCGTACCTCAAGGACGTGGCGTTGCCGGATCCGCTGGCGACGTACGACGCCGGGCTGCGGAACGCGACCGTCTCGCCGGAAGCGACCGAGGTCGGCCGGAAGGGCGTCGAGACCGGGTTCTTCGCCGGGTACGTGAGCACGGACACCGAGGAGAGCGTGTCGTGGTCGCTGGAGGCGTACCTGAACGACTTCGGGCTGGCCGAGATGGCCGCGCGGCTCGCTGACGACCCGGCGATCCCCGCCGCGCGGCGCGCCGAGCTTCGCGAGGAAGCGGAGTACCTGCGGCGCCGGTCGCTGAACTACGTGCTGCTCTTCGACGAGGACGTCGACTTCTTCCAGGGCCGCCGGCCAGACGGTGCGTTCGCGAAGAAGCCGGCCGACTTCGACCCCGAGGAGTGGGGCGGCGACTTCACCGAGACCGACGGCTGGAACTTCGCCTTCCACGTCGCCCACGACCCGCGCGGCCTGGCCAACCTGTACGGCGGGCCGCGTGGTCTGGAGGCGAAACTCGACGGGTTCTTCGCGACCCCGGAGCTCGCGGTGAAGAAGGGCACCTACTCGATCGTCATCCACGAGATGCTCGAAGCGCAGGCGGTCCGGATGGGGCAGTTCGGTTTCAGCAACCAGCCGGCGCACCACATCGCGTGGATGTACAACTACGCCGGCGCACCGCACAAGACCCAGGCGATCGTCCGCGAGGTCCTCGACCGCCTGTACGTCGGGGAGCAGATCGGCCAGGGCTACCCTGGTGACGAGGACAACGGCGAGATGTCGGCGTGGTACCTGTTCGCCGCTCTGGGGCTGTACCCGCTCCGCGTCGGTGCTCCGGAGTACGCGATCGGTTCGCCGCTGTTCCCGCGGGTCACCGTCGCGCCGCTCGGTGGCACGCCGTTCACGGTCACGGCGACGAATCCCGAACACCCGTACGTCCAGGAGGTCCTCGTCGACGGGAAGCCGTTGCCGGTGGCATCCATCGACCACGCGGTGATCAACGGCGCGGACCTGCGGTTCACCCTGGGTGCCGAGCCGTCCGGCTGGGGCAGTCTCGAGTCGCCGCCGGCGCTCACCACCGACGACGTCGTGGCGAGCCCGCTCGTCGACCTCATCCCGGTCGACGCCGGTAACCCGCTCTTCGACAACACGTCCGCGACGGAAGCGATCCTGGACCCGGTCACCACATGGTCGCTCCCGGCGCCCGCGACCGCGACGATCTACACGCTCACCTCAGCCCAGTCCGAGGCGGCGCCGACCGAATGGCGCCTGGAAGGCTCCACCGACGGCACCACCTGGACCATCCTGGACGAACGCACCGCCCAAACCTTCCGCTGGCACCGCCAAACCCGCCCCTTCACCATCACCACCCCTGGCAAATACCAGCACTACCGCCTCACCATGCCCGCCCCCACCACCCTCGCCCAGGTCGAACTCCTGTCCTGACCCCGCCGAGTCGTGTGTATCGGCTCCCCCTACCTCCGCCGAGTCGTGAGTTGTGGCTGCTGAAGCGGCGCCACAATCCACGACTCGCGGATCGGGGCGGGAGCCAGACGCCACGACTCGGCGGAAGCGGGTGCGGGTGCGGGTCAGGTGGCGGGCGGGTACGCCGCGATGGCGCGGATCCGGGTGGTTTTGTCAGCGACAGTCGGCGCTACCGGTCGGGTGATGAGCAGGCGAAGGTAGCGGGCCGTGAACGGTACGACGGCTCGGTCCGAGACTGCGGCGGTGTTACCTGTGACGTTGTCTCGGGTGGTCCACAGTTTGTTGTTGTCACTGGACTGCAGGACGAAGTCGCGGGTGTTCAGGTTCGGGTCGCCGGCGTGTTCGACGACGTACCTGCCGATGGTTCGGTCGGTGCCGAGGTCGATGGACAGCCAGGTCGTGCTGTGCCCCGAGGCGTTCACCCAGACGTCTTCGCCGGGGTCGGTCACCGAGTGCGCGGTGCTGTTGGCGGCGTCCGCGAGCACGGGCTTGTAGCGGGCGAGGTCCGGAGCCGAGTCGGCATCGGCCACGGCTGCGAACTCCAGTACGCGTGCGGTGGTGTCGTCCGATTGCGTCGGCCGATGCACGGTGATCCGGACGAAGCGGGTCAGTACCGGGCTCGTGAAGCGCCGCTCCGTCAGGTTCTCGGTGTTGCCCGTCACGGTGTCGACCGGGCGCCACGGTCCGGCGGCGCGTTGGGCCACCTCGATCGTGAAGTCCCTGGTGTTCCACGCGCTCGGGGCCGGACTCCCGGCGTACCCGGCGTGTTTGATCCGGTAGCCCGAGATGGTGCGTAGCCGGCCGAGGTCCAGTACGAGGTGGGCGTCCCGGCGGGCGTCCGCGGTCCAGTCGCGGGCGACGGCGACATCGGTGGTCGCGCGCGGTGCCGCCGGTTGGTCGGCCAGGTGCTCCAGATCCAGCCAGACGAACCGCGGGCGGTAGATCTCGGTGGTCAGCGGGTCGCTGCCGAGCCGGTTGACGTTGTAGCTCACCAGGAGCCGGCCGTCGTCGGAGAGACTCGGGTGCGCCTTCGCGTTGTAGCAGTACGTGCCGCCCTCGGTCTGCGACTCGTAGATGTACGGCTCCGGGCAGTTGTAGAACCGCACCCCGGCCTCGAACGGTCCGGTCGGCGACGACCCGACCGCGTACTCGAGCCCGGTCGAGTTCACGTTCCGCAGGTAGACCAGCAGGTACTTCCCGGCGTACCGGCCGCGCGGGATCGGCGTGACGCTCAGCTCCGTCGACACATCGGCATGCAGTACGGCGGAGTCCCGCACGCTGACCGTGATGTCGGTGCTCCACGTCGTACCGCTCCAGTACCGCCATGCCGTGACGTCGGCGAACCGGTCCCGCGGCACCCGCGCCACGACCAGGTCCTTCTGGCCGCCGAGCAACGTGTTCCGATAGCCGTACACGTACACGAACCCGTCCGTGCCCGGCATGATGCCGACCCCGAACATCACGATGTACGTACTGTTCCGCACCAGCAGCCCGAAGTTCTCGGTCCGCTGTACGGCGGTGTAGTCGGGCGTGCCGTCGACGATCGGGACCGCGATCAGGTCGACGCGGGCCGCGTTCCAGTCGGAGTCGGGCGCGAACCCGGTGGCGTACAGGGTGTCGCCGATCGCGATCCCGTCGTTCATCCAGAACCCGTTGCCGAAGGCGCCGGTGTCTCCGAGCACGAAGGTCGCGCGAGCGGGATCGGGGCGGTCGCCGGTCAGGACGGCGGAGGAGTTGTTGACGAACCCGGTCTGGTCGTAGGTCAGGTCGTCCGGGTCGACGGTGCCGATCCGGGTGTCGCTGAAGATGAACGCGGTCCGCGAGCCGGGGGTCGCGGAGGCGAGTCCGTCGCGCCCGTCGAGCGGGACGGAGTAGATCCCGTCCGCGCCGATCCAGCCGGAGCGGCGGTCGAAGAGTTGGGTCCATTCGTCCGCGCGGGTGGCACGGAGCGGACGGTCGACGGGGGAGGACCATGCCTTTGCTGACAGCGCCGGCAGCGCGGCGGAGACGCTCAGCCCGGTGGCGAGAGCGGCGTTGGTGCGCAGGAAAGTACGGCGGGAAACGGTGGTCACCGCACGGACCTTAGGGAGAAATGTCAACGTTGACAAGGCTATGTCAACGTTGACATCATCAAATCGCTTCGCACTTGTTGCCACCCAGTGAGGGAGTACCAACCGTGCGTCAACCCCGCCTTTCCCTGTTCGCGGCGATCCTGCTCGCCGCCACCGCCCTCTCCACGCCGGCCCTGGCCGCCCGACCCGCCCCTGTCACCGCCCCTGTCACCACCCCTGTCACCACCGCTGTGGACGCCGCCAAGCCCGTCAAGCCTGCCTCGAACCTGGTGGTCGAGAGCACGACCGAGCTCGGCCCACTCACCCAGAACCCGCACAACGCCGCCCGCGACAACGGGCAGAGCGTCCGCTACGGCAACCAGTCGGTGTGGTTCTTCGACGACACGATCCTGAAGAACCCGGACGGCTTCCTGACCAGCACCGCCGCGATCACCAGCGACCTGGACGCGAGCGACAACATCACGCTGACGTCGGCCAACCCGCTCGACGAGAACTCGACCGGCGTACCCCCGGAGTTCGTCCCGTTCTCCGCCGCCGAGCTCGCCTTCCAGCAGCAGCACGCGTCGAGCGACTGCACGAACTCCACCGACGAGTACTGCGGAACGGTGTTCGCGCACTGGCCCGGTCCGGTCGTGGTCGACCAGGCCCGGCACCGGATCCTGGTGTCGTACGGGAAGCTCTGCCGCGGCGGCCGGGTCGGTACGCCGTGCGAGTCCGGCTTCGTCGGCCAAGCGCAGGGCACCGGCCTGGTCTCGGTCGACATGAACAGCAAGACGATCACCCGGCTCACCGCGACCAACCGGCCGGCCGACATCCCGAGCCCGGAAGGCACCGACAACACGCTGTTCTTCCCGGTCGGCCAGGACTGGACCGGCAACGCGATGGTGCTGGTCGGCGACACGCTCTACGGGTACGGCAAGTGCACGCTGGACGGTTGCGCGGTCGCCAAGGTCCCGGTCGCGAACGTCACCGACATCTCCCAGTGGCGCTACTACACCGGTGCCGGCAGCAACGGTCAGCCGCAGTGGTCGGCGGATCCCACCAACACCGTGCTGGTCAAGGCCACGGGTGCGGCGGGTTCGACCGTCTACTGGGACAGCGCGTTCGGCGCCTACGTGAACACGTTCATGCCGTTCCAGTCGCAGGACGTCTTCTACCAGACCGCTCCGAACCCGTGGGGTCCGTGGAGCACGGCGACCAAGCTCTTCACCGCCGCGAAGACCAGCGGGATCGAGTACGCCGCGTTCGCGCACCCGGAGTACACAAGCGCGGACGGCCTGACGAAGTACTACACCTACTACACCTCGTCGACCGGTGCCCAGATGCTCGTCAAGGTCCGTTTCGCCAAAGCCTCGAAGGGCAAGTGATGCACCAGCACCCCCAACGCACCATCGATCGGGCGCGCCGGATGCTCGACGAGCGGGTCCTGCCCGCCGTCGAGCGCCGGTCGGCGCCGCTCGAGATCACCGTCCGGCGGTTGCCCGGTGAGCCCGAGCCCTTCGAGCAGGCCGTCGCCGGACCGTTCGAACCGTTCGCCGCCGGGTCCGCGTGGGGCCCGGCCTGGACCACCTCGTGGCTCCGGCTCCGGGGCGAGGTCCCGGCCGACTGGGCCGACGGAGCAGCCGGGGAAGCCGCCGTGGTGATCGACCTCGGCTTCGACGGCGGGCCGGGCTTCCAGAGCGAGGGCCTGGTGCACCGCGCCGACGGCAGCATCATCAAGGGCGTCCATCCCCGCAGCCAGTACGTCGACCCCGGGTCGACCACGGTCGATCTGTACGTCGAGGCCGCGGCGAACCCGGATGTCGCCGCGAAGGCGTTCCGTCCGACCGACCTCGGCAACGGGCTCGATCCGCACGGCGAACCGCAGTACCGGTTCCGGCGGGCCGAACTCGTCGCGCTCGACCGGGACGCGGAGCAGTTGGCGATCGATCTCGACGTACTGATCGGGTGGGCGGTCGAGTTGGCCGCCGACGATCCGCGCCGGTCGAAGATCCTGAGGGCACTCGATCGGGCCTGCGATGTCATCGATCCGGACCGGATCGCCGACTGTGTCGCCGCGGCGCGGGCCGAGCTCGCGCCGGTGCTGGCGCCGCGGTCGGTGCCGAGCGCGCATCGGGTCGCGGCCGTCGGGCATGCGCACATCGACTCGGCCTGGTTGTGGCCGATGCGCGAGACCGTGCGCAAGTGCACGCGGACGTTCTCGAACGTGCTCGCGTTGATGGACGACTATCCCGAGTTGCGGTTCGCGTGTTCGCAGGCGCAGCAGTACGCGTGGATCGAGGAGCACCAGCCGAAGCTGTTCGCGCGGATCGCCGACGCGGTCGCGGCCGGCCAGTTCGTCCCGGCCGGTGGGATGTGGGTCGAGTCCGACACGAACATGCCGGGCGGCGAGGCGCTGGTCCGCCAGTTCGTGCACGGCAAGCGGTACTTCGCCGAACGCTTCGGTGTGGAACCGCGGGAGGTCTGGCTGCCCGACTCGTTCGGCTACACGGCCGCGCTGCCGCAGATCGCCGTACTCGCGGGGTTCCGGTACTTCCTGACGCAGAAGCTCGCGTGGCATCCGACGAACCCGTTCCCGCACCACACGTTCTGGTGGGAAGGGATCGACGGGAGCCGGCTGTTCGCACACCTTCCACCGGTCGACACGTATTTGTCCGAGCTGTCTCCGGCCGAGCTGAACCACGCGACTCACAATTTCCGCGACCACGCCGGTGCGACGACCTCGCTCGTGCCCTTCGGTCATGGTGACGGCGGTGGCGGGCCGACCTCCTTGATGATGGAGCGCGCCCGGCGGCAAGCCGATCTCGAAGGCGCACCGCCGATCGAGCACCTGACTCCGGCCGCGTTCTTCGAGCGCGCGGAAGCGGAGTACCCCGACGCACCGGTGTGGGTCGGAGAGCTGTACATGGAGGCGCATCGCGGGACCTACACGTCGCAGGCGGCGATGAAGCGCGGCAACCGCCGCGGCGAACACCTGCTGCGCGAGGCCGAGCTCTGGTGTACGACGGCCACGCTCCGCGCCGGAGCGCCGTACCCGTACGACGCGTTCGACCGGATCTGGAAGACGGTCCTGCTGCACCAGTTCCACGACGTGCTGCCGGGCTCGTCGATCGCGTGGGTGCATCGGGAGGCGCGGGCGGCGTACGAGCAGGTGCAGGCCGAGCTCGAGGAGCTGATCGCGAGCGCTCTCGGGCAGTTGACCGGCGATGGCGAGACGACGATCCGCTTCAACGCCGTACCGTCCGTCGTGGCGGGGCTCCCGGCGCTGGGAGCATCGCAGGAGCCGGCAGCGACGGGTCCTGCCGTGTCGGTGCAGCGTGGTGACGATCTGGTCATCGACAACGGTGTCCTGCGGATCACGATCGCTCCCGACGGAACGATCCCGTCGCTCGTCGACACGCGTTACCACCGCGAGCTCGTCGCCGAGGGTGCCCGGCTGAACGACCTGGTCCTGCACCACGACCTCCCGAACGCTTTCGACGCCTGGGATCTCGACGACACCTACCGCGCGACCGCGACGCCGCTGCGGGTCCTGGATTCGTTGCACGTCACCGAGCGGCCGGGTGAGGTGGTGGTGGAGGTACGCCGGTCGCACGGCGCGTCGACGTACCACCAGACGATCACCCTCGCGGCCGGCTCGGATCGGGTCGACTTCGCGGTCGAGGTGGACTGGCACGAGCGGGAGAAATTGCTCAAAGCAACGTTCGGTCTGGACGTCCGGGCGAACGACGCGGCGGCCGAGATCCAGTTCGGTCACATCCGCCGGACGACGCACGACAACACCACCTGGGACGAGGCCAAGTTCGAGGTGTGCGCGCATCGGTGGGTGCACGTCGGCGAGCCCGGCTTCGGGATCGCGGTCGCCAACGACTCGACGTACGGGCACGACATACGGCGGCTGCCGGGGCGATCGGGTGATCCACTGGCGGGACGGACCGGCACCGGGATCGGGCTCTCGCTGCTGCGAGCGCCGCGGTACCCCGATCCGGAGACCGACCAGGGCCGGCACCACGCGCGCTACACGCTGGTGTCCGGCGCCGACATAGCGACCGCGGTCGAGGCCGGTCTGCGCCTGAACCTCCCGGTCCGCGAGGTCCGCGGTACGACGGCACCTGCGCCGGTCGTCGCGGTCGAGGGCGAGGGCGTGGTGATCGAGACCGTGAAGCTTGCCGAGGACCGCTCCGGGGACGTGATCGTCCGGTTCTACGAGGCGCTCGGCGCGCGCACCAGCGGGCGGCTGCACTGGGATTTCGTTGCCGAGGGCGCCGAAATCGTCGACCTGCTGGAGCGCCCGCTCGGGAGCTTCGACGGGAGCTTCGAACTGCGTCCGTTCCAGATCCTGACCGTCCGGCTTCGAGTCCGGGAGGTGGACTCCGATGAACTCCACTAAGCGGCGCCGGGACGCGATCCTGGGGTACTGCTTCATCTCGCCCGCGATCATCGGCCTGCTGCTGTTCGTCGCCTACCCGATGGTGACCTCGCTGTACCACTCGTTCACCCGGTGGAACGGGCTGACACCGGCCACGTGGGTCGGCCTGGAGAACTACAAGTTCCTGTTCACCAACGACCCGACGTTCTGGCCGTCGCTGAAGGTGACCGTGCTGTGGGTGGTCATCTCGGTGCCGGCCACGCTGCTCGCCGGGCTCGCGCTCGCGGTCGTGGTGAACCGCGGGATCAAGGGCGTCAAGGTGTTCCGGACGATCTTCTACCTGCCGGTCGTGCTGCCCGCGGTCGCCGTACTGACGTTGTGGAAGTACATCTACGACCCGACGTACGGGCTGGCGAACCAGTTGCTGAAGGCCCTGCACCTGCCGACGAGCATGTGGCTGGGGGACGCGCATGTCGCGCTGCCCGCGATCCTGATCGTCGGCGTCTGGAGTGTCGGCGGGACGATGATGATCTTCCTCGCCGGGCTGCAGGCGGTGCCGGACGAGATCCAGGAGGCGGCCAAGGTCGACGGCGCCGGCGCGTTCCGCCGGTTCACCAAGATCACGCTGCCGATGATCGGGCCGATCATGATGCTCCAGCTGATGCTGGCGCTGAACGGCGCGTTCCAGACCTTCAACCAGGTCGCGATCCTGACCAAGGGCGGACCCGGACACTCCACGAACCTGTTGATGTACAAGATCTACAACGACGGGTTCGCCGACTTCATCACCTCACCGCAGCTCGGGTACGCGACCGCCGAGGTGTGGGTGCTGTTCGTGATCGTGATGCTGGTGACCGTCGTGATGCTGCGCCTCACCCGGAACCGCGTCTACCAGGGGGAGGGCTCATGACCGCCGAAGCGCTTGTCATCGCACGTCCGGCCGCGCTGACCCAGCGGGTGCCGTTCATGCTGTCCCGAGTCGCCTGGTACGCCCTCTGCGGGTTGCTCGCGGTGTCGATGCTGCTGCCGCTGGTGTGGATGGTCAGCATCGCGCTCAAGGGCAACGGCGACATCAACCAACTGCCACCGTCGTTCCTGCCCCGCGAGTTCCGGGCCGCGAACTTCGTCGACGGTCCGGCACAGATCGGTTTCTACCGGTTGCTGCTGAACACCGTGATCGTCACTGTACTGTCGACGATCGGTGCCGTGGTCAGTTCGATGATCGTCGGGTACGGCATCTCCCGGATCGACTTCCCGGGCCGCCGGTTCTGGTTCGCGCTGATCTCCGGCAGCATCTTCGTGCCGGGCATCGTCGGGCTGATCCCGTTGCAGCACCTCTACATCAGCCTGGGCCTGATCGACACCTGGGTGCCGCTGATCCTGCCGGCGTTCTTCGGGAGCCCGATCTTCGTGTTCCTGGCGCGGCAGTACTACCAGTCGATCCCGAAGTACCTCGACGAATCCGCGACGATCGACGGCGCGGGGCACTGGATGATCTTCACCCGGATCATGGTGCCGCTCACGAAGCCGGTCTGGATCACGGTCGCGATCATGAGTTTCCAGCTCGCCTGGAACGACTACCTCAGTCCGTTGGTGTACCTGCAGGACTCGAAGAAGTTCACGCTCCCACTGGGCATGGCCGCGTTCCTGTCGGACCAGGCGGGGTCTCAGTACAACTACTACATGGCGACGAACCTGCTGTTCGTCGTACCGCCGCTGGTGCTGTTCTTCCTCGCCCAGCGCTACTTCATGGAGGGCCTCGGCGCCCTCGGAACCATCGCCAAATGAGGAGATCGATGATGCCCACAATCAGGGCGACCGCAGTGCTCGTCGTCGCCGGACTCGCCCTCGCCGGCTGCGGTGGCGGCGGTTCGGGCGCCGCGAAGGGCGGCGACGGGAACGTCACCTACATGACCTGGGAGTCCGTGGCCACCAACGCGGCCCTGGACAAGAGCATGGCCAAGATGGACGGCGTCACGGTCAAGCGGGAGGAGTCGCCGAACGCGGACTACGCGCAGAAGCTCGCCTCGCTGATCATGTCCAAGAAGGCCCCGGACTTCTTCTGGTGCTCGAACTCGCAGGAGCAGAACCTCGCGGCGGAAGGGTTGCTGTACGACTGGTCGTCGTACCTGAAGAAGGGCGACGGGCTGCAGGCGGACAAGTTCTCGCCGGGGTCGCTCGACCTGTGGCGGAACCCGGAGGGCAAGCTGTTCGGGATCCCGACGCTGGCGAACACGTACGGGTTCTTCTACAACAAGACGGCCTTCGACAAGGCGAAACTGAAGGTGCCCGCGACCGGGTGGACCTGGGACCAGTTGTTCACCGACATCGCGGCCCTGAAGCGCACCGACGCCAAGACCACGCCCCTGGTGAACGCGTGGTCGTTGCTGGAGAGCCCGCAGGGCGTCTCGGCGTACTCCGTCGCGAACGGTGGCGCGCCGATCATCGACAAGCCGATCGGTGCCAAGGAACTGAAGGCCGACGCGACCTTCCGGACCGGGGCGGAGCGGATCGCGGCGGCGATCAAGGCCGGCGAGATGACCAACCCGGACTACGACGGGACGAACGCGGTCGCCAGGTTCGCCAACGGCGGGATCCCGCTGATGTTCGGCGGCCAGTGGCTGCACCAGTCGATCACTCAGAACAAGCCGAAGTTCGAGTGGGGCTACGCCCCCTGGCCGGCCGGTACGGCGAAATCCGTGCAGCCGATCGAGACCAACGGCGTCTGCTCGCCGGCCACGCTGAAGGACCCCGAGACCACGTGGAAGGTGATCAGCTACATGGAGGTCACCGGCTTCAACGAGACGATGAAGGACCAGCCGATCGCCCCGATCGCCTACGAGCCCGGTTCCAAGGGGTACTACGAAGCGCTGCAGGCCGGTGACGCCGCGGCGAAGAGCATCGCCGCGACCGCGACGTACGAGTTGGGGGTGAAGGACAAGTTCGTCACCCAGTTCCTCGACCCGTGGTCGACCCCGGCCGGCGACGTGGTCGGTACCACCTGGAACCCGGCGCTGTCCGGGAAGAAGGACGTGGCGGCGGGCGTCGACGGCATGGTTGCCGGTGTCAACAAGTTGATCAACAAATGAGCGCGCCGGTGGTCGACTACCCGTTCGGGCCGTTCGTGCCGCGGCCGGAGAACCCCGTTCTCCGGCCCGGCCGGCACGAGTGGGAGTCGGCAAATGTCTACAACCCGTCGGCCTTGGTGGTGGACGGGCGGATCGCGCTGATCTACCGCGCGCATGCCGCGGACATCGTGTCGCATCTTGGTCTCGCCTGGTCCGACGACGGTCTCACCTTCGAGACCGAGCCCGATCCGGTGCTGTCGCCCACGGAAGACTACGAACGCTTCGGGTGTGAGGATCCGCGTGTCGTCCTCGTCGACGGGACCTACTACCTGACGTACACCGGTTGGGACCGGCACACCGCGCGGCTCTGCCTCGCGACGTCGACCGACCTGCGGACCTGGGAGAAGCACGGGCCGATGTTCCCGGGCATCAACACGTTCGCCGGAGTCCGCGAGACGCCAGGGCCGGAGTGGAGCAAGGGTGGCGTGATCCTGCCCGAGCCGATCGACGGGCGGTACCTGATGTGGTTCGGCGAGGGCAACATCCACCTCGCCACCTCCGACGATCTCCTGCACTGGAAGGCCGATCCGACGCCGGTGCTACGGCCCGAACCCGGCACGTTCATGGGCGACCTCGTCGAGACTGGTCCGCAACCGGTCCGGACCCGCACCGGTCACGTCCTGCTGATGCACAACAGCGCGGTGGTCCGGCCCGAAGGCGGCGTGTACTACGCCTGCGGTCAGGTACTGATCGACCCGCGGCAACCGGACAAGGTCGTCGCCAAACTGACCGAGCCGTGGCTGGAACCGAGCACGTACGAGGACCAGCACGGCCTGGTCGACAACGTCACGTTCGTCGAAGGACTGGTGTTCCACCGCGGGACCTGGTTCGCGTACTACGGCCAGAGCGATACCACCGTTGGTGTCGCCACGTTCACCCCGGAGGGCTCGTGATCGAACTTGCTGACGGTGCCCGCGTGATGTTCACCGGGGACTCGATTACCGACTGCCACCGCCGGGACACCGACAACCCGCTCGGGTACGGGTACCCGCTACTCGTCGCGGGCCAGTTCGGCCGCCGTACGCCGGATCGCGTGCCGGTGTGGATGAACAGCGGGATCTCCGGTGACACGCTCGCCGGGTTGGGCAGTCGGTGGCAGTCCGACGTACTCGATGCCCGGCCGGACGTGGTGTCGATCCTGATCGGGATCAACGACACGGGGTACCGGTTCTCGTTCGGGCACGAGGAGGTTCCGGCTGAGTCGTATCGGGCCGGATATCGGCGGTTGCTGGAGCCGCTGGCCGACGTACAACTGGTGCTGATCGAGCCGTTCCTGCTGCCGGTGAAGGAGGATCAGTGGGCTTGGCGGGCTGACCTCGACGCGAAGATCCAGGTGGTGCGAGAGCTGGCGCGGGAGTTCGGCGCGGCTCTGGTTGCGGCCGACGGTATGTTCGCCGAACTCGCGGCGAGCACCGGTCCGGAGCACTGGCTCTTCGACGGCGTCCACCCGACCCCCGCCGGCCACCAGGCCCTGGCCGAATCCTGGCTCCGCCAGGTGAGCTAACGCGGCCTCGCCCCCTCAACCGCCGGCCCACCCCCGCGATTTCCAAGGCGACAACCCTCCACCCGAGGCGGCAACCCTCCACCCGAGCGGGCAACCCTCCACCCGAGCGGGCAACCCTCCTGTTGGTGGGCCAACCCTCCGTTTGCGGGGGTACCGGTTCGGCCCGAGGGTTGCCTCCTCAACCGACGGGTTGCCCCCTCGATTTTCGAGGGGGCAGGGCTGCATCTGAGGGGGCAACCCTGTTGTTGGTGGGCCAACCCTCCGTTTGCGGGGGTGCCGGCTCGGCCCGGGGGTTGCCCGCCCAACCGACGGGTTGCCCCCTCGAATTCCGAGGGGGCAACCCTCCGCCTGAGGGGGCAAGCCTCCGCCTGAGCGGGCAACCGTCCGCCTGACGGGGCCGCCCTTCACCTGCGGGGGTGCCTGTTCGATTGGGGGGTGCCGGACCGGAATTTGTGGGGCAACCCGACGGGTGAGGGGGCGGGCCGGCTAGTAGGTGGGGTTGTCGTTGACGACGAGGCGGGCGGGGACCTCGAGGCGGTGGGGGGAGCGGGACGGGTCGGCGAGGCGCTCGAACAGGAGCTGCGCGCCGGCCCGTCCGACGTCGTACGGGTCGCTGTCGATCACCGACACCCCGAACGCCGCCGCCAGCTCGAACCGGTCGAAGCACACCACGTCGATCCGCCGCCGCGCGAACGCCGCCGACTGCAGCAACCCCGTGCACAACCGGTTGTTGTCCACGAACACCGCATCGGGTGCGGCGGTCGGGAGCAGGTCGTCGGCGGCTCGACGGGCGTCGTCCTCGCTGACCAGATTGTCGCGAACGAGCGCCGGGTCGACCGCGATCCCGGCGGTTTCGAGCGCGGCGACGTACCCGGCCCAGCGTTCCTGGGCGCCGCTGCCGCTGCGCGGGTGCCCGAGGTACGCGATCCGGCGGCAGCCCTTCGCCAGCAGGTGCTCGATCCCCGAGGTGGTGCTGGCCGCGTTCGTGGTCGTGACCGAGTCCATCGACTCGCCGAGCCCCGGCGGCGGGGAGTCGACGAACACGATCGCGGACCCGAAGCGCGCCTCGTTCGCCAGGTACCCGAGGTCGTCGCCGACCGGCGCGATGATCAGGCCGGCCACCCGGTGCGCGAAGAACGATCGGATCGCCCGGTGCTCGAGATCCGGGTCGTTCTGCGCGTCGGCGGTCAGCACCAGGTACCCGCGCTCGGAGGCGACGGAGTGGATGCCGCGCAGCATCGGAGCGAAGAACGGGTTGGTGCAGTCGCCGAGCGTGACTCCGATCGAGGTCATCGCCTGGTTCTTCCGGCGCAGTCCGGCCGCCACGTCGTTCAGCTGTACGCCGAGGCGGTCGGCCTCCGCGACGATCCGCTGCCGCGTCGACTCCCGCACCTTCGGGTCACCGCGCAGGGCCCGCGACACGGTCTTGATACTCACACCGGTCGTCGCCGCCACATCCTCGAGCCGCGGCCGCCGCGCAGGTTCACTCATGACCCCAGTGTAATGTCAACGTTGACATAGTCCTCCTCAGCCACGGTTCTCCGCCCAAACCGAAGCGTACGACGAGATCCTCCGGAAAACGCCGCACCCCACGGGGCGGTACGTCGGGTAGGCGCTTCGCTTGGGGAAGATCGGTCACCGCTGCGCGGCGCCTCAGTTCCACCGCCTCCGTCGGGTGCACGAGCTGTCGGGCGCTGGGGATGTGGTGGAGTGGGCGATGCGGCGCCGTGTCGGGCTCGGGGTCGGTGGATGTTCGGGCTGGGGGAGATGAGTCACTGCTGCGCGGCGGCTGAGTTTCGCCGTCTCCGGCGGGTGCGCGGGGTGTTGTACGCGCACCTGTGGTGGCGCGGGCGATGCGACGGTGCGTCGGGGTCGCGCTTGGTGGGTGCTTCGCGCGGGGAGATCGGTCACCGCTGCGGGGCGGCTCAGTTCCACCGCCGGCGGGTGCGCGAGCTGTTGCGTGCGGAGACGGGTCGCGTCCGTAACCCGATCGCGCATCCGGGCGGTTCTCGCCTGACGTCTACCCGTCCCGAGCCTCGTGCGTCGAGTCGTCGGTTTTGGTTGCGTTCAGTAACCGCGATCCACGACTCGGGTTTGGCGTGCGAACCATTTGCCACGAGTCGGGCATTCAGAGCAGGTCCGGGGCGCCGATCGGGAGCCCGAGGCGCGATCGTCGCCGCGGGCGGCGGGACAGCCGAGTCGCCGCGCAGCGGTGTTCGTTTCACCTGCGTCGCGAGGTGGCCGGCGGGTGGTCCGTGGGTGGTGCGGCGGTCCGGGCAGGTCTTCGACGCCGGGTGGGGTCCTCGGGTGCACGATCCGCGACCGCTGGAGGTGAGAAGAGCTGAGTCGCCGCGCAGCGGTGTTCGTTTCACCTGCGTCGCGAGGTGGCCGGCGGGTGGTCCGTGGGTGGTGCGGCGTT